>NZ_RCZH01000001.1 GCF_006438875.1 Flavobacterium pectinovorum
AGTTGCAGCAAACATTGTTTGGTACGATGCTTTAACCGGAGGAAACTTAATTCCAAAAACAACAGCATTAACAACAGGCACTTATTATGCCGCGATTAAAGATCCGACAACAACTTGTGAGAGTAAAGTTAGATTGGCGATTACCATTAATGTGACTGATCCTGGAACACCGGTAATCACTAAAACAACTCAGGCTTTCTGTCTGATTGATGCACCAACATTTGCAACAATCGACGTAAGTCCAGCCGTTGCCGCAAATATTGTTTGGTATGATGCTTTAACCGGAGGAAACTTAATTCCGAAAACAACAGCGTTAACAACAGGAACTTATTATGCAGCGATTAAAGATCCAGCAACAACTTGCGAAAGCAAAGTTAGATTGGCAATCAATATCAGCGTAACGGATCCTGGAACACCGGTAATAACTAAAACAACTCAGGCTTTCTGTTTGATTAATGCGCCAACATTTGCATCAATCGACGTAGCTCCAGCCGTTGCCGCAAACATTGTTTGGTACGATGCTTTAACCGGAGGAAACTTAATTCCAAAAACAACAGCATTGACAACAGGCACTTATTATGCAGCGATTAAAGATCCAACAACAACTTGCGAAAGCAAAGTTAGATTGGCGATCAATATCAGCGTAACAGATCCTGGAACACCGGTAATAACCAAAACAACTCAGGCTTTCTGTTTGATTAATGCTCCAACATTTGCAACAATCGACGTAAGTCCAGCAGTTGCAGCAAATATTGTTTGGTACGATGCTTTAACCGGAGGAAATTTAATTCCAAAAACAACAGCATTAACAACAGGCACTTATTATGCCGCGATTAAAGATCCGACAACAACCTGCGAAAGTAAAGTTAGATTGGCGATTACCATTAATGTGACTGATCCTGGAACACCGGTAATAACCAAAACAACTCAGGCTTTCTGTTTGATTAATGCACCAACATTTGCAACAATCGACGTAAGTCCAGCAGTTGCCGCAAATATTGTTTGGTACGATGCTTTAACCGGAGGAAACTTAATTCCAAAAACAACAGCATTAACAACAGGAACTTATTACGTAGCGATTAAAGATCCAACAACAACTTGCGAAAGCAAAGTTAGATTGGCAATCAATATCAGCGTAACCGATCCTGGAACACCGGTAATTACCAAAACAGCTCAGACTTTCTGTTTGATTAATGCTCCAACATTTGCAACAATCGACGTAAGTCCGGCAGTTGCCGCAAACATTGTTTGGTACGATGCTTTAACCGGAGGAAACTTAATTCCAAAAACAACAGCATTAACAACAGGCACTTATTATGCCGCGATTAAAGATCCGACAACAACTTGTGAAAGCAAAGTTAGATTGGCGATCAATATCAGCGTAACAGATCCTGGAACACCAGTAATTACCAAAACAACTCAGACTTTCTGTTTGATTAATGCGCCAACATTTGCAACAATCGACGTAAGTCCAGCAGTTGCTGCAAACATTGTTTGGTACGATGCTTTAATTGGAGGGAATTTAATTCCAAAAACAACAGCGTTAACAACAGGAACTTATTATGCAGCGATTAAAGATCCAACAACAACTTGCGAAAGCAAAGTTAGATTGGCGATTACCATTAATGTGACTGATCCTGGAACACCGGTAATAACCAAAACAACTCAGGCTTTCTGTTTGGTTGATGCACCAACATTTGCAACAATCGACGTAAGTCCGGCAACAAACATTGTTTGGTACGATGCTTTAATTGGAGGGAATTTAATTCCAAAAACAACAGCGTTAACAACAGGAACTTATTATGCAGCGATTAAAGATCCAACAACAACTTGCGAAAGCAAAGTTAGATTGGCAATCAATATCAGTGTAACGGATCCTGGAACACCGGTAATAACTAAAACAACTCAGGCTTTCTGTTTGGTTGATGCACCAACATTTGCAACAATCGACGTAAGTCCGGCAACAAACATTGTTTGGTACGATGCTTTAACCGGAGGGAATTTAATTCCAAAAACAACAGCATTAACAACAGGCACTTATTACGCAGCGATTAAAGATCCGACAACAACTTGCGAAAGCAAAGTTAGATTGGCGATCAACATCAGCGTAACAGATCCTGGAACACCGGTAATAACTAAAACAACACAGGCTTTCTGTTTGATTAATGCGCCAACATTTGCAACAATCGACGTAAGTCCAGCAGTTGCCGCAAATATTGTTTGGTACGATGCTTTAACCGGAGGAAACTTAATTCCAAAAACAACAGCATTGACAACAGGCACTTATTATGCAGCAATCAAAAACCCAGCAACTACTTGTGAGAGTAAAGTTAGATTGGCGATTACCATTAATGTGACTGATCCTGGAACACCAGTAATTACCAAAACAGCTCAGGCTTTCTGTTTGATTAATAGTCCAACATTTGCAACAATAGATGTAGCTCCAGCAGTTGCCGCAAATATTGTTTGGTATGATGCTTTAACCGGAGGAAACTTAATTCCATCCACAACAGCGTTAACAACCGGCACTTATTACGCCGCGATTAAAGATCCAACAACTACTTGTGAGAGTAAAGTTAGATTAGCGATTAATATCAGTGTAACAGATCCTGGAACACCGGTAATAACTAAAACAACTCAGGCTTTCTGTTTGGTTGATGCACCAACATTTGCAACAATAGATGTAGCTCCAGCCGTTGCCGCAAATATTGTTTGGTACGATGCTTTAACCGGAGGAAACTTAATTCCGAAAACAACAGCATTAACAACAGGCACTTATTATGCAGCGATTAAAGATCCAACAACAACTTGCGAGAGTAAAGTTAGATTGGCAATCAATATCAGTGTGACTGATCCTGGAACACCGGTAATAACTAAAACAACTCAGGCTTTCTGTCTGATTGATGCACCGACATTTGCAACAATCGACGTAAGTCCAGCAGTTGCCGCAAATATTGTTTGGTATGATGCTTTAACCGGAGGAAATTTAATTCCAAAAACAACAGCGTTAACAACAGGCACTTATTATGCCGCGATAAAAGATCCAGCAACAACTTGCGAAAGCAAAGTTAGATTGGCGATCAATATCAGCGTAACAGATCCTGGAACACCGGTAATAACTAAAACAACTCAGGCTTTCTGTTTGATTAATGCGCCAACATTTGCAACAATCGACGTAAGTCCGGCAGTTGCTGCAAACATTGTTTGGTACGATGCTTTAACCGGAGGAAATTTAATTCCAAAAACAACAGCATTAACAACAGGCACTTATTATGCCGCGATTAAAGATCCAACAACTACTTGTGAGAGTAAAGTTAGATTAGCGATTAATATCAGCGTAACGGATCCTGGAACACCAATAATTACCAAAACAACACAGGCTTTCTGTTTGGTTGATGCGCCAACATTTGCAACAATCGACGTAAGTCCGGCAACAAACATTGTTTGGTATGATGCTTTAACCGGAGGAAATTTAATTCCATCCACAACAGCATTAACAACAGGCACTTATTACGCAGCGATTAAAGATCCGACAACAACTTGTGAAAGCAAAGTTAGATTGGCGATCAATATCAGCGTAACAGATCCTGGAACACCGGTAATTACCAAAACAGCTCAGGCTTTCTGTTTGATTAATGTACCAACATTTGCAACAATCGACGTAAGTCCAGCAGTTGCAGCAAACATTGTTTGGTACGATGCTTTAACCGGAGGGAATTTAATTCCAAAAACAACAGCATTAACATCAGGTACTTATTATGCAGCAATCAAAAATCCAGCAACTACTTGTGAGAGTAAAGTTAGATTGGCGATTACCATTAATGTGACTGATCCTGGAACGCCAATTACAACAGATGCTACACAAGATTTCTGTTTAGTAAACGCTCCAACTGTAGCCAATATCCAAGTTAATGCACCAACAACAGGAAGTATAGTTTGGTATGCAACAGCAACAGGAGGAACAGCAATTGCACCAACAACGGCTTTAGTAACAGGAGATTATTTCGCATCGATTTTAAATCCATCAACTACCTGTCAAAGTGCAATAAGATTGAAAGTTGCAGTAAGTGTGACAAATCCTGCTACACCAACAACAACAGATACTACACAAGATTTCTGTTTAGTAAATGCGCCAACAGTAGCAAATATTCAGGTAAACCAAAGTAATGTCATTTGGTACAATGCAGCAACAGGCGGAACAGCAATTGCTCCAACAACAGCATTGGCAAATGGTAATTATTACGCCACATTGAAAGATGCAACTACAGGCTGTGAAAGCTCAGTTCGTTTACTGGTAACAATTAGTATAAAAGATCCGGGAACACCTACAACAACAGCAACAACTCAGGTTTTCTGTTCAGGTGATTTACCTAAGGTTTCTAATATTAAGGTAAATGAAACTAATGTAGTTTGGTATGCCACAGCAACAGGCGGTACAGCAATTGCTCCAACAACAGCATTAGTAAGTGGGGATTACTTTGGAGCCATAAAAGATCCAGCAACGGGTTGTGAAAGTAAAACAAGATTGAAAGTTACAATCACTATTGGAAACACAGTTAATCCAACAACAACAGATACAACACAAGATTTCTGTTCAGTAAGTGCACCAACAATTGCGAGCATTCAGGTAAACGAAAGTAATGTAAGCTGGTATAGTGTTTTAACAGGAGGAACTGCTCTTGCATCAACAACAGCATTAACTTCAGGTGTTTATTACGGAAACATAACAGATCCGGTAACAGGATGTCAAAGTTCAACACGTTTGAAAGTTACTGTTACAGTTTCAAGTCCTAGTCCGACGCCAACAACGACGGATGCTTCACAAGACTTTTGTTCAACAAATGCACCAAAAGTTTCTAACATTCAGGTAAATGAAGCAAACGTAATTTGGTATAGTACCGCAACTGGCGGAACAGCAATTCCTGCAACAACAGCTTTAGCTTCGGGAACATACTACGGAGTTGTTTCAAGCACTTTGGGTTGTGAAAATCCAATTAGATTAGCAGTTGTCGTAAAAGTAAATACACCAGGTATTGTTACTACACCAAGAACAACACAAACATTCTGTTTATCAGCATTGCCAACATTAGCAAATATACTGGTAAATGAACCTGATGTTGTTTGGTACACATCTGCAACAGGCGGAACACCATTACCAGTAAACACACCATTAATTGCAGCGACATACTATGCAAGTGCTTTAAATAATACAACAAATGGTTGTGAGAGCGCTACGAGATTAGGTGTAACAGTTAATTTTGAAAACGATGCTTTAGTACAATTAACAACAACTGATGATACACCATGTGTTTTCAAAGGAGTTACTTATTCTATAGCAAATGGAAAATCAAATTATGTATGGTCAATTACTAACGGAACAATAGTTTCAGGCGGAGGAACCGCAGATGGATCTGTAACAGTTTCATGGTCAGATATTGGACCGGGTAAAGTGGAGGTAACTTATACAAATAACTGCGGTGATACAACAACAAAATCATTAAACGTTACAGTTGCCACATGTTCAGATTTAACTATTACCAACACAGTTAGCAATCCAACACCAAATTTTGGTGATGAGGTAACATTTACCATCACGGTAAACAATGTTGGAGAAGGTAGTTTTATCAATACTATAGTTAGTGATTTATTACCAAGCGGATATAATTTAGTAAGTTCTAGTGCGACAGTAGGCACATATGATCCGAAAACGCAACTTTGGACAATTCCAACGTTGAACTCCGGACAAAGTGTTGTACTAACAGTTACTGCCGAAGTATTATCAAGCGGTAATTATACAAATGTTGCCAGTATCGAAATTTCAACTCCATTGGATGTTGATGCATCAAATAATTCGGCTTCCGCTACGGTAGTGCCAATTTGTTTGACAGTTTATAACGAGTTCACGCCAAATAATGATGGAACAAATGACCTCTTTAGAATTGATTGTATCGAAACATATCCAAATAACGAGTTGAAAGTATTTAACAGATACGGTTCATTAGTATTTAGTAGACAGCATTATGAAAATGATTGGGACGGAACTGCCAATGTATCAGGAGTTGTTAATAGAGGAGATATGTTGCCAACAGGTACTTATTTTTATGTGATAACCATTGGAGATGGAACGGTTAAAAAAGGATGGTTATCTATAATGAGATAAGCATGCTGTTAATCATCTAATTAATTAAACTAAATAAGTATCGTTATGAAACTATATATAAAATCATTAGAAACATATGTTATTTTAATATGTTCTTTTATTACAGTTTGTGCCAGTGCACAACAGGATCCGGAATATACACAGTATATGTATAACACTATGGCGGTAAATCCAGCGTATGCTGGGTCTACCGGTAGTTTAGAAGCAACACTTTTGCATCGTTCACAATGGGTTGGAATTTCTGGAGCACCAGAAACACAATCATTTTCTATTCAGGCACCGCTTCGCAATGAGAAAATTGGTTTAGGACTAAGCGTTGTTAACGATAAAATTGGTCCATCAAACGAATTGTATCTGGACGGAAACTTCTCTTATTCAATACCACTTGGTTACGAAAAAAGATTAGCATTCGGGTTAAAAGCAGGTATGAGAATGTTAGATATAGATTGGTCAAAAGGGAGATATTATGATAATAATGATGTTTTGCTAAATCAGAATATTAATAATCAGGCAAAACTAGCCATTGGAGCAGGAATTTATTACTATACCGATAAATGGTATTTAGGATTTTCAATTCCCAGCTTTATTCAAAGTAACTACTACAATGACGTTCAGGAATCTGTAGATTACGATCGGTTACATTATTATTTAATGGGAGGTTATGTTTTTGATTTGAATCCGAATTTGAAATTTAAACCGGCATTTTTAGTAAAAGCAGTGAGTGGAGCGCCACTTACTGCTGATGTATCGGCGAATTTTATGATTGCAGAAAAATTTGTAATTGGAGCTTCTTACAGAACAGATGATTCTGTAAGTATCCTGGCAGGTTTTCAAATATCCAAAAGTTTTTATCTAGGATATGCTTTTGATTATACTGTAAGTCAATTGAACAAATACAATGATGGAACACATGAGTTCATCTTGAAATATCAGTTCAATAAGGGTGAAAGCAAAATTAAATCTCCTCGATTCTTCTAAAAAAACAACCTATGAAAAAATTATATATCCTAAGTTTAGTATTGAGTTTTACATTAGGTTTTGCTCAGACGAATTTAAAAAAAGCGGATGCCTTGTTTAGAGATTATTCCTATGCAGATGCTTCAAAAGCATACGAGGAAATTTTACAAAACATAAAAAATCCAACCGCTCAAACGTTAAAGAATGCCGCCGATTCGTATTATTTTATTTCCGATGCCAGAAATGCATTAAAGTGGTATCAAAAACTATATGAAGTACAAGGCAACAATTTAACAGACATTTACTATTTGCGTTACATCCAGACCATGAAAGCAGTTATGGACTACGATGATGCCGATAAAATAACAAAAGAGTATCTAAACAAAAAAGGAGATAAAAATGAGATCAATCACTATGTTGCTCAAAAAGCACAAATGGATAGTCTCGCCAAAGCAAAATCTCTTTACGCCATAAAAAATTTAGATATTAATACCAGTAAATCTGATTTTGGAACCGCTTTTTTTCAGGACAAAATAGTCTTTGCATCTGCCAGAGATACGACGAAATTCAGCGAAAAGCTATACACCTGGAACAATCAGCCTTTTCTAAGTTTGTATGTTGCCGAAAGAAATCCTGCAGATGGAAGCTTGTTTAATGAAACCGTATTTCTTCCAAATGTAATGACCAAGTATCACGAAGCAACGGCGAGTTTTGATGCAAGCGGAAAAACAATGTATTATTCGACCAATATTGTAAAGAAGAATAAATTGGTTATTGATCAGGAAAAAGTCAATAATTTTCAAATCATTAAAGGAGATGTGACCGATGGGAAACTAGAAAATCCGCAAAAGGTATTTTTTGATAGTAATGATTATTCCGTAGGTCATCCTTCTTTGAGTGACGATGGACAATATCTTTTCTTTGCGTCAGACATGCCCGGAGGTTTTGGTGAAAGCGATCTGTATTATGTGAAAATTGCCAATGATGGCACGATGGGTTCTCCAATAAATCTGGGACCAAAGATTAATACCATCGGAAATGACGTTTTTCCTTTTTATCGAAACGGAGTACTCTATTTTTCTTCAGACGGACATTATGGCTGGGGAGATTTAGATGTCTATGAAAGCAACTTTTTAGCAGATGGAACTTTTACAACCCCAAAAAATTTGGGAGCTCCAATAAATAGCAACAAAGACGATTTTGCTTTTATAATTGATAAAGCAGACAGTTATGGTTATGTTTCTTCAAACAGAGCCGAAGGTAAGGGAGATGATGATATTTACTCTTTTATAAAAGGAAAACCTGTTTGTAATCAAAGCATTTCGGGAATCGCGACAGACAGAAAAACAAAATTACCGCTTACAGATGTTTCTGTTATGGCATACAATTCGTATAGCGAGATTCTGGGAGAAACAAAAACAAATTTTGACGGTAAATATGCAATCGTCGTTCCCTGCGGAAAAGTAGTTAAGATGATTGCGGCTAAGCCAAATTACAGCAGCGACGAAAAAACCGTCGAAACTACTATGGAAAACGAAGGCGAAATTAAAGATGTTAACTTCGAGCTTAGTAATTACGATGATCTGGTAGTTAAGAAAAAAGGAGTTGAAAAAGTGGACGTTAACCCAATTTACTTTGATTATGATAAGTTTGATATAACGCCGTTGGCAATTGAAGAATTGTCTAAAGTAGTTTTTATTATGAGAAAATTTCCAAATATCAGAATCAAAATAGAATCACATACAGATTCTCGCGGGAAAGACGCTTACAACATGAAACTTTCTGATAACAGAGCCAAGTCAACACGTGATTATATCGTTTCGCAGGATATAGATCCTTCAAGAATAGAAAGCGCGATTGGTTACGGAGAAAGCCGAATAATTAATAAATGTAAAAACGGTGTAAAATGTACCGAAGCCGAACATTTAGTTAACAGACGCTCAGACTTCATTATTATCCAGAAATAGTTTTATATTTACACTCTAATAATTTGATTATCAGTGGTAAAGTATAAAACGAAGAAACCATTTGGAAGTTGGTTTTTCTTAATTCTTTTTTAAGAATGATGGACAAGAAGAAAATCAGGCTGCATTATTTTGCAGCTTGATTTTTGATTTTATAAAACTTTTGGTTTTTACTGTTTTTGAACAAAAAAATCCTAATTTTGATATTCAATTATTCCAAAATTAGAACCAGTATCATTTTATTATCATATGAATATTCAAGAAACAATCCAGGCATTACGCAACGAACTTAACCAACACAATTACAACTATTACGTACTAGATAATGCCACAATTTCTGATTATGATTTTGATATAAAATTAAAAGAGCTACAAGATTTAGAAGATAAAAATCCTGAATTTTTTGATGAGCATTCGCCAACACAACGAGTAGGAGGGACAGTTACCAAGAATTTTAAAACCATCGCACATCAATCAAGAATGTATTCGCTGGACAATTCTTATTCTAAAGAAGATTTATTAGACTGGGAAATCCGAATTCAAAAAGTATTAGGAAACGTCAATTTGCAATATACATGTGAGTTAAAATACGATGGAGCCTCAATAAGCATTACCTACGAAAACGGAAAACTAACGCAAGCCCTAACACGCGGAGATGGTTTTCAGGGAGATGAAGTAACTAATAATATCAAAACCATAAAATCAATTCCTTTGCAATTAAAAGGAAATTATCCGGAGAAATTTGATATCCGTGGAGAAATTATTCTGCCCTTTGCAGGTTTCGAAAAAATGAACCAGGATTTAATTGAAATAGGAGAAACGCCTTATTCAAATCCTAGAAATACCGCATCAGGAAGTCTAAAATTACAAGATAGTGCTGAGGTTGCAAAACGACCATTAGAATGTTTGCTGTATTTTGTAACCGGAAATAATTTGCCGTTTTCTTCTCAATTTGAAGGATTAGAATCAGCCAGAAAATGGGGATTTAAAGTGCCAAACGAAGCAAAATTGGTCAATAATATGCAAGAAGTTTTCGACTTCATTGATTATTGGGATGTACACCGTCATAATTTGCCTTATGAAACAGATGGAGTTGTTGTAAAAGTAAATAGTATTCAACATCAGGAAGAATTAGGTTATACAGCAAAATCTCCACGTTGGGCAATTGCGTATAAATTCAAATCAGAGCAAGTTTCTACAAAGTTAAAATCAATATCTTATCAAGTTGGTCGTACCGGAGCAATAACTCCAGTAGCAAATTTAGAACCGGTACAATTGGCAGGAACTATTGTAAAAAGAGCTTCTTTGCACAATGCAGATCAAATTGAGAAATTAGATATAAGAATAAATGATACCGTTTTTGTAGAAAAAGGAGGAGAAATTATTCCTAAGATTATTGCAGTAGATTTATCACAACGTCCGGAAAATTCAGAAGTAACACAATATATCACACATTGTCCGGTGTGCGAAACAAAGTTGGAAAGAAATGAAGGAGAAGCAAACCATTATTGCCCTAATTTTTATGGTTGTCCTCCGCAGATTATCGGAAGAATTCAGCATTATATTTCAAGAAAAGCAATGGATATTGAAGGACTTGGTGGCGAAACGGTGGCTTTACTTTTCAAAAATGGTTTAGTTCACAATTATGCCGATTTGTATGAACTGAAAGTTGAAGATATTTTGCACTTAGAAAGAATGGCGCAAAAATCAGCTGAAAATCTGGTAAAAGGCGTTGAAAAATCAAAAGAAATTCCTTTCGAAAGTGTTTTGTTCGCGCTCGGAATCCGTTTTGTTGGAGAAACCGTAGCTAAAAAATTAGCCAAACATTACAAAAATATAGAGGCATTAAGCAAAGCTTCTTTAATGGATTTGATCCTTGTGGATGAAATTGGTGAACGAATTGCTAAAAGCGTAATTGAGTTTTTTGAAAATGAAGAAAACAAAATAATAATTGAACGTCTGAAAAATCATGGTGTTCAATTTGAAATAGTTGAAAAAATTAATCCAAATGCTACCGAGAAATTCATCGGAAAGACATTTGTAGTTTCTGGAGTCTTTGCTCAATTCTCAAGAGATGAATTAAAGAAAACCATCGAAGATAATGGTGGGAAAGTAGGAAGTTCAATTTCTGCTAAAACTGATTTTGTAGTCGCAGGTGATAATATGGGACCGGCAAAATTAGAAAAAGCCAGCAAATTGAATATACCTATATTGTCAGAGCAAGACTTTATAACCAAATTAAATGAAAGCGAATAAACCATCGTTGATTTTATTCTTTCTAGCATTACTGTTTACAATCATTTTTGATTGGACAGGAGAAGAATTCTTGGGGGTTTATGCCAAAGCCATTGTACTTCCGTCAATCTTTATTTATTTCTTAATTAGCAGCGAATTTAAAATAGGAAAAACAGAAGGTTTAATCTTTCTGTTTTGCTTTGTCGGTCAGGTATTTAATTTAATGGATATCGAGGTCTCAGAAATTGGCGGAGTATTAAGTTTCTTAGCAGTTTATCTACTAATAGTAAAACTTTTTATGGGCGAACACGAACGGATAAAATTGGCAAAAAAGGATATTTTGCCAATATCTATCGTCGTTATTTTTATTGTTTATTTGCTTGTTTCAGTATTGAGTCTGCAATTAGACAGCATGAAAAAATTCAATATAATTTATACTTTTTACGGAATAGTTCTCAGTGTTTTAAGCTGTTTCTCCTTTATAAGTTATATAACTAAAGGCACACATCTCGCATTATTAATGTCGTTAATGGCCATTAGTTATATATTTTCAGACATCTTCTATATCTTCAATGAATACTTTTCTTATTCCGTAGTTTTGGTTTTAATTCGGGATATAACCCAAATTTTAGGATACTTTTTTATGGTCGAATATTTCCTTGAAAAAGCTAAAATTCAGAAGAAAATATTATACAATAATTGATCTTCCCTGATTGGTGTGCGCTTTATCTTTATCGAAATAAAAATCTATTCTTCCTAAGTTAATTCCGTAACATCCCACTTGATTAACCAAAACCTCTTGTCCGGCTTTATTTTTTACAACAGTTGGTTTGTCTAAGAAAGTATGCGTATGCCCACCAATAATCAAGTCAATATCCTGAGTTTGTGCGGCAAATTTTAAATCAGAAATTTTAGATTCGTCGTCTTTGTATTTATAACCTAAATGCGAAAGGCAAATAACTAAATCACATTTCTCCTCTTTTTTCAATAGTTTTGTCATATCCTGAGCAGCTTCTACAGGATCATTATAAACAGTTTCTTTATACATTTGTTTATCAACCAAACCTGCAAGTTCGATTCCTACACCAAAAACGCCAACCTTAATTCCGTTTTTATTAAAGATCTTATAAGGTTTTACAAGTCCGTTCATGACCGTATTTTTAAAGTCATAATTAGAGTTGATAAATTCAAAAGTGGCGTGTGGCATTTGAGCATACAAACCATCAAGACCATTATCAAAATCATGATTTCCTATCGTTGAGGCATCATATTTCATCATGCTCATCAACTTAAATTCAAGTTCACCGCCATAATAATTAAAGTATGGAGTTCCCTGAAAAATATCTCCGGCATCCAATAAAAGTACATTTGGATTTTCCTGACGAATCGTTTCAATAAGTGTTGCACGTCGAGATACACCGCCTTTGTTGGGGTTACGAGGATCATCAGCCGGAAAAGGATCAATGTGGCTGTGAACATCATTAGTATGAAGAATCGTTAAGTGTTTTATATCGTTAGTTTCAAAACTGCTTAATGACAAACCTAAACTTAATAAGGCAGTACTTGCGGCTGTTTTTTCGATAAATTCTCTTCTTTTCATTTTGTATATTTTTTACGGAAAGCGATATGTAATTTGTTAGCGATTTTTTTACCACGATTTAATTTCAAGAAAGAATTTGTGTAATTCGTGAAATTCGTGGCGAACTTTTTTTATTCTTCAGTAATTCGGATATTTTTAGGTACCGGAATTGTGTCAACTTCTTTAAAATAATCAATCAATACATCTCGAAGTTTATAATTCAAGTCAAATTTCTGAACACCTTTAGCAAAGAAAACCATGCTGTCACCTCCATTTGCCAAATAATCATTTGTAGCTACATAATAGACCTTATTAATATCAAGAGGTTTTCCCTGAACCAAAATGTTTTTAGCCGTATTGTCTTTTGCTATAGTAAAAGTCATTCCGGATAAAGGCTGAGGTTTTTTCTCCTTAATAATATAAGCCGCGATTTCCAGAATTTGTTCTCCTTTTAAGGCCACAACAACCAGATTGTTTTCAAAAGGCATAATTTCAAAAGCAGTTCTTGTTGTTACATTACCTTTAGGTAAAATAGCACGAATTCCACCATGATTTAATAAACATAAATCAATCTCTTTTTTCTCACGAGCCTTAAAAACCAGATTTCCTCTTTCTACACAAACATCTGCCAATAAACTTCCAATAGGAGTTTGCCATTTTCCGGTACTTTTATCAAGAGTTTCAGGACAATAAGCAAGAACGCTGTCCAGGTCTTTGTTGATATGATCGCGATATGGCTTTATAAATTTTTCAATTTCTGGAGTTTCTGCATCCTTTTCTGTAATAGGAAGCTGTTTTCCTTCTATCTTCGTTAAATTATAATTTTTCTGACTACAGGAAAATATAAAAAAAAGTGTTAAGAATATAACAAAAAGTTTCAAAAATCCGTTATACTTTTTTAGTTTTACCATCTTAAATGCGACTTAAATAATTAATTTTGTAATCTTGTAAAAGTAGTATGTTTTTAAATTATATAAAGGAATTTTTTGTAAAAAAATCATTAAAAAATAACCTGCGTAATGTCAAAAACGAAGTCTTTACAAGCAATATACAAACAATTGGTTTATTGATAGATGAAAGTAATTTTCAGCATTCAAAAGAGTTAATAAAAGAATTAACACTACAGGGGATAGCACCTGAGAACATAAAAGTTGTTGCGTATAGAGATAAATTTAAGCAGAAAGAAACGTATTCATTGCCTACTTTTGGTAAAAAACAGATCAATTGGAATGCAGCGATTAAAGAAGATTTTCTGAATGAATTTACAGATACAGAATTGGATCTTTTGATTAGTTATTATGATATCGAGAAAGTGATTTTGATGATGATAACCAGTAAATCAAAAGCTAAATTTAAAGTAGGATTTTCGTCAATTGATAAAAGCTTAAACCGCTGGATGATGAATACTGCTATAGAGGATTATAAACTTTTTGTCACAGAATTGTTTAAGTATTTAAAGAGTATAAAATAAAATATAAATTAGAATATGCAATCATTAATAGGAACTGGTGTTGCGCTTGTAACCCCATTTAAAAAAGACTTTTCAATAGACATCGAAGCTTTACAGCGCATCGTTAATTTTTCGATCGATGGAGGAGTTGAATATCTTGTAGTTATGGGAACAACAGCAGAAAATGCTACCTTAACACAAGCCGAAAAAGAATTGGTTATAAAAACAGTAATCGATGTCAATAAAGGAAGATTGCCTTTAGTTCTTGGAGTTGGAGGAAATAATACAATGCAAATTGTTGAGGAATTAAAAACAGGAGATTTTTCGGCTTTTGAAGCCATTCTTTCTGTTTCACCTTATTATAATAAGCCAACACAAGAAGGAATTTATCAGCATTTTAAAGCAATTGCAGAAGCATCGCCAATTCCGGTGATTCTATATAATGTTCCCGGAAGAACATCAAGCAATATGTTGCCGGCAACAGTAGTACGTTTGGCAAATGATTTTGCTAATATTGTAGCCATAAAAGAAGCAGCAGGTGATTTGGTGCAAGCCATGCAATTAATTAAAAATGCACCAAAAGATTTTCTTGTAATTTCTGGAGATGATATGATTGCTTTACCAATTGTTTTGGCAGGCGGAGCAGGGGTAATTTCTGTAATTGGGCAAGGTTTTCCGAAAGAATTTTCAGAAATGATCCGTTTAGGATTGAATAAAAAAGTAAATGAAGCGTTTAAGACGCAATACTTTTTATCAGATTGTATTGATATGATTTTTGAGCAGGGAAATCCTGCCGGAATCAAACAAGTCTTTCAAGCCCTTAGTATTGCTGAGAATGTTGTGCGTTTACCATTAGTAGCCGTTGACGAATCTCTGGCAAACAGATTGAATGAATTTGTTAAAAACAGCATTAAAGAACAGTAAGATTGCCGGTATTTTAATATACCAAAAAATATTTTGTAGTAGCTAAATTAATAACTAAATTTGCCACCGGAACTTCGGTGTGATTTTGCTTTGGCATAATTGTCTAAGAAATCATAATAAAAGTAAGAAAATGAAAAAAATAGTATCTCTATTAATTGTTGTTGTCCTTTTTTGTTCTTGTAGTGATTACCAAAAAGCATTGAAAAATGAAGATGTTGCGGCAAAATTTGATGTAGCAACAAAGATGTATGATGCAGGAAAATATAATAAGGCGATTCGTCTTTTTGAACAATTAGCGTCTACATATAGAGGTAAGCCTCAGGCAGAAAAATTATTTTATATGTTTTCTCAGTCTTATTATAAGACAAAACAATATTATTTAGCCGGTTACCAGTTTGAAAGCTTTGTTTCAGGATATCCGCGAAGTGAGAAAGTTCAGGAAGCAGCTTTTCTTGGTGCTTTTAGTTATTCAAAATTGGCTCCTGTTTACAGTTTAGATCAAGCAGATACAGTTAAAGCTCTAGAGAAATTGCAAGCTTTTATTGATAACTATCCAAACTCTGAATACATTGCTCAGGCAAATGAAGCAGTGAAAATCCTGAATGGTAAACTAGAGAAAAAAGCATATGAAAATGCTAAAGGATATAATACGATTTCAGATTATAAATCAGCATTAATTGCATTTGATAATTTTATCGCTGATTTTCCCGGAACACCATTCAAAGAAGATGCGTTGTTCTATAAATATGATTCGGCATACAAATTGGCAGTAAACAGTGTTCCTGCAAAAATGGAAGAACGTTTAAATGTTGCAAAAGCAGCTTATAGTAACTTAATTAAGTTCAACAGCGCTACAAAATACAAAGAGAAAGCAGACGAAATGAATGCTAAGGTTGAAACTGATTTACAAAAATTTACTAAAATAAAATAAAGTCATGGATTTAAAAAAGACGAATGCTCCTGTAAATACAATAACTTACAATAAAACAGTTATTGAAGAGCCAACAGGAAATGTGTATGAAGCAATTACCATTATGGCTAAAAGAGCAAATCAAATTAATTCTGAAATTAAAAAAGAATTAACTGAAAAATTAGAAGAGTTTGCTACTTACAATGACAGTCTTGAAGAAGTTTTTGAAAATAAAGAGCAAATTGAAGTTTCTAAATTTTACGAAAAATTGCCTAAACCACACGCTTTAGCAGTTCAGGAATGGTTAGATGGTAAAACTTACCACAGAAGTTCAAACAAATAATAAATAATATAGTATAAATGTCAGTTTTAAAAGGGAAAAAGATTTTACTGGGAGTTTCTGGTGGAATTGCAGCCTATAAAACAGCTTCATTAGTACGACTTTTTATAAAAGCAGGTGCACATGTCCAAGTGATAATGACACCTGCTTCTAAGGATTTTGTTACTCCACTTACGTTATCTACGTTATCAAAAAATCCTGTACATTCCAGTTTCTTTAATCAGGACGATGAAGATGCCGTTTGGAACAATCACGTTGAATTGGCACTTTGGGCTGATTTAATGTTAATTGCTCCGGCAACAGCCAATACGTTGTCGAAAATGGCAACCGGAAACTGTGATAATCTTTTAATTGCAACTTATTTATCAGCAAAATGTCCAGTTTATTTCGCTCCGGCAATGGATTTGGATATGTATAAGCATCCATCAACATTATCTAGTTTTGCTGCTTTAAAGCAATTTGGAAATGTAATGATTCCTGCAGAAAATGGCGAATTAGCAAGTGGCTTATCAGGTGAAGGCCGAATGGCGGAACCTGAAAATATTATTGCTTTTCTAGAAGCTGATTTAGAGAGTAAATTACCTCTTAAAGGAAAAAAAATACTAATTACTGCAGGACCAACATACGAAGCAATAGATCCTGTACGTTTTATAGGAAATCATTCTTCAGGAAAAATGGGGTTTGATATTGCAAATGAGGCTGCTAATTTAGGTGCACGGGTGATCTTAGTGGCTGGACCAACACATTATAAAGCTAAAAATAGTTCAGTCGAAGTTATCAATGTAGTTTCGGCGCAAGAGATGTACGATGCTTGTCATTTACATTATAAGGATGTAGATGTAGCGATTGCAGCAGCAGCCGTAGCAGATTACAAGCCTAAAGTTGTGGCTTTGCAAAAGATTAAAAAAGCTGCAGATGATTTTACAATAGAACTAGAAAAGACAAAAGATATTTTAGCATCATTGGGCGCAATCAAAAAGAATCAATTCTTAATAGGATTTGCTTTAGAAACTGAAAATGAAATTGAGAATGCTAAGTTGAAAATTCAGAAAAAAAACTTAGATTTGATTGTTTTAAATTCCTTACAAGATGAAGGAGCAGGTTTTAAAAAAGAAACCAATAAAGTTACTTTTATTGATAAAGACTTTAAAATTGAACCAATGGAATTGAAATCAAAAGAATTTGTAGCTGTTGATATTTTAAACAAAGTAATTTCGCATTTTGTGAAAGCATAAGTTAAAATACGAATTAAAAGCAAGAATAGTATTACTTTTGTAATAAAACCCAAATTATCTTTCGTATGAATAAAATAGTTACACTTTTAATTTTTTTTATTTTTGGTTCTACACAAGCGCAACAGCTAAATTGTACTGTAACTATTAATACAGAGAGATTACCAAATCCCAATCAACAGGTTTTTAAAACGCTTCAGACTTCATTGTCTGAGTTTGTGAATAAAACAGATTGGACAGGATCAGTTTTAAAGCAAAACGAACGTATCAACTGTTCGATGTATATTACCTTGTCTTCTAATAGTTCAGATCAATTTACAGGTACAATTCAGGTACAATCATCTCGTTTGATTTTTAATTCGACTTATTCATCTCCCGTTTTTAATTATAACGATAAAGATTTTAATTTCAGATATACAGAATATGAACCATTGTTGTTCAATCCTACCACATTTGATTCAAATTTAGTTTCTGTAGTTTCTTTTTACAGTTATTTAATTCTTGGTATGGATGCTGACACGTTTCAAATGGGAGCAGGAAACCAATATCTTGAAACCGCTCAGAATATTGCAAATGTTGCGCAGCAAGGTGGCTCTAAAGGATGGAGTCAGGCTGATGGAGTACAGAATCGTTATTATTTAATAAATGATATGATTTCGCCAATGTATAGTGATTTGCGTCAGGTAATGTATGCTTATCATACAGGATTGGACGGAATGAGTCAGGATTTGAAAGCATCAAAAGAAAAAATAAAAGAATCACTTCTAATTATTGGCCGATTTGCCACAGTTAAACCAAATGCATTTTTGACGAGAGTATTTTTTGATGCAAAATCAGATGAAATCGTTTCTATATTTTCAGGAGGACCAAGTATTCCCGTCACAGATTTAACAGATGTTCTGACTAAAGTCTCGCCATTGAATTCTACCAAATGGTCGCAAATTAAATTTTAATTATTTAATTTCACACCTATCATTAACTTTTATATTTACAAATTTCCCTATGATTACTTCGCTGTCAATTAAAAATTATGCTCTAATTGAAAAACTTACGATAGATTTTTCTAAAGGTTTTTCTATAATTACAGGTGAAACAGGTGCAGGTAAATCAATTATATTAGGTGCAATTGGACTTGTTTTAGGAAAAAGAGCCGATCTTACTTCATTAAAAAATAAAGAAGAAAAATGTGTAATTGAAGCCCAATTTGAGATATCTAAATACAATCTAAAAGAATTTTTCGAAACCAACGATCTTGATTACGAAGACGAAACAATAATTAGACGTGAAATTTTGCCTTCCGGAAAATCTCGTGCCTTTATAAATGATAGTCCTGTAAACCTTCAGGAACTTCAGGATTTAAGCTTGTTTTTGATTGATATACATTCGCAGCAGCAAACACAGGAATTATCAGATGAAAGCGTTCAGTTTAAAATTATTGATGCAATTGCAAATAATGGTGAAACAATATTATCGTACCAAAAATTGCTAAAAGAGTATAAAACGGATAAATCAAAACTGAATGCTTTATTGAAAAAACAAAGCGATTCAGGGAAAGAACAAGAATACAATACTTTTTTATTGAATGAATTGGTTGTTGCAAAATTAAAATCAGGCGAGCAGGAAGAGTTAGAAGTTGATTATGAGAAACTCAATAATGTTGAGATTATCAAAGAATCAATTGATAAATCGCTTGTAATTGCAAATGAAGAGCAGTTTGGTGTTTTTCATAATCTAAATGAGATTAAAACTTCATTGCAAAAAATAACAGCTTTTTCACCAGAATACCAAAACTTATTCGAAAGAATAACAAGTGTAGCAATTGAATTTGATGATGTTTCGAGAGAATTGCAAAATGCTTCAGAAAAATTATTAAATGATCCTGTGCAACTGGAATTAGTGAGTCAAAAGCTGCAGCTAATTTATAATTTACAGAAAAAACATCAGGTTAATACTGTAGACGAATTATTACAAATTCAGGCAGACTTAGAAAATAAAGTTCTTGAATTAGATAATATCGAAGAAGAAATTGCGATTTTAGCCAAATCAATAGAACAAAAAACAACAGAATTAGATGCTTTCTCAGCAGCAATTCATCAAAACAGATTAAACGCAATTCCGGTTTTATCAAATCAATTAGTTTCAATATTAGAAACTTTAGGAATGCCAAATGTTCGTTTCAATATGGAATTATTGCCATCAGAAACCTATTTCCAAAACGGAAAAGATGAGTTGCAATTTTTGTTCTCTGCTAATAAAGGAACAGACTTTGGTTTGTTGAAAAAAGTAGCGTCTGGAGGAGAAATGTCTCGTATTATGTTGGCAGTCAAAGCAATTTTGGCGCAATATTCAAAATTACCAACCTTAATTTTTGATGAAATCGATACAGGAGTTTCCGGAGAAATTGCGATTAGAATGGGAGAGATAATGAAAGAGATGAGCGCAAAAATGCAAATCTTTGCGATTACACATTTACCACAAATAGCAGCAAAAGGAGATTCGCATTTCAAAGTTTCGAAATCTACGGTTAATGATGATACACAATCAGAGTTGAAGCTTTTGTCTCAGGAAGAAAGAATTGTCGAAATTGCTCAGATGTTATCCGGAGCAGTCGTTTCAGATTCGGCTTTAAATCATGCTAAAGCCTTGTTGAACTAAAGAAATAATTTATATTTGTCATCTTAAAGCTAATTAAACAAACGTAACAAGTTATTGCTTTTTAAAAAGAAAGAGAATAGCCCAATTACGAATAAACAGTAAAAAAATGATTATAGAACCTAGAATGAGAGGATTTATTTGCTTGACATCTCACCCAAAAGGAGCCGAGCAAAATGTTAAAAATCAAATAGAATATATAAAATCAAAAGGTCCAATTGCCGGAGCAAAGAAAGTATTAGTTATCGGAGCTTCTACAGGATTTGGTTTAGCTTCAAGAATTACAAGCGCTTTTGGATCTGATGCTGCAACAATTGGAGTATTCTTTGAAAAACCGCCAGTTGAAGGAAAAACAGCTTCACCGGGATGGTATAATTCTGCGGCTTTTGAAACTGAAGCTCATAAAGCAGGTCTATATGCAAAAAGTATCAACGGAGATGCTTTTTCAAATGAAATAAAAAGACAAACTCTTGATTTAATTAAAGCTGATTTAGGACAAGTTGACCTTATCATTTATAGTTTAGCTTCGCCAGTGCGTCAACATCCGGTAACAGGAGTTTTGCACCGTTCAGTTTTAAAACCAATTGGACAAACTTTTACAAATAAAACAGTAGATTTTCATACAGGAAAAGTTTCTGACGTTTCTATTGCTCCGGCAAACGATGAAGATATTACAAATACTGTTGCTGTAATGGGTGGTGAAGACTGGGCAATGTGGATCGACGCTTTAAAAGCAGAAAATTTATTAGCAGACGGAGCTACAACAGTTGCTTATTCTTATATCGGACCATCATTGACAGAAGCAGTTTACCGTAAAGGTACAATTGGTCGTGCAAAAGACGATTTAGAAGCTACAGCTTTTTCTATCACAGATAGTTTAAAATCTATTGGAGGTCAGGCTTATGTATCAGTAAACAAAGCTTTGGTTACACAAGCAAGTTCTGCAATTCCGGTTATTCCATTATATATTTCTCTTTTATATAAAATCATGAAAGAAGAAGGAATTCATGAGGGTTGTATCGAGCAAATCCAACGTTTGTTTCAAGACAGATTATATTCAGGATCAGCTGTTCCAACAGATGAAAAAGGAAGAATCAGAATTGACGACTGGGAAATGCGTGACGATGTTCAGGAAAAAGTAGCTAAACTTTGGTTAGAAGCAACAACTGAAACATTGCCGGCTATTGGAGATTTAGCAGGATATAGAAACGATTTCTTAAATCTTTTCGGATTTGAATTTGCAGGAGTAGATTATGCAGCTGAAGCAAATGAAGTTGTAAATATCGAAAGCATCAAATAAATAGAAAAAAAATACCATTATATATTAAAACCATTCGTCACAGCGAATGGTTTTTTTATTAATATAACATATCTTTGTTAAAATTTTGAATTTTATAATATTCCCACTTTAATACGCACATCCCATTATGATTTTTTCTTTAATTATACCAGTGTATAATCGCCCAGATGAAGTAGATGAACTTTTAGAAAGTCTCTCGAAATCTGATTATAATGAAGCTTTTGAAATTGTCCTGGTCGAAGATGGATCGTCAATTCCATGTAAAGACGTGGTAATGAATTATCAGGGAAAGTTGAATATTTCGTATTATTTTAAAGAGAATTCAGGACCTGGAGATTCCAGAAACTTCGGGATGCAAAAGGCGAGAGGTGATTATTTTATAATATTTGATTCAGATTGTATCATTCCGCCTAACTATTTAACTGAAGTTAGAAAAGCTTTAGAGCACGAATATGTAGATTGTTTTGGAGGACCGGATAAAGCATTAGACAGTTTTTCGAATGTTCAGAAAGCAATTAATTTTGCGATGACATCCTTTTTGACAACCGGAGGAATTCGTGGAGGTTCAGAAAAAATTAATAAGTTTCAGCCCAGAAGTTTCAATATGGGAATTTCAAAAAAAGCATTCGAAGCTTCAAATGGATTCGGAAATATTCATCCGGGAGAAGATCCGGATTTATCTATTCGATTATGGAATTTAGGATTTGAAACCAGATTGTTTTCAGAAGCTTATGTGTATCATAAACGAAGAATTGATTGGGAAAAGTTTTCAATTCAGGTACATAAATTTGGAATAGCAAGACCAATTCTAAATAGTTGGTATCCAGAGCATAACAAATTAACTTTTTTCTTTCCGACGTTTTTTATTTTGGGATTATTATTAGCTTTTTTACTATTAATTTTCAATTTTGATATTTTATTACAATTATATTTTGTATATTTCGGTATAGTTTTTCTTACAGCCAGTATTCAGAATAAAAGTATTAAAATTGGATATCTTTCTGTTGTTGCTGTTTGGAAACAATTTTACGGTTATGGAACGGGATTTTTAGAATCATTCATAAAAATTATCCTTTTAAAGAAAAAACCACAAGAAGCGTTTCCTCGTATGTTTTTTAAGATATAGTATGACAAAAGTTATTGGCTTAACGGGCGGAATAGGAAGTGGAAAGACAACTATTGCTAACTTTTTTAAGGAAATGGGAGTACCGGTTTATATCGCTGATGATGAAGCCAAAAAAGTAATGCAGTCAGAAAGTATTGTCAAGGAAATAAAGACAGCTTTTGGCGGAGAACTTTTTGAAAATTATATTTTGAACAGAGCAAAATTGGCTGAAATCGTTTTTAATAATGCAGCTGAATTAGCAAAATTAAATGCTATTGTACATCCGGCCGTAAAAAAAGATTTTGAAATTTGGTTACTGAAGCAAAAAAAATATCAATATGTGGTTTATGAAGCCGCAATTTTGTTTGAAAGTGGTCGTTATAAAGATTGCGACGTTATTGTGACTGTTACTGCCCCGGAGGAAATAAGAATAGAAAGAGTTCTAAAGCGAGATAATACCACACGTGAACAGGTTTTAAGCAGAATGAAAATGCAGTGGAATGACGAAAAACGAATTTCCTTAAGTAATTTTGTAATTAATAACAGTAATCTTAAAATTGCTAAAGAAGAAGTTGTTAAAATTCTTAAAATTTTAAATATAAAACAAAATCAGTCTTAAATGTTAATATTTGGTTAATGTATTATTTAGTATATTGTTAAAATATTAATTTTGTTTCGATGAATAAATTATTTTTTAGAATACTTGTTTTACTGATGAGTTTGTCCTTAATAGGGATTATTCTGGTTCAAGTATATTGGTTCAATTCTTCGTTTAAAAATAATGACGAGCAATTTAAATACCACGTTACCCAAGTAATCGGGAATGTTGCTGATAAACTTGAACAGCAAGAAGAGTATAGTTTTTATGATAAATGGAATCGTTTAAAAGACAGTACCGGTAAAATTCCAAAAAAAGAAGATTTACTTGAAGTACTATATGTACAGAGAAATACSAAAACTAATAAAACGATCGTTTATTCTAATACACTTACATCTGAAGATTACGATATAAGTGGTTCGCTTTTTAATAAAAAGTTTAGTAGCGAAAGATTTAAAAATTTTAGTTCGAAAAGAGTAACTGAAGTTTATAACAATAACAATAATATTGATAATTCAACTTTAGGACAAAGTTTAATTCCTGATTTAAGAGTCGAAAAGTCAGGTAGTTTAGATCTTTTGAATAAAGTTCAAATGGAAATTTCAATAAAGGATTTTGCTGATGCATTACCAATTGACGAAAGAATTTCTAAAATAAAATTACAAAACCTCCTAAAAAAGGAATTAGAAGAATATGGTGTAAAAACCAAATTTGAGTTTGGAGTTCTTAATAGTGGTTTATCGACAAAAATAAAATCTGACGGATTTCATTATGATAAAGATGCAAGTTATCATGTGCCAATATTCACAGATAATGAAGGAAGCAGTAGATATGAATTGTATATAACCTTTCCTCATAAAAAGAAATTTTTACTTTCGGAGTTGTTGAGTATCACTATATTATCGATAATATTTACATTGATTATCATAGTAGCTTATACAAGTGCATTAAATCAATTGTTGCGTCAAAAACATATTTCTGAAATCAAAACCGATTTTATTAATAATATGACGCATGAGTTTAAAACTCCAATTGCAACAATAAATTTAGCACTCGACGCAATTAGAAATCCAAAGATTATTGAAGATAAAGAGAAAGTTTTTCGCTATCTTCAAATGATCAGAGATGAAAATAAAAGAATGCATGCTCAGGTTGAAAATGTCCTGCGTATCTCTAAATTAGAAAAAAGAGAACTCGATATAACAAAAGAACCAACTGTAATTCATGATATTATTGATGATGCAATTGAGCACGTAAATTTAATTTTAGAAGACAGACAAGGTACAGTTGTAAAACACTTTAATGCAGCAAGAACAACGTGTTTGATAAACGAAGTGCATTTTACAAACGTATTGGTTAATATTTTAGAAAATGCCATAAAATATTCACCTGATGCACCTGAAATTGAAATTTTTACAGAAAATGTCAAAGATATGATTCTGATAAAAATAAAAGATAATGGTCTTGGTATGAGTAAGATAGCTCAGAAGCGAGTTTTTGAAAAGTTTTACAGAGAACATACAGGAGATTTACATAACGTAAAAGGACACGGTTTAGGTCTTGCTTATGTAAAAAGAATAGTAGAAGATCATAATGGCCAAGTATATGTTGAAAGCGAAAAAGGAAAAGGTAGCACCTTTATAATAAAAATACCATTAATAAATTAAAATATGGAAAATAATAACAAAAGAATACTTTTAGTAGAAGATGACCTTAATTTTGGGGCAGTTCTTAAAGATTATCTAATGTTAAATGACTTTGAAGTTACTTTAGCTAAAAACGGTATGGAAGGTTTCGAAAAGTTCAAGAAAGATGTATATGATTTATGTATTCTTGACGTAATGATGCCTTATAAAGATGGTTATACATTAGCCAAGGAAATTAGAGAGAAAAATAGCGAAGTGCCAATTATCTTTTTAACTGCAAAATCGATGAAAGAGGATGTGCTGAAAGGATACAAAGCGGGAGCTGATGATTATTTGAATAAACCTTTTGATTCAGAAGTTTTATTGATGAAAATCAAAGCAATTATTCAAAGAAAATCTGCTGATACAAAAGCAGAACAAGTTCAATTTGAGTTTAATATCGGTAAATTTCACCTAAATTCTAAACTTAGATTCTTAACATTCGAAAATGATGAACCAATAAAATTATCTCCAAAAGAGAACGAATTATTGAAAATGTTAATTCTTCACGAAAATGATTTAATGCCAAGAGAATTAGCCTTGACAAAAATCTGGAGAGATGATAACTACTTTACTTCAAGAAGTATGGACGTTTACATCGCTAAACTTAGAAAATACCTAAAAGCAGATGAAGATGTTGAAATCCTGAACATTCACGGAGAAGGATTTAGATTAGTTGTTAAAAGCAAAGTAACAGAATAACAAAAAATTCACCAAACTAAAAAATATTAAGCTCTGAGAAATCAGAGCTTTTTTTTGTGCTTATTTTTTTTAGGGTAATTATACAGGATCTTGTCATTTCGACCGAAGGGAGAAATCACACTAGTAATTCGACAAAGATTGGCGACCTTCTTTGTCAAAGTTTTAAACTTTGACAAAGATTTCGCAGTGAAAAAATTGGAAATTGGAATTTAAAATATTAGAATTTTAAAGTTTTGGAGCTATTTCCTGCTGTCCGCTATATCTTTTTCTTGCTAAAAAAGCAAGAAAAAGGATACCGCTTCGATCAGGGCTAGGGCTTTAGTTTTCAGATAGATAATGTTAGATCATGAGACTTCTTAGAATTAATAAAATTTTTTTACATGAATTTTCTCTATAATAATTTGGAAAATCGAAAAACAATTCACAATATTTGCAGACGAAAAAATTAATAACCCTTTAATAACGAAGAAAAATGTTTGTACTTACATCATCATCTCAAAGCTTCACACCAAACGATTTTGGTGCAGCGCTTCTTCGTGGCTTATTTCAATCTTAGAAATTCATTTTTAGATATATAAAAAAGCCCGAAGACATTTAGTTTCGGGCTTTTTTTATTCTAGACACTTCAAATTTTCCCGAATAATCGATTTATTATTTATCCCAAAAGGATAAAAGATTTAGCAATTTAATTTTAGTATACTTTTTCGAATGGAAAATTACACTAAGAACGATTATGTATTATGCAGTCGTTTTAAAAGTGAAAGAAAAAAGAAAAGGTTAGTAAAAGAAGATTTCGAAAAAAAATTACGCCAAACTTTTAATCAAAGAAAGCAATTGTTTAATGCAGTTCGAGATTTACCTCTTGTGGCATTAGATATACCTTATCAAAAGGGCTGGTTTAGGTTTTTTGTTTTAAGACCTGATGTATTAATTGGTCCAAATGCAGGTTTCTTCATAAATCTGTTGGAAAAAATTAATACTTATCAATATTCAAGTGAAAAATCCTTTACCAAGCGTAAAAGGAAATTTGGTAAGAAAATTTCTGTTCCATCAGAACAGTTTTTGAAACCGATTTCGGTAAGTGATTGGAATTGCAAAAAATTAGGATTGACTGAAAATGAGAAATCTTATTTTACATTAACCAAAAAGTGGTCAAATACCTTTGGGAGATATATAATTTATTATCGATTTGATGAACCCTGGAGGTTTGTTTTACGAATAAAACCATACATAGTTACACATAAAAAAGCTGTTGATTCAGATTTAGAAAGTGAACTTCGGGTTTTAGAAAATTATATTACCAACTGTAATTTGAACTATAAAATAAACAGATTAGTTAAGGGATATGCTCGTTGTCCGGATTGGATAGGTTACCAGAATCCGAAAGAGTTAAACCCAATTAAAAATAAAAATCGGCATTTATTGTATCAACAGTATGTCGATGAAATGATATAAATCATGGGAAATAAATTATCCGGAAAGGACCTGATTAAGCTAGGCTTTCCAAAAAATAATTCAATAAATATTGCCCTTGGGCAAATAAACAGATATAGAAAAAGAGAAAAAAAAGAATCTATTCTAACAGAAGCCAAAGAAGTTTTGCTTCATCCTGAAAAGTTTGAAGGACATGGAACTTGGGGAAAAGTGGCAGAAGGTTTAATAAATCCGGTTCATGTAAGAATGCATCAGCTCAAAACAAACCGAGTTCCATTTACCATTTTTGGAGAAAATGAAATCGACGAACAAGCTAAATTTCAGTTGTATGATTCATTGAAATTGCCAATTTCAGTTGCAGGAGCTTTAATGCCCGATGCGCATTCAGGTTATGGATTACCAATTGGAGGTGTTTTAGCAACAGATAATGCAGTCATTCCATATGGAGTTGGAGTTGATATTGGCTGCCGAATGAGTTTGTCAATTTTTGATTTACCAGCATCACATTTCAAAGGAAAAGAACATCAATTGCAGGCAGTTCTAAAAGACAATACCAAATTTGGAATGAATGAAACACACGCCACAAAAGCGGATCATGAAGTTTTTTATAAAAGTGAATTTCAGGATATTCCATTATTGAAAAATCTTTTGCCTAAAGCCTATAAACAGTTAGGAAGTTCAGGTGGAGGAAACCATTTTGTAGAATTCGGGATTGCAAAGATTGATAATCCGGAGAACGAATGGAAGCTTGGAGTTGGCGAGTATTTTGCTGTTTTGTCACATAGTGGTTCCCGCGGTTTGGGTGCAAATATTGCGAAACATTACACATATTTGGCAACTAAACAATGCCCTTTACCAAAAAATGTTCAGCATTTGGCCTGGCTTGATTTGAACACACATGACGGTCAGGAATATTGGCTGGCAATGAATTTGGCTGGTGAATATGCAAAAGCATGTCATGATGATATTCATAGAAGACTTGCCAAAGCGATAGGGAAAAGAGTAGTGGTTACAATTGAAAATCATCACAATTTTGCCTGGAAAGAAATGGTAAATGGTCAGGAATGTATCGTTCATAGAAAAGGTGCAACACCTGCCGCTGCAGGTCAATTGGGAATTATTCCCGGATCGATGACAGCTCCGGGTTATATTGTGAAAGGCAAAGGAAATGCAGAAAGTTTAAATTCGGCTTCGCATGGAGCTGGACGTTTATTTTCGAGGGCTAAATGCAAAGCTACTTTTACGCAAAGTGAGATCAAAAAAGTATTGCAAGCCAATGATGTAACCTTAATTGGAGGAAATATCGATGAAGCGCCAATGGCTTATAAAGACATTACAAAAGTGATGGGAAATCAAACAGATTTGGTGGAAGTTCTGGGAACTTTCACTCCAAAAATCGTTAGAATGGACCGATAAAAGAAATTAAAATGGAAAAAATAATACAGATAACTGCAGGTCGCGGACCTGCGGAATGCACTTCGGTAGTTGCCCAAGTGCTTAAAAAAGTTTTGGACGAAGCAGAAGAACAGGATTTGGATGCGATTTTACTTCAAAGAGAAGTAGGTGAGGAAAACGGTACGATTGAAACGGCAACAATCTCTGTAAAAGGAGAAAATGCAATTGCATTTGCAAATTCCTGGATTGGAACGATTCAATGGATTGGACAAAGTCAGTTTAGGAAAATGCATAAACGTAAAAATTGGTTTATTGGCATTTTTGAGATTGAACCACAAAAGAATACATCAATTTCTGAGAACGATATTCAGTATCAGGCGATGAGAAGTTCCGGAGCCGGCGGACAACATGTGAATAAAGTAAGTTCGGCAATTAGAGCAACTCATATTCCAACGGGAATTGCGGTTGTGTCGATGGATAGCCGTTCGCAACACCAAAACAAAAAACTGGCAACAGAAAGATTATTAAAAAAACTAGAAGACGAAACTTTGCAGCAACTTAAAAATCATGTTGGAAAACAATGGGAAAATCAGCTGAATATTCAGAGAGGGAATCCTGTTAGAGTTTTTTCCGGAACTGATTTCAAGAAGAATAAAATTGAGAAAAGTTACAAAGGAATTCGTCAGAAACTAAAAACAGATTTACGAAATGAAAACAATTGATAAATACCTTTTTCAGGCTTTGGATAATTACCCGTATTCACTTGAAGAAACGATTGAATCTTTAGATTACGCTTTTTCTTATGATGCCAAAAATACAATGGTTTTGTGTTTGTATGGAAGAATTCAGGCAGAGCAATTATGGAATTACGAAGAAGCGAAGCATTATTTTCAAGAAGCTTTAGCTATTAATATTCACGCACTTGAAGTTTATCCCTATTATTTACAGACTTTAATTTTGAACGAAGACTATGAAGAGGCACAAAAACTGATTGATTTTGCTTTAACGATAAAAGGAATAAACAAGTCAGAAATTTTTGTAAAGAAAGCAATTCTTCTTGAAGCGCAACAACAGTTTAAAGAAGCATTGGCAGCGATTAAAAATGCTAAACTTTCTACTTTGCAATTTGCCTTTGAATCCGATATTCTTGAAATAGAAAAACGAATTAAAGACAAAATAGATTTGATGAAGAATAAAAAGAAGCCCAGGAAATCAAAAAAAGATTCAAAAAAGAAATCAAATTGATTTTGATGTGAAGCAAAAACGATGCAAAATTGCATCGTTTTTTGTTTTTTTTCGCCATGAATGGCACGAATTAGCACGAATGAAATATGAAAATCTGTGTTAATCAGTTTAATCCGTTAAATCTGTGGGCTATTTACTTCCAGTGTAATTCTAATGCAAAGCAAGTTTTTTCACCTTTTGTAATACTGAATGTCGCACTCGTATGATCATCATCTTCACTTTCGTGAATTACGACATTATCTTTTAATGAAAGCTCTTTCATGAAATTCATTTCGAAGCTTTTTACTTCTTGTTTTAGGATTCGTTTTTCATCGACATGATCAAGACACCATTCTAAATATTTGACATTATTGACATGATTTACAATGTCTAAATCAGACAAATAAACTATTTTTTCAAAAATAGCTCCTTTATCATGATTGATGTTTATTTTAGAAAAACCTTCGTTTGTGGCGCGATTCTCAGGAAATAATTCAAAATGTTCGTAAGGCAAAGCTAAAGCTTCCGGACGACGTACTTGTGTATTAAAAACGGCCCAATAGGTTTCACAACCTACTATTTTCTTACCGTTTACATACATTTCAAGGGCACGAACAGAACGTGAATTTTCTAAACTGTTGATCCATGTTTTTACAGTTACAACATCTTGCCATTTTGGTAAAGCGGTGATTTCAACGCGCATTCTGCTTAAAACCCAAGCCTGATGAAATTCTTGCATATCAAAGAAACTGATACCTCCAACTTCTGAATGTGCTGCGGCGGTAAGTTGTAAAATATTACATAAGTCGGTATATTTTAGGAAGCCATTAGGCGTGCATTGCGTAAAATTGATTTCCCAGTCTTTGCTTAAAACCGATGTGAAATTTGGAGATATTGGCATTGGTAACTTTAGATTTTAGATTGTTGATTTTAGATTTTAGACTCAATAAACGAGATTACTTCGCTTTTTGGTGTTGCATAATCAAACCATTTTGTTGCTTCATTTCTTTTAAACCAGGTAAGTTGTCTTTTTGAGAAACGTCTGGTGTTTTTTTTGATTTCTTCAATTGCAAAAGGCAAAGAAAAATCTTCATCAAAATAACTAAATAATTCTCTATAACCCACGGTTTGAAGCGCATTTAACGCTTTATTAGGATACAATGCTTTTGCTTCTTCGAGTAAACCTTGCTGCATCATAATATCAACTCGTTGATTAATACGGTCGTAAATTATTTGTCTGTCGGCTTCTAAACCTATTAAAATAGGAGTGAAGTTTCTGTTGTTTTTCTTTTGGTTTAAAAAAGAAGAATAAGGTTTCTGTGTTCCGATGCAAACTTCTACAAAACGCATCATTCGTTGTGGGTTTTGAAGTGTTTGAGAATTTTCCAGTGTTATTTTATGAAAGTAATCAGGATCTAAATGCTGTAATTGCTGTTGTAAATAATTGATTCCGAGTTTCTCATAATTCGTGTTTACTTCAGAGCGTATTGCGGGATCGATTTCTGGGAATTCATCAAAACCTTTTAGAATGGCATCTACATATAAACCTGAACCACCGATGAGTATAGCAAAATCATTATTTTGGAATAATTCTTCTATTTTAAGAAGTGCTTCTTTTTCGTAATCGCCAACGGTATAATTTTCGAAAATCGATTTATTTTGAATGAAGTGGTGTGTTGCTGCTTGTAATTCTTCCTGATTTGGAACAGCTGTACCAATTGTCATTTCTTTGAAAAACTGACGGCTGTCACAAGAAATTATTTCGCTTTTAAAATGTTGTGCCAAAGCAATACTCAAGGCTGTTTTGCCTATTGCTGTTGGTCCGACGATGGTTATTAAGTATTTCATATTTTTTAGCCCAGATGGGAATGGAAACCCCGGACTTATATTTGTTAGTTTTTTTGGGATAAAAGAGCGACTTTAGAAGCTCCTTTTATGCCTTAAAAAACAACAAAGATAAGGAGGAGTTGGAATGTACAGCTGGAAATAGCTCCTTAAATTAATTATTTTGGCAATTCGGTTCCGCATTCGTGACAATATTTTGCACTATCAAAATGTATTTGTGATTGGCATTTTTCGCATATTTTTTTGCTGCTTACTGAATTATTTTTGAGACTGCTCCTGGCAAATTCGGCGGTTACAATTCCGGTTGGGACGGCGATAATTCCGTAACCCATAATCATTACTAACGAAGCTAAAAATTGTCCTAAAGGCGTTGCCGGCGAAATATCTCCGTAGCCCACTGTTGTCAGGGTGACAATTGACCAATAAATACCCATAGGAATACTGGTAAAGCCACTTTCTTTTCCTTCGACGACATACATTAGTGAGCCAATAATTACCGCGCTTATAACGACAAAATAGATAAAAACCAGAATTTTTTCTTTGCTGGCTTCCATAGCTTCCCGAAGTTGTTTGGATTGTTGTGAAATTTGCGGGATATGCAAGATTTTGAACAATCGGAAGAAGCGCAGGACTCTGGCAATGGTTAAAACGTTTGTAGGAGGAAAAAAAATCGATATATACATGGGCAATATTGCCATTAAATCTATTATTCCATAAAAGCTAAAAACATATTTAAGCGGTTTTGGTATCGAAATAACACGTAAAATAAATTCTATAGTAAAAAAAACAGTGATAATCCATTCGCAAACGAGAAGTTGTGAGTGGTATTTTTGATTGATACCTTCTACTGTGTCCATCATGACCAAAAGAACACTTAGTAAAATAAGCCCCAAAAGTACCAGATCGAACAGACGCCCTAAAAAAGTATTACTGCCGTAAATAATAATTTGGGTTTTTTGCCTGAAGATATCGTATTTTGATTTTATCTTTTTCATATCTACAAAGATAATGAAAGTTTTTATGTGTTAAAAATAAAGAATTTTTAGTGACTTGGTTTTTCGGATGTGGTTTTGAATAATGTTCCTTACATCCCGATTGTGGGGCATTGGAATTAAGATATTTTTTAGGATCTCAATATTCGTAATTTGATAATTCAGGTCGTAATAGGCATAACCTTTATAAATTCCGTTTTCGATTAATACGGCACTTCTTTCGTTTACGTTTCGACCTCTGTCGAGCAAAATCATACTTTTATTTTCGAAACTGTTTTCAGATATAAATTGCTGAACTCGAGTGTTGTATTCTTCAGGACTTACTTCGCCAATACAAGCGCCATCACATTCTTTTATTTTATATTGAAAACACTCTTTTTTGGTTTGATATATTCCTGTTAGCTTTTGGCACAAATGATATTTTGATGTAAAATTGAAAAGTGCATTTTTACCTTCTTGTAAAGTGCCAAAGGAAGTAATTTCTTTTTTTCGTCCGTCTGCTTTTTCAAGCTTAAGATTCAAATAGCCATTTGCATCTTTTTCAACATATACTGCATATTGGAAAATGGTTTTTCGTTGGGAGCGATTGTGCCTTGGTCGGTGTATTTTTATTTCTTCACTTTCTTTTAAAAGTGCTAGTAATTCACTTCCGGTTTCGTCATATGTTATGGTAAAAACTTCGGCTTGAATTTTTTTGCTTTTTGTGGTGATTCCGGTAAAATGCTGATTAATTCGCTTCTTTATATTTTGGCTTTTGCCAATGTATATCAAATTTCCTCCTTCATTATAGATATAGTAAATACCTGTTTTTGCAGGTATTTGCGCTAAAAGATCCAGTAATTTTGGAGCAATTCCTTTTTCGACTTCGAGTTTTATAAAATCTTTTACGATTGTTTTTTCTAAGTCTTTTTCAAGTAGCATTTTAAACAGCTTGGTGGTTGCCATTGCGTCTCCACTGGCGCGATGTCTGTCTGCCATTGGAATCCCCAATGCACGAACCAATTTCCCTAAACTATAAGAGGGTTGCTCGGGAATTAACTTTTTTGCAAGTTCAACAGTGCAAAGTGTTCTTGCTTCGAAATCATAACCTAAACGTCTGAATTCAGTGCGTAAAATTCGATAATCAAACGAAGCGTTGTGCGCTACAATGATACAATCTGAAGTAATTTCAATAATTCTTTTTGCGACTTCAAAAAACTTTGGAGCTGATTGCAGCATCGCATTATTGATTCCGGTTAATTTAACCACAAAGGGCTGAATCGGAATTTCGGGATTGACGAGGCTAATGAATTGATCGATTACTTCATGACCATCAAATTTGTAAATGGCGATTTCGGTAATTCCTTCCTCATTAAACTGGCCTCCAGTGGTTTCTATGTCTAGTATTGCGTACATTTTTAATGTCAATTTCAAAAATCAATGGCAATATCAATTTTAAAAATCAATTTCAATTTCCGAAAATTGTTATTGTAATTGCCATTGTCATTGTAATTGAATTATTTTTTATTTATTATCATTTTTGATGAAATTGCAACTAGTTGTTCTACTTCAATTAAGAGTTTACTTCTTTTATCGCTATCACCTTCTTTAATATAATCTAGAATTTTTAATGAGTTTCTGGATTCTTTTAACTCTTTTACAACTAATGAAACTTTAAAAATAAAATCTTTATCAGTTATTGTACCTTGTGCTTCTCCAAAATTTAAAGACGCACTTCCGGATGATCTAATTAATTGATTCTTATAATATTCGTTTTCAAATAATCTTTCTAATTGTCGTGTAAAGAAAATACATTCTCCGGCAAAACGAACCAATCGATCTTCAAAATTGAATATTTTTTCCATTTAAATTATTGATTTATACTTTTAAAATTGGACATTGATTTTTGCAATTGCAATTGATATTGAAAATCAACGGCCTCCAAAAATGCTGCTTCCAATTCTTACCATTGTGCTGCCGCATTCAATTGCAAGTTGATAATCTCCTGACATTCCCATGGAAATTGTTGAAAAATTATCTATTGTAGAGGCGCACTGCAGTGCGCTTTTACGTTGATGTAACGAATTAAAAATAGATTTTAAATGTGTAAATTCTTTTTTAATTTGGTTTTGATCTTCTGTGAAAGTTGCCATTCCCATTAACCCTAAGATACGAATGTTTTTCATTTCTTTGAATTCTGAAGAAGATAATAATTCATTTAATTCATTTTCATCCAAACCAAATTTAGTTTCTTCTTCAGCAATATGTATTTGAAGCAGACAATCGATAATTCTATTATTTTTTGAAGCTTGTTTGTTGATTTCCTGTAATAATTTCAAACTGTCAACTCCATGAATCAAACTCACAAATGGTGCCATAAATTTGACTTTATTCGATTGCACATGACCAATCATGTGCCATTGAATGTCTTTTGGCATTTCTTCCCATTTATCAGTCATTTCCTGGATTTTGTTTTCTCCAAAAATGCGTTGACCAGCTTCATAGGCTTGCATTAAGTCTAAAACAGGTTTGGTTTTTGAAACCGCAACAAGAGTTACGTGTTCAGGTAAACTTGCTTTGATTGTATTTAAATTTGACGTTATTGACATTTTTCTTTTTTTTCTTGAATTTGCAATATTACCAGCCTTTCGTCTATGATTATTTTTTCGTCTTTAAATTTCTTAAATGCATTGAAAATCTGCATTATTCCTTCGTCAGAAAATGTTTCGAATGAATTTAGGATGTAATTATCTTTTTTGTTTTTTACTTTTAAATAAAAAGTCGCCCCACATATTCCTCTTCGAGAAGCATTAATTCTTATTTGAATATTGGTTTCTTTAATATTTAGTGATTTTAGCCATTGCTTATTAAACGTTTCACCATGTAAAACAATACTGTTTTCTTCGAAAGTTACTATATCAATATTACTTTTACTTCTTTTGATAATTATAAAACCACAAATAATCAAAAGAAAGATTTCAATTATAATTTTAAAAAAAATTGAAAGGTTAAAAACGAGAATTATCGATGAAAGAAGAATAAATTCAATAAAAAAAGCCAAATTGTTTAAACGAAAAAAACGCTGATTGAAATTTTTATATTCACTCTCAAATGTTATCATAGTTTAAAAATCTTAAACAAACTGCTTAGAGATTTTCTCTGCTTTTTTACTTTCGCTATAATCGTAAAAACCTTCACCAGATTTAACGCCTAATTTTCCGGCTCTTACCATATTTACTAATAATGGGCAAGGAGCATATTTAGGATTTTTGAAACCTTCGTACATCACATTCAAAATAGCAAGACAAACGTCAAGACCAATAAAATCAGCTAATTGAAGCGGTCCCATTGGATGTCCCATTCCTAATTTCATTACAGTGTCAATTTCGTAAACACCTGCAACTTTATTATATAACGTTTCGATTGCTTCGTTTAGCATTGGCATCAAAATTCTGTTTGCCACAAAACCAGGATAATCGTTTACTTCAACAGGAGTTTTACCTAATTTTTCAGATAAATCCATGATAATTTTGGTCACTTCGTCGCTGGTATTGTAACCGCGTATGATTTCGACTAATTTCATAATTGGCACCGGATTCATAAAGTGCATCCCGATAACACGTTCCGGATGTGCTACTACAGCCCCGATTTGCGTAATTGAAATTGAAGAAGTATTGGTGGCTAAAATAGTATTGTGAGAACAAGCTTCGTTTAATTGTTTGAAAATATTCAGTTTTAACTCTATATTTTCAGTTGCAGCTTCGACTACTAGATCTACGCCAACAACTCCGTCTTTAATATCTGTATACGTAATAATATTAGTGATTGTTTTTGCAACATCTTCCTGCGTAATTGTACCTTTAGAAAGCATTCGGTCTAAATTGGCAGCAATAGTTGCCATTCCTTTATCCAATGATTTTTCAGAAACATCAATAAGTTTTACTGTAAAACCACTTTGTGCAAATGTATGAGCAATTCCGTTACCCATTGTTCCTGCACCAATTACTGCTATAGTTTTCATTTATTTTTTGATATAATATTTATGATTTTAGCCACGAATTCACTAAATATGTTGTGCATTCGTGGCTAATTTTATTTTTAAAAATCTTTTAATTATTTGTCGAAGCAATCAATAATCTGATACGCTACTCTAAGCGCATCCGTTGCTTGTTCCAGCGTTACAACTGGTGTAGTATCCGTTTTTATTGCATTTGCAAATGATTCTAATTCATCCAGAATTGCATTATTTTGCTCTACATCAGGATTGGTAAAATAGATCTGTTTTTTTACACCTTCGGCATTTTGCAGAATCATGTCAAAATCTCCGGGAACTTCTGGAGCGTCTTTCATACGAACTACTTCGCATCTTTTCTCTAAAAAGTCAACTGAAATGTAAGCATCTCTTTGAAAGAAACGTGTTTTACGCATGTTTTTCATCGAAATTCTACTTGCGGTTAAATTTGCAACACAGCCATTTTCGAATTCAATTCGGGCATTTGCAATATCAGGAGTGTCACTAATTACTGAAACTCCGCTAGCGTGAATATCTTTTACTTTTGAATGAACAACGCTCAAAATCGCATCAATATCATGAATCATTAAATCGAGAACTACAGGAACGTCCGTACCACGCGGATTAAACTCTGCCAAACGATGTGTTTCTATAAACATTGGATTTTCGATCATGTTTTTTGTAGCAATAAACGCCGGGTTAAAGCGTTCAACATGACCAACCTGACCTTTTACATTGTATTCTTTGGCTAAAGCAATAATTTCTTCAGCTTCATCTATAGTATTGGCAATTGGTTTTTCTATAAAGATATGTTTACCTGATTTGATGGCTACTTTTGCACATTTATAATGCGAAAGTGTTGGTGTAACAATATCGATTACATCCACAGCGTGGATTAATTTTGCAATAGTACTGAAGTTTGTATAGCCAAATTCTTTTGAAATTCTTTCGGCATTTTCTTGATTTTCGTCGTAAAATCCAACTAATTCGTACTTGTCAGATTGTTGTAATAAGCGTAAATGTATTTTACCAAGATGACCAGCACCTAAAACTCCTACTTTTAACATGAGAATGTATTTTAAACAAAAATATAATTTATTTGTCGAACGGGAAAATGAATGTAATAAAGATTTAACGATTTAATGATTAATAAGGCTTTTGAGAAATATTATAAAAATAAAAAAATAAGATTATAATAAAACTCATGCTTAAAAGAAATAGATAACGATTTTCATTTTTCAATTCTCTTTTATTATTTACAACCATAGTACAGGAATAATTATCATGCATATTTATTCCGGGAAAAAAGGAAAAACTTTCGAAAGGAATAAATCTACAGAGAGTACGCTTTAGAATCATTGAAAAAGTTGGTAAATTCCCATCTTCATCGCTTACGTAGCACCCTGTTAAAAATTTTGCAGGTGTTGATTGAAATATCGATTCAAAAGTTATGTAGTAGATAAATTTGATCATACAAAAAAACAGTAAACTACCAAATTTATCTCCAAAAGCTGATTTGAAAGAAACAAAAAGAGTAACTGGATTATCACTTCTATCTGCATAAAGAATAAAACCATAACAGACAATAAATATTAAAGAGGTATCAATAAGCAAATTCAAAAGGCGCTTATAATTTGATACATTTTCTAGATTATCGTCAATTGTTTCGTGTTCATCATTAACAATGTTGGTTTCTCTAGTATTTAAATCTTTAGTTATGAATCGATATGAGATATAAATATAGGATAAGGCAAATAGTATATAGATAGCACTATAGATATCTAGTTTATTGATCTTAAAAAAAAGAATAGCCGAAAAAATCTTTATTGTTGAATCTAAAAATATCAAACTGTAATTAAATATTAATAATCTAGTTTGTTTGTACTTTGAAAAATAATAAATAAAAGTACCAGAAAGGAAAGTAAGAAAAAAAGATAAATTTAAAAGCCCCATAGAAACAGTACTATTTTCTGAATTCCCATGAATTGAATGTCTTGGAATATAGATTTCCATTCCTGCGAAACTATACGGCTGACTACTAAATACTGCAAGATTTAGAAATTCCGTAACATCTTCAAAATTATAAAAAACAAAAAAGAAGGATCTTAAAATTCCCATTAGTGAAAAAAGTAAGGACAAGACAAGTATAGTTTTCTTCATAAATTATTAGTTTTCATTGCAATTAAGGTTTTAACCAAAAATAGATATTAATTGATTAAAAAGTAGTTGATATTTGATAATTTGTTTTCTTATTTTTGCCAAAATAAAACCTACCTATTTTGAAAGACACTGCCAAACATCAAGGACTTCGCAATCAATTAGTAAGCACTTTAGAACAAAAAGGAATTACTGACAGAGCGGTCTTGGATGCGATAAAAAAAATCCCGAGACACCTTTTTTTAAATTCAAGTTTTGAAGATTACGCTTATCAGGATAAGGCTTTTCCTATAGGAGCGGGGCAAACTATTTCGCAACCTTATACTGTTGCTTTTCAATCGCAATTATTAGAAGTTAAAAAAGAACATAAAATTTTGGAGATTGGTACCGGTTCAGGTTATCAAACTGCAGTTTTATGTATGCTTGGAGCTAAAGTTTTTAGTGTTGAAAGACAGAATGAGTTATTTAAAACGACCTCAAATTTGTTTCCTAAATTAAATATTCGCCCTAAACATCTATCTTTTGGCGATGGTTACAAAGGTTTACCAAGTTATGCGCCTTTTGATAGTATAATTGTTACAGCTGGAGCTCCGTTTATTCCGCAACCGTTGATGGCGCAGCTTAAAATAGGAGGAAGATTAGTTATTCCGTTAGGAGAAGATGTTCAGATTATGACATTGTTGATAAGGAAAAATGAAACGCAATTTGAAAAACATGAGTTTGGAGAGTTTAGATTTGTTCCTTTATTAGAAGATAAAAATTAAAACGAAACCCACTAAATTAGTTAGTGGGTTTTATTTTTATTGCGCAATTATACTAATATATCGTTCTAAGTTTTCTTTTTCAATTTGAGCAACAAAAAGCAAAAAGTCTTCTTTATTGTTTTTAGTCTGAGCCGTTTCTAAAGTTTGATAATATTGCATGCGATTATCATAATCTCCTTTAATGTTAGCAATAATATATCCTTTTTGTAATAAAATTAGATTCATGACCAAACGGGAAGTTCTTCCGTTTCCATCAATAAAAGGATGAATTGTCACTAATCTTTCATGCATTTCTGCCGCCAGAATAACAGGATGTAACTTATTTTTGTTGATTTCATACCAAATGAAATAATCTTCCATTTCTTTGGCAACCATAAAAGGTTGTGGAGGCATATGTGTACTGCCTTTGATCATAACTTGTACTTTTCGGTATCGGCCTGCATCTTCTGGAATTATTCCGCGTAAAATTAAATTGTGAATAGATAAAAGATCGCGTTCATTTAATGAAACATTTCTTTGCGTTAAATCTTTAATAAAACCAATTGCTTCATGGTGATTAATAGTTTCTAGATGCTCGCGCATACTTTTGCCTGAGATAGTCAATCCTTCATTAATAACCATATCTGTTTCCCGAAGTGTCATTGTATTGCCTTCAATTCTATTGCTTTCAAAAGTATATTCTAATTCTAATGCCTGAGTAATTCTAAAGCTGTCATATTGACGGTATCTGTCTAATTTTTCTTTTAGAATATCGATCTCTTTTAGAATTTTTTCTAATGAAGTTGAAAGTTTTAATTTTGAAACAGTTTTGTTGTATTTGATTTCCTGTTCAGCAACTTCTAATGCTTTTAATGCAAATTCATCATCACCAATTTCATAAAGGATTTTTTCTTTTAACCACGCAACCATTAAAGTTTCGTAATCAATCTCTAAAAGCTGTGATAATTTTATAATTTGATCTTTGGTTGGTTTGCGTGAACCACTTTCGAATTTACTGATCAAAGCCTGATCAATACCAAGTAATTGGGCCACTTCCCGAGTTTTTAACCCTTTTTTCTCTCTTGCATTTTTAAGAAGTGATTTCATTTTTATTAAACTTTATATTGTCTTGACAAGTTTAGTCATAATTTTTCGATGTAAAAAAGCAATACATGAAAATATTGCTTTTAAATTATTTTATTTTGGAGGAAGTGATCCGTCTTTTTTCATTTCTTGTACAACTGCCTGCATAATTGCGTCAACAGTTTGACCTAAGTCAGTTACGTAATCAGATTTTGTTGTTCCGGTCCAGATTAGTTTGTTTTCTTTTAAGGAAAATATATTTGTTTCTACCATATAAGATGTTGTTTCCTGGTAATATCCCGGATCGTAGAAATTTGGTGAATACATGCCGTACCAGTTTCCAAAACCATAACCATACATACCGGTGTACATTCCATCAAATCCGCCATAATACATTCCCGTATACGTTCCGGGAACATAAGTAGTTTCCTTGTCTTGGCTTACCAATCGCATTGTAATTACTCCATCAAAATTTTCGTCTTGCAAAATTTTTAATTTCTGTTCCTTAGTAAGTTGTGACGTACTTTCGTTTAAGTATTGATAAGAAGTTTTGAAGATAGGGTTACTTGCTGCAATCCTATTTTCAGCAACTCTCCTTGACGCTTCATCTTTTACTAAAACAACAACAAGTACTTTTTTGAAATGCTCCTGAGCTACTGTTATTTTTGGGTCTCTCCAACTATTAACAATAGAAGTATTGCTTCCGCAGCCTGAAAGCACAATGATAGCCATTAATAAAATTAAGTGTTTTTTCATATCTACAATTTTTATGATTGTAGTAAAAATACGTATAAAAATTCAAGAAAGGCTTATTGTATCTAAATAACTTTTAATTGTAAGCTTTTTTTATTCGGTCTAAGTCTCGTTTGGTATCTTGTTCTTTTAGAGATTCACGTTTGTCGTAATTTTTCTTTCCTTTACAAAGACCAATTTGCAACTTTGCTAATCCTTTTTCGTTGGTAAACAATTTTAGCGGAACGATCGTAAGTCCTTTTGCCTGTACATTTTTATGCAGGGTTTTTAATTCTTTTTTATTTAAAAGTAATTTTCTCTCGCTTCTGGCTTTATGGTTAAATTGATTTCCAAAAGTATATTCTTCGATATAAGTATTAATAGCAAAAAGCTCGAGATTACTAAATTCACAAAAACTTTCTGTGATATTAGCTTTACCCAATCGTATAGATTTGATTTCAGTTCCGGATAAAACAATTCCGGCAGTATACGTATCGATTATCTCGTAATCAAAACGTGCTCTTTTATTAAGGATGTTGACTGTTTTTAACATAAGGACAAATGTAAAACAAAAATGAAAAACTTTAATGAGTTCTAAGATAATTAAAAGTTTTTTTTAACCTATGACTTTAATCAGGTTTAAGGAAAAAGCTTACGTATAAGTTTGTTGAATAATTTAAAACAAACTTAAAGATGAAAAAAATTTTAACACTAGTTAGTATTGCATTTATTGGTTTAACTGCAAAAGCTCAGGATTCTAATCAGGGTTTAAAAGGGGCTTGGTTTGCAACTTCTCAATTTGGATACCAACAAACGAAAACTGCCGATCTAAAGCATACAAATTTATCGGTAATACCAATTGTAGGAACCTTTATAACACCAACTGTTGCTGTTGGTGCGGGATTGGGTTATATTAATATGAAATCGGATCCAACCTTAGTTTCAAAAGCTTCAAAAACAGATTTAATTGTAATTCAGCCATTAGCAAGAAAATATTGGAATGTTGCAGGTTCTCTTTATTTCTTTGGACAAGCGGCTTTGCCAATTATTACAGGTAAAGAAAAAGAAAAAGACACAAAAATTAATCAGTTTGGTTTGTCTGTCTCAGGAGGGTTTGATTATTTCGTGACAAAATACTTCTCCGTTGAGTTCTCTTATGATCTGGTGAATTTTACCTCTACAACCATAGATCTACAAGGAGGTCCTAAAACTACTGTTACTAATTTTGGATTGGCACATATGGCAAATGTCGATTCAGCGTATTTAGCGGGAGGTTCAAGTTTAACAACGCCGCTTTCTGTTGGATTTAAATTTATATTCTAAAATATTGTCAATTGATTTAGATTTCAATTTACTAATTTTGTAAAAAAGAAAAGACCGTACTTTTTTAAAGCACGGTCTTTTTAGTATCATTTAAAAAGTATAAAATGCAAAATCAATCTAAAGATCCTTTACACGGAATTACACTTCAAAAAATTTTAGAATCATTAGTTGATTATTATGGCTTTGATACTTTAGGAGAATTGATTCCTATAAAATGTTTCATGTCAAATGCGAGTGTAAAATCAAGTTTAACTTTTTTAAGAAAAACGGATTGGGCTCGCAAAAAAGTAGAAGATTTATATCTTAAATCGCTGCCAAAGTTTACGAAATAGTTACAATTTATAAGAAATCATAACGCCCCCGCGATATGGAAGCCATTCGCCGCTTTTGTTCCAGTTTGGAGCTTTTTCATAACGTCCCGGAGTTCCATCATTGTAGTAACCATGATAAAAACCTTGATGCCAACCACCGCCTGCAAAAATATCAAGCAAAAATTTATCACTTAATTTAAGGTTATATCCCACTGTTACACCTAAGCGATAACCAAAACCATGTTCATATTTGTTCGTGTCCCAATAATTCCATTTTTGTAATTCGTAAATATCGGGACCAGCGTGAGCACCCACATAAAAACCATTGTATTTTTCTTTAAAATGATAACGAACCTCTGGAGTTAAAGTGTAGAATTTCATTGGATTATGACCATTAATAGATTCCCAAAAAGAAGCCATCACATCAACACTAAAAGTCGTTTTTTCTCCAATACTGGTTTCAATTCCAATATTAGGTATTGCAAACAATGCTGTTGCTCCATTAAATTTAATAAAAGTTTGACTTTGTGATTGTATTGAAAAGAAAAGAACAAGTAGAATTAATAATTTTTTCATGTCATATTTATAAAGAAATGCAAATTGCACTAATTATTTTGGGTGCAAATATAACGCATAACAATACGTACTATTGCCTGTAGGTTTCTTTTTTAGTAAAGTTTTTTTATAAGAAACAGTTTGTAAAATTACTTTTCTAATAATGAGTAAATTACTTTATCTACAAAACGTCCTCCATGAAAATCAGATTCTTTAAAATGGGCTTCTTTTACAAAACCGCATTTTTGCAGCACTTTTTCAGAAGCAATGTTCTCAGGATCAATAACGGCTTCTATCGAATGTAATTTTAAATCTTCAAAACCAAATCTAATTAATCGATTTACAGCTTCAGAAACTATTCCTTTTCCATGAAATTCAGGTAACAAAATATATCCAATTTCAGAGCGATAGTTTTCCGGCTGCGTTCTGTAATAACCAATAATACCAAGTAATTTAGGATTGTCTTTTAATGTAATTGCCCAATTTATTCCAGTATTCGCTGTTATTTTGCTATCAATCTCCGCAATAAGTTCAAGCGCTTCATCGGTGTTTTTTAATAAAGGTCTTGGAATGAATTTCATCGTTTCAGGATTCGAACGTATTTCGAAAACTGCATTTGCATCATCATTTGTAACTCTTCTTAATATTAAACGTTCCGTTTCTATAACTGGAAATGGATTAAAATTGAATTCTAACATTTCTTTACTTTTTATAATATTTGTATACTAAATTTTGCTTGGAAAGACTGATCAGCATCCAAAACTAAGACACCTTCTTTTTCAAATAAATCACCGGAGTTTTCAGGAGTGTCCGAATATCCTAACCAAGGCTCAATACATATAAATGGAGCATTTTCCTTGGTCCAGATTCCTAAACTGGGAAAATCGGCAAAGGCAACTTTTATATAAGGTTTTGAGTTTTCAAGGATTGTAAGAGAATTTGATTGTAATGTTTTAAAAATTAAAGCATCGTTTTCAAATAATTTATAGTTTAAAGGAACTAAATTATTTGTCGTTTCTAAAGTTTTTGTTTTGTTTGATATTAAATCATTTTCCAAAAGATTATATTCCAGAATTTCCTTTTTCTCAAAATCAAGTGAATAATTTTCAAAAGCATCAGGCAAAGCAATCGCAGGATGTGCTCCAATAGAGAAAGGCATTTTAGTATTGCCTTCATTAATTACTTTGTATTCGATATCTAATGTTGATTCTTGAAGCGTATAAATAAGTTGCAATTCGAATTGAAAAGGGTATTTTTTTAATGTTTCATCAGTATATTTTAAGGAAAAAACAGCCCTGTTTTCGCTTTTTTCAATCAATTGAAATTCCATATCACGAGCAAAACCATGTCGTGGTAATTGATATTCAACTCCGTTAATCGTATAAGTATTGTTTTTTAAAGTCCCTACAATTGGAAAAAGAACAGGAGAATGCTTTCCCCAGAAATCAGGATTGCCTTCCCAGATAAATTCTTTGTTCTGATTGTTTTTTAATGAAAAAAGTTCTGCACCTGAATGTTTTATGGATGCGCTTATCTTTGAATTTGAAATAGTTGTGTTCAATTTTTTACAGTTGAAATAAATTAATTTTATAGAAACGTAAATGTATTTGATAAATTTTATTTTTCTAAGAAAAAGCTTTAAAATATTTTTTTGATAAAATTTCGCTAAAATTAAATTTATCTTTTATGTTTTCTCTGTAAATAGCTTTTTTTTTCATTAATTTGCTACATAAACAGCTAAAAAATATGAAAAAGCATTCCTTTAAAGGCCTTTTAACCATGGCTTTCTTTGTTGGAATTTCTTCTGTTTGGGCGCAACAAGCACCATCTTCAACAGCAGTAAATCCAGTTAACAATTATAATTATCATGATGCATTTGCACCACATTTTTACACTAAAAATGGTACATCTACCAGATCTGCAAGTGGTCAGCCAGGCGTTGAATATTGGCAAAATAGGGCTGATTATCAATTAACAGCAAAATTAAATGGAACAACAAATGAAATTGTTGGTACTGACGAAATTACGTATACTAATAATAGTCCGGACAAAATGTCTTTTGTTTGGATGTATCTAGATCAGAATTTATTTAAAGAGGATTCAAGAGGAAATGCCGTTGTTCCATTAACAGGAAGCCGTAATGGAGCTCAAGGTCAGGTTTTTGATGGTGGAAATAAAATCAAATCAGTAAAAGTAATTTCTATTGGAAAGAAAAAAACTGAAGTTGAGGCAAAATATGTAATTACAGATACCAGAATGCAAATTTTTCTTCCTGAAGAATTAGCCTCAAAAGGTGCTGCTGTAAAAATTAAAATAGAATTCTCTTTTATCGCTCCTTTTGAAGGTTCTGATAGAATGGGAGTTTTACAAACTAAAAACGGTAAAATTTTCACCATTGCACAATGGTATCCACGTATGTGTGTGTATGATGATGTAAGAGGCTGGAACACTGCTCCTTATTTAGGTGCATCTGAGTTTTATCTAGAGTATGGAGATTTTGATGTAAAAATCACAACTCCTGCAAATCATTATGTTGTAGGTTCGGGAGAACTATTAAATGGAGCAGAAGTATTGCCTGCTGAACAATTTAAACGTTATAAAGAAGCTTCACAAAGTGATAAAACAGTTACGATTCGTTCTGCAGACGAAGTTGCTGCAACTGCAAATACAAACGCTACAGCAGAGAAAACCTGGCATTATCAAATAAAAAATGCTCGTGATTTTTCTTGGGCATCGTCTCCTGCTTTTATTTTAGACGGAGCAAAAATTAACTTGCCAAGCGGTAAAAAAGCATTGGCATTATCTGCTTATCCAGTAGAAAGTGCCGGACAAGATGCGTACAGCCGTTCTACTGAATATGTAAAAGCAGCAATCGAAAATTACTCTAAAAGATGGTTTGAATACCCTTATCCGGTAGCGACAAACGTAGCAGGAAATGAAGGTGGAATGGAATATCCTGGAATTGTTTTTTGCGGATGGGAATCTAAAGGAAAAGATTTATGGGGAGTTACGGATCATGAATTTGGACACATTTGGTTTCCTATGATTGTAGGTTCAAACGAGAGATTGTTTGCATGGATGGACGAAGGTTTTAATACTTTTATCAATTCATTAAGTACCGCAGAATTTAATAAAGGCGAATATAATGATGAGCCAACAGATTTGCATAAAAACGCAGAACCTTTTACAAGACCTGATCTTGAAACCATAATGAGTTCTCCTGATAATATGAAGGAAGCTAATATTGGAATGTTGTGTTATTTTAAACCAAGTTCAGGACTAATAATTTTAAGAGAACAAATATTAGGTAAAGAGCGTTTTGATACTGCTTTCCGCACTTATGTAGAACGTTGGGCTTTTAAACATCCTCAACCTGATGACTTTTTCAGATCTATGGAAAACGTTGCCGGTGAAGACCTAAGCTGGTTTTGGAGAAGTTGGTACGTTAATAACTGGCGTTTTGACCAAGGTGTTAATTCAGTTAAATATGTAAAAAACGATCCGTCAAAAGGAGTTGTAATTACAGTTGAAAATTTCGATAAAATGCCAATGCCAATCGTTGTAGATGTTAAAACAAAAAGTGGTAAAGTTTCCAGAGTTACCGTTCCTGTAGAAATTTGGCAACGTAACAACGTTTGGTCTTTCAAACATAATTCAACCGAAGAAATTGAAAGTATAACACTTGATCCTGATCACGTTTTTCCAGATCATAATGAAGCAAATAATGTTTGGACAGCGGGAAAAGGTACACTGGAGAAAGATGTAATTTTAGATGGCTATTTAGGGACATATTCAACTGCTAAAGCACCGCTTAAAATTGAATTTACCGAAAAAAACAGCACGCTAAATGCTGAGATTACAAATTATCCAAAGTTTCCTGTATCTCCTGTAGAGAATGAAAAAGATACATTTCAATCAACTAGTGCTGGGTTAAAATTCAAGTTTAATGAAGCAAAAACAAGTTTTGATATGATAATTTTAGGTAGCGGACAATCAATTCCGTTTACTAAGAATTAGAAATATAAATTTGTAAAATATTTAAAACCCGATAGTTAAACGATAACTATCGGGTTTTCTTTTTTAACTCCTGAGCCTTAAGAAAAACCTTAGAAGCTTATTAACTTAGCAACTTAGTACCTTTTAAAAAAAAAAATAACATTACATTAAAAAAATGTTAGAATTTTAATTTTTTGTTTTGCGAATAAAAAAATAGTGTACTTTTGCACCGATGAATAAAATAAGTTTACATATAACTTCTTTGTCACGGACAAACTCACCTGTAACATCTCCCGAAGTACGGATACTATCTCTATAGTATTCACAGAGTTTTTCGCCGCGTATTTATTTATATTCATTTTTCATTTTGAAATCACACCATTTGTCCATTGGACAAACATATCCTAAAAGTATATATTATTTTCTAAATTTTCTAAATCAATGTTTTGATTTTGAGAATGTTACTGCATTTTTGTCTATTTTTATTGGATTGATTTCTGGATTTCAAACTAAACAATACGTTTTAATTTTTAACTCTAACTTCAACTTTTGAAATGAAAATCTCTATTGTTGTTACTCAGGAAGAACACTTCAAATTCGCACAGGAAATTTGCGATACAATAGAATCATCTGCCTTATTAAGAGGTACAGGGATTGCTAAAAGAACTCCTGAATACATTCAGAAAAAAATGTCGAGCGGTGATGCGATGATTGCTTTAGCAGATGGAAAATTTGCAGGTTTTTGTTATATCGAAAGTTGGCAGCACGGAAAATTCGTAGCGCATTCAGGTCTAATCGTACATCCGGATTACAGAAGTTTAGGTTTGGCAAAAAAGATCAAATCAAAAGTTTTTGATTATTCCCTAAAAAGATATCCTGATGCTAAAATATTTGGGATTACAACCGGTTTGGCTGTAATGAAAATCAATTCTGATTTGGGATACAAACCTGTGCCATTCTCTGAACTTACAACAGATCCAAGTTTTTGGTCAGGCTGTAAAACCTGTACCAATTACGAAATTCTGAAAAGCAAAGAAAACAAAATGTGTCTTTGTACCGGAATGTTGTACGATCCAAAAGAAAAACAAAAAGATCCGCCAAGACACCCTTTCAACGAAGCTGTTTTGAGCAGATTGAAGAAAATAAAACAAGCCTTATTCTTAAATAAACTATTGTCGTTTATTTTTTTAACCTAAGAATAAATTAAAAAAGAAATCTCAAACTTGCTACATACGAAAGTATTAGCCTAAATTATAGAAAATGAAAAAAGTTGTATTAGCTTATAGTGGAGGATTAGATACCTCGTATTGTTTGAAATATTTAAAAAATGAAAAAGGATACGAAGTTCACACCGTACTTGTAGATACAGGAGGATTTGATGAAGAAGAATTATCAGCAATTGAAAAAAGAGCCTACGAATTAGGAAGCGCACAACATACAAATCTTACAATCGTAGACAAATACTATGATAAAGCTATAAAATATTTGATTTTCGGAAATGTATTAAAAAATAATACTTATCCATTATCAGTAAGTGCAGAACGTGTTTTTCAAGCAATTGAAGCTATTAAATATGCGAAGAAAGTAGGAGCAAGCGCAATTGCACACGGAAGTACAGGTGCAGGAAATGATCAAATTCGTTTTGATTTAATTTTCCAAACTATCGCTCCGGAAATTGAAATTATTACCCCAATTAGAGATTTAAAACTTTCAAGACAAGAAGAGGTTGATTATTTAGCTCAAAACGGAGTTCACTATTCTTGGGAAAAAGCACAATATTCGATCAACAAAGGACTTTGGGGAACAAGCGTTGGAGGAAAAGAAACCTTAACTTCAAGCCAGCCATTGCCAAGTGAAGCATATCCTTCGCAATTGCAAAAAGAAGGCGAAGAAAAAGTGACTTTACATTTTGAGCAAGGAGAATTAGTTGCCTTAAACGGCAAAAAAGATGTTCCGGAAAAGAATATTGTAAAGCTAGAAAAATTGGCAAATGCGTACGCAATTGGTAGAGATATTCACGTAGGTGACACTATTATCGGAATTAAAGGAAGAGTTGGTTTTGAAGCTGCTGCACCGTTAATTATCATCAAAGCGCACCATTTATTAGAGAAACATACACTTGGTAAATGGCAGCAATATTGGAAAGAACAATTAGGAAACTGGTACGGAATGTTATTTCACGAAGGTCAGTTTTTAGATCCTGTAATGCGTAACATCGAAACTTTTTTGCAAGACACACAAAAAACAGTAAATGGTACCGTAACCGTTTCGTTAAAACCATATCATTTTTCGCTTGACGGAATTGAATCTAAAAATGATTTAATGAACACAGGTTTTGGTCAGTATGGCGAAATGAACAACGCATGGACATCTGATGATGCAAAAGGATTTATTAAGATTTTAGGAAATGCCCAAAATATATTTTCATCTGTAAACCATTTAGATCATGATTAATGTCGGAATAATTGGTGGTTCGGGCTACACAGCCGGAGAACTTATCAGAATATTAATGTATCACCCCAATGTAAATATTGATTTTGTTTACAGCACAACAAATTCAGGCAAACCACTTTCTGTGGCGCACCACGATTTGATGGGAGATATTGAAATGAATTTTACTGATATTGTAAATCCGAATGTAAATGTTGTTTTCTTGTGTTTAGGTCACGGAAAATCAATTTCGTTTTTGCAGGAAAATCAATTTGCAAGTCATACAAAAATCATTGATTTAGGAAATGATTTCAGATTGAACAAAGACGCTCATTTTGAAGGAAAAGATTTTATTTACGGTTTACCCGAATTGAATAAAGCAGATATCAAAAAAGCAAATTATATTGCAAATCCGGGTTGTTTTGCTACAGCAATTCAATTGGCTTTGTTGCCTTTGGCGAAACATGATTTGTTGAATAATGATGTTCATATAAATGCTACAACCGGAAGTACCGGAGCAGGAGTAGGACTTTCAGAAACTTCTCATTTTAGCTGGAGAAACAACAATATGTCGCATTATAAAGCTTTTGAACACCAGCATTTAGGAGAAATCGGTGAAAGTCTGGTTCAATTGCAGGAAGATTTCGAAAGTGAATTGCTTTTCATTCCAAATAGAGGAGATTTCCCAAGAGGAATTTTTGCAACTTTATATACGATATCAGACGAAAGCCTGGAACAAACCGTTGCAAAATACGAGGAATTCTATAAGAACGAACCGTTTGTAACCGTTACAACGACAAACATCAATATGAAACAAGTCGTTCAAACCAACAAATGTATTATCAGTTTATTGAAAAAAGGAAACCGGATTTTAATCACGTCAATTATTGATAACTTAACCAAAGGAGCTTCAGGACAAGCGATTCAAAACATGAATTTGATGTTTGGACTGGAAGAAACCATCGGTTTACATTTGAAACCAAGCGGATTTTAGGAAAAAAGTAAAAGGTTAAAAGTTAGATGTTAAACGTCTGTGTGCAACTTCTAACTTTTAACAAATAACATTTAACTTTCAAGAAATGAATTTATTTAACGTATACCCACTTTATGATATAACACCTGTAAAAGCATTAGACTGCACAATTACAGACATTAACGGGGTGGAATATTTAGACTTATATAGCGGACATGGTGTAATTTCGATTGGCCATACGCAACCTGATTATGTGGCGAAATTGAAAAATCAATTGGATCATTTAGGATTTTATTCGAATGCAATTCAGAATCCTTTGCAGGTAGAATTGGCTCAAAAATTAGGCAAGCTTTCAGGATTAGAAGATTACGAATTGTTTTTATGCAGTTCCGGTGCTGAAGCAAACGAAAACGCATTGAAATTAGCTTCTTTCCATAACGGAAAATCAAGAATTGTAGCATTTCATAATTCTTTCCACGGAAGAACTTCTGCAGCCGTTGCCGTTACAGACAATAAGAAAATCGTTGCACCAATAAATGCACAACAAGTAGTAACTTTTTTACCTCTAAACAAAATCGAATTAGTAGAAGCTGAACTTGCAAAAGGAGATGTTTCGGCTGTAATTATTGAAGGAATTCAAGGAGTTGGAGGTTTGGACGAAGGAACAACAGAATTTTTTCAAGCTTTAGAAAAAGCATGTAAAAAGCATGACGTAGTTTTGATTTTGGACGAAGTACAATCAGGATATGGAAGAAGTGGAAAATTCTTCGCTTTTCAACATCACGGAATCAACGCTGATATTATTTCGGTAGCAAAAGGAATGGGGAATGGATTTCCGGTTGGAGCCATTTTGATTTCTCCAAAATTTGAAGCAAGTTTCGGATTACTAGGAACTACTTTCGGCGGAAGCCATTTATCTTGTGCAGCTTCAATTGCGGTTTTGGATGTAATCGAGAAATTGAAATTACAAGATAATGTAAACGAAGTTTCGGCTTATTTCTCAGAACAAATCAAACAAGTTCCGGGAATCAAACAAGTAAAAGGAAAAGGCTTAATGCTGGGAATTGAATTTGATTTTGATGTTGCGGCATTAAGAAAAAAACTAATTATCGAAAAACACATTTTTACTGGAAGTGCCAATAACAAAAATCTATTAAGAATTTTGCCACCATTAACGGTAAAGAAATCAGATATTGATACTTTTATTGTAGCTTTAAAAGAAAGTTTAGAAGAGCTTCAAAATTAAGTTATCTCAACATTAAACCTGTCGGGTTTAGGACACAATCTGAATAAATTATCCTAACAGGTTTTCAAAACCTGTTAGGTATAAATAAAGTTTCAATTAAAAGAAACAACCAAAAAACAACCAACTATAAATTATGAATCCATTATCAATTGAAAAACGAAATCTGGTTTTGCGATCTATGGCAAAGCTGGTCGAGCAGGAGCGGAGTCAAATTATTCTAACCAATCAGGAAGATTTGCTCGCTTACGACGGTTCAGATTTGGCAATGGAAGAACGCCTGAAAGTAGATGATAAAAAAGTCGATGAGATGATTTTATCCTTAAACCAATTAGCTTCTCAGGAAGATCCAGTTGGAGTAGAGCGTTTTCATTTTGTTCATGATAATGGAATCAAAGTAATCAATAAAACGGCAGCATTCGGAACAATTTTAATTATATATGAATCTCGTCCGGACGTTACAATCGAAGCTGGCGGAATTGCTTTTAAATCCGGAAATAAGATTTTATTAAAAGGAGGAAAAGAAGCTTTAAAATCAAACTTAAAAATTGTTGATTTATGGCATCAGGCTTTAGAAGAAAATGAAGTTTCTAAAGATTGGGTAGAATATCTGAATTATAATCGAACAGAAACACAGGGTTTTTTGGAAAAACCAACTCAAAAAGTAGATTTAATTGTTCCAAGAGGCGGAGAAAAATTAATTGAGTTTGTCAAGCAACACGCCACTTGTCCGGTTATCGTAAGTGGACGTGGAAATAATTTTGTTTACGTTCATAAAGATGCAGATACAGATTTGGCTTTAAAAGTAATTTTGAATGCCAAAACTTCTAAAATCTCAGCTTGTAATGCAGTTGATAAAGTTTTAATAGATTCTAAATTGCCAAATTTTGAAGGTTTTACAGCTATTTTAATCGAAGAATTAAAAGAATATAATGTTGAAGTTATTGTTGACGATTCCCTGAAAAGTTTTGAAGATACGGAAACACTTCAAAATGAAGATATTTGGTACGAAGAGTTTTTAGATTATAAAATTGTAATTGGAAGCATTGATTCTGAGGAAAATGCCATTGAAAAAATAAATAAATACTGTGGAGGACATTCTGCCGTAATTATTACCAGAGACGATAAAGCAGCACAGGAATTTATGGATGCCGTTGATACCGCAGCCGTTTATCAAAATGCCTCAACTCGTTTTACTGACGGAGGACAATTTGGTCTTGGCGGAGAATTAGCGATAAGCACAGACAAATTACATCAAAGAGGACCAATTGGTTTACAACATCTTGTGACGAACAAATGGTACGTTTATGGAGATGGACAAATAAGATGATTTTAGAGTTCAGATTGTAGATTGATGATTTTTGATTTCAGATTATTGGAATTTGAAATTTGAAAAATTGGAATTTATATAAAGATTAAGCTTTGTGAACTCTGTGTTTTTCAGCGCTATCAAAAATAAAAAAAACTTAGCGACCTCTGCGGTTAAAAACATCGCAGTTAAAAAGAAACTTAGTGCCTTTGCGCCTTCGTGGCAAAACCAAAACCAAATGAGAAAAAAACGAATTTTATTAAAAATAGGAAGTAATACTTTAACCAAAGAAACCAACCATATTTCGCGGGGAAAGATTGAAGATATTGGTATGCAGATTGCCGCTTTAAACAAAGATTACGAATTTGTAATCGTAAGTTCAGGAGCAATCGCAGCAGCAAAACAATTTGTAAAACTCGAAAGCAAAGGCAAAGAAATCGCCTTAAAACAAGCTTTGGCATCAATTGGGCAACCACATTTAATGCGGATTTTCCATGAGAATTTTAGTGATTTAGGATTATTGACATCACAATGTCTACTTTCATATTCGGATTTCGAAAAAGATCAATCTAAAGTCAATATTGTCAATACAATCAATGTTTTAGTCGAGAATAATTACATTCCGATTATTAATGAAAATGATACTGTTGCCACAGATGAGATTCGGTTTGGGGATAATGATAAATTAGCGGCTTTAACAGCCGTTCTTTTAAATGTTGATATTCTGATTATTGCCACAAATACAAACGGAATTTACACTAAAGATTCCATTCATGATGAAAACCCTGAAACGATTAAATTAGTAAATGATTTAAAAGTATTAGAAAAAGAAATCGGAGAATCAAAATCATCACACGGAACAGGGGGAATGCAGTCAAAAATCGAAGCCGCCGGAATTGCGAAAGCAGCAAATATAGAAACCTGGATCGTCAACGGATTAAATGATAATTTTATTTTAAAGGCATTGCAGAATGAAATTCCCTTTACTAAGATTATGTGATTATGACGCGGATGATACGGATTCGCTTTGCGAAGACGCTGATTTAAACGGATTTTATATTTGTGTTTAATTTTTAAGTAGTATATTTCGTTCAAAATTAGAGAATGAAATTATTACACCAAGAGTTAACCGATGTCATTATTAAAACTTTTTATGAAGTTTACAATGAATTAGGATATGGATTTTTAGAAAAAGTTTATCAAAATTCCTTGTATTTGGAATTAAAAAGCAAAGGCCTTAAAGTTGAAGCACAAAGGAAGATCAATGTTTATTATAAAGGAATCGAAGTTGGTCAATATTACGCCGACTTGATTGTAGAAGATTTAGTCATATTAGAATTAAAGGCAGCAGATTGTATAGTGGCAGCCTTTGAAAATCAAATTTTAAATTATTTAAGAGGAACAAATTGCGAAGTAGGTTTGCTTTTAAATTTTGGAAAGAAACCAGAATTTAAACGGAAAATATTTGAGAACAGTAAAAAAGTAAGAATATAAAAAATCCGTGTAAATCCGCGTCTTCGCGATAGCGAATCAGTTTAATCCGCGTCTAAACCACGCAACAATAAAAAAGAAAAAATGAATTATATTTCAATAAAAGATATCGACTCATTATCAAAATGGGTAAAAAGCGCATTAAAAATCAAAAAGAACCCGCTTAAAAATCAAGATTTAGGGAAAAACAAAACTTTAGGAATGTTATTTTTTAATCCGAGTTTAAGAACGCGTTTGAGTACTCAAAAAGCCGCTATAAATTTAGGGATGAACGTTATGGTGATGAATTTTACCAACGAAGGATGGACATTGGAGTTCGAAGATGGCGCTATTATGGATTCCGGCGCTTCAGAGCATATTAAAGAAGCGGCAGAAGTAGTATCTCAATATTGTGATATTATTGCTATTCGTGCTTTTGCAGGTTTGGCTGACAAAGAAAAAGATTATGCCGAAACAGTGATTTCGGGATTCTTGAAACACGCTACAGTGCCAATCGTGAATATGGAAAGTGCCGTTCGTCACCCAATGCAGTCTTTGGCAGATGCCATTACGATGGAAGAATACAAAACAAAACACAAACCAAAAGTAGTGCTTTCGTGGGCTCCACATCCAAAAGCGTTGCCTCAGGCAGTTGCCAATTCATTTGTAGAAATGATGCAAATGCAAAAAGACATGGATTTTGTAATCACACATCCCGAAGGTTACGAATTAAGCCCGGAAATCACAAAAGACTGTAAAATCGAATACGACCAAAACAAAGCATTTGAAAATGCCGATTTCGTTTACGTAAAAAACTGGAGCAATTTCAACGATTACGGAAAAGTAACCAACATAGATCCAAGCTGGACGGTGACAGCCGAAAAAATGGCTTTAACCAACAATGGAAAATTCATGCATTGTCTCCCAGTGCGTCGTAACGTAATTGTGAGCGATGAAGTAATCGACAGCGAAAATTCAATCGTAATTCAGCAAGCGAATAACAGAACGTATTCGGCACAATTAGTTTTACAAAAGATTTTAAAGAAGTTGTAAATAAAGGTGCAAAGTTGCAAAGGTTCAGAGGGACAGAGGTTTAATAGCCTTGAGAAAACCTTTGAACCTTTGTTCCTCTGAACCTCTGAACCTAAAAATATGATAACCGTAATAAAAATTGGTGGAAATATAATCGATAATCCAACCGAGTTAGAACAATTCTTAACTGATTTTTCTAAAATCGAAGGCTATAAAGTTCTCGTTCATGGAGGCGGAAAATCGGCTACAAAAATGGCTCAAAGTATTGGTTTGGTTCCTCAAATGATTGAAGGCCGCCGAATCACGGATGCTCCAATGCTAGATGTTGTGGTAATGATTTATGCCGGACAAATCAACAAACATATTGTAGCGCAATTACAAGCGAAAGATAATAATGCAATTGGTTTTTCAGGAGCTGACGGGAATTTAATTCAATCGACAAAACGAAATCACCCAACAATAGATTACGGATTTGTAGGCGACGTAAAACAAGTTAATACATCTTTATTAAAAACGCTTTTGGAAGCCGGAATCGTCCCCGTTTTCTGCGCCATCACACACGATAAAAACGGACAATTACTAAACACAAATGCCGATACCATTGCAAGCGAATTGTCAATTGCTTTGTCTGAAGTTTTTGATGTTACGCTAACGTACTGTTTTGAAAAACAAGGTGTTTTGCAGGATTCAGAAGATGATAATTCTGTAATAACAGAAATAAACAAAACATTATACAATAAACTAAAAGCCGAAAAAGTAATTCATTCCGGTATGATTCCGAAACTGGATAATTGTTTCAACAGTTTATCAAGAGGCGTTCAGAAAATCAAAATTGGACATCATAAAATGCTTCAAAACCCAGACGTTTTACATACAACGATTACATTATAAAGATATAGCCACGAATTACACAAATTTTCACGAATTAAAATTTAAAAAAATTAGCGAAAATTTGTGCAATTCGTGGCAAAAAAAATAGATGGCGCAAGGCATTTTAAATATTAATTTAAGAAATTTGCGCAAATTAAAAATGTCACAGATTTAATTAAAAACTTTGTGACTTCGTGCCTTCGCGGCAAAGAAACCATAACTATGAAAAATATTGCAACGCTTACTCGGGAAGCAATTAGTTTATTAAAAAGCCTTATCGAAACACCTTCATTTTCTAGTGAAGAAGATCAAACAGCACTTTTAATAGAAAATTGGTTCAATCAAAACGAAATTCCTTTTAAAAGAGAAAACAATAATGTGTGGGCTTTCAATAAATATTTCGTCGAAAATAAACCAACACTTTTACTGAATTCACACCACGATACGGTAAAACCAAATCAGGCATACACAAACAATCCGTTTAAAGCCATCGAAAAAGACGGAAAATTATTCGGATTAGGAAGCAATGATGCCGGAGGATGTTTAGTTTCGTTATTGGCGACTTTTGTTCATTTTTATGAGAATGAAAACTTGCCTTATAACATTGTAATTGTGGCTTCTGCCGAAGAAGAAAGCAGCGGAAAAAATGGTTTAAATAGCGTTTTAAAACATTTGCCAGAGCTGGATTGCGCCATTGTTGGAGAACCAACATTAATGCAATTAGCTGTGGCTGAGAAAGGTTTATTAGTTCTTGACGTAAAAGTAAAAGGGACGGCAAGTCATGCAGCGCATCAAAACGATGATAATTCATTATACAAATCAATTCCGGTAATGGAATGGTTTAAAAATTATAAATTCGATAAAATATCTGAGGTTTTAGGTCCCGTAAAAATGACCGTAACGCAGATTAGCGCGGGAAAACAACATAATGTTGTGCCATCAGAATGTGATTTGGTAGTCGATATTCGCGTAACAGATTGTTATTCAAATACTGAAATTTTGGATGTTGTAAAAGCCAATGTAAATGCTGAAGTAACACCAAGATCAATGCATTTAAACGCATCATCTATTCCGGTTGCGCATGATTTGGTTCAAGCGGGAATTGCTTTAGGAAGAACGACTTATGGCTCGCCAACACTTTCAGATCAATCTGTTTTGAGTTGTCAGTCTTTAAAACTAGGACCAGGAGAAACCTTGCGGTCACATTCAGCAGACGAATTTATTTTCATTAACGAAATTGAAGAAGGAGTCGACTTGTATATCAAAATACTAACCGATTTCTTTAAATTATAATATTAATTAGGAGCTATTTCCCGCTATCCGTTCCAATCTTTTCCTGGCTAAAGAAGCCAGAAAAAGGATTTCCACTACTATCGGGGCTAGAAACACCAACAGTATAAACAACGACATTAGAATAAATTAGAAAATATAAACATCATAAGATCCAAAAATCTAAGAAGTCTAACAATCTAAGAATCTAAGAATCTATCCCGAAGCTTCGGGACTAAAAATCTACCTATGAAACTTTGGGAAAAAGGAATTGCAACAGACAAACAAATCGAACATTTCACCGTTGGTAACGATCGTGAACTGGATTTAGTTCTCGCGAAATACGATGCTTTAGGATCTATCGCACACGCCAAAATGCTTGGGCAAATTGGGTTATTAACTGAAGAAGAAACCACTTCTTTGGTCGATGCTTTAAACGAAATTATTGCGGACGTTGCAAAAGGAAACTTCGAAATCGAAGACAGTTTTGAAGACGTGCATTCCAAAATAGAATATTTACTGACCGTAAAATTGGGCGATGCCGGAAAGAAAATTCATACCGCTCGTTCTCGTAACGATCAGGTTTTAGTCGATGTTCATTTGTATTTAAAAGACGAATTAAAGGCAATAAAAGAACAAGTAAAAACATTGTTTGATTTGTTAATGGAATCGGCAGAGAAACACCAAAATGTTTTATTACCAGGATATACGCATTTGCAAATCGCAATGCCATCGTCATTCGGAATGTGGTTTTCAGCTTATGCCGAAAGTTTGATTGATGATGTAACGATGTTAAACGCAGCATTAAAAATCGTAGATCAGAATCCGTTAGGTTCTGCAGCAGGTTACGGAAGTTCGTTTCCAATCAACAGGACTTTTACAACTCAGGAATTAGGTTTTGAAACACTAAAATTTAACGCCGTTGCAGCACAAATGAGCCGTGGAAAAGCAGAAAAAACAGTTGCTTTTGCAATGAGCAGCGTTGCAGCAACTTTGTCAAAATTTGCAATGGATGTTTGTTTGTACATGAGCCAAAATTTTGATTTTATCAGTTTGCCGGCACATCTTACAACAGGTTCGAGCATTATGCCACACAAGAAAAATCCCGATGTTTTTGAGTTAATCAGAGGAAAATGTAACAAGATTCAGGCACTTCCATACGAAATCACTTTAATCACGAATAATTTACCCAGCGGTTATCACAGAGATTTGCAGCTTTTAAAAGAAGGTTTGTTTCCTGCACTTCAAAACCTGAAAGCGTGTCTGGATATTGCGATTTTCTCGGTAAAAGATATCACAGTAAAAGACAATATCTTAAAAGATAAAAAATACGATTACTTGTTTACAGTAGATACTTTAAATGAAATGGTTGTTGCCGGAATGCCGTTTAGAGATGCATATAAAGCCGTTGCTGAGCAATTGGAAGCGGGAACTTATCAATCGCCAAAAGAAACAAAACATACACACGAAGGCAGTATCAATAATTTATGCCTGAGCGCAATTAAAGACAAAATGAAAGAAGCTTATTAATAAATAAGTGACAAGATAAAAGTTAACCACTAAACAAAACGCCGAATCGAAGATTCGGCGTTTTGTTTTGAGTAAAATCTAAAATCTAAAATCTAAAATCTAAAATCTAAAATCTAAAATCTAAAATCTAAAATCTAAAATCTAAAATCTAAAATCTAAAATCTAAAATCTAAAATCTAAAATCTAAAATCTATCCCGAAGTCTCGGGACTTAAATCTAAAATCATCTTACAAAAAAAAAGTGAAATACTAAATCAAAAAGACTATTTTTGATTTGCACTTTTATAAAAGTAAATATGAATAAGTTTGATGACCAAGCCACTAAGTTGCTTCTGGATAGAAATCTAATAACGGAAAATCAGTATCAGGAAATTACTTCCTATCGCAATTTGAATATCTTCTCGCTAAATGCGGAGTTGAAATTGTTTCTCTATTTGTCGGTTTTGTTATTTACATCCGGAATTGGAATTTTGATTTACAAAAACATTGACAGCATTGGACATATTGCAATTCTTTCTTTGTTATTAATTGTTATTGGAGTTTGTTTCTATTACTGTTTTAAAAACGCAAAAGGCTTTCAGAAAACAGAAACCACTTTTGAAAATCCGGTTTTAGAATATTTGGTTTTAGCGGCTAATATTTTGACTTGTATTTTCATTGGTTATCTGCAATTTCAATACAAACCATTCGGAACGCATTACGGATTAGCAACTTTAATTCCAACAGTAGTCAGTTTCTTTTGTGGGTATTACTTCGATAATAAAAGTGTTTTAACGATTGCTATCACAGGTTTGGCAGCTTACGTTGGACTTTCTGTAACACCTCAGGATTTATTAAATAATAGTAATTTTTATGCAGATCCAACTTTAAGTTATTCTGCAATAATTCTGGGAGCTTTGCTTATTCTGTGGACAATTTACAGCAACCGAATTCAGCTGAAAACACATTTCAATTTAATCTATCTCACATTTGCTTTGCATATTATTAGTATTGCATCAATCAATAGTTTGGTCGATTATTACAATGATAGTTTATGGTTGATTTTCGCTTTTGTTCTGGCGGGTTCCTCTTATTATTTTTATAAAGTAAGTCATGAACTTAAAGCGATTTCACTATATGTTTTTATGATTGTCTATGCTTATATTGGTATCAATATAGTGTTGTTCAGAGTTTTTGAACATATTGATTTTAGTGATATCTGGATGTTATTCATTTTTATGCTGCCTGCTTATTTCATTGGTTCAATAGTATTATTTATTAAACTTATTAAAAACTTCAATAAAGAAATTGCCGAATGATAGTACACGAAAAACAATTTTTAGATGATTTGGCTTTGCTGGAAGAAGCAAATTCTTTGCAAAATGCAGGATTTATAAGTAAAGAGCAAAAAGATTTAATTAAAAAGGAATTACCGGATTTTAAAAACCACAGCAATATCTTAGTGCGTTTAGGATTCTTTTTATTGGGGGCATTTTTGTATATATCGATATGTGGAGCAGTTTCATTAATTGGTCTGGGTGGTGAACAGTCCTTTTTTAAAATTTGTTGTTATATTTTTGCTGCAATTGGTTTTGGCGGAGCAGAAGTATTGGCCAATCAAAAATATTACGGACACGGTTTAGATGATGCTTTTTGTTTGGGAGCACTTTTAAATGTGGGATTTGCAATCGGAATTTCCACAGATGGATATGAATTAATAATTGCAGTTTTCGTTGCAATTGCTGCCTTCATAATATACAGAAGGTATTTGCATTTACCGTCGTTGCTTGTTTTTTGTCTAGCTTCTGCAGGCGTTTTATTTTATGGATTATTTGAATTTGGAGCAATCGGAAAGACAATTTTGCCATTCGTGGCGATGATCGTTTCAGCGGTATTTTACTTTTTTGCTAAAAAATCAATTGATAATCTTAAGGAAAGCTATTATTACAATGGGCTTTTGTTAGCCAATAGTTTTTGTCTGATTCTCTTTTATCTTTCTTGTAATTATTTGGTAGTAAGAGAACTTTCGGTAATGCTTTTAGGAAATGAAATTCTTCCTGGGCAAGACATTCCGTTTGCTATCTTTTTCTATGCTTTTACATTCATCGTTCCAATAGTTTATTTGATACAGGCTTTAAAAACGAGAGATAGAATCATGCTTTGGATTAGCTTTTTAGCTATCGGATTTTCTATTTATACCATTAGATTCTATTATTCGGTTTTACCGATAGAAGTAGCGCTTACACTTGGCGGACTGGTTTTATTCGCAATAGCGTATTTTTCGATTAGAAAATTAAAAGACAATGAAGTTGGTTTGACTTTTAAACCGGACAGAATTAATAATTCGAATGCAATTTTAAACGCAGAAGCCTTAATCGTAGCTTCAACTTTTGGAATGAAACCACAAGCAAAACCAGCAGATTCTCCAATGGATTTTGGTGGTGGAGGATTTAGCGGCGGAGGATCCGAAGGAACTTTTTAAATTATTTACCATTAAGATATTAAGATTCATCAAGAGCAAAGCTTAATTTTTCTTAATATCTTAATGGTAAAAAAATAACTTTAATGTTATACTTTTTCTTTAAGTGCCACTGCATCAATATCGCTGTGTGAAACATCGTAAACGGCTTTTCCATTTTTGATTAAAATCAATTGAGGAGATTCATGATAAACGTTGAATTTATTTGCAATCTCATTTGAAATATCACGGTGCGCAATTAAATCTAAAAAATACGCATCAACAGTTTCATTTAAATCAAATTCACGTTCAAATTGTTTCAAAGCCATTCGGCTAATACTACATCTTGTGCTGTGTTTGAAAATGACAACCGGCTTTTCGTTTGAGAGAGCTTCAATTTCTGATAATTGTGCTATATCGGTTAATTCTATCCAATTTACATTACTTTTTGGAGTGTCTGTATTCTCTGAATTTCCGAAGATTGAATTTAAAAAACTCATATTTTGACGTGTTTTATGACTTTTTGGCGTTAAAAATTGGTTAAAAACTAATTTTAAGCGACATTTTGTCTGTATTTTTAGTATGGAATATATTTTGACTGATCAGAAGCAAAGTTATATCATTTAAAGTTAAAAATTTAATCCAATAAATTGTAATTTTAATGGTATCGAAATTTATAAGTAAAATCAATCATAAATCACATACATATGAACATAAATAAATTTACAATTAAGTCGCAGGAAGCCATTCAGCTATCACAGCAATTGGCACAACGCAACGGACAGCAGCAAATAGAAAACGAACACATTTTCAGAGCTATTTTTGATGTAGATGAAAATGTTGCTCCTTTTATTTTGAAAAAACTGAATGTAAATGTTCCGTTGTTTTTACAAATATTAGACAGTACAATTCAGAGTTTTCCTAAGGTTTCCGGAGGTGATATTTTACTTTCCAGAGATGCAAATAAAGCACTGAATGAAGCAGAGATTATTGCTCAAAAAATGAACGATGAATATGTTTCTATCGAACATTTAATATTAGCAATTTTCGATTCAAAAAGCAAAGTTTCTCAGATTTTAAAAGATCAGGGAGTTACGGGAAAAGGGCTTAAAGCAGCAATAGAAGAACTTCGTAAAGGAGAAAGAGTAACATCGGCTTCAGCTGAAGAAACCTATAATTCGCTAAATAAATACGCTAAAAACCTAAATGAATTAGCACGAAACGGAAAACTTGATCCGGTAATTGGGCGTGATGAAGAAATTCGCCGTGTATTGCAGATTTTGACCCGTAGAACAAAAAACAATCCAATGTTAGTGGGAGAGCCAGGAGTTGGTAAAACTGCTATCGCAGAAGGTTTGGCACACAGAATTGTTGATGGCGATGTACCTGAAAACCTAAAAGATAAAATTGTTTTCTCACTAGATATGGGAGCACTGATTGCAGGTGCCAAATTCAAAGGAGAATTTGAAGAACGTTTAAAAGCCGTTGTAAAAGAGGTTACCGCTGCCGAAGGTGATATCGTTTTATTTATTGATGAAATTCATACACTTGTAGGTGCGGGTGGAGGAGAAGGCGCGATGGATGCGGCCAATATCTTAAAACCTGCTTTGGCTCGTGGTGAGTTAAGAGCCATTGGGGCAACGACATTAGACGAATATCAAAAATATTTTGAGAAAGACAAAGCTTTAGAACGTCGTTTCCAAAAGATCTTAATTGACGAACCGGATACTGAAAGTGCGATTTCTATTTTACGTGGAATCAAAGAAAAGTACGAAACACATCATAAAGTTCAGATTAAAGATGAAGCGATTATAGCCGCAGTAGAGCTTTCGCAACGTTATATTACAAATCGTTTTTTACCGGACAAAGCCATTGATTTAATGGACGAAGCGGCTTCAAAATTGCGTATGGAAATCAATTCAAAACCAGAAGAATTAGATGTTTTGGATCGTAAAATCATGCAGCTGGAAATCGAAATAGAAGCCATAAAACGAGAGAAAGAAGAAAGCAAACTGAAAATTTTACGCATGGATTTGGCGAACTTAAAAGAAGAACGCAACGAAATTTATGCAAAATGGAAATCAGAAAAAGATGTTGTTGACGGAATTCAGGCAGTAAAACTAGAAATAGAAGATTTTAAATACGAAGCAGAACGTGCAGAACGTGATGGAGATTATGGAAAAGTAGCCGAAATTCGTTACGGAAAAATCAAAGAAGCGCAAGAACGTCTGGATGTTTTGCAAAAACAATTGCAGGAATATCAATCAGGAACTTCTTTGATTAAAGAGGAAGTAACCCGCGAAGATATTGCTGAAGTCGTTGCAAAATGGACCGGAATTCCTGTAATGAAAATGCTTCAGACAGAACGTGAAAAACTATTGCATTTGGAAGACGAATTGCACAGACGTGTTGTAGGTCAAGAAGAAGCGATTGAAGCCGTGAGTGATGCCGTTCGTAGAAGTCGTGCAGGTTTGCAGGACATGAAAAAACCAGTTGGAACCTTCTTATTTTTAGGAACAACCGGAGTTGGTAAAACGGAGTTAGCAAAAGCTTTGGCAGAATATCTATTTGATGACGAAAATGCCATGACGCGTATCGATATGAGTGAGTATCAGGAACGGCACAGTGTAAGCCGTTTAGTTGGTGCGCCTCCTGGATATGTAGGTTATGACGAAGGTGGTCAATTGACGGAAGCCGTTCGTAGAAAACCGTATTCTGTAATTTTGTTGGATGAGATCGAAAAAGCGCATCCGGATACATTCAATATTTTATTGCAAGTTCTTGATGAAGGTCGTTTGACGGATAACAAAGGTCGTCTGGCTGATTTTAAAAATACAATTATCATCATGACATCCAACATGGGAAGTCAGATTATACAAGATAAGTTTGAAAATTTAAAAGGAAGTATAGAATCTGCTACGGAAGCTGCAAAAGTCGAAGTTTTAGGATTGTTGAAACAAACAGTTCGTCCCGAATTTATAAACCGTATCGACGAAATCGTAATGTTTACGCCTCTAACGGTTGATAATATTTCTAAAATCGTGAGTTTGCAACTTAAGAGCGTTACAAAAATGTTAGCCTTACAAGGCATTACCATGGATGCTACGCCAGAAGCGATTAAGTATTTGTCAGATAAAGGTTATGATCCACAATTTGGAGCAAGACCTGTAAAACGAGTGGTTCAAAGAGAAGTTCTGAATCAATTGTCAAAAGAAATTTTGGCAGGAAACATCACAACAGACAGCATTATTTTGATAGATGCTTTTGATGGACAACTGGTCTTTAGAAACCAAACCCATTGAAAGATAATTTACTGTAGAGACGCACAGCAGTGCGTCTTAGTCTAAGGTACAAAGGTTCTGAGGGACAGAGGTTCGAAGGTTTTAACGCAGAGATGCACAGCAGGGCATCTTTAAAATGTTTAAAAAGAAACACCAGTAGAAATGCTGGTGTTTTTTTGTATAAAAAAGATTCGCAATTCGAAAATAATATAACTTTTTTTTAAAGTAATATAAAATAATTCCGAATAAAGTCTTGACCTTTACAACACTGATTTAAAAATCAATCAAAAGAATTATAACCTTAATCAAAAGACAATGAACAATATTTTTAGAGGATTAATAGCAGGCTATGGCGCCAAAAAATTAGGTGGAGGATGTTTTGGAACTATCTTAGTTTTTATAATTATATGGGTACTTTTAGGGCAATGTCATTGATTTTTTAGCTAGAAAATTCGGTAAAAAAGTCTTAGATTAGCGCCAATAAACAACCAAACGTACTAATTATACTGGATGCTTATAGCCAGTGAATTACGTAGTTTTTAAAAACAAAAAAAGCAGAATGGCATCAGGTTTTTTCGTACTATTAGACGATATCGCAGCAATTATGGATGATGTTGCTGTAATGAGTAAAGTTGCAGCAAAAAAAACAGCAGGTATTTTAGGAGATGATTTAGCAGTAAATGCTGAGAAAGCTTCTGGATTTGCCTCGTCCAGAGAACTTCCGGTATTATGGGCAATCAGCAAAGGTTCACTTCTTAATAAAGTAATCATTTTGCCGATCGCTTTTTTATTAAGCGCATTTTTTCCTGTTGCAATTATTGTAATTTTAGTACTTGGCGGACTTTTTTTAGCGTATGAAGGAGCAGAGAAAATTTACGAATTTATATTTCCGCACGAACACGAAGAATCAGAAGGAATCACGGATGAAATTTTAACAGAAGAAGAAATTCTCGAAGCTGAAAAAGGAAAAGTAAAATCAGCAATAATAACCGATTTCATCTTATCCGTCGAAATAGTAATTATTGCGCTTGGAACCGTAATTGGCAAACCAATTGCACAACAAATAATGGTAGTTTCAATAATTGCAGTAATTGCGACAATTGGAGTTTATGGCATCGTTGCTCTTATAGTACGAATGGACGAGGCAGGATTTAAATTAATCCAAATCAGTAAAAAAGACAAAAGCATCCTGAAATTTATCGGAAACATATTGGTAAAAGCACTTCCATTAGTTATTAAGGCTTTGACCGTTATTGGTACAATCGCCCTAATTTTAGTAGCTGGCGGAATATTTGTACACTATATTCCATTTTTCCATCACTTGGCTGAGCAAATCGAAATCCCTGCAATTATAAAAGAATTTGTGGTTGGAATTGTTTTAGGATTTGCGGTTTTAGCAATTGTAAATGTGATAAAAAAGATACTTCCAAAGAAAGCAGCACATTAAATTCAGAATAAAATCATATAGAAACACTAGTCGAAAGGCTGGTGTTTTTTTTTGGAGCAAAACAATCATTTTCAAAAGACCATTATTCCCGTCATCCACTATATCTTTTTTTTCGAAAAAAACTCAAAAAAAGGATGCCGTTTCTACCGGGGCTATACAAGAAATTTTAATTTTCATAAGAAATAACTGTAGTTGCGTAAATTTTTTTATATAAATAAGTTTTTGATTTACAGGTATTTAATCCTTTTGTTGTTTTTTTTAACATTTATCAAAAGCAACCAAAGCAACGTATCTGCATCTTCATAGTAATTAACAATTAATTATAATTTTATATGAAAAATTTTAAACTTAAATCAGTTTTAGTAGTATTATTTTTATCAACAGCATTTATTTCATGCAGTAATGACGATGATAAACCAACTCCTCCGGTATCAAATACAAAAATTTCTTTTGTATCAGCAGTTACAGGACCAGCAACTGGAAAAGTAAATGATGAATTAAGTTATGAGGCAACTTATACTCCTGAAACTGCTTGTGGCGTATTTAGTAAATTTGCAGAAATATCAATTGGTGCATCAAAAGGATTTGGAGTTGAAGTTAAATACCCTGCAGAAGTTTGTACATTACAAGTTCCACAACCTCAAAAAGCAGTTTATAAATTCAAGGCGACAGCAAAAGGGACTTTCGAAATTAAATTCCAAAAATCAGCAACTGAATTCATAACTCAAAAAGTGGTTATAAACTAGTCTTTTTAGTCGATAAATTTTTAGGTTAGAAGCCATTTTATAAATATTTTGATTCTATTAAAGGAATGAAATATTTGTAAAATGGTTTTTTTTATAAATCTTTGGTTTCTAGTGACTAGGGGCAATGTCATTAAGTTAGGCTTTTTTATTTTTACAGCGACTTCCGATGGCTATCGGGCAATGTCATTAACTTAGGGAAAAATCTAATGGAACAATTTGTTTTTGTTCCATCGGAACATTTCATTGGTAGTAGCCCAATAAATACGGCATTTTTTCACGTTCCGTAGGAACGTTTGATTTTATAAATAATAATTGGTAAAAACATATACAGATTACATATATAATTTCTCAAACGTCCCAATGGGACGATGTTTCTCTCGATGCATTTTTTTTCAACCGATGAGATGTTCCGATGGAACAAAATCTAAAATATCTTAACTTAATGACATTGGGCTATCGGGAGCGTGTCGATCTAGCTTTGCGAACTTTGTGTTTTCTATGTGTAAAGTAAAATTAAATCTTAGCGTACTTCGCGGTTAATAACAACCCTTTGTCATTCCTCTAAAAATTACTATTTTTGCACTCTAAATTTTATGTCATGCCGAAAAGAAAATATAAAATCGCCGTTATTCAGTTAAATTTAAATGACGTTGCCGAAAATAATCTTAAAAAATGTATTAGTTGGGTAAAAGATGCTGCCAATAAAGGTGCTGAAGTTATTTTGCTTCCTGAATTATATAGCAGTCATTATTTTTGTCAAAGCGAAGATGTGGATAATTTTGCTTTAGCAGAACCACTTTACAGTACTTCGTTTATTGCTTTTAGTGCTTTGGCAAAAGAATTAGGAGTAGTAATTATTGTTCCTTTCTTCGAGAAAAGAATGGCAGGAATCTATCACAATAGTGCTTACATTATTGATACTGATGGAACTGAAGCTGGTTTATACCGTAAAATGCACATTCCGGATGATCCACATTTCTATGAGAAATTCTATTTTACTCCGGGAGATTTAGGTTTTCAGGCAATCGAAACGAAAAAAGGAAAAATTGGAACACTTATTTGTTGGGATCAATGGTATCCGGAAGCAGCTCGTATTACCGCTTTAAAAGGTGCTGAAGTATTGTTTTATCCAACTGCGATTGGATGGCATCCAAAAGAAAAAGAGCAATATGGCGAAAACCAATATGGTGCCTGGATGAATGTTATGAAAGGTCACGCCGTTGCAAACGGAGTTTTTGTTGCTGCTGCAAATAGAATTGGTCTGGAAAAATATATTGAAGGAACAGAGGGAATTCAGTTTTGGGGAGCTTCGTTTATCGCGGGACCACAAGGTGAAATTTTAGCTCAGGCTTCTCACGATCAGGAAGAAATTTTAATTGCCGAAGTTGATTTGGATCTTCAGGAAAATGTACGTCAGAACTGGCCATTTTTCAGAGACAGAAGAATCGATGCTTTTGGAGATATTACAAAAAGAGCAATAGACTAATTGTAATTAGAATAAAAACAAAAAGGCTGCTTCAATAATTTGAAGCAACCTTTTTTATATTATAACATTTTTTATTTTACCTGGAAAGTAACTCTTCTCACGATTTGACGCGCTTCTTTAGAATTTTTATTCACAGAAGTGTCTTCACCATTTGCAATTACATTCAATCTTGAAGCATCAATTCCAGCATTAGTAGCTACTTTTTTCACAGCTTCAGCTCTTTTTCTTGATAATTCTGTATTATAACTAGAGTTTCCAATTTCGTCAGCATAACCTATGATATCTGCTGATTTACCAGGATTGTTTTTCAAGTATTTCACTAAGAAATCAACACCTGATAACGAAGCATTTGTTGGTTTTGAAGAATTGAAATCAAAATAAACATTTACATATCCACCGTTAATTAGTTCTTCAACAGTATTGTTTGTTGCGCTTTCGCTGCCTTTTTTAGAATAAGTTTTATCTAAATAGCTTTCTAATTCATCCGGAACACCATTTTGATTGTTATCGATAGATTGTCCTTTTGTGTTAACGGCAACTCCTGAAACCGTATTTGGTTCTAAATCATACAAATCAGCAACTCCATCTTTATCAGTATCAATAAGATTAGTTTCGATTGTAGTAACTCTGTCTTCTAATTTATTTAATCTTTCATTATCTTCGGAATACCAGTCAGCATGTTTCTCATTTTTACCTAAGTAGAAAGTCAAACCAACAGAAGCATTTAGTACTACTCCTTCTAACGAACTATTAACAGGAACTCCATGACCATCAAAATTATGGTTTTGTCTTCCGTTAATAATTCCGGTTAAATCTCCGGTTAAAGCAACTCTATTGCTTAGTCTGACTTGCCCTGTTAATCCCATTATTCCATGAGCCATGTAATCTTTTCCGTCAAAAGCATCGTCATTACTTAATTGCGAAACTCCAAATCCACCATGCGCTAATAAACCGAAAGTGTTTGTCCATGTTTCAAAGTTCAAAGCTCTTCCAAGGTTAACAACTCCTTGTAAACTAGCTCTGTAATATTTGCTGTCAAATTCTGGAGTATCATTGCGTTCCTGTAGTTGATCATAACCAACATCCAATTTCAATCCAAATTTAGGATTAAACATATATCTCACACCTAAGTCTGTGTGAAAAAGGCCGAGGGTTTCGCTGGAATAACCAGGAGTCATTGCTCGCACTGGTTTATTTACACCGCCATTTAATTCAACAGACCATTTATTATATGCAGGTTGATCAACTGAAGGTTGAGTTGAAGTAGTGGCCATATTTTGTGCATTTGCTGCAATTGATAGTAGTACAAGGGATACGGAAGCTAATTTCTTTTTCATGATATCTAATATTTAAGTTGATTTTTATTTTAAACTCATGACAAAATTATGGGAGACATTTTAGTTTGTGTTCTATTTGCTCTTACATAATTCCCATCTTTTGGCTTTTAATTATGTAAATAAGTTAAAATAAGGCTAATAAACGCCAAAAAAAAAGGGTAAAATCATTGTTTTACCCTTTTCTATGAAACTGAATGTGAAAATTATTTTAAATCCGGCTGAAAGATTTTTATAGTTCCGTCTCCTTCGCTGCTCACCACTAATAAACTTCTCTTTGTTGGACTTTTAGAAGCCGGAATAAAAAGAATTCCTTCTGGAGCATCACCGGTTTTTACCGTTTGTAAATATTGAGGCGAAGCAGGATTAGTTATATCATAAGTCATAAAAGCATCAGATCTTTCTAAACCTACAAAAAGAATATTTTGAGTTCCCATTTTAACAGCAACAACAGCTTCAGGCTCAGAACCCTTGTCATCGCTGCGTTTGTCGTCATAAGTTCCTAATTCTTGTGTTTTTTTGTCTACATCATTTTTGCTATCGTAAACAATTTTCCCGGTGTTTCCATTCCAAATAGAGAAGGAACGCGCACCAAAAGCGACCAATTCGTCCAAATCACCATCGCCGTCAGAATCTCCCATATCAGTAATTAGATTTAATCTTCCCAAATTTGTTTCTAGTTTTAAAGTTGCAGCATCAGGAAAAACTGTTGGGTCTAACGTCATGTCTTTCATTCTTTTAATATCTGAGTAAGCAGTGTATTCCCTTGCATCACCTTCGTTTGCAGTTACAAAATAAGGGGTATTGTTTGCCGTAAAATGACTAATTCCGTCAGGCATAAACATTCCTTTTACTTTCCATGGATTAAAAGTTATTTTATCATCTTTGTCACTTACATCAATTGCGTTGTCGGCAGTATTGAAATCTTTAAAACCTAAAGGATAAATTGCCGTAATAGTTTTAGAAGTCAAATCTACTTTTGCAACACCATTATTTTCCTGCAAAGTAACCCAAGCCGTTTTAGAATCATCAGAAATAGTCACATATTCAGGCTCAATATCCTGAGCAAAACTTTTTGCAAATTTCGAAATTCTGAATCCATCTTTTGCCAAAGTAGCCGCCTGACCACTCAAAGATGCAAAATCTAAAGTTGTAGCAGCATAATTATTAGCTACTTCAATAATAGAAATACTTCCGTTGGGATCTTGTGAGTAATCCGTATTTGGTTCTCCTTCGTTAGCTGTCATAATATATTTTCCGTCAGGCGAAAAAGTAATCATATCCGGCAATGCGCCAACAGTAATTTGTTTGATTAAACTTAAATCAGTAGTATTAAAAACTACTACTTTTCCGTTGCCTTGTTTGTTAACCGTTGATTCTAAAGCCACAGCAAGTTTTCCATCAAAAACAGCAACACTATTAGAAGCACCTTCGTACGGAGTTAAATCAATTTTACCAATTTTAGTTGGCTTTGTTGGATCAGAGATATCAATTACATCGATTTGGTTCGTTCCGCTATTATTTACTGTAAAAAGTTTTTTTGTTTTTTCGTCATAAGCCGAAATTTCCGCTGCAGCTTCACCACCAATCTTGATGGAACCGATTTCTTTAAAAGTTGCTGGATTTTCATTTACAACAGCTTCAGGTTCTTGGTTATTTGCATTATCATCATTATTACAACTCGCCATAATAAATAAAGCTATTAATAATGAGGTACTTAGTTTTTTCATTTGTTTAGTTTTAGTTTTACCAAATGTAATTAGCACATCTTCGTCGTATATTAAGCCTTCATTATTTAATCTTTAACTTAAATTTCAGCAGGTATTTTGGCATAATTGCAATTTGATTTCATTGTACTATTTTATAATCCTTCCGAATTCTTATCTTTGTACACTTTCAAATTTAGAATCACTTTATGTCAACAAATAATAGAAGATTTCCAGCAGAATGGGAAAAACAACAAGGAATTGTATTGTGTTTTCCGCATAATGGTAATGACTGGCCAGGAAAATACGAGGCTGTTCAATGGGCTTTTGTAGAATTTATTAAAAAAGTAGCCACTTTTGAAACTGTTTTTTTGGTCGTAGCCGATGAAAAATTAAAAGAAAAAGTAGCAGAAATGTTAGAAAGAGCACGTGTAAATATTGCCAATGTTTCTTTCATAATACATAAAACCAACAGAAGCTGGATGCGTGATTCAGGACCAATTATTGTAAAAAATGGTTCGAAAAGAGAAGCGTTGAATTTCAATTTTAATGGTTGGGCAAAATATAAAAACTATCAATTAGATAAATTTGTTCCTGGTAAAATAGCCGATTTTATTGATGTTCCATTAACACAAGTAATGTATAAGGGAAAACCAGTAATTGTAGAAGGCGGAGCAATTGATGTAAACGGAAGAGGAACTTTACTGACTTCTGAAGAATGTTTAATGCATCCAACAATTCAGGTAAGAAATAAAAACTTCACCAAAGAAGATTATGAAGCCGTTTTCAAAGAATATTTAGGAGTTACAAACGTAATTTGGTTAGGTGACGGAATCGAAGGCGATGATACACACGGACATATCGATGATTTATGCCGATTTATAAATGAAGATACGATTGTAACAATTGTAGAAACAGATAAAAATGATTCAAATTACAAACCATTACAGGATAATTTGAAGCGCCTTCAAAATGCAAAACTTGAAGACGGAAAATCTCCAATAATTGTAGCATTACCAATGCCAAAATGCGTAGATTTTGAAGATTTAAGATTGCCGGCAAGTTACGCTAACTTTTTAATTCTGAATAAATGTGTTTTAGTACCAACATTTAATGACAGCAATGATAGAGTTGCGTTGAATATACTTTCAGAATGTTTCCCTGACAGAGAAGTAATCGGAATTAGTTGTATCGATTTTATCTGGGGATTCGGAACATTGCATTGTTTGAGTCAACAGATTCCGGCGTAGATTTAGCCACGAAGGCACAAAGACACGAAGTTTTTTTTGCCCGTTTTGTCAGGTTTACAGAAGTTGAAGTCTCGAAAAGACGCAGAGTCATAAAGTTTTTTACCACTGATTCGTCGCGCTTTTTGTCATTTCGACCGAAGGGAGAAATCACACCAGAAATTCCGTTATCATAATCGCCAATCTTTGTAGAGTTACTTTATGTGATTTCTCCCTTCGGTCGAAATGACAAACCAGACGAAAATATTCTTATGAAAATGATTGTCCTAGCCCCGATAGAAGTGAAAATCCTTTTTGGCGGTCCCGAGGCTTCGGGAGTCACAAAAGATTACTTCACTTAAGTTTTATTTTATTTCGGAGTTCAGTGAACTTCGTTTGAAACGGATAGCGGGATTAGCTCCTGAAAAAGATTCGGTTTTTATCAAAGAAATCGAAATGACATAAAATGAGAAAAAAAATCATTTTTAATTCTTTAATCTGTGGAAAAAAAGAAAAAAACAAGCTAAACCATAAAAAAACCTTGTTAGTAATAACAAGGTTTTATATTTTTTATATCTCTTATGATATTTTATCTTCTCTTCAAGCTCTCACAAATGGAGCTAATAATTGGCTTGAAACTTCTCCAAAACCAATACGAACTTCATTGCTTTCGCAGAAACCTCTTATAATTACCGTGTCATTATCTTCGATAAATTTACGTTCAGTACCATCTTTTAATTTTATTGGATTTTTTCCGCCCCATGTTAATTCTAACATTGAGCCAAAACTATCAGGAGTTGGACCGGAAATTGTTCCGGAACCCATCATGTCACCAGAATTTACACGACATCCGTTAGAGGTATGATGTGCTAATTGCTGTGCCATTGTCCAATATAAATATTTGAAATTTGATTTAGAAACAATCGTTTCCTCCTGATCTACAGGTTGTATTGAAACCTCTAAATGGATATCAAATGTTTTTTTTCCTTTAGTCTGTAAATAAGGAAGTGGTGTAGGATCTTGTTTCGGTCCTTTAGTTCTAAAAGGTTCCAAAGCATCCATAGTTACAATCCATGGAGAAATTGACGTTGCAAAGTTTTTAGCTAAGAAGGGGCCAAGAGGCACATATTCCCATTTTTGGATATCACGCGCGCTCCAGTCATTTAATAAAACCATTCCGAAAATATAATCTTCGGCTTCATAAGTTGGTATATTTTCTCCCATTACGTTTACATCAGTAGTAATGAAAGCCGTTTCAAGTTCAAAATCGACTAAACGAGAAGCGCCAAAAACAGGTAATTTTTCACCATTTGGCAAAGTTTGTCCCATTGGTCTGTGAACCGGAATTCCGGACGGAACAATAGTTGAGCTTCTTCCGTGGTATCCTACCGGAATGTGTAACCAGTTTGGTAATAAAGCATTTTCTGGATCGCGAAACATCTTTCCAACGTTTGTTGCGTGCTCCTTACTAGAGTAAAAATCAGTGTAATCACCAATTAAAACAGGCAATTGCATCTCGACATCATCGATTCTAAAAATAACAATATCGCGATCTTTTGTTGAATCTCTAAGCTGTGGATTCGTTTCGTCGAAAATATCAGCGATACGATTTCGCACTAGTCGCCATGTTTTTTTTCCGTCAGAAATAAAATCATTTAGCGTGTCCTGCATGAACATATCATCGGTTAAATCTATTCCTTCAAAATAGTTTAATTGTTGTAAAGCCCCAAGATCTATGGCATAATCGCCAATTCGCGTTCCTACTGTAACGACATTTTCTTTAGTAAGAAATACACCGAAAGGAATATTTTGAATAGGGAAGTCACTATTTTCTGGTACTTCTAACCATGATTTTCTTTTGGTATCGTTGGCGGTTATTGGCATGTGAATGTTAATTATTTGTTGAAAAATTCTATGTCAAATATATCATAATCTAACAGTTTGACAAACGTTTTTTTGTATTTTTGCAGGAAATTAACGAAAAACGAAAAAATGCAACGCGACGAACAAATTTTTGACCTTATACTAGAGGAACAAGACAGACAAATTCACGGATTAGAACTTATCGCTTCAGAGAATTTTGTAAGTGATGAAGTAATGGAAGCAGCTGGTTCTGTTTTAACTAACAAATATGCAGAGGGATATCCTGGCAAAAGATACTACGGCGGTTGCGAAGTAGTTGACGTTATTGAGCAAATTGCAATTGACAGAGCCAAAGAATTATTTGGTGCTGAATATGCAAACGTACAGCCTCACTCAGGTTCTCAGGCAAATACGGCTGTTTACCACGCATGTTTAAATCCTGGTGATACTATTTTAGGTTTCGACTTATCTCATGGTGGTCACTTGACTCACGGTTCTCCTGTAAACTTTTCAGGACGTTTATACAAACCGGTTTTTTACGGTGTAGATGCTGAAACAGGTCGTTTGGACTATGACAAAATTCAGGAAATTGCAATAAAAGAGCAACCAAAATTAATCATCGCCGGAGCATCTGCTTATTCACGTGATATGGATTTTGAGCGTTTTAGAGTAATCGCTGATAGTGTAGGAGCAATCTTATTTGCTGATATTTCTCACCCTGCAGGATTAATTGCAAAAGGTTTGATGAATGATCCAATTCCACATTGTCATATCGTTTCTACAACAACACACAAAACATTACGTGGACCACGTGGAGGTTTGATCTTGATGGGGAAAGATTTCGAAAACCCACAAGGATTGAAAACTCCAAAAGGAGAAATCAGAATGATGTCTTCATTATTAGATCTTGCTGTTTTCCCTGGAAATCAAGGAGGACCTTTAATGCACATTATCGCAGCTAAAGCAGTAGCTTTTGGTGAAGCATTAAAAGATGAGTTCTTTACTTATGCGATGCAATTACAAAAAAATGCAAACGCTATGGCTGATGCTTTTGTAAAAAGAGGATACAACATTATCTCTGGCGGAACTGATAACCACATGATGCTTATTGACTTAAGAAACAAAGGAGTTTCTGGTAAAGAAGCAGAAAATGCATTAGTAAAAGCAGAAATCACAGTAAATAAAAATATGGTTCCATTTGATGATAAATCACCATTTGTAACTTCAGGAATACGTGTTGGAACAGCTGCAATCACAACTCGTGGTTTAGTTGAAGAAGATATGGAAACTATCGTAGCCTTAATCGATAAAGTACTTGCTGATCATACAAACGAAGCAATTATCGAAGAAGTGGCAAACGAAGTAAATGAAATGATGAGCGAAAGACCAATTTTCGTATATTAAAAAAGTTTCAAGTTTAAAAAGTTTCAAGTTTAAAGTTTTGTGACACGTAAAAAAACGTAAAGCAAAACTTTAAACTTTTTTCGTTCTTAACAGAACTTGAAACAAAGAAAACTTGAAACAAAATAAAACAAAAAAAGACCATGGGCGTATTAAGATTACAACTGCCAACAGATCCAAGATGGGTAAATATTGTTGAGAAAAATATTGAAGAAATCCTGACAGATCACGCTTGGTGCGAGCAAAAAGCAGCAACAAACGCAATAACAATTATTACCAATAACTCAGAGCATCAGGATTTGGTCAAAGATTTATTGGCTTTAGCAAAAGAAGAAATCGATCATTTTGAGCAGGTTCACAATATTATCATCAAAAGAGGCTTGAAATTAGGACGCGAGCGCAAAGATGATTATGTAAATGAATTGTATTTATATATGAAGAAAAGCGGCGACGGAAGTCGTGTTTCTGGTTTAGTCGAAAGATTATTGTTTTCAGCAATGATCGAAGCCAGAAGTTGCGAACGTTTTAAAGTTTTGTCTGAAAATATTCAGGACGAGGAACTAGCTGTTTTCTACAGAGATTTAATGGAAAGCGAAGCGGGACATTATGTTACTTTTATCACTTACGCCCGTAAATACGGAGTTGGAATTGATGTTGAAAAACGTTGGAGAGAATGGCTCGCCTACGAAGAATCAATTATTTCTAACTACGGAAAAGGAGAAACGATTCACGGGTAGGTTTTTTAGTTTTCAGTCTCGGTTTTCAGTCGCAGTCGCAGTCGCAGTTTTTACGTTTGTCACTTTAAGCGATCCCGATAATTATCGGGAGAAACGGGCTGCAATTGGTAAAGTCTAAATCAAAAAAATCCGTATAAATCCGCGTTTTCGCTTAGCGAACCCGTCTCATCCGCGTTCAAAATATTCGCAAAGTTTTTAACAATCTAAACTCTAAAATCAACAATCTAAAATTGTACATTTGAAAGTAACGAAAATTTAGAACTATGAGAATAGAAACGGATCTGAAATTAGGGTTTAAAGACGTAATGATTAGACCAAAACGATCAACATTAAAAAGCAGATCTGAGGTTTCCTTAGAGCGAAATTTTAAATTTTTACATAGCACTACAAATTGGACAGGAATTCCAATTATGGCGGCCAATATGGATACTGTTGGTACTTTTGAAATGGCTGAAGTTCTTGCGAAAGAAAAACTTTTTACAGCCATTCATAAGCACTATTCATTAGAAGAATGGAATAATTTTCTGAAAAAAGTAACACCGGATTTCTACAATTATATCGCGATCAGCACCGGAACAGGAAAAGAAGATTTTGCAAAAATTGGTCAAATTATAACAGCAAATCCTTTGCTTAAATTTATTTGTATTGATGTTGCCAATGGATATTCAGAACATTTTGTGCAGTTCTTAAAGCAAACCCGAAAACAATACCCTGACAAAGTTATTCTTGCCGGAAATGTAGTTACCGGCGAAATGGTTGAGGAATTATTATTGGCTGGCGCCGATATTGTAAAAGTTGGAATTGGACCGGGTTCCGTTTGTACGACACGTGTAAAAACAGGCGTTGGATATCCGCAACTTTCGGCGATTATTGAATGTGCCGACGCTGCACACGGTTTGGGCGGACATATTATCAGCGATGGCGGATGCAGTACTCCTGGAGATGTTGCAAAAGCTTTTGGCGCAGGTTCAGATTTTGTAATGTTGGGCGGAATGCTTGCCGGACATACCGAAAGTGGAGGAGAATTGATTGAAGTAAACGGCGAGAAATTTAAGCAATTTTACGGAATGAGTTCAACAACCGCAATGGACAAACATGTTGGTGGTGTTGCAGAATACAGAGCAAGCGAAGGAAAAACTGTTCAGGTTCCTTTTAAAGGTCAAGTTATTAATACAGTATTGGATATTTTAGGAGGTTTAAGAAGCACTTGTACTTATGTAGGCGCTTCACGATTGAAAGAGTTAACGAAACGAACCACCTTTATAAGAGTAAGCGAACAGGAAAATCAAATTTTCACTAAATAATAAATACTATTTTAAATATAATATGATTACGATTTCAGAAGCAACTATAAACGATATTAAGCAAATTCAGAATATAGTAAATATTACATGGCCAATTACTTATGGTGAGATTTTATCAAAAGAACAATTGGATTATATGTTGGATCTTTTTTATTCTGATGAAACTTTAACGGAACAATACAACAAAAAAATACAATTGTTTTATATGATTTTTGAAGAGGAAACTAATATAGGTTTTATCGGAATAGAACATCATTATAACGAAGATGCAATAACCAAAATTCATAAAATCTATCTTTTGCCGGAAACACAAGGAAAAGGAATCGGTAAAAAAGTTGTCGATGAAATTGGAAAATTAGCTTTAAAAAACAATTCAACATCTTTATTCTTAAACGTAAACCGATTTAATTCGGCATTAGGGTTCTACAAAAAAATAGGTTTTGAAATTATCGATGAAGTGAATATCAATATTGGAAACGGTTATTTGATGGAGGATTATGTGATGGAGAAGAAGCTGTAATAATATAAAATAGTATTTTACTTGTTAAATTTAAAACGTATCTTTGTCATTAATTGAAATATTAATAATGACAGAAATTGTATTAGGGATTGTAATTAGTATATTAACTGGTGTCGTATCATCATATTTATTTCTAATGTATTTTTTGAATCGGAAAAGAGTGAAAATTGAAATATCTTCCCATATAAGTAAAGTAACTTTTGAAGGACAAACAAACTATTTTTTTAAATTCATCAATAAGACAAATTCAGAAATATTTGATATTAGAATTGAACCAACTTTTTACAAACAAGTTGGTGGTGTTGGCGGAATGAATATTCAAGGAAAAGATATCGTTCTAAAAGATAATTTCATTTCTTATATACCTTGTAAAAATAGTAGGGACACTAATGGTTTACATGCTATGCGAGTTCGTACAACTGAAGATATTGAATTAAATTGGAGCGATAATTCATCTTATATTCGACTTACTGTAATTGCAAAACACTCTTTGTCCGGTTTTACGAATGTTTTTGTGAAAGATTTTTATTCTAGAGACGCGATTACTGATAAGAAATTTAAATCTGGTGATGATTTAGGTGTTGGGTAACAATTAACAGTATTAATTAGGCTATGAGTTATTAAATCAATAATATTGTTATATAAATTAATTTAAAATTATTTATTATGAAAAGAGATGTTATAGTAGGGTAATTTCCCAAGTAAAAAATATATTAATCAAGAGCCAGTTTTATAACTGGCTTTTTTTATTCTTTTAACTCACAATAACATCATGCTTAAACAGCAATCCTTTTAATTCTTTCAATGAAAAAACAGCCTTCTTCAATTTAGTTTTTGATGGATCGATAGTATAATTATAACTCGTTTTAAAATCGGCTTTGTTGGCGATGGCTTTGTCAAATTCAGAACGATATAAATCACAATTGTCAAACAAAACACTTGTAAGATCTGTTGCCATAAAATCTACCGCAATTAAACTACAACTGTTGAATGTAGTTCCTTTTATTTTTAAAGTATAAAACTTCGAAAAATCCAGAATGCAATCGTAAAAATGAACTTCAAAAATGAGTTTGTCACACATCGCAAAATTCACTTCTTTGATTTCGCAACGGTTAAAAGTTGCTGTTCTAAAAGCGACATAATTAATTTTTGCTTCACTAAAAATACAATCGTTAAAAACGCAATCAATAAAGGTAACAGCCAAAAATGTACAGGCAGAAAAGTTACAATTGTTAAAAATACAACATTCAAAATCCTTAAAGTTAAGATCGTCTCTACCGTAAGTTTTGGTATCGTATTCTTTATCAAGGAAATATTCTGACTCTTTTTTCAATGTTATTTTTAATGGTTATTTGAGAGTGAAAAGATAATAATTAATAGTGTTATTTTAGGTCGCTTTTTTATAAAAATAGAGGTAAAATCAATTACATGTTTTTCAGGGAGTTGTGTTAATGTATTAATGATATTCTTAAGGATTTACCGTTTTTGGATTGTTTGAATAGTAGTTGTCTAAGTATTTAATTAAATTATTGAAAATTCTATGATTTATTTAAGATTCATTATTTTATTGTAGCCCTAATTTGATGTAGCTTTACATTGATTTTAAGTTAAAAATATAACATTTTATTATATGGGATCAACAAGAAAAGAACATGATTTTTTAGGGGAATTAGACATTCCCGATCATCTGTATTATGGTATCCAAACTTTTAGGGCTGTAGAGAATTTTAATATTACAGGAATTCCAATTTCAAAAGAACCACTATTTATCAAAGCTTTAGGTTATGTAAAAAAAGCCGCAGCTTTGGCTAATAAAGATTGTGGAGCACTGGATCCAAAAATTGCCGAAGCAATCTGTTACGGAAGTGATCAGGTTATTGCGGGTAAATTTGATCAGGAATTTGTAAGCGATTTAATTCAGGGTGGAGCAGGAACATCGGTGAATATGAATGCAAACGAGGTAATCGCAAATATTGGTTTAGAATACCTTGGACATAAAAAGGGAGAGTATAATTTTCTGCATCCAAACAACCATGTAAACTGCTCGCAATCGACAAATGATGCTTATCCGTCAGCTTTTAGAATTGCGCTTTATTTGAAAATGGAAAGCTTTATTAAAACATTAGAAGGTTTAGAAGTTGCTTTTGCAGCAAAAGGAGAAGAGTTTAAAAGTGTTTTGAAAATGGGAAGAACACAATTGCAAGACGCCGTTCCGATGACTTTAGGACAAGAATTTAGAGCTTATGCCACCACAATTGGAGAAGACGTTAGGAGATTAAAAGATGCTCAAAGTTTGGTTTTAGAAATCAATATGGGAGCGACGGCAATAGGCACAAGAGTAAACGCACCGGAAGGATATCCGGAAATCTGCGTGAATTATTTAGCCAAAGAAGTTGGGATTCCGTTAACGCTTTCACCTGATTTAATAGAAGCAACAGTTGATACCGGAGCTTATGTTCAAATTATGGGAACGTTAAAAAGAACAGCGGTAAAAATTTCGAAAATATGTAATGATTTAAGATTATTGAGTTCAGGACCAAGAACAGGTTTCAACGAAATTAACTTGCCGGCACGTCAGCCAGGATCTTCTATTATGCCGGGAAAAGTAAATCCGGTGATTCCAGAAGTGGTAAACCAAACTTGCTTTTATGTAATTGGACAGGATTTAACCGTAACAATGGCGGCAGAAGCAGGGCAATTACAATTGAATGTAATGGAACCGGTTATTGCTTTTGCAATGTTTACATCACTGGATTATCTTTCGAACGCAATCCAGACTTTAATCGATAAATGTATTATCGGAATTACAGCAAATGTAGATCACTGCTATAATATGGTAATGAACAGTATCGGAATCGTTACGCAACTAAACCCAATTTTAGGTTACGAAGAAAGTGCCAGCATTGCCGGAGAAGCTCTAAAAATGAATAGAAGCGTACATGATATTGTTGTGGTCGAAAGAAAATTAATTACACAGGAAAAATGGGATGAGATTTATTCGTTAGACAATTTAATCCATCCTAAATTTATTACGAAATAAGAAACTCGTTTGAGTTTTTATATAAAGTCGCCAGTTTTATTGGCGGCTTTTTTATTTGTCGAAGAACTTTTTTGAAATTTTGCCACGAATTTCACGAATTAACACGAATGGAATTGGCGGAAATTAGTGAAATTCGTGGCAAAAAAAAGATTCCAAATCTCTATTTAGAGGTAATTAAGTTTAACTACAAATTTCACAAATTAGCACAAATTGAATTGGCGAAAATTAGTGAAATTCGTGGCAAAAAAAAGATTCCAAATCTCTATTTAGAGGTAATTAAGTTTAACTACAAATTTCACAAATTAGCACAAATTGAATTGGCGAAAATTTGTGCAATTTGTGGCAAAAAAAGATTTCAAATCTCTACTTAGAGGTAATTAAGTTTAACCACAAATTTCACAAATTAACACAAATTTAATTGGCGAAAATTTGTGAAATTCGTGGCGAAAAAAATCACAACTCCAACTTAGACTTAATTAAATAAGTGAAATGCTTTTTTTAAAATTAGATATATATATGTGTTAAAAAAAAATACACATCGGGTTATGTTCTTAAATTCTTTATAAGATTTATTTGGTAAAATGTTGAAAATTAGCTATATATTTACATAAGACCTGAATGTTATTTCAAAAGAATAAAACTTAAAATGGTAAATTTTTCAAAAAATAATTATTTTCAATATAAGTATGCAATCTTCGGATTTCTGTTTTTTCTTCCGTTGAGCTTGATTGCGCAAACAGAATCGGAAAATTCTAGAGAATGCCCGCCTAAAACCATATTAGAAATTTTTAAAAAGAAAGATTCAGTTTATGTTGTTAAACCCACAAAAAACAACTTTTTTCTGGTCATTCCTGCAATTGGTTCTCAGCCTGCAACGGGATTCTTTTTTGGAGGAGTTGCACAATATACTTTTAAAGGAAAACAAGCATCAGACAAATATTCTATCGCCAATTTGGGGATAACTTATACGACCAAAAAGCAATGGCTTATTAATGTCAAGAATAATATATTGCTAAATAATAATAAGATTTTTTTAAGCGGAGACTATAGATTGTATGTTTTTTCGCAGCCTAATTATGGTTTAGGAACAGATATTATTCCGCATCACAGCAAAGAAGCAGGCTTTAGTATTGATTCTATTGCAGAGCCAATGGATTATAATTATTTTAAGTTTCATCAAACCGTTTCGTTTGAAGTCGCTAAGAATTATTATGTTGGGGGAGGAATAAATCTTGATTGGTATTCGAGTATAAAGGATAAGGATTTAGATGTAGCAAACGGACAATTTACCTACCATTATAATTACAGTCAGAAATACGGATTTAATGATTTAGAGTATTTTTTGAGTGGTATGAGTCTTAATTTAGTGCACGATTCAAGAGATAATCAGGTAAATTCTACACATGGATGGTTTGCAAACATTAACTATCGGTTTAATCCGGTATTGTTTAATAATCAAAAGTACAGTAATGTTTTGTTTACTGAATACCGTGGTTTTTTTCCTCTTTCGAACAAAAATAAAAATTACATTCTGGCAGTTTGGACTTACGGGCAATTTGTAACCAGAGGAAAAGTTCCGTATCTAAATTTGCCTGCGATTGGCTGGGATCAGCGAAGCCGAAGCGGAGAAGGATACACGCAAGGATTGTTTAGAGGGGATAATCTGGTTTATCTCTCGACAGAATTCAGATTTCCTATTACATGTAACCAAATGCTGAGCGGAACTGTTTTTACGAATTTTGTGACAGCAAGCAATAGCGATACAAATACGGCTCTTTTTAGCTCAATTCAACCCTCTGCAGGTATAGGTTTACGTATTTTAATTGATAAAAAAACCCGAACCAATCTAATTGCAGATTATGCATGGGGAAATAATTCTAAAGGATTTTATCTAAATGCCGGAGAAACTTTTTAGGATATAAAGAGAATGTCAACGACTTTCTTTAAAAGTCGAAAAGTTACACGCTTCACAATTAAATCATAATTATTAAAATATTCTGATTCGTATTTTAAACTCAATTCTTATTTTTGTTAACCATACACAAATTAAGATGAAATTACTTATAGTCGAAGACGAACCAAATCTTTTGTCGATTTTACGAAAAGGTTTTGCCGAAAATAATAATGAAGTAAGCGTGGCTCTTGATGGTAAAACGGCTTTGGAAATGATTAACAATTACAATTTTGATGTGGTAATCCTGGACGTAATGTTACCGGATATTAACGGAATCGAAATTTGCAGAAGATTGCGTGCCAGCAAAAATTTTGTACCGGTTTTGCTTTTGACCGCGTTGGGAACTTCAGAAAATATTGTAACGGGATTAAATGCCGGAGCCGACGATTATTTGGTAAAACCATTTAAGTTTGGAGAACTTGATGCAAGAGTAAATGCTTTGAATCGAAGAGCAAATCAGGATACAGAAAAGGTAGATACGATTGTAATTAGTGACCTGGAAATAAACAGCAAAGCCAAATCTGTTAAAAGAGATGGAGAATCGATTATTTTAACCGCAAAAGAATTTAAATTACTGTATTATTTGGCTAAAAACACGGGTAGAATTGTATCTCGTGATCAGATTTTGGACAATGTTTGGGATATTAATTTTGACATGAATACTAATGTTGTCGATGTTTATATCACGTATTTAAGAAAAAAAATAGACAAACCGTTTAAGACTAAACTTATTCATACCATGAAAGGTTTAGGTTATATTTTAAAGCCATAAAATGGATATAAGAAAAAAAATAACTTTTACATATGTAGCACTTTCTACTTTTAGTACACTTTTATTGTGTATTATCGTTTTTGTATTGTTTCGCGAAAATAATCGCTATCATTTCTTAAAACGACTTGAAGACAGAGCTAAAATTGTGGCTTCAATTCATTTCCAGAAGGATCCTGAAAAAATAAAGTATTACAGTAATCTGAAGAAAAACGGACTGGAAGAACTTATTGAAGAAGAAGAATTTGTGCTCAAAATAAATAGTGCAAATAGCTTTGATTACAATACAAAACTGAATCTTCCGAATGAGTTTTATACCAATATTCTAAAAGCCGGTAAAGATTATTTTGAAATAGACAATAAGTATTATCTAGGACAAGTTTTTACAGAGAATAATCAGAAATATATTGTAATTGTTGGTGCACGTGATCGAAGAGGTCCTACGACGATGATTTATATCGTTAAAATCATGCTTTTTGGCGGGATAGGATTTATATTTCTTGCCTTCTTTTTAGGGCGTTTTCTGGCAAAACGCGTCATTAATCCTGTGGCAAGAATTACCAAAGAAGTAAATAGAATTAGTGCGTCAAACCTGCATAACCGATTACCTGAGGTTAAAAACTCAGACGAAATTTCAGATCTTACGGAGACTTTCAATGATATGCTGGATCGTTTGGAAACCTCTTTTGAGATTCAGGCGAATTTTATCAATAATGCTTCTCACGAATTAAAAACGCCAATAACAACGATTATTGCCGAGTCTGAAATCATGCTTCTAAAAGAAAGAGAAGTTCCGGAATATATTCAATCTCTGGAGAATATTTACAGTCAGGCTTCGCGATTAGGAAACTTAACTGAAAGTTTGCTAAAACTAACACAAACGGGTTATGACGGAAAAAAACAAGTATTGGATATTGCCCGAATTGATGAACTTTTGATGGATGTAAAGTCAGATTTAGATAAAATTTATCCGGACAACCGTGTGAGTATCAAGCTTAATTTTGCGCCAAAATATTCTAATTTACTTTTGATACCTTGCAATAGACCACTTCTTGAATTGGCGATCAACAACATTATTACAAATGGAGTAAAATATTCTGATAATAATGAAGTTTTTGTAACGCTTTCTGCCAATCAGGATTGGATTAAAATTGCGATTAATGATATCGGAATTGGGATTCCGCCAGAAGATATTCCGCATTTGTACGAACCTTTCTTTAGAGGAAAAATTGCGGCCAAATATATAGGTTATGGTTTGGGGCTTCCTTTGGCTTCAAAAATTATCCGCATGCACGATGGCGAAATTCAGGTACAATCAGAACAAAATAAAGGAACCATTGTGACCCTTATTTTTAATAAATCAAACTTAAAGAAAAACAACATTAAAAATTCTAATGTTGAATCTTAGAAAATTCTAATGTTAGATTAAGACCCTTCTAATTTGCGCGAAGTTATTTTGTATGTATAAACTAAACGATTATACTTATGAAAAATTTCCTTATACCCACTACTTTAAAAGATGATACTATTTGCGCTGTAAAGTCAGCAATTAACCAAGCAAAAGAATCAAATTGCGAAATTATTCTAATGTTGGTTTCTGATACTCCGGACGCTTTCTCTTCTTCAAGTTTTCTTCGTGAAATGAGAGCCGGACTTACCACCAGTCAGGAAGAAGTTCTGGAAACTTGTAGATACATTATCGAACACACACCAAATTCCAAATTAAAAGTACACAATCAATACGGGCTTTCGTCGCCAATTTTCAAGCGTATTATTGATGTTTTCTCTATTAAATTGTTAATTCTGACGCATTCTTATAAACAAGAAACAAAACGCATTCATCAATATTTAATTCAATTAGCAGGAAACCAAAAATGTCCCATATTACATTTAGGATTGGAGCAGGCTAAGAATGATTTTAATAAAGCGCTTTATATAGAAAACGGCAATGCAAATATGCATGTTAAGGATGTTCAGCAATTTTTGAGCGAAAATTTCTCTTATGAAATTGTTAGCCAAACAGCCAATTTTGATGATAACTACGAAAATTTTGCTCCATATTTATCCGAAGCAATTTCAAAATACGACATCGATTTGTTAGTTGAAACACGTAAGGGAGAGAAAATCAAATTCAAGAAAACGAAAAAAGAAAATATAAACGAGAAACTCGGGCTTCCGGTGCTTTCGTTATACGAAGAGTTGGTTTAAAACCAAAACTTCTGCGAAAATATAGTTTTAATTTAAAAACGAAAAATATGTTATTAAAGAAAAGAATACCAATGCGATATGTGATTGGAAAAATTAAAGTAGAATTGGGGCTGGTAATGGCTTACACGATTTTGTTTGAAATTTTTCATCATTATTTCATCAACATAGCGGTCGAAATACCAATCGCGATTCCAACAATGGTAGGTACAATTATATCCTTATTATTGGCTTTCAAATCAAATCAGGCATATGACAGATGGTGGGAAGCCAGAATTATTTGGGGATCAATCGTAAACGAGTCCAGAACTTTGGTGAGGCAAATGCTGACTTTTTACAAAGACCCGGATTTTTCTGTAGAAGCAAATGAATTCAAAGAAAATTTCACCAAAAGACAAATCGCCTGGTGCTATAGTCTGGGACAAGCCTTGAGAAATAAAGATGCTATAAAACCGATCAAAGAATTCATTAGCGAAGAAGAGTTGAACTTTGTAAAAAATCATCAGAATATCCCAAATGCGATATTGTTACTTCACGCCAGAGATTTGAGAATTGCCAGAAAAGACAAACGTTTGAATACGTATCAACAAGTAGAAATTGATGCCACTTTAACGAGATTATGTGATGCAATGGGAAAATGTGAGCGTATTAAAAACACCATTTTTCCAACAACTTACAGCATGTATATCAGAATGACCTTGTGCTTATTCATCTTATTACTGCCATTTGGTTTAATTAGTTTGTTGAGTTGGTTTGCAATCCCGTTGATTACCATTATTGGAGGAACTTTCTTTTTGATCGAAAAAATGGCAATTCATTTACAGGATCCATTCGAAAACAGACCAACAGATACACCTGTGACCATGATTGCGATGACAATTGAAAAAAATCTGATGCAAATGCTAAACGAGTTTCAAAGTGAATTTGATATTATCAAAGAATTTGATCTTAAGCCTGTACCTAAAAAAGCGGAAAACGACGCATATTTCGTTTTATAAATTAATATTGGTTTTAATTTGTTAGCAAAGACAACACTGTAATTGGTGTTGTCTTTTTGCTTTTAATATGATATTAAATTATTTTTTTATAGAAACATAGCTATAAAAAAATAGCCGCTCCCGATAGCTATCGGGATAAAGGATTAAATTTTTTTTTGTTTCACGCAGATTTTGCAGATTCCAGCAGATTTAATTTGAGATAATAATCTGCGCAAATTGGCTTAAATCTTTTTAAAATCTGCGTGAAAAAATTAGCACATAGACAACACTGTAATCGGTGTTATCTTTTTGCTTTTAAGTATGATCTGAAATTATTTTTAACACATAGAAACATAGATTTTAAAAAAAAATACTCCCGATAGCTATCGTGATAAAGAATTAAAAAAAATTGTTTCACGCAGATTTTGCAGATTTTAGCAGATTTAATTTGAGATAATCATCTGCGCAAATCGGCTTAAATCTTTTTAAAATCTGCGTGAAAAAATATTTAACACATAACTATGTTTGTTTTAATAAGTGGAACGTCTTTTTTGAGAGTGTGAAAACTATGTTTCTATGTGTTTAATTTATTAACTTATTTACCCGCCAATCTTCCCAGCGTTTGTATCGATTGACGCAATTCATTCGTCCACGGCAAACCAAAACTCAATCGCATACAATTGGAAAACTGATCCTGCAAAGAGAAAATTCTTCCCGGAGCAATACTAATATTGTGCTTCATCGCCAGATGATAAAATGCTGCCGTATCAAAGCTTTTATCAAGTTCAAGCCAAAGAAAAAATCCACCCTGAGGCTGACTTACTTTTGTTCCTGTCGGGAACGATTCCAAAACTGTATTGATATAATTATTACAATTTTGATTCAGTATTTGGCGTATTTTTCTAAGATGATTTTCATAACGTCCGTTTTTAAGAAAATCTCCAACAACCTGATGGGTAATAGTAGGAGAGGAGAGTGTGTGATAAATTTTATTCCTTAAAATTTCTTTTTTAAACTTTCCTGGTGAAACCCAACCCACGCGATAACCCGGAGCCAGAGTTTTAGAAACCGAACTACAGCAAAGCACGATTCCGCTTTCGTCATAAGTTTTACAATTTGTTGGTCGGCTTGTGCCAAAGTACAAATCACCGTGAATATCATCTTCAATTAACGGAATATTGTAAAACTCCATTAATCTAACCACTTCTATTTTATGCTCATTTGGCATCATACTTCCGGACGGATTGCTAAAATTACTCATCAACAAACAAAGCTTTACTTTTTTGGACGAAAGCGCTTTTTTCAAGGCTTCAAGTTCAATTCCCGTTGTCATATTCGTTGGTAATTCCATGATGTACAATCCCAGAGATTTTGCCAATTGCAGAATGCCAAAATAAGCAGGACTTTCAGTAATAATCGTATCTCCCGGTTTGGTCAGCGTCATTAAACAATGCGATATCGCACTTGTACAGCCCGGCATTGTGATAATATCTTCCTCCGTAAGCGATCCGCCCCAGGTAAAAGACCATCGGGCAATTTCTCGTCTTAAATTAGGATTACCCTTAACTTGCTCATAACTCGTTCCGCTATTGGGCAGTTGACGCATCGCCTGAACCATTCCCTTGTTTAATTTGGCAATAGGAAGAAGCTCATTTGATGGAAAACCCAGTGAAAGCATTGTAATACTCTGATCCGTCATATTACCGTAAACCTGATCGATCAAATCTTGTCTGTCAACATTTTGGCATCTCAAAATAGGACTGCTTGGTGATGGTTCAGTGATTATTCTTGCCGAAGTATTACTTACATAGTAACCGGATTGCGGTCTGGATTCTATCAAAGAGCGGCTCTCAACTTCATAATAAGCTTTACTAACCGTGCTCATACTGTAACCTGTTTCTGCACAAACTTCACGTATAGACGGAAGTTTGTCCCCAACATTTAAAACACCTGATTTTATCTGTTTTTCGATTCGGTCAGCAAACTGAAGATATAAGTAATTTGAATTTTTCATAAAAAAAACTGTTATGGTGCAATTTACAAAAACTGTATCTGTATTGCTATTTTATTTTTTAGAAATTTGTTTAATCAGAAAATCAAAAAAAACATTCCGTGAAAACAACAAAATACTACACAGCTGCGATTACATGTTTTGTAATCTGGGGATTTTTCAGTTTGGTTCTAAAACCAATACATGACTATGCCTCATTAGATATTTTATTCTATCGTGTTTTTAGCTGTAGCATTCTAATGTTGCTTATTGCTTTTACTTTCAAACGAAAAAGTATAAAAGAAGCAATAGAAACCTTTAAAGGATTTTCTAAAGCGGAGAAGAAAAAGACAGTTTTGCTGAATATTGGCGGAAGCGTTTTTCTAATGGCAAATTGGTTCACATTTATCTATGTTATGAATCATGTTAGCGTAAAAGCCACTTCTTTGGCGTATTTGGTTTGCCCGATTTTAACCACATTACTGGCATATTTTATTTTACATGAAAAACTAAGTAAAACGCAATGGATGGCAGTTGGATTAAGTATTTCAGGATGTTTGCTTTTGTCGTATGCCAATATTATGGATATGTTTTTTAGCATCATTATAGGTTTTACATACGCATCTTATTTAGTTAGTCAGCGTATCAATAAAGGGTTTGATAAATTTATAATTCTAACGTTCCATATTACCATGGCAGCTTTGTTTTTATTGCCATTTTATCCGGCTTATAGTGGTCCGGTTCCAACAGAATTTAAGTTCTATTTCTGTATCGAAACCATTGCAATTTTGTTTACGATCTTTCCGTTATTCCTTAATTTATATGCGCTTTCGGGAATTAATTCATCAACAGTTGGAATGCTTTTAAATATAAACCCGATGATAGCCTTTTTATTGGCGATGTTTTTATATAAAGAACAATTTGTACCAATACAAATTCTGGCATACGGAATTGTTTTTCTTGCAGTATTAGTTTTTAATTCACATCATCTTTTTGCTATTAAGCAAAGACTATTACAATATCCAAAGGTTCTAAAATAACGAAAGGTAGTTTATATTTTTTATTGGTTTAGAAGTTAAATTATCAGAATCTTTAGGATATTCAAAACAGGAATGATTAGTTTCATTCCTGTTTTTTTATGGTTTTTGTAAAGTATTTTTGCCACGACCCGAGCGATAGCGAACTGGCGAAGCAATTTCACTAATGAGCACGAATTTTTTTCTTTGCTGCATACTTAAAAATAATTGTAATTCGTGTTCATTCGTGAAATTTGTGGCAACCTTTTTTCTTTTTAATTAAAATTACCAGAATCTTAACAGCATATATAAACAGGATTGAGTATTCTTAGTCCTGTTTTTTATGGATAGTTTTACCACAAATTACACGAATTTTCACAAATTAGTTTTACATGCTTGATCTACAAAATCTGCAAACTTTTTTTCCGCCACGACCCGAGCAATAGTGAATAGGCGAAGCAATTCACGAATTATTTTAAATTTCCTAGTATAACTGAAGAAAAAAAAATTCGCGTTAATTCGTGAAATTCGTGGCGAACTTTTTTTTCTTTTTTAATCAACTTAAATTAAAATTACCAGAATCTTAACAGCATATATAAACAGGATTGAGTATTTTCAGTCCTGTTTTTTTATATAATAAAGTGTATGAAAAAATATGCCACAGATTTCACAGATTTAAAGGATTACACAAAGTGAATAATTAAAGATAAATCCGTTTAATCCGTGTAATCTGTGGCAAAAAATTAAGCCAAAAAGGCAATTAACTGAAACTATATTTATGAAAAATACCAAGCTCCAAGCCTTTACTCCGTTATTTTATTTAGTGTGGTCAGATGATTTACTGACTCAAAAAGAGTTTACAACGATTCAGAAATTTATCAATGATTTGACCTGGCTTTCGCCCGAAGAAAAACAAGAACTTCTTTCTAAATTAGATATTTTAAATCCGCCTTCGCGAAATGAACTCTCCCAATGGAAACTGGATATTGAAAAAAGCATTCAGAATAAAGCAGATATAAAATCAATTTTTGACATTGCCGAGGCACTTTCAGAAAAAGACTTGGATATTTCGGCTTTGAAATCTGATTTTATAAAACTGGAAAATGATTTAGGCGTTTTGGGAGAAGAAGTAATTCAGAATTTCAAAACAAAAGCGAGTTCTTTTACCGCAAATTCTCAAACCAATAGTGATTTTGATATTCAGAAAATAACAGAACTTCTGGACGGAAAAGAAGCTGCAATTATCAAGAAAGTCAAATCGGTTATTTCAAGACCTGAGTTTGCATACGAAACTTCGACAGATATAAACGTATATCGCCAAACAGTTTATAATTGGTGTAAAATCCTGGCAGAAGAAAATCTGGGAAATATGGCTTATCCAAAGCAATACGGCGGAGGAGAAAACATAGCCGATTATTTTGCGATTATGGAAACCTTAAGTTATCACGATTTGAGTCTGGTGATAAAATTTGGCGTTCAGTTTGGACTTTGGGGAATGAGCGTTCAATCGCTGGGAACTGAGAAACATTATGCCAAATACTTAAAAGATATTGGAACATTAAAAATTCCGGGATGTTTTGCGATGACCGAAACGCATCATGGATCAAATGTAAAAGGGCTTGAAACTACAGCGACTTATAATCATAGCGATCAGACGTTTGTAATTCATACGCCAAACAAAAATGCCCAAAAAGAATATATTGGTAATGCCGCAGTTCACGGACAAATGGCAACCGTTTTTGCGAAGCTAATTATTGACGATCACGATTATGGCGTAAATGCTTTTGTGGTTCCACTTCGGGATACAAACGGAAATACATTAAAAGGTGTTACGATTGGGGATTGTGGGCATAAAATGGGGTTAAACGGCGTAGACAACGGAACTATAAGTTTTGATGCAGTTGTGATTCCGAAAGAAAATATGCTGGATCGTTTTGCTTCTGTAAATGATAAAGGAGAATTTGAAAGCCCAATTCCGAGTGATAACAGACGTTTTTTTACCATGTTAGGTACTTTGGTCGGAGGTCGAATTGGGATTCCGCGTTCGGCTTTGGCTGCAGCCAAATCAGGATTGACAATCGCCATTCGATACAGCGATCAACGCCGACAATTTGGTCCCGAAGGCGGATCAGAAGTTCCGATTTTAAACTACAGAATGCACCAACGTCGATTGATTCCGCCATTGGCAAAAACTTATGCAGTTCATTTTGCCTTGCAATATCTAACGAATCGTTTTCTAAACAGAACCGAATCGGAAATGCAGGAAATAGAAGCTTTGGCAGCCGGAATGAAATCCTACTCAACCTGGAGTACAAGAGATATTTTGCAGGAATGTCGTGAAGCTTGCGGTGGAAAAGGGTATTTATCCGAAAACCGAATCGATGCTTTAAAAAATGACACGGAAATATACACCACTTTTGAAGGCGATAATACCGTTTTGATGCAATTGGTGGCGAAAAATCGTTTATCTGAATTTAGAAAATCGTTTGGAGAAATGGGATCTTTGGGCATCATCAATTATGTATATGAAAATGCAAAAACGGCACTTACAGAGAAAAACCCAATTGCAACCCGTAGAACAGATGATGAACATTTATTGGACGGAGAATTTCATTTACAGGCATTTATTCATAGAGAAAAAGCAATATTAGCATCGGCAGCAAGACGTATCAAAAAATTGGTTGACGGAGGTTTAGAACCTTATGATGCTTTTAATGTTGTACAGCATCAAATGATCGATGTTGCTCAGGCATATTTAGAACGAGTAGTTTTGGAACAATTTCAATTGGCAATAAAATCAGTTGAAGATCAAAAGACGAAAGAGATATTAACAAAACTGAATCAGTTGTATGCGCTTTCGCAATTAGAGAAAAATAAAGGCTGGTATCTTGAAGACGGTTATATGGAAGCCGTAAAAACCAAAGCGATTCGTAAAATTGTCAATCAGCTTTGTTGGGATATTCGACCGGATGCGGTTTCATTAGTAAATGCATTTAATATTCCGGAGAGTTGTTTGGCTGCGCCAATTGCTGTTTAATTTTTGCCCACTCCCGATAGCTATCGGGATTGACGGATTAAACGGGTTTACACGGATTTTTTATTAGTTGACGAATTACCACCATCTTGTCATCCCGAGGAACGTGGGATCTCCGCAAGTAGCTCGACAAAGATTGGCGATTTTGATTGGGTTAGTTACTTGCGGAGATTGCTACGCCAGTTCGCTATCGCTCGTGTCCTCGTTCCTCGGGATGACAAAAATGCGCAGACTAAATTTAAGCGTGAACCTTTGTCAAAGTTTAATTAAACCTTGACAAAAGGTTTTATAAGAAAGAAAATCGGTGTAAACCCGTTTAATCCATCAAATCCGCGGGCAAAAAAACAGTTTTTTTTATATCAAAAACCAATTTGATATAATTATTTTATATCACTAATAAAGAAAATCTAGATCTATACCATCGTTTTATTGCAATAACTTGCTTTTTCAAAATCCTTAATATTAATGGAAATTACTGGAACTTCAGGAAGAATAGCATTCAGTTTAGAAACAATTGCTTTAGATAATTTGGCTTTTTGATCTGTATTTCGACCTTCCATTATATATGCGAAAACATGAATAAAATCGTCCAGAGAATTACCGTTATTATAATAAGCAAAAGGATTGATGCGAACTTTAATTTCAGAAGCATCAAAAAGATCAGTTGATGATGCCGAATTAAAAACCTCTTGCATTATATCATCTGCAGATTTTAATCGGATTACGTTTTCAGAACAATCAATAACAAAATGTGGCATGAGTATATAGGTTTAGATTAGAGAAAAATTTAACTCTAACAAAATTATAAAAACATTCCGTTGATTGCTTGTAAAACCTTTTTTTATAAAGGTTATTATCTCAAAATTTTGTTATGATTTTTAATAATTTATAAAATAATGGGACTTCATAAATAATTCAATTTTATAGCATGACTTTCTTATATTTGTAAGTCTTATATCTTTACTCAGCTTGAAAAAATATTTTCTATTTCTAATAATTGTTCTTGTCAATCTACCTGCTTATTCATTGGATAGTACAGATACTATTTTGGCGCAGCTAAACATGGCTCTGAAAAACAAGGAACGCTATGTTCAGTTAAAAGAAGAGCGTATTTTGAACTTCAAGAAAATCAAATCTGATAATTTAACCAAAGAGCAGGAGTATAATTACAACAAGACCTTATATACAGAATATCTAAAATTCAATTCAGATTCGGCTATTCAGTACGTCAAGAAAAATCTGAAACTTGCAGATCAACTTCAAAATAAAGATTTAAAAGATCTGGCAAATCTTGAATTAGCAACACTTTATTCTTCTTCCGGAAAATATAGAGAATCAGAAGCGATTTTAAAAGCAATCAATAAAAAGCAATTGTCAGCAGAAGTTCTGCCGGAATATTATGAAGCTTATCGCGAATTTTATGAGCATTATGTAGCTAATAGTTACGACATAAAATACATCAAGCAAATTGCAACGTATCGCGATTCATTATTGACGGTATTAAATCCTGAGACGCTGAAATATAAAATCAATGTGATTCAGCGAAATATTCATCACAAGCAATTTGGTATCGCCCAGAAAAAATTGATGCGTTTATTAGAAACAGCAAATCAGGATGATGTGCAGTACGCAATGATTGGATATCTCTTGGGAAGTATATACGAAACCACACATCAATTAGAATTAAGAAAGAAATACTACGCACTTTCAGCTTTATCAGATATAAAACATGCTATAAAAGACAATGCATCTTTGCAGGAATTAGCTTTGGTTTTTTATGAAATTGGCGATGTCGATATGGCATACAAACTAACACAATCTGCTATTGCCGACGCTTTGTATTGTAATGTACAATTTCGAACCTTGCAAATGTCTGAGGTATATTCGATTATTAATACCGCATATTTAGAAAGAGAAGCCAAAAGAAAAATGCAATTGCAAATGTATCTTTTATGCATCAGTATTTTGACAGTATTTTTGATTGTGGCGATTATTTATGTGTACAAACAAATGAAGAAAGTATCCCGAATTCGTGGTGAGCTTTTTATAACAAGTCAAAAATTAGCTGAATTAAACAAAGATATTACTGAAACTAATAGTCAATTACAGGAACGTAATGCACAATTATCAGAGTCTAATCATATTAAGGAAGAATACATTGCGCATTTCTTTAATTTATGTTCAACGTATATCAACAAATTAGAAAATTATCGGATTATATTAAATAAGAAAGCGCAAGCCAAACAATTTGACGAAATTTATAAAATCTTAAAATCAACAACTTTAGTTGATAATGAATTGGAGGAATTGTACAAGAATTTTGATATTATATTCCTGAATTTATATCCAACTTTCGTAAAAGATTTCAATGCGTTGCTAATTGCTGAGGAACAAATCGTTTTAAAACAAGGAGAATTGTTAAATACAGAGCTTCGTATTTTTGCTTTAATCCGTCTTGGAATTACTGACAGCGTAAAAATTGCAGCATTTTTAAGATACTCTTTAAGCACAATTTATAATTATCGCACAAGAGCAAGAAATAAAGCGGCAGTTTCCCGAAATGATTTTGAAGAAATGGTCATTAAAATTGGCTTAATTACCTTAAAAATCTAAATATTTTTTTTAAAACTACTACTTTTTTTGATGATTATTTTTGATTAAATAATTGATTGTAAGTAATTTAGTTTTTTATTTCACTACTTTTTTTCGTTTAAAAATTCAACACGAACTATAACGTTTTAGCTTTACAATATTATTAAAGGTGTTTTCGAGAACAGCAACCTTTAATTATAATCAAATGCTTTAATAAATTAATAGTTATGTTTAAAAACGTTAAAACAATTGTTGTTTTACTTTTGTTAGCCTCTTTCGGTGTGAATGCACAGAATAAAGTTCCGGTTTATCTAGATGATAAAAAGTCAATTAATGAACGTGTAGAAGATGCGCTTTCTAAAATGACAACTGATGAAAAAATCGCCATGATTCATGCGCAATCAAAATTTAGTTCGCCAGGTGTACCACGTTTAGGAATTCCGGAAAACTGGATGACTGACGGACCACACGGAATTCGTACTGAAGTTAAATGGGATGAATGGGATCAGGCTGGCTGGACAAATGATTCTTGTATTGCATTTCCGGCGTTAACGGCACTTTCTGCAACCTGGAACAAAGAATTATCTTCTTTATACGGAAAATCGATCGGAGAAGAAGCAAGATATCGTAATAAAAATGTATTGTTAGGACCTGGAGTTAATATTTACAGAAGCCCATTAAACGGTCGTAACTTCGAATATATGGGAGAGGATCCTTTCCTGACTTCAAAAATGGTAGTTCCTTATATTAAAGGTGTACAGTCAAACGGAGTTGCAGCTTGTGTAAAACATTTCGCTTTAAACAATCAGGAAACAGGCCGTAATTCAGTAAATGTAATTGTTGATGATCGTGCTTTGTACGAGATTTATCTGCCAGCTTTTAAAGCTGCCGTTCAGGAAGGTGATGCATGGGCAATTATGGGATCTTATAATAGATACAAAGGACAACATTGTTGCCATAATGAGTATTTATTGAATGACATTCTTCGTGGAGAATGGGGTTTCAAAGGTGTTGTAATCTCAGATTGGGGAGGAGTTCATGATACAAAACAAGCGATTCATAATGGTTTGGACATGGAGTTTGGTTCTTGGACCAACGGACTTTCTTGGGGAACCAGTAATGCTTATGATAACTATTATTTAGCAAAACCATATTCGACTATGATTGCTAAAGGTGAAGTTGGAACTAAAGAATTAGACGATAAAGTACGTCGTATTTTACGTCTGTCTTTTTTAACTACGATGGATAGAAACAGACCTTTTGGATCTTTTGGAACTGCTGAACATGCTCAGGCAGGTTTGAAAATCGCCGAAGAAGGAATCGTATTACTTCAAAACAACAATAATATTTTGCCAATTGACCTTTCTAAAACTAAGAAAATTGCAGTTATTGGAGAGAATGCCATTAAAATGATGACTGTTGGTGGAGGAAGTTCTTCGCTTAAAGCAAGATACGAAATTACACCACTTGAAGGTTTAAAGAAAAGAATTGGCAATCAGGCTGCGATCGTTTACGCTCGTGGTTATGTTGGAGATCCAACAAGTAACTATAATGGAGTAGTGGCAAAAGTAAGCTTAGAAGACAAACGTTCTCCTGCTGAGTTAACTGCAGAAGCTTTAAAAGTAGCAAAAGATGCAGATATTGTTCTTTTTATTGGAGGTTTAAACAAAAGTGATAATCAGGATGCTGAAGGACATGATCGTAAGGAATTAGGTCTTCCATACGGTCAGGATCAGTTAATTGCAGAATTGGTTAAAGTAAATAAAAATGTGGTTTTTGTAAATATTTCGGGAAATGCTGTGGCAATGCCGTGGGTAAAAGAAGTTCCGGGAATCGTACAAGGTTGGTTTTTAGGTACAGAAGCAGGAAATGCTTTGGCTGCAGTTTTAGTGGGAGATGTTAACCCTTCTGGGAAATTATCTTTCACTTTCCCAGTAAAATTATCAGATAATGGTGCACATGCTTTAGGAGAATTTCCTGGTGGAGATGATGTTACGTACAAAGAAAGCATTTTTGTTGGATATCGTTGGGCTGACAAACAAAAAGCAAAACCATTATTCTCTTTTGGACACGGTTTAAGCTACACGACTTTCGAATACGGAAAAGTAACGGCAGATAAAAAACAAATGTCGGCTGGAGATCAAATTACATTTACTGTTAAAGTTAAAAACACTGGAAAACGTGAAGGTTCAGAGGCAGTTCAGCTTTATATCAGTGATTTGAAATCATCATTGCCACGTCCGATAAAAGAATTAAAAGGTTTTGAGAAAATTTCGCTTAAAGCGGGAGAAGAAAAAACAGTAACATTTACAGTTGATAAAACAGCTTTAAGCTTTTTTGATGATAAAAAACACGACTGGGTTGCTGAACCAGGAGACTTTGAAGCGATCATTGGTGCATCGTCTACAGACATAAAATCTAAAGTGGGTTTCTCACTTAAATAGTTTTTATTATTTCTAAATTGGTTGGTTGTAAAGCTGCAATTGTAAAAAGTTGCAGCTTTATTTTTTAGAAAATGTTTTATGGTTAAAAATTTTTACCATTAAGACATTAAGTTTCATTAAGCTTTGTGGTTACTGAGCTTAAAAGGGTTTTACCATTAAGAGATTAAGAAAATTAAGCTTTATGGTTACTAAGCTTATAAAAGACATTAAGGCATTCACGAGATTCAGCATTATGACTTAATTTTTCTTAATCTCTTAATGGTTCAAAAGAAAAAAATATTAATTGTTTAAATTAATTTAAATGAAAAAAATTGTGATTAGTGCTATGGTTTTGTTTTTAGCGCAAAACCTTTCGGCACAGACTTTAAATAAAATGCAATGGTTTAATGAACCTGAAAAATGGGAAATTAAAAACAATGCTTTGATTATGAATGTTACTGCCAATAGTGATTACTGGCGTATTTCGCATTACGGATTCACGGTTGACGATGCACCTTTTTATTACACAACTTATGGCGGAGAATTTGAAGCTAAAGTAAAATTAACCGGTAATTATATCGCTCGTTTTGATCAAATGGGGTTAATGCTTCGTATCGACGAGAAAAACTACATTAAAACCGGAGTTGAATTTGTTGACGGAAAATTTAATATAAGCACTGTTGTAACGCACGATAAAAGCGATTGGAGTGTTACGACTCTGGATAAAGCACCGCCATTTGTATGGATAAAAGTCGTGAGAAGATTAGATGCTGTCGAAGTTTTCTTTTCGTATGATGATAAAAACTATATTCTAACCAGAAATGCTCCATTACAAGATAACACACCGGTTATGGTAGGTTTAATGGCAGCATCACCAGACGGAAAAGGTTTTGAAGCTAAATTTGAAAATTTCAAAGTAACACACTTACCGGATCAACGCAGATTAGAGTGGCTAAAAAAACACGAAGAGTAATTGTTAATTATAAATTATTGATTGTTAATTATTAATGAAAAACAATCAATTGCAATCAGTAATTTATAATTAATAATCGACAACTAATCATTAATAACTAACCATTAACAATCAACAATCAACAATTAATATGATTGATATTAAACCCAAAAAACATTACGAAATTTTAGACGGCTTACGTGGAGTGGCCGCGATTTTAGTCGTTATTTTTCACATTTTAGAAGCTTTTAATGGAGGAAGCCGATTTAAACAAATTATCAATCACGGTTATCTTGCTGTTGATTTCTTTTTTCTATTGTCAGGATTTGTTGTGGCTTATGCTTATGACGATCGCTGGGGTAAAATGAATACCTGGGAATTTTACAAACGACGTTTAATTCGTTTGCAGCCTATGGTAATTATGGGAATGATCATTGGGGCAATTTTCTATTATTTTCAGGCTTCAAATCTCTTTCCGCAAATTGCAGGAATGGAAGCTTGGAAAGTGATTTTAACAATGGTTATCGGATTTACATTATTGCCAATTCCGCCTTCTTTAGAAATAAGAGGCTGGGGAGAAATGCATCCGTTAAACGGGCCGGCATGGTCTCTTTTCTTCGAATATATCGCTAATATTTTGTATGCATTATTCTTTCGTAAATTCTCTAATAAAGTCCTTGGAATCTTCGTTTTAATCTTCGCAGCAATGCTGATTAATTATACCGTTTTTGGACCAAAAGGAGACGTTATTGGCGGTTGGTCATTAAATCTGGAACAAATGAATGTTGGTTTTACCCGTTTATTATATCCGTTTTTTGCAGGAGTTTTACTTTCACGATTAGGAAAATTAATTCATATAAAAGGAGCTTTCTGGGTTTGCAGTATTATGATTGTTGTACTTTTTAGTATTCCAAGAATTGGAGACGAAAACAGTTTATGGATGAATGGTTTATACGAGTCATTTGTTATTATTCTTATGTTCCCGTTAATTGTTGCGATTGGAGCAGGAGGCGAAATAAAAAATGCGCTTTCGCTGAAAATATGCAAAGCATTAGGAGATATTTCATATCCAATTTACATCATACATTATCCATTAATTTATTGGTACACAGCATGGGTTATTGATAATAAGGTTCCATTAAAAGACGGTTACGTTATCGGAATCGGAGTTTTAGTTTCCAGCATTGTAATTGCTTATTTATGTCTGAAATTTTATGATGAGCCAGTACGTAATTGGTTGCAGAAAAGGTTCAAAGGTTCAAAGTAACAAAGGTTCAAAGCGACACAGGAAAAAAGCTTTGCCTCTCCGAATTTTTGAGCTTCTGAACCTTCAAAAAATCTTGAATTTCTAAATTTTGTTAGTTTATAGATATTCAAAAAAGGGATGAAATTTCATGTTTTCATCCCTTTTGTTTTTTTATAATTGTATGTAGGGATGCACAGCAGTGCATCTTTTTTTTTGCCACAGATTAAAGGATTAAAAATGATTTTAAATCCAGTGTTAATCTGTTGAACCCGTTAAATCCGTGGGCAAATATTGCGGTAGAGATGCACAGCAGTGCTTTTTTTTGCCACATACTGTACAATTAAGATTGTTTTTTAATTATATGTAAAAATCTGATTTATCTTTGAGAAGAAAATTTTAAACAACATCTCTGAGTCGCACTGCTGTGCGCCTCTACGGAATAAAAATGATAAAATGTCAAATTTAGACAATACGGATAATATGCCAATTTTTCAAAAGGCGGAACAAATTTTTAAACTTACAGAAGGACTGGTACATATTATTCCACAAGAAAACGAATTTTTGCAGGAAACAACTGTTCAGTTTATGTTGGAGAACGCCATGATTATTCCTGCTAAAATTGCTGGTGCAGAAGGTGGTGATTTATACGATTTACGTATGGAAAATGCGGCTATAATTCGCAAAGCTGCCAGAGAACTATATGTAATGACTGGAAGTTTGCGCTTTGAGGAAGGAATTACGGATAATGATTATATAGATTTATTACGAGATACAATTGATGAATTTCGATTACTTTTTATTGATTGGGTTGCAAGTTTTGATCAATGGAATTATATTAAAGATAGTTGGGGATTATTTAATCCACCAGGAGTAAACGCCCATGATAAAGATCCGGATGAAGATATTCCTTTTGATCCGAATGATTTCTTTGAATCAGATGATGAAGATGATAGTTTATAAATGAAACAAAAAATGGCTAAAACATTATTTATTTTCAGCCATTTTATATTTTTATAAGATTTATGTAGAGATGCACAGCAGTGCATCTTTTTTTTTGCCACAGATTAAAGGATTAAAAATGATTAAAAAAATCCGTATTAATCTGTAAAACCCGCTCAATCCGTGGGCAAATATTGCACTAAAAAAAGGTCCAAAGGGAAAAAACTTTGTCCCTCTGAACCTTTGCATCTTTGAACCTTTTTTAAAAAACTTATTCTAAAACCAATTGTCCTAAAGCTTCTTTACTGAAACCTTTCAATTGATCTGTTTTTCCTGCTTTAATTTTTGCAACCCAGCTTGGATCAGATAAAAGAGGTCTTCCAACAGCAACCAAATCAAAGTCACCTCTGTCGAAACGTCTGTTTAACTCTTCTAAAGAAGTTGGTTCAGAACTTTCTCCTGCAAAAGCACCAAAGAAATCTCCTGAAAGACCAACAGAACCAACAGTAATTGTTGGAGCTCCTGTTACTTTTTTGGCCCAACCAGCAAAATTCAAATCAGAATCTTCAAATTCAGGTTCCCAGAAACGACGTTGAGAACAATGTAGGATATCTACTCCGGCATCAACAAGTGGTGTAAGCCAGGCTTCTAGTTCTTGTGGATTTTTTGCCAGTTTATAATTATAATCAGAAGGTTTGAATTGAGAAAAACGCATGATAACAGCAAAATCGTTACCTACTTGTTTTCTAACTTCTTTTACCACTTCAATAGCAAAACGATTACGTTCCGGTAAAGTTTTTCCACCATAAATATCCGTACGCAAGTTAGTTTCGGTTCTAAAGAACTGGTCAATTAAATAACCGTGTGCACCGTGAATTTCGATCGTATCAAAACCTAATCTTTTAGCATCGGCGGCAGCTTTTCCAAAAGCAATAATAGTATCTTCAATATCTTTTTCAGACATTGTATTACCATTACTAAAATCTGGACGGTTTAAACCTGACGGACCTTCAAAAGGAACTGGCGGAACCCATCCTGAATGGTGATTGTCCATAATTCCCATATGCCAGATTTGTGGTCCCATTTGCCCTCCGGCAGCATGAACGCCATCTATAACTTTTTTCCATCCTTTAAGAGCTTCATCGCCATAAAAGTGAGGTACATTTGCATCGTTTGATGAAGAAGCTCTGTCGATTACAGTTCCTTCGGATAATATTAAACCAACTTCGCCTTCAGCTCTTTTTTGGTAATAAGAAGCTACATTGTCAGTTGGAACTCCGTTTGGAGAAAATGAGCGCGTCATTGGCGCCATTACGATTCGGTTTTTAAGATTTAACGTTTTTAAGTTAAATGGCGAAAACAGGTTGTTTGTACTCATAGTAATTTACAAATTAGATTGAATTAATTTACTGAGTGCTTCAAAGGCACCTTCGTTACGTTTATAATAGGTCCATTGTCCAACGCGTTTGGATTCTATAAATCCGGCACGCTGCAAAATAGACAGGTATTCAGAAACTGTTGATTGCGTAAGACCGGCTTTGGCTTGTATTTGACCAACGCAAACTCCGTGTTCAAATCCTGCATGTTGGAGCTGATCGGGAAAGTTTATTTCGGGTTCTTTTAACCACTCCAGCATTTGCAGTCTGGACTTATTAGATAATGCTTTAAAGATTTCTATATTTTCCATGGCGCAAATATATCGACTTTTCCCGATATACCAATTAAAGAAAAAATATTTAGCAAAAAATTAAGATAGTGGAAGTAAAAGAAGGGAAGTTTTAATAAAGAAAATTTATATTTGCTTACAATTAATCTCGCAAAGGCTCGAAGTTTTTAAGCAATAATTAAAATCGTATTGTTTGTCATTTCGACCGGAGGGAGAAATCACACTAGAAATTCCGTACAGTAAGGAGCCAACCTTTGTCGAGTTACGAGTGTGATTTCTCCCTCCGGTCGAAATGACAAAAAAATCAACTTTGCAAGATTAAAAAGCCCCAATTTATCTAAAAACATTAATTAAATTATGAAAAAAACTTTACTTATTTTAGGATTTTTATGTTGTGTAATAACCAGTTCAAAAGCTCAGGTTGTTGGAGTTGAAGTAGGAGATATTGCACCTGAAATTGATCTTCCGGATACAAAAGGAAACAATGTTGTACTTTCTTCTTTTAGAGGAGAATTAGTTTTAGTTGATTTTTGGGCTTCGTGGTGCGGACCATGTACAAAAGAACATCCGGAATTAATAAAACTGTACAATGCTTATCCTGATAAATTTGGAATTTACAGTGTTTCTATGGATACTAAAAAACCACTTTGGTTAGCCGCAATCGCAAAACAGAAACTTCCGTGGACACAAGTAAGTGACTTAAAATATTGGAAATCTCCAGTTGTAGCTGATTATATGCTTCAGTCTGTACCATTAAACTTTTTAATAGACAAAAACGGAATTATCCTGGCGAAAAATATTCACGGAAACGCCTTGAATGAAATGGTGAAGAGTCTATTAGAAAAGAAGTAATTTCTCTTTGTTTCAAGTTATTTTACCTTGAGAATTGTTCTCGTGATTACAATATTATCTTCTTATTAAAATTAAAAATATGATTCAAAAATCAATCTTATTGTTTTTTATTTTGTTTTCATTTCACAGCAATGCGCAAACGTTAAAAACTGTTACTAAATTAGAAACAACTCACCAAAAATGTTTAGATACTGGAATTGGAATGAGAAATTGTTCTCTTAAATATTTGAATCAATCAGATAGTTTATTAAATGTTGCGTATAAGAATTTAAGGTTAAAATTGAGTTCTGAAGAAAAAGCTGAATTAAAAAAAGAACAATTAATCTGGCTTAAGAAACGCGACCAATATTTCAAAAAAGCATATTCTGATACCAAGAAAAAAGGCTATTTTGAAGAAGGAAGTTTGGATTTTGAAATGGTAGTCTTTGATTTGCAGGCAGATTATGTTTTTGATAGAGTAAAGGAACTTATTAAGAAAATATAAATTTAAAATGGAATCAAAACTCAGTTTATCTGAATTCCGTACAAGATTAGTAAACAATACTCAAATTGGTTCCCCAAAACTAAAATTGAGTCCATTTAGTATTTTTACTATTTTTAATGGAACTTCAAAACCTTTTTATGGCCTTTTTGATGATAAAAGTTTTCGCTTGACACTGAATTCCACGATAAATCCAACATTTTTCATCATTAAAGGAAGGTATAAAATCCAAAATAGAGCACTTGTTGTCAATTATAATATTGAACCTTGTCCAAAGTTTTATTTAACTTGGATAAAATGGATCCCAATTTTTGTTGGAGGTGCAATGAATTTGTTATTATTCTTTTCTAAAGAAACGCCCAAGGAGGTCTATATGCTTGTGAATATTGTTATTGCACTTATGATTTTCTTTTCGCGATGGGATACAAAAGAGAAAAGAAAAAATATTGAGGAGAACTTTATTAAAATTTTTGAGATTATGGAATAGAACAAAACGTTTTGAGGTTGCTAAAATTTCAAAACTTTATGCTTTTTAATCCTTGTCAAAGTTTAAACCAACAGTTTAAGTAACCTGGACAAAGAGCCTATCTTAAAAGTTTAATCTGCGTATTTTTGTCAATTTCTGATCACGAGGCTTCGGGAGAGAAATCTTCGCAAGTAACTCCGCAATCTAAGACGATACTCTTTGTCGATCTTGTAACGGGGATTTCTCCTCCCTCGAAATGAAATATTGTGGCTATTTTGTGTGAAATATTTTTATTGAAACCTAAAACAAATTAATTTAAAATGGAATCAAAACTCAGTTTGACAGAATTCCGCACAAGATTAGTAAATAATACAGAAATTGGTTCTCTAAAAGAAACATTAGGACAAGTTAGAGTATTTCCTATAGTTGGAAAACCAAAATCCTTTTATGGACTTTTTGATGATAAAAGTTTTCGTTTGACAACAAACTCGGCAACGTCATCGACACCTTATATTATAAACGGAAAATACAAGAACATTAATAATACACTTAAAGTAGATTACGTTGTCGAACTAAACAATAAATTTCAGTTGCTTTGGACAAGATATTTTCCAATAGTTTGTATCATAGCAATTAATATATTTTTTCTTTTTTTTGCAAGAGGACTTAGAAGAGCGTCGACAATTGTTAATTTGTTTTTGCTTTTTATGGCTTTCTACTCAAGATGGAAGGAAGGGAAAAAGAGGAAGAATTTAGAGGAAAAGTTTCTTAGGATTTTTGAAATTAAATAAGGCAAATAAACGTTGAAGAAGATCTCTAATGACCAGTAAATTTCTTTTGAAAACAAGTGCCATAGCCCTGATGGAAGCGGCATCCTTTTGTGCTAGTCCCGAGGCTTCGGGAGCCACAAAAGATACAGCGGACAGCAGGAAACAGCTCCCTAAAATTTTTAGATAAATATTAAAAAGCAATCCCAAATTGAAAACCTACCGTAAACGTTGCCGGATGATCATTACCAAAACGAACGGGAAGTGGCACGGCAACAAAATAACTGCAATTGTCACTTTTTATGACCGTTTTATTAAGAACAGGCGTAAAACCATATCTTCCGCTGCTTTCAAATGCGGCTCTTCCGGCAAAAGTATAGCCATTGCCCAAAGCGACTAGAACTCCCGGATGAAACAATATATTGGTCACTTTATCATGACCATCTTCGGCTTTTATATTGGGAACAATCTCAAACGAGAAACCTATTTTTGAGCTTTTCCAAATGTTGATACCAGTGGGAAAACCCACGGCATAATAATCTCTAAAGTTCAAAGTAGTCTGTTCGTTACTAATCGTTACAATTGGATGCATGATTCCAAAATAACCCGTTATTTTAGGATAAGTAGTTTGAGCATAAAAGGATGTGCTTAATGCGAAAAAAGCAAGAATAAAAAAGCGTTTCAACAAGTTCATAATAGTTTGGTTTTATAAAAACAAAACTATAAAGACCCGAAAACTATAAATAGAACGCTATTTACCTTTTGTATCTGAATTACTTTTTGCGTGAATTTTTTCTATAAGAAGAAGGGTTTTTACCTGTATGTAATTTGAATATTCTTGTAAAGTGGCTTTGATCAGAAAAGCCCGTCATATATCCAATTTCGGTAAGTGTATAGGTTGAATTCTGAATAAGATTTATAGCTTTCTCAATGCGTAATTTTCGAACATAATCACCAAAATTTAAGTCTTCAAAATATTTAGAAAATTCGCGTGATAAATAGGAGGGATTCAGTTCTAAATCATTTGAGATTTTTTTAAGATCAAACGTAAACTGAGTATCGATCTGATCCTGAATAATAGCTTTTAAATCCTTTACCCACGAAGGTGTTTTTTGGTTTGATTTTTTTTCGATTAAAAACTTATTATAAACTTCATGAAGTAAATTCTCAAACGGACTATTTTGCAAATGGTTTTGTTTGTAAAGATGCGTTGCCCAGCTATATAGCGCATCATACAGCATCATTCCGTTTTTTAACAGCTCAGTATCGTTTGTGATATTGTGCGAAAGTCCGGCCGAAATCGCCCAAAGGCCCGCCGATTCTTTTGCAATTTCATGTCTGTCTGTATCTGCACCGCGAACAATTTTGGACATAATTAAAACCGCAGGATCTTTAATTTGATACTTCTTTATAATATAATCAAAAGTACATTCTTCATTATAATGCGTAAATTCTACATCAGGAATATCAAACGGAATCGCATTTAATTCTTTAGCTTTAGTAATAACTTCGCTAAACGGAACATAAATAAATTCTGCTTGAGGATCAACAAACTTTTGTATGAGCCAAGGACACGCAATTCGGTCAATTTTGGGTCTTTCACGAGTTATCCATTTCATTGAAGTAAGTTGAATGTTAATTAGTTATTTCGATGTAAAATCAAAAGTAGCGCTAATTTACATTTTTAATAACGAGTTGAATAAAATTCAAAAAAAATATTCAACACATAGAAGCATAGGTTTTATGTGTAAAAAGGAAGTAAAAAGAAACTAGTTTCTAACACATAGCTATGATTGTTAGTGCAAGTGAAACACCTTTGTAAGTTTGTAAAATCTATGCTTCTATGTGTTAAATTAATTTTATCCAACGTTTTTAAACTAAAAAAGTCCGATTCGTTATGATCGGACTTTTTAATGTGAATCGGTGTTTGGTTTCTTTACACCTCCATAATTTGTTTTGAGGATTTCCCTAATTTGGAGTTGTGTTTTATTTCGGGTGCTGTTTTTCCATTCGTTAAAATCATAAATGTGAATTTGTTCAGCATAAGGATTTGTAACAAAAAAGAGCCTCGAAATGGAGTATTTATAATACTTTAATTCGTGCGAAATATGACGATCCGGTACGACAATCAGAATCGTTTCCCAATTCAGAAAATCCTTAGGAACGTCTTCTCTTTCCGTTAATCCCAAGGATTCGAAAAAGGCAATAATCTTTTGATCGTTAATCTTATCAATCTTCTGATCTATACGTTTGATAGTGCTAAGAAGTTTATCTTCATCTTTAATAACACTCATGATATACTTTGTTTTGTTTAAATTTTAGTATAAAATTACATCAAAAGAAAATTATTTAACACAGTATAGCCAATAGAATGATTCTAAATTTTAAATGTCGTTTTTCGATTTTAAATTAAAAGAGAAATTGATCATGTTTTGATAAAATACTATTAACTTTTTTAAGGCATAAAAACTATATTTATGGCGACTAGCTAACCACTTATATTTTATGAAAACTACTTTTTCAAAAGAAATTCTGCCGTATTTTATTTTTTTGATCTCCATTTGTTCTTTTGCCCAAAACAAATCAGATCGGGAATTGATTTTGATCGATAAAGACTGGCGTTTTTCATTGGGACATTTGTATGATACACAAAAAGATTTTGGTCACGCCGAAGGTTATTTTTCGTACTTGGCAAAAACAGGTTTTGGTGATGGTCCCGCATCATCGCAATTTGACGATCGTGCCTGGAGAAAACTGGATTTGCCACACGATTGGGCAGTCGAACAATCTTTCAGCGAAAGCGCCAGTTACAGCCATGGATTTAAAACTGCCGGAAAAGGTTTTCCTGAAAAAAGTATTGGCTGGTATCGAAAGAAAATCATTATTTCAAAAGATGATTTAGGGAAAATTATCTCCTTAAAGTTTGGTGGCGTTTTTAGAAATTCCAAAGTGTTTTTTAACGGACATTTCCTCGGAACAGAAGAAAGTGGTTACAATGGTTTTGAATATGATATTACTTCTTATATCAATTATGGTGGCGAAAATACAATTGTTGTTCGTGCAGATGCTTCGATGGAAGAAGGTTGGTTTTATGAGGGCGCGGGAATCTACAGACATGTATATCTTCAGAAAACAAATCCGTTGCATGTTATCGAAAACGGAACTTATATAACGTCAGAAATAAATAATAATAATAATGCCGAAGTTACGGCTGAGGTTACAATCGAAAACAAAGGAAATTATAAAGGTTCAGTAGAAATAATACAAACGATTCAGGATGTTTCTGGAAAACAAGTTGTTAATGTTTCTGAAAATGTATTGGCACCGGATTTTTATAAAACGGCCAAATATTCTTCAAAACTAAAGGTAAATAACCCGCAATTATGGGATATTGAATCACCAAATTTATACCATTTAATAACGGAAATAAAACAAGGTGGAAAAATTGTTGATCGTTATGAAACTTCTTTCGGAATCAGAACAATTAAGTTTGATCCTGAAAATGGTTTTTCCCTTAACGGAAAGCCTTTAAAATTAAAAGGAACAAACAATCATCAGGATCACGCGGGAATTGGAACTGCTTTGCCGGATGAACTTCAATATTACAGAATAAAAAAGCTCAAAGAAATGGGGTCGAATGCGTATCGCTGTTCGCACCATCCGCCAACACCGGAATTGCTTGACGCTTGCGATAAGTTAGGAATGTTGGTGATTGATGAAACCCGTTTGATGGGAATTAACGATTATCATCTGAAAAATTTGAAACGAATGATCGAGCGTGATCGAAATCATCCAAGTATATTTTGCTGGTCTGTGGGCAATGAAGAATGGAATATTGAAGGAAGTGTTATTGGCGAGCGCATTACAAATGTGATGCAGGGATTTGCAAAAAGTATCGACAGTACAAGACCTGTAACGGTTGGAATCAGCAGCGGTTTTAAAAGCGGAATATCTTCTGTGGTCGAAATTATGGGCTATAATTATATGGGGAATGGTGATATTGATGCACATAGAAAGGAGTTCAAAAACCAACCCGGAATGGGGACGGAGGAAGGTTCGACTTTTGCAACGCGAGGTGTTTATTTTACAGACGATGCCAAACATTATCAAAGTGCATATGACAAAAAACCTCGTCCAAGTTTTTATAGTATTGAAGAAGGTTGGAAATTTTATGCAACGCGTCCATATTTGGCGGGAATGTTTATTTGGACAGGATTTGATTATCGCGGCGAACCAACGCCTTATGGCTGGCCATCGGTTACGTCTTATTTTGGGATGATGGATGTTTGCGGTTTCCCGAAAGACAATGTGTTTTATTTGAAATCCTGGTGGGGAGATAAACCGGTTCTTCATCTCATGCCACATTGGAATTGGCAGGGAATGGAAGGAAAAGAGATTGATGTTTGGGTATATTCAAATTGTGACGAAGTAGAGCTTTTTCTAAATAAAAAGAGTCTTGGTAAAAAGAAAATGGAGCAATATGGACATTTAGAATGGAAGGTCAAATATGCTCCCGGAACTTTGGAAGCAATTGGATATAAAAATGGTAAAAAAATCCTTTCAGATGTTCAGAAAACTACCGAAAATCCGGAAGCTATAAAACTTTCGATTGATAAAGAAAACAGTCCAAATGCAAATGTTTCGGTAATAACGGTTGAAGTTACTGATAAGAAAGGTTTGCATATTCCAACTGCAAATGATGAGATAACTTTTGCTGTAAAAGGCGGAAAAATTTTAGGCGTTGGCAATGGCGATCCAACTTCGCTTGAAAAAGATCAGTTTATCGATGATATTGTATTGACTGCAATAACCAATTTCGAAGAACAAAAAGGAACAACCGCAGATTTGCCTCAGCAATTAATTTCTTATTCAGAAAATGATTGGACAACAGCTTTTAAGGACAGAGATTATAAAAAACAAGCGCCATCGTATGTTTACCGAGGACAATTTGAATTAAAAGAATACTCAGCAACAAAAATTGTGAGCTTTTTTTATAAGAAGATAGGAGTAGAAACAGTAGTTTTTGTCAACGGAAATAAAGTGTCGGCAAGTGCCGAAGATCCTCAAAAATATGTACTTAACTCTAATATGTTAAAAGACGGGAAAAACACAATTTATATTGTAGCCACGCCTTTACAAAAAATAAAAGATTGGGATGTTATGAATACTGATCCCGGAATTATTCAGGTTATAACTCCGGCTGAATCCTGTAAAAGAAAGCTTTTTAACGGTTACGCACAAGTTATTATTCAGAAAGAAAGTTTTGATAAACCCGTTATTTTGTCCGCTTCCGCGAAAGGATTAAAGTCGCATACAATTACAATTTTGGGTAAAGAATAGTTTTTTAGATAATAAATTTCCTCGAGAAATTGCGATCCCGTCCCGAGGCTTCGGGATCGGGATGTTGCTACAAAATAACCCATTCCTCTGGAATTTTAGAAAGAGTTCCGGAGGAACAAAATATATTGTAGGGATGGATTTTAATCCATTCTTCGCAAAGTTTAAACACAATATTGTCATTTCGACGCAGGAGAAATCACACGCGGGGAGAACGCACTGTTGACGAGCTGCTTTATGTGATTTCTCCTGCGTCGAAATGACAAAATCTTAGCGAGAGATTTATTCAAAAAAAACTTTGAGACAATGTGTTGAATGCTTTACGTTTTAAATTAAGAATGTATTTTGTATAAAAATATTTCCTAATATTGATATTCTAAAGAAGATAAAGATATTTATATCGCTTTTTGATATTCTGTTATTTCTAAAAAAGCCACACCAAATGCTAAACGATTTTCCGTTTTATTTAATCATTGTCATCGTTATTCTTTTATTGATAATGTTGAGCAATAAGATAAAAGTTGCTTATCCGGTTTTATTGGTTTTAGGAGGATTAGCAATAAGTTTTATTCCCGGAATTCCTTTGTTACGTATTGATCCAGAGCTTATTTTTGTGATATTTCTTCCACCATTATTGTATGAGGCGGCGTGGAATATTTCATGGAAAGAATTATGGCGCTGGCGACGTATCATTTGTAGTTTTGCTTTTTTGGTTGTGTTTTTTACCGCACTTTCTGTGGCTTTGGTAGCCAATCATTTTATTCCCGGATTCACATTAGCGCTGGGTTTTTTGCTTGGCGGAATCGTTTCTCCGCCCGATGCCGTTAGCGCGGGAGCAATTCTTAAATTTGTAAAAGTACCTCGTAGATTGTCCTCTATTCTAGAAGGCGAAAGTCTTTTAAACGATGCATCTTCTCTAATCATTTTCAGATTTGCATTGATTGTCGTAGGAACTGGACAATTTATTTGGCAGGATGCTATTGCAAGTTTTGGTTGGATGTTAGTTGGAGGAATTGGTATTGGGCTTGGCGTTGGATTTGTTGCCATGAAATTGCACAAATACCTGCCAACAGATGCAAATTCAGATATTGTACTTTCTCTGGTCACACCTTATTTAATCTATATCGCTGCCGAAGAAGTACATAGTTCAGGAGTTTTGGCCGTTGTGAGCGGAGGTTTATTGTTATCACATTACAGACTTTCGTTTTTAAGCAGCAGTTCGCGCTTGCGAGGTGTGAATGTATGGGAAAGCTTCTGTTTTATCCTGAATGGCTTAATATTCATGTTTATAGGACTGGATTTGCCTGAAATAGTTTCAGGACTTGGCCATGTTAGTCTTTCGTCTGCAATTGGTTACGGATTATTAATTACAGCCGTACTTATCGTAAGCCGAATTTTATGTGCTTTTTGTGCCGTTTTTGTCACCTTGATTGCCAGAAACTTTATAAAAGTGGCAGATGCGAGACATCCGGGTTACAAAGGTCCAATTCTAATAGGCTGGACCGGAATGCGTGGTGTGGTTTCTTTGGCAGCAGCCTTATCAATTCCCGTGCATTTGAGTGAAGGAATTCCTTTTCCGCAGCGAAATCTGATTTTGTTTATCACATTTGTAGTAATCCTGACAACGTTGCTTCTGCAAGGATTGACGTTGCCTTATCTGATAAATAAATTTCAAATACCGGATCCTGATTATACGATTCCGGATGATGAAGTTTACCATAAGATCAAAAGAGAATTGGTAAATCATGCTTTAAATCATTTAAAAAACAATTATAGCGCCGAATTAGAAAGACAACCGCTTCTTCAGCAAATTGCTTACAAATGGGAAGAACAAAACGGCAACACAGATGATATCCTAATGTCGGGCGAAGCCAAAGTTGTTTATCTTAATTTACTTGAACATCAGCGAAATTGGTTATTGAATCGAAACAAAGAAGAAATTCTGGATGAAGAAATTATTCGGAAACATTTGCTTTATCTGGATTTAGAAGAAGAGAAAATGCAATTTTTATAATCGTCAGAAAAGCATTTCTATTCTTTAACATTTTCAAAACCTTACTTTTGTTTGATTTTCATAACTTTGCGGCATGAGTAATCAAGTACTTTCCAAAACAGCCGATTTTAATACTTCAGATTTAAAGCTAAAAGGTTTTAAAGTTTATGAGGTAAGTAATGATGTGAGCGCAATACCAACGTATAATCGCAGAGATTTTTACAAAATTTGCATTAATACCAGCAAAAGTTTTATTCATTATGCCGATCGCGGAATTGAAACTGACGGAACGATATTATTCTTCGGAAATCCGCATATTCCATATTCATGGGAAATTATTTCTCCTGCTTATAACGGTTATGCCTGCGTTTTTACGGAAGAGTTTCTAAAGGCAAATGATCGCTCAGAAAGTCTGCACGAATCGCCTTTATTTAAAATAGGAGGAACCCCAATATTTTCTTTATCAGCTGAACAGGAAGTATTTGTAGCTTCGTTGTTTAAAAGAATGATCGAAGAACAAGAAACAGATTATGTTTTTAAAGACGATTTAATCCGCAACTACATCAACTTGATTATTCACGAATCGATGAAGATGCAGCCAACGGAAAACTTCTTTAAACATAAAAATGCTTCGTCCCGAATTACGTCTCTTTTCCTTGAACTATTAGAAAGACAATTTCCAATAGAGACAAAAAACGAACCATTGGCACTAAAAACGCCTCAGGATTATGCACAAAGCCTCGCAGTTCATGTCAACCATTTGAATCGTTCTGTAAAAGAAATTACCGGAAAGCCAACAACGGCGCACATTACCGAAAGAATTATAAGTGAAGCAAAAGCATTATTGCATCACACAGATTGGAGTATCTCAGACATTGGATATTCGCTTGGATTTGAATATCCGAGTTATTTTAATAATTACTTTAAAAGACTTACAGGAACAATTCCAAAATCATTAAGAACATAAATTGTTTCATATTCTTAATTTTTTGTTTGATTATTGTTATTTCTAATTGTCGTTGTCAAAGTAATTTTGCCGTGAAATAATTAGTATTAACCCCTTATCGGTTTTTCGCTGACTAAATATAACTTCTATAAAGCGCATTCTAGCTTTCTGATTTAGTTCTCAGCACCGATATTAAAAACAAATAATTATGAAAGAACCAGAAAATCAATTAAATGAATCTATTTTCCCTAAAGGAGATTTAGCTTCAGCGGATTATTTTACAGGAAAAGCATGGGTGAAGATGTTGGTTCCCAATGATCCGGTTTTACATACAGCCGTTGGAAATGTAGTTTTCGAAGCAAGTGCGAGAAACAATTGGCATACACATCCAGGCGGACAAATTCTAATCGTTACCCAAGGAACAGGTTATTATCAGGAAGTTGGCAAACCAATTCAATTATTAAAAGAAGGCGATGTTGTAAACATCCAACCCGAAATCAAACATTGGCACGGAGCTTCTCCTGATGGCGAATTTACTCATATCGCAATCAGTACAAATACAGAAAAAGGTATTGTAGACTGGCTTGAACCGGTAACCGATGAACAATACAATAGCTTTAAATAATTAAAGAAAAAGTGTTGTTCGGGTCTGATAAATAAATTACAGGGTATTGTCAGACCATTTTTAAATTAAAAATCAATCTCAAAAAATCATTTTTATGTCAACACTTTATACCTCAGTTATTGAAGAAGGAAAAATCCCAAATACTTTTATGACCGGTGATGTTTCCTATAAAAAACAAACCAGTAATATTCATCCCGATAATACCGTAATCAAAGAAGTTGTCTTTGAGCCCGGCGCAAGATGCAATTGGCACATCAATTCTAGTTTGCAATTGCTTATAGCAACAGACGGAGTTGGTTATTTTCAGGAAAAAGGCAGCGCAATTCGATTACTTCATAAAGACGAAGTTGTAACTATTTTACCAGGTGTAGAACATTGGTATGGTGCAACACCTTTCAGACGATTTTCGCATATTTCTATTATTACAGAAATTGATAAAGGAAAAGGAATTTGGTTAGAAAGTGTTTCGGATGAAGACTATTATAGCTTTGGAAAGTAGGTCAATTAGATAATTTGGCAATTAGATAATTAGATAATTGAAACTTGTGCGATTTTTTTTCACGCAGATTTTGCAGATTTAAGCAGATTTTTTAATCATATTTAATCTGCCTAAATCTGTTTAAATCTGCGTGAAATTACTAGTTCCTATTAACCTTATGTTAGACGCGCTGCTGTGCGTCTCTACGATAAAAACTTTGCGTCCTTGCAACTTTGCGAGAGACAAGAATCAGCCAAACCCACGTAAAATTACGCCTAAGACAAAAAAAATAAAACTTTGTGCCTTAGCGCCTTCGTGGCATTTTTAAAACCTGAAACAAAAAAACTTTAAACAAAATATTTTCATGGAAACAAAAAACATAAAAGCCTTTGGTACAGAAGCTGCCGAAGCACCATTACAAACATTAGACATCAAACGCAGAACTGTATTGGCGCATGATGTCGAAATCGAAATTTTATACTGCGGAATCTGCCATTCAGATTTGCACTCGGCTAGAAACGAGTGGCATGGAACGGTTTATCCAATAGTTCCGGGACACGAAATTGTTGGTCGAATAACAAAAGTGGGTGATCACGTAAAACATTTCAAAGTTGGAGATCTTGCCGGAGTAGGCTGTATGGTCGATTCTTGTAGAGAATGTGAACATTGCAAAAATGATTTAGAACAATTTTGTGATGAAGGAAGCACTTTAACATTCAACTCTCCGGACAAACATTTAGGCGGACAAACTTTTGGAGGATATTCTCAAAGCATTACAGTCGATGAAAATTATGTATTGCATATTTCAGATAAGCTTGATCTTGCGGGAGTTGCGCCGTTACTTTGCGCCGGAATTACAACGTATTCGCCACTAAAACACTGGAAAGTTGGACCTGGACAAAAAGTAGGAATCGTTGGTATTGGCGGTTTAGGACATATGGGAATCAAATTGGCAAAAGCAATGGGAGCTCATGTGGTAGTTTTCACCACTTCATTATCTAAAACCGAAGATGCAAAACGTCTTGGGGCAGATGAGGTAGTTTTATCTACAGATCCGGAACAAATGGCAAAACATGCCAAAACGCTTAATTTTATCTTAGACTGCGTATCAGCAGAACATAATATCGATTCGTATTTGAATTTATTAAAAGTAGACGGAACGCTAACTTTAGTTGGTGCGCCTATGGAACCACTTCCTGTAACGTCATTCAGTCTTATATTAGGAAGAAGAAGTTTTGCAGGTTCAGCTATTGGCGGAATCGCAGAAACTCAGGAAATGCTTGACTTTTGTGCAGAACACAACATCACGGCAGATATCGAAGTGATTGGCGTAAATGATGTAAACGATGCTTATGAAAGATTACTAAAAGGTGATATTAAGTATCGTTTTGTAATTGATATGGCTTCTCTGAACTAGGTTCAAAGGTTCAGAGGTTCAAAGCAAAAAAAGGTGCAAAGGAACAAAGGCAAGTTTACATTTTAAAACTTTGAACCTTTGTACCTCTGCACCTTTGAACCTTTAAAAAAGACCTATTTTTTATCTAAATTCTGTTTCAACATTTTGGCATGCTCCAAATGAGCGGTAAGCGCGGCAATGTTATTTGATGCCCAAAGCTTTACATCTTGATCTTTTGCATCTTCAGACGCTTTTTTCAATTTGTCAATAGCTTTTTCGTGTCCGTCGATCATCATATCAGCGAACTTTTTATCAAAATCAAGACCAGATTTTTCGTTTAATTTGTTATATTCCTCTTTTCCATCTTCGGTAATCGAAGTCGGTAAAGTGAAGTTTTTCGCTTTTGCTAAAGCACTTACTTCAGAAGCCGATTTGGTATGGTCATCAACGAGCATTTTTCCAAATTTCTTCACCTCAGGATTGGTACTTTTTGTTTGAGCCAATTTTCCAATTTCTATTTCAGCCAGATTAACTTCTGCTATATCCACTAAATATTCCGAATCGTCTTTTTTATTGTCAATAGAGTCAAATTTGGCTTCGTTACTATCTTCAGCAACTTCTTTTGGATCTTCTTGTTTGGTTTCTTTTTTACAAGAATTTAGGAATATTATAATTAGTCCCGCTCCCAAAATTACTTTTCCGGCTGTTAGTATTCTTTTCATGATTTTATAGTTTAAATGTTATAATGTAAAATTATTTAGATTGTAAAGGAATGTCTTACAGCATTTTTGGATAATGTTACAGGATTTGGATATTATGGTTTTCTTGTACCTTATTTTGTAATAGAATTAGTTTTATATTAGCACAAGAAAAACCGCTTTTGGAACCAATTACTATTTACAAATCATGATAAAACCATTACAATTTTCTTTACTCCTTATGATAATTCTCTCAGTGAGTTGTCAAAAGAAGATTAGTGATTTAGAATTCGAAAAAAATGTAATGACGGAGATTTTTCCGGCTTTGATTGACTCTATTTGTATTGATTACAGAACGGTACTTAGTCCGCCTCCTATTTATGGATTACTTACTTATGATGAAAATGGTAATCGTATAAGCGTTGACTCAACAATGAGTATTGAAGAGCAAAAACAAAGAATGGCAAAGTGGAAGCACAATCAAGAAACAATTGAAAAAGATACTTCAAAACTAATTGTAGCATTCAATCCTAAAATTAAAAGCAGCAACAAAGATCTAAAAGAATATTTAGAGAAACATTTTAACGGCGGTGAAGTTTTTTATCCAAAAATAGAAGGAGATTCTACCTATATAATAGATTTCAAAAATATTCCACTTAAAGGTAAATTTGAACTTAGAAACATTTCTGAATTTCCAAAAGGCAGTCGTGAAATATGGAGAAAGAAATATGATTTTGTTTTTTCAGGTGTTGTCTCTTTTACTGGAATAGAATTTGATAAAGAGAGAAAATTTGGAGTTTTAGATGGTGGATTTACTTGCGGCAGGCATTGCGGAAATGGTTTTAGGATTTACATCAAAAAAGTAAATGAAAAGTGGATTATTGATGAAATTGAAGGGACTTGGGTTTCATAATTGGGCTAAATATTAATTTATTACGAGAATTAAAAAATTTATGGAAATACTTAAAAAAATCGGTGGAATTTGTTTAATGATATCTGCGGTCATATTGTCGTTTGTTCTACTTATTACTTGTTTTAAAACTGTTTTTGATTGTATAAGAGAAATTAATAAAAATACATCAGAAGGAATAGGTTATACTCTCGGCTGTTTGTTTATGATTGTTTTAGTTATTTTATTAATCAGATTTATGTTTAAAAGGAGTTTGAAACATTAAATAAAATATCAAACCAATAAAGCCTTAAATGAAACATACAATTTACCTTATTCTATTTTCGACTTTAATAATTYCCTGTACGCCAAAATCAAAATTCAACACTATTGATTTTGAGAGTTTTGAAATGACGGTTCCTCAAAATTGGAATAAAATTATAATTAAAGGAACAGATAGTTATGTTGGAGGAATAGTTACGGATCAAAAAGACACTTTGATTTTTGATATTGGTCGGTACTCCGGGGATGTAATGAAAAATGATTTTCCATTGGTTTATGACAAAAATGGTTATGACGAATTAAGTAAAGAACAAAAAGTACGCTTGAAAAAAGCAAAACATCTAATTGTGGATTCACTTTCAGGTGATATTGACTATAAGAAATATCTAAGGCAGAAATTTGTTATGCAGAAAATTGATTGCTTTTATGCAAAACTAATTACGCCCACAAATAAAGAGTTTGGAACAACAGGACTTTTTATTGATAGTTTAGAAGGAAATACCAAAGAATACAATAAAGTGAGTATGTCATTTTATGGACGAAATTTGAAAGAGATAACAGAAAAACAATTTATAACGGCAATAAAAACTATTAAACTTAAAGAATACTGTCATTAACAAAAAAATACATGAACGAAAAATTTACCTTAACAGGTGGCGCAAGAATTGGAAAAGCAAATGCAAGTTATCCTTTTGCAAAACTTAACGTTGATAGGAATGTTTTAAAAATAGACGCTTCGATTGTGGGAAATCTAATTTTTCAGGCAAAAGATATTATCGAATTAAAACCGTATAAATCAATTCCTGTTATAGGAAACGGAATTAAAATCATTCATAGAATCGAAAAGTATAGTTCAGAAGTAATATTTTGGACATTTAAAGATCCAAATTTTGTTCTTCGCGAAATTGAAAAAACAGGTTTTTTGAGTAATACAAATAGCGTTTTAAGCGAAAGTGATTTAGAAATTATAAAGAAACAGGGGCAAGGCAGTTTTCCGATCAAAAAATCAGCAGTAATATTTTTTGTAGTCGTTTGGAATCTACTTTTATTATGGTCTTTCATTCCAATTTTTACTAATCCGCAGGGAAAAGGTTTTCCAATAGGAATTGGCGCTAATATCGCGCTTGGATTTATTTTTTTAAGTTCGATTTTACTTTTGATTTCGAAGGGTTTCAGAAAATTAATATTGAAAGAAGGGCGAGATTTTGAAGATATTAAGAAGTTTCTTTATTTTATAATCCTCGTAACAGGAATGTTATTTATTTCTTTTACAGTTACAAGGCTTAATTATTAAATAGAGATCACGAATGAAAAAAATTTCGACGTTTCAAATAGTTAATTTTATATTTTGGACAGCCTTGGTTTTGTTGAATTGGTTTTACTTTAAACCAGTAATTCAGAATAAATATCTAGATTCAGATATTATTGCCTTTAAGGATGTTTCCTGGAAATACTCAATAGTTGTTTTTTTATTGATTTTAGTTTTTCTCGTTGGGTATTTTTATAAAGTTGATAAAGAGAAATTGAATGTTAGAAACATTGGTTTACTGATACTACTTGCATTGTTTATTTCTTTTTTATTAAAAACCTTTACGGATAATTTTATGCTCTATATTAATACCAAAATAGATTATAAAAACACAACTATCGCATATAAAGTCATTGAAAATAAAGAGAATAAAGTTTTTGAACTTTATGATAATAAGAGTTTTATTTCTCATGACGATGAGTTAAATAAGATTAATAAATATAGAATTGATACTAAAAGCAAATCTCTTTTTGAGTATAAAAACAACGATACAATTCATGTTAGCTTTAATCGGGGAATAATAGGCGTTAATTTTATTAAATAATTAGAGCCATTGTTTAGAAAACTAACCAGTTATCTTGTTTACAACCAAAAAAATAACCAATAATCAAATGAAAAAACTAAGCTTACTTTTATTTATACTATTATCATTTTCAAATTTTGCTCAGGTAAAACTTAATGCAAAGGATTTAAAAAATTTAATAGCTATAAGTGAAATATATTCGAAAAACACAAACGCGACAGGTTCTGAATTTGCAAAATCAATCGACTCATTGAGAACTTCTGTTTTAAATCCAATTGCCGATGCATTGATAGAAGTGGGTAAGGGCGAAGAAACTATTTTGTCACATAAATTTTTGGCAAGACCAAGTAACGAACAGTTATATCTGTGGTACGTTATTCGTGAAATTCATTATAATCGGGTTAGTGAAACCAGGACAAAGAAACCAAATGTAGAAATTGCAAACGAAGTTTTATCTCAAAAAATTGATGAAAGATGGCTTCTGGATAATTATTATTACAGAATTCACGGAGGAATAGCATCACTTTTTAATAAAGCTGATTTAAGCAAAATAAATATTGATATTGAAAAATTAGGTTTTAAAAATCAAACCGAAAAGTCCATTTTTTATTTGAATATGATGGATGCATTGATTGGAGGACGTTTTAAAGTGCTTCAAATGTTAAAGAAAAATGATAAGATTATTGAGTTTTCAGAAAAGCTTCCGATGTTTAATGGCAAAAAATATTTTTATTATACCAATTTAGATTTTGAAGATTTTAATTGGGTTGGATACGAAGAAAACAGATCTTATAGTGAAGTCAATATTGGTAATTTGTACAATATTTTGATAGCGCAATATATTGCAACGGTACAATTGAAAGACAAAGCTGAAGCGCAGGAAATCTACATGAATTCGATACTTCATGAACCTAAATATTTTAAATATTCGGCTGCAAAAGGAGAATTGCAAATGTTGTTTGATAAAAAATCATAGATAAAACAATCCTAAAGATTACTGAAAAACGCTTATCTTTAGTTGAAAAAACATTTCTCATGTCAGAGGTAAATATTAAAATAAAAACTGCAACTTCCACAGATTTACCCGGAATTGTAAAACTCCAAAAAGAGAATCAAATCGCTCAAGGCGGAAGTTTATCGGCAGAACTTACGCCGGAACAAATTCAGGAAATGATGAGCGATATGCCTCAGATTGTAGCAATTGTAAATGATGAGGTTGTTGGTTTTTTATTGACGACTTCTCAAACCGTAAATAAAAAACGGAATTTGGCTATTGTCGACGCAATGTTTACTTCTTATAACGCAAATCCGGATTCGTATATTTATGGACCTGTTTGTGTTAGTAATACGCAACGCGGAAAAGGTTTGGCGCAATTAATGTTTAAAGAACTTCTGCAAAAAGAACCCAATCGCGAAGGAATTTTATTTATTAAAAGCGATAACGAGGCATCTTTAAGAGCACACGAAAAAATGGGAATTAAAAAAGTAAGCAGTTTTAAATTTAATAATGCCGATTTTGATGTTTTTGCTTATTTGTTTCCTTCGCACGAAAGTTGATTATAAATTCTCTAATTTCATTCTTTGCGGTTACGAGCGGGTCGCTTGCGCTAGCATTAGTCTTTGGTAGCAAGTATTTTGTCATAAATGACAATATTGTGTTTTAGTTTTACGATTTTGCGAGATTACGTTATTTGTAAAAGCTTAAATAAATGACATTGCGCTAGCATTATAGAGAAATACAAACAACCAAAAAAGCCTTGATTTTTTAAGATCAAGGCTTTTTTATTGTTATAAAATTAAAATCTGACTTATAGAAATTACTCTACATCCAAATAAGGATTTAAAATCTCGGCTAATTGATTTAACCAATAAAAGCTGTTTTCGAGATTTACTATTTCGTTTTGAAGTTTTTTATCTTCTCTCATAATTCCTAAGGTTAGTAGATAATTTGCTTGTCTTATTGCTTTAGCCATATCTTTTGGATCGATTGTATGGTTAAAAAAATTCATTAGCCTTGTTTCGGCTTCTTTCGAAAGGGTGTTTGTTTTCATAATGTCGTAAAATTAGGAATAATAAAACCCTTGTATATTAGTGATCCTAATGCTTACGACAGCATTTACGGTCGTTTCCGATACCGTGCACATAATACAAGGGCAAATTCATTTAGCCGTAAAGTCGTAATTACAGGAAAAGAAAATATAAGAAAAATCTTTCTTTAAATTGTTCTTTCTTATAGTTATTATCGCTTAAATAGAACTACTTTTTATGATTGCTAATGTTTTCAGGTTTTCTATTGTAATGTTACAAAAAATTGTAATCAATAAAATGATAATAGACTAAATCTTCTGATGAAACCAATTGCCTTAGCCCTGATGGGAGGGAAAATCCTTTTGTGCCGGTGTTCGGCACAAAAGATTAGGAAGGACAGCAGGAAATAGCTCCTAATTCTTCGACTTCGCTCAGAATGACAAGGATTCTAAGTTGTAGCCAAAAATAATTGTTCCATCGGAACATCTCATTGGTAGAAAAATGCATTGTGCGCAATATCGTGCCGTGGGGACGTTTGACAAATTGTGTATGTTGTTTGTAAAATCAAACGCTCCTATGGAACGAAAAAAATACCGTATTTATTGGGCTACCGATGAGATGTTCCGATGGAACAAAAAATAAAATCTTGGTTTTGAAAGAAATCCCAATTCTTATGAAAATTGGGATTTTGTTGTGCTGATTTTTAAAAACATGATGTAGAGTTAATTATGAAAATTATTGCAGGAATTGTATAACAAGAAACGCTTATTTATAAACGAATTTTGAAATACCATACGAACAGAATTACTAATCTCAAATTTTCAAGTCATGCCAGATGCAAGAATTAAAAATGAAAAGCAATATCAAGCACTTTTAGAAATAGGTTATAGCAAAGAAAAAGCAGCTCGAATTGCCAATACGCCAGACGCTGGTGAAAAAGGCGGACATGCAAAACCTTATAACGAATGGTCTAAGGCGGAATTGTACGAACAAGCACGAATAGTGGGGATTTCGGGACGTTCTTATATGTCGAAGAAGAATCTTATTCACTCGTTACGAAATAATTAAAATGGAATAAAAAAAATATGCCACTCAAGATAGTTGTCGGTAAGAAATGAATTGAATATCGGAAATAATCTTTTAAGTCTTAATTCCGATAGCTATCTGGAGTGGTAAATAAAAAAGTTATCGACTATGAATGCAGCAGCCAAAACCGAGAAACTAATGAATCAACTGATTAAGACGCCACATTTGGTGATCGAAAAATTAGATTTAGTTTATATAAATAATAATCAAAAGTTGCCAATTGAACGATGTGCTGGAGAAGAGGGTTTTGTTTATAAAAAGAATGGTCGCTGCATTAAGCAAAAAAGCGAATTAAAACGTATTAGCAGTTTGGTGCTTCCGCCGGCTTGGGTAAATGTCCAAATTTCGGATTTGCCAAACGGTCATTTGCAAGCCGTTGGTCTGGACGATAAAAACCGAAAACAATACAGATATCATCCGAAATGGAATTTGATCAGAAATCAGACTAAGTTCTACAAAATAGCCGAATTTGGAACGAAATTGCCTTTGATTCGTAAACAAGTTGACGAAGATTTGGAGCAAAAAGAATGGTCGAAAGAAAAAGTAATTGCTTTAGTGATTCGGCTTATGGAAGAAACCCACATTAGAATTGGGAATGAAAAATACGCCAAAGACAATAAGTCATATGGACTTTCGACTTTAAGAAAACGCCACATTAATATCAATAAAAATTCCCTGAAATTTGAATTCATCGGTAAAAAGGGAAAAAAACACACGATCACAACCCGAAACAAACAATTGGTAAAATTAGTGAGTCGATGTGAGGAAATTCCGGGTTGGGAAGTTTTCAAATATTACGATAAAAATGGCGAAAGAAAGGTTTTGGACAGTCATATGGTAAATGAATATTTGCATGAAATTTCGGGAGAATATTTTAGTGCCAAAGATTTCAGAACCTGGGCAGCATCGATTGTTTTTTTTGAAGCTTTGATGGAAATTGGAACTACAACTGACGAGAAAGAAATCAAAAAGAACATTTTATCAGCTTTTGACATAACGGCGGAAGCTTTGGGAAATACCAGAAATGTATGCCGAAATTACTACGTTCATCCGTTATTGGTTTCGACTTATGAAGACGGCTCAATTCAGCAGTATTTTGATCGTGCCAAAAAATGCCGAAGCACTAAATGTAACTTTTCGCATAGCGAAATTGCCTTTTCAGAATTAATACAGAACTATCAAATCAATTTGTCTTAAAGGAGGTTTGATCGCGATAAGAAAATAATGTTTTGAGTTAATGCATCTCTTTTAAAAGCATGAAATTTGAGTAACAAACAAAATCATTATCAACTAAAAAATCACGCTTATGTTACGTTATACAGTTATTTTTATTATTCTCGCTATCATTGCCGGAATATTTGGTTTTGGCGGAATTGCCGCTGGAGCAGCAAGTATTGCTAAAGTTTTATTCTTCATATTTTTAGTCTTATTCATCATATCACTAATTAGCGGAAGAAAAAGTATTTAGCCTCAGTAAATAAAGAACAAGTAAAAAAACGACACATATATCTCGGTAAATGTGTCGTTTGTATTTTCAAAAATAAAAAAATAAAATTATGGGAACAAAGAGTGGTGCTTACCAGGATGTTTACATCAAAAGAGAGAATGAAATGGTAAGCTTGAAAAACGATGTAACAGATTTTTGCGAAAAATACTTAAAACCTGTACATCCTCAAAACTGGGATTGGTCGATACGCGATTTCGAAGATCCTAAAAATGATCCGACAATTGCCGAAGCAAGAGCAATTGCAAACGTGGTTTTTAAGGATTTAAACGATAAAAAACAAACTGAGGTTGATTTGTCTACCATGAACAATGTTGACTCAATTAAAGCCTATTTGAATCCGCAGAGTAAACATGAAGCTTTTAACATGGAAGAATTTGCTTTTGCATTGAAAGTAGAACTCGAACATGGAAAAATTAAAGACGTTAACGTAACCAATAATCATCCGTTTTTGACCGCCATGATTGCTCTCGCACATATGACCGAAAGCCTGACGTATTACAAAAGATTAAAAGTAATGGAAGCCGAAGGTGAAATCTACGAAATCATGCGCAAGATTGAGCAGGTTACCACCGGAAAAGATAAATTGTACCAAGAGCTAATTAAAGCCGAAGAAGAATTGAAAGAAGCCAGATCCGGACTTGCAGAACGCCTGGAAAAAATGGATGATATTCCGGTTCTGGAGATTATTGGGGATTAGTTTTTTTTTAGGGACAAAGGTTCTGAGGTTCTGAGGGACAAAGGTTCTGAGGAAAGAAGCAAGAAGCAAGACTTAAGATTTTATGTTAAAGATTAAAAAAAGGAGTAAAAGAACAAAGATTTTAAAATCATGTCCTTTTACTCCTATAGTCTTTCTTCCAGCTTTTTTAAGTCTTACATCTTACATCTTGCTTCTTGCTTCTTTCCTCTTATTCTAAACCCTTTGTCCCTTTGAGCCTTTGCGCCTTTGTCCCTCAGAAAGAACCTTTTTCAAAACTTCCTTGGATCGTTATCCGGATAGTGATCGGCGTCATCGTCTTTTTCTTCCTGAACATCATCTTCGACATATTCGTCTTCGTCGTCATCCTGGTCGATATCTTCTAAATCATCTTCGGTTTCATTAAAATCATCTTCCAGAGTGTCTGACGGATTATCAAATTCATCGTTGACATCGCCAATATTTTTGCCGTTTAGATCCAATTCTTCCTGATATAAATCTTCGCTATCATGTTTTAAATCTTTTTTGGTATGAAAATCATCATCTAAATCATCTTCTTCTGCAATTTGATCCGGATTTGGTTTGTTTGGATTGTAGCCATTTCTTATCGTATAGCCACGTTCTGCGATTTCTGATGTGTCATTATCGCTTTCTTTCATGTCATCGATATCATACAACTCCTCGTTCATAAGAGTGTTTCTGTCGGATTTATTTTGAGTTTGATTTCCGGGAACTTTATTTCCCTTAGTCGTGCTGTATTTGTTATCTGTAGTGTTCATGATATTTAATTTTAGTGATTCATATATACAAATCTAATACTGAAAGCGGCAGATTATATTATAGAATTATAAAACGTAATTGTATAATTAACAGCTGTTTAATTTTTAAGGCAACATTGTTGCATAAAAAAAGACCGCTAAATTAATAACAGTCTTTTGATGTTTTGTATTCTAAAATATTAGTTATCATTTCTTTCTAAATCATCATCATCAAAATGATCTTCGTCTTCGATATGTTCTTCTTCGTCAAAATCATCGGTTTCGATATGATTCTCCTCTTCGTGTTCTGTATTTTGAATGTAATCATCCTCATTTACGACTTGTTCCTCATTTGGAATATTTTCATTTCTGGTGATATTGTCACTTTTAAGAAGATTATCAATTGCCTGATCAATTAATAGGGCAGTGTCTACGTCTAAATGTCCCTTTTGATATTGTTTATGAAAAAAAAGTATCGCTTCCTGATAAATAGTATCTGTAGTATGTGATTTCATTGTAATATGTTTTTTAAAATTTCGATACTACAAATCTATCTTATGAAAGAAAAAAATCTCTTACAGAATTCTATAATGTAGTTGCATAATATACAGGTGTTTAGAATGAAATTTTAATTTATAATGATATAACTTGTCTGATAATCAAGAAGGTAATTTTATAAAATATTAATCACATAAAATTATTACCATGAAAACTACGGATAGTAAAAAAGCAACCACTTCGAAACAAGAAGTAAAAAAAGGAGTAACAAAACCAAAATCAGATGCAGCATCCGGATTAACCGAATTATTTGAAGATGGATTAAAAGACATCTACTGGGCTGAAAAGGCGCTGACCAAGGCAATACCTACAATGACCAAAAACGCGACGTCAGAGGATCTAAAAGAGGCTTTAAACGCACATTTGATCGAAACCGAAGAACATGTAACACGATTAGAGAAAGTTTTTGAGCTGATTGATCAAAAAGCTGTTGCTAAAAAATGTGATGCAATGGCAGGTTTAATCGAAGAAGGAAAGGGGATTATTGAAGAAACTGAAATTGGAGTTGTGCGTGATGCAGGTATTATTGCTGCCGCTCAAAAAATAGAACACTATGAAATCGCTACTTACGGTACTTTAAGACAGTTTGCGGAAACTCTTGGCTTGGCCGAAGTTGCAACTTTACTGGAACAAACGCTCGAAGAAGAAAAAGGCGCTGATAAAAAACTGACGTTGATTGCTGTAGATGCAGTGAATCTTGAAGCTGCAGAAGCAGATTAATTAAAGAACAATCACTAAGAAAGTGCCGCTTTTAAGTGGCACTTTTTTGGTTATAAAAATTAAATAGTATGCCAGAAGGTCCATCAATAGTGATTTTAAAAGAAGAAGTACAGCAATTTACCGGACAGAAAGTGATTTCAGTTTCGGGGAATAGCAGTGCAGATATTCATAGGCTTGAAGACAAAATTATTCAGGAATTTAAAACCTGGGGAAAGCATTTTTTAATTTGTTTTGAAGGTTTTACCGTCAAAATTCATATGCTCATGTTTGGAACTTATCGGGTTAATGAGCGAAAAGAAACAAAACCAAGAATGAGTCTGGTTTTTGAAAATGGCGAACTAAACTTCTACACTTGTTCTATTAAAATTCTGGAAGGCGATATTAATGCCCTTTATGATTGGGAAGAAGATGTGATGAACGAAAAATGGAACGCTAAAAAAGCAAAACAAAACCTCAAAAAAATTCCGGACGAAATGATTTGTGATGCAGTTTTAGATCAGAATATTTTTGCAGGAGTAGGGAATATCATTAAAAATGAAGTTTTGTATCGTTGTCGAATTCATCCCGAATCTCTGGTTGGTAAAATTCCGCCTAAAGATCTGAAACAAATTATCGATGAATGTTCGATTTACAGTTTTGAATTTTTGGATTGGAAGAAAAACTACGAATTAAAAAAACATTGGCTCGCATATACAAAACCAACCTGTTTGAGATGTAATCTTCCGATGATAAGAAAACATACAGGAAAGAGAAATCGCAGAAGTTTTTTCTGTACGAACTGTCAAAAATTACATATATGAAAAATAAAGTTTTAATAGGATGCTCAAGCTACAATAACAGGTTTTGGAAGGGAATTTTCTATCCTGACACTTTGTCTGGTTCTAGGTTCTTTGAGTTTTATTGCCAGTGCTTTAACACGTATGAGTTCAATGGAAGCTTTTATAAGTTTCCGACAGTAAAAATATTTGAAAACTGGTATAAAAAAGCACCTGAAAATTTTATTTTTTCTGTAAAAGCACCAAAAGAAATCACTCATATTAGAAAATTTACGGACTGCGAAATGCTAATTTCAGAATTTTATAAAGTTTGTGAAACAGGCTTAAAAGAGAAATTAGGATGCGTTTTATTTCAGCTTCCGCCGAGTTATCAGTTTAGTACTGAAAAACTCCACCAGATTATTAGCAATTTGGACTTAAGGTTTAAAAATGTAGTCGAATTTCGCCATGAAAGTTGGTGGAATCAAGAAGTTTGGGATGCTTTTAGAGAAAATAATATCACGTTTTGCAGCGTAAGTCATCCGCAATTACCGGAAACAATTTTCAAAGATTTTCCACTGATTTATATCCGGCTTCACGGAAAACCAAAGATGTTTTATTCTAGTTATTCACTTGAAGAATTACTTTATATAAAGAATGAAACTACTTTAAAATCAGCATTTATATATTTTAATAATACAGCAAGTGAAGCAGGTATTATGAATGCTTTAGAACTAAAGAAAATGTTAGGTTAATGTTCAGACTTTGTTATAGTTTGATATAATTTTGTCATTTCGACGGAGGAGAAATCACACACGTAATTCGACAAAGATTGGCGATTTTCTTTGCGGAGTTTCTGGTGTGATTTATTTTGTCTGTTCGCTATCGTTCGGGTTTCCTTTCGTCGAATTTACAACTTTGGGGTTACTTTATTTATTTGCGGATCGTTCTAAACCCGACAGGTTTGAAACCTGTCGGGTTTGACAATATTGGGTTTACATTGCGTTTCAAGGCATTGATCCCAATGTCATTAAGTTAGGAAAAAATCCGATGAAACAATTTGTTTTTGTTCCATCGGAACATTTCATTGGTAGCCCAATAAATACGGTATTTTTTTACGTTCCGTAGGAACGTGTGATTTTATAAATAATAATTGGTAAAAACAGATACAGATTACGTTTACAATTTCTCAAACGTCCCAATGGGACGATGTTTCTCTCGATATATTTTTTTTTCTACCGATGAGATGTTCCGATGGAACAAAATCTAAAATATCTTAACTTAATGACATTGGGCTTCGGGATCAATCCGTCCATCACAAAGAAATTAGACAAAGATTGAAGATATTATGTGCGGAGTTTCTGGTGTGATTTACTTCGTCTGTTCGCTATCGCTCCGGTTTCCTTCGTCGAAATTGACAAGTTTGTGGTTTATTTATATAAAAAAAACGCAAAGCACGCAAGATGATTAAACTCTGCGCACTTTGCGAAAATCTTTGTGAACTGTGTGGTAAAATACTCAGCAGTAAAAACACTCTGCGTGTAAGCCCTAATTTTGAAGATTCAAATTTCCTTCAATTCCGTCATCCATGGTTTTACCACTTACCAGAGCAACGGCCATTTTTGCAATAGCAGTCATTTTTCCGTTTTTATTATTCCAGTAATAACCGTCTTCCGGAACTACTTTTATAACACTCAAATTAGGATCGTCTTCGCCTCCGGGCATCCAAACCTTAACGATTGGACTGTATAATTCTTTGATGATTTCGGGATCATACGAAATACTTGCCGTTCCGTGAAGCGTCAGGAATTTATCGTGTGGCTCCGAAAAGAAAATTTCGACTGTAGGATTCAACGTAATTTCAGCGTTTTGACTACTGTTTCGGTCTGATAAAAACCACAGTTGTCCCAGATCATCAATTTTCTGAACAGACATTGGGCGCGAAAGCAATCTGAATTCGTTGTAAGTACAAAACATACATGTTTTTATATTTTCTGCCAGATCTTTTATTTTATCGACAGCAAATTCGTTTGTAAGGTCTTTATGATCTCCCATGACTTTATATTTTTAGTTAGTTAATTGCTAAAATGAACTTCTTAAATACCTCATTTTTTGAGTGGTATAAGGATCTGGTTCATTAAAAACTTAAGAATAGTAAAGTTGGTTTATTTATCTTTTTTCGGGTTATAGAATTTGATTTAAAACTTATTAGATTTCAATTAAAAATCTCATTTGTCAGAAAATAAAAACGAAATATTTTAACTATATTTGGAGAATATTACAACCCTTTTTATATAATACCACATGAGTGAATTTACTATTTTTTATACTGATGATGATGAAGACGATTTGAGCATTTTTGCAGATGCAATCGAGTCATTACCGAAAAAAATAAAGCTTCAGACCTATACTGGAGGAGAAAAGCTATTAAACGCTATTTACAATCCGCCGCCAACGCCTCATGTTGTCTTTTTGGATTTGAATATGCCGGGGAAAAATGGATTTGATGTGCTGACAGAACTTAGGAATTCTGAAGAAAAAAATGAAATCCCTGTTATTATTTTCTCGACTTCAAATGAACCGGGTATTATCGAAAGATGCCGAAATTTAGGCGCCAGTTATTTCATTACAAAGCCTATTTTGATGAAAGATATTGTAAGCTCAATCCAGCATGCAATTGAAATCGATTGGAAGAAATTCGATCCAAGCGAAAAAGAATTTGTTTATAAATCATCATAAATAAGCTGCTGCAATTCAGGAATGTAGATATCAAAAGTGGCACCTTTGTCTTTTTCGCCGCTTGCTGTTATAATTCCTTTATGGTTTTCGACGATTTTTTTTACAATAGCAAGACCAATTCCGGTTCCTGCAAACTCGCTTTCAGTGTTTAAACGTTGAAAAACATCAAAGATACGTTCCTTGTATTCTGCATCAAAACCAATTCCGTTATCAGAAATTTGAAGATGGTAATAAATCTTATTCGGAAAGTCAACAAGCTGTTTTATGCTATTTCCTTTGATTTTCCCGCTTTTAATTTCTATAATTGGCACAATGTCCTTTCGAGAGAATTTTAACGCGTTACCGACTAAATTATGCAATAATTGTCTAAACTGAAACGGAATTACAGTTACTTCTCCCAAAGGATAAAAATTAACCTGAGCATTTTTTTCCTCAATACGCTCTGAAAAATCACTTTTTATTTCCTCGGCAATATCGTCAAGATTCGTATTCACAAAAATGCGTTCTGCCGAATTTGTTCTGGAATACGTAAGCAAATCCTGAATTAAAGTCTGCATTCTTTTTGCTGCTAATTCAATTCGGCTTAAGTAAGTTTTGGCATTCGCCGAAATATTTTGCTCATCTAAATCGGCCAGACGACTGGCAAAAGTTTGAATTTTTCTAAGAGGTTCCTGTAAATCATGACTCGAGATATAAGCAAAAGACTGAAGTTCAATATTCATGTTAATCAGATCTTTATTCTTAAGTTCCAGTTGCGCTGTACGTTCATGAACTTCTTTTTCTAATTCATTTGCAAAATCTTTTTGATCCTGAATATCAGTACTTGTACCAACCCACATTTGAATCTTTCCTTCAGTATCTTTTTGCGCAATGGCACGGCTCAGTTGCCATCTGTATTCGCCATCAGAGCGACGAAAACGGTGTTGGTATAAAAAATCATTTCCAGTTTTTATGGATTCCATCCAGGCATTTATATTTTCTTCGCGATCATCAGGATGAACAATTTGAAGCCAGCCATATTTATCAATTTCGCTTTTATCAAGACCGGAAAAACTATAAAGAGACTGATTAAAATAATTCAGATTTCCAAGCGCATCGCCCGTCCACACAAATTGTGGCATAGAATCGGCCAAAAGCCTAAATTTTTTCTCGCTTTTCATCAAAATTTCCCTGCCTTCTTTTTCATCCGTAATGTCCATCACAGTCCCAATCATTTTGACAGGCTCTTTATTTTCATCAAAAAATATTTTGCCATGAGCCCTTATCCACGAGGTAGAATCATCAGGCTTAATGATGCGGCATTCATATTTATAAATACTTGATTGAAGAGCTATTGTATATGCTTTTTCTAAAATAGGCAGGTCCTCAGGATAGATTTGACTTACAATTTGCGGACGCGTAACTTTTACGGTTTTGTCCAATCCAAAAACGCCGGGTAAGTTCTCAGAGTATATTAATTTCTGATTTGGAACGTTCAGATCCCAAGTCGCGATTTCGGCAATTTCGGCTGCAAGACGCGCTCTTTGCTCTGCATTTTCAACTTTCTTACGTGCCTTAACTTTATCTGTAACATCATTTACAGTAACCATAACGCCGGATATTTTACCTTCTTTTTCAAACAAAGGCGTGTATTGATAATCGAGATAAAACTTTTGCAGTTTGCCTTTGATAGCAACATAAGCAATCCCTTCTTTCTCCTTAACAATATTTCCTTTTGATAAAACTTCATTAAGCAGTTGTGGATATTTTTGCCCTAATAATTCGGGAAAAACTTCCAAAATAGGTTTACCAATAGTTTCGCTTTCCTTTTTTTGCCAGATGGTTTTCATCATCGTATTGTTTGCCAATTCAATTCTATGATCTTTACCCCTAAAAATTGCCATAGCAATGGGCGAATCCATTACCAATTTTCTAAAAGCAGTTTCGCTTTCTGTCAAAAGATATTTTGCTTTTACAGCTTCTGTAACTTCATGCGAAACAATTATAACGCCGGATATCGTGCCATCTTCTTCCCTTAAGGGATGAAAAACCAGGTTAAAATAGCAATTTTCCTGTCGGCCATAACGGTTTAAAGTAACCGATAGTTCATCAGTATAATACGGAATTCCATCTTGGTAAACCTTTGATAGCAAGGGATAAACAGTGTCTTTGGCTTCAGGAACCGATGTAAAAACGGACTTATCTAAAACTTCTTCTTCCGTTTTATCGATAATTTGCAAGTAAGTTGCATTAGCCATTTCTACTATTAAATCTGGACCTTTTAGAATCGCAATTCCCAGTGGAAGCTGTTTTACAGTATCCCTAAATCGTTTCTCGCTTTCCTCTACAGCATAACGTGAAAGCACTTGAAGCGTGACATCATTTGCGATTGCAACAATGCCGGAAATTGTTCCGTCCGGCTCTTTCAAAGCTTCATAAACGACATTGATAAATGTATTTACGATTTTGCCCTTTCGGGTTAGTTTTACGGGAAGTTCATACGCCATGAATTTTTCACCGGTCGTATAAACGGATTTTACAATATCTTCAAGACCCTGACCTTTAACTTCCGGTAAGGCTTCAAAGATAGGTTTGTTGATTACGTCTTCTATTTTGCGCTCCCAGATTTCAAGCATCAATTCATTTGCGATTTCGACAATATAATCTTCGCCTCTAAAAATACACATTGCATTTGGCGTCTGAAGAATGTTGTTGAGATAGCGTTGATTACTGTTTTCTAATCTTTTTAGAATATTTACTTTGTCGGTAGTTTCATTGCAAATCACAAGTACTCCGCCAATTTTTCCTTCGTCATTATTTACCGGACTATAACTAAAAGTCCAGTAAACATCCTCCATTTTTCCGTTTCTATATATAGGTAAAAGTTGGTCTTCATGCCAAGTAGCTTCACCTTGAGTGAGAACCTGATCGATCAAAGGTTTTATAAAATCCCAAATTTCAGGCCAGAATTCAGCGCCTTTTTGTCCTAATATAGCAGGATGCTTTCCGTCATTTCCAAGACTTGGACGATAAGCGTCATTATAAAAACAAATATGCTCTTCTCCCCAAAATAAAAACATCGGAAATTTTGAGTTCAAAAGAATTCCCAGAGTCGTACGCAAACTTTGTGGCCACGTATCAACGCTTCCAACCGGAGTTTTACTCCAATCTTTAGCACGTGTTAATATACCCATTTCGCCTCCATTTGCCAGGAAATCATGATTTTTTGTACTCATTTACGGTTGTATTTTGATTTTTATAAAACGTTGTATCGTTCTAAGACATTAGATAATTGTTAAAATTAATAAAATATATTTATGGATTTGGGTTGAATTTTTGAATGAGCTAATAAATAAATCTATTGAGTTAATTTTATTTGTTTTCAATTATGAAATTTGAATAAACAATAGATTCAGGAAATCTTAAACGAAATAAAATCATGAAAAGAGAGCAAAAACACGAAACCGATTATATAAAAAAGTACCAGGATGAAGGTTATACTAGTAATTATTTATTTGCAGATGGAGCGCTTTTAGATTCTGAAACTAAATATGCCTATCAGCCTGACGAAATATTCATTGTAGCGCATCACCGATACGAAGGTATGAGCGATCCTGATGATATGTCGATTTTGTATATAATCGAAACAAAAGATCAAAAAAAAGGAACACATTTATTAGGATATGGTCCAACAGCGGATCTCGAAGAAGCCGAATTTTTTAAAGATATCCCAAAAGCGAATTACGCTAAAAACGCGGATATCAACGAACTTACATAAGATAAAATAGAGAAGTATTTTTATTTTGCTGGGGAGCAGTTGTTTCAGATTTATCTGGAGCAGCTGCTTTTTTTTTTGCTGTTGCTAATGCCACAAATGCGCTAAGGCACAAAGTTTTTAATGTTGTCAATTAGATAATGTGGCAATTAGATAATGTGGCAATTAGATAATTCGGCAATTTGATAATGGGATAATTAAAGCGGAACGCGGGCAATTTTAATTTTTTCATAACTAAGATCATTATCTAATTATCTAATTGACACATTTTCTAATTGTTCTCATAATTATGAAATATCTCTCTGAAATTGTATAAGGGTTTGATTTGCAATATGTACGAAATTTGAATTATAGAAATACAATAAAAACCAAAGCTGAGTTTTGTACGTAAATAAGTACTAACCACTTTATTTAAACTGAACCAAAATGAAAAAACTTTACTTAAATACAGGAGGATTTGATACTATTTTTAATGATCTTAAAGATAGTTTTAATGGAGAATTGATTACTAATAATAACGAATACAATCTGGCTATAAAGTCAAAATGGGCAAAGGGAACTATTAGTGGTGTTTGTCTTGAAAACAAAATGTCGCATTTGACATTTGATCTTGTATTTAATTGTGATGTGAGTTTAAGTATAGAATCTTTTCAATCTGCGCCAATATTTTTTGCGCATTGTGAGAAAGGAAGCCTGACACATAGTTTTGGTATAAATGGGGAGAAAAAAAGCCTTTCAAAGAATCACACAGGTATTTTGAGTAATACATCAGTCATTAATAGTGTTTTATCTTTTGAAAGTCACAAACACATTCAGTTTTCACTAATTGGAGTTCCAACCATTGATTTTGCCGGAGATTCAACCTCTGAATTAATGACCGAATTGAAAAAAAGATTTATGAACGAATCCGGAAACTATATTTATATAGCTTCTGAAAACCATAAAGTTGCCGAAAAATGGAGCGAATTAAAAAGACTTCCTCAACAGGGAATCGTTAGGAACTTAGTCAAAAAACTGATTCTCAAAGAAATTGTAGAAATGGAGATAGCCCAACATAGTTATAATTACTTAAAAACGTTTGATCAAATATTAAATTTAGCAATCAGACCAATAAGTGAGATTAAAAGAATATCAAATATGAATCTTTCAGAAGTAATTTATGCTGCCGGATTAGCTGGACGAAACTATTTGCCACGTATTTTCAAAGAGAAATACCATTTATCATATAAGCCATTCAATCAAAAATTAGTTAGCTAATAAGCATTAAATACACTTCTTTTTTCAAAAAAACAGCTTTTACCGAGCTGTTTTTTTATTTGATTTAATTGAGAAATGACTCACGGATGACACGTCCCGAGGCTTCGGGAGCTAAAGCGAAAACGCGGATTTAAAAGGATTTTTTGTTCTTTGGAGGAACTAGGGATGGCAAGATTGCGAAAGCTTTGTCAAAGTTTAAAACTTTGACAAAGTTAAGAACCTTAGTGTCTTTGCGACTTAGTGGCAAAAAAACCTCACTCTTTTTCATAATAAATAATAAAATAAACCATAACCAGATTCAGGCAAAGAGAAACGCTATTGGTGATAATAATAGGCAAATCGTTTTTCAAAACTCCATAAATAATCCATATCAAAATCCCGAAAGTCAGAATCCCGAATGTTTTAAGCGAAATCGCTTTTACTTTCCTGGTTTTCCAAACCTTCAGAATTTGCGGAATCACAGAAATAGTAACGCAGGTTCCTGCAAAAAGGCCGATAATATCTATGAAGTTCATTTTTTTTTAAGTTGCTAAGGTTTTTTTTTTAGTGACAGTTTCAGTCACAGTTTTCAGTCGCAAACCAACTTGAAACTTGAAACAAAAACAATTTTCACCCACTCACTAATTCTCCGCCATTTACATGTATAAATTGTCCGGTAATATAACTGCTGTCTTCACAGGCAAGAAACACATAGGCAGGTGCAACTTCTGAGGGTTGACCGGCTCTTTCCATTGGATTGCCTTTTCCGAAATCATCCAGATTATCAAAAGTAGCCACAATCAAGGGTGTCCATATTGGCCCTGGAGCGACGCCATTTACCCGTATTTGTTTTTTTACCAACATGCCGGATAATGATTTTGTAAAACTTACAATTGCACCTTTTGTACTTGCATAATCTGCCAGATGTTCGCTGCCGCGATAAGCCGTTACAGAGCTTGTATTGATAATGGTATCGCCTTCTTTAAGAAATGGCAGTGCGGCTTTTGTAATATAAAAATAGGGATATATATTGGTTTCGAACGTTTTATGTAGTTGTGCAGCGGTTATATTCTCGAATTCATCTTGCGGAAATTGTATTGCAGCATTATTAACCAAAATATTTAGTTTTTTAAAAAAGGTATGACAGCTTTTTACCGCACTTTTACAAAATTTCTCCTCTTTTAAATCACCACTTATAAGCAAACATTGCTGACCTTCTTTTTCGATAAGTTCTTTTGTTTTTAGTGCATCTTTATCTTCTTTGAGATAAACAATCGCAATATTGGCGCCTTCTCTGGCAAAATGCACCGCAATGCTTCGGCCAATTCCGCTGTCACCGCCAGTTATAAAAGCGACTTTTCCAAGAAGTTTTCCGCTTCCTACATAGTTTTCTCTGATAATTTCCGGTTCGGGATTCATTTTATATTCATGACCCGGAAGGCTTTGTTTTTGTTCGGGAAATGTTTTTATCTTTTTCATGATATTTTTAATTTAGGAGCTAGTAATAAGATTCTAAGGTAGATAAAGGTTTTTGTAAAGATTAACTGAAATAAATTTAAGATTATCCCAATAAATGCAGAATCAGTAAATTGCAATCAAACATGGGAATTATGTAACGAATTTCGGTTTCGATAAAAATAAGCTGTAGAATTTTTTTTATAAATTTGAGGGTTTATCCGACGTTATTTAAAATTGGATCAGCTGTTTTAGATAACATTTCCATGAATGATTTTCAAACCAAGAAAAATTTAACCATAATGCTTTATTCCCCCGCAACAGCATGGTATTAATCGTAGATGATATAAAGGCAAATATTATTGCCTTAAAAAAAACACTGGAACTCCATGATATCGATGTAGACACTGCCGAGTCTGGGGAGGAAGCCCTGAAGAAAATTCTCAAAACAAATTACTGCCTCATCATTATGGATGTCCAGATGCCGGGGCTTGATGGTTTTGAAGTGGTCAAAATTCTTTCCGGAAACAAACGAACAAAAGATATTCCGGTTATTTTTCTTTCGGCACTTAATATCGAAAAGAAATATATTTTTAAGGGATATGAAACTGGTGCCGTCGAATATATTACAAAACCTGTTGATACGGATTTGCTGATTTTAAAAGTAAAAACTTTCCTCAAAATTTACGAACAGCAAAACGAGTTAAAAGGCATAAAAGATTTACTTTCTAAAGAAATAAAAATTAGAAAAGAAGCTCAGGATAATCTCGAAATTAAAATCGCAGAAAGAACCAAAGAACTGGTTTTGAAAAACGAAGAATTAGAGATGAAAAATCATGAACTACAGCAATTCTCCTGGGTTGTTTCACACGATTTGAATGAACCAATCCGTAAAATCCAAATCTTTATAAAAATAATCAAAGAGCTTTATTTGGCAGATGATGCAAAAGCGGTTGATTATGTAGATCGGACCATTAAATCGGCAGAGAGAATGCAGACTTTAATTACAGATCTTTTGGCCTATTCCCGATTATCATCGCAGGTAAAGCCTGAAGTTACGGACCTGAATGTGGTTTTGCAAGAAGTACTTTCGGATTTTGATTATCTGATCGAACGAAAAAATGCCACTATAAAAACCGGTGAACTTCCTACGATAGACAGCATTCCGAGTCAGTTAAGGCAGGTTTTTCAAAATTTGATTGGAAACGCATTGAAATTCTCCGGAAACTCAGAACATCCTTTAATCGAAATTACTTCGGAATTGATTGAACACAAATCATTTGACAGTCCAACTTCCCCGGATGGGAAATTTTGCCGAATCATAGTAAAGGATAACGGAATTGGTTTTGATGAAATTTATCTGGATCGTATATTTATTATTTTTCAAAGTTTAAATGATCGTCAATCTTATGAAGGAACGGGAATTGGTCTGGCTATTGCCAAAAAAATAATCGAAAAGCATAACGGGCTAATCACAGCAAAAAGCCAAATAGGCGAGGGCGCAAGTTTTATTATTGTCTTGCCTTTAAAATATGAATAAAAAATATATGCCAGAGATTGCACAGATTGACAATGATTTTTTTTCGCCACGAATTTCACGAATTTTCACTAATTCAATTCGTTGCGAAAATTTAAACGCAAGTAGGATAAAAAAATCCTTTTTAATCCTATAATCTGTGGCAAAAAGAAAAAACACGCAGGATTTGGAATTTTACATACATACATACATAAAGTGTAAAACCTGAAACAAAAAACCTGAAACAAAAAACCTGAAACAAAGAAAAACCAAAACAAAGAAAACCTGAAACCAAAAAAAATATGAAGAGTAATTTTAAAAGGAATTTACTAATAAGCTCATTCGTTTCCTTACTGGTATTGATGATCAGTTCGACAGCTTCGTTTTTGAGTATCAAAAGTTTATTAAACAGTAACTTTTGGGTCAATCATACTCAGGAAGTGATTTATAATTTGAACGAAGGTTCTGCCATTATTACAGAGGCGCAAACCAGTATGCGCGGTTACTTAATAACTGGAGATGAGCAATTTGTCGAAAGATATAATGATGCCGAAATAAAATCTAACGGTTACTTTGAAAAAGTAATGGAACTTACCGTTGATAATCCGTCGCAACAAAGCGAACTAAAAGAGTTAAAAACGCTTCGCGCTAATTTTTTTAAGTACCTTAATAATCAAATCGTCAAAAAGCGATTGGGCAAGAATAACCTTATATTCGATCTCAATGAAGGGAGAAATATGATGAATGATTTGCGTGCCAATATTCGAAGAATTGAAGCTACTGAGCAAGCTCTTTTAAAAGAAAGAAATGACAATTCAGAACAATATGGTAATTACAGTATTATCTTGATTATTGTTGCTTTTATTATCGCTTTTATTATTTCGATTGTCTTTTTGATCCGAATTTTGAAAGATTTCAACGAACGCGCCATACTTCAAAAGGAATTAGAAAGAAAAGATCGCGAAACTGCTGACAGAATCGAAGCGATAAGCTCTATTGCAAGTAATATTTCTAACGGAAATTATGACATTCGCGTAGACGATACTAAAGCCGATGCATTAGGAAGCGTAGGAGAATCACTGAATAATATGGGAGTTTCCTTAAAAAGCTCTTTCGATTTATTGTCTCAAAAAGAATGGCTTCAAACGGGTATTGCGAGTCTTAACAATGTAATGTTGGGTGATAAAACCCTGCAAAAATTATCAAAAGATATTATTGAATTTGTCTGCCAATATACCAATAGCAGCGCAGGAGTTGTATATATTCTGGAAAATAACGAACTTTTTGTTTCAGGCGGATACAGTTATATACCGAGTAAAAACAGAGAACGCATTCAAAAAGGCGAAGGTTTAATAGGACAAGCGATCACTTCCGGAAAAATACTGGAATTAAAGACTTTATCTCCTGATGATATTCAGATCAATTATGCTTTGGGACAAATAAAACCAACTCATATTGTTGCAGTTCCGTTGATTGATACCAGAATCGAAGGTGCTCTTGAATTGGCTAGTATTTATGGATTTTCAGACTTGCATCTGGAGTTTTTAAAAGCGGTTTCGAATAATATTGGAATTGCAATAAAATCAACTCAAAACAGAAAAAGAGTGATGGAATTGCTGGAAGAAACCAAATCTCAATCAGAAGAACTTCAGCAGCAACACAGCGAATTGGAAGCAATTAATGCAGAGTTGGAAGCGCAAACAGAGAAACTTCAGGCTTCTGAAGAAGAACTTAGGGTGCAGCAGGAAGAGTTGGAGCAAACCAATGAAGAATTATCTGAAAGAAGTGTTTTATTGGAAGAAAAAAACAATGAGATTCAGAAAAAATCAGAAGCTTTAGAACTTACGACACGTTATAAATCAGAGTTTTTGGCAAATATGTCGCATGAATTAAGAACACCTTTAAATTCAATTTTACTTTTAAGCCGTTTACTTTCTGAAAACAATAATAAAAGCATGGTTGCCGAAGAAATTGAGTTTGCCAAAGTGATTCAGAGTTCCGGAAATAGTTTACTGGGATTAATTGATGAAATTTTGGATTTATCTAAAATTGAAGCGGGAAAAATGGAACTTGAATTTATAGATGTTTCAACTAAAGAAATTACAGATACTTTATGGAGCTTGTTTAGTCAGGTGGCAAAAGAGAAAGGAATTACGTTTGAAATTCTTTCGAAAGATGCGCCTGTTATCATTAAAACTGACAAAATGCGTTTGGAACAAATTTTGAAAAACCTGATTTCGAACGCAATTAAATTTACAGAAAAAGGAACGGTAAGCTTAGAAATAAAAATTAATACAGACGATGATAAAATCATTTGTTTTATTGTAAAAGATACCGGTATCGGAATTCCGTTGGACAAACAGCCTTTAATTTTCGAAGCTTTTCAACAAGCCGATGGTTCTACAAAACGTAAATATGGCGGAACTGGTTTAGGGTTGTCGATCAGTAGGGAATTGGCAAAATTACTGCGAGGCGAAATTATCCTGCACAGTAAACCTAAAGAAGGAAGCACATTTACACTATGTCTTCCGGTTTATGGAGCTGCGATTGCTAAAATGAATGTCGAAAAAATTCCTCCAACAGAATTTTCTGAAGTGGAAGAAGAGAAAGAAACTCCAATAAAAAATAAATACTTAAGTGCAACGATTCCTGACGAAATTGAAGATGACAGAGATGATATAAAAGCAGGCGATAAAGTTATTTTGATTGTTGAAGACGACATTAATTTTGCAAAATCACTTTTGGCATTTACCAGAAAAAAAGGATATAAAGGAGTTGTTTCTGTTCGAGGCGATTATGCTTTAAATTTCACTTTGCTTTATAAACCTGTTGGTGTTTTATTGGATATCGAATTGCCAATAAAAAGTGGTTGGCAAGTTCTCGAAGAATTAAAAAATCATGCCGAAACCAAACATATTCCGGTTCATATTATGTCATCGCATAAGCTAAAACAGGAAAGTTTATTAAAAGGTGCCGTAGATTTCTTAGACAAACCTGTTGCTTTTGACAGAATTCCGGATGTGTTTTTGCGAATTGAACATATTATAAGTAAAGAAGCTCAAAAGGTTTTAATTATCGAAGATAATCCACAACATGCAAAAGCTTTGGCCTATTACTTAGAAACTTATAATATTAACTCAGAGATAAAAAGCGAAGTTTCTGATGGTTTACAAGCGTTAAACAAGACAAACGTGGATTGCGTGATTCTTGATATGGGAATTCCGGATAAACATGCGTATGAAATTTTGGATGGTATAAAGAAGAGTCCCGGATTAGAGAATCTTCCGGTAATTGTCTTTACAGGAAAAAGTTTGTCATTGAAGGAAGAAGTAAAAATTAAAAAATACGCCGATTCTATTATTGTAAAAACAGCTCATTCGTACCAAAGAATGCTGGACGAAGTTTCGCTTTTTCTTCATTTAGTCGAAGATAAAAAAGAAGGAAAAGACAAAAAGGAAAGTTATAAAAAGCTAAATTTACTGAACAATATCCTACACGAGAAAAAAGTCTTGATTGTAGACGATGATGTTCGTAATATTTATTCCTTGACAAAAGCATTAGAAGTTTTTAAAATGAATGTAATAACCGCTTTTGATGGTAAAGAAGCGATCAAAATTTTAAGTGAACATTCTGATACTGATATCGTTTTGCTTGATATGATGATGCCTAATATGGACGGTTATGAAACTGCCGAAAAGATACGCAGTATGCCAAAATTCCTGAATTTGCCTCTTATCGCCGTTACCGCAAAAGCAATGACGGGCGACAGAGAAAAATGTATCAAAGCCGGAGCGTCAGACTATATTACAAAGCCGGTCGATATCGATCAGTTGCTGTCGTTATTGAGAGTGTGGCTTTATGATAAGATTTAGAGGGGTGATTGTAGATTATAGAGGCAAGAAGCAAGATTGTAGAAGCAAAAAGCAAGATTATAGAGGCAAGAAGCAAGATTGTAGACTATATAGGAAAGATTATAGACTATAGATTTATGGAGGGAAGACTGTAGACTATTGACTATAAATGTAATATTGTAGACTATTGATTATAGGTTAGGATTTTGTTAATTAAAAAAAAATCCTTTAAATCTGTGAATCCCGATAGCTATCGGGAGTGGTATAAAAAGAATCCATTAAGCAATTAATTAGCGATAATTAGTGCAATTCGTGGCAAAAAACAACAATAACTCATAATAAAAAATAAACTTAATTTTAAAAAGTAGACGAAAATGAATAAAAAAAGACTCTTAATTATTGATGATGATTCTAGAAACATTTTTGCTTTAGAAAACACTTTACGTGCAAAATCATACGATTGTTTGTCTTGTTTAAGTGCCGAAGAAGCTTTGAAATTATTAGAATCCGATCAAATCATCGATGGTGTTTTGATCGATATGATGATGCCTGAAATGGATGGTTATGAAGCAATTCCGTTAATTAAAAGGATTCCGTCAAGAGAATCCACTTATGTTGTTGCAGTAACCGCTCAGGCAATGGTGGGCGACAAAGAAAAATGTTTGGAAGCCGGAGCCGACGAATATATTTCGAAACCGGTTGATGTAGATAAATTACTGCTTATTTTAGGTAAAATTTGAATGGATTATGATTGAGGATATTGAACTGGAAACGCTTATTAATGATGTTTACGAATATTATGGTTTTGATTTTGGAAGTTATTCCAGAGCTTCATTAAAAAGACGTGTGAGCAGAGTAATTGCATTAGATGGCTTTAAACATTTTCATGAATTTCTCTCAAAAGTTCGCTATGATCCTGAATATTATAAGAGAATGGTCGACGAAATCACGGTCAATGTGACGGAGATGTTTCGCGATCCTGCCTTTTATACCGTTGTCCGGAATGAAATTTTACCATTATTAGGTACAAAACCTTTTATTAGATTATGGCATGCCGGCTGTTCTACGGGCGAAGAGGTATATTCTATGGCAATTATGCTCAAAGAAGCCGGTTTGCTTCATAAATGTTTAATCTATGCGACAGATATAAATGCGACGGTTTTAGAAACTGCCAAACAAGGAATTTTTCCTTTGCGAATGATGAAAGAATACTCCGAAAATTATCGTGATGCAGGCGGACAAGAAGATTTTTCGAGTTATTATATCGCCAATTATGGTATTGCAAAGTTTAATGAAGAGTTGGCTCAAAAAATGGTTTTCTCACAGCATAATTTAGTTTCAGATACATCATTCAATGAATTTGATATGATTTTATGCCGCAATGTTTTAATTTATTTCGATAATAATCTTCAAAAAAGAGTCATTAATTTATTTGATGAAAGTCTGGCTGTTTTAGGGTTTTTAGCCTTGGGAACAAAAGAAACAATTAAATATTCTATCGCAATGGATAAATACAAACAGCTGGATAAGGAGAAAATATGGAGAAAAGTAAAATAATATCTGGCTGCAAAGTGGTTATCATAGGCGGATCTGCGGGAAGCCTGAATGCTTTAATGCAAATCCTGCCCGAAATATCGAAGCTGAATGGTTTTGCGATTGTAATCGTGTTACATCGAAAAAGTACGGACGATCAGACACTCGAAGAACTTCTTGCTTTAAAAGCAAGTATTGCCGTAAAACCTGTTGAAGATAAAGTAGTGCTTAAACCCGGATTTATTTATGTCGCACCATCCAATTATCATTTATTATTCGAAAAAAATGAAACTCTTTCTCTCGACACTTCAGAAAAAGTAAACTATAGTCGACCAAGTATAGATGTTTCGTTTGAATCTGCGGCAGAAGTTTATGGACAAACCTTAGTAGGGATTTTATTGTCAGGTTCAAATTCTGACGGAACTAATGGCTTAAAAGCGATTAAAGCTTCGGGTGGAACGATTGTAGTTCAGGATCCTGACTTTGCCGATATGTCTTTTATGCCTAATAATGCGATTCAAAACACAACGCCTGATTTTGTTTTAAATAATTCTGAATTGCTGGAATTGATTATTTCGATCAATAATTAGAATTTGGAAGAAAAGAGGATAGAATAAAGAGGATAGAAGCAAGAGAATAGAATATAGAATTTTGATCAATACAATAAATTTAACCGAAAGAACGCAAGTATTTTTACTCTTAAGATTTTGTAAATGTGGTTGCTTTCGCCCCGGCGAACAGGTCGTTCCTCCAATGACAAGATTGCGATTACACCTGATGCATTTAACCACAGAGACCACAGAGATTTTTGACCAGCAAGATTTTATAAAAACGCAGAGAACACAAAGCTTTGTGAAACTTTGTGAAAAAACTTTGTGTTCTCTGTGGTAAAAATAATTGGAATTTGGAGTTTGAGATTTGGAATTTATTTTTTAGGAGCTTCATCTGCCGGAAGAACAACTTTGTTTAGTTCTGCTTCTTTTGCGGCTCTTTTTTGTGCTGCTTTTCCTTTCCCAATAGGGATTCCTGCCGTAACATACAAAGATCTGTTGTAGACATTTGGACCGTCGCCTTTCATTACAGGAACCAAACCGTAGTAATATTGCACCGTAACATTCAGACCATTTCCAACATTCATATGATAACCCGCGCCCAAAGCAACTCCGGCATCAATCACACGAATTTGATCTCTGATATTCTTTTTATAAATCACTTCGTCTTTATCGTATTCTTGCCTGAATTCGTCAAAAGCTTTGGCCAATAAACCAAATTGAGGTCCGGTTTTGAGGTAAATCCTGTTTTTGAATTGATATTTAAGCAGAATCGGAACATTAAAATATCGTATTTCGCGGTTGACACTTCCTCCGGCAAACGTATTGTCCAGATGTTCATCGTTTAAAGAATATACAGGTAAACTATGCGCTCCCATTGGTGATTTTACGATAACTCCCGTATTAATCATCCAGGCAGGATTTTTTTTGTATCGAATATCAAAATAAAAACCAAGATTAAAACCCGGTTCAGTACCGGAGCTGTTCAAACCGGAAATCGTAGAGAAATTGGCGCCGCCTTCTAAACCAAATTCTAAAAATGGAGAATTAAGTTTGTCTCCAAAAAGCAGGGAAATTAAAACTTGTGACTGAGCAGGAGCAAAGCAAAGCAATGCGAGAAGTAATAATAAACCTTTTTTCATATAATTGGGATTAAAGTCCAAAACGGTATTGAAGACCAGCTAAAGCCTGAGTACGAGTGCCTAAAAATCCGGCCTCGACTCTAAACATGATATGTTTGTTATATTGAAATTGTGAACCCACAAGAAAATTCCACATGTCTTTTGGCGCTTTCTGAAGCGAATATTGTACAGAGGAATTACCTGCCGTACTCAAAGCACCATCTAGGTTTGTTAAGAACGTTCCCGCTTTTTCCAGTGCTCTTGTTGCCGTATTATGTTTGGCAGTATTTATTGGGTTTGCCTGTTGTGCAGGAGTTAATCCGTTCCACCAGTTATCTACTTTAGTTTGATTGTCAGACACTTTGGTTAATCCTGCAGTTACTTTGGCTTCAGCATCATCCAAATTTAAAACATCTGAAAAAGCAATATTTCCGTTCGTATCTCCGGAAATATGTACTCTGAAAGCACCAACCCAAACAGCAATATTACGTTCCGGTTTACGAAGTTTAAAAGTTTTACCCAATCTTGGTCCAAAAATATAAGAGAAAGCAGGTTTGTCAAGAGATTTAATATCAGTCCAGGACATATTCATATCAAGAGCCAGCCAGCCGCCGCCAATACCAATAGTTGGTGTCAATCCAAATCCAAGAGTAGTGCCATCAAAATTAGCTTTAGTACCAAATTGATACACTTGAGACCAATTGTTATCAGCATCGGGAACCCATATTCCGGCATTAATTTTAGTTGTGGATTGTACTTTTCCAATAATTCCATAAACATTTAAAAAAGGAAGCAACCATATATCAGGTCTGAAGGTAATGGCGGAAGCCTCTACAGAAGAATTATCAAAACGAACAATTTCATCCAGATCATACATAGGACCATTGTTAAAACCAACTTCCAAATCTTTAATATTAATATCAGAATCCTGCCAATAATAATTTACAGATAGTCCGGCTGAATAGGGTAAATTATACCCTTTTTGAGCCACTTTTTCTCCCCAAATAGGTAAAGCATATGGATAATTTTCGATTTTAAGACTGTCTTTAAGCAATTGATTTTTTGCTCCTACAATTTTATCGGTATAAACCTGTCCAAAAATTTGCACGCTAAAGAATAATAATAAGGCTGATATTGGTATATTATATTTCATTGATTTTGTAGTATTATAAAATTAATTAATATAGGACTGCGTAAAATAAATAGGTACTAATGTATTTGTAAAGGACTGTTGTCTTATTTTTTGTTTTTTAGTTATTAGGTTGAAATCGAATGTATTTCGTTTTTAGATTATATGTTAATTATTGTTAAAGTTAAATAAATTTTCTTACCAGCTGCAATAATTTTCAAGAAAGTGCACTTTTATTTCGAAAAAAATTAGATTGGATTTGTAAGGCATTTTTCTTCATTCTCTTTACCATTTTTATTATTTAAATTTTTGAATAGAAATAAATAGTATTTTTGTAACCGTGAAATGGATAACAATCATATTGTCGATTTATTTAATGGCACTTTCAAATATGCCCTGTGCAGATATGGAAGTAGATAGTGCCGTTCATAAAACAGCGCAATATGCATCAGAAGCCAATCACTCGCACGATAAAGGCAATGATTTATGTTCTCCTTTTTGTGCCTGTAATTGTTGTGGAGCACAGATTTTGACGTATCAAACCACTTCAAGTTTTGATTTTTCTGTTGTTTCTTCAATTATTTCAATTCAATTACCCAATTATAATTCTGTTTTTGCCTCCAATTTCTATGGAAGTATTTGGCAACCCCCACAAATAGCATAATGATATCCTCCCGATCGCTATCGGGATTAGAGAGTTGTGGATTTTCCACAGTATTCAAATAGGCAAAACTTTGCCTCATTTCTCACATCATTATACCATTAAAATGTTAGATAAAATCATACAGTTTAGTATAAAGAATAAGTTCGTTATACTATTATTTACCCTTATTTTAATAGCTTGGGGAAGCTATTCGCTTAAACAATTACCACTGGATGCTTTGCCGGATATTACCAACAATCAGGTACAGATCATTACGTCAGCGCCAACATTGGCAAGTCAGGAAGTCGAACAGTTAATAACCTATCCGTTAGAACAAGCAGTAAAAACAGTTCCTGATATTATAGAACTCCGCAGTATTTCCCGCTTCGGGTTATCAGTAGTTACCGTTGTTTTTGAAGATGATATTGATATTTACTGGGCGAGAGAACAAATTTTTCAACGCTTAAAGCAAGCCGAAGAAAATATTCCAGCGTATGCAGGTTCTCCTGGATTAGCGCCAATTTCAACAGGTTTAGGAGAAATTTACCAATATGATGTTTATGCCAAAAAAGGGTATGAAGACAAATATGATGCGGTAAAATTAAGAACCATTCAGGATTGGATTATTATTCCGCAATTACAGGGAGTAAAAGGTGTTGCCGATGTAAGTACCTGGGGCGGAAAACTAAAACAATACGAAATCGCCGTAAACCCAAACACGCTTAATAGTCTGGGGGTTACGATTACCGAAATTTTTGAGGCTTTAGAAAAGAACAATCAAAATACGGGAGGAGCATATATTGAGAAAGACAAGCTTGCTTATTTTATTCGAGGTGTCGGAATGGCAAAAGGAACTACAGACTTAGGAAATGTCGTGGTTAAAAACCGAAATGGTTCGCCTGTTTTAGTTCGTGATGTTGCCGAAGTCCGTGAAGGAGTTGCATTGCGTTACGGAGCATCAACTAAAGACGGAAAGGGAGAAATTGTTTCCGGTATGGTTTTGATGCTAAAAGGAGAAAATTCCAGCGCAGTAGTCAACAGAATTCATGAAAGAATGATTCAGATTAATAAAAGTTTACCTGAAGGCGTAGTAGCCGAAGCTTTTATTGACAGAGGAAAATTAGTAGATAGCGCTATAGGAACCGTTACAAAGAACTTACTGGAAGGAGCGCTGATCGTGATTTTTGTATTGATTTTATTTCTGGGGAATCTTCGTGCAGGTTTAATTGTCGCTTCTGTGATTCCGTTAGCCATGCTTTTTGCTGTTATTTTGATGAATGCCTTTGGCGTAAGCGGAAACTTAATGAGTTTAGGAGCAATTGACTTTGGAATTATTGTCGATGGAGCCGTGATTATTGTGGAAGCTACAATGCATCATTTGCAAAAACTCAAACGCAAGAAAGAGTTATCGCAAAGCGAGATGGACACTGAAGTCTATAATTCGGCATCAAAAATCAGGAATAGTGCCGCCTTTGGAGAAATCATTATTCTAATCGTGTATTTACCAATTTTAGCCTTAGTAGGAACAGAAGGAAAAATGTTTAGACCTATGGCAATGACCGTTGGTTTTGCAGTTGCAGGAGCATTTATCCTTTCGTTGACTTATGTACCTATGATGAGTGCTTTATTCTTATCGAAAAATACAGAACACAAAGAAAATTTCAGTGATCGAATGATGGCATGGTTAGAGTCAATTTATGCGCCATTTTTAGAGAAAGCATTACAATTTAAAAAGATTGTTTTAGGAATTTCATTTGGTTTATTTGCTCTTGGATTGGTTGTTTTTAATAATATGGGAGGAGAATTTATCCCTACTATTGAAGAAGGCGATTTAGCTATAAACGCCACAATCATGACCGGAAGCTCGCTTACGCAGATGGTAGAAACGACTACGAAATACGAACAGATTTTAAAAGCTAAATTTCCGGAGATCAAAACCATAGTCACCAAAATAGGAAGCGGAGAAATCCCAACGGATCCAATGCCTATTGAAAGCGGCGACTTGATTATTGTTTTGAAAGATAAAAAAGAATGGACCGGAAAATATAAAAATTGGGAAGATTTAGCCAACGCCATGAAGGAAGAAATGGAAGTGATTCCGGGTGCAAACATTGAGATTTCGCAACCTATCCAAATGCGTTTTAACGAATTAATGACCGGAAGCCGAAGCGATATTGCCATTAAAATTTTTGGTGATGATTTGGAAATTCTCGATGCCAAAGCCACAGAATTGATTTCGAAGATAAAAAGTATCGAAGGCATTGGTGACTTAAAAGCCGATAAAGTGACAGGATTACCACAAATCACGATCAAATACGATTATAATAAAATCGCCTTATACGGATTGAATATTTCAGATATCAATCAGATAATCCGATCTTCATTTGCCGGAGAAAGTGCCGGAAAAATCTATGACGAAAGTAAAAGATTTGATGTAGTAGTGCGAATGAATCAGGACAATCGGGGTGATATTACTGATGTCAGTAATTTGTTTATTCCGTTGCCAAACGGACAGCAAGTACCACTTTCGCAAGTTGCATCAGTCGAATATGAACAAGGTCCGGTGCAAGTAACCCGTGAAGATGGAAAACGTAGAATTACTATTGGACTAAATGTGCGTGGACGTGATATTAAAAGTGTTGTCGAAGAAATTCAACAAAAATTAGATAAAAGCTTCAAGCTTCCTGCGGGATATTATGTTACGTATGGCGGTCAGTTTGAGAATTTGATTGAAGCAACGAAACGACTTTCGATAGCGTTACCAATCGCTTTAGGATTAATATTAGTCTTGCTTTATTTCACTTTCAAAAGTTTCAAACAAGCAGGTTTGATTTTTACAGCAATCCCATTATCCGCAATTGGTGGCGTTTTTGCGCTTTGGTTACGCGGAATGCCTTTTAGTATTTCGGCAGGTATTGGTTTTATTGCCTTATTTGGAATTGCGGTTCTTAACGGAATCGTATTGATTTCGTATTTCAATCAGCTTAAAAAAGAAGGAATACTGGATCCGCTGCAAAGAGTTTTAATAGGAACCAAAACCAGATTACGTCCTGTATTAATGACCGCAGCCGTTGCCTCTTTAGGATTTTTGCCAATGGCATTATCAACAAGCGGAGGTGCAGAGGTTCAAAAACCTTTAGCAACCGTAGTTATTGGTGGTTTATTCTCGGCGACTTTATTAACATTGATCGTTTTACCGATTTTGTATTTGTTATTGGAGAAGAAGTTTAAACGCAAAGAATAATTAGATAATGAGAAAATTTGATAATTAGACAATAACTACTTTGAGCAAAATGATTTTGTTTAACGCAGATTCTGCAGATTATAGCAGATTTAAAAAAAAATGTTTTAAAAATAATCAGCGCATATCTGCTTAAATCTTTTAAAATCTGCGTGAAACAAAAAATTAAGGCAAAGAAACTAAAACATTAAAAAAATGAATTCAATAAATATAAAATACACAAATCCTTTGCTCCCGATAGCTATCGGGATTGTAAAAAAACTTTGCTCCCGATGGCTATCGGGATTGCGGTTCAATAAGTTGCTATTGGTAAATAAAACTTTGGGGTTAATTGCAATACTATTAGTAACCACATTAACATCGGCACAAGAAAAAATCAGCCTTGAAAAAGCAATAGAACTTGCAAAATCAAACAATATCGACTTAAAAATCGCTGATAAAGAAATAGAAAAACAAACTGTTCTAAAAAAGACCGCATTTCAGGCAGATCCGCTTCAGGTACAATATCAGGGCGGACAATTCAATAGTGCCGATTTTGACCATAATGTTTCGATTCAGCAATTTTTCCCAATAGGAAACATCACAAAAGCCAATCGACAATTACAGGAAGAACTGGTAAAACTGGCAGAAAAGCGAAAAGCTTTATCTTCTTATGAAGTAGAAAAAGCAGTAACGCTGGCGTATTATCAATATTTGTATGGCGTTTCGATTCAGAAATTAAACGTAGAACTAAATGATATTTATACCAAATTCCTAAAGAATGCCGAATTGCGTTTTAAAACGGGAGAAAGCGGGAATATCGAGGTTATTAGCGCTAAAGCGAAAGTAAAAGAAATCGAAACCCAAAAGACACAAATTGAATATGATTTGGCGATTTATCAAAAACAGTTGCAATTTTTTGTTCAGACCGACGAAAACATTGTTCCCGACGAAAAAACAACTTTGCAATATTCAAGTATAAAACAAGAAGGAGATTCGAAAGTAGAAGGTTTAATGACTGATTATTACCAACAGCAAATTTCGGTTTATCAAAAAGAAGCTAATACACATAAAGCGATGCGAACTCCTAAATTAGGATTGGGATATTTTGCTCAAACCATCAACACCGAATCTTTGTTTCAGGGTTTTACTGCCGGATTACAAATTCCGTTATTTGGCGGCGTGAATTCGGCAAAAGCTCAGGCTTCGGCAATTAGTATTTCGCAATCGCAATTGGCTTTGGATAAAAACAAACTAACGCTAAATCTGCAAAAACAAGAATTACAAAATAACTTCGAAAAGCAGCAAAAAGCGTTAGATTATTATCAAAAAGAAGGATCGCAATATGCCGATCAAATCATCAGTACAGCGCAAAAGAGTTATGCCAATGGCGATATGAGTTATTGGTCGTACATCAGTTTTTTGAATCAGGCAATTGATATTAAAAAACAATATACTGAGGCGACTCATAATTACAATCAAAGTGCTATTGAGCTTCAATTTCCAACTATCAAAAACAATTAGAATGAAAAATATAAACGATTTAACCGCAAAGAACGCTAAGGAGTTTTCACAAAGGTCACAAAGTTTAAAATCTTTGTGTACTTTGTGTTGTTCTCCCTTTGTGAACTTTGTGGTAAAAAATATGCGCTTTCTTTATTTTATCCTATTTGCGGTTACCTTACTAAGCTGCAATGAAAAAAAAGCTGAAGAACCGCAGGAAGAAGAGAAATCGCAAACAGAAGTTGCATTAAACGAATCTCAATATAAAACCGTGGGAATCGAAACCGGAGTTGTAGAAAATAGAAACCTCAATAAAGTCATAAAAGCCAACGGTTACACAACAGTTCCGCCACAAAACTCAGCTGAAGTTTCGACTTTGATAGGAGGAACGGTAAAAGATATTTTTGTTCTGGAAGGGACTTTTGTAAACAAAGGAAAAGTTTTGGCGACGATTCAGAACCTCGAAGTTATCGAAATGCAGGAAGAATATCATTCGGCTACAGCCAATATCGAATATTTACAATTAGAGTACAATCGCCAGAAAACCTTAAGTGATGAAAACGTAAATCCAAGGAAAGTTTTTCAGGAAGTAAAAGCAAAACTTGCTGCAGAAAGAGCCAAAGCGCAAGCTGCAAAAAATAAATTGGAAGCTTTGCATGTGAGCACAAAAGGCAGTACATCATTAGTACCAATTGTGGCGCCAATAAGCGGTTATGTTGGGAATATAAAAATTGCAAAAGGCGCTTATGCACAAACCGGAGTTGCATTGTTTGAAGTGGTTGATAATAGCCAAATGCATTTGGATCTGAATGTTTATGAGAAAGATTTAGGATCTATTTCGGTTGGACAAGTAATTGATTTTGTGCTTACAAATCAGTCGAATAAATCGATAAAAGGAAAAATATTCGGAATCAATAAATCTTTTTCTAACGAAAGCAAAACTGTTGCGGTTCACGCCAAAATCGAATCGGAAGATGCAAAAGGACTTATTCCCGGAATGTATGTTTCGGCAAATATCAATATTATAAATGCTACAGTTCCTGCGTTACCAAAAGATGCCGTAGTTCGAAACGCCGATAAATATTTTGTATTTGTGCAGGAAGACGACCATAAAGAGGATCACAAACAGGAAGAAGGAAAAGAGGAAAAAGGAACGCCACATGAAAAGGAAATCCACTTTAAAGCGATTGAAGTGATTCCGGGAACAACAGATTTAGGTTTTACCGAAGTGAAGTTTGTGGATAGAATTGATGCGGACGCTAAAATTGTTATGAAAGGCGCTTTTTATTTGTTATCGGCTTTGAAGGGCGGAGGGGAACACGGGCATTAAGAAGGTTCAGGTTTTGTTTGTTTCAGGTTTCAAGTTCTTTCAAGTGCGCAAGGTTTTTCCGTAGAGATGCACAGCAGTGCATCTAACATTGGATAAAATGTCATGAAGCTGCAAAGTTTTTCTCTCGCAGATTCTGGAGATTCTGCAGATTTTTTTTGGAATGCTTTTTAAGGTTGTAATTTATTGACTAGCCTCCAGTTTTAACTGGAGGTCATTAAAGAATATCAAAGAGGCTTTAGCCAAATCATGCATTTTGGCTAAAGCCATTCTAATTGATTTAGATAATCTTCAGCAAAAGCTCAATGTCATTAAGTTAAGGAAAATATCCTTGATAGTGAAGCAAATAAATCTCTAGTAAAAGAAAAAAATCGTAAAGATTTTGTCATTTCGATCCCGAGGCTTCGGGAGAGAAATCTTCGCGAGAAGCTCGACAAAGATGGGATTCTTGTTGCGGAGTTACTTGCGAAGATTTCTCTCCCGAAGCCTCGGGATCGAAATGACAAGATTGTGTTTATGCCTTGTTATTTTGAGAAAATTATGATCCAAAAAGCTTAACTTAATGACATTGAGCTAAAGCTGGAGGCAATACAAAAAACTTTGCTCCCGATCCCGAGACTTCGGGGCGGGATTGCGACTTTGCGAGATTAAATAATTTTGAATAGAACAATTGCGACAAAATCCTTAAATTTAGAACATATTTAAATAAAATTTCAATCTGAGAATTTCCTATGGAACATCAATATATAAAAGAAAAAGTAATTAAAAAGAAAGTGAACCAATCCGGATGTTGTTCTGCACATGAAGACCACGATCACAAAGAAGACGACGGACACGATCATGATCACGACCATAATGCAGAAGGCAGTTTGTTTAAAATGTTTTTGCCAGCCATAATTTCCTTTGTTTTGTTACTTATTGGGATTGGTTTCGACAATTATTTTCCGCAAAACTGGTTTTCCGGTTATGTTAGAATTGCTTGGTATGTTATTGCTTATTTGCCGGTTGGACTTCCGGTTCTCAAAGAAGCTTATGAAAGCATTATAAAAGGTGATGTTTTTTCGGAATTTTTCCTGATGTGTATCGCTACAATTGGTGCTTTTGCAATAGGGCAATATCCTGAGGGAGTTGCTGTAATGCTGTTTTATACCATTGGAGAAAACTTTCAGGGATTGGCAGTAAGCCGTGCAAAGTCAAATATCAAAAGCTTATTAGATCAACGTCCTGATGAAGTAAATGTTTTAGAAGATAATGTTGCTACAAAAGTCAAAGCGGCAGATGTTACCATAGGGTCGATTATTCAGCTTAAAGCGGGAGAAAAACTAGGTTTAGATGGCGAATTGTTATCAGATACCGCTTCATTTAATACCGCAGCACTTACTGGAGAAAGTAAACCTGACACTAAGGTAAAAGGCGAAACTGTTCTTGCGGGAATGATTAACGGAAACACCATTGCATTAGTAAAAGTAACGACCGCATATAACGACAGTAAGCTTTCTAAAATCCTGGAAATGGTACAAAATGCCACGACTAAAAAAGCTCCTGCGGAATTGTTTATTAGAAAATTCGCCAAAATTTATACGCCAATTGTGGTGTATCTGGCAATTGCCATTTGCATATTACCAATGCTTTTTGTCGACAATTATGTTTTTAGGGACTGGTTGTATAGAGCTTTAGTTTTTCTGGTAATTTCATGTCCTTGTGCTTTGGTTATAAGTATTCCGTTGGGATATTTTGGCGGAATTGGTGCTGCCAGTAAAAACGGTATTCTGTTTAAAGGAAGTAACTTTTTGGACAGTATCTCAACGATTCAGAATGTTGTTATGGACAAAACCGGAACAATGACTGAAGGCGTTTTTAAAGTGCAGGAAGTTATTATTGCTGATGAATTTAATAAAGAAGAAATTTTAAAACTGGTAAATGTGCTCGAAAGTCAGAGTACACATCCCGTTGCGACAGCGATCCATAATCATGTGGGTAAAATTGATCCTTCGATTGAATTGAAAAATGTCGAAGAAATTTCAGGACATGGATTAAAAGCCGAAATTAACGGAAAAGAATTGCATGTTGGGAATTTTAAATTGATGGATAAATTCAAGATTAATTATGATATTGATCCAAATTCGGTAGTTTACACGACAATTGCTATTGCTTACGATAAAAAATTCGCAGGATATCTGACTATCGCTGACGAAATTAAAGCAGATGCACAGGAAGCGGTAAATAGACTAAAAGCATTAGGTGTAAAAGTAACAATGTTAAGCGGGGACAAAACTAATGTTGTACAATTTGTTGCCAATAAACTTGGAATTTCAAACGCTTTTGGAGATTTATTACCAGAAGATAAAGTCAATAAAGTAAACGACATTAAAGCCAAAAATGAAACCGTAGCTTTTGTTGGCGATGGTGTAAATGATGCTCCTGTAATCGCTTTAAGTACGGTTGGGATTGCGATGGGCGGTTTAGGAAGTGATGCCACAATCGAAACTGCCGATGTGGTAATTCAGGATGATAAACCAAGTAAAATCCCGATGGCGATAAACATTGGTAAACAAACCAAAAAGATTGTGTGGCAAAATATTACGTTGGCATTTATAGTCAAAGCCTTTGTATTAATTCTGGGTGCAGGCGGACTCGCAACCATGTGGGAAGCCGTTTTTGCCGATGTTGGTGTGGCGCTTTTGGCAATATTAAATGCCGTTAGAATCCAGAAAATGAAATTTTAAAGAATCGCCGCAATTTTGCGGCGATTCTTGTTTTTACTACAGTATTAAAGGATAAAGCTGGTTTCATTTTATAAGATGGAACGCAAGAACTGTCAAATTAAAGCGTATTTTTTGAGTGAAGTAGTAGTTTTGTTTTATACATAAAATCCAAATTATGAAGAAAGCATTCATCCTCTCTATACTATTTTCTTTATGTTATTCATTGGCGTGGACACAGACAAAACCTGTTGACAGCACCCAAACAGCAAAACCAAAAACGAAGAACATTGATTTTAATGTAATGCCTTATCTAAGTTACAACAGAACGCTGGATTTTATGTTTGGAGCAATTCCAATGATGATGTACAGGCTGAATAAAGCTGATACTATTTCTCCGAAGTCATTATCCGGTATTTCGGCAATTTATACCACCAACAAATCTTATTTTGTATGCTCGTTCAACAAATGGTATTTTGATGAGGACAAATGGCGAATTCAGGCTTTTTTAATGACAGGTAATAAAAATGCCCAGTTTTATGTAGATGATCTTAATGTGTCTGATTTTTACGATTACGGAACTAAAATGACAATAGTAAACTTTAGCGTACAACGCAGAATTATAAAAGGTTTATACGGTGGTTTAGGCTATTCATACTCCCATTATGACACGAATTATCAGGATAATATACAGCCATCATCTATTACACATACAAATGGTTTACAGTTAATTACGCTTTATGATACCCGGGATGCCGTTTATTACCCGACTAAAGGGGATAAAATAAGATTGCGATGGCTCGCTTATCCCACATGGTTTGGGAATGATGTGAGCGCCAACAAGATTCTCTCAGAATACAATAAATATTTCCCAATGCGAAACGGTAAAGATGTATTGGCAGCTCGTTTTGCAGGTAAATTTGGATTAGGAAATATTGCTTTTGAACAACAAGTAACTATAGGAAGTGAGGACATCAGAGGCTATTCTGAAGACAAATACCGTGGCGACGGACTTATAGATGTGCAAGGCGAATACCGATATAATTTTGCCAAAAGAATGGGAGTTGTTGGTTTTGCCGGCGTTGCAACAATTTACGGATCTGATACGGATAGTTTTAACTGGAAATTATATCCTGGAGCAGGTGTAGGTTATCGGTATAGAGCATTCAAAAACGAAAAATTTAATGTTGGACTTGATGGAGCCGTGGGAAAAGGCGACTGGGGAATTTATTTTAGAATTGGAGAAGCTTTTTAAGAAATTAATTTTCCTTTAATCGTATCTTAAAAATGTAATTTAACACATAGAAACATAGATTTTAGGTTCAAAAAAGGATACAAAAAAGAAACACATTTCTTTCACATAGCGTACTATGTGAATTAGAATAAGTGAAACGTCTTTTTTATAGTTCAAATGCTATGTTTCTATGTGTTTAAATTAATTGTACCCGATTTTTTTAAAATTATTTCAGAAAAACGAGTTATAATTTTTTTAAATGTGTCGATTCCTGAATTTCGCCATTACCAAAAGACCAATTTTCAAGACCATTATTTTCTAATAAAACAATGATAACATTATTGATTAATATTGACGTTGCTGTCGAAATTTTGGTTGCAATTTGATTGTATAATTTTTTCTTTTGTTCCAAAGTTCTCCCTTGTCCCGCAATAATCTGGACATAAACGATTTCTTCAGAATGGGACACTCCAAGATAATTTTCAGGATATTTTATTTGATGCGGTTCTAATTCTTCAATGACATGAAAATAATCATCCTTTGGAATATTAAATTCTGCTATTAAAGCATAATGAATAGATTCTGAAATATTGTTTTTAGTTTCTAATGAAAGTTTTTTCGGGAGGCTGATTCGGACAAATGGCATTTTTTTGGAGTTTTTATTTAATGTAAAAAGATTTTTCTATAAAAATAAGAAATATTCAGTTTTTGGAAATTAGAATTTATACTAAAAATTTAATTCAATTTTAGTTCCGTTATTTTCCAATCGAATTTCAGTTTTATTACTTTTAGAAGGCGTTTGCGTTGGATACCAATTTCGATAGGGTTTTACAATAATCAGTAAACCTTCATCGTCTCCAATAGCTGCAAAATTATCGCTATTAAAGTTTTTAGTAAAAAAAGCAAGATCATAATCTTCTATCAATTGCTCTCCTAATTCCAGTGGATTTTCATCAACAACACCAATTTCGCTAATGTTTAATATTGATTTGGAACTGAATCCTTTTAATTGCAAATTATCGAGATCATGTCTGGCAATAAACTCTAATAAATTACCATTGTTATCATAAAAATAAACTGCATTGGCATTCCATGTTTCAAAATTGGCAATGATACGTTGATCTTCAATAATTAATAAATCAGTTTTGTTTTTGCACCATTCAATAGCTTCCTCAAGTTTGTTCTCAGGAATATTAAAAGCAAAATGATAGATAGAATTGAAATCAGGATTTTCGATAAACTTTAAAATCGAATTACCCGCTTTAATGGTGACGGATTGTGAAGTTTTGTCTATAATTGGCAGTTCCAGAATGTCCTTATAAAATGCAGTCGTTTCGGGAATATTGTTGGTTTGAATTTGAATATGTTCTAACTTCATGATCGTATTATTTAAAAGAAGCAAAGACTTCTTTTCGTTTCAAACAAATTTAAAAAATGCTTGTAATATTATGATTGATTGACGATTTTATACTTCAATGAAAGCATAAGGAATTACTATGAAAAAACGAATTGAATGCAATTAGTTTTTACACATAGTCCCGATGCTTTGGGCAATGTCATTAAATTAAGATATTTTAGATTGTGTTCCATCGGAACACCTCGCTGGTAAAAAAAAGAAATGCATTGTGAGAAACATCGTCCCATTGGGCATTGTCATTAAGTTAAGCTTTAAAAAATAAAATTATTGCAGATCAAATCCGTTTTTATCCGCGTTTTTACGAAGTAAATCTGTTTTATCCGCGTCAAAATTAGACGCTGATTTTACTGATTCGCTAAAGCGAAAACGCTGATAAAAACGGATTTTTCTAATTGTATATGTAATCTGTATCTGTTTTTACCAATATTATTTATAAAATCAAACGTTCCTATGGAACGTAAAAAAACACCGTATTTATTTAACTACCGATGAGATGTTCCGATGGAACAAAAAATAAAGAAATATGTATCTTAAATAATGGAATTAATTTATTTTCTAATAATCAAAATAAACAAAAAAGCCAATTCAGACGAATTGACTATTGATTCTTAATTTAGATTGTGTTCCATTCGGAACACCTCGCTGGTAAAAAAAGAAATCAATCGTGAGAAACATCGTCCCATTGGGCAATGTCATTAAGTTAAGCTTAAAAAAATAAAAGTATTGCAGATCAAATCCGTTTTTATCCGCGTTTTTACGAAGTAAATCTGTTTTATCCGCGTCAAAATTAGACGCTGATTTTACTGATTCGCTAAAGCGAAAACGCTGATAAAAACGGATTTTTCTAATTGAATATGTAATCTGTATCTGTTTTTACCAATATTATTTATAAAATCAAACGTTCCTATGGAACGTAAAAAAACACCGTATTTATTTAACTACCGATGAGATGTTCCGATGGAACAAAAAATAAAGAAATATGTATCTTAAATWATTTAAATTAATTTATTTTCTAATAATCAAAATAAACAAAAAATCCAATTCAGACGAATTGACTTTTGATTCTTAATAAGTAGCCGGTTTTCTAAGATTCTTTCCTGTTTTATTGTTCAAATCATCACCTAAATCTTCTCGGGCAGTTTCGGCAATTTTTTGAATTTGCTGTACAATTTCAGGATAAAGTAACTGAACGTCACGAACTTCTCCCGGATCATGCGATAAATCATAAAGCGCCAGCGGAACCTGCATTGTTGCGCCTTCGCCACGTAATCCATCTTTGCCTTGCAATTTTTGATTGTAAGTAGTTGATTTATGCGGAAAAACCAATTTCCAATGTTTATATCTAATAGCTTCAAGATTATTACTTCCAACGCCAAAATAATAATAAAAAGTATCTCTTGGTCCCGTTGTAGTTTTTCCGGTAAGAAGCGGTAAAAAGTTTAGACCGTCAATTTGGTTTTTTGGTAAAGAAGCTCCTGTGATTGCTGCAATAGTTGGTAATAAATCCATATTGGTCATAAGAGAACTGTTTACTGTTCCTGCTTTTATCTTTTCCGGCCAGCGAATCAGGAACGGAACTCTTGTACCGCCTTCCCAACTCGTAGATTTTCCCTCCCTAAATCCGCCCGAAGAACCTGCATTATCTCCAAACACTAACCACGGACCGTTATCGCTCGTTATAATGATTACCGTATTTTTAGTTAACCCTTCATTATCCAGAGTTTTTAATATTTCGCCAATAGACCAATCGAGTTCCATGATTACATCGCCAAAAAGTCCTAAATCACTTTTACCTTTAAACTTGTCTGAAACAGCCAATGGCGCGTGAGGCAAAGGATGAGTCAGATAGAGAAAAAAAGGCGCTTTTTTGTTCTTTTTTATAAAACCAATTGCTTTCTCAGTAAACATTGTCGTTAAATTCGAAGCCTCTTTAATGTTTTCAATCGTATCAATAATAGTGGTATTGCTGATTAAAGGAAGCGGAGGGAAGCTGGAACGCAGATCTTTAGCATCTGTTACCTTTGAGTAGCCATCATAATCAATTGGCCACACATCATGGGAATACGGAATACCAAAAAACTCATCAAATCCATAATTTGTGGGCCAATAAGGCAATACATTCCCCAAATGCCATTTGCCATAATTAGCGGTTTTATATCCTGCTTTTTTCAAAAGTGAAGCAATTGTTTCTTCGTTTGGATTCAAAGCGTGTTTGGCGCCAGGCAGCAATACACCCGACATTCCGATACGGTTTGGATAACAGCCTGTTAATAAAGCGGCTCTTGATGCAGTGCAAATGGCTTGTCCGGCATTAAAATTGGTAAAACGCATTCCTTCCTGCGCAATCTGATTAAAATGCGGAGTCGCAACGCCTGTCATTCCGTATGGTTCTGTATCTCCGTAACCCATATCATCCATGTTGATAATGACAATATTAGGTTTTGAATTTGTTTTATTTTGAGCTTTTAGACCTGAAATAATTGTAAAAAAGAATAAAATGAGCAAGACGAAACATCTTTTCATAATTTGTAGTTTTTGGATAGTACTTAGTAGCGTGGCTTTTATTTTAGTCAACTACAAATATATTCAAAAGATGAGTTTAATTTTTTTATAAAAGACGGTAAAGAAAGTTTTCCGGATAATTTTTTCAACACATAAATTCTGTTATATTTATATCATTGTGGAGACAAATTACCCTGTTTTATTGCATTATTAAAATGATTTCAATAAATATATAAATTAACTGTCACAAAAATAAAAAAGAAGAGTCCTTACCTGAAAACAAATATATTATGCTAAAACTATTTATTTCGTTCACTACAATATTGTCCTTTTCAATTTTAACGGCACAAGAACAGACAAAGACAGTAATGGAACCAAGTGCACAAATTGATCAGTATTTAGCTGAGGTTGTTGGTAAATATAATATGCCCGGAATTTCTGTCGCAGTTATTAAAAATGATAAAATAATCCACAGAAATAACTACGGAAAAGCAAATATTGAATACGATGTTCCAGTATCTGATAAATCTATTTTTAGAATTTATTCTTTAACAAAAACGATTATTGTTACGGGAGTTTTTCAATTAATTGAACAAAACAAATTGGGACTAGAAGATCCTATTTCGAAATACCTTCCGGATTTACCCGCAACATGGAATTCAGTACAAATAAAACATTTGGTTACGCATTCTTCCGGACTTCCGGATATTGTGAATTATGAACAATTACCCGAAAATGAAGCCAGAGAAAAAGTATTTGCAGATGCGATTCAATTTGGGAAAGGCGAGAAGTACGAATACAATCAAACTAATTTTTGGCTGCTTCAGAAAATTATCGAAACTGTAAGCAAGCAAAATATTGAAACATTTATAATTGAAAATCAGTTTGGAGATAAAACTGCTGCTAACGATGTTTTTTTCTCGACAGACTCAAGAGATATCTTTTTGAATAGAGTTACGCCGTACGATAATTTTTCTGGTAAAATACAAATCGGACTTTCGAATAATGGAAGTTACTTGAGTAGCTGCAATGGAATTAATATTACAATGGATGAATTTGTAAAATGGGATAGTAAATTAAACCGCAATAAACTGATTAGTGAGAAGTCTAAAAATAAAATGTGGGAGTTGTTTCAATTCTCAAAAACAGATCATAAATTTACTTTCGGCTGGGATGAACGCATTATAAACGGGCATGCATCGTATGGATTTTCCGGAGGAAGAAGAGCCGCTTATAGAAATTTCCCGAAAGATAATCTGAGTATTATATTCCTTGCAAATGGTATTGGCAGTGATGCTAATATCGAAGATATAGTAAATCATATTGCGTATCTTGTTGACAATGATATTATAGATTATGGTTTTGCTGCTTATGAAGCTCTAATGAAAACCGCACAGGAAAACGTTTCAGGTTTAAAAAACACTTTTACAACATTAAAAAAAGATCCAAAGTATTCAAATGTTAATTTTGAGGAACACCTCAATAGAATTGGATATATACTTTTGTATCAGTATAAAAAAGTCCCCGAAGCAGTTTCTGTCTTTAGTTTAAATGCCAAAGAATTCCCGAAATCAAGTAATGTTTATGATAGTTTGGGAGAAGCTTATGAAGTAAATAAGGATCTAAAAAATGCTTTGTTGAGCTATACAAAAGCAATGGAATTAAATACTGATGCTGGATACAAAGAGAAAATCAATAAGAAAATAATAGAGTTGAAGGAACTTTCAAAATAGAGCGAAACTAGGACTTAAATAGAACTTTCGAATAAAAGCCTATTTCAAATAAATGGAATAGGCTAAGATAATTGGTTTAACAGCAATTAAGCAATTGGTAAGGAACTGCAATATTCTTTTATCATTTGTCTGACACGTCTAAATTCTTCCAGAATTTGCTCCTCAGTTCCCATAGCTTTAGCCGGATCAGGAAAGTTTTGATGCAATTTTTCAGTCTTGGATGGAAAAAATGGACAGCGTTCTTTTGCATTGTCGCAAACAGTAATTACAAGGTCAAAATCGATGTTTTGATATTCGTCGATATGATTTGAGGTATGACTGGAAATATCAATTCCATCTTCTTTCATCGTTGCAATCGCTCTCGGGTTTACACCGTGAATCTCGATTCCGGCGCTATAAATTTGGGCTTTGGCATTAAAAAAATGTCTTAAATACCCTTCGGCAATTTGACTTCTGCAACTATTACCGGTGCAAAGTACCAGAATTTTCTTTTTCATAATTTTAAACGAATAACCATATTATATTGATGATGCAAAATTTTGGGTCGAAACCATAAATTAGCTGTAGTACAATAACAGATGTGGTAATGACAATTGGTTTTTTGTATTTAATTAACAGGTGGAACATGAAGAATCAAGATTTGAAAGGTTGTAATTTATACCGAATGGAACATTTTCTGCTACCATCGAAATTGGTTAGAATATTTCTCTGCCATCGACATTTTATTTATAATGGCACATTTCAATTCTTGATTCTCCAATATAATTAACAACAACCCGAATCTGGTGAGCAAGAGTTTCCTGAATCTGTATGTAATTGTGTGAAATTTATTTTCTGTTTTTCTGATGGAATGCCACAGGCATCTTGTGCTAAACAAGCCGTAGTTTTAGCTTTGAGAACAAAGTTTTTTCCGTTGAATTCTAAATCATATCTACCAATCGTGTCGCTTTGATATTCGACTTCGATATCTAAATTTTCAATTTTTAATTTTTCTTCAGATAGACTGATAATATGTAAAAGTTTGGCTGGTTTCAAGCGATGTTCGAAATCATCTGCGTTCCAAAGCTGAAAGTTTACCACTTTTTCGTGACGAATTACGCCGCCGCAATCGATAAAATCCTTAGTACTTATCCCAACTTCTGTAACGTGGAAATGTTCGGGAACAAAAGTTCCGTTTTCCAACTGAAATTCTACGTTTTCAAGAGTTGGAAGTATGCTTTTGATGTCTGATAGTTTCATTTTTTTTGTTTTATAGGTTTAATGCAATATTACGATATAGTTGATTAAAAAAATGCTTAGCAACATTTTTGAGTTTTAGTAACAGAGATGATATTGGAGAAATAACCTTTTAGAATATCAAAAGTTTCTTCATTAATACAATAACAAATCGCATTTCCTTCAATATTTCCCTTTATAAGTCCTGCATTTTTCAACTCTTTTAGATGTTGAGAAACGGTGGGTTGTGCCAGCGGTAATTCGTTTACAATATCACCACAAATACATTCGTTCACTTTTAAAAGATATTCAATAATAGCAATTCTCGCAGGATGTCCTAATGCTTTTGCAATAATTGCTATTTGATTTTGCTTATCGGTAAAATGTTCAGTTTTAGTCGCTCCCATTAGGTTTAATTTTAATATTGCAATATTACGATAATAATTTTAAAACAAAAAGATATTTAACGGAATTTTAAAGTCTATTTCAAATGAATGAAATAGGGCGGCAAGAATACCCGACTGAAATAGTATTGCAAACAGCAGGATTAAAGCCGTGTATTTAGTGGACTTTCTGAGTTTTTGCCTAATGCAACTCTGTTGCGATTTTTGATTTTTAAATTATAAATACATCATAATGAAACATTATTTAAAAAATAGTGAGACGAAAAGTTGCTTATATTCCTTTTTTAGAAATTACTATACAGCAATTGCAGCGTATGAAAATCAGAAGAACCATCAAAATATTTGTCCAGTACTTCTTCAAATATAGGTTCAGAATTTTGAATACTGGCAAATAGAGTCATGCAGGATTGCAGTTTTTCGTCATCAGGATTTCCAAATATATCTACGGCTGTTTTTTCATCTGTTTTGATTAATTCGGCTGTAATTTCAAGGAGATGTTTTCCAAGAATTGGATGTTCCAAAAAAGCAATTGCTTCGTCGGCATTTTTAATTTCGTAGAATTTTGAAGTATCGCACGAACCAAGTCCTTTTATCTGAGGAAAAATAAACCACATCCACGGAGATTCTTTTTTTCCTTTTTTAATTTCAGAAAGTGCCGCTAGGTATAACTTATTCTGTGCGTCTAAAAAACGTAGTAATTCTTTATTGTTGTAGGCCATTATTTGCTGATTTTATTTGGGGGCAATCAGGTCGTAAAACTACTGAAAATATGTTAAGTTGTACATTCACATTCCTTTTTTTACATCTATTTTTTTTAAATATATTAAGCGAATACGATCTGTAGTATTAATCGGAAATTTTTTTATTAGGCAAAGTCGCAAAATTTTGTTTCACGCAGATTTTAAAAAGATTTAAGTAGGGATATGCGCAAAGATTTATATAATAAATTTTAAAATTAAATTTGGAAAATCTGCGTTTAAAAGTATATTTCCGAAAATCATTCTAAGGTATTTCGCCACGAATTCCATGAACCTCCATAATAAAAATAAATAGGCTTAGATCTTTTTAAAATCTGCGTGAAACAAAAACTTTCAMATTAATATTCCTGTTAAGGAAGTTCGTTTTTGTTACAAATTGCAATAATCCATGGTATCCTTGTTATAATATTTTTATTTTTACGAATAGAGGATAATTATCGGCTTAGATAATAATTAAATTTTTGATTTGACATGAACTTTAAAAAAATGTCATTTCTGTTAACGAGCTTAGTGCTCAATAAAAAAAATAAATTATGAAAATAGGACTAATCGGATTCGGGAAAACTGGAAAATCAGTAGCATCGATACTACTGGAAAACAATAAATTTTGCCTGGAATGGGTTTTAAGACAAAGCACTGTTTTAGAACACAGATCGGTTCCGGAATTTTTTGGAGTTCAGTCAGACGAACCGGGATTAATTTACTCCAGCTCAAAAACTTCGATTGAAGAACTGCTGAACAAACATCCGGTTGATGTTATCATTGATTTTTCTTCGAATGAAGGCATTTATACTTATGGAGAAATTGCAGCTGAGCGAAAGGTTAAAATTATCTCGGCAATTTCTCATTATAAAGAAAAAGAACTGCAATTATTAAAGAAGTTGGCGAATAAAACGACTGTGTTTTGGTCGCCTAATATTACACTTGGAGTGAATTATTTACTTTTTGCAGCTAAATTTCTAAAGAAAATAGCTCCTTGGGTTGATATTGAAGTTAATGAAGAACATTTTAAAAAGAAACAGGGAACTTCAGGAACAGCGGTTAAAATTGCAGAAGCTTTAGATATTGATAAAAACAATATAAACTCCGTTAGGGCAGGAGGAATCGTCGGAAAACATGAGGTTATATTTGGATTTCCGTATCAAACGGTTCGATTAATTCACGAATCTATCTCGAGAGAAGCATTTGGAAACGGAGTTGTTTTTGTTGCCGAAAACTTAGAAAACAAACAAAAAGGATTGTATAATTTTGAAGATATTTTGACGCCTTATTTTACCGTGTAATTTTGCCACGAAGGCACTAAGGCGCAAAAAATTAATATTTAATCTCGCGAAGACGCGAAGGCGTAAAGTTTTTGTTTTTTGGATTTGAAATTTAGATTGTTTGTTCCCGATTGCTATCGGGATTGCGAGAAATTCTCGACGCTAATATTTTAAAACCATATTTATTTAACACATAGAAACAGAGCGAGTATGGGGCAAAAAGGCTTCAAAAAAAGAACTGCATTTCTCTTATAAAGAGCATTATGCTTATTTTTTTATTAATTGAAATGCCATTTTTTGAGTGTACAATATCAATGCTTCTATGTGTTAAAAATAAATATGTAATGTGTTATTTTTATTATTTTCTAAAAATCAGAGCTTTGGTATATTCTGCATTCATCTTTGCAATAGAAAGAATCGAAATACCTTGCGGACACTCGATTTCACAGGCTCTGGTGTCAGAGCAGTTTCCAAAACCTTCGGCATCCATTTGACTTACCATCGTTAAAACTCTTTTTGAAGCTTCTATTTTTCCTTGCGGAAGCAAAGCCAAATGCGTGATTTTTGCGCCCACAAATAAGGCAGCACTTGCATTTTTACAAGTTGCTACACAGGCTCCGCATCCTATACAAGCCGCAGCATCAAAGGAAGCTTCGGCAGTTTCATACGATATTGGAATACTATTTGCTTCCGGCGCCTGACCTGTTGAAGCACCAATAAAACCACCTGCTTCAATAATAGAATCAAAAGCTGATCTGTTAATTTTTAAATCTCTTAGAATAGGAAAAGCTTTTGCACGAAAAGGTTCAATATAAATAGTATCTCCATCTTTAAAACTTCTCATATGAAGCTGGCAAGTTGTAGTGTTTTTTAAAGGTCCGTGCGCTCTTCCATTAATCATAACGCCACATTGCCCACAAATTCCTTCCCTGCAATCATGATCAAATTCTATAACGCGTTCTTTTTTCTGAATTAAAGATTCGTTCAAAAGATCAAGCATTTCAAGAAAAGACATATGTTCAGAAACTTCATCTATTTCATAATCGGTCATTTGTCCTTTAGAAGAACTATTGAGTTGTCGCCATATTTTAAGATATAGTTTCATACCTAATTATTAATTATAAATTGTTAATTATGAATTGTTTGTATGTTTTAAAATTAGGTTTTATGGATTGTTAATTAATAATTTACAATTAACAATTATTTGTAACTTCTAACAGCAAGTTCAACAGATTCGAAGACAAGAGGTTCTTTATGCAATTCCGGTAATTGCTGTTTTCCTTTCCATTCCCATGCCGAAACATAACAGAAATCTTTATCATTTCGAACCGCTTCGCCATCTGCTGTTTGATATTCTTCCCGAAAGTGTGCCCCGCAGGATTCGTCTCGCTGTAAGGCATCGTGACACATTAATTCGGCCAATTCAATATAATCAGCAATTCGTCCGGCTTTTTCGAGTTCGCTGTTTACCATATCGTCTCCGGTAATGAGTAAATCTTTTTCGAAAGAATCTTTAAGTAATTTAATTTCATTTAAGGCTTCTTCCAGTTTTTCTTTACTTCTCGAAAGTCCGCATTTTTCATAAAGCAATCTTCCAATTTTTTTATGGAAATAATCTGTTGAAAGTGTTCCTTTACTATTTAAAAATGTATCTAATTGTGCTCTTACAGCTGTTTCGGCTTCATCAAAAGCAGGATGATTGACATCTGGTTTTGGAGTATTTAATTCGCCTGCGAGATAATTCGGAATAGTGTACGGTGCAATAAAATAGCCATCTACACACGCCTGAAGCAATGAATTTGCCCCTAATCTATTGGCGCCATGATCTGCAAAATTAGCTTCTCCTAAAGCAAATAATCCAGGAATTGTAGTCATTAATTCATAATCTACCCAAAGTCCGCCCATCGTAAAATGTGCTGAAGGTGAAATTAACATTGGTTCTTTATAAGCATTGATTCCGGTAATCTTCTCGTACATCGCAAACAGATTACTGTATTTGGCTTCGATTTTATCTTTTCCCTGAGCTTTTATAGCATCCGAAAAGTCGAGATAAATAGCATTTTTCATTGGCCCAACGCCATGTCCGGCATCGATTCTTTCTTTTGCGGCCCTTGACGAAATGTCTCTTGGCGCAAGATTTCCAAAAGAAGGATATTTACGCTCTAAATAATAATCGCGCTCTTCTTCCGGAATTACATTTGGATTTCGGTCGTCTTTAGCGGTTTTCGGAACCCAGATTCGTCCGTCATTACGCAAAGATTCCGACATTAAAGTCAGCTTGGATTGGTTTTCTCCGTGTTGCGGAAGTGAAGTAGGGTGAAACTGAATCCAGCTTACGCCCGCCATATATGCACCTTTTTTGTGTGCACGCCAAATCGCCGAACTATTACAGCCCATTGCCAATGTCGACAAATAATAGACTTTTCCGTAACCTCCGGAAGCCAATACTACAGCATCAGCAACGTGACGCTCGAGTTCTCCCGTTTCAAGATTTCGGGCAATAATACCTTTTGCTTTTCCGTCGATAACGACCAATTCCAGCATTTCATGTCGGGTATGCATCACTACTTTTCCTAGTGAAACCTGACGTAATAAAGCCTGATAAGCACCAAGCAATAGTTGTTGTCCTGTTTGCCCGCGGGCGTAGAATGTTCTCGAAACCTGAACACCTCCAAAGGAACGATTGTTAAGATATCCGGCATATTCTCTTGCAAAAGGAACGCCTTGTGCAACAGCATGATCGATTAAATGCGCAGAACATTCCGCCAGACGGTAAACATTAGCTTCACGCGATCTAAAATCACCACCTTTTATTGTGTCGTAAAACATTCTGAAAGTGCTGTCTCCGTCGTTTTTATAGTTTTTTGCAGCATTAACTCCGCCTTGAGCGGCAACTGAATGTGCTCTTCTGGGAGAATCCTGAAAACAAAATGATTTGATATTGTACCCTTGTTCTGCTAAAGATGCAGCACATGAAGCACCCGCAAGACCAGTGCCGACAACTATAATGTTTAGTTTTTTTCTATTAGCAGGATTTACAAGCTTAGCTTTAGCTTTATAATTATTCCATTTATCAGTAAGTGGACCTTCGGGTATTTTTGAATCTATCATTTTTGTTTTATTAAAATGAATTCATACACAAGTTTTAAAAAGAAACTTAGCTGTAAGGAGATCTAATTTACTATAAAAAAACGGTTTTTTGTAAAGAAAAAACTATTTTTTACTAATTTCAAGGGTCGATGAGAAGAATTATTACTTGATAAACTTTTCTACATTCGGAATTTTCTCTAATGCTTTTGTATTTTCTTCAAGAATTTTAGAAGCGGCTTCATTTATCTTAATGGCCGGAATCGCTTTCCATTTGTCTAAGTTTCTTTCGTAATCAGTATTAAATAGCTCTTTTGATAAATCCCTGATTACACAATAAGCTGCGATCGAATGTCCGTTTTCGCTATTGTAATTGCCATTATTGATGAAAAAATCCAATCTTTTGTAAAGTCCGTTTTTAGAATAAAGTGCAATTTCAGTGAGTTTTCCCCTGTATTCCAGATCTGCAGAACCAACACCTTTTAATTTCGGAAACAATTTATAATCTGCAAAATGCCTGCCTTCATGACCAATATAACTCACTCTAAAGGTTTCTGATTTTAAATCATAAGCTTTTTTTACACAAAATAAAGCTTCCTGAGTTGCCCATCCCGCAGGATAATAGCGTCCCAAAGTAGCGTATTCGCTCCAGCCCAAGGTTACAAAATCATCCATAAAATAGACTTTAACAGCCGTTTCCTTTCCGTCATAATTGAGTTTATAGACGGTATCTTTTTCTGTTTTCCAAACTAACAAATCATATAAAGCTCCGGTTTTTCCAAATCCGGTAGTATGATAACCTAAATCAGCGATGTATTTTTTCTGATAAACATTAATACTGTCTTCATTAAGAGTTAGATTTTTTGCAGGTKGAAAATGAGTTTTAAGAAAATTAGAAACATTTGTCATCATAAGCGTATCCGTTTTCTTTTCTTTATTTAAGAAAGAAAATCGCCAGTAATCTCTGTAAATTTTTAATAAACCGTCTATTTTTGATTTTCGCGTTTCCAGAAAATCACTTTTGTCTTCTTTGAACTTAAATCGGTTTTCAAAATTGGTTTTGAATTTTAAGTCCTTTACAGCTATTTTTTTAGTGGCATCAATTTCTAATAATGGCAAAGCCTGTCTTGGATTTCCGTCTAATGCAAGAGCGTAAATCTTAGTATAATCGAGTTTTATACTGTCATTTTGATTCGTTTGAGCATTTATTTTCGAAAATGAAGAGAAGTAGAGTAGAAGTAAAGCAACAAGTTTTAAGTTTCTCATAACAAAAAGATTAGATCAGTTTTATAATAGCTTTTTTATTATAGAGACTTATTTTTTGATTTTGTTACAGTTTTGTGGAGTATTTTATAAAATTATTTAATGCCCAATGATTTCTTTTCTGTGCAAAGTTCCCCATTCGTTTAATGCTCCAATGACATTGTATAAAGTGTGACTGTGCTCTGTTCTTGCATATTCGACAGTTGGAGGAAACGTATCATAAACAGTTCTGGTGACCAGTTTGTTTATCTCCAGATCTTTCAGTTCTTTCGAAAGCATTTTATCTGTAATTCCGTTTATATCTTTAGAAATCTCCTTAAATCGTTTTGGTCTATTCGATAAAGCAATCAAAATTGGCAACTTCCATCTGCCGCTCAAAACTTCGAGAGCATCTCTTACCGGTAATAATGCTGCAAGACACTCTTCTGGTCCGCCACAGGGCATCTCTTTTGTTATTTCGTTCTTTGTTTTCATATGCATTATGATTTATTTCAGGCAGATTTTGCAGATTTCAGCTGATTCGTGCAAATTGATTTAAAGATCTGCCAAAATCTTTAAAATCTGCGTGAAACTCTTATTTAGTTTTCATTTCAGACATTACTATCCTCAAGGATAGCGCTATCCTTGAGGATAGTACTATAAAAGAGATAGCAAATGTATATAAGTTTGTATCATAAACAAAATAATAGTAAAAATGAGCAAAAAGATTCTGAATATAGTAACAAGCATCAAAGGCGATGCTTCATTTAGTAACAAATTATCGAATGCTATTCTGGAGAAACTGGAAAAAGAATATACTAAAACCCAAGTGCAAACTTTTGATCTTTCTAAAACGCCTTTGCCTTATTTGAACGAATTGCAGCTTAATGCATTTTATACTCCCGAAGAAGCACATACAACAGCCCAGTTAGAATCAATTAAACTTTCTGATGAGGCTATACAAGATTTATTAGAAGCTGATATTATCGTTATTGGTGTTCCTATTTATAATTTTGGAATTCCAGCCTTATTAAAAGGATGGATCGATCAGGTTGCAAGAGCTGGTAAGACTTTTAGTTATGACGAAAATGGACCAAAAGGATTGATAACTGGTAAAAAAGTATATTTATCTGTTGCGTCGGGAGCTGTGTTTTCTGATGGTCCGTACAAAAGTTATGATTTTGCAGAACCTTATTTACGTGTAGTTTTAGGCTTTTTGGGAATTACAGATGTTACGACTTTTCGCGTAGAAGGAACTTCAATTCCTGATTTTGCCGAAAGTGCTTTACCAAATGCTTTGGCTGCTGTTGAAGAATATGCTTTTTAATTAAAATGAAATTACGATAGTTGGACATTGTCGTATGTAGTAAACCCGACATTCCCGATCCCGAAACTTCGGGACGGGATAAAACCTGTCGGGTTTGACGTAGAATATGATGAGGATTTGAAAATCGAAATCTTTTCACACAAAATACCCACAATCATTGTCATTTCGACCGGAGGGAGACCCGAGCGATAGCGAACAGACGAAGTAAATCACATAAAGTAGCTCGCCAACAGTGTGTCTTCCCGCGTTTGATTTACTATCGGTCGGGTCTCCTTTCGGTCGAAATGAAGATTGTGTTTAAACTTTGTGAAGATGGATTGAAATCCATCCCTACAATATGTTTTATTCCTTTGGAACTGCTTTAAAAATTCCTATGGAATAATTTATTTTGTGGCAATGCCTAATCCCGAAACTTCGGGACAGATTAATTCATTGAAACTTTTTACAAAATATTTAATTTAAAAAATATCTCGGAGAGATTATCTATTGGTAGAACATAAAGATACCCATCAATATTTGTCCTGTAGGGACTACACCGTCGTGTTTCCGGTTTATTACGGATATTGCTTCTTCGTCCTTAACCCATTTAATATAGCACAGCAAAAACGAGTTTTATATCATAGAAATCAGAATGATAAAAATGGATAAATCAATTTTAAAAATTAACTCTTGTCAAAGTTCTTTACAGTCTTGGTTGAAAACTTTGACAAAGATCGTTGTGTTTAGTAAACTGGTTTGAATATCGAATACTATAATTACTTCTCTATAATCATCGTAACACCTTGTCCTCCGGCGGCACAAATGGAGATTAATCCTTTTCCGGAACCTTTTTCGTTCAGTAATTTTGCCATAACGCCAATAATTCTTCCGCCTGTTGCGGCAAAAGGATGAGCTGCGGCAAGACTGCTTCCTTTCACATTTAGTTTTTCTCTGTCAATAGCGCCAAGAGGTTTTTTAAGTCCTATTTGAGTACTTAGTTCAGGGCTTTCCCAAATTTTCAGAGTAGCTAAAACCTGTGCGGCAAAAGCTTCGTGAATCTCATAATAATCAAAATCCTGTAAGGTCAAACCCGCTTTCTCGAGCATTCTGCTTACTGCAAATAACGGTGCTAATAAAAGGTTTTGTTGGTTTTTGACATATTCGATTGCTGCAATTTCGCCAAATGTTATATAAGCTAAAATTGGAAGTCCTTGTTCTTTTGCCCATTCTTCGGTGGCTAAAAGTACACAAGATGCACCATCAGTAAGCGGAGTTGAGTTTCCTGCCGTGAGAGTTCCGTTTACTTTATCGAAAGCAGGTTTTAGTTTTGCCAGTTTTTCCAAAGTGCTGTCTCTTCTGAGATTATTGTCTTTTTCAAGTCCGTTAAACGGAGTAATCATATCGTCAAAAAAGCCTTCATCATAGGCTTTTGCCATATTCAAATGACTTTTGAGCGCGAAGTTATCCTGATCTTCACGGGAAATTTGATAATGTTTGGCTGTAATTTCAGTATGACCGCCCATCGAAAGTCCGGTTTGGGATTCTTCGTTTTTAGGAACCAATGGTGATAGGTCTTTTGGACGTAGTTTCAAAAACAGCTTGATTTTTTCTCCTAATGATTTTGCCTGTCTGGCATTCAATAAAATCTTTCTAAGTTTTTCGCTTACCGCAATTGGCATATCGCTAATAGAGTCAACGCCGCCGGCAATTCCTGAATCTATTTGGCCCAACGCAATTTTGTTGGCGATATAAATGGCACTTTCTATTCCGGTATCACAGGCTTGTTGCAAATCACAGGCAGGAGTTGCGGGATCAAGAGAAGTTTTCATAACACATTCCCTGATCAAATTATTATCATAAGTATGTTTAATAACAGCACCGCCGGCAACTTCACCCAACAATTTGCCTTCTAGTTTGTATTTGCTGATGAGCCCGTTTAGTGCAGCTGTCATCATTTCTGTGTTTCCAACATTCGCGTAAGCGGTATTAGCTCTTGCAAATGGAATTCGATTGTAACCTACAATAGCTACTTTTCTAATTGTTTGGGTATTATTCATAATTATGAGGTTTGTTTTTTGAAAGACTTTTTTAAATTTTCCAGCTTAAAGATAAGTAGACTTATTTATAATTTGAGCTTTTGTATTCATATTGTTTTTTATTTCCGAATAATATTACAATTTATTTTTATTTAGAATAATTAAAAATAATCTTGTTTTAGAAAGATTTAGCAATTACTTTTGCCACGAAAATCAAAACCAATTAAAATGAATATAATGACCCTAAAAAAAGTTTTACTTTGTCTGGTGTTGCTAAGCTCACTATCAATGATGAGTCAAGAACTTGGAAAAGTAACCGGAAAAATTTCCCTAAACGGAAATGCACCTGCCGAAAATATTTCTGTTGTTCTTAAAGGAACAAAATACGTAGCTGTTACCAATGAACATGGACAATACGAGATTAAAAATGTTAAACCGGCTACCTATACAGTTATTATTAGAGCAGTAGGAATTCATAAAGTTGAAGATCAGATTGTTGTTACGGCAAAACAAACGACGATTAAAAACTTCACACTTTCTGAAAGTCAGGAAGATCTTGACGAAGTAGTGATTACAAAAAACAAATACAAACAAGATAAACCTTCGTTATCATTACGTTTGCAGACTCCGGTACTTGAAATTCCGCAAAACATTCAGATTGTGAGTGGTCAGACTTTAAAAGACCAACAAATTACAAGTATGAGTGATGGAGTGATCAGAAACGTGAGTGGAGCGGTACGTTTAGAGCACTGGGGAGATTTGTACACGAATATTACAATGCGTGGTTCTCAAATTCAGGCTTTTCGTAATGGTTTTAATGTGGTTTCTTCTTTCTGGGGACCTCTTACAGAAGATATGAGCTTTGTAGATCATATTGAATTTGTAAAAGGACCTGCAGGATTTATGCTTTCGAGCGGTGATCCAAGCGGACTTTATAATGTGGTTACTAAAAAACCAACCGGAATTACAAAAGGGGAAGTATCTGTATTAGGCGGAAGCTATGATTTTTACAGAGTAAGTATCGATCTTGACGGAAAATTAGATAAAAAAGGAAAATTATTATACAGATTCAACGGAGCTGCTCAAAATAAAGGTTCGCATCGTGCATTTGAACACAATAATCGTTATGTAATTGCTCCGGTAATTTCGTACCAAATTGATGACAAAACAAAAATTACAGCTGAATATAATTTTCAGTATGCAAACATGACAGAAGTTGGTTCTTATTATGTTTTTGGACCTAAATCAGAAGGTTATGCGACATTGCCTGTTGGATTTACAATGACACAACCGGGATTGCCGGATACTAATATTCAGGATCATAGCGGATATCTTATGTTTGAACATAAGTTTGATGACAATTGGAAATTGACGGCGCAAACTTCTTATTTTAAATACATTCAACAAGGATATAGTTCCTGGCCAGGAGTTGTAGGTCCAGGTCCGGTTGACAGAGATTTTAACGGAGTTCCTGAGGGTAATCTTGAAAAAGGAGAAATCATTAGAAACGTTGGTATTTGGGACGCAGAAAGTAATATGTATTTGGGTCAAATTTTTCTTAACGGAAAATTCACTACAGGATCAATAACTCACAAAGTATTAGGTGGAGTAGATTTGGGAAATAAAGATTATATGGCAGATTGGGGACAATCGCATGATCTTGATACCGTAGATAATCCGTTCAATGTTTATAATCCAAATTATGGAACTCCATCAAATGGTTTGCCTGCTTTTGATCATACAACACCGTTATCAGTAAGAGCAGGTGGTAAAATGAATTCTTCATACGCAGCCGGATATGTTCAGGACGAACTTGGTTTTTTCGAAAACAAATTGAGATTGACTCTTGCCGGAAGATATACCTGGATTAGTCAGACAAGCTGGGGAGAAACTCAGGCAGACAGTCATATCACGCCACGTGTTGGTGTTAGTTTCTCTGTAACGGATGATCTGGCAGTTTACGGATTGTATGATCAGGCTTTTTTACCGCAATCGGGTATAATTAAAAATGGAGACAAAGTAAAACCGCTAACCGGGAATAACATCGAATTTGGTATCAAAAAAGATTGGTTTGACGGGGCTTGGAATACTTCTGCATCAATTTATCGTATTGTAAAAGAAAACGAACTTACGGCTGATCCAACTAATGGACCAAACGATATTTATAAAATTGTTTTAGGAGAAAAAAGAGCTCAGGGTGTTGAATTTGACGTGAGAGGAAAATTGTTAGACGGTCTTAATCTTATTGCTAATTATGCTTTTACAGAATCTGTTGTAACGAGTTCGGCTATTTCGACTATAAGTGTTGGTTCAGTTGTTCCCGGATATGCAAAACATACTGCAAATGCATGGTTAAATTATAGCCTTCAAAGCGGTAAACTGAAAGGATTGGGCGCTTCTATTGGAGGTACTTTTCTTGCAGGCCGTCAAACGGATACCTGGAGCGCAGGAGCAGAGAAATTACCTAACTATTTCAAACTTGACGGAGGTTTATCTTATGAAACGGGAAAAATAAAAATTACGGCAAACGTATTTAATATCCTTGATAAATACCTTTACAGCGGATCTTATTACGAATGGCTTAATGCTTACTATTGGCAAACCGAAGCACCAAGAAATTTTAGGGTTGGTGTAACGTATAAATTCTAAGAACAATCTCTTTAGAATAACAAATGAAAAGCATCCGTTTCTGCGGATGCTTTTTTTTATGGTTTTGGCTCGCGGATTGTGCAGATTAAACAAGTTTTCGCAGATCCTTTTTTTGTATTAGAAAAATGTAGATATTTTTTTGCCCACGGATGACACGGATTTAAACTGGTTTTCGCTGGTTTTTTATTTTCACTTTTCGGATTGGGATAAGACGATAATTTTAAACAAAAAAATCTGTGTTAATTCGTTTAATCCGTACAATCCGTGGGCAAATTCGCCCAGTTTATCCGTTACGTATCAACGGAATCACTTTTGAACCTATAAGTTCAATAGCATTCATTAATTGCGTATGCGTAAGACCTGCATTATCCATCTGGAATGTAAATCTTGAGATTCCGCCAAGTGCTTCGCTGTGTTTTAAAATTTTCTCAGCAACACGTTCCGAACCTCCCACAATTAGAACACCAAGATCATCGATAAGTCCGTCAAATTTGGCTTTTGTAACAGGTGGCCAACCGCGCTCGAGTCCTAATTTTGTCCAGAGTTCAGCATAACCGGGATAATATTCTTCAATTGCTTTTTCGGTTGTAGTTCCAACAAAACCAGGTGAATGTATTCCTACTTTAAGTTCTTCGGGTTGGTATCCAGCGGCTTTTCCGGCTTCACGATACAAATCGATTAAAGGACGAAAACGATGTGTTTGTCCTCCAATAATAGCAACCATTAAAGGCAAACCAAGACTTCCTGCTCTTACGAAAGATTCCGGAGTTCCGCCAACACCAAGCCAAACCGGTAATTTTTCTTGTAATGTTCTGGGATAAACTGGAAGATTATTCAACGCAGGGCGAAATTTCCCCGACCACGTTACAAACTCATTATCTCTAATTTGTAGAAATAGCTCTAATTTCTCTTTAAAAAGCGCATCATAATCATTCAAATTATATCCGAAAAGGGGATAAGCTTCAATAGAAGATCCACGGCCAACGACGATTTCGGCCCTTCCTTTCGAAATTAAATCAAGCGTTGCGAAGCTTTGGTAAACACGCACAGGATCTGCAGCACTTAAAACCGAAACAGCACTGGATAAACGAATGCGACTTGTTTTTGCAGCAGCAGCACTTAAAATGACAACTGTAGCCGAATCTAAAAACTCTTTTTTATGATGTTCTCCAATTCCAAAAACGTCAAGTCCCGCCTGATCTGCCAGTTCAATTCTTTGCAGTAATTGTTCCATTGCATCAACACTGCTCAAAGTGTTATTGTCTCCGTACATTGCCGAAGCAAAACTGTCTATTCCTATTTCCATTTTTTTATATTTTAGCATTAGAACACTTTCATTAAGTTGAGTTTTTTGACTAGCCTCCAGCTTTAACCCAATGTCATTAAGTTAAGTTTTTTGATTATATTTTTTATCTCAAAGTGTATTTTTGAATAGCCTCCAGCTTTAGCTGGAGTTTATATAAAATTAATCTGAATGGCTTTAGCTAAAAATGTACGATTTAACTAAAGCCTTCTTATTGTGCGTATTAAACACCTAAAGCTAAAGCTCAATGTCATTAAATTAGGGAAAAATCCAATGGAACAATTTGTTTTTGTTCCATCGGAACATTTCATTGGTAGCCCAATAAATATGGCGTTTTTTCACGTTCCGTAGGAACGTTTGATTTTATAAATAATAATTGGTAAAAACATGTACGGATTACATATACAATTTCTCAAACGTCCCAATGGGACGATGTTTCTCTCAATGCATTTTTTTTCTACCAATGAGTTGTTCCGATGGAACAAAATCTAAAATATCTTAACTTAATGACATTAAAGTTATAGGCAATAGGCTCTAAGCTTTTTCAAAAAGCCTACAGCGTACATAAAGCCTATAGCATTATCAATGTGAAAAACCAAAAGAAACACTAATCAAAATGATCAGAATTACAATTAGTGTAATGACCACATAAAGATAATCTTTTTCTAAAAGGAACGAAAACAAAGAAAGCAGCACACGAAAAACAGGCGTTAGAAACAGTAGAATGATTCCGACGAAAATTAAAGATTCGCCATTTCCCTGAATAGCACCCTTATAAATAGCTGAAATTACTTCGAATATATTGCGGTCATTTTCATGAAAGACAGAATAATCTTCAATATCTGAACTGTGTCCTAATAAATAAACAATTCCGCCAATGAAAGCAACTGACAATGAAGTCCAGACACCGTAACGCAGTAAATTTCCAATTATAGTCTGAAAATCTTTCTCTCCAAATTTTTCGTTTTGCATAACCTTAGATTTTTCCATTAAGTCCATTATAAATCATATTTACTGCAAGTACAAAAATCAGGCAGGCAAAAAATATTCGTAGTTTTTTAGGGTTTGTTCTCACTAATACTTTGGCTCCCGCCATAGCTCCAAACAAAACACCAATGACAACAGGCATACAAATTCCGGGTTCGATATACCCTTTCTGGATATAGATTACAGAACTAGCCATTGCTGTAACGCCCATCATAAAATTGCTGGTTGTAGTAGAAACTTTAAACGGAATTCTCATGATATTATCCATCGCAATCACTTTGAAAGCGCCTGAACCAATCCCTAATAATCCCGACATCATTCCGGCGATTCCCATCATGCCAAAACCTCCAACTACATTTTTGGTTCCGTAACTTACGACTTCGCCATCATGCGTGGGATAAGTTCCGTCCAATCTTAGTTTTTTGGCCAATGGACTGGATTCTAAAACAATATGTTCTTCTTTTTTTCGAAGAGAATTTATAGCTGAGAAAATTAAAGTAAGTCCAAATAGTACTGCTATAAAGGATGTTGGCGCAATTGTAGAAAGTAAGGCTCCGCAAACGGCTCCAATTGTTGTTGCGATTTCGAGAAAGATTCCTAAACGCATATTGGTGATTCCTTCTTTGACATATGCCGAAGCTGAACCTGAGGATGTTGCAATTACAGAAACCAAAGCGGCCCCAATTGCATAATGGATATCGACACCAAGAATAACTGTTAAAAGTGGAATAATTATGATTCCACCACCTAAACCTGATAATGAACCAATAAAACCTGCTAAAAAAGCACCAAGAATCATAATCAGCGTAAATGTAAGTACAGTCATTCGGATAAATTTTGTTTGGTGCTAATTTACGAATAGAAATTTGGTAGAAGGATATTTGAGGGCTTAAAAAAACCTTAAAAAGAAAATGGTAACTATATCAGATAGTTAGGTTTAGTAACTTTTGATAGAATTTAGTTTATTTGTTTTAAATCAGAAAAGCCAAGTTTCACTTCAGGAATTGGTTTCTATAATTTTTTGTACACTATTAATAAAGGTTTCAGTGTTTTTAACTTCGTGTTTGATTGATAAGTCATAATCTGTAAGTTTAAATTGTTCGATTATGTCTTTTTTTAAGTATTTTATCATGGATTCGACACTTCGGGTATCATTTTCCTGTTGTCGTTTTAAATCTCTCTGTTTGCTTTCGAGATATTGTAAACTCTTTCTTAATCTTTGAGTATTTAATTTTTCCAATATTTATTCTCTTTAAAAATTTACTAAAAAACGATAATTCGGAGATTGCGTAGTCTTGTGATGTTCTAAAATAGGATTGAATTTTCTTTTAATCATTCACGATTATGATTCTCCATAGCGCTCCCGAATTTGAGATTTAGTTTTTGAAAAACAGTTATATAATTTCTTAAATATTTTATAAAATTCCCATGTTATAGATGTAGTTTGTTGGAAATGTTGTGATTAAGAATGGTTCTTTCCAATTCCTATAAAAAAATAATTCTTGTTCTTCGTAATCATAACCGTAATTTTATCATTTCGACCGAAGGGAGAAATCACATAACGGATTCAAAGTTCGTTGCTCTCTGGATGTGATTTCTCCCTTCGGTCGAAATGACAATCTCCTTGTCTTTTGAACGGATTAATCCCGAAGCCCAATGTCATTACGTTAAGCTTTTTTTAGACAATTATGATTAAAAAAAATCGCGCAATCCCGAGGCTTCGGGAGCAAAGCCGCCAAGTTTGCATACTTTTCTTTGCGACTTTGCGACTTTGCGCGAAAAATTTTGGACCAAAAGCTTAACTTAATGAGATTGCCCGAAGCCTCAGGACGTTGCTATAATATAATTCGTTCCGCCGGAACTTTAGAAAAGAACCGCAGGCACGAATTATATTGTAGGTATGGTAATTTTTTATCCTAATCCTTATACTTTTCTAAATTTATTATCAAAAGCAAAAGAAGTTCTTCCGATTGTAGAAAGCAATAAAGCCGCTGCAGAACTTGTTAAAACAGAATAATCGAAAGGCGCTTTTATAGAAACTGAAATCGCCATGCTTATCGCAAAAAGTAACATTAATCCCGAAGTTCCAAGAGCTATGATTCGGGTTTTGAAACCAATGATTAGAAATAAACCAAATAGAATTTCGAAAGTAGTTGCCAAAACTCCTAATATTCCCGCCACAGATTTACTGGCAAAAGAGTTTAAGGTTTGGGTATAAGCAATAAAGTTTTCCCAGTTTCCCCATGCCACTCCGGGATCTCCGGGTGCGCCCCAAAGTCCAAAACGATCTGCAACCGCTGATAACATGGTGATTCCTAAAACAATTCTTAAAACTAAACCGGCTTGTGGTATTGTTATATTTTTCATTTGGATAAATTTTTATGTAAAAGTAAAAAGATGTTGGGTAACTTTGTGAGCCAATTTACATAAAAACCACAGCCCAGATGTTGCCGTATAAATCCCTAATTCAAATTGATCGCCAATCGTCGATTACGCTTTATATACAAGTGTGCAATACCTTTATTTCGTTAATAACTAGTGGCACATTAAAACCATCAGATGTATTGCCGAGTTCTCGTGTTTTATCAGAGCTAATTGGCATTAACAGAAACACGGTTAAGTTGGCTTATGAAGAATTAATTAGTCAGGGTTGGGCAGAATCTGTAGATCGAAAAGGCGTTTTTGTACTTTCGAAACTGCCTATAATTACTAAAATAAAATTACCTGAAACCCATAAAAACCAATCTCAGGAAGGTTTTATATGGACGAATAGCTTTGAGAAAGAATTTGCTTTATCGGCTAAAATTATTCATAAAGATCCCATTGTTATAGATGATGGTTTTCCAGATGTTCGCTTGGCGCCAATAGATCAATTAATGCGCGAATACCGAAGCTTATCGCGAAAATTTTATGGCAAAAACTTCCTGAAATACGGCAGTACAATGGGATCTGAAAATCTTCGTATAGCAATTTGTAATTATCTTTCGAACACGCGCGGTTTATTGGTTTCGCCCGAAAATATAATCATTACAAAAGGCAGCCAAATGGGCATTTATCTGGCGTCACAGTTAATTTTAAATCCAAATGATACGATTGCAGTTGGTATTTCGAGTTTTACGACGGCTGATGATACTTTTAAATATCGCGGCGCAAATTTAGAACGAATTCCAGTTGACGATAACGGAATGGACGTTGACTTTTTGCAGGAAGTGCTACAACACAAAAAAATAAAAGCAGTTTACATCATTCCGCATCATCATTGTCCAACGGGCGTAACAATGAGCATGGAACGTCGTTTAAAACTGCTGAATCTTGCCAAAGAATATCGTTTTGCGATTATAGAAGACGATTATGATTTTGATTTTCACTACGATAATAAGCCTTATTTGCCTTTGGCAAGCATTGATCACAATCAGAATGTGATTTATATTGGATCGATTTCAAAGACTTTTGCGCCCGCTTTGCGAATTGGTTTTATGGTTGGACCTCCTGCGTTTATTGAGGCTACAGCATCGTTGCGAAAAATGATCGACAGACAAGGCGATACACTTCTTGAAGAAGCTTTTGCCGTTATGTTTGAAAATGGGGAAATGGAAAGGCATTTTAGAAAATCATTAAAAATTTACAAACAGCGCCGAAATCATTTCTGCGAACTTCTGTCAGCAGATTTTAAAAACGAAATAGAATTCAGGATTCCGGAAGGTGGATTGGCGGTTTGGGCGAATTTTAATGAAAGTATTAATTTAATAAAAATGTCTGATGAAGCGGCTAAAAAGGGACTTTCGATCAGTAACGGCAATTTTTATAAAAATGATACTTTCTCCCCAAATGCAGTCCGAATGGGATTTGCTTCCTTGACCGAAAATGAAACGGAAAAGGCATTCACAATTCTGAAAAGCATATTTTAATAAACTTCTGGACCACTATCGATTTTAGAATTGGGGTATTTTACATTTTGATCACTGACCTAATTTTGTATAAAAAATACAATTATGAAGTCTATTTATCAGATTAAAAAAATCGAAACAACCGCAGAAATTAATCAATGTTGGGATGTAGCTTATGTTTTAAGACCGCATTTGGACAAGAATAACTGGAATGCAACTATTGCAGAAATGATGCAAAACGAAAAGTACAGCATCGCCGGAATTATGGATGGTGATAAGGTTGCTGCCTTTGCAGGATATCGAATTATGACTTCTTTGCATAGCGGAAACATTATTTATATTGATGATTTGTGCACGCTGGAAGCTTACAGAGGCAAAGGTTTTGCTACTCAATTATTAAATCATGTAAAAGAAGTTGCCATTTCGCTCAACAAAGAAGCAGTAGTTTTAGATACTGGCTTTAATAACAATACAGCCCAAAAAGTATATCTAAAAAATGGTTTTGAATTGGTTGCAGTTCATTTAGCAAACAGATTGAAAAAGTAAGTTTTTAAAGATTTTTGCTTAAGTTCACAGCAAACCCGAGAGGTTTTAAAAACCTGTCGGGTTTAGTGGCAATACATTTCTCGCATTTTTTGTCATTTCGACCGRAGGGAGAAATCACATTACGKATTCACGGTTCGTTGCTCTCTGGATGTGATTTCTCCCTYCGGTCGAAATGACAAGATTATGGTTATATGATATATTTTAAAGAAATCAGTTCAATTCTTTTTCTATAAGATCTTTTATCATCTGATGTGAATCATTTATAGATTCCTGATATTTTTCAGGATCAAAACTTTCTCCGTTTATAGCAACGGTATGAATATTTGTAATGCCAATTATATTAAAAACAGTTTTTAAATAATTGCTCTGAAAATTCATATGTTCGTTATATTCTCCTTTTTCGTAGCCTTGTGCGCCTCTGGAAAGCAATAGAAATACCGTTTTGTTTTGAAGCAAACCAATATACGGATTCTGCATATTCTCCGGATTAAGTTTCCAGGTTTCGTTGACTCTCAAAACCTGATCAATATAAGCTTTTAGCGTACTTGGAATCGACCAGTTGTACATGGGCGCACCAATTACAATAACGTCCGCTTCGCGTAACTCGGCGATATATTCGTCACTTGTTTTTAGCGCTTCAATTTCCTGCAAAGAGCGTGAAGCTTCGGGTTTGAAAGCTGCTGCAATCCAATTTTCGTTAATGTGTGGAACGTGAGTTTCGCCTAAATCCCTATACGTAATACCGTTATTATTGTGGATGTTTTTCCAGTGATCTGTAAATACTTCGGTAAGTTTTCTGCTTTTAGAATTATGTTTTCTGGCACTTGAATTTAAAACTAATACTTTCTTCATTTGGATAAAATTTTTATACAAAAGTATCGCTGTAGTGGACTGATTTTCTATACCAATTTACATAAAAACTACAGTCCAGATTGCGTGTCGTCAAACCCATCTTCTTTATCCTTAAAAGCCCAGCTTGCCATTGCTTCAATAACGGGCATTAACCCGTTTCCTGCGGCACTCAAACGATAAGTCACAAATGGAGGAACAACCGGTTTTGCTTCTCTAATAACAAGATTATCGGCTTCAAGCTGTTTCAAATGCTGAATCAACATTTTCTCGGTAACTGCCGGAATAGCTCTTTTTAATTCGCTATAGCGTTTGCTTCCGCCAGAAAGATGATAGATAATAATCGGTTTCCAATAGCCGCCAATTTTTTCCATAACATAGGTTACAGGGCATGTTTCTAAGGCATATTGCTTATTTTCCTGAATAGTCGACGATTCTTTGATTGCTGTCATTTGTGCATACTTTAGGGTAAGTACTTGTATAAAAGTAAGTACAAATATACCTTTGTTTCAGATAATAAAAAAATATAAAGCTATGAAAATTACAATTTTAGGTTCATTAGGAAATATCGGAAAACCATTGACCAAGAAACTTATTGCATCAGGAAATCAGATAACCGTAATCAGCAGCAATGCAGACAGAACAGAAGCTATTGAAACTTTGGGCGCTAAAGCGGCAATTGGATCTGTTAGTGATGCCGCTTTTCTAAAAAGTACATTTGCCGAAACTGATGCTATTTTTGCCTTAACGCCACCAAATATGGGCGGATCAAATATCATTGAAAATACTACTGATGCCGGCAAAGCAATCGCAACGGCAATTAAGGAAGCCGGAATAAAACGTGTTGTAATGTTAAGTAGTATTGGAGCTGATTTACCTAACGGAACTGGGCCAATTACTGGACTTCATAACATCGAGAAAATCTACGAAATATTAGAGAACGTATCGGTTACTTTTCTTCGTGCCGGATTTTTCTATACGAATTTGTACAATGATGTTCCGATGATAAAAGGAGCTGGGATTATTGGTTCCAATTATGCAGCAGAAACTAAAATACCTTTTGTACATCCTGAAAATATTGCAACCGCAGCTGCCGAAGAATTGCAAAAAACGACATCAGGAAAAAATATCCGTTATATTGTGAGTGATGTCCGCACACCAAATGAGGTCGCAAAAGTTTTGGGTCTGGCAATTGATAAACCAGAATTACCGTGGGTAGAATTTACAGATGAACAAGCGCTTGGCGGAATGAAACAAGCCGGACTTCCGGACGAAATAGCTGGATTATATGCCGAAATGGGCGCTGGTCTGAGAAGTGGAAAAATTCAGGAAGACTTTTTAACTAATAAAATTTCTGTTGACGGAAAGACAAAATTAGAAGATTTTGCAAAAGAATTTGCAGAGAGATTTTAATTTTTATAAAAAAGAGCTGATCGTAAAATCAGCTCTTTTTTTTGTATTTAACCTATTGGGGTAATTAACTTTAAGTCCCAGCGGGACAACATATTTATAAAAAATCAAAAATAATTACGCAAAAGAACCCCATCGGTGTGAGACGTTAATTTACTAATAACAAAGAGGTATTTCACTCCGCTGGAGTTTGATTTTCAAAACATGTATTAAATTAGCTATAAATATATTGCTCCGCTGGAGCTTGGATTAAAAAAAAATAGCAGATATATTTATAAGTGATTAATTATGATTATGTTAAAAGTTTTTCTCCAGAATGTTTTTTACATTGCTAATAAAGAACTCCGTGTTTTTTAGTTCGGGTTTAATTTCAGGATGATAATCGGATAGTTGAAATTGCTCCAGCATATCTTTTTTTAAGTATTTGATTAAGGATTCAATACTTCTTGTATCATTTTGATGTTCTTTTTTTAGCTCTCGTTGTTTGCTTTCCAGATAATCTAAAGCCTTTTTTAGTCGTTGAACGTTTAATCCTTCCAATCTGATACAATTTTTAAAGTTTAATAAAAAACAATAATCTGGAGTGTGATAAAATTCAATATGTTCCAAAAACTATTACCATTTGAATCTATACCATTCCAGACTATCGTATTTCTCTACATACGTATTATTTGACAGTTTAGTTTTATATAGAACCCTTTATTTAACAGACTTTTAGCATGAAACCGACATCTTTAATTTGTATGTGTTTGAAGGTTAGTGTATTTGGTTGTTTTTATGATAAAAAGGAGAGGTGAAAAAGGATAAAAATTCTTTTAATTTTTTAAAGATTTCGCAATGTTAGCTACTAATTAGTCTATTACATTGATAGGATAATAAAAGTTTTATCGTTTTATGCATAAAAATTAAAAATAACTCTTTAAATTTGCCGCACAAATGAAAAACAATAACCAAGATAAAATGTATTATAGCTGCGACATGATGATGTGTTGTGATGTTGCTATGCGTATGTTTTGATCTGGCTGATATAAAAGTTTACTTTATTTTAAGGCCTTTCATAAACAATTGAAAGGTCTTTTTATTTTAAAAACGGAATCAAATTATAATGCAATAAAAAGTATTGCCCAAAATAAACTTGAATAAAAAATGATTGAATTAAAAAATGTAACTAAAAATTTCCATCAGAAAAACCGAATTGTTTCGGCTTTATCAGATGTTTCGCTTAAGGTTCCTCCAGGCAAAATATTTGGTGTAATAGGAACTTCGGGAGCGGGAAAAAGCACCTTAATTCGATGTGTAAACTTATTAGAAAGACCAACTTCGGGAGAAATTATAGTAGATGGAAAATCGTTAATACAACTATCAAATGCGCAGCTTGCGATTGAAAGAAGACAAATCGGAATGATTTTTCAGCATTTTAATCTGCTTTCGTCAAGAACTGTTTTTGAGAATGTTGCTTTTCCGCTGGAACTTGTCGGAGCTTCAAAATCAGATATTAAAACCCGAGTTTTAGAATTGCTTCAATTAGTAGGTTTGGACGAAAAAGCAAACGATTATCCTGCAAGTCTTTCCGGAGGTCAAAAACAAAGAGTTGCAATTGCAAGAACTTTGGCTAATAATCCCAAAGTGCTATTATGCGATGAAGCCACGAGTGCGTTGGATCCTGCGACTACAAGATCGATTTTAAATTTATTAAAAGATATCAACCGCCGTCTTAATATCACGATTTTGCTAATTACCCACCAAATGGAAGTTGTAAAATCTATTTGTGATGAAGTTGCCGTAATCAGTCACGGAAAACTAATAGAGCAGGGAAGTGTGGGAGAAATTTTTGCAGATCCAAAACACGAATTGACAAAAGAATTTATTTCGTCGTCCTTGCATATTGATGTTCCAACGGTTTATCAGGAAAGACTTCAAAAAGAAGATGGCGAAGGTTTAAGTCCGCTGTTAAGACTTGAAATGACAGGAAAATCAGTAAATGAACCTGTTATTTCGGAAGTTTCGAGATTATTTGATACCAATTTTAAAATTGTAAGCGCACAAATGGATCAGGCAGGAGACGTTAATTTCGGAGTTATGCTGATCGAACTTTCCGGTAAACGGGAGAATTACGAAGCTGCAATTCAATATTTTATTTCTAAACACATTAAAACAGAAATTATAGGTTATGTCTGAATCCATTTTTGAATTATTATTAAAAGGCACTTGGGAAACCATCGTTATGACATTTGTCTCTGGTTTTTTTGGCTTTGTATTGGGACTTCCAACAGGAATTTTACTTTTCTTAACCCGAAAAAATCAAATATTAGAACAACCGGTTTTAAACCGAACTTTATCTGTTTTGGTTAACATTTTCAGATCGATACCATTCATTATATTAATAGTCTGGATGATCCCGTTTACACGCGCACTTGTAGGAACTTCTATTGGCGTAAGTGCCGCATTAGTTCCGTTAAGTATAGGAGCAGCGCCTTTCATTGCACGACTTGTAGAAAATAGTTTACTGGGTTTGCCTTCAGGATTAATCGAAGCCGCAAGAGCTTTGGGCGCAACGCCTTTGCAAATTGTCTATAAAGTTTTACTTCCCGAAGCTTTGCCATCTTTAATAAATGCAGCATCAATAACGCTGATAACACTTGTAGGTTATTCGGCAATGGGCGGAGCTGTTGGAGCAGGCGGTTTAGGACAAGTTGGATATCAATACGGATATATAGGTTATGATGCCGTAACGATGAACTCGGTTTTGGCATTGCTTGTACTATTGGTGTTTCTGATACAATTTGCGGGAGATACATTATCAAAACGATTTGACCACAGATAGATAAGTTTGCCACAAAGGCTCAAAGACGCTAAGTTTTGTTTAAAGTAAATAATTTTTTGTTTCACGCAGATTATTAAATTCAAATCTGCTTAAATCTTTTTAAACCTGCGTGAAAAATCTTTGCAAACTCTGCGGTTAAAAAACAGAATGATTACGATTTGACCACAGATAGAATAAGTTTGCCACAAAGACTCAAAGGCGTTAAGTTTTGTTTAAAGTAAATAATTTTTTGTTTCACGCAGATTTAAAAAGATTTAAGCTGATGAACGCAGATTATTAATTCAAATCTGCTTAAATCTTTTTAAATCTGCGTGAAAAAACTTTGCCAACGCTGTGTTAAAAAACATAAATATTAATTATAAATTAAAAAATAGAATGATTACTAAGATAAAATTTTTAAAAACAATCGGAATTATAGCCTTGTCATTATCACTGGCAAATTGTGGAAAAAGTAAAAACGACGATCCGCATCATATAAAAGTTGGTGTTGCAACCGGACCGGAATATGCGGTGGCACAAGCAGCGCAAAAAGTAGCAAAAGACAAATACGGTCTTGATGTAGAATTGGTTTCATTTAACGATTATGTAATCCCAAATGAGGCTTTAAGCCAAGGTGATATCGATGCCAATGCTTTTCAGCACAAACCTTATCTTGATGAGCAATCAAAACAACGCGGCTATAAATTGGCAATAATTGCAAAAACCTTCATTTATCCAATCGCTGCTTATTCTAAAAAGATCAAAAATCTTTCGGAATTAAAAAACGAAAGCACAATTATTATTCCAAATGATCCAACAAATGGCGGACGTTCTTTATTGCTTTTGCAGAAAAACGGTTTATTGAAATTGCGTCCAAATGTGGGATTATTGCCTAAAGTAACAGATATTGTAGAGAATCCTAAAAATCTAAAAATATTAGAATTGGAAGCGCCACAATTGCCACGAGCTTTAGACGATCAAAATGTAACGATTGCGATCATCAACAATACTTTTGCTTCTCAAGCCGGATTGGTTCCTGCACGTGATGCCTTGTTTGTAGAAGATAAAGATTCGCCCTACGTAAATCTTATCGTAAGCCGTGAAGACAATAAAAAAGACGAAAGAATACAACAATTTGTAAAAGCTTTTCAATCTGTAGAAGTAGAGCAGGCAGCCCTTCGCGAGTTTAAAGGCGGAGCGGTAAAAGGCTGGTAATATCTTATTTATTATATATTTTCAATTTTAAAACTCATCATAATCTGATGAGTTTTTTTGTATAATTGAGAAAAGGATAAAAAACAACACGAATTGCACTAATTTACACAGATTCTAATTAATTAACCTTGTTTGCGAAATTAATTTCATAAAGGAATTAGTGACAATTCGTGCAATTCGTGTTCAAAATTTTAGTCTATATAAGATCGCTTTTTTTATGCATTAAACATTGAAAAGGCTTATATTTGAGAGATCAAAGCCTTCTTTTTCAAAGAAAGATTTTAAACTATAATTTTCCAATACACAAAGTCATTTATGAAGCTATTTTTTTTGAAAGCAATGTTATTTTTAATGTTCTTAACTTTATTTTCCTGTGAATCAAAAAAACAAAAGCAAGAGCCAAAAGCCTATAAAGCCGGAGTGATTTTGTCTTTTGATGATGCTTATGTAGATGAATGGTACAATGCAGACCAGGCTTTGAAAAAATATGGATGGAAAGCTACTTTTAATGTTTGCCGAATAGATTCTATTGGTGCGCCGCAAATCAAAAAACTGCTTCAAATGCAAAAAGAAGGACACGAAATTGCAGGCCACGGATATCACCATTATAATGCTGTAAAATTTGTTAAGAAATACGGAATTAACGAATACATGAAACAGGAAATACAGCCTATGATTGTGTCCATGAAAAAGAAATCATTTAAGGTCACAACATTTGCTTATCCTTACGGAGAAAGATCTGATGCATTGGATAAAGCATTATCAGCCAAATTTAAAATTATCAGAGGAAGAGCTTTTGGTGGCGAAGTTCCGGAGAAACAAGACAGTTATTTCAATAATTCAAAAATTGTATTTGCTTTTGATATTGACAATAGCCACATTCATTTTAGTATTCCGTATGTTTTAGAATTACTGGATTATGCCAAAAAGAACAACAAAATTTTGCTTTTGTGCGGTCATAAACCAGTCAAAAATGTAACCGAAAACTATCAGACAAAAATAGAAACTTTAGAATTTATCTGTAAATACATCAAGCAACATGATCTTAAATTCTATACTTCATCAGATTTAGATGATTTGCTTCCGCAGAAGTAAAACTGATTTTTAAGAGTAGTAATTAGTGTTTGAATGTTGAGTCCCGGCGGGACGGTATATTTATAGAATAGTTTTAAATCATTTGATAGAACCCCATAGGGGTGATATATTCAGAAAAATAATAAAAGAAGATATCGCTCCGCTGGAGCTTTAGCGAAAGAACGCATAAATTAGCTATAAATATAATACTCCTCCGGAGCAGAAAATAATATGTCTTTCTGTGTTTTATAATAATTGAGCCCAACTAACTGATTAAGGCTTTATCACTTTAGATAAAATCCTGGGAATTTGAATCAAATCATAATCATCTTCAAAAACAATATATTGATTGTGCCAGGAAGGAGAAAATTTGTCTTTGAAATTGCGCAGTCCTTTATAATGGGAAAAGGATTTTACTTTTTCGTAAGCATATTTCATTGATTTTTCCTGAATCGTTTGTGGATTTTCGATTCCGCTCATTGGTGCCAAACCAAGATCTACAGATATAATTTCTTTTGATTTAAGATAATTAAAGAGCGCCACCATTATAAAATCCATGATGCCATTTGGAGCATCGTCTGTTTTGCGAATCAAATCATACGTACTTTCGTCTTTTGCATAATCCGGAATGATATTTATGAAAGCAAGAATTTTTCCTTCGTTGTTTTCGACCGTAATAATAGTCTGTTTTTTGAGTTCTTCCCACAGAAAAATTCCCTGCGAAAAAAGAATTTCCTTTCTTGAAGTTTCCTGTAGCCATTGATCGCTGACAGCTTTAATTTGCTGCAATAATCCGTCTTTTATTGGAGGTTCGTTTACAATGGCTTGTAAACCAAGATCAGTAATTTTTTTAAGACCATTTCGCAAAGATTTTCTGTTTTGACCTTCCAGATTGAATTCCCTGAGATCGACAACCGCGGCTTGCCCCAGAAAGAAGTATTTTTTGCCAATTTCAGTATATATTTTCAGACTCACTTCCGGAATTCGGTAATAGATACTTCGAAGTCCAAAATCGTAACAGAATTTATCAAATTCAAGGATACAAAGCTTGATTTCTTCGCTGGTACTTCCAACAGGATTTTCTAAAGCAACGGCAAAATTCCCTGCCAATCGATACGAAATAAAGGCATTTTTGTTTTTAGAAATAAAAAATAATTTATCAAAATAGGTTTTAAAATACCCCAGACTTGAGTTTCCGTATTGTTTCATTAGCTCCGTTACAATTTCTTTTTCTTCGTCTGTTGGCGTATTTTTCAGGATTGAGGGTTTTACCAAAGTATAGATTAAAAAACAAAAAGAAAGGAATCCGCTGATCTTGAGCGAGATTAAAAAATGTGTCGCAAAAGTTCCCGTTGGATGCAGATTTTCGCTTCCAATAAGAAAGTAATTCTGAAGCGTATATCTAATAGATTCTTCTAAACTAAAATCAATATTAAAATGTTTTTTGTCAAAGAAATAAAAGCCCAGAACACCATAAATAAGAACGGCAAGAATGCTTAATAACGAAGTTTGTAGACCAATAATACCAAGCTTTGGATTTGTTTTGATGTAATACTCTTTTCTTGTGGCGATCAAAACAAGGAGCACGAGAAGAGCGATTGTAGATTCTTCAAAATCAATTGCTTTGGTTAAATTCCCTATCAAAGAAATTACAGATAAAAGCACTGCAAACCACCAAGCCATTCTAAGACCTTTGAGCATAAATGCTGATGTAACCAACAAAAAAAGCCCTGTTGTAAGTACCAGATAATTTGAAGTGCTTATCGCTTCTATTGGCAGGAAATCCTTAAGAATATGCAATCTGCTATGGATTGCGGGCGTGATTGCCGAAATAATATTGATGACGCCCAGAATCAACAAAAGCAAAGCCGGAATAATACGCAATAAAAGCTTCTGAATTTTGGAAATAAAAAGAAGTACACCTGCAAATAACGGAAGCCAGAATTCGAAAAAACGATAAAATAAAGTGATTGCAACCGCTTCCATAGTATTAAAACCATACCGAATTAAAATATATCCCATTGAAACTTCTACAGCGCCCAAACCTCTTAGAAATGGAGAAATAATCAGGAAAATCACCGCAACAACATACGCTATTGTTGCAGCAAAAAGAGATGGCTCAAATTGCAATGCTTTCATAGCAATGTAAATGTGCAAAATTCCAACGGCGTCAATAATTACGGAACATAATACTATTTTTAGAAAGGTATTTCTGTTTATTTTATGCTCTTGTAAATCGATTAGAAATGGTTCTATTTTAGGAAAATTTTTTAAGATAAACCGATACAATTTCCCTTTTTGGATTAGAGAATTAAACAAAAGTACAAACATCGGAATGATGATAATCACGAGTCCAAAAAACAGCCATTCATTATAACCAACACTTCCTTTTAACAAAGAGTAGATAAATAAAGGTATCGCAAAGAGTATGACAGATAAGATACCTACAAATCCATAAATTGCGGATGCTAAGTGAACATCTGTTTTTGTTACTCCTTTTTTTAGTAAAGGTTCCGTAAAGAATAATAATGATGTGATGCCGCCGGCGGGAATAAATATACTTATAAAATTACGTTTCAGAAATAGGGAAGTAGCATCTTTCAAAGTGATTTTGGCACCAATAGACGAAAACGAAATTACGTACATTAATCCTTGCAGGAAAATATAGGAGAAAGTAACTATGAAACCAATTATTATCCAGATTGGAGTTGCTTCTGTAATACTGTTTTTTATTTGATAAAGTTCGTTTCTTTCTTCTTTTATAAACCAAAAACCAATTAGAAAAAAGATAAATGTCAACACAATCTGACTTAATAATTTGCCCTTTTTAGAAAAAAAATCAAGCATTCTCTTTTTAAGGAAATTTAGATTGACAGTAATGTTTTTGTTTTCTCTCATAATGAGCGCACTTGGTTACTTTATTATAAAAATACTGTATTTTTTTGCATTTAAGTTGTTTTGGTGTTTAAAAATCAATGAATTAAGTTTTGAATAAGAAATGCTATACTTCAGCTAAAGATTAAATTAAGATTTGATGTTTATAAAGTAAAAACTTGTTAATTCGTTTAAAGCAGATTAATAAAATAAAATTTTTGATGTACATTTATACATCAATTTTTAGGGATATTATGGAAGATAAGAAACAAGTATTTCAGACTGAAACAAAACTACGTTGGCGAGCTTTTCAATGGTCGACGCGATTGATTATTTTTCTATTACTAATGTTGATTCCCGTCTTTATTATCACGCTCAATCGGGGACTAAAACCTGTATTGCCAATTTTAGGTAATGATCCTTCGACCCAAAAATTATTAAATCCAACCACTCCGCAGGAACTTAGTATAAAAGACCTCAGAAAATACAAAGGTTTTGACAGTTTTTTGAGATCAAAATCAAAAATGGAAGCGTTGAAAAAGCAAAATCAGGCAATTGATTTTCAGGAAATCCGGGCAGCATTTTATGTAGATTGGGATCCGCAGAGTTTATTTTCACTTCAAAAAAATATTGACAAACTCAATATGGTTATTCCGGAATGGTTTTTTATAGATCCTAAAACTGATTTACTTCGCACAGAAATTGATACGGCAGCTTTGAAAATTATGAAAAAAGCCGGAATCAAAATTATTCCCATAATCAATAACATTAACGAATCTAAAGGAGGCGATTTTGATGGTGATTTGGTTCACCGAATCCTGCATGACGATTTAAAAAGAGAAAGACTGATCAATGATATTATAAAAAATCTTAAGCAATATAAACTTCAGGGAATTAATATAGATTTTGAAGAATTTAAAGAAAACAGCGATGAACCAATTATTGCTTTTCAGAAAGAACTTTACGAAAAACTGCATGCACAAGGATTAATTGTCACTCAGGATATAATGGCTGATAATGGCGATTTTAATATAAAAGCATTGGCAAAATACAACGATTATATGTTCCTGATGGCATATGACGAACATTATGCCGGAAGTGTTCCGGGAGCAATAAGCAGTCAAAAATGGACGGAGAGAATACTTGATGAAATTGCCAAAGAAATTCCGTCAGACAAAATAATTCTTTGTTTTGCCGGATATGGTTATGATTGGGAACAAAATAAAGAGGCAATAACCGTTACTTATGATGAAGCATTGTCGCTCGCAAAACAATATGGTGCCACGATTACTTTTGACAATACTACTTATAACAATTCTTTTAGTTATAAAGATGGACGAGGAAACAAACATCAGGTTTATTTTACAGATGCTGCAACCAATTTTAATACCATTCGTTTTGCTGATGAATACGGAACTGCAGGTACAGCATTGTGGAGATTGGGAAGTGAAGACGGCAGATTATGGCATTATTATAATCGAAGTTTAACGAATGAAAGTATTATCAAAAGCAGTTTTGATTTTCGAGTATTAGAGAAAGTACACATGAGTTTTTCGACACCGGATTATATTGGCGAAGGTGAAGTTCTGAATGTTTTGACAGATCCTCAGCCAGGGAAAATTAAGCTTCAAACAGATCCAAAAGAATCGATAATAACAGAGGAAAATTATCTTGAATTGCCAACAAAATATGTAATAAGTAAGTTTGGAAATGTGCACAATGAAGTGGTTTTGACTTTTGATGATGGTCCTGATCCAACTTATACACCGCAAATTTTGGATATTTTAAAACGCGAAAAAGTACCGGCAACTTTTTTTGTCGTAGGACTTCAGGGAGAAGATAATATTCCGCTTTTACAGCGAATTTATACAGAAGGACATGAAATTGGGAATCATACTTTTACACATCCAAATATTGCATTGGTAAGTAAAGAAAGAGCCTCGGCAGAAATGGAAACGACCCGTTTATTGATTGAAGCCGTTACAGGCAGAAGCACAGTGCTTTTTAGAGCGCCATACAATGCTGATGCTGAACCCACAACAGAAGCAGAATTAAGACCTGTTGCGTTAAGCAAAGCCCAGAATTATTATACTGTAGGAGAAAGCATTGACCCAAATGACTGGGAAAAAGGAATTATCGCAGATAGTATTTATAACAGGACTATTCGAGAATATGAAGCATATCCCAGCAAAGGAATAATTTTGCTTCATGATGCAGGCGGAAACAGACAACAAACTGTAGAAGCTTTGCCACGGATTATTAAATATTTTAAAGACAAAGGCGTTCGATTTACTACTGTTTCTAAGCTATTAGGAAAAAGTAAAAACGAAATTATGCCTAAAGCCAAAGGAAATTTAATGACGATTGACAATATTATTTTTGGTTTGGGATATTGGTTAGGAAATTTTATTACAGCCGTTTTCTGGATTGCGATTCTTTTGGGATTTTTTAGGATTTTGCTGATGGCATTTATGGCCTTTTACAAAAAATGGAAAGATTTCAAACATCCTTTATCTTATAGTGATGACGGAGATATTTATCCAAAGGTAAGCATCATTGTACCGGCGTATAATGAGGAAGTAAATGCTTTAAAAACAATTCAGAATTTACTTCGTCAGGATTACCCAAATTTCGATATTATTTTTGTTGATGATGGTTCAAAAGACAGCACTTTTTCTAAAGTAGATGTAGAATATAAAGATCATCATATCGTAAAAGTGAATACGAAAGTAAATGGCGGAAAAGCCTCGGCACTTAACTACGGAATTTCCCTAACAAAGAATGATTTTGTAGTTTGTATTGATGCCGATACACAATTAAAAACGGATGCACTTTCTCAATTAATGAAGTGCTTTAGGTTACAGTTCAAAAATCATCAAAAAGTAGGAGCCGTTGCCGGAAATGTAAAAGTAGGGAACGAAAATACAATGTTGGCAAGATGGCAAAGTATCGAATATACAACCGCACAGAACTTTGACAGACGAGCTTTTGATTTAATTAACGGAATAACGGTCGTACCAGGAGCAATTGGAGCCTTTAGAAAAGAAGCTATCGAAAATGCCGGAGGTTTTACAACTGATACTCTTGCAGAAGATTGTGATTTGACAATCAGGATTTTGCGAAACAATTATCGTATTGTCAATTGTGTTGAAGCAGTTGCCGTTACAGAAGCGCCGGAAACTTTGAATGAGTTCATGAAACAGCGTTTTCGCTGGAGTTATGGAATTATGCAGGCATTCTGGAAAAATCGTGATGCTTGTTTTAATCCCAAATACAAAGGTCTTGGAATGATCGCTTTGCCAAATGTGTTGATTTTTCAGATCATACTTCCAATATTTGCCCCATTGGCAGATTTAATCCTGATATTAAGTTTAATCTGGAATCATAATGATCCTGACAGCCTTCATAAAATAGCGATTTATTATCTCGTATTTATGCTCGTAGATATGCTGGTGAGTGTTATTGCTTTTGTTTTTGAAAAAGAGAAATTAAGCAAATTAATTTGGCTTATTCCGCAGCGATTTGTGTATCGTCAATTAATGTATGTTATACTATTCCGAGCCATTCGAAGAGCCATAAAAGGAGAAAGTCAGAGTTGGGGAGTATTAACCAGAACCGGAAATGTTGGCTCATTAGATTAGTTATCAGGGACTTAATTTTTTATAACAAAAATTTGGTTTTAAGTAAAAATTGAAACGTTTTTTTATTTTCTAATGGTCATTTAAACTATATATTTGATCCGCGCTATAGCAAGGATTAGAAAAGAAAATTGGGTAAATAATTAAATAAATAAAATGGTGGTTTTAGGAGATAAAGAGTATTATAAAGGAATTGACAAAATCAATTTTGAAGGAAAAGATTCAGATAATCCTTTGGCTTTCAGATATTATAATCCGGAACAAATTGTTGCAGGCAAAACCATGCGCGAACATTTTAAATTTGCAGTATCGTATTGGTACAGTTTCGGAGGTAATGGTTCAGATGTTTTTGGACAAGCCACTCAGACTCTTGCCTGGAATGAATTTAGAGAACCTATTCAGGCTGCAAAAAACCGAGCCGATGCTGCTTTTGAATTTATAGGCAAAATGGGATTTGGTTATTATTGTTTTCACGATCATGATTTGGTTCAGGAAGGACAGACTTTTACCCAAACTGAGTTGCGATTGGCAACGATGACAGATTATTTAAAAGAAAAACAAGCTGCCTCAGGAATTAAGGCGCTTTGGGGAGCTGCAAACTGCTTTTCTAATCCACGATATATGAATGGCGCTGCTACAAATCCTGATTTCAGGGTCGTAGCCAGAGCCGCCGCTCAGGTCAAATTAGCCTTGGATACTACTATTGCTCTTGGTGGAGAGAGTTATGTATTTTGGGGAGCCCGCGAAGGATATTTAAGTTTACTTAATACTGATATGAAGCGTGAACTGGATCATATGGGCGCATTTCTGGCTCAGGCACGAGATTATGCAAGAGAACAAGGTTTTAAAGGTAATTTTTTAATAGAGCCAAAACCTATGGAACCTTCTAAACATCAATATGATTTTGATTGTGCCACAACAATTGGTTTCTTGCGTGAATATGGTTTAGAGAAAGATTTTAAAATAAATATAGAAGTAAACCATGCAACAATGGCACAACATTCTTTTCCGCATGAGCTTGAAGTAGCTGCAATGTCAGGAATGTTAGGGAGTATTGATGCCAATAGAGGAGATCCTCAAAACGGTTGGGATACATCTCAGTTTCCAAACAATATTCAGGATGTAACAGAAGCGATGTTGGTTTTTCTAAAAGCAGGAGGAGTTCAGGGCGGCGGAGTAAATTTTGATTCAAAAATAAGAAGAAATTCTACAGATATGGAAGATGTATTTTTGGCACATATTGGTGGTGCAGATGTTTTTGCAAGAGCCTTATTGACTGCCGATAAGATTATCACTTCTTCGCCTTATGAAAGTCTTAGAAAACAACGTTACAGTTCTTTTGACAGCGGAAAAGGAAAAGAATTTGAAGAAGGTAAATTGAATTTTAAAGACTTATACGCTATTGCGAAAGAAAACGGGGAACTGGAATTACAAAGCGGAAAACAAGAACTTTTTGAGAATATAATCAATAGATATATTTAATTTCAAACTGAAGTTTTTTTACCACAGCGAACACAAAGTTTTTTATCCATAAGATTTTATAAAAAACACAAAGGACACAAAGCTTTGTGTTGATGTAGCTTTGTGTCCTTTGTGTTTTTAACAAACTTAGTTGAGTAAAAAAACTTTGTGCACTCTGCGGTAAAATCTCAATGGTAAAAAAAATCCTATCCGCATCGCAGATAGGATTTTTTAGTTTAGAATCAGGGCAAATTTTAAACCTTACTTTTTAACGAATTTAAAGTTTTGAACTCCATTTTCAGTTGTCGAAGCTTTTATCATATAAACACCTTTTGCAAGATTATTTACCGGAACTTCTGAAGTAATCATATCTTCGGCAACAATAGTTGTTTTCCAAACTTCTTTACCTGCCGTGTCATACATAGAAAGCGCAACAGGACCATTAATCGTATGATCAAACTTTATTTGAAAAGTCGTCGATGCAGGATTCGGAAATACATAATTGGTTGCGGCAGTTTTAAAATAACTCGGAGTGCTTAACACAGATCCAAGAGAAATAGCATAAAGCGCAGCATCGGCCTGAGGCAATTGAACGCTTAATGTTCCTTGTGTTGTGCTTGTAGTACCGGAGTATAATTCTTTGACCGTATAATTTCCTGAACCTAAGCCTAAACGACTTAAGTTGATATTGTTCGTTACGGCAGCATTACTGTAATTAAATACCGCAACATAAGTAACATCATTGTGAGTAGCCGAGAAAATATTGGCAGCATTGTAACCCGTATTTCCATCGGCAGGACGAAAGTTTACATCAGCGCGGGCAACATTCATAACATCATTATTTTGTAAAAGAGATTGCGCTTTCGCTTTCCATGCACCTGCAACAGAAAAATCATCACCACTTGTAATTGTTCCTGTTACGACACTGCTCAAAAGTCTTGCACGGTTTTCTCCTGCAGTAACAGTCCCAAACACAACATGATCAGCATCCAGATAATCGTAAATCTGATTTTGCCACCATCCATAAGTAGTACTGTTAAGCGTATAATCAGTATCGCCAATACTGCTGTAAGCATCGCAGGCAATACGGCGTACATGTACATACGGTCCCGTTGCAATATTGGGTGAAATTGCAGCTTCAACCAACATAGTTCCGTTAATTTCATCTATTAAATATTTCATTCCTTCCTGATAAGCTTCCATACCCGTATGCAATTGATAATTTACAAAACTATCAGCCTCAATACTGGCGTGCGTCAAAAAGTCGACTTTTACCATCTCAAAACCCGCTGCTTTAAAGCGATTAATGAAATAGTGTATTCTTGCCTTAGTTCCCGGACTTGTAGGATCCATTGCATAAGCGCCGTCAAGCTCAAAAGGAGCACCATTAACCGTAGTCCAACATTGATTGTAACTGTATGAACTGCCCTCGACCTGACGATTGTATTTACCCCAATCTACAAACGGAGCCCAGTAAATACCCGCTTTAAAACCTTTACTTTTGGCATAAGTAACAAATTGTGCCAGTTGCGCATCAGTCATATTATCCCAATAAGAATCCAAATCTATGAATAGTGTATTATCCTCGGTTTTGTATGCCGGACAATCATCATGAAAAAAGTCTGTAACTGCATTAACCTTCGTTAAATTGATAGAAGTCTGCATGGCGCCCCAACTGTTCCAACCTATAGGTTTTGGAGCCGTCCAGTCAAAAATATATTTAGGTTGCAGTGCTGCATTTGCCTGAGCAAATTCTTCAAAACCAGATCTCCAATCGTCATTAGCGCTAATAATTACCTTTGGCGAAGGACAACTTGTTTGACCAACGTTTACCCAACCGTGACCACGAGTATCCCTTGTAATCTCTTTCTTTGTCCATCCTGCAATAACCGAAACATAAGCAGATGAAGTTCCACCGCCGTTTACAGTAATACCGGTTTTCCATTTTGTATGTTCAAGAGAACCTATAACCAAACCTTTACGATTGGTATTATTGTAAATATTAGTAACCTCAGATGCCGTAAAATCGGCAGCATTAAGCGGATAAGCATTGTATCGAACCCAGGCATCATTATCGTAAGGGACAAATACAGCTCTCGTGTCTCCGCTGCCAAAGTTTGGCGTAACCTGATAACTCGTCAATGGTGACATTTTATAGCAATTAGATCCATTTCCCGTAAGGACAACCTGCACGGCAAGATAATTTTTATTGGTATACGTATAAAAAATCTGTTGCATGCCTAAAGTATAATTTCCACTTAAAGTGAAAATATGCTTCGTACCGCTGCCAATATTGTCTGTAAAGGATTCGGAAGTATAAACCGCCGTGGCAAAATTACTACTCACATATTGCTGATCACTAAAAGCATAAGCCGATGCCTTCGCGATTACTGTCGCACCATTGAATTTTACGTCGTACGTTTTATTACCTAAATTGTAAACTATACTATTATTGGTACCAAAAGTAACAGTTTGCAACGTACCGGCAGCAATTGGTGTCAAAACGAACTTGTCCAGATTAGGCGCCCACGAACTCGTGTTGTCCCAAAGCAGAGTAGTGTTTCCGCTGTTTAAGTACACGCTTATATTTTTTGAAGCCGCAGTACTCCAACCGCCACTTGACTCACACGGAATCGCTATAGCTGTTGCTGAACCCGCTGTTAAACGGATTGTTCGAGGATCACCGGTGCAATAAAACAATTGTAAATTGTACCAGCCTGTTGCAGATACTGTAACATTTACAGAAACGCTGCTATCTCCACCCAGATTCCCTACTATTTTGCCGGAACAAGCATCACAGGTTTGTATGTTGGCGCTGTTGGTTCTGGTGCCATTTTCAAATTCATAAGTTTGAGCTGACCCATATAGGGCAAACAATGAGGCTATGACGGTAAGAAATCCTTTAACCGAAAATTTTTCTTTTGTAATTTTTTCTTGCATAATAATTTATTTTAAATAGTTAAGATGCAGTACTATACTATACTGTGCTACAATGATAAGAAAAATATGAATAGAATGTATAAAATGTTAAAAAATAATTGATTTAATTATTTTTTACAGACTTAATTATGGTATTTGTTTATTGTTTGCTGATGTTGTTAAAAAAGAATATTCCGATTAATGATAAAGTATAGCGCACGAAAAATGCATATTGATGTTTTACAGGATATGATTCCTTACTTTTTTAACTAAAAGTTATTTAGAGTGGAATTATTAAAATTAATCATTTGATTAAATCTTTTGTTTAAAATTAAAAAATATTTATATCTTTGCCTCAGATTAAAATTATTATGGCACCAAAAAGCAAAGACGCAAGCACCGAGGAAAGAATAAAAGAAGCAGCCCGAACCGTATTTACCCAAAAGGGATATTCGGCTACGCGTACTCGTGATATTGCCGAAGAAGCTGGGATTAATCTGGCTTTGTTAAACTATTATTTTAGAAGCAAAGAGAAACTCTTTGAGCTTGTCATGGCAGAAAAAGTTGGGAAGTTGTTTGGTGTAATTGCACCAATTGTTAACAATCAAAATACTTCGCTTGACGAAAAGGTAACCTTGATTGCTGACGCTTATATTACAATGTTAACTCAAAATCCGGGTTTGCCTTTGTTTGTTTTGAGCGAAATACGAAATAATCCAGAGCATTTTGGCAATAAAATGCAAGCCGGAAAATTACTGACAGAATCTTATTTTGTGAAACAATTAATAGAAAAAAGACCGGACATACATCCGTTACATTTTATTATAAATGTTTTATCGATGTGTATTTTTCCGTTTATTGCAAAACCCGTTTTAGAATCTGCGGGAGTTATGTCAGCAAATCAGTTAAATGATTTTACAGAAGAAAGAAAGACATTCATTGTAAAATGGTTTAAAGCTATGATAGACTCGTAGCTATTTTTTTGGACTTAATTTAATCAAATGATTAAAACGAAATATTAAATATTAAAAAATTGAGTATGAAAAGGTTATTAGTTATTGTACTGGTTATTTTTCCTGTATTACAGTTTTATGCACAACAAGAACGCAAGATTTTAAAACTTGAAGATTGTTATGCACTGGCAGAAGAAAATTACCCGTTATCTAAAAAAAGAGATTTGATTGCCAAAAGCAGCGAATACACAATTGATAATATTGCAAAAGGATATTATCCTAAGTTTGACATTTTTGGACAGGCAACTTATCAGTCAGATGTGACAAAATTACCCGTTCGGCTTCCGGGTCTTGAAGTGCCTATTTTAAAGAACGATCAATATCGCGCTTACGCGGAAGTGAATCAGCTTATTTATGATGGAGGTGCTTTGAAACAACAGAAAGAACTTGTTGAAAAACAAACGAAAGTTTCGGAACAGCAACTCAAAGTTGATTTGTATGCCGTAAAACAACGCATTACGGAACTTTATTTCGGAATTCTTGTTTTTGAAGAACAGCTTCGCCAGAATGATTTGCTTAAAAATGATATTAACATCGGAATGAAAACTGTTCAGGCACAACTTACAAATGGAACGGCTTTTAGAAGCAGTCTGGATTTGCTTAAAGCAGAATATCTCAAAGCAGATCAAATCGCCATTGGGATTCGCAATTACAGAAAATCATATTTAGATATGCTCGGACTTTTTATTAATTCAGAACTGGCTTCGGACACACAACTGGAAACTCCTGCAAATGTTGTTAATTTAACAGAGATAAAACGTCCTGAACTGGCGCTTTTTAGTTATCGAAATGAAAGTTTGGAACTCGGCAAAAAAACAATCGAAATACAGAATTTACCCAAGTTTAATTTTTTTGTCCAAGGCGGTATGGGAAATCCCGGACTAAATATGCTTGAAGAAGGCTGGAAAGGATATTATATTGGCGGCGTTAGGCTTAATTGGTCTTTAACGGGACTTTATACCGATAAAAAACAAAAGCAGATTATCGATATTAACAAAGAACAACTCGAAGTCGATAAGGAAGTTTTCCTTTTTAATACAAATCAATCTGTAAAACAGCAAAATGCCGAAATCACGAAACTGGAAGAATACCTTATTTCTGATACTGAAATCATAGCGCTTAGAAACAATGTAAAAAAAGCAGCTTTGGCACAATTAGAAAATGGTGTAATTGATTCAAGTGATTATCTGCGTGATGTAAACGAGGAAAATACGGCGGCGCAAAATAAAATAATCCACGAAACAGATTTGCTTTTGGCCAAATACAGACAAAAATTAATAACCGGTAATTAATTATAAAGATGAAAAGAATACTATTCATAACAATAGCAGCATTCGCAATATCATGTTCTGATAATAAGAATGAATTTGATGCCACAGGAACTTTTGAAGCCGTAGAAACTATTATTCCGGCAGAAGCTGGCGGAATTATCAAAGAACTCAAAGTTGAGGAAGGGAATGCCTTAAAGGAAGGTCAGGTTGTAGGTTATATCGATACGATTCAACTTTCGCTTAAGCGAGATCAATTATTGGCACAAATTAAAGCCACACAAAGCAAAAAACCGGATATCAACTCGCAGTTGGATGTGTACAGAGAAGAATTGCGTCAGGCGAAAATCGATCAGCAACGCATGCAAAATCTCGTAAAAGCTGATGCTGCAACGAGAAAGCAACTTGATGACGCCACAACAAAAGTTGCCGTGATTCAAAAGCAAATAAACGCTTTGCAAACCCAACTGAATATTAGTACAACCGGAATTGATGATGAAACGCAAACTTTGAAAGTGCAAATAAATCAGATAAAAGATCAATTATCAAAATCTAAAATCGTAAACAAAACCACGGGAACGGTATTGACAAAATATGCTGAGGTTGGTGAAATGGCAACAATTGGTAAACCATTATATAAAATCGCAGATTTGTCAACTATAATTTTGAGGGTTTATATTACCGGAGATCAATTGCCAACGGTTAAACTGAACGATAAAGTGAAAGTTTTTGTTGATGCCACAGACAAAACCTATAAAGAATATGAAGGTGTTGTTGAATGGATTAGCGATAAAGCAGAGTTTACACCAAAAACAATCCAGACAAAAGACGAACGTGCCAATTTGGTTTATGCCGTAAAGGTTAGAGTCAAAAATGAAGGTTATCTTAAAATTGGAATGTATGGCGAAATAAAACTTTCGAAATAATGGAATCCGTTGTTGTAAAAAATATTGTCAAAACCTACGGCAAGGAAAAAAAGATAGCAGTAAACGATGTTTCTTTTTCAGTAAACAAAGGCGAGCTTTTTGGTTTGATTGGTCCTGATGGAGCGGGCAAAACCAGTATTTTTAGGATTCTGACCACCCTTTTGCTTGCAGACCAGGGTTCAGCTACAGTTGGCGGTCTTGATGTGGTAAAAGATTTTAAAGCTATCCGAAATACAATAGGCTATATGCCTGGGAAATTCTCGTTGTATCAGGATTTGACTGTCGAAGAAAATCTGAACTTTTTCGCGACATTATTCGGAACAACGATCGAAGAAAATTACGATTTGATAAAAGATATTTACATTCAGATTGAACCTTTTAAAACCCGAAGAGCCGGGAAATTATCAGGCGGAATGAAACAAAAACTAGCTTTGTGCTGCGCATTGATTCACAAACCAAATGTGCTTTTTCTGGACGAACCTACAACCGGAGTTGATCCTGTTTCAAGAAAAGAATTTTGGGAAATGCTCAAGAAACTAAAACAGCAGGATATTACCATTATCGTATCAACGCCATATATGGATGAAGCCAATCTTTGCGACAGAATTGCCCTGATTCAGGATGGAAAAATACTGTCGATAGATACTCCCAAAAATATAATTGGTAATTATCCCGATGCACTTTTTGCAGTAAAAGCTGCCGAAATGTATCCGCTTTTGCAGGCTTTGAAACTATATCCAGACCGACTTGCGAGTTATGCATTTGGAGAATTTGCTCATTTTTCTTTCAAAGGAAATCCTGATAAAGCAGGTTTAAAGCTGTTTCTCGAAAGTAAAGGAATTAAAAACATTGAGATAAAAGAGGCAGATGTGACGATTGAGGATAGTTTTATTAAGCTTTTGAGTTAGTATGCGCATTTTTGTCATCCCGAGGAACGAGGGATCTCCGCGAGTAACTCGACAAAGATTAGCAATTTATTTTACAGGAATGACAAGATTATGGAAGCTTTGTGTGTAGGTGTAGTCCCTACGGGACAAATATTTTGGAGCGGCGTAATAATTTTTCTACCAACAGATAATCTCTCCGAGATATACTTGTAGGAATTAAATATGTAATAAAAAATTAAAAAAAATACTCCGTTAGGAGTTTCTGCCAATATATAATCTCTCCGAGATATACTTTTAGGAGTCAAATATGTTGGCAAAAGATATAAAAACGATAAATGTATCAGTTTTATAGGTCACAAATATGTGATCGAAAATCAAAAAAATACTCCGTTAGGAGTTATCTGTTGGTAGAAAAAGAAATGAAATATAATTGTATTGTCCCGTAGGGACAATACAATTATATACGATTGACAAAATACGCCCCAACGATTTAAAACCAATTTTATGAACGAAAATGTAATTTCATGTAACGCATTAACAAAACGATTTGGAGATTTTACAGCTGTAGATTCCATCACGTTTGACGTAGAAAAAGGAGAGATTTTCGGTTTTCTTGGAGCAAATGGTGCGGGGAAAACCACTGCAATGAGAATGTTGTGCGGATTATCGATTCCAACATCCGGAGAAGCGACAATTGCCGGATTTAATGTGTATAAAGAAACAGAGAAAATAAAGAAAAATATTGGGTATATGAGTCAGAAATTCTCGTTGTATGATGATTTGACGGTGCAGGAAAACATTACTTTTTTTGCCGGAATTTATGGGCTTTCAGATAAATCTATTAAAGAAAATAGTGCTTCATTATTGAAACAATTGGGCATGGAAGATCAGGCGAATAAAAGAGTAGGTTCGCTTCCGTTGGGATGGAAACAGAAATTGGCATTTTCGACTGCCATTATTCATAAACCGGAAATTGTATTTCTCGACGAGCCTACCGGAGGCGTTGATCCTGTTACTCGTAGACAATTTTGGGATTTAATTTATGAAGCCTCAGGAAACGGAATTACCGTTTTTGTAACGACACATTATATGGACGAAGCAGAATATTGCAACAGAGTTTCGATAATGGTCGATGGAAGGGTAGAAGCACTAGATACGCCAACCAATTTGAAAAAGCAGTTTAATGTTTCGACAATGGACGAGGTATTTTATCATCTTGCCAGAGAAGCAAAACGTGGGGAATAATATAAAAAAACATTGGGTGTAAATGATTTTAATACATAGAAATATAGATTTTGCAAACCTAAAAAAGGCATTTCATTTATTTTAAATGCATCCCGTCCCGTCCCGACGCTTCGGGATTGGGATCGGGACTATGTGATAGAAATTTGTTTCTTTTTGTACCCTTTTTTACACATAAAATCTATGTTCTATGTGTTAGAATGACAATTTTAATGAATTACTGATAATACGTTAATATAAAATATGAAACAGTTTCTAACATTTGTAAGGAAGGAATTTTTGCACGTACTGCGCGACAAAAAAACATTATTCATTCTCTTTGGAATGCCCATTGTGCAAATCCTGATTTTTGGTTTTGCGTTGACAAACGAAGTGAAAAATTCACAAATTGTTGTAGTGGATTATGCTAAAGATATGGCTTCACAGGAAATCATAACTAAAATCGAAGCGAGCCGTTATTTTGAAATCACAAAAAGTCTTAGCGGAAGCAAGGAACTCGAAGCGGCATTTAGAACCGGGGAAATAAAAATGGCAATTGTATTTCCGGAAGGATTCAATAATCAGTTATTACATCAGAATAAAGCACAGATTCAGGTTATTGCAGATGCTTCGGACCCTAATAATGCGACAACATTAACCAATTATGTATCATCGATAATAAGCGATTATCAGGCACAGATGAACGAAAATAGTCCGGTTCCATATCAAATCAAGCCGGAAGTAAAGATGTTGTATAATCCACAATTAAAAGGTGCGCCTAATTTTGTTCCCGGTGTTATGGCTTTGGTTCTAATGCTTGTTTGCGTAATGATGACGGCAATTTCTATTGTGAAAGAAAAAGAAACAGGAACAATGGAAATCCTTTTGGTTTCGCCCTTTAAACCTCTTATGGTGATACTCTCAAAAGCAGTTCCATATCTTTTACTTTCGATGGTAAATGTAATTTCTATCTTGTTATTGAGTGTTTTTGTGCTTGATCTTCCTATTGCGGGAAATATTTTCTTGCTTTTTGCCGAAAGTACCTTGTTTATTATAACCTGTTTAACGTTAGGAATCTTTATTTCGGTAAAAACAGATTCCCAACAAACTGCAATGTTGATTTCGTTATTAGGAATGCTTTTGCCAACGCTGCTTTTTAGCGGTTTTATGTTTCCCATAGAAAATATGCCGGTTCCTTTGCAATGGTTTTCGAACATCGTTCCTTCAAAATGGTATTATATCATCGTAAAAGGAATTATGATCAAAGGATTAGGATTTTCATATATATGGAAGGAAACTCTGATTCTCTTTGGAATTACTGTTTTCTTATTGATAATTAGCCTTAAAAGCTTTAAAATACGATTGTAATGAGAATTATAAAATTTTTGCTCATCAAAGAATTCAAGCAAATATTCCGCAATCGCGCTATATTGGCGGTGATAATTGTAATGCCGGTTATTCAGCTTATTGTTTTGCCGCTTGCTGCCAATTATGAAATCAAAAACATCAATCTGGCTGTAGTAGACAATGATCGATCTGATTATTCGAGAGATTTAATTAATAAAGTTGTTGCTTCCGGATATTTTAAACTTCGCAGTTATAACGACTCCTATAAACAAGCTTTTACTCAGGTTGAAGAGGATCATGCCGATTTAATTCTGGAAATTCCAAGAGGTTTTGAACAAGATTTAATACGCGAAAATCACCAACAGCTTTTTATTGGCGTGAATGCCATTAACGGAACTAAAGCAGGCTTAGGCGCCGGATATATTGCCGATATTATAAGAGATTATAACAATAATTTGCGAGTAAAGAATAATCCTAAAGGGACTTTTAATCCAATTCCGCAAATAGAAATTACATCTTCAAACTGGTACAATCCGCACTTGAATTATAGATTGTATATGGTTCCGGGAATCTTGGCTATTTTGGTAACACTTGTGGGTGGATTTTTATCGGCGTTGAATATTGTAAAAGAAAAAGAAGCCGGAACAATTGAGCAAATTAATGTTTCTCCTGTTAAAAAATATCATTTTATACTAGGGAAATTAATTCCGTTCTGGATTCTGGGTAATGTTGTCTTTACCTTAGGATTATTGGTTGGATGGTTGTTTTATGGCATAATTCCGCTAGGCAATCTATTGGTTTTATATGCTTTTGTGTGCGTTTATTTATTGGCAATTTTAGGTTTTGGTTTATTGATCTCGACCATTTGTGAAACCCAGCAACAAGCAATGTTAATCATGTTTTTCTTTGTGATGATATTTGTTCTAATGGGCGGTTTGTTTACACCAATTGACAGTATGCCGGATTGGGCAAAAACGGTTTCAAAATTTAATCCCATAAGTTATTTTATAGATGTCATGCGAATGGTGATTATCAAAGGAAGCGGTTTCAGGGATATTTCAAAACATATTCTGATTATAATTGGTTTTGCAATTGTATTAAATTTTGCCGCGATTCTTAATTATCGTAAAACGTCGTAAAAGTCTACCAAGGTTTAACGGTTTAATCAAGAAAGCAATTATAAAAATCCGTTTTTATCAGCGTTTTCGCTTTAGCGAATCAGTAAAATCAGCGTCTAATTTTGACGCGGATAAAACAGATTTACTTCGTAAAAACGCGGATAAAAACGGATTTTATTTGCATTATCAATATATAATTTCTACAAGATATTTTTTCTAATTACCAGTTAAAACAGGTCATTATCTATAATTTTTTGTTTTTTTTAAGAAATTAGACATTAACTAAAGTGTTTATGTATCTTTGCGCTCGCAATGGTTTAGCTATTCTTTTCGAGTTTAGCTGACGAAGAGGGAATCAGGTGCAAATCCTGAACAAGCCCGTTACTGTAAAATTCCATGCAACATTTTGACTGATTCAACGGCTTTTTTAAGCTTTTGAAATCGAATCTTTTGCCACTGCATTTTTTTCAAATGTGGGAAGGCTGATCAAAATGGGAATAAGTCAGGAGACCTGCCACTGCACATAATTTCAAGCTCTCGGGGACCAGAGTTTTGGGAGAAACACAAATATCAAACTAACATTTGATTTCGATTTTACCGTTAACAACTATTTAGTTAAATAGAGTATTTTGCTATGCACTTATGTGAAAATAGGCGTTTTTGCCTAAAACATGGTGGATTGTTTCTGCTTTTATGGATTTTATTTTGGAATCCGATTTATGCACAGAATAATCTTCCAAAGAATAATAAGGAGTCAGATTCTTTAAAAAAACACCAATTGAATGAGGTTATTGTAACCACAAGCAAACGTGAATTTAAGGTTGAATCTCCAATGCCTGTACAAATCTTGTCCGGTAAACAGCTTGAAAAACTAAACAGTCTTTCTGTAGCAGATGCTGTACGTTATTTTTCTGGCGTGCAATTGAAAGATTATGGCGGAATTGGCGGTTTAAAAACCATAAACGTTAGAAGTTTAGGAAGCGCGCATACCGCAGTTTTTTATGATGGAATGAGTGTAGGAAATGCGCAAAACGGTCAAGTAGATCTGGGGAAATATTCACTGGACAACATTGAAGCCATTGAATTGTATAACGGGCAAAAGTCTACCATTTTTCAGCCTGCGCGAGGTTTTTTCTCTTCAAATACACTTTTCTTAAAAACCAAAGTCCCTGATTTTTCATCGGGAAAAACGACTAAAATCAGAACTTCGGTAAAAACCGGTTCTTTCGGACTTTTTAATCCTTCTTTTCTTTATCAGCAAAAAATATCTTCTACTTTCTCTCTTACAGCAAGTGCAGATTGGCTTAAAGCCGATGGAAAATACAAGTACAGATATCAGAAGACGAACGGTTACGATACAACAGCAGTTCGTCAAAATGGCGATATCGAAGCTTTAAGAAGTGAATTAGCGCTGCATGCAAAACTAGGAACTGGTCAGGCTTCGCTAAAAACGTATTATTACGATTCAGAACGTGGACTTCCGGGAGCGATTTTAGCCAATAAATATGAATATGTGCAGCGACAATGGGACAGGAATTTCTTTGTACACGGTTCTTATCAGAATTCATTTTCTAAGAAATACGAATTGCTCGCCAATCTAAAATTCAGCAGAGATTACAACCGTTACATCGATCCGGATTATAAAACGCTGCAAGGTGCGCTGGATAATAAATATTATCAAAACGAATTTTACGCTTCTGTTGTCAATCAATACACGATTAAGGAATGGTGGAAAGTATCTCTTGCAACCGATTTTTCGATCAATAAGCTTGATGCCAATTTATACCGATTTCCGTATCCAACGCGATATTCTTATCTGGGCGCATTGTCTACAGAAATGCATTGGTCAAGACTTGATATTCAGGCAAATTTTTTAGGCGCTTATGTAGATGAACAGGTTAAATATTATCAGCAAGGAGATAGTCAGCATGTTTTTTGCCCGGTTATATCGGCTTCTTATCAGCCATTTGATACTAAAAATTTCAGAGTCAGGGCATTTTACAAAGAATCTTTCAGAATGCCGACTTTCAATGATTTGTATTACACTTTTATAGGAAACAGCTCTTTAAAACCTGAATTTACTACACAATACGATTTTGGATCAACTTATATTATTGAACCAAAAAAGTTTTTACAATCAGCTTCTTTTCAGGCTGATGTTTACTACAATCACGTAAAAGATAAAATTGTCGCCATGCCATCTGCCAATTTATTTAGATGGACAATGATGAATCTTGGCGAAGTAGATATAACGGGTTTCGAACTTAATACCAACTTCGTATTCCGATTTCCCGAGCAAATATTTCTGGATTTGGGTTTAAGTTATACGTATCAGAAAGCAATCGATGTGACGCCAAAAGGTACTACTTATGGTGATCAGATTCCGTATACGCCGATGAACAGCGGCACGGCAACTTCGTCTATAAGCTGGAAAAACTGGCAGCTGAACTATAGTTTTATTTATACCGGAGAACGCTACAGCCAGAAAGCAAATATTCCGGTAAATTTTGTAAAGCCTTGGTACACGAGTGATATGGCTTTGATCTGGGATGGAAAATTCTTAAAACTTCCAACAAAAATAGGAGCGGAGGTAAACAATATATTCAATCAGTATTATGATGTGGTTTTGAATTTTCCGATGCCCGGGAGGAATTATCGTTTGAGTATGTCTGTAAATTTTTAATGTAAAAGATTCTAATAATTAAATTTTCTGTTATGAAAACAAATTTCAAGTTTTTGATCTTATTGGTTTTAGTCGCTATAGGCTTTCAGTCGTGTCAGGAAGACGATCCCATTATTCCTGAAGAGGTTGTGGTTTTACCTCCGGAAACGGCTACGACTGTAGAAGGATTTTATCTTCTTAATGAAGGTAATATGAATATGAACAAATCGTCATTAGACTATTATGACTATAAATCCGGGAGTTACAGACGAAATGTTTACGGTCAGGCAAATCCCGAAGCTACTTTAGGTTTGGGCGATGTTGGGAACGATATTGGGATTTACGGATCAAAAGTTTATGCGGTAATCAATAACTCAAACAAGGTCGAAGTTATGGATGCTGCGACAACTAAACGTCTTAAGGTTATTGATGTGAAAAATTGTCGTTATGTAACTTTTGCAAACGGAAAAGCTTATGCAAGTGCTTATGATGGTGAAGTACAATTGGGCGAAAATTCTCCAAATGGTTTTGTTGCCGAAATTGATACGACATCACTTAAAATTACAAGAACCGTAAAAGTGGGACGTCAACCGGAGGAAATGGCGGTTGTAGGAGACAAATTATATATCGCAAATTCTGGTGGATATAGTCCTCCAAACTACGAGAGAACAGTTTCTGTAATTGACTTAAAAACCTTTACAAAGATTAAAGATATTGATGTTGCGATCAACCTTCACAGGCTTAAAGCCGATGCTGATGGCGACATTTATGTAAGTTCTCGCGGGGATTATTATGATACTCCGTCAAAACTTTTTGTGATTGATACTAAAACGGATAAGATCAAGAAAACCTTTGATATTGCTTGTTCTAATATTAGTATCGTTGGCGATAAAGCCTACATCATTGGATCAGAATTTAGTTATGTTACTTTCAAATGGAAAATAAACTATTCTATGATCGATGTCAAAAAAGAGATTTTGCTCGAAGGAAGTTTTTTGCCTAAAACAGTCAGCGACGAAATTAAAACTCCTTACGGACTTGCTGTAGATCCGTTTTCATTAAATGTTTACATAACAGATGCCGGAGATTATGTTTCGCCAGGTAAACTTTACTGTGTAGATAAAGACGGAGTTACAAAGTTTAAAGTTATTACAGGAGATATTCCGGCGCATTTTGCCTTTAAATACAAGAAAACAACCATTAAATAAATAACCATTAAATTAAAAAAAGAAGAATGAAGAAAATTTTATTTGCCTTGTCTATGATCCTGTTTTTGGCAGGATGTTCTAAAGATGATGATGCTGTGGCAACGCCTCCAAAAATTGCAATAACTATTCCCGCAATTGGTTTCGCGACAGATATAATGCAGTGGTTTAGAGTTAAACCTCAAGTAGAAAGCGAAACCGTGAGTACTTACAAATGGTTGGTGAATGGTCAGGAAGTGTCTACAACTACTGATTTATCTTATGTATTTGCAACTGCGGGAACTTACAACATTGAATTTAAAGCTAAAAATGCGGCTGGAGAAAGCAACAAGACATTTACAGTTATTGTGAGTGCCAAAGCTTATTTTAACGGAATAAAAAATGTATTTGATTTCTTTCCTGCACCGGGACAATTTACAAATGGTTTACCGGAATATGTTGCGGGAGATACAGATGAGACAATGCGTGCAAAAGCTCAAAAAGCTATTACAACAGATGACAGCATGATTAGTCTGGGAGGATATGGCGGGTATGTTGTCATGGGATTTGATCATACCGTTATAAATAAAGAAGGAAATGATTTTATTGTACTTGGAAATGCTTTTCCAAATTGGGCAGAACCCGGGATTATAATGGTTTCTTACGATGCTAATGGTAATGGAAAACCAGATGATGAATGGTTTGAAATCGCCGGTTCTGAGCACGTAAAGCCAACTACAATTAAAAATTATGAATTAACCTATTACAAACCAGCTACAGAGCCGGAAGACCCAAGTGAGCCAAATTATATTCGTTGGACAGATAATCAGGGGAAAACGGGATATGTTTCTAAAAATCCTTTTCACGGTCAGCCTTTTTATCCCTTATGGAAAGGAAATACGATCACTTTTAAGGGAGCATATTTACAATCGAATGCATTTGATCAATCAGGAACTGGAACTTACTGGGTTTGCCCGGCATATGATTGGGGTTATGCAGATAACTGGTCAGATGCAGATGACAAAGCGCAAATCGATATTAATTGGGCGGTAAATGCGAAAGGAGAATCCGTAAAACTGAAAGGTATAGATTTTGTAAAAGTGTATAATTCTAACCGTGCTGAAGCGGGTTGGTTAGGAGAAGTTTCGACAGAAGTTTCAGGTTTTAAAGATTTAAACTTACCATAAATTTGAGTTTTATTGCGGTCAAAAAACGTTAAAAGTTTAAAGTTTCAGGTTTCAAGTTAGTAAACCCGCGAAGTTTTTAAAACCTGTCGGGTTTGTCACTTCCTAAACAGTTCCCGAGGAACAAAATATATTGTAGGGATGGATTTTAATCCATCTTTCGCAATGCATAATCACAATCTTGTCATCCCGAACAAGGGATAATATAAACGACAAAAGTACCCGTAACAACAAACCCGACAAGTTTTTAAAAACTGTCGGGTTTGTTGTTTATTAGAATTTCCTGATTTTACTCTTTATACAATATAATTGTTGCTTTATAACCTGTACCAACGTTCCATTGGCTGGCTTTGATTACAGCACCTTTATCATCATAAACCTGAAATTCAGCTGTATTTGGCGAAGCAGAACCTTCGTTCAAAGCTTCAAAATCAATTTTATTCATTCCTTTTACAAGAGTTATTTTAAAACCTTGAAAATCACCATTTAAACCTACTTCTTTTTCAATGACTTTATCATTGAGATAAACTCTGATTTTATCGCCATCTACAAACGCAGCATCACGATAACGAATTGTAGAAACCGTTGTGTTGGTTACAAAACCTCCTAAATACTCATTTCTTCTGTAAAAGATACCTTCAACATTGGCTTCCGGTTTATACAGACTATTATTTTTATAGAGATCATCAGGATTGATTTTTAAAACCGTTGGCTCTTTTACCGGAGGCAAATCTGTAGGTGGCGGAGTTTCTGGCGGCAAGTTTTCTTTAATCTCAGAATTGTTGGCAGGAATTGGTTTGTATTTACCATTTACTTCTTTTTGCGCATATCCGTGCAGAGAAAACCCTGTTATTATAATTATAAACAATATTCTTTTCATACTTCTTTAATTGATTTAAAGCATTAAAAATTGCTTAATGCCTATGTAGATAACATTTAATGATGCGTATTTATTGCCTTTAGCAGAAATTAATTCTCAAATAAAATCGGTTTTTGCTTAGCAGAATACTTTTTGGTATTGCATTTTAAAGTTACTAAAATTTTGATTAGTAATGTTTTATAAAGAAAGTTTAATTGAAGTACTATTTCATACCAAACCTGCTATTGTTTATTTCAAGTATGACGAGATATCATTAATCCTTAAGATAGTATAGCGAAATACGACAATTGTTAGAGAAGAATCAGATCGAAAGAACTGGTTTATAAGGCATTTTGATCGTGGCATATATGTTGGCTATAAAATGATTGGAAAATAGAAGTGTGGACATTTAAAAAACAATTATAAGGGCAGAACCATATAAGACGGGTTATTATTAAAAATTAAAACCAAGATTATAAATTTAATTTATAATGATACAAAATTATCAATTTGATTAATGAAGATAACCGCCATACATTTGTCTCATCAAATCAGAACAATTATTTGAAAATTAAAAATTTATAACATTAAAAACTTTAATCATGAAATTTACAAGAAACGCAAACGCAAACTGGAAAGGTACAGGAATGGAAGGAAACGGAACCATTACAACACAAAGTACAACATTGAACAACGCACAATTATCTTTTAAAACCCGTTTTGCAGAAGGAGTAGGAACAAATCCTGAAGAACTGATCGCTGCTGCACATGCAGGATGTTTTACAATGCAATTGAGCTTTTTATTATCAGAAGCAGGTTTTGTACCGGAAGATTTAAATACAGTTGCCAAAGTAACTTTTGAAGATGGTACAATTACATTAATTACGCTGGAACTTACAGGTTCAGTTCCCGGAATTTCAGTTGAAGATTTCGAAAAATCAGCTCAAAAAGCAAAAGAAATCTGTCCGATTTCAAAATTGCTTAACACAGAAATTGTTTTAAAAACAACCTTATTATCTTAATTAGTTTCTAACAACTACAAATAAATTGAATTAACATCTTAAAAAATAAAAAAATGAAAACAGCAATTTTAAAAAGACAATGGAATCGTTTATTCCTGTCTGCAGCATTAATTATGAGCGTTTTATTGGGAACAAATGCAAACGCACAAACAGCACCAACAAAAGTAAAAAATGTAGTTTTGGTACACGGAGCATTCGCTGATGGTTCCGGATGGAGAAAATTATATGATGTACTTTCTAAAAAAGGATATAAAGTAACGATTGTTCAAAATCCGTTAAGTTCTCTTGAAGATGATGTAGCCGCAACAAAGGTTGTTCTTGACAATCAGGACGGACCAACAATTTTGGTAGGACATTCCTGGGGTGGAACTGTAATTACTGAAGCAGGAAATCACCCTAAAGTTGTTGGATTGGTTTATGTAGCAGCTTTTCAGCCCGATAACGGAGAGAATACTGTACAATGGTTGCAAACTGCACCTCCTGCACCTGAAAATGGCGTTTTACCTCCAAACGATAAAGGTATTGTTTATTATGATCAGGCTAAATTTCATGCAGGATTTTGTGCTGACATAAGCAAAGAAGAAGCTGCATTTATGTATGCCTCACAGGGTGCTTTTTATGCCAAAGGATTTGGAACACCTGTGACAAAAGCAGCATGGAGAGATAAACCGGCTTATGGAATTATTGCAACGCAAGATAAAAGTATCGATCCTTCTATTGAACGTGCAATGTACAAACGTTCTAAAACTAAAGCTGTTGAAATAAAAGGAAGCCACTGTGTTTTTATGTCGCAGCCTGAAGCAGTTGCGAATGTAATTATTGGTGCAGCCAAAGATTTAAGCGCAAAATAATACAAACCTTTTACTAATAAAAAAGCCGAAATTCTCTTGAGGATTTCGGTTTTTTTTATGATTTATAGAATTCAATAGTTTGTGCCGTTAGGTACTAAATGTTGGTAGAAGATATGAATGGTTATAAAATTAGCGTGCCGTAGGTACGCAATGGCATCGTTGTGTTGCGTACCTACGGCACGCCTGTGAATTATGAATCGAATGTGCTACCAACATGTAGTACCTAACGGCACAAAATAGAGGGTTCTAACTTTTGTATGGTTGATGGAATTCAATAATTTGTGCTTTTAGACATTAAACATTGGTAGAAAATATGAATTGTAATAAAATTAGTTTTTGTTCCATCGGAACATCTCATCGGTAGACTAATAAAAGCGTGTTTTTTTTACGTTCCGTAGGAACGTTTGAATAACAACAATAAATAATATATGTTTCTAAATTTACCAAACGTCCCCTGGGTAATGTCATTAAGTTAAGCTTTTAGAAAATAAAATTATTGCAGATCAAATCCGTTTTTATCCGCGTTTTTACGAAGTAAATCTGTTTTATCCGCGTCAAAATTAGACGCTGATTTTACTAATTCGCTAAAGCGAAAACGCTGATAAAAACGGATTTTTCTAATTAGTTTCTTTCTATGCTTATAGCATTATTTAATTTTTATCTAATTTATCTTGTCGTTGCCTTAATAAAATAAGGCGAATCGTTCCATCTTATTTTTCGATAGGCAAAATTTTGCTGCAAGGATTCCGGAAGGCAATTCCAAATTGCTTCATTCATTTTTTCGAGTAATAATTTTTTCGAAAAAGTATCTGATACCACAAGACTAATTTCACGCACAGGTTTTGGTTCTTTAAAATGCTTAAAAAGTCCTGTTTCCACTTCGTTAATCATCGAAAGTTCCGGTATAATGGCAAATCCTAATTGTGCTCTTACCAGATTTTTTAAAGTTTCAATCGAGCTGATATCATAACTAAACTGATCCTTAATTTTTCCTGGATTTTTAATGTCGCAAATATCCAATAACTGCGCATTGTAGCAATATTCATGATGCAGCAAAAGCAATTCGGTTTTGTCTGACGGTTGTAATTCATAGTGAGATTCTGCCGCCATTGGATGCACCGTATTTAGGTAAGCAACAAAAGGTTCTTTGAAAACGGGATGTTCAATTAAATGCGGATTTCCCGTTGGTGTTGCCATAATTGCCACATCAAGTGCGCCTGTCATGACATCATTCATAAGCTGACCTGTATTGGCTTCCTTTATGATAAATTGCATTTTTGGCGTTGCTATTTTCATCGCTTTTATAAAAAGCGGAATCAGATAAGGCGATAATGTCGAAATTATTCCGATTTTGACTTCTCCTTCAAGTTTATTTTTCTCATTGACAATAAAATCCCTGATTTCATCAGCTTCCCGAAGAATTTTTTTGGCACGATTTATAATTTCAGTTCCCAGTAAAGTAGGGGTTAAGGGGACTTTATTTCGATCAAAAATTTTAATTCCGATTTCTTCTTCCAGATTTTTTAACTGAATCGTTAGTCCGGGTTGTGTAACCATACAAGTTTCGGCAGCGCGTGCAAAATGGCGTTCTTCGTCTAAGGCTACAATATATTTTAACTGTTGTATGGTCATCTTTATAAATAATTTATATAAAGATAGAAAAATATTAGTTTACGTTATTAAGTTGTTTTCTTTAAAATTATGAATTGCTAAAATATTCTCATTTTTGAATAGCCTCCAGCTTTAGCGCAATGTCATTAAGTTAAGATATTTTAGATTTTGTTCCATCGGAACATCTCATCGGTAGAAAAAAATGCATCAAGAGAAACATCGTCCCATTGGGACGTTTGAGAAATTGTCTACGTAATCTGTATCTGTTTTTAACAATTATTATTTATAAAATCAAACGTTCCTACGGAACGTAAAAAAACACCGTATTTATTGGGTTACCGATGAAATGTTCCGATGGAACAAAAACAAATTGCTCCATTATAAGTTAAGATATTTTAGATTTTGTTCCATCGGAACATCTCATCGGTAGAAAAAAAAATGCATCAAGAGAAACATCGTCCCATTGGGACGTTTGAGAATTGTATACGTAATCTGTATCTGTTTTTAACAATTATTATTTATAAAATCAAACGTTCCTGCGGAACGTGAAAAAATACCGTATTTATTGAACTACCATGAAATGTTCCGATGGAACAAAAACAAATTGCCAATGGATTTTTTCCTTAATGACATTGAGCTTTAGCTGGAGATTGAAGAATTTATATAAAAAAGGCTTTAGCCAAATAACAATATATTTTGGCTAAAGCCGATTCCTAATTTCATTTAAAAACTGCAAGTAAATCTGGAGCTATGCAAAAAGTTGTAGCTTCAATTTTTTGATTTACAGTGCTACTTACTTTTCTTCAAAGCATCTAATAATTCTACCATATCCACAATAGCATATGTAGAAGAGTAGTCAGATACGGCATAAGGCAAGATTAAACTATTGTTGTGAATTATTGCACCACAGGAATATACTACATTCGGGACATAACCTTCTCGCTCGTCTTCCAGCGGTGAAAGCAATGGTTCTGTAAGTCTGCCAATTTCTTTGGTTGGATCGTCGAGATCAAATAATGACGCACCTATGCAATAGCGTCTCATTGTACCAACACCGTGGGTAATAACGAGCCAGCCTTCTTCAGTCCAAAGTGGTGAACCGCAATTTCCTATTTGTGTAAACTCCCAGGTATAACGGGGTTCCTGAAGTAGTACAGGATTATTCCATTGTGTGACTCTGTCAGAATACATGATATAATTGTTAACACCATCAATTCTGGCGAGCATGGCAAATTTCCCTTTTATTTTTTTTGGGAATAAAGCCAGATTTTTATTTTGAGCACCAATTCCGTGCAAAGGCATTACTCTAAAGGTGTAAAAATCTTCGGTAGAAATAAGTTTAGGGAGTATCGTATGTCCATTATAGGCCGTATAGGTTGCCATAACACGAGAAGAATCATCATCATCGACAAAACGAACAAAACGAGCATCTTCGATACCTCGGCTCTCAGATTCGGATATTGGAAATATAACACGTTCTGTAATATCAGAATCGTGCTTGAATTCTAAGTCATAAAATGATTTGGCCAACCACATTATCTCGCTCAGCGCCGTTCTTCTTTCTTCCCGAATTGACGGATCGCTTAAGGCTGTATCAACCATATTTTTTAGTACAGCATACTCAAATTCATTGGGCAGCTCCTGCATAATCTGGGTTATGTATTTGTCCTGCGTGTGCATTTCGGACAATTTTGATGAAAATCGTTCTTTATTGAAAAAAGTTTTATGCATAATCTCGGCTTTATCGATATTATGACCAATTTTCATGACTTGCAGGTTGTTATTTCGGTCCAAAATTCCTCTTCTAAAAACAATGGATGAAATATGACCTTCGCCCGTCGCCCTAAACGAAATAATAACACGTTTTTCTCCTTCTTCTAAACCCGATTGATCAAAATCTTCTACAATTGAGGGATTAAAAATAGCCGCAGATTCTATAGCATATTCCATTGTACAATAAGAACCTATCAGCATTTTTCGATCCAAAGACATGGCTTCATAATCAATTTTTATTGCTTCTATTAAAGGTCTTATTCGTTCGCAATGTTTAAAAAATATAGCGGAAATATTTCGATGACGTCTGGCAAATTCGCGAAGAGTCTGTTCTAAGGTTTCGAGGACTTGTCTTTCGTCCAGCATCATTATGCGTAAGACCATTTGTTGGGTTCGTTCATCACCATTCATAAAATATCGGGCAACAACTCTTTTGGAATCTGGGGTAAATATTATATTTTTTCGAATGACTGATACTCGCATAATAAATCCATTTTTAGGTGTTAGAAAAAAAATACTTTAGGTTCGCTACATATAAATTGTTCTGAAAAAATAAAGAAATATCCATATTTAAAAAAACAAGATTAATCCTATATAGCGCAGTAATTATATACAAGTTAATGATTTTGGTAAAGAAAAAAAACTTTATTTTTTTATTATTTTTCAATGGATTAATCCCGAAGTCTTGAGATTACCTTATCTTTTTCAGTTAGAGTGGACTATTTTGTCATTTCCAGGAACGAGAAATCACACACGAAACTCTGTAAAGTAAATCCAATATTCATTTCGAGATACGTACTTCAAACCCGACAGGTTTTAATACCGTCCCGTCCCGACGCTTCGGGATCGGGATCGCGCAATGTCATTAAGTTAAGCTTTTTGGACCATAATTTTTTTTAAAATAACAAGGTATAAACACAATCTTGTCATTTCGATCCCGAGGCTTCGGGAGAGAAATCTTCGCAAGTAACTCCGCAACATGAATCTAATCTTTGTCGAGACGATTAGGATTAGAAAAATAAACCCCTCTAAGCATTATTTTGCTTTAGAGGGGTTTTTATATTTAAGGACCGTTCTATTAATTCCAGATTTCATTCATCTCTGTTAATATAATCGGTTTACCGTCAGTTACAACAATAGTATGTTCATGTTGTGCCATAAAACCGCCTTTGTTTCCAACCATTGTCCAGCCATCTTGTAAAGTTTCTGCATAAGTAGAAGTCGTTGCGATAAAGGTTTCAATAGCCACAACAGAATTTTTCTTGAATCTGGTCAGATTAAATTTATCTCTGTAATTTGCTATTTCATGCGGTGCTTCGTGAAGACTTCTTCCTATACCGTGTCCGGTTAAATTCTTGATGACTTTGTAACCTTTTTTCTTTGCTTCTGTTTCAATTAAAAATCCGATATCAGAAATCCGAACTCCGCCTTTGATACTATAGATTGCTTTTTGTAAAATTTGTTTTGAAGCTTCAACCAATTTTTGATGTTGGTTTACATCTGTTCCAATAACAAATGAGCCTCCGTTGTCTGACCAAAATCCATCAAGCTCTGCCGAAACATCAATATTAATTAAGTCGCCTTCATTAAGTATTCTCTTTTCAGAAGGGATTCCGTGGCAAAATTCATTATTTACACTAATACAAGTCCATCCTGGAAACCCATAAGTTAAATATGGTGCTGATTTTGCTCCTAAATCGTTAAGGATTTGCCCACCAAAATCGTCTAGCTCTTTTGTTGTTATACCAGGTTGGGCAAAGTTTCTCATTTCCTTCAATGCATAGGCAACGGCTTCGCTTGCCTTTTTCATTCCAACCAATTCTGATTCTGTTGTAATTGACATATTTTTTTCTTTTTTTTTGATTAAAGATTTGTCGTGCTTATTTTATAGTAAAGTCCGTGTATGAACTATTAATTTTGATCTGTCAGTTCAATGTCCATAGTTTTTATAAGTCCATCTTGAAAAGTATAGACATGTTTAACGATTCCGTCAAACATTAAATTGCCTTGTAAATCTTTTACAATTTGATGTACTGTAACTTCCAGACTTCCGTTTTCTCTTTCGCTGAAACCAATTGGTTCAACCTTAGGATTTATCTCCGTCCATTGTCTTGTCCAATAGCGCATAATTTCATTGTGTCCGCTAATATAGCCACCTTCCCAAGCTTTAGACCATTGTACATCCGGTTGCATTGTCGAAAGTGTTTTGTCAATATTTCTTTCGTTAAAAGCAGTATAGGCTTTTCTAATTGTATTTTCTGATTGATTTGCCATTTCCTGATTAATTAATCTCGCAACGCATTGTTGTTAGTATTTTTTCGAAACCGGCTTTTTCATACGCTCTGACAGCTGCATCATTCTCAGAGTAAACTTGTAGTCGAACCTCAGTGATTCCTTTGGATAGAATCCATTTCTTAAGATCGTTCAATAATAGATTATTTAGGCCTCTTCCTCTAAATTCCGGTTTTACATACATAAAACCAAGATATCCAAAAAGTTCGTAACGCTCAAAGGGTTTTCCTGATCGGATTTGGGCATATCCGGAACCAACGATTTCATTATCAACTTCGATTACTAAGATTTCGGTTCCTTCATCTAGTATAAGATCTTGTATATCATAATAAAAGATTTTTCCATCTTTTAAAGTTGGGTCAAAAGGACGTTCAGCTTCAACAAGAGATTGTAGGAATTCGTTAAGTTCAGGCAAATCTGTATTTGTAGCGGGTCTTGTGATTATGTCTTTATTATTTATATCCATATTCAAATATATTTAAAATAATTAAAAACGCCAATTAAAACGCGGCTGAGATTTAGCGGAATCAGGAAGTAGAACCGAAATTTTATGTAGATGTAAATAAAAAATAGCGGCTTTAATGGCCGCTATTATCATATTATATTCTGTTTTTTAGACAGTGTAGAAATGTCTGATTCTTAATTATCGCAGAAAGAACCAATTTGTTTTAAATGTCTTTCTGTTTGGTATTTATTAAAGTTGTCCCATTTTGGAGGAGAACTTGTTTTTTGTCCGTACATCGCATCCAGACAAACATTATTGTCTTTGTATTTATCGTGTAAAACAGCCAGGATTTTAAAGAAAAACTCGTCTAACATTATGATTGCTTCAAATTCTGATTTTAGAGTTTCATAATTTGAATCTGATGGATTTAATATTTGTAAAAGGTCTAAAACTTCTTTCTTTTCCTCTTCGTTTATTTCAGTTAAATAACCCATTTTTAGGGTTTTAAAAACCAAATTATTCCAAGCTTTGCTGTCATGTCCCCATTGAACATCAGGAAGATTCAATGAATGCTCGCAAATTAAAATGATAGAAAAAAGAACATCATTTAAGTATTCTGCCGGAAATTCATCAAAGCTTCTGAATTCGAAACCGCTTTGGTACATTTTTTCCTGATTAAAATCAAGACCTAATTCAGAAAGCATTTCATATTCCATGTCAGCTTCAATCTGATCGCGCCACCAAATGTTTTCTTCTTTTTCGAATTTTAATAATTTTCTAAAATCATCAACTTTATAAGTTAGAATTTTACCTTTTGGCATTGCCGTGTTATATGTTCCAACGCCTATGTAACGTGACATGGCATTTCTCATAGAACCTAAAGTAAATTTTTTGTCCAGACTGTATTTATCGCTTATCACACCCATAATATCAGGACTTCCAAGAGTTGCTATAAAGAATGGCTCAAACCATTGCAACATATAGATGGCGTTGCTATGCGTTTTATTGAATTCATTATAGTCGACAATTCTGCTGTCTTCTGTCAATGACGGTAATGTAATATGAAAATGATAGGTTCCGTTGTTGAACAAAACCAGATTTTCCTGATTGGTCATGAACATATTAAGACCATTGTTGTAATCGGGAAAACTTAATTTTCCGTCTAAAACAGCAGATTCATTGATTTTATCAAGGAATAATTTTTTCGTTGCTTTTAGTTCTTTACAAGAATCAGCGATTGTTCTGTTTTCAAAATATTTGGTTACAAACTCGATTGAATCACCATCAAAATGTACAGAACCCATTGTTTTGTTTCTTTGGGTAATCATACTTTGAATGTTGTATGGCTGATCTTCAAGGAAAAGTTCCATGATAGATTTTCCTAAATAATCAGGATTTTCAATTGGTTGCGCAATCACTTCACCAGTTTCTGTATCCATTAATGGTTTTATAGGTGATAAAGTTTTATGCTGATAGTTGATATCTAATTTTTCAAGCGAATGACTGTTCATCATTCGGCTCACGGTATAATTTTCGTTTATATCAAAAGCTTTTTTCAAGACAGGAGTTAAGCTTTCGGGTTTGTAGCATTTTCTGTAGTCGATACTATACTTTTCAAAACCAATTTTTTCTTGTATAAATTCACCAGAAACAATTAGGGATTGTTCAAATTGCATGTAGGTTTCGTTTTCTAATCCTATTCCCCAATAATATTTTTGTGTCTGATTGTCTTTCATTTATACTAATTTTCTTTTTATGTGGTTATTTTGAACTGTTTGAAATCAATTTTTTTGTTTGGAAATTTGAGACTAATCGCTTAAATATCAGAGGGCACAAAATCTTTCAACGGATAAAGCATAATTGTTTGCATCCATTAAAAAAGCCTTCTTTTACTTTTAAAATTGTATGAATTTATATTTGTCTCAGAAATTTTGCACTTGTATCGACTGAATGATTGATAATGCAGTAGAGTTTTATAAGTAGGTTATAAAAACACTATTGCAATTAATTACTTTTATATCAATAATTTAAGAAGATGAATAGCCGAATTATAACTTTTGCTATTCCTGTTTTTTCCAAGTTGCAAAAGTAGTACTTTATTATATCATTTCCAAGTGGTTAACACGTTGAAAATCAATAATTTTTTTAGAGGTTTAAACAATTGAGGAAATTGTTTTTATTTATTCATGGTAATAGAATACATAAGAGGAATATAACTCATCATTCCACCAATCTTTTCTAACTTCTGAAAAGTAATTATAATTCAGTTTACCGGCTTGTGATTGTAGCGGATATACTACTTTGCCATTTTCGCGATATGCTTTATGTAAATCGGTTTCGGGAACAACCGGAACAATATGACCGGAAAGTCCTTTTTCTCTTCTTTTGGCACAAATCATTCCAATTCCGCCATTAGCATTTACTTTATTCTGAATTTCATCGGCAGTAAACATTCTTTCCCAGCCAAAACTCGCTCCCCATTCCAAAAACCAATCGTGTATGGCGCTGGAATAAATACGATCAACAGTTTGTTCAAAAACGACTTCGACTTCCTGACCGTTTAATATTTTTTCAAGAGATTCATCTGTCCACCAAACCGTTGGGAGATACACTTTTGAGAAGTAGCAATAATCATAAGAATATACGTTGCAATACGTATCTTCAACCGTTCTTTGATACCTGATATTAGTTTCAACATCCAGTTTAGCAATCAGCTTTGCAATACTTTCTTTTTTAGTCGCAACATTTGTCAAATCTCTATACGGAATACTGGAATCCATAAGCGGTTTTTCCTTCATTTCCATAGAATCTAACTGAGATTCCGAATCAGGTAATAAGTCGGCTATTTTTATTTGAGTGTTCGCTGTTGGATTATCACTCAAAGGTAATGATGCTACTGATATGGTATGTTTCTCCATCTTGACTGCTTAAAATTTGTTGGCTGAATGCTACAAAAAATCGCCATTTGCATAACGTAATTTTGTCAACCAAAAGTGTAAATATATTTCAAACTTTTTAAACAGCTCTATAAAAAGGCAAATTTTAGAAAACATTTATAATTAAATTTGTTGGTTTATTGCGAAGTTTCATCCTAATTTTGTCACATTAAAAGCATTTAATGATTTGTTATTAAAGGAGTATAATCAAGATGTTAAGGCTTTTTCAAGGAGCGTTTTTCTTCTCTTTTTTATGTTAGTTTCAAGCTTGAGTTTTCGTTATATTTGCGCTTCTAAAATTTTCTCATGAATTTCTCTGTAAAAGCCATTCACCCAATTTATAATCTGCAATTTGGATTAGTCTGTTTAAGTTCGTTACTCTTTTCGGCCAGTTTTAACATGTTGATTCCCGAGCTTCCGGAGTATTTGAGCAAAATGGGCGGGGCAGAGTATAAAGGATTAATTATTGCACTTTTTACCTTAACGGCAGGGATTTCAAGACCTTTTAGCGGTCGTTTGACAGATACTTTAGGACGAGTTCCTGTTATGGCTGTGGGATCGATTGTTTGTTTTGTCTGCGGAATTCTTTATCCGGTTTTAGGAACAGTTTCGGGTTTTTTATTCTTGCGATTGATTCACGGATTTTCTACAGGATTTAAACCTACGGCTACGGCAGCTTATGTGGCAGATATTGTTCCCAGAGAACGTTGGGGCGAAGCATTGGGCTTACATGGACTTTGCTTTTCTATAGGGATGGCTTTGGGACCCGCAATTGGAAGTACCATTAAGATTTATTCTTCGATGAACATGCTTTTTTATGCTTCTTCTGTTTTTGCGCTGATGTCTATTTTAATTTTAATGAATATGAAGGAAACTTTAAAATACAAACAGCGTTTTAGCCTGCGTATTCTAAAGATTTCGAGAAAAGATATTATCGCCGTAGAAGTATTGCCGGCAGCAATTGTTACCTTTCTTTCTTATATGGCTTATGGCGTGATTTTGACTTTAATTCCGGATTGGAGTCAGCATTTAGGGATTACGAATAAAGGTTTGTTTTTTATGGTTTTTACGATTACTTCGGTAATGATTCGTTTTGGAGCCGGAAAAGCATCTGACAAATATGGGCGCTTGCATATCATCGCAATTGGACTTTTCTTTTTGATTATATCGCTGTTTATTGTTGGATTCTCCACCTCAATCACCGGACTTTTGGTTGGAGCGGCAATTTATGGCGTTTCTACCGGAATTGTTTCACCGGCGTTAAATGCCTGGACGGTCGACATGAGTTTCGCTGATCATCGTGGTAAAGCTATGGCAACGATGTACATTGCCCTTGAAGCCGGAATTGGTCTTGGCGCTCTTATTGCGGGATGGATGTATCAGGATGTGATTGCAAAAATCCCAATGCTTATGTATGCCAGTGCAGCAATGGTTTTCCTGGCCTTAGGGTATGTTGCGATGCGTTTGCGAAAAGGTGAAAAAGGTTTAGTTTAACTTGCCAGACAGAAAAAAAACGCCATAATAATCGCGCAAAGACGCAAGGTCGCAAAGTTTTAATTTTTTAAATTTATGCTAAAAGACAAAAAGGCTTTACGACTTTGTGTCTTTGCGCGAGATGTTTTTTTTAATTTTTTAGATATCTTCTTGACTTAATAGCATTATTTAAATCTTATATCCATTCTTTTGCGCTATCAAAATCATCCGGTAAATAGGTAAGATATTGAACCATTCTTGGACTTTTTCCTTTATTTGGTGTGGCACAATGTGGTAAAGTATTATTCCAGATTATAAAATCTCCGGCATTTCCTGTAATAGGTTCCGGTTTTAAGGTGACAACAGCTTTATCTCTTGGGTTTTCATCTGGTTTGAGATTGTCCAGCCAATGATTTATTTGATTGTGAAATCCCGCAACACAATGAAAAGCTCCTTCATCTATATCGCAATCAGTGAGATAAAGCAAACCCTGAAGTCCAAATTTTATAGGTTGTTTTAAACTGGTATCCCAATGAAGCTGACTTCCCAGAAAACTAAATTCTTCAGTTTCTGGAGGGCTAAAGCTTACTTTATCAATCGTTTTGTATATTTTGTCTGTTTTATAAAGCTGTTCGTATGCTTTTTTTATTCTTGGAGAAAACCTGTTTTTATTTAAGGTTTCGTGATCTGAAAAATTAAGCATTAATCCTTTCTGATTTTCATGTCTGTTATACCAGGTTTCTTTTTTATTGGGATCCATTTTTAAATACTCCCAAATTGCCTGTTGTGTTTCTTCACAGTCTTTTTTTGAAATGGCATTTTTTACAATTACATAGCCATTTTTATCCCAAAATTCAAGATCTTCCTTTGAGAGAACTTCTTCTGCGGTTTCTGGAGCTTCATTATTTTCGCTTTTTCTTTTATCATTTATCCAGATTTTAAAAGTTTCAAAATCAGGTTTCTCAAAATACAAAAACTGTAACGCGTCTTCCATACCAATACCCAATTGATATAAAGCTTTTATTTCGTCGTTCCATGTTTGAGTACTATTTCCAGAAGAATTTCCGGAAGGATTTAAAGTACGTTTCCATAGGTTTTCAAGAATAATCAAAGGCTCTGTCATTTTAATAGCTTTAGAATAAGAATCTGTTAATTCAAAAATAGTGATTTATAATTTTCTGTTTAAAGTATAAATACCTGTTTTTAATATTAGAATAAAGTATTAAAAATGGTTATATTTTTTATTATTTCTTAGAGTATAAGTGACCAGATTTTTTACTTTTTCATGCGTATTATTATATTTTTTGTCTTCAAATTCAAAATTCATTTTCTTAAGCATTGCCACAGAATTTATATTATCAGAAGAAGGAAATGCCGTAATTATTTTTGCGTGTATTTCTTCAAATGCATATTTTATGACTTCTTTTATAGCCTCGCTCATGATTCCTTTTCCTTGAAATTCAGTCAGCATTTCATAACCAATTTCAACAATTTCGTTTTCAGGATCAAAATTCCACAAACAAACAGAACCAATCAGATCATTGCTTTCTTTTAAGTTTATGACCCAATAAATGCATTTATTCTGTTCGATTAAATTTTGCATTTTTAGGATGTAATCTTTTGCTTTTTGTAAAGTTGATGAATTATCTCTTCCAACAAATGCGTTTACAGTTTCATCAGAATGTAGTTTATGAATTAAGTCGGCATCAGTATTTACAATGTTTCGCAATATTAACCGATCTGTTTGTAGTTGTGGGAAATTTTTAAAATCTAATACCATCTTTAATATTTACATTACAATTTTTTTTTTTTTTTAAACGGGAATTGCCTGATTTTTTCAGTGTAGGAAATTTAAAAAATAAATAACATATAGTTGCTATACTTCATAAAAATAATAAACCTAAGATTTGTTTTGTAATTTTCCAAGTAAAAAAGCCCCTGAAAAACAGAGGCTTTTATAGAAAAGTTATTAGGATTTAATGCTTAATAACTGTAATTGATTTTTTCATTCCCGAATACGTAATAAAATAGATTCCGGCTTTTAGATCGCTTAAATCAAAAGCATTTAAACCTTTTGTAACCGTATATATTTCTTTTACAAGTGTACCGTTTTGGCTGTAAACAGAAATACTTTGCGGTGCAAGATCATAAAAATTGATATTAAGAATTGCTGTAAAAGGATTTGGATAAGCAATTACTTCATTTTCTGTAATTGGAGATACAGATTCTTCTGCCACAGAAGCTTTTCTGGCTGTACTTTGTGCGTTTACGGCAATTGTAGAAGTTAAAAATTTGCGATGATTAGGCTCCACAACATCTTTATTTTCCAAACCATCATTATAAGGAATATCCGAACCTAAATCTGAGACTAAATCTAATGTAAATGCTCCCGAAATATCTGCTGGAACTTCAACAATACCTTCCGGTTTTAGGTTTGTTAGATTTGCATTAAGCAAAACTGGCGCTGTTGCAGCCTGACCATTCCAGGAATACAACTCAAATGTACCAGTTGCAGCATAACTTCCGGCTGAGATAATATATTGGTTTGAAGCATTTTTGCCTAGACTTCTAATTCCGTGATTGTTAAGGTTTAATTCTATTGGAGAACCAAAAACCGGATTTGCAGACGGGCTTCCGTTTCCAAACCAAGATTCAAAATTCTGCAAAGGGCAAATAAGAGCTTTATTCGTTCCGCTGCCTACATAAGGCGCTCTGAAACCAATGTACAATGTCGTTCCGTCAGGACCCATTTCAAGTCCTTCAATATTAAAACCGTCGATACGTTTAGGTTCGATTCCCGTAGCGGCTTTTGCTGTAAAGTTGTAACCATTATTATCTCCCCAAGTAATAAGTTTACTTCTTAAATTACTGTAATAGCCAACAAAAACTAAAGTTGCATTGGCTCCCGTTCCTACAATATCAGTAGCAAAAATTCTGTTTCTGTCTGCTCTTGCTTCTCCTGATTTTGAGTTGCTTAAGGAACCAATCCAATAGATACGGTTTGGTTTAGTCGTGCTTCTAAAAGAGGCTTCAATATCAACCTCAGTTCCGCTTAGATTCAAATAAGAGTTTACATCAAATTGATAAAGTGCAAGACCCGAATTGTTTCGGCTAAATAGTTTTATAACATTAGTTTCATCATCGGCAGCAAACATATAGTTTTCATCAATCGGAATCGCTGTTGAACCATCTGCGACACCGGCATTGTAAATGTCTTTAAGCGAAGCTGTCGCCAAAGCCTGAGAAACCGCTACGTTTACCGTGATCGATTTATTGCCTCCCTGAGCATCTGTAACTTTCAGGGTTAAAGTAGAATATCCAACTCCTGTTGGATTAATTCTGAATTTACGTGCATTTCCTGTACCGGTTACAGTAAAATTTGCATTTGGAACTACGCTTGTTTTAGAACTAGTCATAGAAAATGTCAATGCATCTACATTATCATCTGTAACCGTAATATCAAGTCCCGATACGATAAAAGGGTCTGTATTATTATTCATTACACAACCCACTTTTGCTGATGTAGTTGACAAGCTAACAAATTTTGAAGCTGTTGTATTGAATACCAATGTTGGAGCAACATTTACGGAGCTATTTACAGTTACCGTTTTTACGGAAGAAGTGGTTACAGAACCGCTATTATCTGTGGCTTTTGCAGTAACAGAATAAGAACCTGCGGCAACATTTGTCCACGAATAGGAATAGGGTGCAGCAATTATAGAAGCTAATAAAGTAGAACCATTGAAGAATTCTACTTTAGAAATCGTTCCGTCAGAATCTGTTGCAGTTGCAGCTAAACTTACAGTTGCAGGAGCATTTCCGGAAACGGTTGGTGTTGCAAGCGTTATGGTTGGCGCAACGTTAGAACCCGCAGCATTTACAGTTACATTTTGTACAACTGATGTTGTGGATGCTCCTGTATTATCAGTTGCTTTTGCAGTTATAGAATACGAACCAGCGGCAACATTTGTCCAGGAATAAGAATATGGAGTAGAAGTTACAGTCGCTAATAAAGTCGATCCGTTATAGAATTCTACTTTAGAAATTGTTCCGTCAGAATCTGTTGCAGTTGCAGATAAACTTACAGTTGCAGGAGCATTTCCCGAAACTGTTGGTGCTGTAATAGTTATTGTTGGAGCGATATTTCCAACCGGAGTTCCGGCAATAGTTATCGAAGTAGTATTGTAACTTGGAGTTGTGGTTAAAGTCCAACTACGAGAAGTTGTAAAAGTATTTGTAGTCGTATTATAAACTCCTGCAGTAGCTTTTACCAATTGATCACTTCCCGGATCTGGTGCTAAATAAGACGAAGTCTGAAGTTTACCGCCATTATAGTTGTCGTTAACCGGCAATTGATATCCTGATCCGGAGCTTTTGAAAGCACTTCCTACAGCGTCACCAAAAAATACGGCATCAACTGGAACAGTAGAAGAAGATATAGAAGATGCCGCAACATTAAATACTGCAACGCCATCTGCATTACTGCCGCCATTTCCTAAAACGCCAGATGTGTTTTTTGATCCAAAAGAATCTCCGGCAGTTGTTCCTGTATTTTTAGTTTTTAAGGCCACACCAGATTGATTTAGAGGCAACATTGACGAACCGCCAACATATACAACTTGTCCCGCAGTAACAGATCCTGAGTTGATTAAAAAGGCGTATGTTACAGCACTTCCGGCTTTCCATCCGTTTGAAGTCGCCGTTCCGTTGTCTGTAAAAACAACGGTATAAGGTGTTGTTGCAAAATTAATCGTTGTGGTTGCAACCAATTCGACATATTCTAAAGGTGAATCATCGCCATTTGGATTTGTCAGGATTTCAGAGATAATCAATCCTTTTTGTGCGAAGGCATTATTACAGAGAAAAGTAATCGCGAAGATTAAGAGTAGTTTTTTTTTCATTTGTAAGTTTTTTGTGTTAATTAAGATGCGAAGATAGAAGCGCAACATTATCTGAATAACATGAACTTATTAATGTATTGTGTTTGTAATGTTAAATTTTGATAGATTTTTTATTCTAATAAATAAATAGAGTAGTTATGTTTAAAATTTTAAGATTTTCAATAGTTTAAAATTTAAAATGCTTTTGTTTATTGCTATTCAGCTAAAATTATTACTAAACTTTAGTAGCATTTAGAATGCGGTTTCCCTAAAAATGTTTCAGAACAAACCCAGCATTTGCGAAAAATAGGCAGTACAGAATTCGTTAACCTTTAATTAAAAATTAAATAATCTTAGATGAACTAATCTTCAAAAAATATAATTTTGTCTTTATCATTTTTGTATTGATATTGAAGAAAGAAGTATGTTATAAAAAAATCAAAACTTCTCATAAATTATTGAATAATCAATTAGTATTTAGGATTCCTTTTGTTATTTTAGACAACTTATAAAAGCAGGCTGCAGCATCAAAAAAACATATATCCATGAAGAAAAAGTTTTTAATACTTTTTAGTTTTATCTTAATTGCAAGTTGTCAAAACACGAGTAATCCTGCGCTGGTTGATCCTGCTTTAAAAGTCGAATATCCAAATCTTTATGATGTTCCTGTATATATCATAAATAAAGATTATGTCCTTTATGAGGATCGTTACACACACAATATTATTTATCCTGACTTAGCTACTTTCGGAACAAGAAAAGAGGATGAATACGCTTTTGCATTTGATAAAAACGGAATTTACGTTAAGGGCGAATTCATCAAAATCGATACTACAGGTTTTATTGTTTTGGGAAATAATAAAGCAATGGATTTTCTGTGGAAAACAAAGACTAAAGTTTTCAAAAATTCAACGGAGCTAAAAGGCGTTGATGCCGCTACTTTCGAACCAAATCGATCTCAAACCTTCAATACTCGTGAGGATACGCAATATTATAAAGACAAGAATTTTATCTATTATTTTGACAAAAAGATAGAAGGTTCTGATGGAGCGACAGCCAATACATATCCGAATGATTTTTGTCATGATAAAAACTACATTTATTCAGGTGGCGAAATTGCAATTTATAACAAGGAACCGTATCAATATGTAAATTACCATTTTTCTAAAACAAAAAAATATGTTTTCTATCGCGGAGCAACATTTCCTAATATGAATACGGATTCTTTGACTGGACTTTCAGGGAATTATGCAAAATATGGCAATAGTGTTTATTATGAAGACAGAATAACACCAATGCAGCTTAAAAAGAATGCTAAAATTAAAATTTGGGAGGTCTTTTTTCATGATGATTACATAACGGATGGAACGGATATTTTTTATCAGGGAATAAAACTGAATGGAAAATATGATATTGCTTCTTTTGGATTCTTTATAAGTTTACCGTGTTTTTATGACAAAAATGGTATTTATGAACGAAAATTTGATAAGGATTTAAAAAAAGATGTTATTGAAAAACTGCCTTTCAAATACACAGAAAAAGTAAGCACCGCCAACACATTCGAAAATAAATATACCGGAATTCTTTTTTATAAAAATCAAGCTTATGATTCTCGAAAAGAGAAATTCTATGACGATGTGAGTAAAGAGTTAATTGAACTCGCTAAAAAGAAAAAAATTGACTCAGACAATCTTGAAGGTTCTCCTAAAGTTGAGATTGATTATAATTTTTATAAAAAGGATGATCGTATTTATTATGCGGATAAACGAACCGGATTTGACGCCAATAGTTTCACACTAATGGATAAAAGTCATCAATATTATAAAGACAAAGATGTCGTAATTTACTGCGACAGGTTTGATAAAATACAAAAAATGAAGGACGTTGATGTGAGTTCTGCTAAGATTTTCAATTCGTTTTTAGTGGACAAAAATTACTTGTATTGCAAAAATGTAAAAATCATAAAAAGTGCGGGGATAGAATTACTCGCCATTTTTGCCGGATATAGAGGGGGATTTTGCGGTAACGATCCAACTCCGGTTTCCGATTTTTATTTATTCAAAAATAAGGAAGGATTCTGGCTTGTAAAAATTTCGGATGAAATCTCCTATCGATTTTTAGGAAAAGTATTTGATCGCAATTGGGATCCTGCTTTTAGAGTCATTGAACTTCATAAAAAGTATGGAAACGTTAGAGATCAATTTCCGCAAAAGCAAGTAGTTGAAATAGAAAATGAGCTGCCTGCGAATGAAATATACAGTACATCTGCGGTTGAAGTTTTACCTAAATATTCTGGCGGTATACAGAAAATGTATGCTTTTTTAAAGAAAAATTACGTGATTCCCAAAGCCGCATTAGAAGATGACGGTACAGTTTCGGGTGTATTTGCCAGCTTTGTAATTGAAAAGGATGGAACATTATCAGATATAAAAGTTCTTCATGATTATGGATATGGATCAGGAAAAGAAATGGAGCGAGTTTTAAAATTATTGCCCAATTGGGAACCGGCAATGATAAAAGGAAAAGTAGTAAGATGTAAGTATAGCATACCATTTTATGCTTCGAATTCAAACTAATTACATATCAATTTAAGAAAGCGGTTTTTTATACTAATTATAAAGTTATTGATCTCTAGTAATGACGAAATAATTAGCATATCGCACCGGTAATCCTTTATATTTTGCGGGAATCCATTTTGGCATCTTTTTTACCACTCTCAAAGCTTCCTGGTCAGAACCGTAACCGTAATGTCTTTGAACCCTTATATCGGTTAGCGTTCCATCTTTTTCTACTATAAAAGACATATAAACCCGCCCTTTGAGTTTCTCACCCTCATCTTCAATTGGTTTAAAGTTTTTATTGATAAACTTGATTTGTTTTTTTAATCCACCCGGGAATTCAGGTTTTACGTCTACTTCTAAAGAGTTATAGATTTTGCTTTTATCAATCGATATTTTGCTTTCGACAGGAATTTTGTATAAAGGAGTAATGTTTCCTAAACCTTCAATAGATTTATTGCCTAAAAAATTAATTCTGACTTCGTCTGAAATAAGAACAAGCCAATATCCTTCGCTATTCTTCAAGAGATAAAAATCTGATGTAGGCGTTTTGTCCAAACTGCAACCTTGCCTTCTTCCCATATAATAAGCCAAAAATTCTACATCAGTATTTTTAATTATTCTGTAATTTCTACAATAAATATAATCCTTGTCTGCCAGGAAATAATTAGATCTGTGCAGCGTTTTTACGTCAAGTCCTGAAACAGGCACAAGCCCGCTGATGTTGCGGGTATAAGCGGTATTTTTATCTCTGTAATATTCTCCAACAGGTTCAAATGTTTGCGCATCGGCGGTTGTTTCCTTGCCATTCAGATATATTTTATTGTTGACTTCATAAAATTGATATTCGAATGTTTTGGTTTCGAATATTTTGTTATTGATCATCTTTATATCCAATTTGTTCTTTTTTGCCAGATCAATTTGTTCCGGAGTTAGATTTTTGTAAAGCTGTTTTTCCAAAACATCATATGCCTGATTTTCATAAACCAGATATTTTGAATTACGACCTTGAAAAGAATTTAAGTCAGAAACCTTTTTAGTGTACAAAAAAGGGAATTTTTTATTTATTGATTTATGCTCTTTCTCGGTCCATTGAAGTTCGTAAATTCCATTTTTATCAAAGGTATATTCAGAATTAGAGATCACGCCAAAAGTTTTGGCATCAAATTCCGGTTGTAATAAGTTACTGCCAATATAGACATGTATACCATCTGTAATATAAGCAATGTTGCCCTTATCCCAAATTTTGACATTCTTGAAATTCTTTGGCAGTATTGGCGTTTTTTGGTCTCGGAAATAAACAAAATTTTTATCCATAGCATAATATCTGGACAAACCGTGAATAGTTGTAACATCCATGCCTTGCACGACCATTTGAGTGTGAAAGTTCAATACATTTTTTGAAGTTTTTACCAGATAATCATTTACAGAATGAATGGTATCTCCGTTATACATTCCGATTTTACCCTCGATATAAACATAATTTTTATCGTAAATTATCTCATCAAAGGAGTTAGAAACAGAAGCTACATCAGAACCTTCTATTTTTTTGAATTTGTAGTAAACATAATTTTTGTCTTTAAAATAGTTCTCGTTGCTATAACCAGCAGATTTAAAGCTTTTGACATCAATACCTTCCTTGATTTCGGTAGCATCCATGAAGAGTTTTTGATTGGTTTTCCAGAGCATTTGTCTTCTGCGGTTATTATCCGGAGATCTAATTTCGGCAACAAACTTAAATCCTGTTGTATCCGTTGCGATGAAATCTCCATCAAAGTAAATTCCATTTTTATCTAAAGCAAAAAGAGTGTTATAAAAGTTTCTGGGAATTTTAAACGTTTCCAGATCTACCTTTAATATGTTCCGCACATTGATATCCTTTTGATAAACTACATAATTTTTGTTTATAATATAAAAAGGTCTATTCAACGGTAGATCGGGATACAATACTAGTGTAGTGTCAATAATAGGATCTTTAATCGAAACAAAAGCGGGGTTTTGAGCAAGGCTTAAGTTTGATTTAAGAATCAACAGTAATACAAAAAGTAGATATTTATTCATTTGTTCTTGTTTCGTGATTTTAATAGAATGCTGCTTAAATTCCTTTTCGCAATACATCTTTACTATTAAAGAGGACAATTTAGGAAAAAAGGTTGGGAGAGAGGTGCAATTTATTTTTATAAAACGGTAATTGATGTTGCCGTTATTTGGTTTAACAAAAAAATAAAAATTTAATTCTTGCAGAAATATTGATTGTTTTTATTGTAAGTTCTTGATTTGTAATATTTTAATTTCGTGTATTATGCGTTGAAAAACATCTAAATTTAGCCAATTACTAACTTATTAGTAAAAATACTAATTAATTAGTTTGTCTACTAATTAATTAGTAGTATCTTCGTAAAAAGATTTAACCATGATAAAACTAGCCAAACGAGAAGAACAGATCATGCAAGTGTTTTGGGATTTAGACAAAGCCTTTATAAGAGATATAATTCCATTATTGCCAGATCCAAAACCACATTATAATAGTGTTGCAACAATTGTAAAGATTCTAAAAGACAAAGGATTCCTGAATAGTGAAACTGCAGGAAACATGCATTGTTTTTTTCCGATAATAAGTAGGGAAGAGTATCAGCAATTTGCACTGAAAGATATCGTTAGCCAGTATTTTGATAATTCGTACCCACGAATGCTTGCTTTTTTTGCAAAAGAGCAAAAGCTTACAGAAAATGATTTGGATGAAATAGTTGATATCATTAAAAAAGGAAAAGTATGATACCTTATATCTTATATACAGCACTTATTCTCGCAGCTTGTCTTGTATTTTACAAACTGCTTCTGCAAAAAGAAACCTTCTTTCATTTGAACCGATATGTATTGTTGTCTTGCATGATTATGGCTTTTATTTTGCCGCTCGTTCCGATTCCTCAACAATTATCATTAAGAAAAACCGCCGTAGAAAAGCCTGTTGTAGTTGCCAAAGTTCCGGTTAACAAGATTGAAACCACAAAGTCAATAGTGCAGCCTGCCGAGCCAACAGTTGTCGAGCAAACCAAGGAAACCTTTAAGATAGAATCAGTTGTGCAATGGCTGGTTTATTTGTATTGGTTTGGAGTTATCGTTTTTGCGCTTAACTTCCTGATGCAAGTAGTATTATTGCTTTACAGAGCGTATTCAAAATCAGTAATTCAGGATGGGAAATTCCGAATTATCGAAATTACTGACGACAAAGCTCCTTGTTCTTTTGCCAATAATATCTTTATCAATCCGGAGAAATATGAGTGGGAAATCTACAATCAGATTTTGCTGCACGAAAAGATCCATATCGAGCAAAAACACACTATAGATCTGTTACTTGCAGAGATGGTCCTTATCTTTCAATGGTTTAATCCGTTTGCATGGCAATGGAGAAAAGCATTAGAAATTAATCTTGAATTTTTGACAGACGATCAAATGCTTCAGCAAGAAACTGTCGAAAAAGAAAGCTACCAGTTTAGTTTACTAAAAGTAGCTGCGCCCCAATTCCCTTTGAGTCTTACAACCAATTATAATCAATCACTATTAAAAAAACGAATCATCATGATGAACTCAAAAAAATCAAACGTGCACACCACTTGGAAATATTTTTTCCTATTGCCAATATTGGTGTTGTTTGCGTGCCTTTTTAATCAACCGGCAGCGCAAAGTCAAAATTTAAAAACGCTAAATGCTCTGGATTCTCAGGAAAATCTAAAAGAGAATCTGGATATTAAAAGCGAAATGAAAACTGAAGGAGACTGGTTTGCCACAATCAAAGGCAATACCGTAGAAATTAACTTCAAAAGTAATGAAACCGACAATTCTTCCAGTACTTTTCAGTTAAGCGAACTTGCCAATATTCCAAGAGATAAACAAGGTACATTTACGTTAGCACGTGAAGCAGGAACAATGTCTTTTGATGGCAAATTTGAAGGTAATAAAGGTATGGGAACCTATAAATTTATACCAAACAAGGAGTATAGCGCTGCAATGTTAAAAGAAGGAGTTGTAATTAAAAAAGACATTGATCTTATCGTTTTCTTTATGATCAATATCAAAGTTTCTTATGTGCAAATGCTAAAGAAAAATGGCTATACTTATATTGATAAAGACCAGCTTATTCCTCTTGCTGCCTTAAATATTGATGAAGCTTATATAACTTCTATCAAACAAGTGCTTCCGGATATTGATTTAGACAATCTGGTTCCTTTTAAATCATTGGATATTGACAAAGCTTTTATCGAAGAAATACGCAAAGCAGGTTATAAAGATGTTAGTCCGGGTAAACTTATTGCTTTAAAATCTCAGGGAATCGATGGAAAATACATTACCGATGTCCGCAATTCTAATAAAGAGGATAAGGGAGATAATAATAAAAATTCAGATGATGAAGACGATGATATCATTGCTTTTAAAGCCTTGAATGTTGATCAGGAATATATTAATTCGTTCAAAAAATTAGGATACAATAACATTTCAAACAGTGATTTAATMGCGATGAAATCCCTTAATGTAACTCCTGAATATATAAGCGGTTTTCAAAAAGCGGGATATAAAGATATTCAGGCAGACGATTTAATCGCAATGAAATCTTTAAATGTAACGCCTGAATATGTAACTGAGTTTCAAAAAGCAGGATATAAAAAAATCAATCCGAGCGATTTGGTTGCCTTGAAATCACAAAATATTACACCGGATTTAATGCAACAATACAAAGATCTTGGTTTTACTGATTTAGCTATCGACGATGTTATTGGCGCTAAAGCAACCGGAACTACACCATCTTTCATCAAATCAATGAGAGGTAAAGGACACGATTTTAAAGACTTAGATAAATATATCGAATTAAAAGCTGTTCTTGGTAATTAATAAAAGACGTTGAATTAATCACAACAAAAAAAGAGTGTTGTAAAGACTAAAAAAAGCCCAAACCGAAAGGAATGGGCTTTTTGTTATTATTAGATTGTTAGAATTGTTATTCTGGTATGGATTTAGTCAATATAAATACTATTAATTGCTTTCTCCATCGCATGTTCCTTTACTTCAGGTACTTTTAAACCTTCGGCACGAAATGCTGTTAGATCTGTCATGCCTAAGAAACCCAGAAAAGCTTTTAAATATGGCACGACAAAGTCATTATCTTTATTATGACCTTCAGAGAAAATTCCACCGGAAGACATTGCTACATAAACTTTTTTTCCCGTTACTTTTCCAACCGGACCATTTTCGCCATAGCCAAAAGTTATTCCGGCTCTTGTAATATGGTCAATCCAGGCCTTTAAGGAGGAATGTATGGTAAAGTTATAAAGCGGAGCTCCAATAACGATGATATCCGCAGCCAATAATTGTTTAACAGCCTGATCAGAAAAGCGGATCGATTCTTTTTCTTCTTCACTTAGTTGCTCTTTAGGGATAAAAAACGTGCGAAGAACGGCAGGATTAAGATGCGGAATTTGAATATCGACCAGATTTAATTCTTCTAGTGTAGTGCCCGGATATTTTTCCTGAATTTTTTCGATGATAGCGTGACCCAGCTTTATGCTGTACGATTCTTTGCCTTGTATACTTGAGATTAAATGAAGAATGTGTTTCATAAGAAAAGGTATTTATGTTATCAATTTTAAATTTTAAAAACCTAATTCCAAATTGCTTATCGAAAGCAAAGTAAGATTCAAATTTTAGGTTTTGTTTCAGGCAAAGCTACAGTTATCCAGTATGCAAAAGATAGTACTTACCCAAAGGAAAGCGGTTACTTTTAGGAAAGTTTGTATCTTTGCTGCCATGAAAACAATTGAAGATGAAACACTTCCAACCAAGGAAGAATGCGCTGGTTCACTTAAGAATATACTTGACGCGCTTTATGTTTTAAATGGGAAATGGAAGATGGCTTTAATTCTTAGTTTGGTACAATCGCCAAAACGTTTTGGTGAGATTCAGAAGGAGATTAAGGGAATATCTCCTAAAGTACTGGCTAAAGAACTCAAGGATTTAGAATTGAATGATTTCATTAAACGGAATGTTTTTCCAACTACTCCCGTTAGCATCATTTATGAAGCAACCGATTATAGCCGCACATTAAAAAGCGTAATACGTGAACTAAGTATTTGGGGTGAACAGCACAGAGAAAAGATCAAAGAGTCTATGCGAAAATAAAATAGTATAGAAAAGAGGCCGTTAAAACATATTTTACAGCCTTTTTTCTATATAGATTGAATATTATAAAGTCGTAAATTGCTTTGGATCATAGAAAAACTTTTCTTTCTTTATGAGTTCGCCTTCCCAGTTTTGATAAGCGATTTCTTCAATCTCAGAAACACGTCCATCTTTCCATTCAAATCTGAAAAACCATTGAATAACAACAGAATCACCATTGATAAAATAGGGATGAATACATTTGGATACCAAAGATTTGACTTTTGCAAGCGTGTTTTTTTCATTGGCGTCAATAGTATAAAATTTTTCAATTGCTTTATCATGTGCGTTGGATTCGACCATTGCGATAAATTGTTCTATTGTTTCTAATTTAGGCATGAGTTCTTGCTTTTAATTTTTGAATAATTGCTATATATCTGTTTTCGAAAATAGATTGATCGACCGGAACAACCACAGATTGAAAAAGTTTCATTAAATCATCGGAATGATTTGCTGCTTTTTTGGTTTGAACATTGTACGGAATAAACTTTATCCATAGAATAGCTTTTAATTCCGTTTCATTTTCATTCCACATTTTCATTTCAACCAGTAGAAGATTATCAGTATATTGAATCAATTGCGATTCGATTACTACTGTTTCCATTGTAGAGGCTGGTTTTAAATAACTTATTTGATTCGAGGCAACGACCCAGCTAAGTCCTGTTGTATGCATATACTTGAACACATCAAGATCATAATGTTCAGCAATTTGATCTTCACGGGTATTGAGGAAATATTCTAAATACTTGGAGTTGTTTAAGTGATTGAAAGGATCACAATCCTGAAACCTGACTTTTCTTTTTGTTTTTAATACTTTTTCCATTTTCTACATATATTACATCAAATACCGATCGGTATCTGAAAAGTTAAATTTTTTTTCTACTTCCTAATGCTTTCAATTAGTGAACTATCGATAAAGTCCATAGCATTGTCTATATAAGATTRATCGTTATGGGTAAATGCGAGTAGTGAACTTCCTTCGATAAGCGATAAAATTATTTTTGCATATTGAACAGGATCTGTATTGGGCTGAATTTCCTGATTCGTAATACCATCTTTAATAATAGTCGTTAAACCCGAAGTAAATTTTTGAGATAAACTTTGTGCTGCTTCAAACAATAAAGGATTTATGAATTTGGTATCAACTCCAACTCTTAACATTGGGCAACCGCCTCTGTCTTTGACTAAATCATAATAACTGCGCTGGTACTTTGTTATGGCGTGAAGCTTATTTAGAGATCCTTCTTTAGTGGCAACTATTTTGAATAAAGGCATTATTGCAAGAGTTATATTAAGTTGAAAGGATTGTAATGCTAAATCCTCCTTATTAGAAAAATTACAATAAATAGCTCCTTTAGTTAGCCCGGTTGCTTTTGTAATGTCCGTTAAGCTAGTGCCAATGTAGCCTTGTTTATTAAAAATAGGTGCGACTTTATCCAGTATAAATTCGGAAGTATTCATGTTTTTTTCGGTTTGAAATAAAAAGTTAGAGCAAATATAATCATAAATACCGATCGGTATCTGAAAAATTTATTTAATATTTAAAAAAATTGAAGAGAGCAACTATTTTAAAAATTCTTAGGCTGGTAATATAGAAGAATGAGAATTTCAAAATGATAAAAGCGTATCATTTTGATAAGTATATAAGAAAGTAATTTAAATCTCGATTTTACTGTAAACCTAACAGAAACAGGTTATAACGGTTGTAGTTGGATGGAATATTAATCGTGGTATGTCGTTTGAATAAGATGTTTTGTATTTCCAATAATCAATTATGAAAACCGAACATTCGACCCTAGATTCCGCCAAAGATTTTCCGTTGCCTGAATCATTTCCAAACAAAATAACAGTAGAACAAAACTGCGATATTTCACAAGAATTACACGATTTTACAATCGAAGTCGCCAACGCCAATCATATTTTCTGGGTAAAAGAAATTTGCGACGTCACATTAACTTCTGCCATAGCAAGAGGAACAGGTATTTCCGGACGTTCTGCTGAATCACTCGAATTAAAAATGAAAAACGGCGAAGCGATTATTGCCTTTGCATCAGATGGAACCTGGGCAGGTTTCTCTTTTATTTCTTCGTGGGAAAATGGCAAATATGTTTCTAATTCAGGATTGATAGTTGCGCCACAATTCAGACATACCGGTCTTGCAAAACGTATTAAAAGAAAAATTTTCGAATTAAGCCGCGTAAAATATCCTGAGGCAAGTATTTTCAGTTTGACTACAGGATTAGCAGTTATGAAAATGAATCACGAATTGGGTTTTGAACCTGTCACTTATTCTGAATTAACGAACGATGAGGTTTTTTGGGAAAGTTGTAAATCTTGTATCAATTGTCCTATTTTAAAGAGTAAAGAAAGAAAAAACTGCTTGTGTACAGCGATGTTATATAATCCGAAGAATGCATAAGTTTTGTATTAATTTGTAAAATGTAGTTCCTACGGGCAATGTCATTACGTTAAGGAAAAATCCAATGGAATAATTTGTTAAGGGGAATATCTTGTTACTTTGTTTCTGTTCCATCGGAACATTTCATCGGTAGCCCAATAAATACGGCGTTTTTTCACGCTCCATAGGAACGTTTGATTTTATAAATAATATTGGTAAAAATAAATACAGATTATATACAATTTCTCAAACGTCCCAATGGGACGATGCTTCTCACGATACATTTTTTTTTCTACCAATGAGGTGTTCCGATGGAACACAATCTAAAATATCTTAACTAATGACATTACCCGTAGGGATTATGCCTATTTGGTCATTCTTGATAAATTTATTAAGCACAATCTTTCATTTCGACGGAGGCACGGAGTTTCTGTTAATGTTTAATTTCTATTAAACACTCCGTTAGGAGCGTCTGGTTGGTAGAAAAATATTCGGTCAGCACGTGCATAACGTTCCGTAGGAACGTTTGATTTTGTAAATAATATTGGTAAAAATAAATACAGATTATATACAATTTCTCAAACGTCCCAATGAGACGATGTTATTAAGTTAAGCTTTTAGAAAATAAAAATCTTACAAATAAAATCCGTTTTTATCAGCGTTTTTACGAAGTAAATCTGTTTTATCCGCGTCAAAATTAGACACTGATTTTACTGATTCGCTAAAGCGAAAACGCTGATAAAAACGGATTTTTTTAATTACTTTCTGGATTAAACTGTTAAGTAGTTTTATAGATTTCTGCTTAACTTAATGACATTGCCCAATGGGACGATGTTTCTCACGATACATTTTTTTTTCTACCAATGAGGTGGTCCGATGTAATACAATCCTATTTAATCATTCTTAATAAACCTATTAAGCACAATCTTAAACAGTTCCGTTTCTGCTTTTTCCAGCCATTCAAAGGCAAGCATATCGCGGGTAATTATTTCGGCGCCATTGTGCTGCATTCTGTTGAGTGCTCTTTCTTTATCAATTGGATTTCGGGTTCCTACAGCTGAATCAAGAATAAAAACTTCATAATCAAGTTCTAAAAGATCCAAAACAGTTTGTTGTACACAAATATGAGCTTCGGTTCCTGCTATAATAATCTGTTTTCTTCCTTTTTGGATATTCTCCAAAAGATTTCCTTCGCGAACTGCCGAAAAATAGGTCTTAGTTACAATATCAGTTTCTTCAAATTTATCTCTGATTATATCGGGTGTCGTTCCAATTTTATGTGGACAATGCTCCGTTAAAATAATCGGAATGCCAATTGTTCTGGCTAAATCTATTGCCCAGATAACATTTTTAAGGATTTCCTCACTTTCATGAATCTTTGGCAAAAGCCTTTCCTGAACATCAATGACAATTAATGTAGAATTTGAGGGTAAAATCTTCATGAATTTTAGTTTTTGGTTTAAACAATTCTACAATTTCCTGATTTGCAGTACTATCAAATTTACTAAAAAAGTCAATGTGATACAGAAATCAACTTTTGAATTTATAAAAGAATTATTTAGAGATAAGCGATACTAATTTTTTTGTTTTTTTGGCGAAAGTAACATTGGTTATATATCACAAAAGAGATTGGAAATTAGCGAAATGTAGTTACAAATAAAAAGTGTATATTTGATTAATTGACTGATATTTAGGTGTTTGTGATTTTGGCGCAATGATTGCTTTGATTTTTTCAAGTCGTAAAAATAAAGACATAATTGGGTTGATTTATTTCTAAGAAATAATAGTAGAGAATAGTAATTAAAAGTAAAATTATAAATCGTCATTGACAATACTTCATAAATCATTAAATATATAATCCCATGGCAAAATCAAAATCCATAATTCTGATACACGGAAACTTTGTAAACAACATCAGTTGGGCAAAGTGGAAAAACCATTATGAACAAAAAGGTTATACCGTTTATACACCCGCAAATCCGGGTCACGAAGGAATTCCCACAGATCTTAGAAAACAAGTTCATCCTGCACTTATCAGAACAGGTTTTATAGATGTGGTGAACAATATTGTAGAATTAATCAACAGTTTGCCTGAAAAGCCATTGGTTATAGGACATTCTATGGCAGGAATGGCGGCAATGAAATTGTTAGAACTGGATAAAGTTGCGGCTGCAGTAAGTATAGATGGCGCACCGCCAAAGAATGTATTTCCTCCATTTGCAACATTAAAATCCGTCATACCGGCTTTTGGCTTTTTTTCTGGCAAAGACTATTTTATGGGAAGTCGGGATTGGTACGACAAATGTTTTTTCAACACATTACCATCGGGAGAAAAAGCAGCAGCTTTTGAAAGTTTTGCGGTTCCGGAGAGCTTTAAAGTAAGCAGGGAATTGGTCTTGAATTCTTTTTCGAATATTGATTTTAAAAAAGCGCACAACCCAATTTTATTTATAGGCGGCGGCAGCGATAATATATTTCCTCCCGATCTTACTACAACTTTGGCAAACAAATATAAAGACGATAACAGTCGTGTCGATTTGAAGATTTTTCAAGGCAAGAGCCACTTTATTTGTGGAGAAAATGGTTGGGAAGTGGTAGCAGATTACATTTTGGACTGGTACGAGAAACTATAGTTTTTTGTGAAATGACTTTAGAAATTTAGAAAATCAAACTTAATAAGACGCATTCAATTTTAAATCATTAATAAACCCATTAAAAGAAATTAAAATGAGCACGATTACAGTAAAAGACGGAACAGAAATTTATTACAAAGATTTGGGAACAGGACAACCCATTTTCTTTCATCATGGTTGGCCTTTGTCTGCAGACGATTGGGACGCACAAATAATGTTTTTCTTAGAACAGGGATATCGAGTAATAGCACACGACAGACGCGGACACGGTAGATCTACTCAGACCTATATAGGTAACGAAATGGATACGTATGCGGCAGATGTAGATGAGCTTACAACGTTTTTGGGCCTAAAAGATGCAATCCATGTTGGGCATTCAACGGGCGGAGGCGAAGCAATACATTATGCTGCAAAATACGGAAAAGGGAAGGTTTCAAAAGTAGTACTTATAAGCGCTGTAACACCTTATATGATCGTAGATGAAAACAATCCAAACGGAGTTCCATTGGCAGTTTTTGATGATATTCGCTTTAATACCGCCAATAACAGACAACAATTTTACCACGACATTACATTTCCGTTTTACGGATATAATAGAGAAGGAGCTGATATCAAAAAAGGAATTCAGGACAATTGGTGGCGTCAGGGAATGGCGGGCGGCATTAAAGCTCATTACGATTGTATAAAAGCATTCTCTGAAACTAATTTTACCGAAGATCTTAAAAGCGTTGATGTACCGGTATTAATATTGCACGGCGAAGACGACCAAATCGTTCCTTATGCAACCACAGCCTTGAGAGCAATCGACCTTGTGAAAAACGGAAAAATAATCACTTATCCGGGATTGCCACACGGAATGCCAACAACTCATGCAGCAACGGTTAATGCTGATTTATTAGCGTTTATTAAATCTTAGTCATTAGAATATAAATAACATATAATCAGTGTTGTTTGATTTTGTAATAACACAAACCCCTTTTGTAACGAAGGGGTTTTCTGTTTTTTGGTATTATTATCAAAGAAATTCTAGTTTTGAGGACATAATTTCTTAAAGTATAAATTTCTGTTAAATAATTCCAGAATAAAATATATTTCTGTTCTTTGCACCTTAAGGTTTGTTAAGAAAATGATTAAGGAAGTCTTAAGCCATTTCTTTTGTAATGCAATATTATTAGAGACATTTAGTTTAGACTAATTATCAGGTTAACACTATGGACAACAGGAAGTTTATATTAAGTTTAAAAAAAGGTAATGAAGCTTCTTTCAAGGAAGCTTATGTAAATTACTATGACAAACTGATAAACATAGCCAGACGATTTAATTTTACTGTTCTTGCTCCGCAGGATTTTGTTCAGGAAACTTTTTTAAGAGTTTATAACAAAAGAGAACTTCTTAATGAAGATGTTTTATTTGATAAACAATTGTTCACTATTTGCAAGAACATTATTATCAATCACGTAAACAGAGAAAACAAAATAATACAACTGGATTCTTCGCACGTTGAAGCGGAAGAAGAAGATGCAGAAACCGGAATTTTTGAAGAAAGACAAGAAAAATTTTATGGCTTCATAAATTTACTTCCGGAACAGCAACAAAAAATATATACACTACACAAACTGGAAAACCTTAGCTATAAGGAGATTGCAGCAATGACAGAACTTTCTGAAAAGACAATTGCCAATCATATTTATCTCGCCAGTAAATTTATTCGAAAAAAAATCGAAAACCATTAGGAACTTTTATGTTCTCGTTTGTTATATATAAAAACAAGAACATAAAAATGAAGATTGAGGCCTATAAAACAGATATTACAACCGGGGAAGATGCAAGGTTTATTGTAGCGCTTCTTCAATTTGTTATTTCTGATTGTATCATGAATTTTGATTTAGAAGATTCTAATCATGTTCTGAGAATCGAAACCAACAGAGAGATCAAAGAAATGGTTTATGGTGTTTTTAATAAACAAGGATTTTATTGTCAGAAACTTTAACGCCCCAAAGACATGAATGATAAAAAAATAGAAGACGAATTAAAAAAGATCTGGGATGAAACTCCCATTTCACATTCAGATAGTGAGAAAGAAGCTTCTTGGGAAGAATTTCAATCGAAAGCCTTTGCTTCAAAGAAACCAAAAGTTAAGATTTGGCGATATGCGGCAGCAGCGGCAATTTTAGTTTTTGCTCTTATAGGAACCGGAATTTATTTTAATAGAGGTCCTGTAGAACAAAATATAATACTTGCTTCGAATGTAATTGAAAACACAACTACAAAAATAAAAACCGTTTTTCTACCGGATAGTTCAAAGGTTGAATTAAGCCCACATTCTAAACTGACATATGCCAATAATTTTGAAACCAACAGAAAAATCGAAATTGAAGGCGAAGGATATTTTAAAGTAAAGAAAGACAAGAAACATCCTTTTCAGGTTTTTTGCAATGAAACTACGACAACCGTTTTAGGAACTTCTTTCTCTGTAATAGGACAAGATGAAGATGGAGTAATAGTTAAGCTTTTTGAAGGAAGCGTACAAATGACTATAAAAGATCAGGATAAAAAATGGATTTTGGTACCGGGCGAAACATTTACGTATGAAAACAATACCGCTGTAGTAACTGAATTTAAAAGGTTTATTGATTTTGACAATGAAAAACTAACTGCTGTAAGTGCTTATATTCAGGAGAATTATGGTTATAAAGTAATACTTCCTCAGGAATATCATAATCAGCGAATTACAGTGCGAATCAATAAAAAAGAAGATTTAAAAATAATTGTACAATTAATATCAGAAATGTATAACCTAAACTTTGAAATAAACGATGAATTAAAAGAAGTTACTTTTCAATAGAAAAGAAAAGGATGCACTAGCCGCGAAACTACACATCCTCCTCATAGTAAGGATAGTATAAAACTATTCCATTTAATAATATTCAAAAATACAAAATTTCATGAAGCATATAATTTCCGCATGCTTTTTTTTATTCGGTTTGAGTGCATTCTCCCAAAACGTAACAGTAACGGTAGATAAAACGGTAACCTTAAAAGAATTCTTTAAGCAAATTGAAAATCAAAGCGATTTTAAATTTGCCTTTACGGATCAAATTAATACAAGTCAGAAGTATTTTACCCATCAAAAGACTTATAAGAATATTGAAATAAAAGAACTTGTTAACGAACTAAATAAGACAGCATTAGTTCAGTTTTCGATTGTTGGCAATAATATTTTTGTAAAACAAAAAGTTACTAAAACACCTAAAAAAAAAAACAAGCTGACAGGTCAGGTTTTTGACGATAGTAATGAGCCAATTATAGGAGCAAATGTTTATGTAAAAGAACTGGAAACAGGTGCTACGACAGATAAAAACGGAATGTTTTCTATAGATCTGGACAAAGGAACTTATACCGTTGCGATTAGTTATATTGGCTTAAAGAATAAAGAAACACAAATTAAGGTATCTGACGACGCAAGGATAAATTTCACAATGGATTCTGACAGTCAGGAACTTGAACAGGTAATTATAACCACAAGCAAAGCTGTTGATGTAAGAAATACTCAAATGAGTGTTAGCAAACTTTCAATGGCAGAGATTAAAAGATTACCAACTGCTATGGGCGAACCGGATCCTTTAAAATCATTATTGACTTTACCCGGAGTTACAAATGCGGGCGAAGCTTCATCTGGTTTTAATGTTCGTGGTGGTGCTGCCGATCAGAATTTGATTCTTTTGGATGGAGCTCCCGTTTATGGTGACTCACATATGTTTGGGTTTTTCTCTATTTTTAATGCAGATATCGTTAACGGATTAGATTTATATAAGGGAGGAATTCCATCTAAATTTGGAGGACGCGTTTCTTCAGTTCTGGATGTAAGCCAACAAACAGGAGATCTTAATGATTATAAAGTAAACGGAGGTATTGGTCTTATTTCGAGCCGACTTTTAGTGCAGGGGCCTCTAAAAAAAGATGTTGGTTCCTTTATTATTGCAGGACGTGCTTCTTATGCGCATTTATTTTTAAAACTAACTGATATCAAGAGTTCTGTCATGTTTTATGATATTAATGCTAAGTTTAATTATCGTTTGGGGGCAAATAATACTATTTCTTTTTCCGGCTATATGGGAAATGATTTATTTGATATCAATAATTTTTTTGCCAGTACATACGGCAATACTATGGGAATTTTTAACTGGAAACATAAATTTTCGGATAAGTTAAATACGAATCTTTCTGTTTTTTACAGTGATTACAAATTTAATCTGCAAATACCTTTTCAAAAATTTGAATGGGATAGTAAAATTACCAACTACGGACTTAAATATAACTGGAATCATACGATCTCAGATAATTTTAAACTTAACTATGGTATTGATGGTCTGTATTATGATTTTAACCCGGGATCTGTAAAGCCGTATGGTGTTGATTCGCAGTATAATTATAATCAATTAGATAAAAAATACGCTTTAGAAACCTCTGCATATTTTGATGTAGAACATCAGGTTACAGAAAAACTGAATCTCCGTTATGGACTTCGTTATAGTATGTTTTATCGTTTAGGAGGTGAGGAAATAAGTACTTACGAAAACGGACAAGCAGTAGTATATAATCCTTTTTATCATATTTATGAAGAAGGAACACCAACCGGGAGTATATCTTATAAAAGCGGAGAAACGATTAGTAAATTTGATAATCTCGAACCACGTGCTGCGTTGTCATACGCTTTTAATGACGATAATTCTGTAAAGGCAAGTTACAACAGAATGGCACAATACATCCATATGTTATCTAACACGCGTGCTCCGTTACCTATGACAATCTGGACACCAAGCGGACCTTTTACAAAACCACAATTGTTGGATCAATATGCAGTTGGATACTTCAAAAATTTTAAGGAACGTGAATATTCTTTTGAAGGAGAATTATTTTATAAGAAAATTAAAAACCGTATCGATTATATTGATGGTGCAAATTTGTTAGGCAATAATAATATTGAACAGGATATCCTGAATGGAAAAGCCAGATCATACGGTATGGAGTTATTATTCAGAAAAAATACCGGACGTTTTACAGGATGGGTTTCGTATACTTTGTCTAAGGCCGAACAAAAAACGCCGGGCAGAACACCCGAAGAGCCAGGTATTGCCAATGGAGAATGGTATTTATCAGGATATGATAAATTACATAATTTGAATATTACTGCAAATTATGAATTTAATCCTAAATGGTCCTTTAATGCTAATTTCACCTTACAATCAGGTCAGCCGGTAACATATCCAAATGGTTATTATGAATTTGGAGGAAAAAATGTACCTAATTATACATTGAGAAATGCAAACAGACTTCCTGCATATCATCACTTAGATATTGGTGCAACTTACACACCTAGACCAGATAAAAAGAAAGGATGGCAAAGCTATTGGGTATTTAGTATTTATAATCTTTATAACAGGGAAAATGCTGCATCGATCACGTTTTCACAAAATGATACTACAGGAGCGAATGAGTCCAGACAACTATCTATTTACGGATTAGTACCTGGTGTTTCTTATAATTTTAAATTTTAATGGATATGCTAAGATTAAAAAAATACAATTTAAAAAATAAAACGATTACTTTATTTAGTCTCTTTTTTGTTTTACTTTTTTTATCCTGCGACAAAGTTGTTGAACTGGATTTAGAAACAGGAGATCCAAAAATAGTGATCGATGCTGAGATAATTTGGGAAAAAGGAACAAGCGGTAATGAACAAACAATAAAAATAACCAGAATGGCTCCTTATTATAGTGCCAATGTACCAAAGGTTTCAGGAGCACATGTAAGGGTCGAAAATAGTGAGGGAACTGTTTTTACATTCAATGAATCTGTACCGGGGTTATATGTTTGTACTAATTTTGTTCCTGCAATTAATATGGAATATAAATTATTTGTAGACGTTGACGGACAAACTTTAACAGCTACTGAAAAATTAATTCCCGTACCGCCAGTTGATAAGGTAGATCAGGAATTTATGGCCGATATCAGTGGGCCAGATCTTATTGTGGTAACATTTTATTATAAAGATCCAGCTGATCAGACCAATTATTATTTAACAGATTATAAAACTGATCTACTGCCTTATCCGGAATATACCTCAACCAGTGATGAATTTATTAATGGGAACGAAATAAATGAAAAATTTACTGATACAGATTTAAAGCCGGGAAAAGTTCTTGATATAACGCATCGTGGTATTTCTAAAAACTTTTATAATTATATGAATTTAATTTTGGAAGTAACAAATTCGAACCCTTTTGCTGCAGCACCAGGCAATATCAGAGGTAATATTATCAATACAACTGATGCTAATAATTTTGCTTTAGGCTATTTCAGGGTTTGCGAGGCAAATCATTTTACCTATACAGTAAAATAAAAAATTATTGGACGTTGATTTGTAATTGCATCTGGCATATAAATATTTATGTCAGATGTTTTTTTTTATTTGGATGCTTATAAATGCAATAAATTTCATCATAGTGGATTGTTTGTAAACTCTATTTTGTTCAAATCAATAGTGTCAGCTTGCTGTGTGCTATCTTCGTACGATATTTCTATTTCATTTTCAGATACAAACTCTATTTTCTTATCACATCCTATATCGCAGGATTCTACAGTAATTGGGAAATATAATTTTTTATTCTTGTCATATCCAATAACATTATTGCGAAAATAGGTAACAATCTTGTAATCGGCATTTTCGATGAATTGATCTTTATCATAATCTCCATTAAACTTAAAAAGATCTTCAGAATAATAAGTGCTTTTAATAATAGCAGGATATAAAGTTTTACTACCTTCGGGATCATTGTCTAAATGCCATTTTTGTTCAAAGTTCCTGTAATAATTAATGTCTTTATCTAGCCCTGACGGATTGTAAATCCATTTGCTTTTATTAGCAAACTCATATAATTCTTCCTTAATTGTAACGTTAGAATCCAAACTTTTATCTTCTATGAATTTGCCATCAACAAAATTTCCAGATCTTAAAGTAGATTCTCCTTCATATTTTAAGATATAAAATTTTAAAGTCTTGAGATTTAACATAAAAAAGCTCAAGTATAAGCCAAGATCTCCATTACCAAGAGGAGATTCCATTGTCGCAAATAGAAAATAATCCTTTTTTCTTAAAAAGTGTTTTCGGTCAATATTCACATGATTATAGTCACTTACAAGCAAGGTATCCTTTTGAATTAGTAACTCATTTCCTTTATCTTTTTTATATTTCGAAACAATAAGTATATTTTTTTCACCAGCTAGCCAAAAATCATCATTATCACTGGCTTCACTGCCAGATATTTTAATTATTTCAGTATTGTCCTCATTGTTAAAGCTGAATAAAGTAGCAGTTCTGACACTCATTTCAGTACTATCTTTTTCCGTATTTGAGATGCTGTCTGTTTTTTTTATATCATCAGATGTTTTCTGATTATTTTTACAGGAAGAAAGTATGATGAAAGGTAAAATCACTATAATCAGTATCTTATTTTTAGTCTTTTTCAATTAATTTCTATTTTTAGGTTATTGGAAAAATCAAATTTACAATTGATAATTAGTACTTTAATTATTTCTGAGAAGGTAATTTTTTTCTGCACAAAATAATTATTTTTAAATCTAAGTTATATATAAAAGAAGAAAAAAAATATATTATTTTCGTACATATAAGAAAACAAAAGAATCAATCAACTAAGATATAAATGAGAAAAATTAGCATAATTCTTTTTTTAATATTTCTTTCTTTATGTGCGTGTAAAGAAGAAAAAAAGGAAACCAAAGAAATAATACCAACCGCAACTAAAGATAAAATTCAATCATCCAGCAGCGATATATTAGGCGGTTTTTTTGGAGAATATGAATATAAAAACACTGATAATCCCAACGAAAGTCTTTTGTTGGTTTTGAATAAAGTAGATACTAAAAGTATTTCTGATTTTGAAGGATATTCATGGGAAGAGAAAAATGAAAAAGGAGAAGTTGTTGAGAAAACCTTAACTGGATTATTTTATGGTAATACAGATTTATTTGATGAAGTGAGAGAAGGCTATACACCAGGTTTTTTTGTGGCGAATATTCAAGTCGAACCATTTGGAGAAAATTCATTGAAAGTGAATATAAAAGCAGATTCGTCGGATATTTTAGAAAATCCCGTTCAGCCACCGATAAAATCAACTAAAGAAGCTTTGGAAAAAGGAAATAAAAAATGGGAAATAAAAGAAATAAATAGTAATAGAGAGTTGATTTTTAAAATAAAAAATTCCAAAGAACTAATCTTGAAATCTGATTTAGATTTAGCGGAGAAAACATTTAAAAAGATAAAATAGCGCCCGATCATAATCACAATAAGCAAATAAAAGTTATTCTATAAACTAATTTTTTAATATTCGAATTTATGTGTCAGACCGGAAAAGAAATTAAGCTTTGTACTTGCTTTCCAGCGACTATGAATAAGGTTGTACATCATAAAAATTCCAGAAAATCCAAGAATAAAAGACTTAACGATTTTACCTGGACATTGGATAGATGTTTAGGATTTAGTAATACTACAATGGACGGAATGGGATATATGCCAGAAAAAGCTTTATCAGAAGATTTGACAAACGAAAGAATGCTTGTTGATCTTAACAGTAAAAATTGTTTTGATTTTGATTATGAACCTCAGGAAGGAGATAATCTTAGCATTTATACTCCAAAAAATCATATTAGAAAACACTTATCTTTCATCTTTGAAAACGGAGAATGGATAGCTGATTCTTATCTGCCATTCATGTATAAGTTGGAAAAAATAAATTATGGTAAAGTAACTTTTCAAGATAAAACGGAAGATAAAAACGATTAGTTATCAGTTACATTATTTCAAAATAAGTACTTATAGATTGTTGATCGCCATTTCTTTGAAGCAATTCCATTTCTACATGATTTGAGTTGTATTGCTGTCCTCTGTAAATCCATCTGAAAATATTGGGATAAAGGTTTTCATCGACAATATTTCTTTGATTTATAATTTTTCCTTCCTCTAAATCATATATAAAACAGAGATTAGAAAAAGCCTGAATAATTTGAATTTGTTTCGAATTAATGAAATACGCCCATTCGATGTTAATATCCTCATTAAATTTGATTCTTTTCTTTTCTAAAGTTGCTAAATCCGTTACCACTAAACTTCTTTTATTAATTAATAAATGAAAATCAGAATAAAAAAAACTGCCAACCAAAGAATCCTTAACCATAGTTCTGTCAACTCTGTGATAGGTATCTAAGTTTGTTTTGCTGTAATTTGAAGGGTTAATTAAAAAAGAACCATGACTCGCAATGAACCCAAAATTTTTAGTTGGATGTTCAATTTCGATTTTTTCATCACTAGAACATTGAATTTCCTTTTCTCCAAAAAGCTCCTTTGTTCTGTCAAATTCATCAATTAAAACAGCATGATAAACGATCATTTGCCCAGCACTTCGTTCTTCCCAACCACGGAACTTTAGCTGTATTCGGTTGTTTGTATTTTTAATCGAACTTAGGCTTTCAATTTTTTTTAGTTGTATCATATTGTAATAGCAGATTCGATTTTGTTATTATAAAATTTATTGCTGAAGATTGAAAATTCACTTCGATTTAAAAGATAAAACTACATTTTTTTTAGACCAAATAGTAAAATTGTCTTGTATTTAAATGATTTTCATTGCAAATTACTTTTTCGTTGAATTGTTTGCAAGAGTTTAAGTTACTAAATAAGTATAGTCACTAAAGGGACGAAAGACTTCTAAAATCAAAAATAGGTAACAAAAAACGGATGATATGTTGTCAACAACAATCTGTTCCATCGGAACATCTCATTGGTAAAAAAATGTATCGTGAGAAATATCGTCCCGTGGGGACGTTTGAAAAATTAAGTATGTAATTTATATATGTTTTTGCCATTACTATCTATAAATCAAACGTTCCTACGGAACGTAAAAAAAACTTCTTATTTTGGTTACCGATGAGATGTTCCGATGGAACAAAAACAAATAGGTGTCTTAATAATGAAAATAAAACGGACTTGTTTTCTAATAATCCAAATAACCAAACAATTTGTTCCATTGGATTTTCCCTTAAACTTAATGACATTAGTTATTTTCATGTCAATAATAAAGTAATTTAGAAAAATTGTATAGATTTAGAGTATGAAAGAACAGCTTAGCGAAATAATAAAACAAGTTTATACTAAGAAAAACAGAAATCTATTTACGTTTTTGACCGGAGCAGGAATTTCTGCTGATAGTGGCATTCCAACTTACAGAGGTTCAGACGGAATTTGGGTTAAAGGAACAAAATTTCATAAACCGGAAGAATTTGGAACTTTCAAATATTTTAAAGAAAATCCGGAGGAAGTCTGGCAATATTCCCTTTTTAGAAAAAAGATGTTTGAAACTGCTCAGCCAAATGAAAGTCATCTTGAAATTTTAAAAATTGAAAATCTTTTACAAGACAGGTTTCAACTCATAACTCAAAATATAGACAATTTGCACAGACGTGCCGGCACAGAAAGAATCTATGAAATACACGGAAAATCCAGAGAAATAAAATGTTCAAATGGCTGTAAAGGAATTGAAGATCTTCCTGCTGAAATTGATGGCAAAGACATAAACGAAGATTTGACGGAGAAAGATATTGAATTACTAAAATGCAAAGAATGTGGCGATTGGATGCGCCCAAATATTTTATGGTTTGACGAATGTTACGACGAAAAAACAAACAAAAGATTCAGTTCTTTAAAAATAGCTAAAAACTCGGGGATTTTATTTATTGTTGGGACATCCGGAGCGACAAATCTGCCAATGGCAATTGCAGAAACAACATTGAAATACGGCGGAACAATAGTGGACATAAACACCGAAGACAATTTGTTTACCGAACTTATTAAAGACAAGAAAAACAAAATTATTATTCGCAAAACTTCAACTGAAACCCTAAAAACAATACGAGAAATATTAGAAAATATCGCAGAAGAATAATTTAGTTTAATAATGAATTTATGTGCGAAACCGGAAAAGAAATTAAGCTTTGTACTTGCGTTCCAAATGGTATAGATAAAATTGTACACAACAAAAAATCCCGAAGATTTAAGCATTTACGAAAAGAATATACCTGGACATTAGAGAAATACATTGGCGGTACTGATTTTACAATGGATGGAATGATAATTTTCCCTAACGATTCTTTATCAGAAGATTTGACAAATGAAAGTATGCTGATAGTGCTTAACAACAGACATTCTTTTGATTTTAATTATGAACCAAAAGAAGGAGATAATCTACAAGTTTTTGGTCCGCAAAGTGATTTCAGAAAGTTTTTATCTTTCATCTATAGAAACGAGAAATGGATAACAGATTATTATGATGGTTTCAAGGATAAGACAGAAAAAATAAATTATGGTACAGTAACTATTGAAGATAAAACAGAAAACAAAAATGATTAAAAAAATATCCTTTTTACTATTAACGCTTTTAGTAATAACAGCCTGTAAAAATCAAAAAGAAGAGCATAAATTTCTAATCAAAAAACAGGATAAAGACAACGATTCAATTTATCTTTTAGAAAAAGAAGAGAATACTAAAGCTTTTAGTTTAGAAAGTCTCAAAGGCAAATGGGAACTTAAAAAGTCATCAAAATCAGGAGATTCTAAAACTTATAATTTTGAATTATTAGACAGCGAATTTATTTTAAATGATGGCATTTGCGATGCTTCTTTTGAAATTGATACGATACATAATTTAGAATATCATGTCGAAGGACATTTTTACAATCATTCGCTAAAAGAGGAAATGAAAACCTTAGAAGATAAATTGTATGATTTGTTTGAAATTAATATAAACACATTTCAAGGCGTTATAACAATGAAATGTTCCCCTCCGTTTCATAAGATATATGTTTTTGGAGATGATCTAGTAGTTTGGTACTCCGGAAATTATTTTCATTTTACAAAAAAAAGTGAAAAACCAAAGGAACTTCTTTTCAAATGCAAAGAAAATGACAACGGCAAATCACGGTACGACGATGCTTTGAACAAAACATGTGTTTGTAATGAAAACACCTTTAATAATGCGTATAAAATATTTTATAAGGAATCACCGGATTATCTAAAAACTAGTTTGCTGGAAGAATTGCCACAGCAAAATCGCGAATGGAAAGCTAAAGATGCAGATGTTTCTTACAGGTGGATTTTGCAGGATACATTAAAAATTGATATGTATTTTCAAGGTGGCGAAAACTATTATGTTTTTTACAAAAACAATGATAATAAAATTGAGTACAAAGAATATTTATCACTGCCATAACCTAGATTTTTAATCGCAAGCCATTCCAAATAAATCTAATGCCTGAACATATATTGTTTTAAATGAATTGTCTTTTTTCTGAATGATTATTCGTCTTCCGGGAAATAGACATTTTGATTGTTTGACATTTCTGCCCCATAAAAAATCATCATTATAAATAAAATAGGCGGGTCCTATATTAGCGAAAACTTTCGTCTTAACACTGTCAAGGTCACTATATCTGTAAACGATGCTGTCATCTATTTTTTGAATTTTTCTTTGGGTTGCAAAATAATTTTTGCCGTAGTTTAATTTTATTGGTTTAGTCGAGCAAAAAAGAGGTTTTCCGTTTTTGGCGGTATCGAAATTTTTAATGGTCAAGCCAATAAAATTTTCTCTGCAATCATCAATTCTGCATACGACTTCATCAACAGTCATTTCGGCAAAACCTTTAGTTCCGTAAACATAATATTTAGGAGCAATGATTTTTTTAATCTCCTTTTCTAATTTTTTACTTTTTATAAGCTGCACGATTCCTAGAGTGTCGTAATATTCAAATTTTCTGTTTGGAGAAGCCGGATGTTTATAGAAATCACTTTCTAGAGAATCAGCATCGTTTATTTTGCTGTATATTTTTTCAAATTTAGATCTGGATACGCTATCCGTGTCAAACATTGTAAGCACAATAGCAGTTGTTTTACCGGTTAAATTATATACAGGATAAAGTGTATCCTTTAGTATTTCTAATTCTAAATCTTTAGTATCATCTTCTGCTTTTTTTACCAGAACCCTCGGTTTTGCTGCACTTTTATCTTTACAGGAAATAAACAAAGAAAATGAAATTATGAAGATTATAATAAAGGTCTTTTGCATTGGTAATAGAGGTGTTTTATAAAAAAAGAGGATTAGCTGTATTCAGACTTTTTTCCTTTTAATCAAATATAGAAAAGTATTCTTTTAAACGTATAACGAGTAAAGAAATAGATTAATTCTGTCTAAAAAAAAGTACTTAGTATAAATTTATACTAAGTACTTTTTTTATTTATAAAAAGATAAAACTTAAATATTAGGTTTTATTATAAATTACCATTTAATGTACATACTTCCCCAAGAGAATCCTGCACCAAAAGCCGTTACAATGATATTATCCCCTTTTTTGAAATCGTTTTTAAAATCCCATAAACACAACGGAATCGTTGCTGCTGTAGTATTTCCGTATTTTTGAATGTTTATTTTAAACCTGTCAAGACCAATACCAATATCTTCGCTTACTGCCTGAATGATTCTAAGATTTGCCTGATGTGGAATTACCCAGTCAATCATTTCCGGAGTCAGAGAAGCTTTTTCCATTAATTCCTTAGAAGTTCCGCTCATGTTTTTAACAGCTTGTTTAAAAACAGTTCTTCCTTCTTGTTGTACAAAATGCTGTTTGTTATGGATCGTTTCTTCAGATGTAGAAAGCAGCGAACCACCGGCACGTACCGTTAAATATTCTGCTCCCGTTCCGTCAGTTCTGAAAATATTTTGCTGAATTCCGCGTCCTTCAGTGTTGGGCTGTAAAAGTACTGCACCTGCACCGTCGCCAAACAAAATACAACTGTTTCTGTCTTCATAATTAACGATAGAACTCATTTTGTCAGCACCAATAACGATAACATTTTTATATCTGCCGCTTTCAATAAAACTTGCGCCAACTGAAAGAGCATATAAGAAACCGCTGCAGGCAGAATTAAGGTCGAATCCCCAGGCATTTTTCAAGCCGGCTTTTTCGCATACCAAACTTGCTGCAGGAGTTAAAATACGATCAGGCGTAGAGGTTGCCAAAATAACACAATCAATATCAAGTGGATCTATTGCGTAATTTTCCAGTAAATCTTTAACTGCAAAAGAAGCCATATCTGAAGTTGCCAATGCCGGATTATCAAGTATTCTTCTTTCTTTTATACCTGTGCGTGAAGTAATCCACTCATCTGAGGTATCAACCATTTTTTCTAAATCAGTATTGCTTAAAACCGTTTCCGGTACATATCCTCCAATAGCAATAATGGAAGCGTTAAGTGTATTCATTTATTTTATTGTTTCTCTATTGTGTTTTTTTATTTTGATTCCTGAGCAGAATTTGTGCTTAGGCGATTTCTCAAAGTCAGATAAAGAACTGTTGAAGGAAAGAGAAGGTGTCGTGTTTCTCTAATCAAAGTCATTCTTATGCTATTTTTTTTAATAAGGACAGCGAGAGGATTATTTCAAAGTAAGAATCTGAACGATCTTACAGCGAACAAAAAAGCTATGACTCATAAATGTGAACCTCGATATTTTTTGGTGCAAAGATAGAAATGATGGAGAAGCAATCCTAAACTTATTTGGCTGTAGACTTGCTTTATAGTATTAAAAAATTGTTAAACACATTAAAAAAAATCAAAGTGAGCGCTATTTTGAATCTTGAACGTCTTCTGAAGATTTTTCCGAAATCGATTTCATTAACTAAATTCAAACTTTTTAATTGTTTAAGAAAAAACTTAAGACCACTGTTCTAATTTTTGAAAGTACTAAAAAGTCGCTTTTAGGAAAAGTATTTTTTAAGTCGAAAAGAATTATCAATCACAAATTTTTTTAAGCCCGAAATTGCGAAATGTTGTTATTTCTACAATTTTAGTCGAGTTTAAAGGTTGAACAAAGAAACAGAACCTAACTTCTTGTTTAACGTCAACTTAAATTTATTGAATTATTTTATTATGTTTGCTCAAAATACAATATTCCAAAATAATACAAATTGTCAAATCCGGACTTAAATCACGACATTGTTTTAATCGATCGCTTACGTAGCGGCGATGAGTCGGCTTTGACGGAATTGTACAATAAATATTGGCAATCCTTATTTATTTCGGCGTATAATGTTTTAAAAGACAAGGAATTGTGCGAAGATATTATTCAGGATATATTCCTGAATATATGGCACAATCGCGAAAAATTAGAAATAAATATTTCCTTAAAAGGCTATATGTATGCCTGCGCCAGATATCAGGTCTTTAATCAGTTTAAGAAAAATAAAGACAAAATTCATGTTGAACTTTTTGAGGATATCGATAAACGTTTTCAGCATGCAACTCCCGAAACTTTATTGATGCACGAAGAATTGGTACAGCAAATAAATGCCATAATTGAAACACTTCCTGAGAAATGCCAATTGGTTTATAAACTCAGCAGGGAAGAACAATTATCACATAAGGAAATTGCCGAACGCTTAAATATTTCTACAAAAACAGTCGAAAACCACATTACAAAAGCACTTCATGTAATCCGATTTTCTATGGGAAGCACGGCGAGTGTTGCAATGGTTTTATGGCTTTCGAAAAATCTCTTCAAGTAGAAATGTATTATTCTGGATTATAGGTTATTATTTGATTTTACAAAATAAAACTTTTCCTATTTTTTCAATGATTTTCATAAAAAACATAAAAAAATTAAAAAAAAAATCCATTTCGACTAGGGGGTACAAGCCGTTTTGTGTACTTACTAGTATTATTCCCCGATTAATATATTAAAAGAAAATGAAAAGAGACGAATTTTTGGTGTTACTAAATAGATATCTTTCTGGTGAAACCAATGCAGAGGAGAATAAGTCGTTGCTGAATTATTATGAAAGTTTTCAAACCAATCTGGACTGGGATATAAATCTGGGTCCAAAAGAAGAACTTGAAGACAGAATGAGAAATCGACTTCAGAATGCTTTAGCGTCAGAACAAGTAAAAGTAATTCCGATTCATAAACCATTTTATTCAAAAACTATTTTCAGGATTGCAGCGGCGGCAGTTGTTTTATTGTTTGTTTCCATCTCGGTTTTATTCAACGATAATGCATTTGATAAACAGAATAATCCGGTTGTAATCAATAAAAAGATTTTGATAGGCAGTGATAAAGCAACCTTAACTTTAGAAGACGGATCTGTAGTTGCGCTTGAAAAAGGAAAAACATACCAAACCGGAAACGTTTCGAGTAATGGAGAAAAATTAGTTTACAATTCAAAAAATAATAATAACGTAATCGCGAATAACTTTTTGACGATTCCCCGAGGCGGACAGTTTTTTGTACAATTGGCAGATAGCACGAAAGTTTGGTTAAACTCAGAATCACAATTAAAATATCCTGTAGAATTTGTCGACGGAGAAACCCGACAAGTAGAATTGGTTTATGGAGAAGCTTATTTTGAAGTATCGCCAAGTACCAAACACAAAGGGTCGAAATTTAAAGTAAAAACGCAACAACAAAATGTAGAAGTGATCGGGACTCAGTTCAACATTAAAGCTTATAGAGATGAATCTACAATTTATACCACTTTGGTGGAAGGAAAAGTAGCGATAAGCAATGCCAAAAACAAAGAATTTTTAGCGCCAAGCCAACAATCAAAAATTAGCCGAAACGATGATAATATACAAATCGAAACCGTAGATGTGTACAATGAAACGTCATGGCGAAAAGGGCTTTTTGTATTTAAAGGAATGCCTCTAAAAGATATTTCAAAAGTATTATCACGCTGGTATGACGTTGATATTGAATTTGCTGATCCGGCTTTAGGAAATGTAAAATTTAACGGAGTTTTGAATAAAGATCAAAAACTGGAAGATATATTAACCACTATAAAGAATATTAATTTTATTAATGCCTATGAGATAAAAAACCACAAAGTGATAATAAAATAAAAAAGAAAAGGGATTGAAGTTTAGACTTCCGAGGGTACCGCGCTTCATCCCTTTTTTGAGATTAATCAATTATCGATTTTAACAACCAACCAACCAATTAACATGTAAATTTATGAAATTTAAATTAACCGGAGTCTTTTTCTATTTCAGAAAAAGGCTAATTATTAACATTATGAGAACCTTCATTTTCTTGTTTTGCACTGCAATTTTTGGTTTTACACCAGGAAATATGTTTTCTCAAAACCTAAAAGTTGTGATTCCCGCTGATAAAACAGTGACTGTTGACGAAGTATTTGATATTATCAAGCAACAAACGAATTACACTTTTATTTATCAGGAAGATTTATTCAAAAAATTACCCAAAGTACATTTAAAGAAAGGAAAAATCAGAGTAAATGAATTACTCGAAGCCAGTTTTCCTAAAAAAGATTTTGATTTTAGTTTTACAAACGGCAATACGATTTTAGTAAAAGAAAACAAGCAGGAGAAAGTCGTTGTTCTTCAACAAACAAATCCAATTGTAATTACAGGAATCGTAACCAATAATAAAAAAGAACCGCTACCGGGCGTAAACATAAAAGTTAAAGGCACAAACGCCACTGCACAAACTGATTTTGACGGAAAATATACAATTACAGCACCAAATGATGGAATTTTACTTTTTACTTATATTGGTCACAGGGCAGAGATTATTGCTGTAAACAACAGAAAAGTAATTAACATTGCATTGACTGAAGAAACCAGACAATTAGAAGGTGTTGTGGTAAATACGGGAGTAACTGTTCGTAAAAAAGAACTTATTACCGGAGCCGTAACAACATTTAGAGGAGAAGAATTAAGACAAATTTCTACCCAAAACGTTGTTCAGGCTTTAAAATCTATAGATCCGTCCTTTATCGTTTTAAACAACAATATTGCAGGATCAAATCCAAATGTTTTACCAACAATTGAGGTAAGAGGACAAACGAGTTTAACAGCCAATCAGGTTGATAGTCAGTTTAGGGACGATCCAAACCAGCCGTTATTTATTTTAGATGGATTTCCAACCACTTTACAGCAAGTCGTTGATTTAGATATTAATAGAATTGCCAGCATCACATTATTAAAAGATGCCGCTTCGACAGCATTATACGGATCTCGTTCTGCAAACGGAGTTGTGGTTATCGAAACCAACAAACCAATTCCGGGGAAATTGCAATTTTCTTATGTTTACAATTCTTCTTATGAGTTGGCAGATTTAAGTGTTTATCATTTAATGAATGCCGAACAAAAACTGGAATTCGAAAGACTTTCCGGCGCTTTTATTTCCAATTCAGGTGTCGCTTTGCAATATCAATGGGATCAGGAATACAATAAACGTTTGGCGGCTGTGCGTCGTGGCGTAAATACCTATTGGCTAAACGAACCGATTCAAATGGGAATCACTTCCGGACATAGTTTGAATTTTGGAGGAGGATCAGATGAATTTCGATTCAATATTGCCGGAAATTGTAAAACGCTGACCGGAACAATGAAAGGTTCTGAGCACAATACCTGGGGTTACAATACAACATTGGCTTACAGAAAAAATAAATTCAGCCTTAACAACAACTTCTTTGTTTCGGGCGGAAACAGTCAGGAATCGCCATATGGTTCTTTTGAAACTTGGGCAAAAGCAAGTCCTTATTACACAAAAACCAATGAATTTGGCGTAATAACTCGTTATCTTGACGGAACTTCTTTGCCAATTCCGGCAAATCAATCGACAATTGTTAATCATGCGCCAAATCCGCTTTACAACGTGTTTTTGCCAAGTTATGACAAAGGAAATGATTTTAATTTCACCAATAACTTTGCTATAAATTATGATATAAGTGATCATCTTAAAACTACAGGAGCAATATCAGTTTCCAGAAATAGTACAATAGGAACCGTATTTGTATCGCCGGACGACACCAGTTTTATTACCGAGATCGCAACCAGAAAAGGGACTTATACAAGAAGTGAAGCTTTGACCAATAAATGGAATGCAAATCTTGGAGCGACATATTCTAATGTTTTCAATAATGTACATTCCTTCAATTATACGATTAGAGCGCAGGCTTTAGAAACAAAAAACACTTCTTATTTATCTGCTTTAAGAGGATTTCCGCTTGGAGTTCCGGGCAATCCATCGTTTGCTTTTGGATATGAACCAAACGAAAAACCAAACGTTTATACCGGATTAATTCGAAGCGTCGATTTGACCAATCAAATCAATTATGCTTACGACCGAAGATTTTTGTTTGATTTTACCCAAACGATTTCCGGAGCAACCAACTTTGGAACAAACAAAAAATATTCGCCATATTGGGGAGTTGGTATCGGATGGAATTTGAACAATGAATTCAAAATGAATGAAGATATTGTCAACATCTTAAAAGTCCGCGCCAATATTGGTCAAACCGGAAATCAGAATTTAGTTGGATATGCATCTTACGACGTTTATAGTTACGATGCCAATACGAACGTTTTTGGTCCGGGATTAGCAATTTCGCAAATTTCAAATCCTAATTTAGAACCACAGCGAACTAAAGATATTTCTGTAGGATTGGATCTGGGAATGTTTAGAAACCGATTGACAGCAACATTAGGCGCTTACAGCCGTAGAACCTCACCACAAATTGTAGCAATAGATCTTGCCGCTTCAACAGGAGTAAATGCGTATCCGTTGAATGTGGGGTATTTAACCACAAAAGGATTGGAGCTTAAAGTAAACTACAACTTTATTTATGACTTAAAAAACAACTTTGTTTGGGGCGTAGGGTTAATGTCTACATCCGGAGGTAATAAATTGGGAGGTTTTAATAATGCATTAGCCTCGCTAAATGAAGCAGCACAAAAAACATCAAGTTTAACAAGATTCTATGATGGCGCAAGCAGCAACGATCTTTGGGCAGTTCCATCTTTAGGAATTGATCCCGCAACGGGAAAAGAAATCTTCCTGAAGAAAAACGGACAAACGACTTTTATTTTAGACAAAAAAGACGAGGTTGTAATGGGTAATTCGAGAGAAACCGCGACAGGAGTTGTTTCTACAAATATGACTTACAAAGGGTTTAGCTTCGGATTGTATGTGCGTTACAGTTTTGGAGCAGATCGATTTAATAGTGCATTATATGATAAAGTCGAAAACATTTCTAAGGATAATATTTTTGATAATCAGGATGCCAGAGCTTTTACAGATCGTTGGACAACGCCTGGGCAACTTGCCGAATTTAAAGCAATTGGCTTGACAAATGCTACTCCAATCTCATCAAGATTTATCCAGAAAGACGATTATATCTCCGGAGAATCCATTCGTTTTGGATATAGAGTAACAGACAGAGCCTGGCTAAAAAGAGCAGGACTTACCGCATTAGGATTTAATGCATTAGGAAATGAATTTTTTAGAATATCTACTATAAAAGCAGAACGAGGTATCGATTTTCCTTTTTCAAGAATCTATTCACTTAGTTTAAACTTATCATTTTAATCAGTATGAAAAAGTACCTATATAAAATCACATTTACTTTTCTTGTATCCCTTACAGCCATTAGCTGCAGCGATTTTTTGGATATTGTGCCGCAAGACAAGATTTTAGAAGACCAAACGTATAGTTCAGAAACGGGAGTTCAAAATGTACATAACGGACTTTATCTTCAATTGGCATCAAATTCTCTTTATGGGAGACAACTGACGATGGATGCAGTGGAGATTTTAGGACAGCAATACAACATGTCAGGATCTCGTCCAGAAGCCAGATTGGCAAGTTATGCTTACGCTGAAAAAACGCCAAAAGAAACTATTTCTGCTATTTGGGAAAAGGCATTTACGACTATTTTATCAGCAAATAAATTCCTGGAAAGTATCGACGAACACTCCGGAGTAATTTCTTCAGAAAAAGCAAATTTGTTAAAAGGAGAAGCGATTGCAATCCGTGCTATGCTTCATTTTGATATGTTGCGCATGTTTGGACCCATTTATAAAATTGCTCCGTCAGATCCTGCAATCCCTTATTATGATGCATTTGTGACGACAAATAATCCGCTATTGCCGGCAAAAGATGTTGTTGCAAAAATCCTGGCAGATTTAGATACCTCTTTAGGTTTATTGGCAAATGATCCTGTGTTGATTGTTGGAAAATACGATACCGCAAAAACTTTTGATGGAAACCCGTATTATGCTTCAAATCGCGGACAAAGAATGAATTATTTGGCCGTAAAATGTCTAAAAGCCCGTGTTCTTTTGTATTCCGGAGATAAAGTTGGTGCATCGAAAACAGCAAATGAAGTGATTGCTTTTACAAAAACAAATTCATTTTTTCTCTGGACACCGTTTTTAGAAGCTACAAATTCTTTTAATCCGGATCGAACTTTCTCTTCAGAAAATTTCTTCTCCTTAAGTGATTATACCTTATATACAAAACAAACCGACTTGTTTGATTCGAGTTTAGCCGATGATAAAATATATGCGCCATTATTAAGCCGATTGAACACTGTTTTTGAATCTAATGATAATGATTACAGAAGTTTACCAAGTTGGAAAATTCCAATTGTGGGAGGGAAAACACAGAAAACCTTTTTTAAATACGAAGATGTAGCCGATAAAACGAAACCTTTTCGTTTACAGATTCCAATGTTTAAACTTTCAGAAATGTATTTGATCGCGGCAGAAACGGCGGAAGTCCCTGCAAATGGCATTGCGTTTCTAAACACGTTTCGTTTTAACAGAGGTTTGTTAGATCTTGGCGCAAAAGCAGTTTTAGCAACAGAAATCACAAAAGAATACAGACGCGAATTTATAGGCGAGGGGCAGTTATTTTTCTATTATAAAAGAATAAATTCTGCAACAATTCCTAATGGTTCAGCGGCATCAGGAAATGTTTCGATGGGACCGCTTCAATATATCGTGCCGTTGCCGGATTCTGAGATTAATTTTCAATAATTTAAAAAAGTAAACATGAAAAAAATATTGATTTTAAGTATTGTTCTTTTGTCTTTTTTAGGATTTACGTCATGTAATCAGGAAGAAATAGAAACATTTAAGGATACAGATAATATCTATTTTTCACCATCGGTATTTCCAATTCCCATAAGTGGTGCAAATGTATTGACAGACAGCGTAGGATTAAGTTTTGGTTTGGAAAACCCTTCGATTATCGAAAAAATATATAAAATTCCAATTCGTGTACAAGGAAAATTAAGTGATATCGACAGAAAAGTAAAACTAACAGTCGATCCGTCAAGTACCGCTGTACAAGGAACACATTTTACACTTCCTGAAAATATTGTAATCCATGCCGGACACGAAGTCGATACGATACAAGTAAAGATCAAAAGAACTGCGGACATGAAAGATAAAAGCATGCTTTTGGTTTTGAACCTGGAAGAAAATGAAGCTTTTACCACAAAGATGAAAACCAGAGTAACCAATGTTTTAACGGGGAAAACAATGAGTTATATAACTTTCAAAATATCATTTGATGATAAATTGACCGTACCTCCGGGATGGTTTTCGGGATTTTTAGGAAATTTTACAGCCAAAAAGTTCTTTTTGATGTGTGATTTAATGCATTTAGAACCCGCAATGTTCAACCAAAAATTGGGAAGTACCGGATTGTCGATCTCAGATATACAATATTATCAAAGCTTTATGAAACGATATCTTACGGACCAAAAAGAACAGGGAAATATAATTTATGAAGAGGACGGAACCGAAATGTTTTTTCCTTGATAATCATTCATTTTTAATCTAAAAAAATATACGACAATGTCAAAATATATAAAAATAGTATTCACGCTTTTAGCAGTACTTCTGTTGACTTGGAGCTGTGCCAGCGACGAAGGAACTTATAATTATAATGATATAAACGAAATTAAAGCAACCGGAATAGAAAAAGAATACACGGCATATACCGGAGACAATTTTACGATTAAGCCAAATCTAAATCCAACAATGGACAACGGAAGCGATCCTGATCGTTACACCTATGAATGGGTTGCAGTAAATCCTGCGAAACTTTCCGGCGAGTCAAAAACAACCATTTCGACCACAAAAAACCTTGATGGTATCTTAAAATTACCGCCTGCAAAATACAACGTATATTATTTTGTAAAAGATAAAGTAACTGGAGTAACCTGGCAGCATGAATCCTTTGTATTAAATGTAGTTTCGTCTATTTATGAAGGCTGGCTTGTAGTAGGAGATGTCAATGGAAAAGCACGTTTAGACATGATTTCCATTATTCCAAATGTCGCAACGCCACGTATTATTACAGATGTTCTGGATGTAACAGGATCAGCCTTAAAGTTATCCGGAAAAGCAGTTAATGTAGCGTGTTTTAATCAGCCGTTTGTAACGCCGCTGATGTACGGAATCTATGTAACAGCCTCAGAAAGCGGAACAGCAAGATTAGATCAGGATTCATTTTCATGGGTTCCCTCTCAAAATATTGCCTACGAAACTGTTGGAGGCGCGCTTCCCAGTAATTTTGGTGTAGATTTTATGCAATCTTCCGGAGCTGGAGAAAATTTTCTTTACAGTAAAGGTGATATCTATTTTTATTTTAGAATTTTTCAGACCAAATACGGCCTTCCTCAAAATAAAGTAGATACAGAAGCTAAAACTTTTTATGCAGCGCCTTTTATTGCAGAAAACAAAGGATCACTAGGAACTCCTGTTTTTTATGACAGAGATGCGCGACGTTTTTTACGTTATAGCACTACAAAAGGAACTTGTTCTGTAATGCCGCCTGTAGTTGGTTCACCAACAGTATTAGATTGGAATAATACCAATTGCGACTTGGTTTTTATGACATCAACAACTTTTAATCAAGGAGAAAATTTTGCTGTATTAAAAAATACTGCTACCGGTAAATATTATTTGCTTCGATTCAATACAGAATTGGCACAAGTTTATTACAAAGAAATCCTGAATGCACCGGATTTTGATAAAACGACAAAGTTTGCCGTAAGTCCTGATTCCGGATATTTGTTTTATGCTGTTGGTGGAAAATTGTATGAATACGATAACGGAATCCAATCGGCTAAGTTGATGTTAGACAAAGGATCTGAGGAAATCACTTTTATAGATTTTAACACCAAAACACCGGAGGCTTTTAAACAAAAACTAATTGTGGGAAGTTATAACGGAACGGTTGGAAAAATGGAATTGTTTACGGTTCCTCCTGTAAATGGGGCTTTAAAATTAAATACAACATACAACGGTTTGTGCAAAATTGTAGATGTTGCCTATCGTTCAAGATAATTAAAAAACATGTGTTGAGTATAAATTGAAAAAAAAATTAACACATAGAAACATAGATTTTATGTTCAAAAAAAGAACGTAAAAAGAAATATATTTCTATCACATAGTTTGCTATGTGCATTTTAATAAGTGAAACGCCTTTTTTTAGAGCGCAAATACTATGTTTCTATGTGTTAAATTAATTACACACAACGAATTAAAAACCTTAAATATTAAAAAAGCCGAATGAATTTTGAACATTCATTAGGCTAATAAAAAAATCACATTTTATGAAACACATTTTTAAAATTGCAAGCGCATTTTTGCTGCTTGCTAGCCCTTTTTTTGCCTTAAACGCACAGACACAATCGACGGAAGAAAGTTGGGAATTGGTTAAAAAACAAGCCGTTGCCGAAAAGAAACTCATTTTTGTAGACCTTTATTTTACAGGTTGCATGCCGTGTGCACAAATGGACAAAGAAGTATTTCCTGATCCTAAAGTTGCCGCTTTGCTTAGTGCTGATTTTGTCACATTCAAATCTGATATTCTAAAAGAAGAAATAGGCAAAAAGTTATGTATGAAATATGGCGTAACAGGATTTCCAACCTTCTTATTTATAAATTCCGATGGGAAAATTATAGATATCGCGGCAGGTTTTCAAACCGTAGATCAATTTACGGCATTGCTTCAAAATGCAAAAGAGGCGGCTAAAAAAGGAAATTTCAAAAAATACAGCCCGGAAGTTCAGGAAAAAGATTATCCGGAGTTTTACCAGCAAGCTTATATGGCAGGAAAAAGAAACGTTTCTTTTGAAGTTGTAGATGCTTACTTAAAATCGCAGTCCTCTTTATTATCAGAAGTTCCTTTTGTGATCATTACAGGATTAAGAATTGGAAGAGAATACGATGATTTTTTCTTTAAAAACATAAAAACACTTTATAAAGACTACGGAAAATCAAGCGTAAACTGTCAGCTATTTCACATTTTGCAGCGCAAGAGAAAAGAGTTTGAAAAAAACGATGATTTAGCCGGATTCAAAAAAGTATTAGATAGCTCCAAAGAATATTACACATCAGATGAATGGACGAGATACGAAGGTATTTTGCTAAAAGATTTTGGCGCAGCAAAAACATCGGATAACCCATATACATTACAAAAATAACCTCAAATGAAAAAAATATTGATGTTATGGATATCCTTTACCGGTTTGTGTGCAAATGCCCAAAAAAGTACCATTCCGCAAGTTATAAAAGCCTTTGAAGAGTCCTTTAAAAACAAAGATTATAACCGTTTAAAAGATCTTCTGGCGTCTGATTTTACGGTTGGCGTTGGCGATTCGTCTTCAAATGAATTTTATCTGACAGGGATTTTTAAAGCCTTTCCGGTTTTGGATTCTTTACAAGTAGGAAAATCTGTCGTCGTTAAAAAGGAAACGAGAGTTGCGGTAGATTTCTGCTTTCATGGAAAAGAAAAAAAAGTATCAGAAATTGTTTTTAATGCAGCAAACGAAATTCTGTACGTCACATTTTTTGACAAATTGTACAGAGTCGACCGAAATGCAGCCGTTCAGAAAGTGGCAAGTATTCCGTTTGAAATGATCGAAAATGCAATCGCCATTAAAATAAAACTAAACAAAGCTGATCGCGAATTTCTAATGCTTTTTGATACCGGAGCTGACGGAATGGCGCTGAATCCGGACAGCGCCTACAAAGCCGGAGTTGTAGTAACAAGTAATAAATCGACATCTGTTGTGGGCGGAAGTCAGCAAGTGCAGTATTCGGCAAACAATACGATTTATATTGGCAATCAGACAATACCAAATCAAGGCTTGGTTATTTTTCCAAAAAGCAGTGTTTACGACGGATTGTTTGGAGCAAATTTACTTCGCAATTATATCACAAAAGTCAACTTTGATACCCATACAATTGACCTTTATAATTTTGGAAATTATGTATATGATGGCAAAGCAAAACCATTTGTTTTTGATTATCAAACAGGTTTACCGGTTGTAAAATTGAGTTTGACTTTTGAAGATAAAAAAACAGTCGAAGGCAATTTTACATTTGATACCGGAGCAGGTTATGATCTGATCGCTTACGGACCTTTCAACCATAAACAAGATTTGCAAAAAAGCCTGAAAACCGAATATACATCAACAAATCACAGTCTGGGAAAGCAAACTCAGATTATTGGCGGAACAATTCCGAATGTTTCGATTAACGGAAATAATTTTTCTGATGTAACAATTGCGTTGCAGGAATATCAGGAAGACAATAAAAATTGGGCTTCCGCCGATGGTTCGCTTGGAATCGATTTGATAAAACGTTTCAATTTTATGATCGATTTATTGCACAAAACAATGTATTTAGAACCCAATAAAAGTTTTAAGAAAATGGGATCTTTTTATCTGTCAGGATTTGAATTAGAATTTGACGAGCAGAATAATTTAATTGTAAAAAGAGTACTAGATTCTGAAAAAGATGCATTAAAAAGCATCAAACCGGGCGCCAAAGTAACACAAATCAATGATTATGAAATTGCCGATTTGCGTAATCCCGAAATTATTAAAAAACTAAAAACCACAAAAGAAACCAGAGATTTTATCATAGAACAGAACGAACAATCTGTTAGGATTTCACTTTAAACAACAATCAAAAAACAAAAAACATTATGAAAAAACACACCATTTATCTTCTTTTAATTGCCATTTTTATCGGGCAATTTAGTTTTGCTTCAGACAATTCTGAGTACGCAATGATTACAGGAAAACTTTCGATAACCGAAGGTAAAGTAAAAGAAATCACCATTCACAATGTTGTAGAAGGACAGCCAGCAGTAGCAGCAACTGCAAAAGTAAATGCGTCAGGCGAATTTGGGTTTATGCTTCCAATCACAACTGCAGGATTTTATTATGTTGATTATGGGCAATTTAAAAACAGAAATCAATTAATTCGTTTGTATTTAGAACCAAAAACAGACTTAAATTTGGTTATCAATAAAGACAATTATGTTTTAAGCGGTAAAAATACAGGTCAGAATGCTTTAGTTCAAAAAGCAAATGAGATCTACAATGAATTTGCTGTTTTTGCAAGACTTGGCGGTAATATAACCTACGTAGATTTTTATCCGTGGCTTAACGGCGGAGTGGCAAAAGCCGATGCATTTAGCAAAACCATCAAAACCAAAGACGCAACATTTAACAAGTTATTAAAATTGGCTGTTGCAACAGATGTTGAAGAATTGACTTATACCTTTTTTAGAATGCCAAGAACGGCATTTCCTGACAAAGACGATCGTCCCGCAGTTATAAAAACATGGCAAACAGACAAAAAGTTCACAGATCCTGATTTATTAAAAGTGGCAAACGGCGTTTCATTAATGTCACATTATTTCTTTTATGTTATCATGAATAGTGGCGATGGCCCAAAACGTCTGGATATGGCAGAAGCAATCACGCACATTACAGATCCAGCCTTAAAAGATGCTTATTTACGTGACGGAATTGCAACATCACGTATGAAAATTGAAGAATATGAAAAAGTAGCACCGCTTCTTAAACCTTATTTAATCTCAGAAAACAGCAAAGCATTTATCTTGGAATATGAAAAAGTACTTCATAAAAATGTAGGGCAAAAAGGATTGGAATTCACATATAATGACGTTGAAGGCAAACCGGTTTCATTCTCTGATTTTAAAGGAAAATACGTGTACGTTGATTTATGGGCAACTTGGTGCGGACCTTGTAAAGCTGAAATTCCACACATGAAAAAAATCGAAGAAGATTATCAGAATAAAAATATTGTATTTGTAAGCCTTTCATTAGACAAGTCAAAAGACAATCAAAAATGGAAAGATTTCGTAAAAAAAGAACAATTAAAAGGGATTCAAATCATGGCAGATAAGGATTTTGAGTCAGATGTTGCCAAGAATTACGACGTTAATGCAATCCCGAGGTTTCTATTATTTGATACCAAGGGAAACATCATCAACTCAGATGCTTTGCGTCCGTCAAATCCGGAGTTAAGAGAACAATTAGATAAATTATTAAAAGTATAAGTAACTTTTTTGGGTAACTATAGACTTATAGGCGACGAAGATTTGCTACAGATGAAAATATGCCACGAAGGCACTAAGACGCGAAGGTTTCTTTTGATTGTCGTTTTATTTCACGCAGATTTAAAAAGATTTAAGCAGATTTAAGGAGATTTTTTAATCTCGCTAAGTTTGTCATTTCGACGAAGGAGAAATCACACGTGGGATTCGACAAAGACATGCCACAAAGGCACTAAGACGCGAAGCTTTCTTTTGATTGTCGTTTTATTTCACGCAGATTTAAAAAGATTTAAGCAGATTTAAGGAAATTTTTTAATCTGGTAAAGTCGGCTCGTTTGTCATTTCGACGAAGGAGAAATCACACTAGAAACTCCGCAATCAAAATCGCCAATCTTTGTCGAATCCCGAGTGTGATTTCTCCTCCGTCGAAATGACAAGATTGCGAAAAAACTTTGCGTCTTAGTGGCTTTGTGGCAAATCTTCATAAGAAATCACAACTTTAAAAGATTAAAAAATCTCCTTAAATCTGCTTAAATCTTTTTAAATCTGCGTTAAAAAAAGATAAAAAAACTTAGCGTCTTAGTGCCTTCGTGGCAAATAGTTACCCACAATAGATAAAAAAAAGAAAAATAATATGTTTTATAAACAAAAGTCTACACTAGTTTTCTTATTTCTAATAGGATTATTTCAGGCAAGTGCTCAAAATTTTAATGCAAATGATCCCATAGCGGTCAATCAAAAGATAAAAAAAGGAGTTTTGCCAAATGGTATGACGTATTATATTTATCCTACAACGGTAAATAAAAATACGGCAAGTTATTACATCATTCAAAATGTAGGTTCAATTCTGGAAAATGACCAACAAAAAGGTTTAGCGCATTTTCTGGAACATATGGCGTTTAACGGAACGAAACATTTTGAAGGAAAAGGCATTTTGAACACGCTGCAGAAGCAAGGAGCCGTTTTTGGCAAAAATATCAACGCGTACACGAGTACGGATGAAACCGTTTATAATCTGGACAATATCCCGTCGCAAGATGGCGGAGTAGTTGATACTTGTTTATTAGTTTTGCACGATTGGTCTAATTTTTTGTCCCTCACAAATGAAGAAATCGATGCTGAACGCGGCGTAATTACGGAGGAATGGCGTACGAGACAAAATGCTTCACAACGCATCTACGATCAACTATCTCCTTATTATTACAACAATTGTCTATACGCATATCGCAAACCAATTGGCGATATGGAAATCGTTAAAAACTTCAAGTATCAGGTTCTAAAGGATTTTTACAAAGACTGGTATCGCCCGGATTTGCAGGCAATTGCAATTGTGGGTGATATTAATGCGAACGAAATCGAAGAAAAAATCAAAAAGCTTTTTGCCGATATTCCAACGCCTGTAAATCCTAAAAAGCGTTTTGAAATTGCAATTCCGGAGAATGATAAAGCAACATTTAAACTGGCATTAGACAAAGAAATTTCTTCTTCCGGTATTCTTTATATGATTCGTCATGCAGCCGAAAAACCAACAACAACTTTTGCTGATTTAGAAAAATCGACACAACGAAGTATCGCATTTTCCTTGATCAATAACAGATTGGCAGAAATGGCGCAAAAAGAAGATTGTCCGTTTAAAGGCGCACAGATTGGATATCAAAATTACAGCCGTTTAAATGATATATTATTCGTGAGCGTTGCACCAAAACCCAACCTGCAACAAGCTGCTTTTACAGCCGTTATGAACGAATGGGTCCGCGCTTCAAAATTTGGTTTCTCAAAAGGAGAAATTGAAAGAGCAGTTGCAGAAGATATTTCGTCTTATGAAAATTACCTTGAAAAGATCAACGAGATTTCACATAAAAGTGTCATCGGAATGGTGAAAGATGATTACTTAAATCAGGAAATAATCAGTGATCCGATTGCTGAATTTGAAATGGAAAAGGTGATTCTGAAAAATTTAGATACAGCAATTCTTCAAAAACAACTTACGGAATTGTATACTGCAAATAATAGAGTTGTTGGCGTTACGGGAGTAGAAAATGAAAATAATCTAAATGAAGAACAAGCTTTAGACATTATAAATAAAGCGGAAAATAACCCAACTTTAAAACCGTATGTAGACACTTTTGTTGCTCAAACTCTTCTGGGAAACACTGTTTGGAAACCCGGAAAAATTGTATCGGAACAAAAGAACAAACAGATCGACGCAACTACTTTTGTATTAAGCAATGGCGTAAAAGTGCATTATAAATTTGCCGATAAAAACAAAAAAGAAGTAGAATTAAAGGCCGAAAGTTTTGGCGGAACTTCATTGTATGATGGTCAAGATATTCCGTCAGCGGCACGTTCTACAAGTCTGGCGATGATGTCCGGAATTGGAGCATTTTCGAATACTGATTTAGAAAAAGTTCTGAAAGGGAAAACAGTAAATAGTTCTGTTTCTATTTTGGCTTTGACCGAAACAGTTTCAGGTTTTGCAAATGTAAAAGATATTGAAACCATGATGCAATTGGTTTATCTGCGCTTCATGAAACCACGATTTGATGCTGATATGTTTGCTTTAATGAAACAAAGATTGCAGAATTCGTTAAAAAACAAAGAAAAAGACATTAGTGCAAAAATGCAGGATAGTTTATCTGTCGCAGTTTACGGGAAAAACAATCCAAGAGTACGCGCGCTGGACCAGCAATATATTGATGAGTTGTCTTTTGATAAAATGAAATCAATTTATGAGAATCGTTTTTCTGATGTGTCAAATTTTGAGTTTTATGTTGTTGGAGATGTAACTCTAGAAGTTTTAAAACCCTTATTAGAAAAGTATATTGCGAGCATAAATGGTATTAAACGAACTGAAAACTTTAAAAGCAATAGTCCTGCATGGGTTTCAAACAAAATTGATAAAGATATTTTTATCAAAATGGAAACGCCAAAAAGTTCGGTTAAAATCTCCTACCAAAAGGATTATGCCTATTCTCAGAAAAACAGAATTATTGCAGCCTTTTTAGGTGATATTCTGACTTTGCGATATACAGAAAGTTTACGCGAAAAAGAAGGCGGAACTTATGGCGCGCAAGTGAAGTGCAGTTTGGATAAATTACCGGTTTCAAAAGCAACTCTTAAGATTGCATTTGATTGTGATGCCAATAAAGTAGAGCATTTATTGCCAATTGTTTATCAGGAAATTGATAAGATCAAAAAAGGAGAAATTGTTATCGAAGATATCGAGAAAACCAGAACAAATTATATAAAATCAAGAAAAGACAGTAAAGATTTTAATAGTTACAGTATGGATCTAATTTCGAATTATTTCAAGAATAATTACAACATGGATGATCCTAAAAACTATGTTGATATTGTAAACGCAATCAGTAAAAAAGATATTCAGGATTTTGCCAATTCTTTCCTGGATAAAGCAGATTCGTTTGAAGTTGTTTTTAAACCATTATTATAATTTTTCAGAAGTTTTTAGAAAAGTTGTTTAATTATATCCCTATAACTAAATATTTTGAATTAGTAAGCGAATAGATTTTTATAGCGGATTTATAGAGGGTTGTTTTTGCTATTCAACCCTCTTTTTTTTAAAATTTTAACCATGAACAAGAACGTAATTTTATTGAGTTTTTTGCTGTTGTTTTCGATAATGGTAAAAGCTCAAATATATAATCCCATCAAGTGGAAAACGAGTGTAGAGAAAATCTCGGACACTGAATATGAATTGCAGATAAAAGCAATTATAGACAATGGCTGGCATTTGTACAGTCAGAATGTTAGCGACGGCGGACCAATTCCAACCCATTTTAATTTCGCTAAAAGTCCCGATTTTCAATTGGTTGGAGAGGTAAAAGAAGAAAAAGGCAAAACAATTCAGGATCCTGTTTTTAAAATGCCAATTAAGTTTTTTGAAAAAGAAACTACTTTTAAGCAACGCATGAAAGTAATTTCATCAAAACCCTTTAAGATCAAAACAGAAGTGGAGTTTATGGTTTGTAATGATGAAAATTGCTTACCGCCAAGTACCGAAGAAATTGAATTTACGGTAAAACCTTCAGCAGAGAAACCAGCAAACAAAATAGCTGAAAAAGCTGTCGAAAAAACACCAATCAATGAAGTTTTGGCAGATTCTTCAATAGTTTCGAAAACAAGCAATACACTTGCAATTAAGGCTGTAGCCAAAGAATCTAAAGAAGTTATAAAAGAAGTAAAGAAACCAATTGAGAATAAAACAAAAAGCTTTCTTGGGATTTTTATACTTGCTTTTCTTTCCGGTTTTGCCGCTTTATTAACGCCTTGTGTTTTCCCGATGATTCCAATGACGGTAAGTTATTTTACGAAACAAAGCAAAACCAAAGCGGCAGGAATTAGAAATGCTTTGATTTATGGATTTTCAATCGTGATTATTTATGTTTTATTGGGCTCGATCGTAACCGCTATTTTTGGTGCTGATTCCCTAAATGCACTTTCTACAAATGTATGGTTCAACATCATTTTCTTTATTTTATTGGTTGTTTTTGCGTGTTCTTTTTTGGGCGCTTTCGAAATAATGTTACCAAATACTCTTGCCAATAAAGTAGATTCACAAGCCGATAAAGGGGGACTTATTGGTATATTTTGTATGGCTTTGGCTTTGGCGATTGTATCCTTTTCGTGTACAGGTCCAATTGTTGGGACTTTATTGGTCGAAGCCGCTTCAAAAGGCGGAATCGCGCCAATTGTTGGAATGTTAGGGTTTTCAATAGCCATTGCGTTGCCGTTTTCTTTGTTTGCTGCTTTTCCGGGTTGGTTAAATGCATTGCCAAAATCCGGCGGATGGCTGAATACGGTGAAAGTGGTTCTTGGTTTTTTAGAATTGGCTTTGGCTTTTAAATTCCTTTCAAATGCTGATCTGGTTTTGCAATTGCATTGGTTACAAAGAGAAGTTTTCCTGACGATTTGGATTGCTATTTTTGGAATTCTGGCACTTTATTTATTCGGAAAAATAACTCTGCCGCACGATTCTCCGTTAAATCATATTTCTGTAGGAAGACTGGCTTTGGGAATATTGGTTTTGAGTTTTACGATTTACCTGATTCCGGGACTTTTTGGCGCGCCTCTTAAATTAATCAGCGGATTTCCACCACCAATGCACTACAGCGAATCGCCGGACGGATTTGGAATTTCTAAAAGTACTGCCGAAATAAAAGCTGTTTTACCGGAAGGAGCCGAATATGGTCCGCAGGATTTAATCACTTTTCATGATTATGACAAAGGAATGGAGTTTGCCAAAAAAGCAGGAAAACCGGTTTTACTGGATTTTACAGGATATGCCTGTGTGAATTGCCGAAAAATGGAAGAACTCGTTTGGTCTGAATCTAAAGTTTTGAGTGTCTTAAAAAACGACCTGATTTTAATATCGCTTTATGTCGATGATAAAAAAGAATTGCCTGAAAATGAGCAATATATATCTAAAGCTACAGGAAAGAAGATCAAAACAATTGGAAACAAATGGAGTGATTTACAAATTAAAACGTACAAAGCAAATGCGCAGCCTTTTTATGCACTTGTCGATCATAACAGCACTAATTTGACAAAACCATCTGCTTATAATCCGGATAGTGACGATTATTATAATTGGTTGAGTAGTGGGATTAGAAATTTTAAAAAGGGGTGAAGAAGCAAGATGTTAGATGCAAGAAGCAAGATTATAGAGTAGAGATGTTTTGTTTAATTCTTACTTCTAACATCTTGCATCTAACATCTTGCTTCTTGCATCTTGCTTCTTGCCTATAAAAATAAAAAAAAGAAAAAAAAGAGGTGCTGAATTAATTATTTAGCACCTCTTTTGGTTGGTTGAAGAAAATATTTGGTTTATTAATGTTTTAAGAATTTAAAATTTCGCTAAAAAGACATCAAATAGTCTTTAAAAAGAAACTGCAAACAGCATTATTTAATTGATAAAAATTTAGTTTCTATTCATTTTTTTGGTTAAAGAAACTAATTCAATGAGTAAAAGTATGAAATTTAAATTACTTTGATTCAGTTGTTTAAAATGTTTTTTGTGATAATGTTAACTTTTTTTGCAATATATGGATTAGTGTGGGAGAATAAGAAAGATTTTAGAAGAAAGATGTTAGGAGGAAGATGTGTTGAGATTCATTATTTGATACTTTTTTAGTTTTAGATTTTTATAAAAAAGTTATGTTGTATTTGATGATAAGTTTTGTTTTTTAGTCGATTTCTATTTGCCGATCGTGCTCTTTTTTTAGAATTTTATCTTTAATTTTGAACTGCAAATAAAATATAAAAACCAAGCATGAGTCAATCACAAAACGTTACCGATTATCCAAATAATAATACCATTTTCATGGTTTGGAAATTTAAAAATGATGATAATATAAAGCCTGTATTTGAAAAACTTTGTGCATTGGTTGGTAATTTGAATAATTCGTACAACATAAGGATTCCTGATGGGCGAACGAGTTGTGTAATGGGAGTTGGACATGATGCCTGGATAAAGCTGGGTTTGCCAACGCCTTTGCCTAAAGAATTATTGACTTTTGAACCTATTGAAGGCGCAAAACATACTGCAATTTCTACCGCTGGCGATCTTCATTTTCATTTAAGAGCCCAAAATTCCGCTATTTGTTTTGATATGGCAATGGCTATTTCTAAGGTTTTGGAATTGGTTGCTGAATGTCTTGAGGAAGTTCATGGTTTCAGATATTGGGATGGTCGTTCTATCATTGGTTTTGTAGACGGTACTGAAAATCCGGTAAGTGATGAAAGACAGCTTTTTGCAGTAGTAGGCGAGGAGGATCCTGCTTATAAAGGTGGAAGTTATCTGTTTGTTCAGAAGTATTTTCACAACATGAAAAACTGGGAAAATTTGTCTACAGAAGATCAGGAAAAAGTAATTGGAAGGTCTAAAATGAATGATATTGAAATGGAAGACGACGTAAAACCTGCAAATTCTCATAGTGCTCTTACTGCTATTACGGATGAAAATGGCAATGATCTGAAAATTGTCAGGGATAATATGGTTTTTGGAAATCCTTCTAAAGGAGAAGTCGGAACATATTTTATTGCTTACGCCAGTACATTCAGCACCACGAAAAAGATGTTGGAAAACATGTTTCTAGGGAATCCTACGGGAAATTATGATCGAATATTGGATTTTAGTACAGCACAAACCGGAACGTTGTTTTTTGTACCAACATTAGATTTATTAGACGATTATTCTGCGGAATAAATTTCGCAAAGGCTGAACTTGTAAGGGTTTTGTCATTTCGACCGAAGGGAGACCCGAGCGATAGCGAACAGACGAAGTAAATCACACTAGAAACTCTACAATCAAGGCTTTTTGTCATTTCGACGGAGGAGAAATCACACTAGAAATTCTACAAAGAAATTCGCCAATCTTTGTCGATCAGCGCGTGTGATTTACTTCGTCTGTTCGCTATCGCTCGGGTCTCCCTTCGTTCGAAATGACAAACTGGGTGCGAAAAATTCCAACTTATATAATTAAATTTCGCCACGAATTCCACAAATTAGCACGAATTCAATTGGTGAAAATTTGTGGAATTCGTGGCAGAAAAAGCCAAAGAAACGCCATAATCTGGTCATCCTACGATACAGGGGAAACTAGAAATTCGCCAATCTTTGTCGATCAGCGCGTGTGATTTACTTCGTCTGTTCGCTATCGCTCGGGTCTCCCTTCGGTCGAAATGACAGACTTGGTGCAAAAAATTCCAACTTATATAATTAAATTTCGCCACGAATTCCACAAATTAGCACGAATTGAATTGGTGAAAATTCGTGAAATTCGTGGCAGAAAAAGCCAAAGAAACGCCATAATTTTATCATCCTATGATGCAGGGCAAACTAGCAACTCGCCAATCTTTGTCGATCAGCGCGTGTGATTTCTCCTCTGTCGAAATGACAAACTGGGTGTAAAAAAAAATTCCAAATTCCAACTTATATAATTAAATTTCGCCACGAATTCCACGAATTCCACGAATTATCAAGAATTGAATTGGTGAAAATTTGTGAAATTTGTGGCAAAAAAAGCCAAAGAAACGCCATAAAAGAATCACAATTGATTAATTCGCTTATAAATATCGCTATCGTGTTTTTTAATTTTAATCTTCACATATTTTGATGCAGGCATATTACTGTCTTTCACCACATTATTAACTGAAACCAGAACGTTTGTTTCGGGAAAATAAGTAACTGTATTTTTCTCCGGTATTTGATAGGAAACAATGATAAACAAAGGTGCAATTCGTTCGATATTGTCATCATAATTAAACAAATCGACTTTATCGCCGACTTTAAAACCTGCTTTCTCAATATCTTTTTGATTCATAAATATTACCCTGCGTTCATTTTTTATACCACGATAGCGATCATCAAGCCCATATATTGTGGTATTAAACTGGTCGTGTGTTCGCATTGTAGCCATCATATATTCGTCAGGAGCGAGTTCATTGTTTGGTACTGAGGTTAAGGTAAACGGTGCACGATCTCCAAATTTTTTAGTGATAAATTGTCCATGTCGGGCGGCATTCGGGAGGTAAAAACCTGCTTTTTCGCGTACCCTTAGATTATAATTTTCAAAACCGGGAATACATTTTTCGATATCATCTCTCACAGCATCATAACTATCGTGATATTTCTGCCAGTTAATTACTGATTTGCTTCCTAATGTTGCCATTGCCATTTTGCAGACAATTTGCGTTTCATTAATAAGATTATCAGATATTGGTTTAAGCATTCCTTTCGAGGATTGTACAACACCCATCGAATTCTCTGTGGTTACAAACTGAATTTCACCATTGACGATATCAAGATCGCTTCGGGATAAAGTGGGTAAAATGAGTGCTTCTTGTCCGTGTATAAGGTGGGTTCGGTTGAGTTTTGTAGATACGCAAACGGTTAAATTAAGTTTTCTTAAGGAACTCGCGACATAGGTTGTATCTGGTGTTGCTGATAAAAAATTTCCTCCCATACAAAAAAGCAATTTTACTTTTTCTTCCTGCATTGCTTTTATGGCACGAACAACATCATAACCGTGACTTCGAGGCGGATTAAAACCATAAAATGCCTGCAGACGATCAAGTTGTTCGTCAGTAGGCTTTTCGTCAATCATCATTGTCCTGTTTCCCTGCACATTACTGTGACCACGAACCGGGCAAACTCCTGCGCCGGGCTTGCCAATACTTCCTTTTAGTAACAGAATATTAAGTATTTCCCGAATCATTTCGACACCGTTGGGCTGTTGCGTGAGTCCCATTCCCCAACAAACGATAATTCGTTTTTTGAACGCTATAATTTCGGCAGCTTCATAAATCGCTTCTTTTGAAACTCCTGAAAGCTGGGCAAGATCATCAAGATTATAAGCATCAAATTGTTTTAGAAAGGCTTCATAACCGGTAGTTTTTTCTTTGATAAAATCATAATCAAAGACTTTTCCGGGGTTTTTGTTTTCGAATTGGAGTAATATAATTTCGAGGGCTTTTAGCAAAGCCATATCGCCATTTATTTTTACCGGCAAGTAAAGATCTGCCAGTTTAACGCCGCTTCTAAGAACTCCGTTGATTTCCTGCGGATTTCGAAATCCCATTAATCCCGCTTCCGGCAAAGGATTGATCGCAATAATTTTTGCACCGTTTTTTTTACCTCTTGATAAGGCACTCATCATTCTGGGCGCATTCGTTCCCGGGTTTTGTCCAATAATTACGATAACATCTGTATCATAAAAATCATCTAATGTCACGGTACCTTTTCCAATTCCTATTGTAGGTCTTAAAGCTGATCCCGATGTTTCATGACACATATTGGAGCAATCCGGCATATTATTAGTGCCAAATTCTTTTGCAAAAAGCTGATACAGAAATGAGGTTTCATTACTGGTTCTTCCTGAAGTATAGAAAGCTGCCTGATCCGGTGATTCTAATGCATTAAGATGTTTGGCTATTTTTTTGAAAGCATCATCCCAACTTATGGGTTGATAATGTCTGCCATTTTTCGGCAGATACATAGGTTCTGTTAATCTTCCCATTTTACCAATTTGATAATCGTTTAATTTGGCAAGATCATAAACGGAGTTTTCTTTAAAAAAATCTGCTGTAACTTTTTTGGTTGTAGCTTCTTCTGCCAATGCTTTAGCGCCGTTTTCGCAGTATTCGCCTAGTGGAGATCTTTCGTCATCAGGATCTGGCCATGCGCAACTTGGACAGTCAAAACCACCCACCTGATTCATCTTGAATAACGCTTTTGTTCCTCTAAGAACTGTTTTTTCTTCGATAAGATCACTAAAAGCGGCTATAACAGCGGGAACTCCTGCAGCTGAGTTTTTAACTTTAGTTAATTTCAGGTCTAAAAGTCTATAAGGATTTTCGGCGTCCGGTAGTTTTTTTGGATCGGTATTTTTATCGTGTTGTTCTTCTTTCATAGCTTTTCTATTTAATTAGCAGGTCAACAGAAGTTTTTGAATAAGGATGATTTTTAATGAGAAATCTCTATTTCTACAGTATCACAAGAATTATAGATATTGAATCGGTCTTCTTTTAGAAATCCCAAAAGTGTCATATTGAATTCTTTGGCTAATTCTACTGCAAGACTTGACGGAGCGCCAATTGCTGTAACAATTGAGATACCTGCCATAGCCGCTTTTTGAATTAGCTCAAAACTGGCTCTTCCGCTTAGAAGCAAAATATGTTCGTTTAACGGTAATAAGTCCGATTTTAAAGCGGCGCCAATTAGTTTATCCAACGCATTATGCCGTCCAACATCTTCTTGTAAAAGCATAAGATTTCCGTCAATCGAAAAAAGACCTGATGCATGAATGCCGCCCGTGGCAGAAAAATCGCTTTGTGCTATTCTTAATTTTTGAGGCAATTGATGTAATATTTCTAAAGAAACATTTAATCGTGGTTTGTCGATGATACTATATGAACTAACGGTTTTTATAGATTCAATAGAACCTTTTCCGCAAACGCCACAACTTGAAGTGGTGTAGAAATTACGGTCTGCCTGCATTAAATGCGGAATAAAATCTTCTTTAAGGGAAACTTGAATACTGTTTTTTTTCTGTGATTTACAGTCCGTTTGTAAATGATATACTTGTTTTACAACATTATAAGACGAAATAATTCCTTCAGTAAATAGAAAACCTACCGCAAGTTCCGGATCATTTCCGGGAGTTCGCATCGTTACAGAAATATTTTTTTGGATTCTTTGATTTTCAGATCCATAGAGGATTTTTATTTCCAAAGGTTCTTCGACAGAAAGAATATCTGTTATTGAGGAACTTTTAAAACCATTGACCTTTTTTATTAGTACTTCCTTAATGGAAACTAATTCCAAATTATTCATTTCCATGTAAGTTGATTATAAAAAGATAAGTAAATTTAAGAAAATAAATGATTGAAAAATATTTCTTACTTCTTATAATTTGGCTTCGAAATGGGGTAAATATTAGGTTTCTTTTCTTTTTAAACAGCGTCCTCTTGGTTCGTTGCCTTCATGAAGTACAATTTCGGAATGTAGAAATTGTGCGGCATCGGCAGAATCTTTCACTTTAGTGGCACTACGCTCCAACATTTCGGATTCAAATTCCGTTAATACACTTTCTCTTATTCCGGCTTTTCTCCATTGAGATGAAGGTCTGCAGTTTTTTGAAATTCCGCGAGCCAGCATAAGCGCATCCAATAAAGCCTGATTTGCACCTTGCCCTTTAAACGGACTCATAGGATGTGCAGCGTCTCCAATTAGGGTTATTGCGCCAGCTTTTTCCAACATTTCCGGTTGAAGTAATTCGCGGTCATAAACAGGATATCCCGAAATTTGAGCTTCGGCAGTAGCCAATAATATTTGCGGAATAGGATCGTGCCATTGTGTTCTAAGACACGCTTCTTTTTTAAGTGCTTTTGTTCCTTTTGCACTTAATGCTTTGGCTTCTTCTTCTGACATTGGAAAACTAAGTTGCCACATCACGGAGTCAGCTGTATAAGGCATAATATAGATTCGTTCATTGCCATTGGCAGTTTGAAAAACCGTAGCAGAATCTAATAAATTATTATCAAGACCGTCCAGCGCTTTTAAAGGGCAAATACCTAAGATTACAATGCACCCAAGATAACGTAAAGGCGTAGAATTCTCGCCTATCAACAAGTTTCTGATTGAACTTCGAATACCATCGGCTCCAACTACAAGATCTGTTTTGATGTTTTTTATCTGACCATCGACTTGAAAATTTAACGTAATGCTTTCACCTTCATTTTTTTTATAATCGACCAATTGATGTCCCCATTGTACGGCATTATGTCCGCCAAGTTGTTCCAGCAGTGCTAATCGCAATGATTGACGTGCGATGTGCATATTGGAACGTTTCGTAGAAGTTTTTTCGTCTGATTGTATCCACTTTCTGATTCCCCATTCTCCAATCACTTTTCCTTCTGTAGTATGTACCAAATGTCTTGTGGAAATTACGCGGTCTTTTAGCGAAAAAATTCCCAAGCCTTCAATTGCTTTACTGGCTTGTTGCAAAGTAAGTCCGTAGCCTTGAGATCGGGCATCAAAACTAGTATCGCGTTCATAAATAGTAAAAGGGATTTTGCGGTGCAAACAGGCTACAGCCAAAGCCACGCCGCCAATTCCGCCACCAATAATAGCAACATGAGGATAGTTTTCGCCATCTGGAACAGGACGAATGGCAGAACGAATTAACCCAGATCCGGAACATTTTGCACAAATGTGTTGATGACCTTTCGGCGGAATTGGAGCGGTTGTTTCACCTTTCGTTTTTTCGAATTGTTCCAACGCCATTTGGTAGCGTTGTCTTGCTTTCTTGGTGATCCCCCGGCTTTTTTTTCCGCGTCCCTGACATTCCTCACAAATAATCCAACTCGTTTCTTTATTTTCTGCTTCCACTTTATTTTGCCTGATCCAGACTCTCGTTTATTTGTATTTTCAGTATTTTTCTGCTTATGACGCGTATGCAAATTTAAGGTAAAAGATTGCGAGTGCAAAACTACTTTAGAATTGAAAAAAATTAGACCGATATCTTATACCTTTGATAGGCGAAATGAATATTGAAAACCTTGAAAAGATTATAATAATATGTTTGAACCTCTCTTTAATTATTTAGGACTTTTTCAAAAAATACCTTCGGAAGATAAAAACAGTATTGAACAGATTTTAGAATATAGGACTGTAAAAGAAGGTGAAATTCTATTGGAGGAAGGCAAAATTGCAAACGAAATATTTTTTGTCTGTAAAGGTGTTTTGAAAATAGTAAGTATAAATGACAAAGGGAATGAAATTATCCATTTCTTTTTTAGTGAAAATCAGTTTTGTACGATTTTAAAAAGCTTTACAGAAAATACCTTTTCAACAGATAGAATTCAGGCAGCATTTGATACGGAAGTAATTGTTTTCAAGAAAAATAAATTAGAGTTTTTGTATCTTGATTTACCTTATTTCAAAAACATGTTAGACAATATATTTCAACAGGCTTTGCTTAATAAAGTCGAATTGCGGAATTTTTATCTTGGTGAAGATGCAACTTCACGTTATCAAAAATTTATTGTGCGACAAGCTAACATTGCATCGAGAGTTTCCCAAACTGATATTGCTTCTTATCTTGGCATCGCAAAACAATCCTTAAGCCGTATTAAAAAAAACACTCTCTAATTTGCTTTTTAACAATTGTTAAATCCTTTGTTTATCTGCCTTTCTACTTTTGTCCGACTTAAAATAGTCAGAAACATTAAAAAAGTAAAAAATGGAAAATCTAAAAGGCAAAAAAGTAGTAATTATTGGCGGAAGCTCAGGAATTGGTTTGGCTACGGCAAAATCAATTGCTTCAAAGGGTGGAAATGTAATTATTGTTTCGAGTAATCAAGGACGCATAGATAAAGCTTTGCAAGAAATAGCTGCCGAAAGTACAGGATATGCAGTTGATGTAACAAATGAAATTGAAGTCAAAAATCTTTTTGAAAAAGTGGGTTCATTTGATCATTTAATTTTTACTGCGGGTGAAAATCTTATTCTTTCAAATGTTGAAGATACTACTCTGGAAGATGCCAGAAATTATTTTAATATTCGGTATTGGGGTGCTTTTGCTGCTGTAAAATATGCGGCACCCTTTATAAATTCTAAAGGTTCTATTGTTTTAACCAGCGGTATTGCAAGTAACAGACCAAATAAAGGATGGGCATTGGGCGCCAGTATTTGTGCTGCTATGGAAGGTTTTACAAGAGCAATGGCTATGGAATTAGCACCAATAAGAGTAAATATTGTTTCTCCGGGAGTTGTAAAAACGGAACTTTGGGGCAGTATGTCAGAAAGTGACAGAGAAGCCATGTATGCCAATATTGGAAATACATTACCGGTTAAGCGAGTAGGCGAGGCGGAGGATATTGCTAAAACATTCCTGTATTTATTAGAGCAGGAATATGGAACGGGACAAACATTAATTATTGATGGCGGTACTTCATTAGTGTAAATCTGCATTTTTTATAAAGCCCATTTTGTGAGAAATGGGCTTTATAATTATTAATAATAATCCGTTGAGGAATGTCATTAAGTTAAGGAGGAATCTAAATTACTCACAGTTTAATCAAGAAAGTAATTAGAAAAATCCGTTTTTATCAGCGTTTTTGCTTTAGCGAATCAGTAAAATCAGCGTCTAATTTTGACGCGGATAAAACAGATTTACTTCGTAAAAACGCAGATAAAAACGGATTTAATCTGTAATAATTTTATTATTAAGTATCGAAAAAGAGAATCTATTATAAATGATGTTAATTTTTTTTAATATTCTCATTGTGTTTGCTTTAAATTGTCAATTTCATATCTATATTAATTCTTGATTTTTTATTTAGTATAAAAATGTATTGTGTTGGTTTTTAGTCTTTTAATGTAGCGAAAACGTTGTATGAATCTTGATTTTTAACGCATTTTTTTTATTTGCCCTTTTTTAAATCTAGTTTCGTTATGTCCTTTTTTCAGGAAGTAACTTACTAATTTAAAACCAAAGAATATGATTAATCAATTACATTTTATTTTTTTTAAAAGAGAAAAATACGTCCATATCGTATGGATTTTTTTAGTTCTCTTAACTTCAAATTTGTATGCACAGCGTGGTTATTATGATGCGGCATATAAAAGGTATGAAGCAAACGCAGGTCAATTGTCTAATGGTGCTTCTGTTACATCAAAATCATATGTTCAGTCAGATCTTCAATCAGAAGCTACAGATCAGCAATGTGTAAATTTTTCTGCGACGAATGCTACAGTTCAATGGACGCTTACAGAAGCCGCAGACGGACTTGTAATTCGATACAGTGTTCCTGACGGGCAATCTGGTACTATTGGTGTGTATGACGGAAACACAAAAATTACTACGCTAACGTTGACTTCGACCTGGTCTTGGGAATATTTGTGGAGTAATGGAAATCCAAATAATAACGGAATCACAAATCAAAATCCAAGAATGCGATTTGACGAAGTACGTTATAAACTTCCTGCTAAAATAGCGGCATCGGGAACATTAAAACTGGTTAGAGAATCGGGTAATATAAATTTGGATTTTGCAGAGATAGAACCGGTTCCAACAAGTATTACTGCTCCGGCGGGTTCAGTAACTTATAGTGGAAACGGAAGTGATCTTCAGACTTTTATTGACGCAAACGGCGGTAAAAAAATATTTGTTCCAAGTGGCGTTTATAATGTTAATCGCGAATTGTATTTTGGTACTGCCAATACTTCACTTGTAGGTGCCGGAATGTGGTATACTCAAATTAATTTTACCAACACAAGCAGTTTAAATGGAGGATTGCGTGCCAATGCAGCCGGTATATCCTTTACAGATCTTTATTTAACTACAAATTCGGCTTCGAGAAGTAATTCTTATAAAGCTATAAATGGGGTTTTTACATCGGCTTCGACCGTGAAAAATATTTGGGCAGAACATTTTGAATGTGGCGCCTGGATTGCACAATATAATACTGGAGGTCCTGCAATAGCCGATGGATTTACGCTGTCTCATTGTCGTTTTAGAAATAATTATGCCGATGGAATAAATCTGTGCAAAGGAACTGCAAACTCAATTGTAGAGCATTGTAATTTTAGAAATAATGGTGATGATGATCAGGCGATTTGGTCTGCTGATGGATTGGAATGTATCAATAATACTTTTAGATACAATACTTCTGAAAACTGTTGGCGTGCCTGTGGTTTAGCTATTTATGGCGGGAAAAACAACAAAGCTTACAATTTGATTATAAAAGACAATCTGGAAGCGGGAATCAGAGTTAGTAATAATTTTCCAGGAGCGCCTTTCAACAATGACGGCATGCACGAAATTCATGATATTACGGTAACAACTTGCGGAACTTTTAATGATACTTATAATAATCCGGTACCTGCGGTAGATATTTTTAGCGCTACGAATGCAGGAACTCAGGTTAAAAATGTTCAGCTTTATAATATCGACATTCTGGATTCAAGAAACGATGCTATTTCTATCAGTAAAAGATCTGGAGATGGTATTTATAATCTTAGTTTCAAGGATATTACGGTTAACGGAACTGGTAAGGAATATCCAAACAATAATGCGCTTAACAGAAACTGGGGAAGAGGTTTTTTTGTACTTATAGCAGGTTCTCCCGCTGGAAACGGAACGTATTGCAATATGAATTATTTGAATAGGGGCGGTAATGCAACGGCAAATGAAGAAATCAGTGCCATTGGTACATTTTCATGGACACAAAGTTCAAGCTGTTCCAGTACCTCAGTTCCGGTTTCAGGCGTAACGGTTACACCAACTACAGCTACTTTAAACGTTGGCGGAACGCAACAATTAACACCAACTGTTGCTCCGGCAAATGCTACTAACAAAACAGTGAGTTATAGCTCTAATAATACTGGTGTGGCAACAGTAAATGGCTCGGGTTTAATTACTGCAATTGCATCAGGATCAGCAACAATTACAGTGACAACTCAAGATGGGGCAAAAACGGCAACTTCTGTAATCACGGTAAATTCTTCAAATGTAGCGGTAACAAGTGTGAGTTTAACTCCAACAACGGCGACTTTAAGCGTTGGCGGAACACAACAATTGACACCAACTGTTTTACCTTCAAATGCAACTAATAAAACCGTGAGTTATAGTTCTAATAATACTGGCGTTGCAACGGTAAATGGTTCCGGTTTAATTACTGCAATCGCGTCAGGGTCTGCAACAATTACGGTGACAACTCAGGATGGAGCAAAAACGGCAACTTCTGCAATCACGGTAAATTCTACAAATGTAGCGGTAACAAGTGTGAGTTTAGCTCTAACAACAGCGAGTTTAAACGTTGGCGGAACGCAACAATTAACACCAACAGTTTTACCTTCAAACGCAACGAATAAAGCGGTTAGTTATGCGTCAAACAATACGGGCGTTGCAACTGTTAATGCTTCCGGTTTAGTTACAGCAGTTTCTAACGGTACGGCAACAATCACGGTAACAACGGCTGACGGCAATAAAACCAGTACAGCGGCAATTACGGTTAGTACGGCAACAGGAAATTATTTCACCATTAAAAATAAGTGGAATAATAATTATTTATATGATGCCGGTGCTAATGTTGGCTACGGTGCAACGGTTGCCAACAACAATTACAAATGGGAAAAAGTAGCGATCGATGCGACTTATTTTGTATTAAAAAATGTTGGTACAGGAGATATAATGAATATCGAAAACTTAACCGGAGCGGTACAATGTACGGCTGGACAAAATACTTGGTGGAGTGCACAATGGTCAACTGAGAATGTAGATGCTACTTGGGTAAGAATTAAAAACAGATGGCAAACCGGAAGCATGATTCATATTGAAAACCTGAATGGTTCTGCTCAATATATTGGAGGTCAAAACAATTGGGATAGTGCACAATGGCAATTTCAAACCACTTCTGCATCAAAAAGAATTAATAGTGCGGAAGCAGCAGTTGATAAAAATTCTGAGGTGAGTATTTATCCAAATCCTGCAATAAACAATGAATTTAATATTGCCTTGCCGGAATTAAAAGCAGGTGATGTTGCAACGGTTACGGTTACGGATATAAACGGAAGAAGGGTTTTGGTAAATAAACTTAATGCTTCTGCAAAAATCAATCATAATTTGGCTGCAGGAATATATGTTGTGACCATCAGTTCAAATGTTTACAATGTTTCTAAAAAGTTGATTATTAAATAATTATTTTAAATAGAAAAACATAAAAAAAGCCAGATCGTTTGATCTGGTTTTTTTATGAAGTATGCTTAAGAATTAGCGAATTGTTTTCTAATTGGGAATATTAATTTTAGTTCCCTCTTAATAAATATAAATATTTAGAAAGGTCTTGTTTGGCTTGGATATTCTTGCAGGTCTTGCAATGTTTTCCAATCAATAGATTTGATTTCTGTTGCTTTTTGTTTGAGATTTTCAATTCCAAAATTGGCTAGCCAGTTTTCTACTTTTTCATCAATTTCAAAAAAATCAAAACTTAACGATTTTTTTGAATCTGTTTTATTCCGAATTCCGATTGCAGGATAATATTGTCCTAAAAAGTTGCAAAATGAGACTAAGAATACCTCAATATCATCAGGATCAATATTTAAAATAGTTGGAATTTCACCCCGAATGTATTCGAAACACGATATTATAAGATCATAATCCCCATTTAAATGGTCATAAATATTGGGCTCAATTGGCATAAAACCTTTTCTGTTGTTTTCGTTAGATTCCATACTAATAATTTGTTTTCGGTTTCTCCGGTTTTTGTAATTTTAAAATAATCCATTTAACTGTCAGAACTAATTTTAATGCCCTTTTAATAAATTGATACTTACGGTCGCTATATCAGCGTCCGGGAATCGTTTAAAAATAGATTTATCCGGAAATAATCCGGCTTCTGCTGCAACATTATTAAAGACCTCTATCTCAACAATATATTGATCCGAAAAACCGTGAGTGGCATCGTAGGCAGTTGCAGGTGTTTTTCCTAAGTTATCGGCAGCAAGTTTTGGATTTATAGTATGCAACTCAATCAGAAGCAAACCAAATTTGCGGACATATGGCGACCATTTTTGTAAATGTTCCAGGAGATTATCTTCAACGAGATTGTTACTGATTCTTTTTCCTCTATAGGCAAATGCGCCGGTAGATGTACTGATTCTGTCTGTATCGATGTGTTTTGGCTCTTGCCAAATTCGATTGTGATCTAAAAAAGTCCTTACGTTAAGCAAGTCTTTAAGGTCAATATTGTAGTTTTCTTTCAAGTCCTCCGAAAGCAAATCCGGACGTCCAATATCTCCCCAAATTACTTTTGCCCAAATATCTGCCTTTATAAGATTAGCTCTTGTGACTTTTAGCGCAGCTTGATTATAATCTGCTCCAACGAGAAATAATGGATATTCATCGAGCATTTTCCCCCGCAGGGTTTGCCTGTCGATTACTTCAAAAATATGCTGAAGAAAAGCGCCATTGCCACAACCCATATCCAGGATTCCTTTTGGCTGCTCTTCAATTGGCAAATTAAAAAGTTTAACGATTATCTCATCTACTACTTTAAAATAAGTGTCGTGGGCACCGCCGCTTCCCCAAACATTCATTTCGCGATCAACATGAATTTCGTTCTCACCATCGGCTATCATTCTTAAAACCGAAGGATCTTTAAAAATTAATTCTTCAATTTTGGCAAATGTGGGTAAATACGAAACTGTAACACCGTATGCGCTGGCTCTTTTTGCAAAAAACAAACCTGTTTCGGTAAATTGATAGTTACCATTTTTTTCCAGAAACCATCCAAGATGTACGAAAAAGTCTAATATTTTCTTGAAATTTTCAGGTGATTTATGAAACTCTTCGGGTTTGAAAGAAGTTTCCATAAAGTATTTGTGAAACATTCCTTTCATCGCCAAACGCACGATTGTTGGCCCAATCAAATAACCTTCGATATGTTTTAAAATCTGATCCTGAATCTCATTTATCAGGTTATTATCAGAAGGTTCAATTCCATATCTTTTTTTATATTTTTCGAAAATAAGGTTGAGTTTTTCAAAAGGTGCATCTTCAAAAAGACGGGCATGAAACTGAATCGAAAACTGAAGTAAATCGACAACATCTTCATAGAGATGAAACAGTGAAAAAGCTATTGCTGTCTTTTCATTCACTGTAATTCTGATTTCCTGTGTCTGATTATCGACTTCATAATCTAAAAAGCCCTGCGAGGCCAAAATTCTCAAACCAACATTCAGATACCCTTCATTTGCTTTAAAAACAGTTACGAGCTCTGTCAATTGTACTTGTTTTTTGCTCAGGATAAACTCTAAAACTGCATTTTTCTTTAGTGCTATTGCCACGGGAGCAACTGCCAAGCCGTCAAGATGCCTGAAAATGGAGCTTCGGAGTTGTGATTTATCGGTCATAAATAGAGGATTGAATGTTTACTAAAAATAGTAATTTTTTTTTAACTGAGGAATTGTCAATTTTTTGGCATTTAAATATTATGATTTGTTATTAGTTGAAATTACTATTTACTTAAAGATTGATATAGATTTAAACCAAGCTTTGCTTCTTCCATAAGTCAAAATATTTTTCTTTTCTATCCAGTAAAACATGATGATTCCCTGATTCAATTATTTTTCCATTTTCCATTACTAAGATTTGATCTGCATTTGCAATAGTACTCAATCTATGGGCTATGATAATTATAGTTTTACCTTGGTTTTTGAAATTATCTATAGTTTTCTTAACCATCATTTCAGAACTTGTATCTAATGAGGATGTTGCTTCATCCATCAATAAGATGTCTGGATTTTTATAAAGTGCCCTCGCAATTGCAATTCTTTGTTTTTGACCTCCTGACAACATTGCCCCATTTTCACCAATTTGGGTTTCAAAACCATTTGGTAATCTTTCTACAAATTCAGTAATTCCTAATTGTTTGGATAAATCTAATATCCTTTGAATATCTGGAAAAGAATCTCCTAAGGCTATATTCTCTATAATATTACCAGAAAATAAATTAAGCTGTTGCGGAATTACTCCAATAGATTTTCTTAAACTTTTATAATGTATAAACTGAGTATCGTAATCGCCTACGTATATTTTTCCTTCTTTTATTGGATACAAGTTTTGAAGAAGTGAAATAAGAGTTGTTTTTCCGCTTCCGCTTTCTCCAACAATAGCAGTTGTTTCATTGTTTTTAAAGACAGCATTAAAGTTTTTAAACACTTCCATTCTGGAACCGTATCTGAAAGTTACATTTTCAAATTTTATATCTCCTATGTTTTCTTTTCGTAATTCAATTTTGTTTTCTGTTTTTTCACGTTCCAAATCCATGATTTCAAAAAGTCTGTCAGCCGCAATTAATGCATTTTGAGCGGTTTTATTCATTCCAATTAAAGAAGCAACCGGTGATGTAAAATAGCCAATTAAAGCATAAAATGAAAATAATTCCCCGGGAGTAATAGCTCTGTCAATTACATAACCGGCTCCAATCCACATTAAAACTATTGTAAAAGCAGAAGCTAAAAATTGTGTAGAAGTAGTTGCGAAAATTCCATTTAAACCAGATTTAAAGGTGGTAAATAATAGCTTTATAAATTTATTTTCCGTTTTTATATTCGAAAATTCTTCTATCCCAAATTCTTTAATGGTACGTATATGGGTAACACTTTCAACTAATTGCGTTTGCAAATCAGCTGCATTCTCCATAATACTGCGCTCTACCTTTTTATTGAATTTATTCAAAATAAAATAAATTGCCATGTAAAAAGGAATCACAAGTAAAATGACTAAAGCCAATTTCCAGTAATAAGTAAACATTAGAACGAATGAAAAAATAACTATAAAAACATTTACAATCATATCAATCGCAACTTCATTTATGAATGATCTAATTTTTACAGCATCATTTATTCGGGAAGTAATTTCTCCTATTTGCATTGTGTCAAAAAAACGTTGCGGCAGATGTAGCAAATGCTTGTAATAACCCAAAATTAGTTTGGCATCTATTAACTGTCCCGTTTTCATTACAAAAATGCTTTTTTGTGAACCAATAAAACTCTGTAACAAAATTATACCAATCATAGAAATACTTAATAAATTAAGCAGTTTTCGATTGCCTTCGACTAAAACGTAATCTGTAATTTTCTGAATATAAATTGACATTGCTAATCCCAAAACGGTGAAAATAATTGCACCTGTTAACGCCTGAATTAAAATGCTTTTATGAGGTTGAATCAAATGCCAAAAACGGGTTAATGGTGAAGTTTTTTCATTGTATGATCTAAAATCATCATTTTTAGCAAAAAGAATTAAAACACCTGACCAAATTTTTTGAAATTCTTCAAAAGTATATGTTTCCATTTTTCCAATACCCGGATCCATTACTGTAATGGTCGATTTATTGTCATCTTTTGATTTCTCAACTTTATAAATCACTACATAATGCTGTAGTTGCCCTTTCATAACTACATGTGCAATTGCTGGTAACGGAATTTTATCTATGGAATCCAGACCTCCTTTTACACCTTTTGCCGTAAAACCCATTTTTTCTGCGGCCTCAATTATACCAAGTACATTAGTACCTCGCTTGTCTGTATTAGCGTACTGCCTAATTCGTGCTATAGGAAGATTAACTTGGAAATGATTTCCAATAGATGCCAAACAAGCAGCACCACAATCTTTAATATCATGTTGTTTAATTTTTATTGATGCCATTTTTAAGTGTTAATTATCGATTGATAATTGTTTAGGATTTAGCCAGTCGTCTACTTTATCGAATAATAAATCAAAGAGACTTCTTCTGGTTATGATATAACGTGTAGTGAGCGTCATTCCTTTTGATACGTGGGTTTTGTATCCCGACTTTAATTTCATTTCAGTCGTATTTAATTCGCTTCGTACTTTAAAAAAACTTTGATTTTCCTGAACGGATACATTGTGATCGATATCAATAACTTTTCCTTCGAGTAATCCCCATTGATTATAGTTGAATGCATCAAGCTGAAATTTAACTTTTTGATTACTATGAATAAGTCCAATATCATTAGGAGAAACCATACTTTCTACAATTAAATGATCGATTGCTGAAATCGTTACTATAGATTGTGCTGCATTTAAAAAGGATCCTATCTGCAGACCTGAAAAGTTTTCAATCGTACCGGAAATAGGTGCTATAATAGCATAATTATTTTCTTCAATTTTAATTTTCTCTATACTTCCATTTAAGTTTTTAACGCGTTCTTCGAGATCTCTTTTTTGATTTTCCCAGGCTGCTTTTTGTTCACTCGTGTAACTTTGTAATGCCTGATTAGCAAAATGCAATTCGTACTCGTACTTTTCGTACTCTACTTTTGCAATAATACTTTTATCATATAAACCCTTATTGCGATTGAAGTTAATTTGCGCCTGTGAAACTTTACTTTTCAATTCATTTCTGCGGGATTGAAATTTTAAGAAATCTTCTCTAGCTGTTGAAGTTTGTAAACTAGTTGTTCTACCTGACAAGATTGAATTTATATCTTCTAAAAGTTCCCTAACTGAGCTAGATACTACGTTTTGTGTGTTCTTTTCTGTTTCAAGATTTTGCTTTGCAATTTTTACAAGCGTATCACCTTTTTTTACCACAGCATTGTTTTTTAGATTTAACCAAATAACCCGCCCACTTACAATAGCAGTAACAGGTACATTATCTGTGGTACTTCTTATAATTCCGCGGCTTTGACTGGTGATATCGACTTTTATGATAGGCAGTAAAACTATGAAAATGATAATCGCCAAAATGATAACCAAATAAATAGAAAGACTTTTGGTTTTGTTTTTTGAAATTAAATTTTCGAGTGTATTTATCGGATCTGAACTGAAATTCATTTATTTTAAATTTTTAAAGAATTAAGCCAAACAGTAAGACAGAAATTTTAAAATTGATCTGAATCTTGCAAGGCTAATAAAATAGCAATCAGGCAACAGGTCTTGATAATATTTTATGTAAAATATTATGAGAAGTAGGTTTTGATTATAAAAACAATACTATTATATATTATATGGGTAATTAATGGTAATAGTATTGCATATTTTTGATTCTTGCCTCTCGTATATAAAAAAGCAAACATCAAACCTCCCATAAAAGCATACGTGAAATAAAAAATATTGTATATGTGAGATAATGCAAATAGAAAAGCAGACAAAATACAACAGTATATGGTTTTGATTTTTAGACTCTTGGCCATTTCAATAACTATACATTGAAACAATAAAGTTTCAATAAGAGGAGCAACAATGAGAAATAAAACTATTTTTTCATTGAAGGTATAATTGTTATTAAAACCTTTGTTTAAAGAAATATTAAAAAAGGTCGAGACAACGGAGAAAATATAATTATTTAAAAAATTTAAAACAATTACAAGCAAGATAAGCTCCCATTCTCGAAGACTTAGTGCAATATTTTTTATTTTTGAGATCATAGTATTAACTTCAATAAAGAGGCTTAATAAAGCCCCTTTATTTTATAAAATTACTTAATTAATTCTTACCATCTTTGGTATACTTCAGGCTCTATATCTCTATAAGCAGCCATTAAACGACCTCCAACATAGCCTATACCATAAGCTACGTCTTCCCAAAATTTACCACCATCGATTGAAACTAATTCGTCTAAATTTAGTTCACTTACGTTAAATTCGTTTAAATTTTTCATTTTTTATATTTTTTTTAATTATTTATTACCAGCTTTATAGCCATCCCTAAGTCCTTTTTTAATATCGTCCCAATTGTCTACAATTTGAGAGGCAAGCCATTCAGTCCATCCACCGCCCTCGATAGTCAGTACTTCCTGACGATCAAGTTCAACTAAATTTAAATTTTCTAAAGTCATGATTGATTTTTTATGATTAAACATTTATAACTTATTACTCCTTGTAATTGGCCAATTACATTTAGAAAAATAATCTGCTTCTTCTAGTAACGTCTTACTGTAAAAAATGTCTCACTTTTCTGAAGTCAAAATTATAGAAACATCGTACCGCTCGCAAATGATCGTTATCGAAATTCAGGAATGTCGATACTTAATTCAGGAATTTGATTAAAAATAAAATATAATACATTGTAATATAGTTGTTTATGATATTTTGAAAATAAAAAAATCTATAGCCGTAATACGTATATTATTGGTGATAAAGTGTTTATTGGATCTAAACTGCAATTCATTTTTTTTTAAATTTATTTGGTTTTAAACGATACAAAAACACACAAGAAATTAAAAAAAATAGCGAAGTGATAAGCGATTCTTCAAAGCCAAAATCTCCTCCGCTTAAAGAAAATGGTTTTTTTGGAACATATTCTAAAATGCTTATGACCTTAATACCACTGATATTACTGCCTAATAAACAACCAATTGAAAAATTCCAAAAAGCAGGTATAAAACTTGTCACTAGAATTGAATTACTTTTCAAATATATTAAGCTAAAAAAAACGCCTGCTATCGCAACATTAACTAAACCTATGATATTAATATTTGGATTGAATAGATGAAAAAGGCTAAAAAATAGAGAAACTACTGTTACATCTTTTATTGTAATATCATTGACCAGGATTTTATATGGAATAAATCGGAAAAGAATTTCTTCTAAAAATGCTGAGAAAAATATTAGAATAAAATAAATAATAATTTCAAAATCCCAATTATTATAATCGTAGACTTTGATTAATTTAAAGTGATAAGAGAATATATGATAAAAGGTATCAAACAGGTAATCCAAATTATATTATTATATAAACTTTTACCTAAAAGATTAGTTTTAAAAGTGTCAGATAATTTTTCTTTACTGAATAGATATAGTATATATATATATATATATATATATATATATAAGTTGAGGACAAAACGTAGCTATCCATATTTTGTAGCTGAATGTTTTGATATTTAAATCTTCAAAAGCAATAAAAAGAAATGGTATTGATAAAAGAAATAATTAGCAATGCTTTAAGGTAAGTTTAATGTTTTTTCATTGTAAATTAAAATAGTACTGTCTTTTTGAAATATTATTTTAAAGATAATGACTGTTATATTTTTAGTCTCTAGCCTTCAATTTTTGAAAAATTTGCTCACTACTGCCAAATGGTTGGATTTTTTTAATTTAGTGTTTCCTAGGCACGTAAATAAACGTTTAATCTTTAATTTTTCTTCTTGTTTTATTAAAATATACTATTATAAAAAGAGTAGCGAATGTTAGTTTGTAAATTCTATAAATCCAAATGTTAGCTTGAAAAAAGAATATTTGATGAACTATGTCTTTACTGAAAAATGAATAAATAAATCCGATAATAAAAATTATACCTAATGCTAGGTAGCCAAATGCGGAGTATTTCATAAGTATATTATTAAAAATTTAGTTGAAATTATAATTAAAAAGTTCAGAATAAAAAAATCATGATAAATAATCTTTTTATAAAACTAATTTTATTAATATTTGTAAGCTTTATTTTATTATGGATTTCTTATTTTATCAGTGCATTAATAACGTTGCGATAGAATTAAGTGCTACATGCAATAAACATCCCCAAAAAAATCCATATTTCAATCGTAAGTTTGTAATAAAATATCCGATAATAAAATAAGGCAAAATATAGAATGGATATAATAAAGATAATTGCCAATACATTTGCCCAACTTTGCTGATATTTATCAAATGGAATAATCCAAAAGCAAATATGGAGAACCAAATTATAATTTTTTTATGCTCTTTTAACTTTTCGAAATTATATTTTTTTATAAAAAGATAAACGATTGCACCTACTAATATTGAAGAAAGAAGTTTAAAATATGAAAACATATTAATAAAATCAAATGACTCTATTTTACCCCCTAATATCGCATAACAAAACAATACTAAAAATATAGAGATATTCAATTTATTAATATTTAAGACAAGTCTAAACAAAAGCTCCTCGACAAAAGGTCCTATTAAAATTACATAATAAACATTTCGTTTATTAACCATTCTAGTTGATTTGTTAAATAATTCTTTTACAGACTGATAATGCAGGATGTTTACTATAAAATAATCAATACAAGCAATAATTATAGCACTTAATGCTATACCAATGTAGATAAAAAATAAAGATATTAACAAGTACTTTATTTTTTTAAATAACGTATTTTCATTATGATAATTATCAAAAATATTAAAAGTCATAAAATAATTATTTAAAAAATGGGGGTGTCTTTAAAGAACAACCCCCAATTATAATTTTAATTTAAAGAAAACAAGCTATACAAGCAGCTACCATAAGAGCTTTGCCAACATAATGACCAACTTCATAGGCTAGGTCATCATGACCTCCATCGATTTCAATTAATTCATTAAAATTAAGTTCTGTAAATCCAATAATATTTTCCATATTTTTATAAGTTTTTAGGGTTTAAAATTAATTAAAATGCATCCAAAAGACCTCTACAAAAATCAACTAGTTGGTGTGATAAATAGGGTGCAGGATTAAAATTACTATAAGCTGGAGGCTGACTTCCTCCTTCAAAATTCTGTACCTCTTGAGCATTAAGCTCTGTTAAATTTAAATTTTCTAAATTCATAATTTTATGTTTTTAAATAATTAAAAATTTCATTATTCAGGATTTTGAGGGTTACTCATCCACTGAACAAATCTCTTTGTAATTGGCCAATTACATTTCGAAAAACAATCCACTTCTTATCGTAACGTCTTACTGTAAAAAATATCTCATTTTTCTGAAGTCAAAACTAATTAAACAAGATATTGCTCGCAAATACTATTTATCGAAATTCAGGAATCTCGATACTTAATTCAGGAATTTTATTAAAAATTAAGCATAAATCATTGATTACTAATTGTTTAATTGTTATTAAAAAATATTAATTTTAGCATTACAATTCTATGAAGTTCCTCTATTTTTGTAAGAAACTATAGAATATGATTTCTTATAAAATTTTAAAAACTGTATTTCTTATTTTTTCMCCTCTTATTATAAATGCTCAAAATGACCTTACAAAATTGTCTTATGATCACTTGCACCAGTTATATTTTAAAAATGTAGGTAATCAAAAAAAACAAATATTATATACAAATGCCTATATGACTAAGGCAATAAGAGAAAATAATAACATTAGAAAAGCTAAAGCTAATTATCAAATGGCTTTGTTTTATTATAAATCTGATGAGAATAAGGCGATTCAATATCTTGATAGTGTTATAAAATACTCGAAAGGAACAAATGATAAATTTTTCCCAGCCGCTGCTTATTGCGAAAAAGGTAATTTCCTCAAATATCAATTTAAGTTTAAAGAAGCCATGATCAATTATAATCTGGCAGAAAAGATAGCACTACAAACTAATATTGACTATTATTATAATGTAAGAGAATATATTGGTATTACCAAATCTGAAGATTTAGGAGAATATGATGAAGCATTAGATATTTATAAAGAATGCTTTAAGTATTATAAAAGCAAAGATGTTAGAAGCTCAAAATATTCCGAAGATTATCAAAGTATTATTTTTGGAATAGCAGATTGTTATAAATCTTTGCAGAATACAGACTCCACTTCCTATTATAATAAACTCGGATATGGAGAATCTCAAGCAACAAAGAATGAAGAATACAAATATCTTTTTGTTTTAAATGAAGGTGCAAACCAAGTGTTAAAAAAGAATTATAAAGTGGCGCTGGACAGCATCAATAAAGCATTACCTAAAATGATTGAATATAATAATACGGGCAATTTATTAGCTGGTTATTATTATTTAGGAAAATCGTATGATGGGTTAGGAAAAAAAGCAAACGCAGTTGAAAATTTTATACGAGTAGACTCTATTTACAAAATTACGAAGGAAATGACTACAGAGTTTGTAGATGGTTATCCTTATTTGATTTCTTATTATAAAAATTTGGATGATAAAGAAAATCAATTAAAATACATTACAGCTTATATGATAATAGACAGTACTTTACAGAAAAATTATCGAGAATTAAATCAATTGGTATATAAAGAATATGATACCCCTCATTTAATTTCTGATAAAGAACGTCTTATTACTTCTCTTAATAATGATAAAACAAAAACATATTGGGGCTTGGGGTTTTCATTTTTAGTAATAATTGGAATAGGAGGCTTTGCAATAAATCAATACAAAACAAAAAAACGTTATAGATCAAAATTTGAAAAAATAATAGAAGAAGCAAAAGTCAATAAAAAACAGGAATTTAATACTGAAAATGCAATAAAAATTGATACCCCAAAAATTGAAGACATAGGTATTGGAGAGGAGCTAATAAATCAGATTTTAGATAAACTCAATCGTTTTGAAAATGAGAAAGGATATCTGGAATCGAATCTTACTGTACAAATGTTATCATCAACATTTGATACCAATAGTAAATATATTTCTAAAATAGTGAATGTGTATAAACGAAAGTCATTTACGCAATACATTAATGAATTAAGAATTGAGTATGCTATTAATCAATTGCAAGAAAATAATAAACTGAGGAAATATACCGTTCAGGCTCTTGCATTGGAATTTGGTTTCAACAATGCCGAATCATTTTCAACTGCTTTTTATAAAAAAGCGGGTATAAAACCAACTTACTTTATTAAAGAATTAGATTTAACTGCAAATAACTGATAGTTAGTTTTTTAGTAAAATATAGGACTCGAAATTCCTGAATTTCGACAAGTAAATAAAATCATTTATTAATTCGATAACGTAAGGGCTTTATATTTGTAATTATAAATAGTAAACAAAAAATCAATTTAAGATGAAAACGAAAAACGAAAAAAAAGAAGTTAATAAATTTGGTATAGAAAAATTTGAAATAGCAAAATTAAAAAACTTGCATTTAATTGTTGGAGGAATTGACCTTGAGAAAGATGATCCAGCCGATACAAATGATCATAAACAAAAAAAAAATTCAAGTGAAAAGTGCCAAAAATAGTATTTTTTGAAATTTATTAATCTGTGTAAAAAATTAAAATCAACACTCTTCATGTTTAAATTATTTTGTATAATTATTTTGGTTTTTTCTCTTTTAATAAGTTGTAAATCAAGTATAGAATCTAGTAATTATTCTAAAAACATTGTATTTAAAAAACAATTAACAACTTTAGAGTTACAAACATGGTATCAAAAAGATTACCTAAAAGATAGTATTCCAGGTATTTCGCTAGATAAGTGGTATCGTTTAAATAAAAAAACACTGAATAACAAAAGCATTATTGTAGCCGTAATAGATACACAAATTGATATAAATCATGAAGATTTGCAAGGACAACTTTGGACAAACAACAAAGAAATCCCAAATAACAACATTGATGACGATAATAATGGCTATGTAGATGATATAAACGGATGGAGTTTTACCGGAACTAAAAGTGGAGGTTATGTCGTTTGGAACAGATATGAATATGTTCGTATTATTCAAGAATGGGGACCATTATTTAAAGATAAAACAGAAGCTCAAATTGATCCTAAAGATCTCTATAAGTTCAAGGAATATCTAAGAGCTTTAAAAAAGTTTAATGAGAAAGATGAATATTCAAAAAATTGGTTAAAGTCATTAAATCATGACGTTGCTATTTATCCTTTGGTAAAAGATACTCTAAAATATTTTTTCCCAAAAGAAGATTATACATACAAGCAATTAGATAGTCTTTATAAAAAATATAAAATAAATGATAAAAGATACAGACAAAGACGTGATGATAATGATAAAGATCTAGGAGCATTAATATCATATATGATGGTTAATTTTGAAGTTGACGAAAGCACATTTGAAGACTTAGTAGATCAACAAACTCAGCTTGATTCTATTGTAAATAAAAACCTGAATATTGATTACAACGAGCGTTTACTAATAGGAGATAATCCTAATATTTTAGAAAAAGGCTATGGTAATAATAATGTCAGCAATAATAAAGCAGGACACAGACCTATCCAGGATCATTGTACAAAAATGGCAGGAATTATTGGCGCCAATAGAGAAAACAATATAGGTATAAAAGGAATAGTCCAAAATGTTAAGATAATGCCTTTGAATATTTCTCCATCTGGAGATGAGCATGACAAGGATATTACTATGGCTATACGTTATGCTGTAGACAATGGAGCAAAAGTCATAAATATGTCTTTTAGCAAACAGTTTTCATTGCATCCGGAATGGGTCAAAGAGGCTATTAAGTATGCTGAAGAGCACGATGTATTATTAATTCGCAGTGCCGGTAATGAAGGTGATGATATTGATAAGGTAATATATTATACAACAGACACTAATTTTGATGACCATAAAGAATTTTGTTCCAATTTTATGGTAGTAGGGGCTGTCACCCGAAAGCTGGACAGTACTTTTGTATGTGATTTTTCTAATTATGGGAAACAAAATGTTGATTTATTTGCTCCCGGAGATGATATATATTCAACTGCCGCGGGTAATACATATAAATATGATTCAGGCACCTCAATGTCTGTTCCGATGGTTTCTGGAACTGCCGCTTTAATTTGGCTGTATTATCCAAATCTTACTGCTGCACAAGTCAAACAAATCATTATGGATTCAGGAACATCTTATAATTTACAAGTGATTGTGCCGGGAACAGAAGATAAAAAATTACCGTTTTCGGAATTATCAAAATCAGGAAAAGTATTGAATGTTTACAATGCAATGTTGCTTGCTGATAAGGTCAGTAAAAAGAAAAAATGAGATCAACTTTTAAAATTAGACCTTTTACTTCTTACGTTTTGAGGACTCCTTTATTGCCTTTGTCATCGTATCTTAACACAATTGAAAACTATTCGGTAGAAAAAGCAAAAGGACTTTATCAAGATTCTTTAATCAAAGAAGCTATTAATTTGGCTTCGCCCGATTTAATAAAAGAATTGGATAAATGGATAAAAGATGACTCCAATCTATCTGACGAAAAAGCAAAAAAGTTAGAGATTACATTTTTAAAATATTTAGCCAGAATGTCCTCTAGATGTACGCCTTTTGGCCTATTTGCTGGTTGTTCAATAGGGATAATAACTACTGAAACGGAAATTATTCTGGAAGATTCTGTGAATTTTATACGGTTTACTCAGTTTGATATGCAATTCTGGGTGGCTTTATTACAAAATATTGCCAAACGAGAAATAGCAATTTCTCAGTTAAGATATTTTCCCAATTCTTCTATTTACGAATTGGGGGATTTTTACAGATATATAGAATACAAATACATACAAACAACGAGAGAACATACTGTTTCTGCATTGCGAAAATCTGATGTATTAAAAGAAATAATACTGAAAGCAAAATCAGGATTAACTATTGACGAAATGATTTCATTTTTGGTTGACAGTGATTCTGAAAAAGAAGACGCTCGTGAATTTATTATCCAACTTATAAATTTTCAATTTCTGGTCAGCGAATTAGATGCTGTTGTTACAGGTACTAATGAATTTGAAAGAATCTTATCAATTTTAAAAAATATTCCAAACCTAAAAAAAGAATATCAATTTCTGGAAAATAGTAGTAACCAAATTTTAGACCTCGATACTTCTTTAATTCCAACAGCAAATCAATACCAGAAAATTAAAAAAAACATTCATGAAGAAGGATTTGAATTTGATGAAAAATATCTTTTTCAAACTGACTTGAATGTTGCGACAATCGCAAATAGTTTAGATAGGGATATTGTAAAAAAAGTAATGCAAGGGCTTTCTTTTTTGAATGGAATACAGTCTAAAAAAGAATCTAACAATCTAAAGATTTTTGTTAGAGAGTTTTCCAAAAGATATGAATCACAAGAAATGCCGCTTATGAATGTCTTAGATACCGAAGCGGGATTAGGCTATCCAATAAATCATGAAATGAATGATTCTCATGAAATATTAGAAGGTTTCTCTTTTAAACAAAAGAAGAAAAAAAGCGAGAATCAAATCTGGAATTCATACGATTTTATTTTAGAAAAAAAACTTCAGGAATGCTTTTCAAATAATCAAACTAAAATTACTTTATCCGAAAATGATTTTCCAGATTTCGACGCTATTTTTGATTTTGTTCCTGTCACATTTTCGGCATTAGTTGAAATTTATGATGATGAAAAAATAGCCATAGAATCTTCAGGCAATGTAAGTGCTGCAAAATTATTAGGCAGATTTTGCAACGGAAATCCGGAAATTCATAATCTGACTAAAGAAATTGTTCTTCAAGAAGAAGCTTTTTATCACGATAAAATATTGGCTGAAATTGTTCATATCCCTCAATCCAGAACAGGAAATATTTTGCGAAGACCAGTTTTAAGAAATTATGAAATAGTTTATTTGGCAAATTCAGGCGTTGAAAAGGAAAATGTAATAGATTTGACTGATTTGTTTGTATCTGTCAAAAACGATAAAATTATATTGCGTTCAAAAAAACTGAATAAAGAAATTATTCCTTGTTTGTCAAATGCGCACAATTTTTCTAATAATTCATTACCGCTGTATCATTTTTTATGCGATTTGCAGTCGCAAAACACAAAACCAATCTTTAACTTTGATTGGGGAGTGTTAGAATCGCATTATAATTATTTTCCGAGAGTAGAATATAAAAAAATCATACTTTCAAAGGCTAAGTGGATACTAAACAAAGAAGATTTAGCACATTTTCTCGCAGTAAACAGTGCTGATTTGTTTGAAGTATTTGCAAATTGGAGAATAAACAAAAACATTTCGTTTTTAGTTAATTTGGTGGATTTTGACAATACATTATTATTAGATTTTCGAACAGAAATTGGAATTCAGTTGTTTTTGAAGTCTACTCAAAATAGAAGTAAAATTATATTAGAAGAATTTTTATTTGAAAATAATTCGAATATAAAAAATAGTTCAGGAGAAGAGTTTACAAACCAATTTATCATATCATTTTATAAAGAACAGTCATAAAATGCAAAGAAATTTTTGTTTAGGAAGTGAGTGGCTCTATTATAAAATTTATACTGGAGTTCAGACAACAGATCTTATTTTGCTTGAGAAGTTATATCCTGTTATTTCACAATTAAATAAAAGAAAAATCATCCAAAGATGGTTCTTTATTCGCTACAATGATGATGATGCTCATTTTAGAATTCGATTTCTAATAGAAGACAAAAAGAATTTAGCAAAAGCTATTAATATGCTTTATCCGGTTATAAATGACCTGCTTCAGGAAAATTCAGCATGGAAAGTTCTAACGGATACTTATCAACGAGAACTGGAAAGATACGGGGAAAACACAATAGAAAATTCAGAATTTTTGTTTTGGAAGGATAGCGAAATGATAATCCAATATCTTTCCTTAAAAAAAACATTTCATGAAAAAGAAATGCCGCTTTTATTCAGTTTTTGTTCAATCGAATCATTTTTAAACTCCTTTAACTTATCAATTTCAGATAAATTAAACTTAATGAACAGCTTGCAAATTTCTTTTAAAGAAGAATTTGAAGCAGATAAAATATTAAAAAAGGAACTTGACAAAAAGTATAGAGRATTATTACCTACAATAGAGCATCTTTTTTCGGAAACATCTAAAAATAATTTTCCTTCTTTTTTCGAAATCATAGAAACAAAAAAGAATCAGATTGCAGAAAAGGCATCAGAAATTGAAGCTGTACTTCAAATTCCGCTTCATGATTTTTTGTCAAGTCATATTCACATGATGCTAAATCGACAATACACTTCCAAACAAAGAATGTATGAATTTGTTATTTATGATCATTTATGTAGGTACTACAAAGCTCTAAATTATAAGAGGTAAGACAATTCTATTACTCTTTATCCTAAAAATATACTCCTGTAAATTTATAAGTATTATCGATTGATAACGCTTCTTTTTTGCTATAACTTGGTTTTAATAACCTTTATAATCTCCAATTTAGCCTTATCAAATTGGTAAATTTCTTACACTATAAAAAAATCTCCAAAATTATTAACTCTTTTGTTTTTAGTGATTTAAAACTTTACTAAAATTTTAATTAACATTTTTTTTGCAAAAAAAACGATTAAACTTTTGATGTTAATATTTTTAATATACTTTTGTTCTATCAAATTAGTAGAACTTAAAGCAATAACACAAAAAGATTAAAGATTATCCAAGACATTTCACTTTGAACAGGAACCATCAGGTCATTTAAACTGTATGAGTTGTCGCTCTCAAAAATTCTTCAATCTCAAATTCATATAAAATTTTAATAGGAGGGAACCTTAGTTTCGGGGTTATAATCTTGTAAAAAAACCAAGTTAAATAATAGTAATCCAAAATAAAAAAAATGAAAAAACGAATGCATAGCTGATAAAAAAAAACCATTTCCGTTGCAGCAGAAATGGTGAAGCTTAAAGAAATTGTACATCTCTGATAAGGAAAGCGATAGTGGAGTAAATCCGTTTTCGGCTCACCTTATTTATTAAACTAAAACAAAGTAATGAAAAAAAAATTAAATAGATATGCATTGTTATGCATTTTGTTGATTTCCATAGGGATTAAGGCACAAGAAACCAAGCCGTTGATCCAATCCAGACTTGAAGGAACGGTTGTAGATGCTATTACAAAGGAGCCTGTTATTGGTGCTTCGATAAACATAAAAGGGACTACTCACGGGGTTGTAACAGATTTAGATGGAAAGTTTTATTTCCAAACAGGACAAAAATTTCCTTATACATTAGTAATAAGTTATCTGGGATATAAAAAAGAAGAAACTGTAGTTACTCAAAATTCAGTTGTTATTGATCTTACGCAGGAACAAAATGCTTTGTCAGAAGTAGTCGTTACCGCACTGGGAATTTCAAAAGAAAAGAAATCCTTGGGATATACTACTCAGGCAGTAAAAGGCAAGACATTATCGGATACTAAAGAAACGAATTTTCTAAATAGTCTTACCGGTAAACTGGCAGGCGTACGTATCACTAATTCGCAAGGAGATATGGGATCTTCGCGTATTATTATTCGTGGAGAAACTTCTATCGCGGGAAATAATCAGCCCTTATTTGTGGTGGACGGAGTTCCGGTTGATAACTCTCAGTTGAGTACTGTTGGAGGAGCAGCTGCTTCCCGTGATTTCAAAAATGCGATTGCCGATTTAAATCCAAATGACATTGAAACATTAACAGTATTAAAAGGTCCTAATGCTGCGGCCCTTTATGGATCTCGAGCTGCGCATGGTGTTGTTTTGATTACGACAAAATCAGGAAGAAATCAAAAAGGACTAGGTATTAGTGTTAGCTCTGGAATAACGATTTCTCAAGTGGCTACATTGCCAAGATTTCAAAATTCATTTGGACAAGGATCAAACGGAAAATTCAGTTATGTAGATGGTAAAGGTGGCGGAGTTAATGATGGAGTTGACGAAAGCTGGGGACCTAAAATGGATGGACGCCTTATTCCTCAATTTTATTCAAATGGTGTAGCAGTGCCGTTTGTAGCTCATCCTGATAATGTGAAAGATTTCTTTAATACAGGTCTTACTTATGATAATAGTATTTCTGTGGCAAAATCAGATGATAAATCAGATTTTCGTTTAGGAGTAAATAATCAAAAACAATTGGGAATTGTACCTAATAGTGAAATAAACAAAACAAATTTTACGATTAATACCAATTATCAAATATCCAAAAATGTAAAAGTAGGGGTGAATGCAAACTATATCGTTACTGATGCTCCGGCTTTGCCAGGTGGTCCAACGGGTAACCGTGCTGCGGGTGTAATGCTTCAGTTTCTTTGGTTTGGACGTCAGGTAGACATCAATGAACTTCAAAATAATAGAAATGTCAACTGGAACAATAGTTATTACAGCAATCCATATTGGAATGCGTATTATAATACTACAAGCCAGCAACGTAACCGTTTAATTGGTGATATTCATTTGGATGCAAAACTTGCCGAAGGTCTTAATTTTAAATTCCGTACAGGAGTTGACTACTATAATGATCGTAGAAAATATGAAATTAGATATGGTACAAACGGAACTCCTTTTGGTTCCTACGCCGAAGATGCTTATACCGTAAACGAACAAAATACGGAAGGTATTTTTACGTATACCAAAAAACTAAATGACGATTTTACTGTGGATGCTCTCGCGGGATTCAATATTCGTAACCACAGCGATGCAAACAATTATCAAAAAGCACCACGTCTTGCTGTACCTGATTTATATACCTTAACGAATTCAAGAGATCCGTTGACATCATCAAATTCATTGGCAAGATTGAGAGTTTATAGTGCATATGCTTCGGCACAATTTGGGTATAAAAATTATGCTTTCTTAAACGTAACAGCCCGTAATGACTGGTCGTCTACATTGCCAAGCAATAACCGTTCTTATTTTTATCCTTCTTTTAATGGAAGTTTGGTATTATCTGATGCCTTGAATATTAAAAGTAATACACTTGATTTCTTAAAGTTACGTGGTGGCTGGTCTGAAGTTGGTAATGATGCAGATCCGTATCAATTGTCTACAGTTTATAATTTTCAAACTGCTTTTGATGGAAATCCAATTCAAACTTCTTCACAAAAGAAACTGAATGCGAACCTGAAACCGGAAACAACTCGCTCTACGGAACTTGGTTTGGAATCTTCTTTCTGGAAAAACAGACTGCATTTTGATTTTGCGTATTACAACACCAATAGTTTTGATCAGATTCTGGAAATAAAAACAACTGCGGCAAGTGGTTATACTTCGCAATTAATCAATGCAGGAAAAATAAACAATCACGGTATCGAAATTCAATTGGATGGAAATCCTATTCAAACTCAGGATTTCAAATGGAATGTAGCTGTAAATTATTCAAAGAATATCAGCAAAGTAGAAGTTCTTGACTATGATAAACAGATTCAAAATTACACAATTGGTTCATCGGGAGGTGTTGATGTATTGGCATCTGTAGGACAAGCTTACGGAGCACTTTATGGAACTGCTTATCAACGCGATTCAAACGGAAATATAGTGGTTGGTGCAAATGGATTGCCAAAAGCTGATCCGCAAAAGAAAGTATTGGGACATTATACTCCGGATTATTTAGCGGGTGTTACAAACACATTGACGTATAAAAATCTTGAATTTTCATTTCTTGTTGACGCCAGTGTAGGAGGAGAGCTTTTCTCAGGAACTAACAGAACAGGTATTTATACAGGTGTATTAGATTCGACTCTTCCGGGACGTGATGCTGCAAATGGTGGATTAAATTATTATACAACAGGTACAGGAAGTGTAAAAACTTTGCTTCCAACGGGTGCAACTGCTCCTGTTGGTTCAACAGCATATGATGATGGAATGATCTTTAAAGGTGTATATGCTGATGGAACTCCAAACACTTCAGTTCTTAGCGCTCAGGAATATTACAAAGCGTCATACAATATTAGTGAAGCTTATATTTATAGTTCAACTTTTGTAAAACTAAGAGAAGTAAAACTAGCTTATAATTTCAATAAATCATTTGTTAGAAAGCTGGGATTAGATGGAGCAAGTATTACTGCCGTTGGTCGTAACCTTTTCTTTATCTATAAAGATGCCCCAAATATTGATCCTGAAACAGCTTTCAATACCGGAAATGCACAAGGGTTGGAAAGTTTATCCTTGCCAACTACGAGAAGTTTTAGCTTCAATGTTAATCTTAAATTTTAAAAACACGAAATCATGCTAAAAAAACTATTATATACAACACTATTTGCATTGTCATTGATTTCTTGCAGTGATACTTTGGATGATATTAACAAAAATCCAAATGCAACCGAAACTCCATTGGCACCTTATCTGTTGACAGGAACATTAAAGCAGGGAGCAGATTTATATTGGGGATCAACAAATAATTTTGACTCGTCTTTGTTATTTGTACAGCATTGGGCAAAAATCCAATATACAGAACCGGACAGATATGATGTATCCAACACTTCTTTCACAACTTTGTGGAACACGGGATATTCGACCTTGATTACGGATTTGAACACGATTCTGAATTTCTCGAATGAACAGGCAAATTCAAACTATAAAGGAATTGCACTGACGCTTCGTTCATGGACATTCTTGTTATTAACAGATGCTTACGGAAGCATTCCTTATAAAGATGCGGGTCAAAAAGTGACACCGACATACAATACTCAAAAAGAAGTTTATACGGGATTACTCGAAGATTTGAAAAAAGCCCAATCTTTGTTAGCTACAGCAAACGGAGCTGTAACTGGAGATTTGGTTTATAAAGGTGATATTTTAAAATGGAAAAAACTGGTAAATTCCCTTCGTTTGCGTATCGCGTTGAGAATTTCAGACAAAGAACCAGCTTTAGCAAAACAAGCTGCGATTGATGCAACCAGCGATGGAGCAGGAGTATTAAGCAGCAATGCCGATACTTTTCAGTTTATTTACACCAGTTCACCACAACAAAATCCAGCTTCGGCATGGTTTGAAACACGAGATGATTATCGTATTTCGAAAACATTGGTCGATAAATTATATGCATTATCAGATCCGCGTTTACCAGTTTATGCGCAGTTGCCATCAGATGCAAGCGTAGGTAAATATGTTGGAGGTGCTAACGGATTATCAAATAGTGATGCCAATAGTCAGGGTTTTGCCAAAACATCAAAACCAGGTAAATACTTTCTGACTTCAACATCGCCGGCTGTTATTGCTTCTTATTCAGAAACATTATTCAATCTTTCTGAAGCAGTAGCTCGTGGATATATTGCCGGAGATGCAGAGCAACTTTATAAAAGTGCCATTACGGCTTCATTAAATCAATTTGGCATTACTGATGCAACCACTATTTCTACTTATCTTAATCAGACAACGGTGAAATATGATGCAACAAATTATGCCAAATCGATAGGGGAACAAAAATGGATTGCATTCTACGGACAAGGTCTTGATGCTTTTGTGGAGTGGAGAAGGCTTGATTATCCAGTATTGACAGCCGGTCCGGCTACGGTTTTGGACGGAAAGATTCCTTCTCGTTTCTTTTATCCGGGTACAGAACAGTCGTTGAACGGAAGTAGTTATCAGGCAGCAATAGCAGTTCAGGGAAAAGATTTACTTACTACAAAACTTTGGTTTGATGCCAAATAAACTGGATTTCGAAAGAAATATTTGATTATAAAAAAAAGCTAAATCGAAAGATTTAGCTTTTTTTTTATTTCAGAATTTACTGTGTTTTTTAGGACAAATTGATAAAGGTTTACGACTCATACGGCTAAAAATGATTCTCTAATTAGCATTACAGTTTAATTTATTTTTTTGCGTATTGCCAAAATCTCCCTTTTCCTTCTGCAATCCATTCCAGTGATTGATCGATTCGTTTTTGTCTTGTTGCATCTGTTTTAGCGTCGATTATCCAAACTAAATAGTCTTTACGATAGGAATCTGATTTTGATTCCCAAACTTCTTTTGCTTTTTTATTTACGTTAAGCGATTCCAGTAAATATTCAGGCGTTTCAATTACTTTTGGTTTATCCGAAACTTGTTTTTCTTTTTTAATTCCCTTCTCATTAATTGTCATTGCTTCCTTAAGAAGCGAAACCAAAACTTCCTTTGATGGCAATTCAGTAACAGATTTCAGTTTATCCATATAGCCAAATTTCTTTCCTGCTTTTACACTTTCTGCAATTTCTTTGTCTTTTAGAAACTCTGCTTTGTACAGGCTAAACGAGCAATGATTTTTAAAACCTGCAATCATACACAAATGATCGTCTTTGTAGGAGTAATGAGGTGTTCCCCATTTAATATCTTCTGCCGCATCTGGACAGGTCTCGTGAATAATTTGTCGTAAATATTCCAGAATTGGTTTTGCAAAGTCTTCTGATTTTGCAATATATTCATCTACTTTCGAGTTTAGTTGTGCCATTTTGGGTCTGTTTTAATAATGGATTTTTTTGGTTCTGTCGCATCTAAAGCTAATTCCCGTTCTAGAGTCTTTCAAAATTATTAAATTAATTAATGCAAAAGATCATTATTATTAAGACCGTTTATTTTGAATTTAGGTTTATTTTAAATTATTGGCAGACGTTGATAAATTTGATTTAAAAAAAATCACTGTAAAATCCAGTCTACAGAAAAAGCAGTAATGATAAAAAGATTGTGCATAAAAACAAGCTGTAGATAATATCCTTTAAAATTTACAGTATGAGCAGATGGTATAATTTCGATCAGAAAAGTCCAGCTTATAATGCGGATTAAGCCATTGATTAAACCTATAATAATACTCGTTGTCCAGGAAATTTCTCCGAATTCACAATAGAATAGAAGGTAATAAATGGTTGCAAAACAAAGTCCAAAGCTATGATGCAATATCTTTCCGGCTCTTAGTTTGGCTTTTAGAGGTAAATCTATATCAATAGCAAAAAGAAGACTTGTAAGCAGGGCAGGTTCCTGATAAAATTCGTTGTCTGGTGTTGATAAAGCTTTATTAAATATTTTTAGAATACAACAGGTTAAGAGCCAGGAAATAAGAATTTGAAAAAGTAGGTGTAAAATCATAAAGGGCGTAAAATTTTTTTACACCGCCAAATATAATGCGGAAAGCGTTAAAAATAAAATTAAATTGGAAAAACAGTTCGATAGAAAAGGGAATCAAGTTCTAAATTTCGTAAAATATTTGAAAGATTATGTAAGAACCCATTAACAGGGATGAATTAAATTTAGAGTAATTTTTAATTCAACTAATTATGAGATCAATATGGACAGGGGCTATTAGTTTTGGTTTAATTAATATTCCAATTAAATTATTTTCAGCAGTTCAGGAAAGCAATCTGGACATGGATATGCTCGATGAAAAAGATCATGCCAATATAAAATTCAAACGTGTAAATGAGAAAACAGGCAAAGAAGTCACTTTTGCAAATATTGTAAAAGGGTATAAAATCGATGATAAATATGTAATTCTTGAAGATTCAGATTTTGAAGCGGCAGATGCTGAAAAAACAAAAACGATAGACATTGAAAGTTTTGCTTTTGAAAAAGAAATTGAAAGTATTTATTACGAACAACCCTATTATCTGGAACCTGACAAAGGCGCTATGAATGCTTATGCGTTGCTTCGTGATTCACTTGCAGCTTCTGGTAAGGTTGGTGTAACTCGTTTTGTTTTGCGTAATAAAGAAAGTCTTGCTATCTTAAAACCGTATAAAAATGCCATTGTTCTAAACAGAATCAGGTTCGAACAGGAAATTAGAAATACGACGGATTTAAAACTTCCTGCAGCCTCAAAAGTAAAAACAAAAGAACTGGATATGGCGAATAAATTAATTGAACAGCTCACGGAGAAATTCGATATCAGTACTTTTAAAGATGAATACACAGCGAAGCTTTTGGAAATAATTAAAAAGAAAGCCAAAGGAAAAGCTCCCAAACCAACTAAATTAAAAGTCGTTCACAAACAAAGTGACGATTTAATGAGTATGCTTAAAGCCAGTTTAGAAAGAAAAAAATCTTCTTAGCTATTTTGTCTTTCTTCCAATTTTTTAAGAATGTGTTTAATGTTGGTACCTTTTGACAGAATTGGCGCCCACAAATCTCCTTTTTTCTCAAATCTGGACAATACATTATTAATGGTAAATTGCGACGGATGCAGTTTTTCATTCACCTCATTCCATTCTAAAGGTGTTGAAACAGTCGCACCCGGTTTTGGTCGGACAGAGTATGGAGCTGCCAAAGTTTGCCCTCTGCGGTTTTGCAGATAATCAATATAAATTTTGTGATCTCTCTTTTTAATGCTGCGTTCAAGTGATGTGGTTTCAGGTAAACGCACTTGGATTTCTTTTGCAAGTAGTTCAGCAAGGATTTTTATAGAATCATAATCGTATTGTGCTCCAAGCGGTATATAAACATGCAATCCTGAGGCACCCGAAGTTTTGCACAGGGACTCGGTTTCTAATTCATCCAACACTTCTTTTACTACCAATGCCGTTCTTACAACTTCCTTAAAATCGTCTTTATCAGGGTCAATATCAATCACCAGCCAATCCGGATTTTCAATGTGCTGAACAGTAGAATTCCAGGGATTAATTTCGATACAACCAAGATTTACCATGTACAATAAAGTCTCTTTGTCATTACAGATCAGATAGTTTACAGTTGCATCGTTCGATTCAGAAAATATTTTTTTAGTTTTCAGCCATGACGGTATTTTTTCAATATCAACATCTTTCTGATAAAAACTCGGAGCATCGATTCCGTTAGGAAACCGATTCATTGATTCCGGACGATTTTTAAGATAAGGCAATATCAGAGAAGCAACTTCATTATAATATTGCACAATATCACCTTTTGTAATTCCATCTTTTGGGAAATATATTTTGTTTTGATTGGTGAGATGAAGTACGGTTTTTCCAACTTTCAAATCATAATCATTTTCTGTTTTATTTACGGGTGATTTAGTTTTCATTTTTTCTTCTTTTAAAGGAGTATTATTAACATCATATGTTACAAAAACTTCAGATGGTTTTTTATCAATTCTAAGACCGAGATAAACCGGATGTCTGAGGTTTTTATCCTGAGTCCATTCAGAAAATTTTATCTGACAAACCAGTTTGGGCTTCACCCATTGAATTTCATCTCTCAGATTAATTTTTTCGCTAAGCGGAGATTCAGTAATAAAAAGAGGTTCTAGTTTTGTGTAAAGTTCTTTCAGCGTTGATTCAGAAAAACCAGTTCCACACTTTCCAATATATTCCAGCCTTTTTCCATAATACTGGGCAAGCAGCAACGCACCAAAATAATTGCGTGAATTTTTAGGTTTGGTAATCCCAATGATGATAGCTTCTTCCTGATTAGAAGTTTTAATTTTTAGCCAGTCGCTGCTTCTTTTATTGGGTAAATAAATACTGTTCGCTTTCTTGGCGATAATACCTTCTTCCTTATTTTTTTCGGCTAATTCAAATTGTTTTATTCCTTTTTCGAAAGTATGTTCTGAATAAAAGACATTCGTAAAATCATATTTATTAAAGAGTATTTTAAGTAATTCTTTTCTCTCGAGCAAAGACAATCCCGTGATCTGGTTTCCATCTAAATACAAAAGATCAAAAACGTAATAGTTTAATTTTCCCAAGCCTGTTTTAAGATAATTTTGAAGCAATTGAAAGTTTGCTTTTCCCTTTTCGTCTTCTACTACAATTTCGCCATCTAAAACCGCAATATGATCGATTTTCTTCAACTCATCTGCAACAGGTTTAAAAGGAATATCAAATGAGATTTCATTCCGGCTATATAATGCTACTGCATTTGGATTTATTACTGCAATGGCACGATAACCGTCATATTTTTTTTCAAAAACCCAATCTGAATCATCAAATGCCTCCGTTTTTGTATTGGCTAACATTGGTTTTATAAAAGAAGCCTTTTCTAAGGAAAGTTTAGTCTTTTTTTTTAAAGGTGTTTTTGCTTTATCTTCCGAAATTAACTTTTCTGATTTTTTTTCTAACTCCTCTAATGGTCTTCGTGATAGTACAGATTTATCTTTGGTCAGGATGTCAAGATGTGTTGCATACTCATCGTTTTTTTTAATTAATAACCATGCATTTTCTTGTTTGCCCGGTAATTTTACCAACGAATATGCTCCTTTAAGTTTTTCTCCTTTCAGAATAAAACTCAAATGTCCTTTTTTAAGATGAGCCATCAATGTTTTCTCAGGATTTTCAGATGATTCTTCCGGTTCATACGTTCCATTGTCCCATACAATTACATTTCCGGCACCATAATTTCCTTCCGGAATTGTACCTTCAAAATCTTTATAACTATACGGATGATCTTCGACCATTACGGCAAGACGTTTAACAACAGGATTCGTTGACGGACCTTTTGGGATTGCCCAACTTTTGAGTACGCCATCCATTTCAAGTCTAAAGTCATAATGCAAATGAGATGCGGCATGTTTTTGTACCACAAAAATCAGTTCACGTGCAGATTTTCCAATTTTGCCTTGTGGCTCTTGAGTTTTTTTAAAATCTCTTTTCTGATTGTATTTAGATAGTGACATATGTTTTTGCAAGTATTAAAAAGGTTAATGAAAGAGAGTAGAAAGCAGTCGCTGTAATACCAAAAATTAAGTGAGCAAAAAATAGCTGCAGATAATAGCCTTTGAAATCAATTTGAGGCTGATGATTACTTATTTTAAAAATAAACATCCAGCTAATAATGCCAATTATTCCGCTTATAGCACCCAATAACAAGGCACTTAAAATTGAGATTGGCAAAATATCACGAACCCAAAGGACATGATAAACGAATACAAATAAAAAACCAATCAAAAAATGAAGCAGCCATCCCATCGTTTTTTCTGATTTGACAGAGGATTCCATTTTGAATTTTGAGAGCACAAACGAAAGTAAAACAGGCTCTTTGTAGAGTTCCTGAAATTGTTTTGACATAAAATAACTGAACCATGTCATTGCTGCCGTTGCGATAATGGAAACTGTTAGAAGCTGTAAAAAAGTGTAAAAGTCCATCATTCAATATTTTATAGATTTGAAGTAATAAAATGAAAGAAGAATATACTTCCTATGCTTTTTTTAAGATTCAGAAAGTACATTAATCGTGTAATTATGAAAGTTCAATTAAACACATAGAAACATAGATTTTAAATGTAAAAAAGAACGCGAAAAGAAACACATTTCTTTCATATAGCTATGTGTATTTTAAATAAGTGAAACGCCCTTTTTTAGGAAAGAAATCTATGTTTCTATGTGTTAAAAATAATTACACCCAAAGAGTTAATCTTAATTATTTTTCTAGTTTGAATCTTTTCAAAATCATCATTCTTGTGGTTCTTCTATTTTCGAATCAGACGAAGAATGAGATAGTTTTTTATAGCAGCCAACCGCTAAAAGAGGCAATGCCCATTTGGCGATCCAGGAACCTACAGAACGTTTTCCGGCAATCTTTAAAGTTGCGCCTAACAAAAAGGAACCAGCAGCACAATACAATATTTTATTAACGGATATTGGAGAAGTTTTTTTTTCTGAATAATAACCCGGATTTTCACGAGTTTGAGGATTTAAGATATTTTCCATGATATTTAAATTTAAATTGAACAATTTCTTTTCAGTTTGTACTTTTAAATAATCAAATTTAGGAGCAATAATATGTTTTTTTTTATACAATTAAGGTTTGTAATTTCATAATTATCAGACTTCTAGTGGATTTTTTATGAAAGTAACTGTCATGCACCAAATACTGAAACGGACGAATGAAATTCGTAGGTAAATAAAATAAAAAACCATTAGTAACGATTTACTAATGGTTTTTTTAGGAATGATAAAAATTAAAATTTCCGCGGATTATTAACGGGATCCACTTCTTCAAGATCCTGATCAATATCAAATTCCTGGTCATATTCATTTCTTTTCAGTTGATCTGTAGCAAAGCTGTCTATTTCGCGATCATTTTCGTCGTAATCTTCTTCAAGATCATCGTCAATATCATCTGGGTTAATATCCTCCTCATCAATGTCATCGAGATCGTCTTCATCTTCATTCCAATCATCATCATCTCTTTCAAGAGAATTTGAGAATTGTTCGTCCAGATTATCCTGATTATTTGTAATGTCACTGTCTTGATTTACAATTTGTTGTTCTTCCAGCTTTTCCCTTTGGTATTCGTCGACATAACTTTCGTTTTCTTCGGGATTGTAACTATCGGCAGTGTTATTATTTTTATCCGAATTGGATCTGATATCATCTTCAGGATGATAAAAATTACGGTCATCCCGACCGTAATTTCGATTGTTTTCTGTTATCATACTAATATGACTAACGGTTTATTTTTTAGTCATTGACTTGTGACTGTCATTAGACTTAGTGCTTTTTGAAGCAGTTCCTTTTGCATCAGATTTTTTAGCTGATGTTTTTGCACCTGTAGTGCCGCTGTTTTTTTGATTTGAAGTGTTCATAATAGTTAATTTTAATTAATAGTTAGAAAAAATTCCTTTCAATAAAATATTGAACCTGAAAGCTTTAATTCAAAATTAACTTTAAAATGAAAAACTTACTTATAAAATAAAAACTGAAAATTATATAATTATAATTGGTTTAAGATAGATCTTCTACATCTGCAATTGGTGCTATTCTTTTTATTCTTTCAATAACCTGTTCTCTGGAAAAAGTACTTTGGTATTTTGGGCTTATACCAATAGCCTGTCCGTTTTTAGATTTAAGATAAAAATAAAGTTCCCAGTCAACAGTTGTTTTTTTCTGGTATTTAGCTGCGTCCTGCGAATAGATTCTTAAAAGTTCAATGGCTTTTTTACAGCTAATTTTTGCTGCATACTCCGAGCTTAACAAAAGGATATTTCCAGCTTTAGATTTTAGCATAACCTGATATTTCCCGCAAGGTTTCTTGGTAATTACAAATTTTCCCATTTCGATTTGGATTTAAGGATTCTATTGTCAATTTGGGGAAGATAAATATACAAAAAAAAGTATTTATTTCAACTTGTAATAAATCATTATTGTTTTAATGAAAGAAGATAAGATCAAAGCTAAAACAGCAATTTATCATTAAAATATCACTTCTATTGTAGTCCCTTTACCTTTTTCTGATGTTATTTTCATTTCTCCTTGCAGTGAATTGCTTCTTTCTTTAATATTTTTCAATCCCAGACCTTTTTTTGCTTTTTCAACATTGAATCCAACTCCGTTATCCCAAATGCGAATTGTTATTTTATCAGCAGTTTTCAATAACATTATATAACATCTGTCTGCTTTAGCGTATTTATTGATATTTTGCAGCGCTTCCTGAATGATACGATAGATATGGATTCTGTTAGTACTCGAAACGGTACACCAATCTATATATTTATCGACTGATACATCAAACTTTGTATTGTATTTATTTTGTTGTGATTCAACAAGATTTGTAATTATTTCAGGAAAACTTTTATCTTCAAAAAGTTGATTTTGTGTTAAATCATGTGAAACTCTTCGGATTTCGTTTTCTGTTTTTTCGAGTTCTTTTATCAGCTGATCTTTTTTCTCAATTTGGTTTGGATCCAATTGAATTAAATTAAAACGCGTGGTAAAAACACTATTTACAATACCGTCATGCAATTCCATTGCAATACGATTTCTTTCATCATTACGCGCTTGTTCTGTTTCCGATTGATGTTTTAGCATCAATTGGTATATTTTTTCGTTGGCTTCTTGTTGTTCATGTATGAAAACCAGCTCTCTATTTTTGGATTTAAGACGGTACATGATAAAAAACACAAAGAATAATAGTATTATAAGTGATGTTAAAGTAATAATGTATCCATCACGTTTTATCAACACACTATTTTTTTCTTCGACTAAATCAGTTTCATAAGCAATTCTTGCAAATTTATTTCTTGTTATTTGTTCAACTTCTTGTAAGCTGTCATTAATTTTAAAATATTCTTTGTTATAATAGTTTTTGTTTTTTGAATCATTCTCCATTAAGAGTTTTAAAGATTCAATTGTAAAAGGACTACTTTTAATTTCTTGTGACAGCAAAAGTCCTTCTTTCAAATAAGCTAATGCTTGGGTTTTATCATTTTTATAGAGGTAATATTGACCTAAATTAATCTTGCTGGATACTATACCAACTGCAATATCAAGACTGTCTCTTATCTTTAAGGATTCAAAAAGTAACTTTTTAACTTCTTTAAAATCACCGGATTTCATTTTTGAATAAGCAAGATTATCCAATAACATCGCATACGATTTGGGATAATTGTTTTTTATATCTTTTGTTTTCAGACCTTTATTATACAAACGTATTGCTTCTTGATATTTTTTCTGTTTTTCATAAACCCTTCCAATATTATTAAAACAAGATATTCTGGATTTTTCAATTTTATCTTTGGGATAATTTTCTCTTTCCAGTTTTTCCAATTGATTTAGAGCTAAGTCAAAATATTTTAAAGATTCTGCAGCGTTATTTAGTTCTTTTAATGAAAGCGCGATTAAAATATAACATTCATAAACCAATCTTGTATTTTTGGTTTTTACAAGTAATCTCAAAGCGTCTACAGCTTGTATTTCACTTTCAGAAAAAATACCGGCATCATATAAAATACCTGCTTTGTATAATTTTGTTCTGCCAATGTTTAGCGTATCTTTTACCTGACTATATACTTTTTGTGACTGAGAATAGTAATTAAAAGCACTGTCTAATTGTGATTTTGCATCATAATAATCTCCAAAATAGTATAATGATTTTGCCACTTGGGCATCATCTTTATCTTTGACAGACAAATAATGGACTTTTTTTACTACAGTCAGAAATTTATCGTATTTATCGATACCGTAGTATTTACTGGCAATTTTAAAATATAAATTTCTATTGACAGAATCGTTTTTATGCTTCAATAAATGATTGTAGAGAGTATCTATTATCTTCTCTTTTTCGTCATTTTCAGCAGAGGAAGAATCAAGAGCTTTTAAAGCTTTTGTAACATTTTGTTTAAATTCAGGTGTTTTACTTTTATTTTGACACGCTGTAATTTGCAAAAAAATAAGGAGTAATACTATTTTGAATTTTGCTTTCAATGGTTTTTGAAATGAGAATTATATTCCCAAAAATAATTATTAATAACCAGATAACATCTTTAATTATCTGGTTATTAAATAAAAAAAATTATCCCTGACTTTTATCTTTATCGTCAACACCTGCCACATTTGTAGTCGTACTTCCTCCCGGATTACCAGTAGAAGCCGATGGAGAAATTTGATCTCTATTTTTTAAAGTTTCTGTTTTGGAATTCTCAACAGGATCTGCAGTACAAGATGACATTAAGATAACAGCCGTTATACAGCTAAATGCAATTATTAGGTTTTTCATAAAAAATGTTTAAAAAATTAGAAATATTTTATCGTGGCATTATCCTGAATGGAATACCTTTTTTAGAAAAGTCGGGAATTGACAATTCAGAAATATTAAAAATGACACTGCAAAAAACAGCTGTTTCCCCATTTTTAATACTTATTTTAGAAGCTTCTGTGGTTTAAAACTGTTGCAAATTAAAAGGTTATAAAAGAGGAAATGTTGAATTTCAGACAGCTTATAGTAAGACCGGCTGATGTAAGAGGTTTAGGTAGAATCTAAGTGGTGAAACGGGAGTATTTGGAATAGCTGTTTTGTCGAATTATGCAAAAGAAAACATATTCTTAAATGAAATCTAGATATTAATTTTTCTGATTATAGCATCAATATTGTCTTTATAAGTCAATGAAAATGGCAGTATTTCATTGTAATTCAGGTAACATTTTGATTTACTTAAATGTATTCTGGATACATGATTGATGTTTACGATATAACTTTTATGAATCCTTAAAAAGTAGAAGGGTAGGGTGCTTTCAAAATGTTTCAATGTTTTAAAAGCGTTAACTGTTTTACCATTTTCCATCAGGATATCAGTTGTATTATTATCAGCTTTCAAATAGGCAATGTCTTGTAAAGCAACAAAATGATAATCACTGTAAGACTTGATACAAATAGATGTCGCGATATTTGGAGGATTTCTTTTTTCGAATTTAAAGAGCATTTTTCCTAATTCATGCAAATGCAATGGTGAGATTATATAATCTGAAAATCCCGATTGTATAGCATCAAGCGCATAATCTGGTTTTGAAGCCAAGCCAATAAAGTAGGGAATGCAGTCCAGATATTGAAAAGATTCTGCTATAGTTTTAAAAAGTTTAGCTGCATCATTAGATTTAGCAGGAATTCGAACAATTACCAATTGTGGTTTTACTTTTATAATTTGGTTTATGGCCGATTGACTATCTTTGACATTTCCTACACAGAAATAATTAGGAAAATTGTCAAAGAGTTCCAATGTTTCCTTGACATTAGTGGCATCATCGTCGATAATAAGAAAGGAAAATCGCATTAAACTATAGTAAGAATAGGAACGCAAGCTAGCCAAATAAATATTTCTTTTGTTGCAGAAAAACTGTCTGTTTTGTTAAAGTTAAAAACTGTTTGAATGAATGTACTAATTGTAGATGATCATCCAATGACCGTAGAGGGCTATATAAGTGCGCTCTCGACGACTCCTTTTGTATTAAATTCTCCTGTTTTTTCAAAAGCTTATAATTGTCAGGAAGCCTATTATGCGGTAATGAGAAGTTTAGCAGCCAAAGAAGCATTTGACGTTGCTATAATTGATAAAGGTTTGCCGGGTTATGAAGAAAAATCTATTCTGTCCGGAAGTGATTTAGCAGCTTTTATTAAAGAGAAAATGCCAAATTGTAAAGTGATTATGATTACAGCACACACCGAAGTTCTTATTGTTTATGAACTCTACAAAAATGTGAGACTCGATGGACTTATCATAAAAAACGATATTACTCCGGATAAGTTACAGCAAGCTGTATTAGAGGTTCTTGATGGTAATACTTACAAAAGCATCACCGTAAAAAACTGTATCAATGAAATATGGAAAAAAGAGTTGATGGTTGAAGATTACAACCGTCAAATTCTGTTCTATTTATCCAAAGGGTTTAAAATAAAAGAGTTAGAAGGAGTTATCTTTTTAACCACAAGTGCCATCCAAAAGCGCGTCATCCGAATGAAAAAAGTCTTTGACGTTACTGACGACTCCGGTTTAGTAAAAGAAGCTATCAAGCAAGGATTTATTTAAACTCCAATTTAAATTTTAACAATATTGATCTTAAAACAACCTTCTTTGTTAAAGGTTGTTTTTGCTATATAAACAATTCATCTCTTCTTTATATGTTTGATGAAGATTATCAATTATGCTTCTTTTTAACGAAAATCAAGTGCACATGGGCATTTATTGAGACGAGCTAATTGAAAATTTTTATAATTGGTGTTATATAAAGGAGAAAAATTTAAAATGGAACCACGTAAAGGTGCTACACAAACGACATAAAAATATCATGAAAAAAGTAAAATTCGAAGGAAAATTAAACCTAAACAAAGTTATAGTTGAAAAATTGAATAATGACCAAATGAAAAATGTTGTTGGAGGAGGTAATCATTCTAAACAACCATCAACAACTAGATTTACTATTAATACTTACGGATTATGGTGTACGTATTCAGGCTAGAATTTTATAATTTCTAATACTTTTTGCACCTTTTTGTTTTATCCTTATAAATGAGAATGAATTAAATTACAAGATCAGATAAAAATGAAATTATAATAAGCACAATAAAGTGTTTTTATTAAACCAGTTATAAAAACAAAATAATAATTCTTTAGCAAACGGAGTATTCATATTAATTAATTGTGATAGCGCTAATAAAATTGGTTGAAGAATTTAGTGATATTTAATTGAAAAATAATGTGGAAAAAAATTATAAAAAACGAGACCTTAGTAATTAAAGCAGAGAGAAAGTTAAAGGAAATTTCACAATCCTTCAACAACTACAATGAAACAGATTGCTCTTTGTTTTTAGGACAAGCGGGATTTGTATTATTCAAAGCTTATTATTCAAAACATAATGAACACCCGAATAATAGTAAGGCTTATGTTCAGGAATTATTTGATTATTTTGAGAATCCGGATGATTTAAATTTCTCTTTTGGAATTGCCGGAATTTTACATGCTCTTCATCATTTGGAGAAAGAAGATTTTTTTGATTTTGATGACAATATTAGCGATTTTGATTACTCAATTTTTTACGAATATATATCAAATGACAGATCTTTAGATTTTTTACATGGCAATACAGGAGTTGTATTTAGTCTTCTGGAACAAAAAATTGATTCCAAATACGATTATTTGTTTGATGCCTGGTTAGCCTCCATAGATAAAATACAAGAAAATGATCCTGATTTTTTAAAATGGAAAGTAGGCTTTACTTTATCAAAAGATGAAAAACCTATAGAGGGATATTCTTTTGGACTTGCTCATGGCGTTCCATCTATAATTATCATTTTATTAAAATTATTTGACAGAAAGAAAGAATTTAAATTGTTAAAATACTTGAGAAAAAGTATTGATTTTTTACTAAGCGTTCAATATGAAAGTTCGTCGGATTTTTATTTCCCTACCCAAATGGTGAATGATGTCAAAACCGAGAGTAATTTGGCATGGTGTTATGGCGATTTAGGAGTCGCAATGTCAATCTATCTGTATGCTAAGTATTTTGACAAAAGAGAATTGGTAGATTTTGCATTAGAAATATTTACAAAACATTCATCAAAAAGAGATTTTCTTACTTATACCGTTGTCGATGCAAGCATTTGTCGCGGAAGTGTTGGAATTGCACATATCTATGCAAGAATGTACAACTATACTAACATTGAATTATACAGAGAAACGGCCGAATATTGGTACGGAATCACTTTAGAAAAAGCAGAATACCTTGATGGAATAGCAGGATATAAACAATTTCACGGTAAAGATGTTCCCTTAGTCAATGAATTTGGTTTGTTTGAAGGAGTTGCAGGCATTGGACTTTCCTTGATTAGTGCCATCAGTAATATTGAACCAAAATGGGATAATACCTTATTATTATCATAAAAACATGAAATTTCATCTCAAGAAATCTATTAGTCTTAAGTATTGATTTTTAGTATTTTATAAAATTCAGGATTATTATCAAGATAAGAAAATACCATTATTACTTGCGTTGGATATTACAGCAACAATTATCAAAAATAATTATCAGAAGCATAATCTAAAATCAAAAAGTTTATGTCTTTCGGCATAAACTTTTTGATTTATAGAACCCGTTGGGTGTAATGCATAAAAAATTAATTGGCACCCATAGAAACATAGATTTTATGTGTTTGAAAAAAGTAAATCAAAAAGAAATTCGTTTCTCACACATAGTCCCGAAGCTTCGGGATGTGTTAATGCAAGTGAAACGCCTTTTTTGATTTCAATAATGCTATGTTTCTATGTGTTAAAAATAATTGCACCCAACGGGTTATATAGATTATAAAAGCAATTCCTTAATTTGTTCCGGCGGCGCTTTTATCTACAAGAAATAATAATTCTCCGGAAACGGGTTTAATCAATTGCATTGGATAAGTTACAGGATTATATTCTCCTGTGGTTACTTCTTTTAATGCAGGTGCTTTTTTCTCGCCAAAAGCCACTACGATAATCTTTTCGGCTTTGTTGATTAATGGCGCAGTAAGTGTAATACGGTGCATTTTTTGAGGTTCAAGATAGTAGGCAGAAACCCATTTGTTTTGTTCTTCAAGTACTGCCTGACCGGGAAAAAGTGAAGCGGTGTGTCCGTCATCTCCCATTCCTAATAAGATAAGGTCAAATTTACCTTCATCTCCCAAGACATTTCTAATAGATTGTTCGTAGGTAACTGCATAATCTTCAGGTGTAACACCGTCTTTGTACATTTCAAATATATTGTTTTTCGGAATAGGGACGTGGCTCAACAATGTAGCGTAAGACATTTTTGCATTACTAAGATCATCGTCAAGAGATACCCAGCGTTCGTCACCCCAGAAAATAAAAACTTTACTCCAGTCAATTTTAGTTTTGTAATCGTCAGAAGCTAATAATTTGTAAATTCCTGCAGGAGAAGAACCTCCTGTAAGTACGGCTGTAAATTTGCCTTTTTCGGCAATTGCTTTTTGTGCAGCAGTTGTAAAAATATCTGCGGCTGCAGTATTAATTTCTGCAGTATTATTGTAAATCTGTATCATCTAGAACTTCTTCTTTTGTTTGTGTATTTGGAATCCATTTGTGTCCCTGACGCGCTAATAATTCGTCAGCTTCTTCAGGTCCCCAGCTTCCAGCTTTGTAATTTGGGAAATTAGTTGGTGCTGTAGTTTTCCATACCTGCTGGATCGTATCAATAGCATCCCAGGCTTGTTCTACCTGATCCCAACGCATAAATAGCGTAGGATCTCCCGCCAAAGCATCAGCGATTAACGTTTCATAAGCTTCCGGTGACATTGTAGAGCAGGAGAAATAATCAAATATCATTTCTGCCGGTCTCAACGAAAGTGAAAGTCCGGGTTTTTTGGTCATAAACTGAAGCTTAATATCCATCGCAGGCTGAATATTGATAATCAGTCGGTTTGGCGTCATGCCTTCTTTACCATAAGAAAAGGAGGAATGTGGCACAGGTTTAAACTGTATAATAATAGAAGATTGTTTTTCTTCCATTCTTTTTCCTGTACGCAGATAAAACGGAATTCCCTGCCATCTCCAGTTGTCCAGATAAATTTTCATGGCAACATAAGTTTCGGTATTAGAATCCGGAGCAATTCCTTTATCCTGACGATAACCCGGAACCGGTTTCCCTTTTATTTCACCTGCATCATATTGTCCTCTCACAATGTAATGATCTACTTCATCGGGTTTAATGCGTCGAATAGATTTTAAAACATCTGCTTTACGGTTTCGGATATCATCTGCTTCTAACGATGCAGGAGCTTCCATAGCCGTCATACATAAAATTTGAAGTAAATGGTTCTGAATCATATCTTTCAAAGCACCAACGCCTTCATAAAAGCCGCCGCGTTCTTCTACGCCAACTTCTTCGGCTACGGTAATCTGAACAAAATCAATGAAATTACGGCTCCATAAAGGTTCAAACATTGAATTTCCAAAACGGAAAGCAAGGATGTTCTGAACCGTTTCTTTACCTAAATAATGATCGATCCTGTAAATCTGTTCTTCTTTGAAAGTCTGCGAAAGCATTTCATTAAGCGCAATTGCAGAAGTTTTATCGTAACCAAAAGGTTTTTCAATAATAATGCGATCCTGTTTTGGATTAGCAGCAAGGCCAATTTTCTTAATATTACTCGAGATTGTAGTTATGAAAGAAGGAGTAATAGAAAGGTAAAAAAGACGATTGGCACGTTCTCCAAAAGCTTCATCAATACCATTTATCTTTTCATTTAATCTTTGATAAGATTCTTCTTTGTCAATATCAAGACTTTGATAGGTTATGTGAGATAGAAATTTTTGAGTTTCCGGATCAGATACACCTTTTTTTCTTGAAAAATTTTCTAAATTTTCTAAGACATAGCTGCGGAATTCTTCATCGCTTTTTTCGGCTCTTCCTAAAGCGATAATCTGAAACTTATCAGACATACGTCCGTCAAGATACAGATTTTGAAATGCGGGAAAGAGTTTTCTCTTTGCTAAATCTCCGGTTCCTCCAAAAATAACAATGATTGTTGGATTTCTATTTTTGAACTTACTCATTTGTGTGTGTTGTGTTGCTTATAGTTCTTTATTCAGACCATTGTGTGTGGAAAACACCAGTCGTATCAATACGTTCGTAGGTATGTGCTCCAAAATAATCACGCTGTGCCTGAATTAAATTTGTTGGTAGATTCTCTGATCTGTAGGCATCAAAATAAGCCAGTGAATTCATAAGGCCCGCTACAGGTAATCCTTGCTGAACCGCAAATTGAATAACGGATCTTATTCCTGCTTGATTGTCTGTTAATTTTGAAGCGATTCCAGCATCTAAAAGTAAGTTTGGTAAATCATTTTTTGCTGCATATGCTTTTCTGAAATCTTCCAAAGCATTCGCACGAATAATACAACCACCACGCCATATTTTGGCAACAGTTTCCAGATTTAATCCGTAGTTATATTCTTTAGAAGCCGTATGAAGCTGCGCTAATCCTTGTGCATAAGTCACTACAATAGAAAAATACAAAGCTGATTTTAATGCCGCAATTGCTTCACTTGGATTTACATTCGTTTCGTTAGCGTTCCAAACCAGTTGTTTGGCTGCTTCAATTCTTTCCGGTTTCGTTTTAGACATATCGCGCATAAAAACTGCTGCATCTATAGTAGGAATCGGCACTTGCAAATCCATTGCGTTTTGCGAAGTCCATTTTCCTGTTCCTTTAGATCTTGCCCAATCCGAAATTTTATTGATTAATCGGCTTCCGTCTTCGTCTTTTTGTTTCAGAATGTTTCCGGTAATTTCGATCAAATACGATTTAAGATCGTCCGTTTGGTTCCATTCTTCAAAAGTTTTCTGAATCGTGTCTTCGTCTAAATTATAACCTCTTTTCATCAGGTCATAAATCTCAGAAATCAACTGCATGATTCCGTATTCTATTCCGTTATGAACCATTTTTACATAGTTTCCGGCAGATCCGTTTCCTAAATATTCAACGCAAGGTTCGCCATCTACTTTTGCTGCAATAGCCTCAAAAATTGGACGAAGTCTTTCATATGCTTTTTGATCACCGCCAGGCATCATTGCAGGACCAAATCTGGCGCCTTTTTCTCCACCTGAAATTCCCATTCCAAAGAAATGAATTCCCTTAGCAGATAATTCCAAAAATCTTCTGTCAGTATCGGTAAAATAAGTATTACCGCCATCAATGATAATATCTCCTTGATCTAAATGCGGAAGTAAACTTGCTATTGCGCTGTCAACTGGTTTTCCCGCAGGAACCAGTAACATAATAGCCCTTGGTTTTTGTATCAGCTCAACAAAATGCTTCACATCCGTCGTCGCCTCAATTGTATGGTCAGCATCTGCTTCTTGCTGAAGAGAATTAACTTTTTCAGTATCTAAATCTAAACCTGCTGCTGCAAATTTATGGCTCGCAATATTCAAAAGTAAATTGCGGCCCATTACACCTAGTCCTACAATTCCAAAATCAAATTTGTTCATAGTTTTCAATTAACTAAAATTATTATAAAATGCTTTTCCGAAAAAAGTAAGAGAAAAAACGGTAATGCTTTTTCATTCAGTTCTTTGCAGAAAAATAAAGTTTGTTTTAATCTTATATTTTAAGATTTACTGTGCTAAGTTAGAGAAAAATGATGAAACATTAAGGGATTAATAGTCCACTTTAAGGCTTTGTTATGAACTTTTTGTGTGGAAAAAATAAATTTAGAGATCTATATAAATGATGTATAATTACAAGGGATTAAAATCCCTTGCTACAAAATAAATCATTTCTGCTGAATTTTATGTAGAGTTCCGGAGGAACAAATTATATTGTAGAGATGTCCCGAAGCTTCGGGATCAATCCATCATACGCAATCAAAATCCAACCTTGTGATCCTTCCTTGCGTCAGAATTGACAAAATAACGAGCTTTTAAAATTATTGCTCTAAATAATCAAAAACCATAGACTATTGTTTATATACTATTATCTATAATCTATAACAACAGCGACAAAGACAACATTGGGGTTACGTTACGTTTCAAGGGATTAAAATCCCTTGCTACAAAATAAATCATTCCTGCGGAATTTTATATAGAGTTCCGGAGGAACGGATTATATTGTAGAGATGTCCCGAAGCTTCGGGATCAATCCATCAGACGCAATCAAAACCCAACCTTGTCATCCTGACAGAGGAAAGATGACAAGATTGATGTTTTTTGTTACATCATTTTCCCTTCTTTCGCATATTCTTTTTTAATTCCCTGAAGTAAATGATTGAGATTGATATTTTCATTTTCGTCTTCCAAAGTTCTCAAACACGCATATTGAATAATGTTGACAATATTGGCGCCGGTAATATCGTATTTTTTCGAAAGTTCATTAAGATTTACATCTTCGGCAATTCTAATTCCTTTTGGCAGATTATTTTGCCAAAGCTGTAAACGTTCACCATGAGAAGGAACTTCAAACTCAATTATAGATTGAAATCTTCGGGTGAAAGCCGTATCAATATTCGTTTTGAAATTAGAAGCCAGAATAACCAATCCCGGATGATTTTCGATACGCTGCAATAAATACGAAACTTCCTGATTGGCGTATTTATCATGTGCATCTCGTACATTGGTTCTTTTCCCGAAAACCGCATCGGCTTCATCAAAAAACAGAATCCATTCTTTATCCGCCGCTTTGTCAAAAAGAGAAGAAAGATTTTTTTCGGTTTCACCAATATATTTCGAAATCACCATAGACAAATCAATTCGGTACACATCTCTTTTAGTGTATTTTCCCAAAAGAGAAGCCGTAAGCGTTTTTCCCGTTCCCGGAGCGCCATAAAACATGACTCTGAAACCGGGTTTTATTTTCGATTTCATATCCCATTCGTGAAGTAAAATCTCATTGAATTTAAGCCAGGTTTCTATTTCTTTAATTTGATTTAAAGTATTGGAATTTAGCACCAAATCATCCCAATCTAATCCGGTTTCGATTAATTGTGCAGGGAAAATGCTGCTAAGCTGCGGTTTCAGAATTTTTCCGGTAATGAATTTTTCGATGTATTCGTCTTCCAAAATCAATAAACCACTTAGTTTAGGTTCACCATTTGGAACAGATTCGATTTTGATAATTCCTTTCTGATACAAAAAAGAATAATTATGCAGGTAATTGTAGAACGAAATTCGGTTTTCGAGATCGTTTCCAGCAATTAAGAATTGTGCTGTTTCACCAGTTGGCAAAATTCCGCGATGGTTTTTTGTTTTTATTCCGCCAAACTCCGGTAATTCGCCGCCATTCGGCAAATATTCCGCAATAATCGAACTCAGAAAATCAGGCCTTACGTGCGGAACAAGAGCTAATCCTAATAAAAGTGTATCTATTTCCGTCAGCTTATTTTCGATAATGAATTCGTTTATAAATCCATCGGAATCCAGTTGATCTAAAACGGGTTTCTCGGTTGGATTTTCGGCTTGAAAAAGAGAATCAAGCTGAAATACGAATTGGTCTTTTAGATAATTAAATACGTTTTTCATTTTTTATACGACTAATGATTCGATGGAGAAAAAGTCTATTTTTGATTGTTTAAAGTTTCTGATTCTGTTCATGACCGCGTTTCCGTTATGAGAACCATCAGAATTTGTGTTTCCTTCGATCGTTTCAATAATATCACCATGAATCGCAGTTACAATTCCCGTATGAATCCAATCGTTTGGTGTTTTTTGAAGCAGAAATATATCTGCCGGTTTTATCAAAGCCGGATTCGTTCTTGCTGCCTGAAAACGGGTCAATATTTTTTTCTGAATTCCGGTCACACCAACAGTATCGCAACTGTAAGTTAACGGCATCAGGGTTTTGAAGTTTTTTCCCTGAATCGAAGCCGCCTGATCAATAATTGCCTCAACAAATCCCATGCACCAAAACCAGTCAGTTCCTTCATTTCCATCCATATAACTGCGAACCCACGGACCTGTATTACTTTGATTGTGGATTACCAGTTCAAAAGGATGATTTTTAAGATGGTTTTTGGCTGTATTTAATATTAAATCTCTCAAATTTCCGCCAGATACAGAATCTTCAAAAGCTTTTTTGAGAGGCGACGCGAGTATATCAAATACTTTTTGATCTACAGTTCCATTTTGTGGTAAATTGTTGAATTTTTGAAAATTAAGAACTGCTTTTTCCGTTGCTGGTCCAAAATCGCCATCAATACCCGTTGCGGTTCCTGAGCTTGAATTTTGCATCGCAAATAAATTAAGCCACGACTGAATTTTTTCAATGTCTTTCTTGTTATTATTTGCTCCATTTCTTTGTTGTGTTGCTTTGATAGCCAACTCTTTTTGGTAGAATGTTTTTTGCATGACTAAGATTTTAAGTTTATTAAAATTTCATTGTTTCTTGTTTTTTTACAATTTTTTAAGTCAAAGAGAATCTTCGTTATTATCTTCTTCGTCCTCCTCGGCCATTTCCATCATCGTCTTCGTCAGATCTTTCTCTTCGATTTCTTTTATCAGCGTCTATTGATCTGCTTTCTGCCCTTTGTGATTTTTCATTTTCTCCTCTTCTTGTATGAGTTTGAGCGTCAAGTACCGCAACTTCTCCCTTATATTCATAATGAAATTCGTGTCCGGCTACAGAACATGGAATTCTTACAATCCTTACTCTTGTAATTCTGTTTCCTCCAGCCATAACATTGTGGTATGAGGTAGACATTTCGTATTCCAGGTTCCAACCTCCCTCTTGTGTTACTCTGGTTGCACCTGGGTTGTCATTTTTTACACGTGTATATAAATCTTCCAAAGTGGTATATTGGTTAGGTTCTAATGTACACGCTTGGGCATCTGCTTTTAGTGGACCTCCCGGTTCTTCTGCTTTTTGAATAATATTATAATTCCATTTAGTTCCACCATCAACTACCTGAATTGAATTTACTGTTGTATTGTTTCGTGTAGCGACAGTTTGCGCGACAGTTTGTGCGTCTTCTCTTTTAATGCCGCCATTTGTTAAATGAGTTTGTTCTTCCTGATGAATGTTTTGTCTCACAGCCGTCAGATTGTCTGCAGCGCCGTTGCCCATCAATCTGTCCAACATATCCATTCCAGTGTCTACCGCTTTATTTACCAGCCAAGTCAGTGCCTCATCAACCATAAGGCGGACAGAAACAATCATTTCTCCAATTCGTGCGCCAATTCCGGAAAGACCAACCTGATTGGCAAGGAAACCAATTACAATTGGCATCGCTTGTCCCATTGTATTTTCGAGATAATTGGCTGCTGTAGCTACATTTCCTTTTGCGATATCGGCAACACCGTTGACAAAGGAGTTGACTACTTCGAGCATTTCGCGTAAGTATTTTATAAAACTCTGAATAGCGCTGTACAAAGCAATTGCGCCATTGATTACCGCCATAATTCCCGTTGGGTCCAGCATACTTAAGAGTCTGGCGGTTATGCGGTTGACGATGCGCTCCATGATAAAGTTTTTCACCGCATCAAGAACCGTATTCCATAAATTACTGAGTTGTTCCTGAATTTTATCCCAAATAGCAGCCATTCCGCGTTCCTGAACATCTTTTATGAATGTCCAAATACCTTCAAGCGTATTAATCATACTGCGTATTTTAGCGACTCTTGCCGGACCAATTCTAGGATGTGCCGCTAGTTTCTCCCAAATTTTTTCCATTGATATTCCAAGGACTTCAAGTACCCAGGCAATTACGCCTCGCAAAGAGAAATCAGTCAAAACAGGAATATTGGCGTCTTTCAATTCGCTCATTAACCAGCCGGTAACGCCGTTGATTAAATGCGTAACAATATTGTCAAAGAATTGAACAAATCCTTGTTTAATGGCGCGTAATATATTTTTAAGGAAACCAATAGGATCTTTTTTAATGTCGTCAATTGCCTGCATCGCACGAGTTATGATGTTCCCGATCAAGTCGAATGGGAAATTCATAATCTCGAGAATAGCTATAATAACAATCCTTACAATTTCTGCTACGAAAGCAATTAACCGTCCGATTGGTTCTCCAAATTTTTCGATAATTCGGATAAAAGCATCAAGAGGATGAATTAGATCATCGATCGTAAACGAATCCCAGATATCAGTAAAGAGCTGAATAATAGCCGCCGGAGTCATATTTAAAGTTGCAACTGCAGCTTCAATTTCGCCAACGATTCGGGCAATTGCACCCGTTTCAACCATTTGAGCATATTGTTCTTCGCCGCCGTCCATCAGACTCATAAAACCTCTAATAAGATTTGGAACAGATCTTGGAACATTTTCATTCGTAAAAGGATCGCGTCCTATAATTACTTTTATTAAGGAATAACCTCGAACTGTTGCGGCTTGCGAAGACAGATATCCTAATAAGGATTCTTTGACAAGTTCCAGAACTTTGAGTGCCACGCCTGAAGCAAAATCCCAAACGCGTTGCAGGAATCCGCCAGCCTGAGCAGCAAGTGCCGAAAGATTATCAGCAATATTCATTAAATTTGAAGGCTGAATTGCATCCCACGCCGAAGTAATAAGTCCTCGAAGTTCGCCTAATAACGAAGTAAAAGTTCCGACTTGCGTGTCAAGCCAATCGGCAGTTTTTTGCAGCGTGCCTTTTTCACGCATTTGCTCAAGCTCGGTTTCTTTTCCTATCAGAATAAGGAAATCTGCCAGTATTTCAACCGTCGTTGCGTTAACTGCTTCATCGCGTAACGGATCGTATTTGATTATTTTTTTGATTAACGCCCAAGCTTTATTTTCTGCCAATATTGGTTCGGCAACACCAATCAGTGCTTCTTTTATCCAGGTAATTACCTGATCTACAGTTGCAGTTACAAAAGAAGTTATTCTGTTAACTAATTCTTCAAATTTTTCAGTAACTAAATCAATGATGTCGGTGTAAGGAAAAGATACTTTGTCCCAAACGTCTTCCACCATATCCATAATACTATCGATCGTTAATCCCAGTTCTCCCAGTTTTCCTTCGACCCAATCAAAAACCTGTTGTAATATTCCGTATTCCTGAAGTTTATCGAATATGGCTGTACCAAAAGGAATCAATCCCATTAATCCTTCTACAAGATTAATTGGAGTTCGTTCTACATCAACTTCACGCAATGGATCGTAACCAATAATAACGGTAAAAAGGGTATAACCCGGAATATGTCGTGCTTGATTAATAATCCAATCCGGAACTAAATCGAGAAATGAACCCTGAATCATCTCGGGAGCAGGGGATATGTTATTTTCAGGTTTTTTTCTAATGGATGCTCCCTGCTGAACCGTATGTGTTAATTCGTGGGCGAGTAAATGCTTGCCTGATTGTGAATTTGGATTGTATTTTCCTTCGTTAAAATAAATGTTATTTCCGGTTGCAAAAGCCTGCGCGCCCAATTGCTTGTTCATTTGAACAGCAGTTGAATTATTGTGAATGCGCACATTGCTGAAATCGGCTCCAAAACCAGATTCCATTTCGGTTTTTACTTTTCCGGATAGGGGAGAACCGCCGCCTTTACTACTATTTAAATTGCTTTCAAGATTAGAAGTGTCAGACGGATTTGCATCTGCACTCGCGCTCATCTGAAGTTCGTTTTCGTCTTCTTTGGTCTGAATTTCCTCTTCTTCTTTGGCTTGAATTTCTTTTTCCGCTTTTGGCTGAATTACCGGTTTTATAGTTGCAGTAATTTTATTGCTTTCCGATTTAGATTCTGCAACTATTGGAGTTATAGGCTCGACTACAGGTTTCTTTTGAACTTCAGTCTTTTTTTCGTCTTTGGGTTTTTCGTCTTTTTTCGGAAGCTCTTCTTCCGGTTTAGTTTGAAGTAGCGGTTTTTGTAAAACTGCTTTTGCAGCAGGAGTTTCTGCTTTTTTTATTTCTTTTTTAGGTGGAATCGGCGTTTCTTTTTTCTGAACTTTATCTTCAGTTTTATTCTGAATTACTGTTTTTGGTTTAGAAAAATCTTTGCTGATTTCGCGCTTTTCAGTTTTTTTGGAATCGAGTTTATTTTGGATTGAATCCTCTTTTAACTGCACAACCGGAGTGATGGTTTCGGCAACTGTTTTTTGCTGAATTTCCTTGTTTTGCTCTTCTTGTTTTTGAACATCTTCTGCCAGTTTCTTTTGGACTACAGGCGAAGGCGAAAAGAACGGATCTGTGTTTGGATTTTGTTTTTTGGCAACAACCTGATCTGCTGATCTGTCGGCTTCAACTTCAAATTTATCGTTAGATTTTCCGATATTTAATTTTGCCTGAACGCCAAAAAAAGATTCCTGCCCCTTGTCCTGATGAGACGAGGAGTGCGAAGAACTTGCTTTTGTTTTTGGTGAAAAGGCTGGCATTCTTTATCAATATTAAATTGGAATTATATCTGTTTTTGGAATTTCATCAACTCCCATTCTTTTAAATTCTAAAAAAGTTTCTATGTCCTGATTGCTTTCAGAATAAAAAACGATCCACAATCCATCTTTAAAAACCGTCGTATTATTCAAAGACAATACATACGGAATCATACTATTTGTTTGAACTAAAACAGATTCTGTTTTTTTAGAATCAAGCTTTAGTTTTATGTTTGCAATCGATTTGTTACTTTCCTGGTGTATCTTATTTTTAAAGGCTACTAAATCTTCTTTATCATGAAAAACAAGTATCAGAATATCTTCTTTTAAAACATTGTCATTCGTAGGATTGATGTATACTTTTTTTAAACTCGGAAAAACCGATAATACGCCATCCACTCTTAAACATTTTGATACAGATGAATCTGCTTTTACAGACAAAATATTTGATGTGTTCTGATAAATTGTATCACATCCTGAAAAACAGCAACACGTGAAACAGAAAGCGGTTATGAATTCCAAAGTTTTAAATTTCAATTGATTGGCCCGTTTTAAAATTGGAATTTGGGATTTATTCTTATTGGGATTTAGAATTGATACTTTCATCTTTTCTAATTTTTAAAATTTACCGGCTCTCATTTCATTTACAAAAGGCTGCAGAGCGCCTGCAGAAGCATGTCCGCCTCCGCCATTTAGAGCTCTGTAATAATCCTCGCATATTGAGGCTTGCTGTTCTCTGTTGAATTCATTAAAATGCTGATGTTTAAATGTTCCATCCGTATTGACATATCCATAACCTTCGCCAAAAGCTTGTGCATGAATTGCTTGCGCCATATATACAGATCCTGCGTGCTCATATTGCGCTACATGCGATAATTCGTGAACCATTGTGGCGGTATCTTCTCCCGGTGCAGCATGAATTATATGTGCCGTTGTTACTGCTCTGTAACCTCCTCCGGAAAAATATCCTCCGATAAAAGCAACCAGAGATCCTTCGTCTACATATACCTGATCATACGGAATCATTCCCGCGGGATGTACTTGTAGAGAGGCGCTTATTTCTACATCTGTTAATTTTCTCATTCTAAAAATCAGCCCCCATAAAAGTTGTAATATTTCGAAGATTCCAAGTAAATCTATAATGTATAATAACATTTTTCCTGCCCAGGTAAGTCCGCCCAAAACACCATCCCAGATCCAGGAAGCAAAACCTTTAATTCCTTGCCAAGCCCAGATTGCTGCACCCACGACACCATCCCATCCCCATTTTGCAAATCCGGAAATACCTTTCCAGACCCAACCCAAAGTTCCTGTTAAGGCATTCCAGAGTTTAGACAAGCTTGGAGCATTGACAAAATCTACTGCCCAGTCATATCCGGCAACTACACCCTCTAATAACCAATTTGCTGCTCCTGTTATACCACTTCCTAACCAGCCAAAAACACCTTTGACGCCTTGCCATAAATGTCCCGCTGCGCCACTTAATCCGTCCCAAGCCCAGCCTAAGGCACCTACTATTCCGTCCCAACCATGAACAATTATTCTCCATAATCTGGATGGAATATTAGAAATGAATGACCAGACATTGTTGCCTAATAAACATAGTTTGTCCCACAAATAAGTTCCTATAACTTTGATGATATCCCACGCTTTACTTCCAAACCATTTGATTCCGTCCCAAACATAAGATGCAGCACCGGACAACCAATCAAGCGCATCGCTGCCTAATGATTTCAGACCTTCCCATGCAGAAGAAGCGGCATCTCCAAGAAATGTAGTTGCAGTATCCCAAGCCGAACTTAAACCGCTTGCAACACTTGAGGCGGCGTCAGAAACTGCTCCTGTCGCAGCATCCCAACCTTCGCTTACTGTATCTGCAACACTTGACGCCGCATCAGAAACTGCTCCCGTTGCAGCATCCCAGCCATCGCTTACGGTATCTGTTGCGCTGTCCCAGGCATCGCCAAGCCAGCTTCGTTGTATTTGAGGCTGTTCTTTTTTTTGAATTGTAGAACTTTGTTGTACGGTATGCGTAAGTTCGTGTGCCAATAAATGCTTGCCTTGTTTGCTATTGGCATCATATTTTCCGGAATTAAAATAAATATCATTTCCGTTTGTAAAAGCCTGAGCACCTAAATCCTGACTCATTTGTGTGGCATTATTATCGGTATGGATGCGAACCTGACTGAAATCAGTTCCAAAACCAGATTCCATTTCGCTTTTTACCCCTTTTGAAAGTGGAGATCCACCGCCTTTACTGCTTTTTAAATTACTCTCTAATTTGTTGCTGCTGGTGGTAGATTCGCTATTATTTGATTTTTTCTGAACAGGTTTCTTTTTATCTTCTTCTTTATCTTTGCCTTTTTTTTGTATTTTCTTTTTGTCGTCTTCTTTTTCTTTACCCTTTTTTTGGACTTTTTTATCTTCGTCTTTATCAGACTTTTTTTGTATTTTCTTTTTGTCGTCCTCTTTTTCTTTACCCTTTTTCTGGACTTTTTTATCGTCGTCTTTATCGGCCTTTTTTTGAATTTTCTTTTTATCGTCCTCTTTTTCTTTACCCTTTTTCTGAACTTTTTTGTCCTCTTCTTTATCGGCTTTTTTCTGTATTTTCTTTTTCTCTTCTTCCTTTTCTTTGCCTTTTTTCTGAACCGGTTTTTCTTGTTCCAAATCTTGCTTTTGAACTGTTGATATAGTTTCCGAAATTGGTTTTCTCTGCACTCCGTCTTCTGCTTTGGATTGTAATAATCCACCACCTTTTTGTTTGTTTACGACTTTATCGGCAACATTATCTGCTTCAACTTCATATTTGTCTCCTACGGTACCGGTCGTTAGTTTCTTTTGGATTTTTGGTCCAAAAAAAGGAGAAGAGGAGTGATTGTCCGGCTTTTTGTTTTCTAAAGTTCTCATAACTTGATTATGTTATAAAATTTATGTTTTTTCACGCAGATTTTAAAAAGATTTAAGCAGATGCACGCAGATGATTATTCAATCTTTGTCGAGCTTCTCGCGGAGATTTCTCGTTCCTCGAAATGACAAACAGCACGTTTTTTTAATCTGCTCAATCTGCATAATCTGCGAGAAATAAAAATCTTTTTAATCCATTAATCTGTGGCAAAAACTTATGCATTTCAATTTTTCACGCAGATTTTAAAAAGATTTAAGCCGATGCACGCAGATGATTGTCTAATCTTTGTCGAGCTTCTCGCGGAGATTTCTCGTTCCTCGAAATGACAAACAGCACGTTTTTTTAATCTGCTCAATCTGCATAATCTGCGAGAGATAAAAAATCTTTTTTAATCTGCTTAAATCTTTTTTAAAATCTGCGTGAAACAAATTTTATGCTACCATAATTCTGGGATGAACCTCATCTTTCTGAATTATTTGATGTTTTTCTAATTCAATTTTTATTTGAGCGTACCAATACGGAAATATTTTAAACAGTCGATATTCAATTTCTTCTGTAATGTCTTTTTTGTACTTTCTAGTACCAAAAAGATGGCTATAACCCATTTCATTGGCATAAATGCTTTGCTCATTTATATTTCTTCCTTTAAGCAGTAAAGAAGGTTTAATGTTATTATAGTCTAATATCGAGGCGAGATTGTATTGTTCGATTACAATACAAGGCTCAAAACCTTGCTGTTTTAACGGAGTATATTCTTCACGATGTGCTATAAATATGGCTTCCATATCATAATAAGCATTCACGAAATTATTGCGAAGCGTGAGATCATTAAAACCCAATATTCCGCAACTGTAAGAGTGTCCTAAATTGGAATGCCAGTAAGGTAAATGTTTGGTATATTGGTTAAAGAAATCAATTTGTTTCTTGTAATGGATTTCATAGCCGCATTCTTTTCGTTCGAGAATAATGGTATCGAAATTAAAGTCGATTTTCCTTTTTATAAATACATCCGTATCGAGATGAACAAAGGGTTTGGTCTGTTTTTCGATCGCATGAATTTTAGATTTCATCCAGAGATCCTTATTTTTTTCATTACTCACTTTTGTAACTCGGCAAGGCAGCATATATAGAAATTTATATGCCGTTTCGTCTGCATAAAGCTCAATGTCTTTGTACCAAAGATGACTGTATAAAATGCTCAAAGCCGTCATATAGATGGTTTCTTTGAGTTTATTGCCCATTTGCCAACGGTTATTGATCAGCGGAAAAGCATCGAGACTGTATATAATTCTTGGTTCTTCTTTCATAATCATTTTTTTAGCGTTTGTAGCAGTTGTTTTTCCTGGAGATAGCAAACGTTGTTGTATAACGAAGCCTTTTTGCTGTGTTTATAAAGCCTTTTCCATTCGTATTTGTGACCCATTACCTGCGAGGTTACTTCGGGGATTTGCGTGTTATGAAATTCTTTCATTTCATTAAAAGTTGCGTGCCAAACCATTTGACCTAATAGGGGAGATTGGGTAAGTCTTATTTCCGAGAAAACTCTTTTATAATAATCCGTGTGGACATTTCTATTGTTGACAAAATATTCTGAAACCAAAACTTCTTTGCCTTTGTTATAAAACCGGCTATAAAATCGTGTAATCCCGTCTTCTTCCTGAATTGGTGATAAAACAGCCTCATCTTCATAAATAATATCCAGATCATTTACCGGCATATCATAATAATCACGGAGATTTATATAATCAGCGATTCCGCCTACGAAGGCAACTTTCGACATATCGAGTTTTTCAAAAACATTTCTAAGTGCTTGTTGCTGCTCATAGAAAATGTTTTTTTCATCTTCCTTTAGAATTTTTTCTTCTTCGGTTTCCATATCTTTTAAAATTACCAGTCCACAAAAATTACTTTGTTTTTCCATGCCAGTTTTACAATTCCGATATTCCAGCTGATTTTATCCAGCAAGATGTCTTGTGTTTTTCTTTCTACAATGACTTTAGGATTATCGCCCGTAAGAATTATTTTTCCGGGTCTTTGCAAATATTCATTTTGTAATAAAGCCACCGAAGATTTCTTCATGACTTCCCAATGGTCTAGAACCGCCCGAAGCATTTCATTAGCATGACTTTTTACCTCATCAGACAGTGTAATATTTCTATTGATGGTTTGATCTATTGGAATGTTGCACAACAATTTTTCGAACACCATTTCATGTTCATAATCCTGTTCTTTGGCTGTAGCGAGATAATGTAAAAGATGTGCCGCAACCTCGGTATTATTTATAGAATTGTCCTTATTTAGTAATTTGCAATTTGTAAAAAGCTGTTTCAAAAAGGGATGAATCAGTATTAATCCCGCATTGTTTACATAATGATTTGCCGGAATTTCAGCAGTTATTTCGTCAATTAAAAACAAAGAAGGTTTGAGAATTTCTTCTTCTTCGGTTTCTTCTTCAGTTTTGAAAACAGCGTTTATTTCAGCCTCTTTTTTCGGGCTTAAAGCCAAAGATTTATCGGTTTTTGAAATATCTGATTCTGATGATTTATTCTGATGATTATTATTGTTCTGAATTATTTCCGAAGCTTTTTGTTCGAGAATAGTGTGTATAATCAAAACTTCATTTGCAAGATTACTTAGAATATCTAAAGCCGATTTATTTGTTATCTGAATATTGATGTATTCTAAAGCAAACGTTGGATTGTATTTTCTAATAATGTCAAAAGAAGCAATCAGATACGATAATTTATCTTTTATAATGCTGTCGTTGTGTTTTAATAATTGCGAAAGGATTATATCCCAAACTAAATTTCTTTGATGTAATTCTTGTCTAGATTCCGAAAGAAGAGCTTTTAAAGTGTCTTTAATTAAAGTAATACTTTTTAAAGTAGTTTCTTCAGAAGGGAGTTCTAAAAGAAATGTATTTTTCAGAATAAAATAAATCTGATCGTCTGATAATTGTTTTATAAATCGGGTTCTGGTTTGGCGATTTTCTAAGGTGTGAATTAGTTTTAAACCAAAAGCTTTGTCGCTAATCATTTTCTCAAATGGATTATCAGTATTGTTATCCAAGACATCTTTTGAAATTGCCCACCAGGGATTTGTTCCCGTTTCTAAAAAGCTGAAGAACTCATTCAGGCTTTTTTCTCTGTTATTAACGAAAGTGTATTGTTTTGTATCGGTAAAACCACTTTCGATTTGTTTCTCGATTTGGTTTTGAAATTGGTTCATGATTTCCAATTTCAGATTACTAAAATCAATATCATCCGATACAGAAAGATCCATGTTTAGTTTTTCGATCTGAATACTGTGCGATGGCATTTTTTTATCAAGCGTATCAAAATACGTTTCTAAAAGCGGAAATAATTCCACTTTTAGAAACGTGTCCAGATTATCTTTTAAGTCGTACGCGTTTTTTTTAGAAGCCGTATTAACCTCAAAGAATAATTTATTGATAATATGTCTGTTTGCAGTCTGCATTTATCCTAAATTGTTTAAATGTGATTGAATTGCATCCAGAATAAATTGAAGATCTTTAAACGAAGCTGTCACACCTGACAAGAATTTTTTGAATGTTCCGTTAGGATCGGTGTTGTATTTGATTTTTATAAAACCTTGAAACAAGTTGTCAAAACGAGTTGTAATGGTTACAATTTGTTTTTCGAATTCTTTAAGACGTTCCGGTTTTTGACATTTTAGGATCGTGTAAAATAATGAGATGTGACTTTCGATAAGGAAACTCAATACTGTTCTCTCTTCATCGAGTTTCGTATTTCTTACCGCCGATAGGAATGAATCGTAAATGCTGTCTCGATACATTTCGCCCAATTGATCATTAGAATCACCATTTATAAAGGTGTCAGTTTTCTCATCGACGGTATTAAATTGTCTTTCAATTTCGTCGATTAGAGAGATCGTTTCTTTACTGTATCTTTCTATTCCGGGTTGTTGTTTTATATCTTCAAAAGCCGGAATTGTTTTTTTGATAAATGCAGTAGCAGTTTTCAAACACGTATTTACAGGAATTCTTTCTCTAAGAATTACATCTTTTGGACCGTCTATAGTTTCACCGCATCTTTTGTTCATTGCAGAAAGCGAGATTACAATTGATGAAGTATTATACAGAGAAAGCGGACGTTTGATAGGATCTTTAGATTCGGTTTCTACTTTTTCATCGGCTATTTTCCAGGTATAAAATTCTGCGTTTGTAGAATTGTTGGTCAATACAAGTTCACTGTTTTCTATCGAATAATTAAAGCGGGCAAATGGCGCATTTTGCATGGTAATTTCAAGATCCGAAGGTTTGCCATTTACTAGAATAACAACTTTGTCTATCTCTTTTGGAACATTGCTGCCAATGAAAACGTATTGTCCGGCATCATTTTGAGAAACCCCATCACCGGAAAGGATTATTTTTCTGGTTTTAGATTCGGTAGTTAAAAGATGAGGATCTACATCATTTCTACAGATTAATCTGTTGTCGATGCTCACTTTTATACCTGTAATTTCAAAAATTACGGAATGTTTTACGGTAAAATTGCAGTTTCCATTATCTCCAACAACGGTTACAGGAAAAGAGAAAGCGTCTTTAACAGGCAATTCATATTTATAAATACGCTGCATTTTGGTTTCGGTCGTACTAACTCTTTCGCTTCCGTCTCCAAAATCCCAAACGTATTTCATTCCTTCCTGATTTTCGCTTGTAATTTCAAAATCAGCCGTGACTTCATTGCTTGTATCTGATTTGGTAATGACTATCGTAAAATCAAATTTGGGTTTTTTGAAAATGGTTATTTCACATTTGGTTTCAAAATTATTGACCGTAAAAGTGATTGGTTTGCCTATTAATTCTTCGCTGACCAATTTTGGATCAAAAACAAATTCGCCAAATTGGTTTGTGGTCACTCCGCCATTTAAATCTTCGTCAAGATCAGCTTTTACAAAACCTCCCGTTGGCGTTACATGAAATGGATAATAAGAAGTTGTGTCATCAAAACAAAGTTTATTTACAGGTAAAGACAACGATATTACATTATCATCACAACATAAATAAGGCAAAGTAAAGTCGGCTATAATAGGGTTTAACACAACAGATTCTCCATTATCGCCTTCTTTTTCAAAATCACCTGCAAGAGAATTTCCGCGTGGAAATTCATACGGATAACCATAGCCATAATAATACGGATATTGGCTGTATTCGCCTTCGATATAAATCATAACAAAGGTTCCGCCCGGAGCTACACCGGCTTTATGTTCGTAGCCATGATTTTTGTTCAAATAGTAAGACGTGAAATTCTCGATCACTTCCTGCGCTTCAAAAGCATTTATACCAAGAACAACGACATTAAATCCTAAACCATTCTGACGTCTTATTTCCTGAATTGTTTTTAGTGCTTCTTTGTAATTCTTGCCGTGATGCCCTTCAATTCTGTAAAAATCAGAATCTGCAATAAATTCCAGCGGACGTTTTGTATTTAGAAAATTGTCGTGATAACTTCTGTTGCTGCGTTGTTTTCCGATGTTGGTTTTTTCGTAATCCCAAAGTTCAATCAGATGATTTCCAACATTATTATAAAACGGAATTGCTTTTTTGGCTAAAGAACCCAATTCAAAACTTGGCGTAATTTTTATAACATTATAATTTACGTTGTAGTTTGCCAATAGTTGCACACAGCGTTTTATAAGGCTGTACAATTTCTGTAAATCTGTATTTTTTCCGTAGCAAATTTTAACTTCTTTGCCTTCCAGATCGATAACAAATTCCGTAACCATTTCTTCTTTGCCAAGTTCAATAAGCGGATCAAACGGCAGACAATCGTTGCAAGTGCTCAGATTTTGTCCTGTAAGCAAAGGCGATTTGTAAAAACTGTGTCGGTATTCGTAACAAGGACCTGTTTTTAATACTTCTCCCAACATTAAATGTTTCGGAAATGATTTGATATCCGGACAACAAAATTCGCCGTCCATATTAGATAATAAGAGTTTTATCTCGTTATAAGTATCAATTAAATCGTTGAGAAGATCATATCTGTATTGAAAATCGGGAGGAATATTATTCTTGTCAAAATTGTATAATTCTGCGAGATTCTTTTTGATGGAAGCCAGCATAAGCGGCATTTGCAAACCGTTTAAAAGTAGATCGAAACCATCACGAAGTTTATTAACGACATTGTTTTTGAAGATTCCGTAGGCGAAATTCTTTTTAACTTCATCATAATTAACGAAGTTTTCCGGCTGTAATACAATGCGGTTCGAAATTACGGTTGGCAATTTATAATACAGATTAGAAAAATTGACTGAGGTAATAAATTTATCGTGACTGTTGATTTGAGTCGCAACAGGTTTACTAACCAATAATGCTTTGTGATTGCCTATAATTTCCAATCCCTGATTGTCGCAGGAAAGACTCACACAGAGATCTGAATCTTTTTCATACGATTCGATATACAATAATATTACGGCATCATTTACGTCAAGTCCGGTATTGTCTTTAAGATATTGTATCGGGAAAGTATTGGCATTATCAAGCGCTTGCTGTTCGTATGTTAAGAGTTCGAAAATTTCAAGCTGATCGCTGCCATTGTAGAAATAAGGTTTGTAGGCTGCTTTTTTATTGTCATATACTTTATAATGCGTGTATTGCTTGCTTTCAAGCTCAATTATTTTGTCACCATTAGGCAAACTATTGTACAAGTGTATAAGATCGCCATCAGTCGTGATTCCGCTGCCTTGCGTTATCGAGATGTTTTTTGCAGATTCGCTATAAGAGACCTGAAAACCACAAATGATGCCCACGCCACTAAGACCAATTCTGGAAATACGGTCCTGATCATCAAAATAATCTACAATCTCGTTGAGATGTCCCTCTGTAAGTACCTGATTTTTTGTAAATTTTCGGTACAAAGTTGTTATGGTTGAAAGTTTTGCTAACATTTTGAATGGTTTTTATAGTGAGCCTAAATTCGTTTTTCCTAATATTATTTTTTCGTATTGATTTTCATTTTCGTCGCTGCAATCAAACAATCTTCCCGTAGGATATAAATTGCTAAGATTAGAAAGCGCGCTAATAAATTCTATAAGTTGAGGTTCCGGCTGTTCCTGATTTAAGACCGTTTTGGCAAACAAATAGGCTTTATAGGAGTTTTCAAACCGCAAAAGTTCGTTTTCTGCCGGATTATCAATTTCATTTTTCCGATGTCCAATCCAGCAAATTTTTGCCAATACATGCGATGGTAATTCTTCCTTGATTACCTTTTCCATATAGTTTCTAAAATCGGTATTGGCGAAACGTAACGTATATCCCGGCAATACAATGCTCACGCGATAGGAGTAAGGGTCTAAAGGTTCGCAGGTTTTGCATTCATCGGTACAAATTGGTAAAAAGGTTTCCGGATTTACCGTAATGAGATTTACATCGGGACGAAGCATCATGTGTTCGACAATAAACATTCCTTCCTCCGTAAAAACTTCTTTCATGAAATAGATCAAATCCAGAATCGATTTTTTTACTTCTGCCAATGTTTCATAGTATGTATATCGTTTTGCAATAATTCGGTCCCGATTGTCTTCGTCTGTGATTAACGGATTTATGATATCATAAGAATACTTGCCGGAATCTGCCTGATGAATCTGAATATTATCGATAACTTCAGGATCAGAAATTCCGTTTTTGAAAGCTTCTTCGACTTTATATTCTCTGGTTTGGATGATTTGCAAAACCGCAAAATATAATTCTCTGTTGGCTCTCGATGTATCATAATATTCCGTGGTTGCAGAAAGTACAATATTATCTTCCGTATCTCTAATTCTCCATCGATACACTAGCTGATTGTCTGAATCTATAAAATGGTACAAATCAACAAACGAATCCGAAAGGTGTCTGCGATTGTAATCTTTGATTCCCAAAAGTCTGGAAATTCTCTTTTTTACGCCCGAAACATTATCGGTATCCCATAAATTGCTGTGCGGCTGTTTGTAATAGTTAAAAGAATTGCCTCGGTTTTTGCTTACGATTTTATAATCTTTCAGAAAGTCTTCTTTCGTTTTAAGAACCACTTCGTCTGTAGCCGTTCCATATATACTTTTGTTGATGAAAACATATTCAGAAAAACGTTCTGCAAAACGCCCTAAAAGATGGTCCAGAATATCGTTTCTTCTTTCGATATTATTGTCCAGTTGTTCAAAGAGAATTTCTGTTAGATATTCATCATTGTTTTCAGGATAATTGGTTACCAAATCACTAAGTCCGTCGATGTCTTTTATGGCTTGGGTAAAAAATGTTTTGGTTAAATTTCCACTTACCGAAAGCATTTCGTTTACCTGACCTAAATGTTTGAAATAACTGCCCAAAATCTGATCAAAAAATAAAAGATAACCTTTAAGCTGTTTTGCCTGAGATTTTCGTTCTGTTGTTGCTCTTGTTGGCAAACCAACTTCGCCAATACCGTACGTATCCGGAAAATCGTTTTGCATCGTGGTGTAACTTTCTATATCGAGATAACTTCCATTTGGTATTTTGAGTTCTTTATTGTGGCTCGAAAAATCCGTAGCAGCATCTTTTACAGCTTCAATTTCTTCCAAATAAAGAGCAACTTGCGTCTTGTTTATATTTAGCGGAAGCAAACCTTTATTGTAATTGAAAACACTTTTAGAGCAAATAATCGGTTTTTGATATTGTTCCAGACAAATTAGCCATTGGTTTAGATCAATATCACCGTCTCCGCAATTTCCCATCGAGATATCTTTGATCGTGATAACTCCTGGAATATTCATGATTAATTTTATAATATCAGATAATCGTACTTCGCTGGTTAGTTCGGCTTCAATTAGTTCTTTGGTGTCTATAAAACCATGTTCCAGAATTGGTCCGTCAAAAATTTCTAAGGAAGTATATCCTTTTTCCATCATTTGCTGAATGGAATAAAAATTGACAGTTGTCGACAAATAACCATCAAGTGCGTGCAATACAAGCGCGTGAACCATTTCTTCATCTGCCTGAGTATCTACCTCAATGCTCGCACAAATTTTTATCGGAAATTCGGCTACTTTTATAATATTGATCAGATCTTCGCAAAGGTTTCTGTTCGCATGATATTTTTCTCTGATTTTGTTTTTGACTTTGTTGATTTCCAAAGGATTTGTACTTTCAAAATCTACATAAAGATCATATAATCCTTTAAGTCCAAATTGCTTTTTGAAACCTCTTGGAACTTCACTAAAATCTTTAGGATTATAGGATAATTTATCTTCTTTACAATTTACATAAACTGTTTTTTGGTGTTTTGCAGGCCAGCAATTTTTAACGCCTTCGATATCGATAAACAGTTTTCTGTAATCAATCGCCGTTACGGGACTTGTAGGCAATACTTCTGAAGCTTTAAAAAACTGAGAAGCAATTCCTTTGCTCTTTTCATTAGAAGCCAGAATGTTTTCGATAGGCAGATTCATTCGCATTCCAAGATCAGTTATGGCGTAACAAAGCATTTCCAGCATTGTGATTCCAGGATCGTGAGAGTTAAAATCAGTCCATAATTTGCCGCCAAGCTGTTCGATATACTGAATGCCTTTTTTTCTTAGAAAATAGAAATCCAAGTCGTCTTCTGTGGCAACTTTTTTAGGAATGGTGCTATGTGGATTTAGTATTGACATTTTTCTGGTGCTTGAATGATTGGTTCTTTACAAGTTTTTATATCTGTAGAAATAATGTGATTTTTTACTGATACGAGAATGCGTTTTGGGTTTGATGGCGATACGATTGGCAGAAATTTCAGCGCAGCATACACAGCATCATTTGGATTTTCAGGTTCTGTAATGTCATCGAGTTTTGCCATTTCCAATTCGGCTAAATAGTCTACGTAATATAATTTTTCGATGTAATCAATGACAGTGCTTCGGTGTAATTCAATTCCAAAAAGAATATCCTGAGAAGTATCAAATGCCCACGGAGATAAGAATTTTGAAATGTCTTCGTTAAGCTGTTTTTTATAGAAATTCTCATCATATTCCGGATAGAATTTTACGCTTGATTTGACAATCACTTTTTCGTATTCCGGATTGATAACCACAGCATCGACGTGCATGCTATTTAAGTTATTGATATAAATCTGAATCTTATTCAGCGTTGCCGTACTAACTCTTGGCTCATAAATATCAAAGACATTTTTGTTGATAATATCAGGAACAACAATAAGAGTCACATCGCCGGGCGAAAGAAACGAATTGGTTTCATTATTCGTATGGTTCAGACATTTTACTCTGAATACTTCCGTAAATTCCTGAAGGATAAGATGCTCATAATCCCAAAGTGTTATCGCTCTGTTTTTATGACGAAGACGCTCGCTTACGCGTTTGTAATACGTATCATCAGATTCCTGAGGTTTTCCGTTAAAGGAATTAAAAGGCTGAGAAACACTTTTAACTTGTGTGATTCTATTGATTAATTTAGAAATTGTTTTAGCTGGCAATCCTTTTTCTAAATGCGATAATTCATTTTCATCGTTATAGAATTCCGCAGCAACGACTTGTGTTTTTATATCGATAACTTTACAAACGGCATCATACGCTTTATGCATTTTGGCTTTGATCCAGATGAGGTTATCGGGAAATAACGTGTTTGTTTTTGTGGCTTGTTTCGGAATCGTAAATTTCAGAATTCCCGATTTTAGAAAATTATCGATGGAATTTGCCAAAAGGTCATTTTCAATATTTTTCCACTGATTATCGCAAAGCACAGACCATTGTACTTTTTGTTTTCCTGTAAAGGAATCCACCAGAGGATTTTCACTTCCTTCTAATATCTGAAACAATAAGGCAACTTGTTGAGCAGTTTCGGCTTCGTCCAGTCCGATATAAAATTCTCCTCCGTTGCAATAATCAGGAAGCAAACGGCTTGTAATTGCAATGTTTGCGTCAAGAATAGCTTTTTGTTGGGCGAGTTTTTTTAGATAAGAATGTTCTTCACTTTGTCCAAAAGGCGCTTCATGAAATAATTTTATACGTTCGGTTTCGTATTCTGCTTCTGTTTGATGCGTAAAATTGGTGGTTTCTTCTGCTGTATAATTTAAACTGATTGCTTCTGCAAATGGTGTATAAGCTTCGTTTGGAATTAATGTTTCGGCCACTTTACTCATTATAGCCAGCGTATAAATTTTTGGATATAAAGAGTGCAAAAAGGATTGATTTAACGTCAACCGAATCGGACCGCTTTTGTCAATATCATACGTACTTCCCGCTACAGAGAATTTTGTTTCATATGCCGTATCATTCTTTTTAAATAATATGGTGCTTGTGTCTTTGTTTTCCCAGTTTTCTTTATTCAATACAGAAACTGTAGCCTTAAAATAATCATCTGAATCTACAATCAGATCTGATACATTATCGTTTAGTTTTAGTATCGTTTTATTCTCCGGAATATTTATAGCAATAGCCTCTTTTAGCTCTTTTGGCTGGGGATCTTCGGGTTGGTTTGCCACTAATACTTTAGCTATTTCTTCGATAAACATTCCCTGATAGAAAATGTTTTTGCTCATTGTATTCAGATACTTGCTTTTGTAAGCATCATAATGAGTTTTGAAAGAGGATGGTGTATTTTTCCAATTGATACTAACGTCAACAGTTTTCCATTTTTTCGAAAATATCTCCGGATAATTGATCAGAAACGAAGAACCTTTTGTAGGTTGTGTCGTAAAAGGGTAGAAGGGTTTGGTTGCATTCAGCAAACCTGTATCGCTTTCTAATAATAGTGATTTAACGTCTTTTACATCAACTTTTACATTAATATCACTGATGGTTTGGGTAACTAAATTTCTAAATAAAGTATGCCCTTTTTTATTTTCGGTATGAATTAAAAATCGAATAATAGGTAAGTCGCTTGAAAAAGCTTCGCCTAATACTTTCTGATTATAATTGACAATTGCCGGCGTATCTTTTGGAATCTGAAAAACAAGTCTTAATTCTTTTCCCGAAATATTGGATTGGGAAGCTGTACCAATCAACTTAAAATCGCCAAGCCATTCTTTTTCGCCGCTGCAAAAAATACTGATGTTATCTGTAAGATCTGTTACCGAAATTGGTCCGGCTTCAAAAGTAAACGGTTCACTAAAAGTGATTGTAATATCAATATTTCGTTCTCCTTCTTGTAACGCCAATAACGGAGAAGCGATTGCAAAGCCAAGTTTAGCCGCTGGAAGTTCTGTATATTTTTCTTCTACAGAAGTATAGCCAAATGGAAACCAGTATTTTGTTTCTTCTTTAAGGCTTTCTCCTTTTCCATCTTGAGAATTCGCTACTTCGCTTGCTTTTATTTGACCTAATTTAATGTCGTTATAGACACTTTTAAGCTGTGTAATCTGGGCTTTATTCGCAATTAATTCTTCGGTGGTTTTATAGATAAGTTTGTTTCCTTCAGCATCTTTTCCGGCATCTAATTCCGTTTGTGGAGCAATTCGTTCTTCGATACTTTTTTTAGCCAATTCAAAAATAATATGAACTTTATCAGCTTTTGCAGGAAGTTTTTCGATTTGCAAAATATCTTTATAAAAGAAATCGAGATGTTTTTTTGTAATTAAATTAAAGCGTGTTTTAGATAATTCCAAGAGTTTTAAGAAACACACAAAAAGCGTCATATGTGGTGTAAGCGTGCCTTCGAACTCAACACCGTCAAGTATTTTTGAAATATCTTGTTTTAAAATAGCATAAGGATTGTCTTTTCTATTTGGAATATCTTTTGGTAAAAGACCAAAATGATCAAAAATCTCCTGCCAGTCACCAGACGGATTTTCACTGTCGTTTGTTTCAAAAAAATTAACTTGTTTAGCGAAGTTATAGGTAAAAAGGAACCAATCTTCGATATCAAAGTCATGTAGCTTCAAATTGTCGGGATCGAGAATAGTATTCAGGCGATCGCCCTGATCGGTGCCATTTCGTTTGAATAATATATCGTTTGTATGGTCGCTGTTGTTACACATAATACTATTAAATATTAACCCCGCCGGGTATAATTATTAGGTTTGTTTGCTTCACTCGGGTCATTAATTATTTTTTCACGCAGATCTAAAAAGATTTAAGCAGATTTTTTTTAATCGTTTTAATTCTTTAATTTGTGTCTAATTTTTCTCTCGCAGATTTTGCAGATCGAGCAGATTTTTTTTTAATCATTTTAATCCTTTAATCTGTGGCTATATATTTTTCACGCAGATTTTGCAGATTTCTTTTTTTTGCCACTCCTGATAGCTATCGGGATAAAAAGATTCACGCAGATTTTTTTAATCCTTTAATCTGTGGCTAATTTTTTCTCTCGCAGATTTTGCAGATCGAGCAGATTTTTCTTTAATCGTTTTAATTCTTTAATCTGTTGCTAATTTTTTCAACACATTAAAAGCCAACTTCGAATTGAATTTTTAATTTTTAATTCCCAATTTTTAATTTAAAGATTAGTTCCTTCTTCTTTATAGAAAGGATAAACCATATTGGTTCTTGAGTTGGTTGCTCTTATTTTATAATCCAGAAATACCAGTACTTCACCATTTAAATCATCTCCCTGGGTGATGTCGATTTTCTCTACGTCAATTCGGGGTTCGTGGTATAGAATGGCAGTTCTTACTAATTCAGATACAAAGGTTTTGAGTGTTCTGTTGAGCGGATTAAAAATAAGTTCGTCCATATTGCAGCCGTATTTTGGCAGCATAATGCGTTCTCCTATTTTGGTCGACAATAGAATTTCAAGACTGCTTTTAATATCTTCTTCATCAGAAATCATTATAACAGATTTTGTTATTCTCTTAAATTCTGGTGGAAAACTCCATCCGGTTCCTAAAAAAGCTTGTTCATTTTCCATAATTAATTCAAGTTTCTGGTCAATTATCGTCTAGTTTGTCATTTCGAGGGACGAGAAATCACATAAAATGAAGACATATAGTACGTCGCTCTCTGGATGTGATTTCTCCTTCGTCGAAATGACAAACAGTGCGTTTAATTATTGCTTAAAGCCTCGCAAAGTTTTTTTCGTTTTTGTGTCACTTCGATTTCTAGAACATTTTTTTTCAGGAGCTAATCCCGCTATCCGTTTCAATCTTTTGTGGCGAACCCCGCCACAAAAGGATTTCCACTTCTATCGGGGCTAGGGGAATCATTTTCATAACAACAGTTTCATCTAGTTTGTCATTTCGAGGGACGAGAAATCACATAAAGTGAAGACATACAGTACGTCGCTCTCTGGATGTGATTTCTCCTTCGTCGAAATGACAAACAGTGCGTTTAATTATTGCTTAAAGTCTCACAAAGTTTTTTCTCATTTTATGTCATTTCGACGAAGGAGAAATCCTCGTGAGTAACTCCGTTTCTAAAATTGCCAATCTTTGTCGAGCTTCTTGCGAGGATTTCGATCCCGAAGCCTCGGGATCGAAATGACAAACAGTGCGTTTAAACTATCCAATTAAAACAGTTGCTAATCCGGCGACTATTGTTCCGCCATGAGCTGTTGAATCTCCCATTCTGGCGGCGGGTTTCCCGCCAATCAAAACCGTCGATGAACCCATTACGATGCTGTCTGGCGGACCAGTACAGGTTGCCATATCGCCAACACATGCTGCAGGAACTCCGCCAATTAAAACCGTTGGAACTCCGGCTGGTAAAATTGGACCGCCCACATGTGGAACGGTTGCTGTTACCATTGGGCAAACATGCATATCTGAAACTCTTGCGGCTGGTGCTCCCATGATTTTAATTTATTTGAACAATACTTCCTTTTAAGACTGCGGCGGCACCAGACGATAATTCTGCGCCAGCGCTGCCTTCGGCTTTGAATTGTGCTGAGGCTTTTATCGAAACATTGGTTCCTTCGATTTTTATATCTCCGGTGGCTTTAAATTCGATGTTTCCGGCACTTTCCAGTTTTATGCCTTTGCTGTCTATGGTGATTACATTCGAATTTTCGTCTTCGATAACAATAACACCTTTATCTTCGTCGAGCGTGATTTTTTTCCCTGCCGGAGTTTCAATTCCGATTGACTTTTTTTCATCGTCAAACAAAACCTTCATCTCGCTTCGGGTTACAATTCCTTTTTGATGATTATCGTCAGAAGCAGTTATTGGAGCAGGTTTTCCGCTGCTGTGAAGCATTCCTAAAACGATCGCATTATTGGGATCTTCATTTATAAATCCGATAATGACTTCATCTTCGATTTCAGGTCTGAAAAAAATACCTCTGTTTTCTCCCGCATCCGGCGTAGCCACACGACACCAAATTCCCTGTTCTTCATTGTTGATGATTGGAATCTTGACTAAAATCCGATCTTCGCCATTTGGATCACTTTCGAGTTGTGTTACAATTCCGGTGTGAAGCCCTTTTATAGCGGCGATAATTCCCGAACCTGTTGGCGTATGAATGTCGTAGGTTTCAGAAAACCATTCGGGATTCAACCCAAATTGTGCGTCGATTGTCCAGTTTCCTTCTGATATTTCATGAAAAACGCCTGTTATATAGGCTTTTCCGTTGAATCGGTCACCAACGCCTTCGAGTGTAATAATAGTGTTCGGTTTTACTGCGGGAATTCCCTGAAATTTGACTCTTCCGCGAATTTTTGATAATTGCTGAAAAAGTAATTTAGCATCTGCCCAATCCTGAAGTTCTACATCAGATATGTTTCCGCCATGACGTAATTCCAGATTTTCTAATTCGATCGTTTCCGCTAAATCTGATGCCGTTAAATTTCCATTTAAAGAAATACTTGGGTCTTTTGCTTCAATTTCGACCAATTCCTGATTGCTGTAATCCCAACTGTACGAAGACACTTTTGCAAATTGATTTCTCGCATCTATTTCAGCATCAAAGTCTAATAAGCTTGAACCAAAAGTTACAGTTTCAACAGATTCTGCCGTTACATTTGGTTTACTGATGGTGATTTTACCATTTTCGACGAAACAAAGTTTACCGCTTGCCTGTGCTCTTGAAACTATAAAATCCCAATCTGAGGTATTGTACTGAACGAGTTCTTTGTGACTGAAATTAGTGGCTTCAACATCTTTTTCTAATCCGTAAGCATCGATAATTTCCTCAAAGGCTTCGCTGTCTTTTACATCATAGAAATATTTGCTTTTTCTGCCAATTGTCAGTTTTACAGCTTCGTCTTTGCATTCGATAATTAATAATGAGGCACCGCTTTTTATTTTGATCGAATGTTTGATGACAATTCCTTTGTAAATCGTTTCTTCGTCGTTGTGATAACCGGCTGTGATTTCAATTTTTTTCCCCGGAATCAGCAAATCTTCATTGCTTAATTTAAAATCTCTTTCAGAAGCTTCTCCGTCTGTCAGAACAATTTGAGCCATAGGAATCCTGTTGACCTCATTTTGTACCACAATACTTTTTACCTGATAGGTTTTAGATAATTCTTCTCCTTCAATTAAAATTTTATGCGTTACTAAATCGGCACTTTGACTGGTTTGTATGACTCCGCTATTGTTCATCAGGATTGTTTTTGTAAGGGTGGAAAAAATAGTTTTTGCCCTGTTTTTAGTTTTCTGAAATTGACAATGTTATTCACTTTTGCAACTTCCAGATAATACTTAGAATCTCCATAGATATTAAAAGACATCAGAGGCAATGTATCGCCATCTGTTACGGTTCTGTAATGCGTTAAATCAGGTGATTTATTGTTTTCCTTTGCCGCTCTTAAATTATCTTCAACAAAACCCTGAAATTTGGCTTTTGCAATGGCTCTTATTGGCGTTCCGTCTGGTTTGAAGAGTTTGAATTCTACCGTCATTTCGGTCATGGCGCCTTTAAAGAGCAATGTTCCCCAGGAAATAATCAGATAATTAGGCTTGTGTTCGTCGCCGTTATAATCCAGAATTACTTTCTTGAATTTCTCGATATCGTCAATAATTCCATCGTCAGAACTTGCGTAGCCGTTAATTACTCCAGATCTGTCAAAGACAAAATCGAGTTCGAGATTTTCAGGTAGTTTTTTATTGAACTTCGGCGAAACCGTACTCGTGCCGGAAGCCTGAGTTTCATCGGTTTCGATTTTATAGTGATACGTGTACTTTTCCGGATTCATTAAAGTAGAAAATTCACCGTCGGCAATTTTGGTATTAAATTCCGGGTCACTATAAGCAACAACTTTTAGTTTTTCTAATTCTCCAGCCATGATTACCGCTCTTTTTTACGTTCAATTACTTTCAATACCTGTTCTACACATTCGGCTACCGGATCTTCCCCTTTGCTTTTTGGAGCTTTGGGATCAGAATTTGGTTTAGAACCTTCATTCACGTTTATCTTGATGTGAAGCTCTTTTATTTCTATCGGCATGACTAGCTTTTAATTAAAGTGAAATAATTGTAAGTAAGTTCAAAGTTTTCGACAACGAGCTTACTTTCTTCAGCATTAAAATCCTCAACTGCCCATTTTACAGGGTAGGCGTGAACGACATTCCAGGAAATCAAGGGCTGATGTTCTTCGTCGAGCAATTTGATTGTCAGGTTGACGGGCTTAAATGCAAAGTTTTCGATCGCATCGCGGCACCAGTCTATAACTGCAGAATCAATCAGCATTCCCCTTTTTAAAGTCAGGTTTGGATATTTTGTCTTTACCGGAAGTTTGTGCTTGAATCTGTTTTCACCACCTTCGGCTATCTCTTCAGTTTCAATATCGACAGATAAACCGGAAACCGATTGAAACTGATGGTCTTTTGCCTGTGAGCCAAGACCTTCAAATTCAACTAAAAAGTGAAAACCGACAGGTGGATAATAGTTAGCCATGATTAATCATTTTGAATCGATAAACCTTCATGAACTAACTCCACTGATTCGATTGCTACTTCGTTTCCGTCGGCTTTTAAATCAGTCGACTGAACTTTGGTTGGCCATGCATTTTTTACTTTCCAGGTAATCACGGGTTCGTGTTCCTCGTTTAGTAATTTGATGGTAATGTCTCTTCTTTCGATAGTATTTAGTTTTACCGAATTCCACCAGGCATAATATTCATTATCGCTTTTAAAAGTGCCTCTTTTCATTGTAATGTTAGAGAACTTCTGCATGCCGGGCATCTTGATCTTGCTGTACTCCGGACTTGCACCCTGACGGTACTCGATAACTTCGGTTTCTACATCTAATCCGGAGACTTCCGTAAAACCTATTTTTGTTCCGCCCCAGTCAACTGAGAAATGAAACTTTGATAATGGATAACTCATGATCTATATTTTTTTAATGTTGATATTAATTAAGATTCCTGCATTTTGTGAGAGAAACGTAGGATGATAAACTCGGCCGGACGAACTACTGCCATTCCGATTTCAATTATCATTCGACCTTCCAGAATATCCAATGCCGACATGGTTTGTCCCAGTCCAATTCTAACATAAAAAGCCTGTTCCGGTTTTGCTCCCGCCAAAGCTCCGTTTCTCCATTGCAGAATTAAGAAATTCTCAATCATCGCTCTTACTCTTATCCAGGTATTGGCATCGTTAGGCTCAAATACAAATTGGTCAGTTGCTTTTTTGATGGATTCTTCTGCCATGTTAAAGAAGCGTCGAACGGGAACATAACGCCATTCGTTGTCATTACCCGCAAGGGTTCTTGATCCCCAAACCAAGGTTCCTTTTCCTGTAAAGCTTCTGATGGCGTTGATGGATTTACCTGCAACAGTATCAACATTTAGATTATCCTGATCGCCATTTGTAATTTTCAGCGATGGTCTTACTACATAATTTATACCCACATTTGCCGGAGCTTTCCAAACACCTCTGTTAGAATCTACACGAGCATAAATTCCGGCTACGGCACTGCTTGGAGGCAATGTAAGAGGTAAGTTTGCAATTTCGATTTTAATGGCATTGTACGATTTGTTGTCCAAACCTTCAATATCACCAAGATAGCGTCCGTTCATTGCACCATTATTAACATCGGTAGTCGTAACATTGTTGATTTCGGTTTTTATTGCGTCAACCAGCGTTACCATACTATCTGTTCCGCTTGAAAGATTGAATACATCAACCGTAATAGCCAAAGTATTGTCCGGCAAATTGATAATTGAATCCGGCGCGCTAAACGTAAGCAGCTTAGCAATCTCCGCAATTACGTTTGTAGTATTGGTTTTTACATTTTGCGCTATTTTCAGGTTGGTGTTGGAAGCTTTTAATTTGGCAGTCAAATCTTCAAGATTATCTCTGACTTTTTCGATTTTGTTATTTCCTTCAAATAAACCAACAAAAACATCTAATGCGGACTGAAGTGCGTCTCCTGCATTGGCAACTTCTTCTACAGAAGCTATCGCAGATTCTGCTGCATTTTGGATTTTATCTTTATCCGAAATCAAACTGTTCAGATCAGCCGTTAATGTTTCCAAAATCGGAATAAAAGCAGTTGTTTTTGCTACAGTAAATGTTTCTGATCCTGGAACTGCATTGTTATATCCTGTTGCGCTGTCAATATATGTAAGCACATCGGCAACACTTCCTGAGATTAAATCGTCTACAGTATCTGCATCATCATCTGTTACTACAACAAGGTTTCCTACCGTTAGCGTTACGGTTGCCAAAGCATCTTCGACTTCGCCAAAAGCAGTTGATATTGCATCAGGAACGTTGGTTACGTGGTTGATCAAAATATCATCTTCGTTGTATCTGTAATCCAGAATTGTATCCAGATAGGGATAATAAGCGGCACCGTATTTCAGGTAATCTTTCTCTAAGGAAATCTTATCTCTTAAGGCTTGCGAATCAACTCCAATATCTGTAGAAGTATAAGTGTCAAGAATCGTAAATCGATCTTGTAAATCGTGACATTGGATTAAAGCATTGGAATATAAAGCATAAAACTCATCTACACTTAGTGCTTTTGCATCCGGAAATAATAATAATGTTGGTTCGTCTTCTGCTTTCAACAAGTTCAATCCGGCATTTAAATCATTAAAAAGAACAGGATTTTCATTGCTGTTTACATCTTCATAATTTTTTACCGAAACGATATAACAAGGTCCGCCGCCATTTGCAAAATAAATTTGAAGTGCATAATACATTAAAAATGGTTTTGGAGTAGCTGGCTGATTCACCACAATGTTTCTTTCGGTTACTACATTATCCGTTACCACATCTGTCACATCTACCGAAATAGTGTCTTCAGGATATGCAAATCCAAAATACGTTTCATAATCCAGTAAAGAAGTAATTCGGGTAGGAACCCTGTCTAAATCGTTCTCGATTTTTTTAACAGCTTTTTCTGTATAGCCAATAAAAGCGGGAATCGCTGTCTCTACCTCGGCAATAGAAGGAGGGAACTTTACGATCTCCTCAATATACACACCGGGTGTTTTGTAAGTTGTTGCCATAATTGATTGTTTTAATTATTAAATAAATATTTCCGAATAATAATCACCATTATTTTTTGTTATTGATTTTACAGATGGATTAGGATATTGACTGTTCGCCGGTTCTGATGGGGAAAAGTCATTAACAGGATCAATTTCTACAAAACCCGAGTAGGTTAGGGGTTTTACTTTATTGGTTTCTATTGTGGTTTCTTCTTTTCTGTTGATGTATTTCCAAAGCGTTTTTCGATTATCAAAGTGAATCTTGAAATTTGGACTTACTATTTTACCCATAGCATCCACAATATTTTTAGGATTGTTATCGCCTTTCATCGTCAGGGATATAATCCCAAAAACGTCTTGTTTTTCTTGTGTATGAAGTTCCGATAAGAAATTGTTTGTTGTTGTTTCTGATATTAAATAATCATCGGAAATCAACAGATTATCATTGATTTTTGGAATGTATTTGAACGTTACAGGTTCTGTTGAAGGTTTTACATTGCTGAATAAAAACATTTGTTTCAGAACAAAATCCAAATTGGTGTAATTCTCAAACTGATAATCGATTATGGAGACAATAAAATCCAGTTTCAAATCAGGCGGAACACTTATATATGGATCGGTTTCATCATTTTCTTTTACTTTTATATATACTCGAAATCCTGTTTTGGTTGGTTTAAACGCCATTTTGTAGTTCTTTAACCGAATGTTGGTTTCTACAGTAGGCGTTATGGTTGAAAAGGAATCGTCGTCGAAGTTTTGCAGCATTTTTTTCTTATCTGCTCCAGACATACCTGCATATGTATCTTCGCCGCTGTTCAGGAAATAATTGTGCAAAAATGTTACTTCAAATAACAATGTATATGTAATATTAAAACTCATGATTGCTCTTTTGTTTTGGTTGTACCTCTGACTTTGCTGATTAGTTGTCCTTCGCCCTGAGCGATATTGCGCTCAATTTGTATCATGCTTACTTTGTATAATGCCGATGGAAATTGTTTGCCGCCCAATGTTCCCCAGATATAGTTTAACTCTTCAAATGTGGGCGTATAAAGCTCAACCGAGAATCTGAAGTTGTCTACATTTTCCATTGCAACATTATTTCGGTTATAAATTGTGTTGGCTTGTGTGAAAAGCTTTTTACCCTGAAAAAACGCGATGATTTTTGAAATATCATTAAGCGAATTGATGTACTTATTTCTATTGGCGCTAAAAAGTAAATAGAGATTTAAATTGATGATGCTGTTTTTATAAATTGTTTTGGTGTTTTCGATAGTATGATTAGGAAAGTTTTTTAAAGTAGCTTCTTCGTCGAGATTGATTAAGGTAAGCGCAACTTTATCTTCTAAATTTCCCGATACGATTTCATTTTGTGATTCCAGTAAAGCAATATTTTCGGCCACAACCGTTTTATCTAAGCCGATTTCGTCGAGATAGTTGTTTACTTGTTCTGTAATTATTTGAATAATTTCAAAAATCATCTTTTGATAAGTTTAAATCGTTATGATATTATTGTATGAAATTTGCTTTGGGGCGCAGATTGAAAAATAGAAGAATAATCCTCAGGTTTCATTTTAAGCTTGTAACAGAAAAAAGAGAGCTTGTAGATTTTTGACCAAATTAGAAAAACAAGAAGGTATTATGAAAGGGGAAAAAACCCCTTTTTTTTACTTTTATTTAAGTTTTAAATATTTGATTATCAGTGTTTTATATTTAAAAAATAAGTTTTATTTTATTTTTTTTGAAAAATTGAGCGTCAGAAATTATAAAACCCAGATAATTTTAATGAATAAAAAATTGTAAATCGTTCAATTTTAGGTTTTTATGAGAATTTAAATTGTAGATTTTACATTTATACATTTAAGATTGCATTCTGTTAAATAAACAGAACCAAACGAATATAGTTTCTCTTTGATTTGTTGTTTTTTTGATGATAACAGTCTGTAAAAGAGAAATATATTAAAGAAAAAAGAGGTGATAAAAGCTGATATTTCCAGTGTTTCAGCGGATATAATATTAAGTTTAGGTGAAATATTTAAATATAAGTCATTCTTTTTCAGTTCAGTAATGTTAAATATCTTACATTTGTCTCCAATAAATAATTATTAAGATGCAAGAAGGTACAGTAAAATTCTTCAATGAAGAAAAAGGTTTTGGTTTTATTACACCAAAAAACGGTGGAAGTGAAATTTTTGTTCACGTTTCAGGTCTAACAGAAAACATTCGTGAAAACGACGAAGTACGTTATGACGTAGCAGAAGGAAAAAAAGGTCCTAACGCAGTAAACGTTGTTGTGGCTTAAAACATAAGTGGCACACAAAAAAAGCCCATTTCGTAAGAAATGGGCTTTTTTTTATAGAATTAATTTGTACTATGTTTTATAAATATAGTTTTCTTCTTTATAAAAATAATTTTCTTGTTGTGCAATCAAATTCATGCTTGACAGAATTCCTATAATAAACTACGAATGTTGATTTTAGTTTCATTTTATACAGTAAAGTCATTTTTTCTTTTGTGGCGTTAAAGCTAACTTTATTAATTCATCAAATTGGATTTTATTTTTAATATCATAATCCTCCTGATTGCCATTAATTATGATCACATCAAACTTTTTCCAATTCTTAATATAAATTTTAATGTTTTTTGAGATTTCTCTCTTGAATTTGAAGTCTGAATATTGATTCGTTTTTCTATTAATTCCCTCCATGTCGTATTTATATTTTCCGTTACTATTTTCTGTGATAAATATCGGAACGTCATTGTCAAAATATATTTGGCATTTTCTACTATATTCTACGAAGTCTGGTTTTTTATCCGTTTCGAAATTTACTTTTTTAATTCCGTGTTTATCTTTTGTTATATAAATTAGAGTATCTATCATGGTAAAATTCCAATTAGGGACTTGTTCTAATGATTTTTCCTGGATACCTTTTTCAATTTTTAAAACTTTTGAATCAATGGATTTTTTCTTTTTTTCACTTAAATCATTTTTATTAGTGCCCTGAGAATAATTATTTATACAAAAGCAGCAAATAAAAATTATGGAGAAGATTTTGTTCATATTTAAAGTTTAATAAATAGAGAGCAATTTATAGAAAAAGGTTGGGAAAAAAGTTTGAATATTCTCGATTAAATTTCATTATATCTATTTTCTTTAAATAAAAATCTCTTTGATAGTTTACTAGAATTCTTTCTATATTAGCACAAATAATGTCTTACCTACAAGCGTAAAGCAACCCAATAATTGAAAGCAATACAAAATTATAATACCATGACATACCAAGATTTCCTAACAAATTGTTTTGAAGAATTAGAAAAATTGCAAGATAACTTAAATAAGGCTTATGATATTAATTCTTATACAAGTTGGGAGTATGATCAACCAAGTGGTATTATAACACTTTCGAAATCTGATTATCAGCTATTTGCTGTAATTTAATTGGTGGTATTGGAGTTTACAGACCTTTTTTTGATCATTTAAAAATTCATCTTGTACTAACCGAATTGATTGATAACGATTTAGCCGAGAGAGAAAGAACTAAATATGTTGATTGCGAAAACCATGACAGGAGAAGAAGAGCGTTTATCTGCCAACATTTAAAAGAAGGAAGCAAAAATGGATTTGAAGAATCTTTTGAAACATTTGAAGACATGGAATTTGAGTACGAAGATGATGATTTTGTAGCTTGGTGTAACGAATGTGAAAAAGTGAGAGTTGAAGAAGGTAGTTTAGATGGAAAATGTTGGGAACAAGGCGAATTTAAAATCGTTTGTGAAAAATGTTACTTCAAAATTAAAGAAAGTAACATCGAAAATTTAATATGAAAAATTACATTCTGATTTTATTAATATTATTTATAACCGTGACGGCTGACGGGCAAAAGAAAATGGAAAATAAATTTATTACTTGGAAGAACTTTGTTGATGGATTTGGTAAGGAAATGGTTTCTGCTGAAGATGTTTTTAAAAATATGGTTAAAAGTGGAGTGAAAGATCATTGCTTAACCAAAATGGATTTCACTTTTATTTCAGATAGTAAAGAAAATCTAATTCGATTAAGTGAGTTCTTAAAATCCCATTATCCATATACGTTGAGAGAAGTAAAAAAATATGGAACTCTTTGGGAAATAAACGGAGAAACAAATGAGATTCCAATAACAAAAGACAATTTGTTGTATTGGAGTTTGGATATGTATAAAAGGGGATATGAATTTGATTCAACTCTAGACGCTTATGGAGGATTTTTTGACCCAAAAGAACCCAAATTTCCAGATCTGGACGCTTCAAAAGCAGAATATTATTTTGACAAAGGACTGGAATGTTATAATAATGCAGATTTAAGCGGATCCATATTTAATTGGTCGTTAACTATTGCTGTTGATGCCAAAGACCCAAATGCATATTATTCCAGAGCAATAGTAAAAAATGAATTGCATACTTGGAAATCTGCTCTTGAAGATTATGATAAAGCTTTAGAAATTGCGCCAAAATTTGCAAGTGCCTTAATAAACAGAGGAGGACTTAAAGATGAAAATGGAGATTATCAAGGTGCAATTCTTGATTATCAAAAAGTATTGCAACTCGACGATTCAGATATTGAAGATAAACAACAAGCATATTTTAATCTTGGTAATACAAAACTTAATCTGAAAGACAAGAATGCAGCTTGTGAAAACTGGAAGAAAGCATTGGAACTTGGAGCAAAATACGCGAAGGATAAAATTGATGAACATTGTAAATAAATTATAAACTTTTAGGGAATTATAACCCGTACGATTTCCTATTATTAATAAAAATGATTCTCAAAAAAGCATCTATGAATTCAAAGATTATAGTATTATTACTTTTTCCCGTAATGAGCTGTTTTGCACAAGACCTAAATATTCGTTATAGTGATACGTTGTCGATGTTTGAAAAAGAGCTGGCACAATGTATAAAAGACCATAATGATCATGAACTCGATTGTAGAAAGGAATATTACCATGTTTTGCAGGATTATGAATCGGATGTATATTTTGCAGTAATTAAAGTCAAAGAAAAAACAAAAACTGCTGCCGAAATAGATGTAATGCAACGTGCAGAAGGCGAATGGAAAAGAGCATCGTACTGGTATATCGCTAAATTAATGGCAGAGTTTAAACAAAAACATCCAGGCAAATTTGTATGGGATACTGATGCCAATTTAAAAGATGACACAAGAATCTTCTATATAAAAACCGCTCAGTATTTTACAGATCGAATGAACTATTTGCTAAGTTTGGTAAAAAACGATAAATAATTCTTTTGAGATTGATTTGGAACTACATTTGAAACAGTACTAAGATTCTTAAAAATGAAATAAAAAGCAGGCAGTTTTAAATTAAGTATGGATTGATTTCTTAGCTTTGTAGAACAAAAACAAATACTTTTCCTGTCATGCCAGTAATTGAAGAATCAGAATATAATTTTCCTCCGATTATTCATCGTAACCGGCACGTGTCTACTATTTACGCTGCTTTGTTCAAAAGGTTTGAAGTTCCGGAATATACAAGGGAAAAACAGGAATTAAGTGACGGAGATTTTATCAATATAGATTTTATCATAAAAGATCCAAAAAAAGCAGTGATTTTGTGTCATGGCTTAGAAGGAGATTCCCGCAGAACTTATAATAATAGCTGTGCGGCGTATTTTCAGCAGAAAGATTTTTCGGTTTTTGCATGGAATAATAGAACTTGCGGAGGAGAAATGAATCGGTTGCCACGACTTTATCATCATGGCGCAGTTGATGATCTGGATGAAGTGGTTCAGTTTGTTTTGAATAAAGGATTCGAAGAGGTTTATTTGATTGGATATTCGATGGGAGGCGTTCAGCTTCTGAATTATTTAGGCTGGACAAAAATTGATAAGCGCATCAAAGCAGCGGTTACGATTTCAGTGCCAACTCATATTGCGACAAGCGCAGAAGTACTCAAACAGGGCTTTAACAGAGTTTATTTAAAGAATTTTACCATTGATATCAAAAGAAAACTAAAGTACAAAGCAGCACAGTTTCCTGATTTTATAAACCGTGATCAAATTGATGGCATTACTTCTTTTGATGAGGTTGATCATTATTTTACAGCGCCGCTGCATGGCTTTGCAAGCAAAGACGACTATTATGAGCGCGTTTCTCCAGAATTTTCACTTAAAGATATTACGACTCCGGTTTTAATTATTAATTCGCTTGATGATCCTTTTTTAAGCGAAAGATGTTACCCAAGATCTATAGCTCGAGACAGTGCATTTGTTTATCTTGAAACCCCAAAGTATGGAGGTCATTGTGCTTTTCCGCTGCGTAATTCGACGTATTCATACGCAGAGACAAGAGCCTATGAGTTTTTTCAATCCGGTAAATAATCTATTGAATTACACCCAATGTACAATGTCATTAAGTTAAGCTTTCAGAAAATAAAATTATGGCAAATCAAATCCGTTTTTATCCGCGTTTTCGCTTTAGCGAATCAGTAAAATCAGCGTCTAATTTTGACACGGATAAAACAGATTTACTTCGTAAAAACGCTGATAAAAACGGATTTTTATAATTACTTTGTTATTGAATTACTTTTTTTTATTCTCAAGCTTAACTTGGAATTTACCAAAATACGGATTGTCTGCCATTAGCGAATGTCCGATTACTAAAATATGATTTCCTTTTTGTTGGAGTGGAATTTTCAAATCCATTCCAAAAGGTCCGTCTGAAGATTTATCGGGAAAAATAATTTGGTTAAAACGAATGTTTCCTTTTCCTGTTGCCGGAATAATCGTTGCGTTCAATTCGCCTGAATCTTCATTTTTAAATTTGATATATATTCTCGAATGAATAGAATCCAGAGAACCTTCGGCAGTAAACAAACCTTTTTCATCACTAAAATTCATAGCTATAGTGTCGCCAATTTGTTTATTCTCTTCTTTTTTGTCTTCTTCTTTTTTGTCTTCTTCCTTTTTGTTTTCGACTTTATTTTTAGTTGCGGAAATAGTGTCTGACACGACGTCGACAGAAGTTTTCGTATTCTCTTTTTGTTGACATGAAAAAAAGAAAATTGATAGGAGAAGGATGGTATAATTTTTCATAAAAAGTATTTTTAGTAAAACATCTCAAATTTAGTTCCTTTTTTGAGCGCATTTGTTATATAATAGCATTTGGAATTTGCAGGATCTGTATGTTTAAAAAACGGCAATTTTACCTGTTTGCATTTCGCCTGAGCTTGTAATTATTTTATAAAGATAAATTCCTGATGCAGTATTTTTTATATTGATGGTATTGGTTTTAGAAAGTAAGGGAGAAGTAATGGTATTTTGTCCGCTAATATCATACAAGTAGAAAGTGGCGTTTCCTTCTTTTTTGGCTTCAATGCTTAATTCTTCGTTTTTGCTTAATAATGTAGGGTGGACAAAAAACAAATCATTGCCTAAATAATTCGCATCAAGAATTGAAGAACTTATTACAGTATTGCTTTCTAAGATTAGATTGATTTTATATTTATTAGTGCCCTTTGCAGGGGAAGTATCCAAAAAAGAGAATGTCTTTGAATTGATATCACTCATGGTACTAATAACACTTTCGGCATTATTACTTATTTTTACTAACTCAATTCTGTTGATATTGTACAGGCTGAAAAGACTGGCATCAATTTTTACTTTGTTCTCTTCAAAAACTTCGGCGAAAGCCAACTCGAAATAACAATTTGAGTTTTGGATATATTGTAATGTTGACTCACTTTTTATTCCCTCGATATTGTCAAATACAGGAATAATGGTGTAGATATTTCCATCGGTATAGGCAAAAGTAGTATTTGTGATTTGTTCTTTAAATTCTAAATGATCTCCAGTTAGTTGATAAATATTGAATAAAGCAACATCGGCAGGTTTATCCCAATTAATTTCTGTTGTGCCATCGCAAACTAGGCTCGTACTGATATTTAGATCATAAGAAATAGTGAAACTATCAGAGATATAATCGGTATTATCGATTGTCATTTTTAATTTTGCTTTCGAAAATTTTTGTTGGGAAGGGATATAAGTAAACTGTTCATTATCCAGATTTATCTCATTTGCTATAATTTCCCAGGTTTGCCCATCATTGTAACTTATAGACAATTGTCCGGAGCTATTAGAAAAGGAAGAATTCCATTTGAAAGGAGAAATTGTCTTGCCATCAAAGGGAAAATTATCATTATTAACGGGATAATTCCATTCAAATTGATTTTCTAATTCATATTCGTAAGCAATGCTGTATTCCTGAGAGGTATTCGAAACGTATGAACCAATAACATTAATTGTATAAGATTCTGATACAGGAGTTTCAATCGTGACTTGCTCTATCGTATTAATTTTATCTTTTCCTCTTACGGCTTGTTTCTCAGGAGTATCAGGATTAAGAATCCACGGCAAAAAAGTGATATTATCGGCGGAAACAACTTCTAAATCTAAATCATTTACCAAACTTATATTACTGTTGACTGCGGCGGGCAAATCGTTCCAGACTAAGGTGATTTTTAAGTTTTTTGCATTTAGCGGAAGCGTAATAGTATGCGAGTTTGTCTGACCAGATATGAGATTTCCGGATAGAATTCTATTTTCGCTGATGGTTTTTAGACTTTTATCGGCATTGATATTGCCATAACCATAAGTGAAATCCGGACCTGCGTTGCCTAAATCTTTTGCACTATTAATTAAAATTGCTTTTGTAAGGGCATTAGTCAAAGAACTATTGTTTATGGTTTTATAATGTTGTTTCATAAGCGTAATAATTCCTGTAGCCAATGCTGTAGAATTTGAGGTTCCTTGTGTGCTAAAGGCTACTAATTCCGGTTTTATTCGGCCGTCATATGCCGGACCTTTTGAAGAAAACGGCATAATTACTTCGTTTTGGTCAATACAGCCCAATACGATGCTATTTTTGGATTGCTTGAAATTACCCGTAATAGATTTATAGCCTTCAAGTCCCGTATTGCCGGAAGAAAAACAATGAGTCAAATCAGGATTTAAGAATAATTGAGCATCATAAGCATTCGCGAGCGAACCATAAAAATTCTCAATCTCTGTACCGTAAGAGTGATTTTGCGTCGTGGCACCTTGTAAAGTTTCGACTTCATCAGGATAAATATTCGAAAAGTCTGAAGATTGAATCTTAGCTTTTTGAGCAACTCCTTTTCCTAATACGGAACTATTTCCTAATCCGGAAACTATAGTTGCCATTGCCGTTGCGTGGCTCGATACAATAGTTGATTGTGTTGTGGAAGGAATTTGCTTGTTTAACAAATCAATGTCATTTACATCAAAAAAATCATCTTTGATCGCTACAATTTGATTTTCGCCTGTTGTAAGGGGAAAATTAATATTGGCTTTATTTATATCATTAATGCTGAAATTTTGATCTGCGATTTTAGATTCAGCTTTTGGCTGCAGCGATTCTTGCGAAACAGAAGATACACTGCTCAAAGCTATAATCTCGTCAATGATTTTTTTGGAATTGCTTTTTATAATTACGAGATGGTTGTCCAGTATTTTAATATCAGAAATGTTCTTTGCTCTCAAATCAGGAATTAATGCTTTGATATTGTCAGTTGCTATTATGTAGGGTTTGTTTTCGGTAGTATTTGAAAAATTTGAAGGTAATTTCCATAAATCATTAACGGCGTTATTCGCTTTTGAAGACTTATTAGATCTTGAATTTTCATTTTCAACAATACAAAAAGTATTATCCAGTTTTTTTACAACCTTGTATTTGTTGTGATGTGCATTTTCTAAAGAGGTAAGATAGTATTTCTCAAATTTTCCCGGGTTTTCTTTTTTTAGGTATTGTTTCCATTTTTCAGAATTCTGCGAGAAACTGATTGTGGTTATCATAACAAAGAGAAAAGTAATTTGTTTCTTCATTTACTATTAGATGTTAGGGCAATTATAAATAGTATCAATCGAGATAAAGCAAAGATTAAATCAGTACTTAATAATTTCTATTTAAATATTTATAGGTTGTAGGTAAATCAAAGTTATTAAATTATTTGTAAAAAAAATATTAGTTTTTATTTCCTGCACAATCTTCAAATCTGTAGGATTGAAATTCTCTTTTTATGACTTTTTTCTGTTTTAAATTGCCTGAAAAATTGTAAAAATCATTTTTTAAAACTTATCGCATAAAAAAAAATGAAATAGTAAATATTATGCTTAACAAGTTGATTTGTATTGAGTTATTGATTTTACTGGGGCTGCGGTAAAAATCAGATAATTATTATTAAAAATTAACATAAAAAAATATAACAAAAAATGTTAAAATTGTTAAATAGTTATTTTATAAGTATTTTAAGATTAAAAATTATATAAATTTGATAACAAATATTACAATATTTTGTAAAGACCCCTATTTACCAAATTATTTTAAAAACCCAAATAACCTATTTATTATTTATGAAAAAATTTAAATCAATTTTAGCCCTGTCTTTTATAGCGCTAACGATTTTGTCCTGTAACAAAGAAGATCAGGCAGATCAATCGACTCAAGCATCTCTTAAAGTAACACCGGAAGTGTTGAATAAACTTAGAGCATTATCACTAAATTCGACAGATGTTCAAGTGATTAAAAACACGAAGCTAGATGGCACTAGTGAGGATGCATTCCTGGTAGAAGGAGATATTATCATTACTCAGGATCAATTAAGCAAAATGGATCTTCATGGAGGTATTACCACAGAGCAATACCGTACTACAAATTTAGTATCTGCTCCAAGAACGATTAAAGTTGTTGGATTATCAGGAACTGGTACTACAGCTTTGAGTACAAACATGCGTGCCGGATTGCAAGCGGCAATTAATAGATATAACAATATGGGATTGTCTATTAATTTTACGCTAACTTTTAGTTCAAGTACTTCAGGTGCAAACATTGTTGTCCGGAGACAAACCGGATCTGCGGGTGGAGTAGCAGGTTTCCCTTCAGGAGGAGCACCTTTTAATTCAGTTACTTTATATTCCGGATTAGATACTTATTCAACAGGTGTGAATGCACACGTATCGGCACACGAAATTGGTCACTGTATTGGTTTACGTCATACAGACTGGTTCAGCCGTCAAAGTTGTGGACAGAATTCCAGCGAAGGAACAGCGGGTGTTGGAGCAATCCTTATCCCTGGAACACCGTCAGGATATGATGCAACTTCGTATATGAGAGCATGTTTTGGTTCAAATGAAACCGGAGCGTTTAATGCTAACGATATTACAGCTCTTAACTATTTATATTAAAAATTAAATTAGGGCTCTCTTTACAAAATATAAGAGGCTGTTTCACATAATTTGTGAAGCAGCCTCTATTTTATTTTTTATAATTTTGCATGATTCATTGTAGAAGTCAGATTTTGAACACACAGGTGTTTGTGTGCTGTAATTTTTTAATTGTATTTGAATAATAAGAAAGCAAAAGAGGCATTTTGGAGTTTGTTTTTTTTATTACATTATTTATATTTGCAATTAATTTAATTCAGTCTAAATAAAAAAATGATAAAAATTACCACGTTCATATTCTGTTTTTTCCTGATCAGTACTGTTTCTGCACAGCAAATTCCAGAAAAAAATACTTCCAGTGAAAAAGATAAAAACACTAAAACTCAAGATAGTATTTTATCTGCTAAGAAAACCGCTGATAATGAGCTGCAAGAGATTGTTGTTTCAGCAACCAGACATATCGAAATTCTTGATGAAGTTCCTTCTTCGGTTACGATTTTAAGTAAAAAACAAGTACAACAGCAACTTAGTATAAGTTCTAATCTTAGTGATATTTTAGGCGCAACTGTACCTGGTTTGGGTTTTACAACTAACAGAACTCAAAATTTAGGGCAAACATTACGTGGTCGCCGTGTATTGGTTATGATTGATGGAATTCCGCAATCAACTCCTTTGAGAGACGGTGCCAAAGATATACGTTCACTCGATCCTACAGTTTTAGAACGTGTAGAAGTGATTAAGGGAGCAACTGCAATTTATGGTAATGGCGCCGATGGAGGTTTGATCAATTATATCACTAAAAAATCTAATCAGGATAAAGCAATAAGCGGATCAACGGAGGCAGGGAGTGCTTTTTCTCTTATTAAACCTGGGGGAACAGCTGGTTTTTATGTATCTCAATTATTTAGCGGTAAGGTAAAAAAGTTTGATTATGTAGTTAGCGGACGTTATGAAGAAACCGGACTATATCGTGATTCAAAAGGTCGTGTATTATCTCCGGAATACGGAATGAATGATTTACTAAATTGGAATGCTTTTGCAAAAATTGGTTATGATTTTAATGCAAATAATCGTGTGGAAGTAATGTATAATTATTTCAGAAGTATTCAAGATACAGAGTATATAGCCCAAGCGGGTGTTTATGGCAGTTTTGATTCACCTACTATTGGAGTTAAAGGAAATAGACCGGGAAATCCGGAAGGAACTCCTTATAACCATAATGCGAGTTTAAGTTATAATGGAGAGAATATCATTGGTAATACAGATCTTAATGCGACTTTTTATTTTCAGGATTATCTGACGCTGATTAACTACAGTAATTTTTTCGAAAATAATGGACAACCGGCTACTCAAAGTAAAAAATTGGGCTTCCGTTTGAATTTAAACAGCCCTTATGAATTAAGTTCTCTTATTTCAGGAGATATAACGTATGGATTGGATCTTCTTTCGGATATAACCGACACACATCTTACGGATAACCGATTGGTAATTCCTGAAATGAATATGGCGAATCTTGCCCCTTATTTCCAAATTAAGAATATGTTTGGACCAAACCTGGTCTTAAAAACGGGATTACGACTTGAAAATGTCAATATCGATGTTCCGGATTATACAACTATAGCGATTCGTAATTTTGTGAATGGTACTTATGTTGGCGGAGGGATTAATGTAAATGGTGGAGCGCTGGATTTTACGGCACTGATGTTTAATGCAGGATTGCGATACACAAAATGGGCTGTATTTAAACCTTTTGTAAGTTTTTCTCAAAGTTTTAGTGTTGCAGATTTGGGGTTAGTGCTACGTGCTGCTAAAGAAAATACAGTAAACAATACTTCTATAAAAGCGGTTAAGGCCAATAATTATGAATTTGGTTTTTCAGGGGCTTTAGATAAACTTTCTTATGAAGGAGCTGTTTATTACAGTACGTCTAAATTAGGAGCTTCTTATGTTTATATTGATGGTAATCCTCAAATAGCACGTTCACCGGAAAAAATTTATGGTTTTGAGTTATCGGCAAAATACCGTCTTGATCCAAAAGTTGATATTGGTGCCAATTATTCTTATACTGAAGGTAAAAGGGAACTTAATGGTCAAAAGATTTATTTAGGAGGCGATCGTATAAATCCGCCTAAAATAGTAGCATATACAGTTTTCAGACCATTAGAAGCATGGTCAGTTTTTGCACAAATGACAAGTACAACAGGTAGAGATAGATTTGAACCGGTTAATGGTGCTTATACATATGGAACGGGACCAATAAAATCTTTTACAACTTTTAATCTTTCTTCGAGTTACACTTTCAAAGAAAAAAGTACCATTCGTTTGGGTGTAGAGAATATATTCAATAAAGATTATTATACGGTTATTTCACAATGGCAGTCTAACAGTATGAACTATGTAAAAGGGAATGGTACACGTATGAACATTAGTTTTACACAGGCATTTTAGTTTTTTTTGAATTAAAACAGATTAAAATTAAAAAACAAAACCTCCAAAATGATTTAATTTTGGAGGTTTTTTTAATAGAAGCAGTTATTTTATTTTTTGACTATTTTATTTACATATAATATTTTGTTGCCCGTACTTAAAGTATAAACATAAATACCTCTTCTAAGGCGGCTTACATCTATTTGTACGGTACTTTCGGTTGCGTTTCCTGTTATTTCTACTGGTGCTGTAACTAAAAAGCCAAAGATATCATACAATTTTATTGTCATATTTTTTGGGCTATTCGTTTTTACAGTAAAATTGACAAAATCAGTTGCAGGGTTAGGGTATGCTTTTACTGAAAATACCGGGATTTCATGATCTGGCGGCAAACATAGTACAATGTTTACGGTAAAAGAACAACTGCTTGTATTTCCTGCTGCATCAACTACTTTGAAAGTATTAGTGGTAGTGCCTAACGGGAAAACACTTCCTGATGCCAATCCTGCTGTTTGTGTAACAGTAGTACCGGAGCAGTTATCAGTTCCTACAGGAATTGAATAGGTTACAATTGCTCCACGTAATCTGTCATCTTTTTTCTGGATAATATTTTCAGGACAACTTAATGTAGGTAATTCAGTATCCGTTACAATTATATTAAAGGATGATGTTGCTGTATTGCCGGAAGCATCAGTTACTTTGAATGTATTGGTTGTTGTTCCCACTGGGAAAACACTACCCGAAGCTAATCCTGCTGTTTGAACCGTAATTGCTCCTGGAAAATTGTCTGTTCCAATTGGTGTTACATAAGTAATTGTTGCTCCGCATATTCCGGTATCATTACTTTTTGTTATTGTTGCCGGTGCTGTAATAACAGGTAATTTTGTATCGGTTATGGTTAGCGACTGACTTACATCGGCAGCAGCCAAATAATATTCGTTTCCTAATTGAGACGCTGTAATTGTTACGGTTCCTGCGCTAAGTACTTGGATTTTTCCGTTAGTGATTTTGGCAATGGCTTCATTAGAACTTATATAAGTAATTGCTAAACCAGATGTAGCCGTAGCAGTCAGATCATAAGATGTGGCATCTGTAATCGTGATGGAAGGGAAGTTGATGCTTTGTGTTGCTTTTTTAAAATCAAAACGTGCAATAACAGGTCCGTGATCAGATGTTGTATTGACATAATTCGGAATATCCAAACGTGGATCATAAACAGCAACAGAATTTGGGACGTACTCGTTTGTCAGTTCATTAGAAATAATAATGTGATCCAAGAAACCTCCGGATGCTAAGTAACTATAGGCACCTGCTTTACTGATTTCTAAAGTTAAAGCATTATAACGAGCGGTGTCTTCTACTATTTTTTGATAAGAAGAAGGATTTGGAGTAATAACAGATACATCGACATCATCATTATAATCTCCTAAAATCATAAAGTTTGCATTAGGATATTCGGCATCCAAGCTGTCTTTTAAAACTTCAGCATCGTATTTACGCATATTGTATTTTGAAATATCCGTTCCGCTATTGGCGCGACCGTGAAGATCAATAAGGTTTATTTCTTTTTTAACCCCGTTAATATTGGTTTCAACATTCACTATATATGGCAAACGTCCCGAGGCAAAAAAGCTAGAACTGTTACCTCCAGGATAATTTGGTAAAGTGGTGTTTCCTGCACGAATATTATCGTACAAATCGGTGAACATAACACGGGTTTTGTTTACTTTGGTTGTTTGTGTATTGTAAATAACAACTAATTTTTGAGGAGGGAAAAGAGGATCCGGTGGCGAAAAGGAGTAAGACCATGCCGGAGAAATACTTTTGTCAAATGTTTTGCCATTGATGCTTATTTTCTGAATCAAAGTTTCCAAAGCAGCCTCATCAGATACTTCCTGAACTACGTAAACATCGGCATTTAATTTGTTCATTACTTTGGCTACATTATCAACTTGCAAAGCATCATCAATTGGACCAAATTCTCCGCTTGTTCCTACAACGTCACTTCCAAAAAACTCTAAATTGTAACTTACGATATCAAAAGTTTCAGATTTTGGAAAAGAAGAACCACTAAAGTGACCTATTTGCTGATTTAATCCGGTTGATGTAACCGTTAAAGTGCCTTCTAAATTTAATGCTTTTACAGTAGGAGCAAAGCGGGCATAAATAGTTTTACCTGCCAAAGCATCATTTGCAGAAACAATAAGACTTGACTGAAAATTGGTATTGTCAAGCGATAATTGATAGTTGGTTGGTGCTGAGATGGTAAAATCGCCATAACCTCCTGCCATGAAAACAAAGGATTGACTGTCTGAAGTTGAATTTGCATTTGTCTCACCAAAACTTAAATTAGGATTAGAAGCTAAAAATGTTGCCTCATTGGTAATACTTACATCATCAATTGTCCATTCAGCTGCATTATCTCCACCAGAAGCGGTAGTTTCGTATACCCATGCCACATACGTATTATTGGATTTATAAGCCTGTAAATTGATGAATTGAGATTGCTTGAATACGCCTGTTGTTGAAGGAAAATCACCTTGAATTTCTGTCCATGTAGCGGTTTCAGGGCTACTTGTTCCGTCATAATTAACAGAAACCATTAATTTTAAGTTCGGACCTGAATAGAATTTACGGGAATAGAATGATAATAATGGGAATTTATCGAAACTGTCTAAATGTAATCTAGGTGAAATTAACCAATCTTTACTCGCTCCGTTTTCGGCGTAACCATTTATTAATACTGCAGCCGGAGAACTATTAAAACGGCTGCTTGTACTTGCCCATTTAATTTTATCACCTGCAACACTATAAGCGGTCCAGCCACTATTTGTGAGCACATTTACATCATTAAAGTTTTGAGAATAAGGATTGATTCCGTTACCGGATAATAGTATCGTTTTTAAACTTGCTCCTGAAGTTTGATGGCTTATTTGTCCTGGAAAACTACCCGTTGCATTAGGCGTAAATCGTACATACACGGTAGGAGTATTGTCAGCATTAAAATCCTGCACATCAAAAACCAAAGTAGATTGGAAACTATCATTTGGATTTTTTGAAATGGTAAAATTATCTGAAGCAGTAACCGTAACTACATCATTTAGATGCTGCGCCTGAATTTGATAACTGCTTGTTTTTGATGCAAAATTTTGTTCTGAAAAACCAAAATCTATTGCAGTTGTTGTGGTTGATAAGGAAGGAACTAAAACATTAGAGGTTTTAACATTCAGCTGATTACTGTCGGCTTGAATGTTGCCGTAAAAATCCTCAGAAATGGAATAAACAACATAATCAGTATCAATCGTTAAACCAGAAATACTTTTAGTATACGTCAGGGCTTTGTCTGTAACATCAAGAATTCCGGATTGCAAAGCGGCATTTCCATTGGCGTCTAAGCCTGATTTTATCTGAGCAGCACTGGGTTTTGAACTTCCTGATGCCAAGAGTACAAAATATGTTTTTCCTGTTTCGTTTAGCTGAACAGAAAAATCAAAACCATTAGATAGGATATTTTCTATTTTAGGATATCCGTCAGCATATGCAGGTGGAGTAATGTCATTTTGAATCGTAATATTATCAATGGCAAAAGAAGGACGCGAACCCGCTCCTGAATTTTGTTTAGAAATCCATCGTAATTGTACGACTGGCTGATTGTCGCATTCAGCGGGTAAAACTACAGTAATAGTCACCGGATTTAAAGGAGTGGTAACTCCAGAAGTCGTTTGTTTAACAGTATTGCTTAAATACGAAGTTGCAGGCAACGTAGTAAAAACAGAAGTGTCACCTATTCGATATTGCAATATCATTTCATTAATACGGGTGTTGGCAGTTCCGTCATAAGGATTACGAATTACCATCGCATCATATTGTACCTGAACGCCTGATTTTCCTGATGTGTTAATTGCCAAACCAATCGTTAGATCTAACGAACCAGAGTTTAGGAATCCAATTTTTCCATTATAATTATGAATATTTCCACTTGTAGTAGAAGCAGAGCTGCTGGCTGTTAGAACACGATCTCCTACTAAAACAGCATTTGTATTATAGGAACTTCCGGGAATTGTGCTTGCAGTCCAACCCTGTAATCCTGCAGGATAGGTGGTTGCAGTCGGTTCTAATAAAGAAAAATCTTGTACATAAGGCAAATTTTGAGGTGCCGGAGATGTTCCCTGAGCAAATAAGGACATCGAAAAGCAACAAAAAATACTTAAAAAAGCCACGAGATGGCGAGTTTGGTAGAAGTGTTTCATTTGTTAAAGAATATGGTTGTTAGAATTCAAATTTAGGACCTTTAAAGTTAAGCTATTATTATAAAATTTATAAGTTTATTGTGTTTAACTAAGAATTTTAAGATTAAAAATAGTTAATTTATTTAAATATAAGATTTTTAATAGTGTTAAAATCGATGAGGTGCAGGTTTCAATCCAGTAGAGGTCACTGTATAGGCAAAGTCCTTAAATTAAGGGAGAATCTATAATGCCATGATGCATAATCTCTCGCAAAGGCGCAATCCCGATCCCGAAACTTCGGGACGGCAGCAAAGGTTTTGTTATTTCTGACGTAGGAGACTCGAGCGCAATGTCATTAAGTTAAGCATTTTTCATCACAAATTTCACAAATTATTAGAATGCTTATCTACCTGCTTTGTCATTTGGATCCAGAAGCCTCGGAATCGAAATGACAAGATTTTGTTCCATCGGAACATCTCATCGGTAGAAAAAAAGGCATCGTGAGAAACATCGTCCCATTGGGACGTTTGAGAAATTGTATATGTAATCTGTATCTGTTTTTAACAATTATTATTTATAAATCAAACGTTCCTACGGAACGTAAAAAATACCGTATTTATTGGGCTACCAATGAAATGTTCCAATGGAACAAAAACAAATTGTTCCATTGGATTTTTCCCTAACTTAATAACATTAGGCTAAAAATCAATGTCATTAAGTTAAGATATTTTAGATTTTGTTCCATCGGAACATCTCATCGGTAGAAAAAAAATGCATCGAGAGAAACATCGTCCCATTGGGACGTTTGAGAAATTGTATATGTTATCTGTATCTGTTTTTAACAATTATTATTTATAAATCAAACGTTCCTACGGAACGTAAAAAATACCGTATTTATTGGGCTACCAATGAAATGTTCCTATGGAACAAAAACAAATTGTTCCATTGGATTTTTCCCTAACTTAATGACATTAGGCTAAAAATCAATGTCATTAAGTGAAGATATTTTAGATTTTGTTCCATCGGAACATCTCATCGGTAGAAAAAAAAGGCATCGAGAGAAACATCGTCCCATTGGGACGTTTGAGAAATTGTATATGTAATCTGTATCTGTTTTTAACAATTATTATTTATAAAATCAAACGTTCCTACGGAACGTAAAAAAATACCGTATTTATTGGGCTACCAATGAGATGTTCCGATGGAACAAAAACAAATTGTTCCATTGGATTTTTCCCTAACTTAATGACATTAGGCTTTAGTTGAAGACTAGTCAATAAATTAAATATTTCAAAATAAAGTATCTCATTACAAACAGTGCCAAAATATGGGTTAGTAATAAAAACTAATTTTTCTTTAAAAAATCATTTAAGCCAATAGCTTCTTTTCTAATTTCAGATTGCCATGTTTTTTTATATTTTCTTTTCAAATATTTAAAAGTAAGATTATTATAAGCTTTTACATATTCAATATTATAATCGCGGATTGGAGAATACCTTATTTTATACTTTATTTCAAATTCGTAATCTGTTTTTTTCAACGTGTAATCTGAAATAAAAATAAGAGGGCTATTGTTATAATCCTGCTTAAAATTGTATTTGGGGTCACTCGCGTTTTTTATGTCTTCGGCAGATATGGTTTTAATGGCATAATAAAGGCTTTCTTTTTTTTTATTTCGACTTACCGGATTAGGCGGAATTAAATCCGAAAGCATTGTGCTATGGTCGATTTGCAATATTACATCAATTTCATTTTTAGATGCACTAATTCTTTGACGGTTCATTCCGATATAACTAAAAACTAAGAATTGATCTGAATTTACTTTAATAGAATAATGACCATCAAAATTGGTTTGAGCACTTTTTTGTGTTCCTTCAATTAAAATTTGTACGCCCGGAAGCGGTAATCCCGTGCTATCATTAACAACTCCGGATACTATTCGGTCTTGTGCCAATGATAATTGCGAAAATAGAATTAGGACAAAAAATATTTTGAAGTTGTTCATATTTATATTTTTATTCAACAGTAATTGAAATATTTTTAGCTTTAATGAATCTCATCTACAGTCCAATGAAAAAGAGGCTGTAATAATGGCAGTTTTTTCCATGGCAATGCTTTAGAATAGATAGTAATACCCAGTTCGGGAGAATGAATCTCCAGTATTTTTGAATTTCCCGAGTATTTATATTGCAATTTTATTCGCTCACCATTATAATTGGTTAATACGAATTGATTTTTAGTTTCATTAATTTCTAAATGAAAATCTTCCATTGTATCGTCTGTATATTGAAAAATAAAATAATTATTCCGATGAATGAAGATGCGTTTTATTTTCAGATTTACAGCAGGTTTAGGCGTTTCTTTCTTTTCTATTTTCACAACTTCATACGCGCCATGCAGCGGATTTCGGGTCATGTTATCGTCGTTAAAATTTTCTTTTTGAAAATATGGAAAAACCGATTCCATCAAAATGAAAAGAATCACTATTATTTTTACAGTAGTTTTTATTGATTTTGAAGTAATTAAGTCTGATCCTTTAAAATGACATAATGCTGTTGGTTTATTCGATATAAAAAAAAGCGCTATTTTTTTCAAATTCGGAACAAGTAATAAAAAACAAAGCAATAGTAAGAACAATGAGTATAGTTTTACTGAAATATCAAATCCAAAATTGATAAAAACGACATTTATTAAAACTCCGAAAAGAATAAAAAGACCAAGAATTCTTGTTTTATTATAGAACAGCATCAAGGCGGGAATAACTTCCATTAAACCCATAAAAACAGTATAAGAATAAGAAGTTCCCATAGTGCTCCAAAACAAAATATCCTTATCCAGCATTCCTAACGGCGTATATAAAGTATTGGGTTCCGGGAGATAAAACTGAATTTTGAAGATTTTATCAAAACCATATTTCAGCATAACGCAAGCTAGATAATACGTTATTATCAGCTGAATTACTTTGAAAATAAAATTCTTATGTGTTTTCCAAAAATCAAAAAAAGAAAGAATTGAAACTGTAATTACAGCAATCAGAAATAGTATAAAAAACAATAAGTATAAGGTTGTAGAATCAGATGATATTTCAGGATTTGCAATGAGAATATTGCCCATTTTTGTAGCAGTATAAACAATCAAATCTTCAAATAAAAATTTTGTTATTGCAGACTGGATAGTAATATACTGAAAAGAAAAAGGAATAAACACGATTGCTAATAAAGCAAATAACGATAGTATCTGATAAACGAAACCCTGTATTTTTCTCATTTAAAAAGGATTTTTAAAGCCTATAAAAACAACACTATCAATAGAATTAAGGAAATATAGAGGATATCTGTATGGAGGTGCAGATTTTATATATCGGACTGTATTTTTTTCATTAAATAAACTGTCACTTATCATTGTGGTTTTAAACTTAAAATCTGATTTCTTTAAATTTTTATAATTAACTCCTGAAGTATAGGTATGAATTGACTCCCTGATTTTTAATATTGTAAGAGAATTGTGTACGGCAATAACGGTGTCTAAAATTATAATTTTGTGTTCAGGCAATCCAAAGTTAGAATGACTTATATCAAACAGATTATTCTTGTATGCTTTTGCAAATGAATTTTTAGATCCACTGTGACTTTTGTGTGCAATTACTTTGGTTTGTGCCTGAGCCAATAAGGTGAAAAATAATAAAACAAGTAAGATTTTAAGTTTCATGATAGTGAATGTTTTGGTTACTTTTATGGTTTTGATAAATATTCTTTCCTAATTTCTCTTTTCATATATAGAGTATCATTTAATAAAAAAGGTTGGGAGTGAAGATAAAATTTATTTCATGCACGATATAAAAAAAACTAACATATTTTAAAGCCGAATGGTTAGATAATTTTTTAAAATTCATTATTGGACATTCCTAAATGTAAAATCTATTATATTTGGTTTTAGAGTAATAGTTAAAAAAAATATTTCTTCCCAACCATTTCAGATTTTAAAGGCTCTATATAAATAAAGAGACTTGTATGTTTCAAAAAATATAATATTTATTCTTTTCAAAAAGTATATGATAAAAAAACTATTCTTCGTATTTATTTTACTTCCGTTATTTGTGTTTTCTCAAGATACACAAGCACTTAGAGAGCGAGCTGAAGCCTATTATCAAAAAGGAGATTTTTTGCAATCATATCAAACCTTAAATAAGATAAAGGATAAAAAAACTCTTGAAAATACAAATGTTAATTTATACAAGTCTCATCTTGAAAATATTATGCAGCATCATTTTTTCAAGAAAGTGAGGTTAAATGATTCCCTATACAAAGTATATATAAAATCGAACGTATTAAAATCACAAGGAATTTATAATGAGAAATCAAAAAAATACACTTTGCCGCCTGTTTATGATTCCATTCCTTATAGAGAGCATTATTTCAAATATTTACCTGTTTATAAAAATAAACAGGAGGCATTTGTAAATATTGAAACAGGTAAAGTTATTATCCCGTTGGGAAACAAATCTAGTATATTTTATGGAGATTATATTTTGTCAGGAACGATGAACAAGTATAACGATTTTTCATTTGACGACCTTGTAAGTGTTTTTGATTTAAATGGAAATTTACTTTTTAAGGATTTGGATACTTTTAATACGATGTATTATCCAAATTTTATACGAACGAAAAAGAAGAATAAGAAATACCAAATATTTGACATTAGAACAAAAAAGATAATCTTAGACGATTTTGACTATACTCTTGACCCAACCGGAAGCATTATTGAAAACGATATTTCGTATGATAATGTATGGCTCCCTTTTCATAAAAACGACCAAAATTATCTGTACAAGCTGACTTCTAATGAGATTATAGACACTCATAAATTTGATACTTATATTCCTTTATATTCTAATTTCAGAAACTTTGGAAATGCAATTACAATTCTTATAAATCTTAAAGATAACGCCCCATTTGCATTGGATACAGTAAGAAGGATTTATTACGGTAGTGAATATACTATCGTCAAAAAAGATAATAAATTCGGAATTTTTAATATCTCAAAAGACAAATATTATAAAGAGCCTGTTTATGATTCAATCAATAAATTTGGCAATACTTTTTATAACGGAAAATGGATAAACCTGATTTATGATGAAGAAATTTGTGAGCCGGATAATGATAAGCCTGAAGGAATTATTTTTAAGAGAAACAATCTGTTTGGACTTATGGATTTAAGCGGTAAAATTATCGCCGAAGCTGATTATAATGATATCAGGTTTCTTTGGAATGGTGTTTTTACTCTTAGAAAAGGGCAAAAATGGGGTTTTATTGGCGTTCAAAAAGAGGATAAATTGGTATCGCCGCAATTCGATTATATCGAGTATTTAAGTGGTGATTTTGGAAATGTTGCCTGTTATAAGAATAAAAAAGCGATCAAGTATTTTAGAAACGGAAGTAAAATAGATTTGATAACTCTTGAAAATCAAAAATATAAGAAATATAAATCTAGTGATGAGCCCAATCCATACAGCAATATAAATGATTTAGAAAAGATAGATGAATTTGATAGAGTTGTATTTGAAAAAAAAGGAAAGTACGGCCTGGACGATTTTTATAATAAAGAAGTCGTGGAAGGTAAATATAGTAATTTGAGATATGGTATAAAAAATACATTTATTGCTTCTTTAGGTTCATTTGTGGGGTTGATAGATCATAATGGCAAAGAAATTATTCCAGTAAAGTATGCCAATATGGAGCGTGGAGGTTATAATTCAGATCTATTTTTTGTGGCTTTTGATAACGGTTTACAAAGCATTTTTAATTCTAAAGGAAAAATGCTTTATCCACCTAAAATTAAAGAAGCAACTATATATGATTATAATTCAAAAACAAGAACCAGTTTTGTTTTTGTTACCGAACTTTCGCAAGACGAAACAAAAATAGATAATTCGGAGAAAAAGGTAAAAAATTATAAAGGCGGAGTAATAAAGATTAAAGATGACAAGGCCGAAAGGTTAAATTTAGAAGGCAATTCTTTTTCGTTTGCAAATTCTAATTTCATGATTAGCAAGAATGAAAATAGAGGTACCGTAGTTTTCTATAACTTAAAGAACGATAAAGTCATCGACGGCGAGTTTAATTATTATTTTATTGATGATTATAAAAATCACAGGATTTTTGCCAAAAGAGGGTATTATTATGATACAGTAATCGATAGTCTGGGTAATGTATCCACTCTGGAACATCCTTTTGATGAAGTAAAAAATGATAATTACTTTTTTAAAGAAGGTGCTAATACTGGCGTAATGAACAAAGAACTTCAAGCTGCTGATTTTAGATATCCTGTTTTAAAAAACCTTGTTGAGGAGTATCGTTTTATGTCGTTTTATCCTTCGAAAGAATATTGTGAAAAAGCTTCTTCTTATTTTAAATTTAATCCAAAAAACAGTACCGAAAAAAATGGTGTAATAAAATTTGACGGAACGATAATTTTTGAGAACGGAATTTATGATGATATTCAATTTCTGAATTTTGGAAAAACAAATAATGACAACAGTTTTGTAGAAAATGAATTTCTAAAACAATATAAAAATGATCTGTTTATCTGTACAAACAATAAAAAAGAATACAAAACAATACAGTTGGTCACGAGTAAAAAAGAAATTGTAGCAAAGTTTGAAATGGATATAAAAGGGAGCTGGAATTTTAGTTCCTATAATAATTCGATTATCATAAAAAGTGCTGATTCAGCAAAGGTTTATGATCTGAAAAGTAAAAAAATCCAATTTGAAAAGCAAACAAACCGCTTTGAGGAAGACAAAGATTCCGGATATACGATTGCTTATATGGATCAAAAAACAGCTAAGGTTAAATATGAAAAATACGATTATAAGGGTAAGCTTATTTCTAATACTATTGTAGATAATAAAACTGCTTATAACGGAAAAACAAATGAAAATTACATCGTAAAAAGAAACGATAAATATGGCACGATTAATTCAAAAGGAAAGGAAGGTATTCCGTTTGTATATGACTCTTTGGAGTCTAAAAACGGAATATTTTTTATCAGTAAAAGCGATAATTTATTTGGAATAATTGATGCCGATAATCAAACTCTTGTAGATAAAAAATATGAGGATATAAGTTGGATAGAAATCAAAGAAAGACAGTCCTCTTATAATGTTGCATTTTCAGGTTATAAGATGAAAGAAAAAAACAAATGGGGACTTCTTGATTCTAATTTAAAAACACTGCTGCCTACTGAATTTGATACTATTAAATGTCAAAAAAGTATTCTAACGGCTAAAAAAGATTCTCTTGTAAGCGTGTATGATTTTAACGGAGAAGAATTGTTTACTGCAGCGGTGGACAGTATCGACCTGGATTCTAATAATAGTTATAGCTTATACAAAAATGGTAAGAAGCTTTTTAGAGCTTTTAACGGAGAGATTACAGAGAAAAATCCTTACGTAAGTAGTGAAGATCAACTTAAAACGATGCATACAAAGCAAATAGGAGGAAAGTATTATCTCTCAAAAAATGACAGCATACTTCATAAAACGCCTGTTATCAGTATTAAAGAAGCCGAAGTAGATATAGATTTTGTAGGCGAACGTTTGGAACAGTTATTAATTCACGACGAAAATAACTTTTACGGTTTGTACACAAAAGACTTAAAACAAATTCTGCCTTTTTTATTTGAGGAAATTGTTATAGTTCCAAATGAAGATTTTTATATCGTAAAAAAAGCTGGAAAATACGGTGTGGTAAATTCACAAAACCAAACAATAATTCCGTCCAAATATGACAACGTTTCTTTTAACAGAGGAATATTTTATTGTACAAAAAACAAGATAACATATCATATAACACCTGAAACAAAATAATTTATATTTCATATAAAAAATGATAATGAAAAAATCAATTTATATAATCATTATAATGTTTTGTCTCTTATCCTGTAAGGATAAAAAAATAATCTTTCCTGAAAAGTTTAATGCAAAATCTCTCGAAAAGTTTGATTTAAAAACATTCAATGATAACAAAAAAGATAGCACTTATGAATATTTTGTAAAGGATACTATTGTCAAATTATATGAAGAAAAAGAACATTATAAAAAGGAATTAATTACTGGAAATCATAGTTTTAAGAATGTATTTATCTACAGTAAAACGACTAATTCACTGGTAAATGAATTTTGTTATTTTTATGGAATGCCAATTGGTATCTGGAAAAGTTATGATGAGAAAGGCACTTTACTAAACTGGAAAAATTATAACGAAGGATTTGATTTTACAATAAAAGATTTAATTGCAATGCTCAAAAAAGAGCTGCAAATTGATCTAATTAATGATAATAACTATAAATCATTAATCATAGACAGATCTTCATATAAGCGATTATTTTTTATAACCAGTTATTGTTATTCAATACAAATAGCCACAATGGCAGAAACCAGAACAATAAAAATTGATGGCAAAACAGGAGAAATTTTAAGTGATGTAAATGCCTTTATTGAAGAATAAAAAATACAAGTCTTCTATTTTTCTACTATAATTCGCCAAAAGACATTTCTATGAATGCTATTTTTTTAGTACTTCTGCTTAGCTTGACTATTGGTTGTCCGCAAAATAAAAAGAGCCTCATAATACGAATTATAAAGGCTCTGGTTATAAAGGTTTTAGTGAAAAATTATTTTTTATATAAATTTAATTTAAAGTTTAATGATGTTGAAACCTTAGTCTTGTTTGAATGCTTTTTCTATCTGATGAGAATCTTCAAGCATGAGGAATTTTGTAATAAGACCATTATTTATGCTAAACCTCATACAAAAAGGTTCTTTAAATTTCTTACCGGTTGCCTTAACTCTTCTTCCGGCTTTGCCAAAAACGGCAGCTTCATTACCATCTATAAAAACATGATCCATTTCAAAATCATCTTCTCCAATTGTATGTGCATCTATAAGCTGCTCTAAAGCTTTGATAACTTCTTTTTTTCCTGTTTTCTTTCCTGTCCAAGGCATGTAAGGAGATTCGGCAATGTAAAAATCTACATTTTCATCTATGTATTTGGCAATAGCCAAAGGGTTATTTTGAGCTGTTCCTTCAAAGAAACCGTCAAGCACTTGCTGGGTTTCCAAACTTTTTTGATGTAATTCCATTGTAATATGTTTTTAATCTGTTACTAATAAATCAAAGCCATAAAAGCTAATTTCAAAAATTATTTTAAAATGAAGATGATGTATGCTTCTGCCAAATCAGACTGCGCTGCAACGAATGAACGGTTTTGCGTGTCTGCGGAAGAGCAATAATCTGTACTTAAAATTACTTTTGAAATACTGTCCTAAACTTTAATACAAAGTTGGCGTATTAGAAGGGGATAAATATTGATATATGATTCAAAAAGTCTTGATAAATGTCAAGTATAAATCAAGTTAGATTATGTATGATATCCTTAATATCAAAACTATTTTGTAGAAATATTTTTTCTTATCCGGCTTAAAGTTTCTGGTGTAATACCTAGATAAGAAGCCAGCATGCGTCTTGGAACACGATTTGCAATCTTGGGAAAAGATTTTAAAAATTGAATGTATTTTTCTTCAGCAGTAGCAATCAAGGTAGTATTAATCCTTTCATGAGTGGCATTGAGACTTCTTTGCAATATCGTATTAACCATATCTTTAAATTGCGGTATTTTTTCTGATAGCTTTTCAAAGTCAGTTTTGCTGATCAATAAGACAAAAGAATCTTCGATGGCATCAATATAATATTTGGAAGGAGTACCATCCATAAGGCTTTGCCTGTCAGAAATCCACCAATTTTCGGTTGCAAAATAAACAGTATGCTCTATTCCTTTATCATCAATACTGTATTTTCGTAAAAATCCCGAGCAGACAAAACCGCTATGGGTACAAATTTCTGCTTCTGACAAAAGGAACTGATGTTTTTTTAACTTCTTAATAATGCTAACAGATTCAATAAGACGGATCTCATCTTCTGTTAGGTTAATTTTACTTTGAAGATAGTGGAGAAAGACGTTAAACATGTATCAAAAATACTAAAATTTAAAGAAGTAGTAAAATGATCCATACTTTTGTTATAATTTCAAGTGCTTTTTAACGTATTCAGCAGTATAAGATTTTTTACTTTTCAGAAGTTCTTCGACTGTTCCTTCAAAAATAATATTTCCACCATATTTTCCTGCCCCGGGTCCAATGTCGATAATCCAATCTGCCTGAGCAATAACATCAAGATTATGTTCAACTATAATTAAGGTATTATTTTTTTGTAGTAATTTGTTGCAAAACAAAAGCAGCTTTTGTGTGTCACTTGGATGCAATCCGGTAGTGGGTTCATCTAAAATGAGAACTTTATTGGCATTATTTAGCTCTTTAGTTAATTTTAACCGTTGCCTTTCGCCACCGGAAAAGCTGCTCAATCGTTGTCCTAAGGTTAAATAATCTAAGCCAAGTTCGATTAAAACATTGAAATTTTCAGTGAATATTTTATCATTAAAAAAGGGATAAGCTTCTGTAATAGTCATATTCATTACCTCTACAATATTTTTTTTGTTATACGTATATTGCAGCACTTTGGGATCAAATCCAGAGCCATTGCATACTTCGCAAATTTGCTCTATATCATCCATAAAAGCCAAATCAATTCTCTCAATTCCAGATCCTTTACAGTTTTTGCAGCCACCTTCACTATTACTGCTAAATAATTTATCAGAAACGTTATTGGCTTTTGCAAACAATTTTCTTACGGTATCAGACAGACTAAGATAAGTCAGTAAATTTGATCTGAAACTTGCTGTAAATAAAGATTGGTCAATTACAGTTACATTTTTATACCAATCAGGAAGCACTTTACCAATTAGTGTACTTTTTCCTGAACCTGCAATTCCTGTTACGACTGTCATTATATGTTTCGGAATTTTAACACTAACATTATTAAGATTATGCATAACAGCATTCTTAATTTCCAAATATCCTTCGGCAATTTGCGGTGCATTGTTCATAACAGGTATCTTGGCAAAATACAATCCTGTTTTTCCTTCTGACTTTTTGAGATCCTTAAATGTGCCTTCAAAAATAATTTCTCCGCCATTTTTCCCTGATCCTGGTCCCATATCAACTACCCAATCTGCAATCTTAATTAAATCAGGGTCATGTTCAACTATTAAAACTGTGTTTCCTTTATCCTTTATTTGTTGAATGATCGAAGAAATATTTTGCAAATCTCTTGGATGAAGTCCAATACTTGGCTCATCAAACACATAAAGTAAATCGACCAAACTGTTGCCCAGGTTTCTAACCATTTTTATCCGTTGTGATTCTCCTCCCGATAGCGTATCTGTTCGCCGGTCTAAGGTTAAATATTGCAATCCAATGTTTATGATGTTTTCTAATTTTTTTGTAAGTTCATTTAATATTACTTCATAAGATTTAGTTTTTATTTGGCGAATAAAATCAAGAAGTTCATCAACAGAAAGTGCTGTGCATTCAGCAATGTTTTTATCATTTATCTTGCAGGACAGGATTTTATCATTTAATCTTTTTCCATTACACACCGGACATTCCTTGGTTCTGATGATCTCCTGAAGGTCTTTTTTTCTTGTTAGGTTTTCTTTTGAATCCTTTTTTAAAAAGGCTTTTTCAATTCTGGGAACCAGACCTTCATAGCTCACCGTTTTTCCCCATTCCCTGCTTGGTTTTTTAGGTTTGTGTTCTGTTGCATAAAGTAATGTTTCCCATTCGGGAGTAGTGTAATCTTTCAGTTTTTTATCATTATCAAAATATCCGGATAACGTGTATCTTGTTAAGCGCCAACCACCAGGCTGAAAGGTTGGGAATTTTATAGCGCCTTCATTTAATGATTTATTTTTATCGATCAGCACATTAATATTGACACTTTGTATAAAGCCTAAACCTTCGCAATTTGCACACATTCCCTGTGGATTATTGAATGAAAAAACATTCGAATATCCAACAAATGGTTCACCAATGCGTGAAAAAAGAAGTCGTAATGATGCATATATATCCGTCGCTGTACCAACTGTAGATCGTGCATTTCCGCCCAATCTTTTTTGGTTGATAATAATTGGAACATTCAGATTTTCTATTTTATCGACATCAGGAATTCCAAAATGCTGTAATCTATTGCGTAGAAAACTATTTTGTGTTTCATTAATCTGTCGTTGAGCTTCGGCTCCTATGGTTTCAAAAACAAGGGAAGATTTTCCTGAACCCGAAACTCCTGTAAAGACAGTAATTTTATGTTTGGGAATATTTAAGGATATATTCTTAAGATTATTTTGTCGCGCATTTGTTATTACAATACTTTTCATAAATAACTTTAGTTTAACTTTGAAAAATGATTAACTAAGTTAAGTATTAATTTATTATGAATAAAACTGAAAAAGATTTTTTTAACGTTTTTACAGATTTCCAATGCTTTATTCTGGCAAATATGAACAAAGGAAATAGCAGTGGAATAACGGCTTCACATTATAATATTATTGATTTTATTTACAGAAAAAAAGATATTACAGGCAAGGATCTTGCCATAGCCTTTAATGTTAGCCAGGCGGCAATTTCTAAACAATTGAAATTTATAATTAAAAATGGTCTGGCAAAACAAAGTCAAAATCCAATGGATCGTCGCTCTTTTAAATTATTAATAACTGAAAAAGGCAAATTCATCATAGATAATTCCGAAAATTTTCGTGCTAATATTACCAAACAATTTTCGTCTCAACTCAATACCGACGAATTTGAAACCTTTACTAATTTGCTGAAAAAAGTTTTAAAAAACTTAAAGTAGGCATTCTTTACAGGATAGAACTGATCCTTGCGAACTTCGAACTGATTATGATATTACCCGCAAGCTTGCAGAACATAAAATTTGGGTGTTTCGCCCTATAATAGATTTGATGGAAAAACATTTATGTCATTCAAAGACTTTCCGCCAAGACAAAAAACAATGACTGGAGATTTTACCAAAATGATCGAAGGAAGGATGCTTCAATTGCATTCAGGGAATTGTGAGGAGAATGTAGTTGAGGAAAGCTTTTTTTGATTGTGTCAAAAATAATAATGTTCACTTATCCAATAAATAAAATGATTCTCTAAATCTATCTCCTGGGAATTGTGTAACATCTATATTTTAAATTTATATATTTTTTTAAAATATGCCGAAAAGAATAAACTAACAATTTGATTAGTATATTGTAGCTATTTGGTTTCATTTTATAAAATGAAACCAAATATTGTGGTTTTTTCTGTAAATATATTCTTTATATTTTGACATTTGTAATATTATACTGTAAAAATGTTGAAAAAACAGTATCCATGACTTTTGATTTATTGTTAAAAAAAAAATTGAGGTTTCAAATTTTTAATTTAAAATGAAAAGCATGAAGATTTCTCTTTTATAATTCTAAGCCTAATTGGAGGGTAACTATTATTTGCCCAAACTGAACCTGCAACTGAGATTACTCGCCAGACAACTGAAAAAGTAGTGCAAACACTTCCTTTTTCTAATAAGGATGATTATGCCGATGCATCGAAAGGTTGTATCGCCAAAATTCCGAACCTTCAAATTATGTTCCTTGTTGTACTCCTTAATCTTAAAAAAAAAATCCTGATAATTCGATTGCATTTGAAATTTATTTAAGGTGACAGGTTGTTTTTATTAAGTACTACTGCTTGATTTAAGGGGTAGTCAAATTAGAGATTCCATTTCTCAATATCACTATCCAAATAATTCACTGATTTTTTTAATACGTAAAATTTAATGCTATGAAACTAAAATTATCTATGTTATTCGTTTTTTTTGTTGCTTTCTCGTGGTCGCAGAGCACCACGACATTTACTGGCAATGGCACGTTTGTGGTCCCTGCCGGTATTACCAGTATTAGCGTTCAGGCTTGGGGCGGTGGTGGCTCGGGTGGTGGCGCAAGTGGTGCAGGATTATTGTTTGGGCGAGGCGCAGCCGGCGGTGGAGGAGGTGCTTATGCAAGTAAAGTATTAACAGTTACTCCGGGAGAAACCCTGAATGTAATCGTTGCAGGTACTACATCCGGAACTACCGCTAATGGAAGTGCAGGAAGCAGTTCTACTATTGCAGGTTATCAGTCTTCAATATTAGCAGCCGGAGGGTCCGGAGGAGCTGCAAATGATGCAGGCGGTAACCCGGTTGGCGGAATTGGCGGTACTGTTGCAGCCTCAGCAGGAACTACAAAAATTGCAGGTGCTAACGGAGGTAATGGTTGTTCATGGTCGCTATTATCACTTCTCCTTTCATCAGGCGCAGGAGGTTCAGGAGCAAATTCAGGAGGGGCCGGAGGCGCAGCAGTTGCCAGCTTACTTTTGGGTACAGCACCCGGAAACCCGGGCGCAGCTCCAGGAGGTGCGGGCAGTGGTGCAATAAATTCGGCATTGGGCACTGCTCAGGTTGGAGGTGCGGGAGGTGCTGGAAAGGTAATTATTTCATACACTTGTCCAACTTTTACTTTATCAAGTATATCGTCATTAAATATTTGTTCTTCGAGCGGTTCAACGTCTCCTGTAACGGTAACTTCACCGGCATTACCTGTTGGTAATTATATTGTAACTTATGACAGAACCAGTCCAAGTGCTACGGGTTTAACCGCAAATTTGAGTGTTACTACTTATGGAACAGGAACTTTTACTGCTACGGGTTTAACTACCGTAGGACCAAGTACTATAACTATTACTAAAATTACTGCTGGTACATGTGTTTCTAATATCACAGCTATTAATAGCACCAACATTTTTATAGCACCCGCAACTGTGGGAGGAACTGTGAGCGGTGGTACAACAATTAATTACGGAAGCACAAGTGGGTTACTAACACTATCGGGACATACGGGATTTGTTGTTAAGTGGCAATCTGCAATAAGTCCGTTTACTAACTGGACAGACATAGCCAATACAGCTACTACCTATACATCTGGACCACTGACAGCTACAACTCAATTTAGAGCGGTTGTTCAGAGTGCTAGTACTTGTGGTGTTGAAAATTCTACACCAACAACAGTAACTGTAACTCCTTTACCAACTATAGCGTTAGCAACCACAGCAGTGAGTCTTTGTTTAAGACCTAGCCAAATCAATACGGCACATTCGACTGCATTATCTTATACGGCAACAACCGGATCTCCTGTGTCGTACAGTATTGTTTGGAATCCGACTCCAACAAATAGTCTTGTAGCGGTTACAGATGCACCATTACCAGCGAGTCCAATTAGTATTGCTATTCCGGCCGGAACAGCATTTGGAACTTACACGGGAACATTAACTGTAAAAAACGCAGGCGGCGGAGTGAGCAGTCCGGGTTCTGTTTTTACGGTAACTATAGGGGAAACGCCATCAATTGTTCAACCTTTTAATTCACAGGTTAATGCTGTTTATACCAGTACAAGTGCGCAATCCACACTTATAAGATATTCGTCTACGACAGGTAGTCCTACAAGCTTTTATATTGATTGGGATGCAACAGCAAATGCTGCGTCATTGGCAGATCAGAGCAGTACACCATTTGCATTTACATCAACTCCAGGTGCAAATACTTTTCCAATTCAGATATCTGCAAATGCTCAGGCAGGTGTGTTTAATGGTACGATGTATCTTGTAAATAATTTGTGTACCTATTCATTTGCAATATCAGTAAAAATCAGCCCATTACCAACAATCACCTTATCAGCAACAGCAGAAAATATTTGTGTTCCAAGTGGTTTTTTTTCAGGAGAACTTTCCAGCTCAATATCTTATACAGCGACAACCGGATCTCCGGAAACCTATAGTATTGTTTGGAATTCCACACCAACACCAGATGGTCTTATAGCAGTTACAGATGCGCCATTACCAGCCAGTCCTATAATTATTGATGTAAATACCTCAGAATTATCCTTAGGAACTTATACTGGTACATTGACGGTAAAAAATGCTGATGGAGTTAGTAGCGTTGGTTCGGTTTTTACTCTGGTTGTTGGGCAGAAACCATCAATTGTTCAGCCTTTTAGTTCACAAGTTGATCCGGTTTATACAAGTACGAGCGCTCAAACTACACCAATACGATATGTGTCTACTACCGGTAGCCCTACCAGTTTTTATATTGATTGGGATGCCACAGCAAATGCTGCTTCGTTAGCAGATCAGGGTAGTACTGCATACGCATTTTCGTCAACAAGTGGCTCAAATACATTTCCAATTGATATATCAGCTAATGCTCAGGCGGGACTATTTAATGGTACTATGTACCTTGCGAATGAGTTCTGTACGTATTCATTTCCAATATCGGTAAAAATTAGCCCATCGCCTGCAAGAGTGCAGCAGTCGGCAACGAATCAAAATGTTGTCCTTGCTGATAATGCGACAAATAAAACGGATAACATTTCAATAATTGCAGTAAACAGAGCTATTAATGTTGATAGCTTCGACCAAAAGATGTCAAAGGTTTATGTTTATGATCTATCAGGTAATCTGGTTTACAGAAAAGATTCGGTAGGAAATTCTAAACTGACTATCGATAATTTAAAATCAAATCAGATTTTAGTGGTTAAGGTTGTTTTAGATAATAATCACACCCAAACCAAAAAAGTGCTCTATTAATTCCAAATCCAGATTAAAATTTAAAAACATTTGTCGAAAGGCAAATGTTTTTTTATTTAATCTAAATTGACAGGCAACAATTGCTCCTGCAAAATACTGCATACAATGCAGTTGTGTGAAGTTCAGGGAATACAGCTATAGTAACAGTTAATTTTTTTGTGGAAATAACTTCTTATTTTCGTTGCCGCACTAAACGACCATAAACCAACTGTGAATAAGAATTCACAAATTAGAATTGCCCGCAATCAGGATATAATATTAGGATGTAATTAAATTAAAAGATTATAATTTGACAAAGGACAGATAACTCAGCAAGGTAATAAACACGATTTATTTATGAAACCCGCCAAATACTTATGTATAAAACGGGTGTCATAATAAACATAATCTTTCCAAAATTCGCAGGTGTGACCCGCAGATCACAATGAGGCAGTTAAGCAAAAGTTTTCTTTATTGTACTAATGATGGTACTGCCAAAATTAAGGCGATTAGACTATTTTATAGTTATTGCAATATTGGGAACTACAAGAGTACCAGTAGCTCCGGAGTTGCGTTGCAATGCTACTTCTATATAATCGTTAGTGGTTAATTCTGCTGTTGCATGCAAAGGAAGAACTATAATATCATTAACAGCAGCTCCTCTTCCATAAATTTTGTATTGTGTTATGGGAACGCCATTTTTAGTGATATAAGCTATAAATACTCCTGTGCCAGGAACCTGAAATGAAATTGAACCCGTTATTTGAAAGATTCTTTTCTTTTTTCCAACGTATTTTAATCTATTGTAGCCGGCTGTGCCAGTTTCTGTCGCAAATCTGAATAAATTTGAATATACTGTTGTAGGAGCTGTACCAGTGCTCACTCCAACTTTGACAATATCACTTGGAGTTGCATTGTTTAACGTTACTCCAAGACCGGTATTAACAGCATAATCCATTGAAAAATCCCCAACAGCATTTGCATCTGTTTCAGTTGGTATACCTGCAGCCCTAACGGTCCAGCTGGTATTAAAATTATAACCTGTGAATGTAGTTGCTGATGGAGTTGCATATGGTTTAACATAATTAGCCGGAGTGGGACCAGTAAAAACAACAGATTCTAAAACAGCATCTCCCGTTATATTAAGTCCTGCTGTAGAAACATCCAAACCATATGCTCCGGTATTAACATTAGAGAATCCTCCTTGTTTTTCGATCAGAGTGAATGTTCCGGTGAATTTTTCGTAAGTTCCACTATTATTGCTGAACCACGCCTGGTTACTTAACAATAACTGACCGATATTAGAATAAGTGATACCATTTGTATTTCCTGAAAAATTGACTATACTCATAAAAACTAACCCATAACCTGCTATCGTACCTACACTGGCAGAATTGGCAATGACACAATCCCTAAGCAAAAAAGTAGACGTTGAAGCTGCAGAACTCAGATTAAAAACGGTAGCACCAGGCGCCGTAATAGTAAGATTCCTAACACTGCCGCCTGTGGTTCCGTCAAAAAGAAATCCGGATGATTTAACAATAATATCCTCATTAGCGTCCTGACCAACCAAATAGGCATTATTCAGATCAATTGGAAAATTAAATACCACCTGTCCATTAATTTCATATAAAGTATTAGAACTCAAAACATATTTACTGCCACCACCAGCGGCTAATTCAGTAGCCAATACAGTCGCTAAATTGTCAATAGATCTGATGCGTTTAAAATTTAATCGCGGAACTGCACCACCTATAGGTATCCACGATGATGTTGTGGATACATAGCTGTATAACAATTTTAAATCTGTATCATATACAATCAATCCGTCAGCAGGTGTAGCAATTGCATTTCTTTGTAAAGTCGTCATACGAGGCGGAAGCAAACCTTGGGTTGTAGAAGTTATATCTAAAACAGAACTTGCATTTGGCGTTACCGTTCCAATTCCTATTTGGGCATTTCCAAAAAATGACGAAAAGAAAAGAAACAGGATTRTTATTGTTTTATGATTTTGGGAGGTATATTTTTTTGTCATAATTTCTAATAATTAATTATAGTGGATTTTTTTAATTTTGGTACTTATTCTAATTATATGAAGAGGCTATTTTCCGGAATTTGAAATAATTACTTTTTGAACAACTTTTTCATTATCTGATGTTAGAAATGTTGCGATATAAACTCCGGAACTTAATCCTGAGGTTGAAAAAGTGAAATTCTGATCAGTTCCTAAATTATTTTTTGAAAGAATTGTTCTTCCAAGAATATCATAAAGCACGAAGGATTTTATTATTTCATTATTTGGATTCGACGCTGTTAAAACCTGATTTTTATTATCCTGAGAAATAAGAAAGTTTGTTTTGTTTTCCTCCTTTATTCCCAATGTCTGGCTCGTAAAACTTATTTTAAAACGTTCGGTAAAGGTTCCGGGAGTAACTGAAACTTCATAAGTGCCGTTTTTAATATCATGATAGGACATATCAAGTGCGTCGTAGATATAAATTGGCTGTGAATCATCAAAATCTACAATTTCAGGTATAAAAAATTTAAAAGTTGTATTTGCAGTTGCGTTTACCGCCAACGGAATTTTTTTAGATAAATCGAAATTAACTCCTTGAATTACATAATTTCCGTTTTCAATCCAGAAAGAAATGTCGCTAGGCAGGTTTCCATCCATATTTTTGGCATCAATACCTCTGTCAACACCATCTGTTGCTTCAGAAACGAAGGCTAATGCAAGCTGTCTTGTAAATTCATTGTTAATTATGACGTTAAGTTTGAAAAAAGGAACAAGAGGAGGCGGAGGCGGAGGATAATCCTGATTGTTCAAAGTACCATTTGTTTTGGCGCTTAAATTTTTTGCCGGTTTTTCAAATTGTGATAAACTATTGTCTTCTTTATAAAAAATGCGGTGTGAATTTCTAAAGGTCACTGTTCCATTTGAAGCACCACTAATTAAAAATCCCTGACCTATTGGAAGGTATTTTCGTGCTACAACCGGACTTGTCCCAGTTGGAGGATTGCCGTTTACAGTTCCGTCGCTGTTGTATGATTTAAATGTTGCAGCTGTATAGATACCGGTAGATCCCAGACTAATGGGTGAATATGCAGCGTATCCTCCTCGATATGCAGACAGATAATGAGAGTTTACAGTTTTGTCCTGTTGCCAAAAATACGCAATACCAGTTGCTGCAGTGTTTGTTGGGTCTAAAAGAAAAGCATTAAGATGTAACGCTGACGGGTATGGATTACCTGTTAAGGTTGCATTATTTGCACCAACATTTACGGTTATATTACCATCATTTGGTTTTCCCCTAAAATCATATCGTTGTTTACCAGTTCCGGGATTGTTTACGATTCCGGTACCTTCCGGATCTGTAGTATCTGAACCACTTGTTCCTTTCATTGTAAAACCTTCTCCCGGCGCAATTGTGGTAGCATTGCCAACCTGAACCCATTGCGAGTAGTTATTGGCATTCGTTAATTTATAAATCCAGTAAGAAGCTATTGCCAAAGGATTTGCTGTTCCATCATAATTTGAGAGTGGAAGTGCAGTAGCAGGAATTACAGCAGTTGAAGACGTGGGACGATTAAGTAATGAAATTCCAAAATTTGTATTACCTGCTGAAATTATAGGATTTCCAACCGGTGAGCACCAATAATTGTAATCAAAGTTATCTGAGGTTCCTTCCTGATACACTGATACAATCCCTGTTCCTGTATTATTAGTGGTACCTGTTGTACCTTGTACTAACTGGGAATTATTTCTTAAGTAAAGATTTGAATTCGTAGCCAGGTTCATATTCTGAGTTACATACAAAACTTGATTCTTAACATAAACAGGAGTATTAGCACCAATGTAAATTTGTGCAAAACCTTGGACAGAAGTCACAATAATAAAAAATAGAAGTATTTTTTTTTTCATAGCTCAGTGTTATTAAAATTAAATTTTAGGTTAACTATTTGTATAAAACAGATCATACTTATTTTTTCTTATTGATTACATATACTCCCAAAGCAATGCCAGCCATAAACAACAAACCAATTTCCTGATTTATAGGAACTGGCTCAGGTTCATCAGGAAGACCGGGTGGTGGTGGGCCCTGAGCAAAAGAAAAATAGGAGATTAAGAAAAATACGAGGCTAATTTTTTTTTTCAATTTTAAAGATTTATTAAGATTAAATTTATGGTAACTTGCTAATTAACAACATTGTAAAATTTATGCATCTTCTGATTGTAGTTATAATACTAATAAAATTATTTAAAATTTTTTAATCAAAAATTATATAATTTTCCATTATTTTTATAGAATCACCATGTGCATTGATTTCTAAAAGAAGAAAAAAATACATCTTGAAAACAAGCAGGATTTGAAATTTACGCGGCTATTTTATTTACGATTCTATCGTATCCCAGTCAGCTGCAGCGGTTATAATACAAAGAACATTGAGCGTTAATAGGCAACGCTTAGTTAATCAGGTACACTAAATCAAGGAGATTTAATGAATGGGCTATTGGGATAGTGGGCGAGTTTTTTCAATATTATAGTAGCATTACGTGATAAAAAATTGGTACAATGACAGGAGATTCTGTTAACATTTATACAAATTAAGAGGAATGACTTTTGAATTGAAAGTGAGAAGTAATAAGTGAGAGGTATAGCGTATAACTGTTTTTTAAAATCAGCGAATTCTGAATAAAATTATACATGATTCTTATTGATACAGTTATAAGGATAGGTATTAACTGTATTTTAATTAAATTTTAAAATAGTAATTATTCCTGGATAATCCGGTCAAGAAATTCTTTGGTAAGTGGTTTAACGTGAAAGGCAACTACATTATAATTACTGCTGGATCGCAAGATGTCTTCATCGTCAATTGTTGATGATATAATATAGACCCGGCAATGATTTTTTAAAATAACGGATAGCTTGTCAAATGCTTCCATAAATTCAAATCCAGACATTAACGGCATATAAATATCCACAAATATAATCTGAGGCAATTCGGGGATATGCTCCTGGTTGTCTTGCAAGTATTTCATGGCCTCTTCTGCTGCGGTATAAAGTAAAACTTTTTTCGCAAAATTATTTTGAGTGATAATACGTGATGCAATGTAGAGATCTATGCCGTTATCATCAATTATCATTACGGTTTGAAATTTTGTTGTTGCTGGTGTAATCATGGTTTCAAATTTTTTAGTGTGAGAATAAACGTAGTCCCTGTTCCTTTATCTGACTTTATATCTATTGAACCCTGCAATATTTCTACGGTGTCTTTTACAATATACAAACCGATACCAGAGCCATTTTTTTTGCCTGAAAGCCGAAAAAACATTTCATATATTTTTTGATGATATTCCTTATCTATACCAATCCCGTTATCGGCGATGCTGAGATGAAGATTTTCAGGATCTGAATATCCGGTTATTTTGATATACCGGCCAATTTCTTCCTTTTTCTGGTATTTTATGGCATTTGAGATCAGATTTTCTAAGATAGTATTAAAACGCAGCTTGTCAGTATAAAACGGTTGCTCTTCTGTGATTTCAATTTTGTAATGAATTCCTTTGGCATCTCTCGTGCTTTGAAGTGAATTTATGATGTCAGCTACCGTTTTATGAAGCGGAATCTGTTCTACTTCAAGTCCGGTACGGTTGTTTCGCGAGTAGTTTAAAATATTTTTAATAAAGTCATCAAGACGATTGACACTAGATCGTATCATTTCGGCATGACTAATGGTATCGGGTTCCTGGCTTTCTGTCTCAATAAAAGAGAGCAGACCCAGAATGGAAGTTAGGGGAGAACGTAAATCATGAGATACACTGTATACGAATTTATCCAGTTCTGAATTGGTTTTGAGAAGTTCTCTATTTCTTTTTTCCAGATTTATTTCGGCTTTTGTGCGGTCAGTGATGTCATTGGAAAGAATTAATCTCGCCGGCGATCCTTCATAGATAATATCATGCGCAATAATTTCAACAGGAAAAACGGAGCCATCCTTTCTGATATGATTCCATTTTCCCCTATTGTAATTTGATTTGTTAATTTCTGAAGAATCGCTGTATTTTATGAAATGATTTTTATCGTCATTAGGGCGTATATCTAAAGCAGTCATCGAAAGAAATTCCTCACGGCTGTATCCATAATGAGCAATAGCTATCTTATTTACGGCCAGAAATTTAAAGGTTACTAAATCTATAATCCACATAGGCATTGGATTGTTATCAAAGAGATACCTGTATTTCTTTTCACTTTTTTTCAGTTGTTTTTGCGCCAATTTCATTTCTGTAATATCAGCAAGCACAATAACGGCTCCGGTTATTTGACCTTTAGCATTGCGAAACGGAACAGGGTAGGGCAGAACATTGCGCTTTTCTCCGTTGGGGCGTTCGATAATGATTTCTCTTGTAAGATTTGATGCATCTTCTGTTAGTGCTTCGGCGAGAGAACATAAGCTCCGAGGTTCTGTGTCATTTATATTATGGTGCATGTTCCATGAATCGTACCATAAATCTTTTCCAATTTTCGGTTCTCTGCCCCATAAAGCTACCGCGGCCTTATTATAGATTGTTATTCGTCCTTCGCGATCGCAGGAATAAGTAGCAACTGGTAATTTGTGGATTAAATCCCGGTACATTTTCTCTCTTTCTTCGATTTTTTTCCGGGACACGACTTGCTCCGTTACGTCATTGGCAAAGACAAGGATACCATCAATATTGTTATCAGAATCCCTATTGGCCTGATAAATGAAATTTAAATAAACATCAACTAGCTTTCCGTTTCCATGACGGTCGAATTTGACTAACATTTCACTGGCTGCAAATGTTTCACCTGTTTTATAAACCGTATCCAAAAATTCAAAAATCCCTTGTGTTTCAAGTTCCGGTAATACTTCTTTTACCGTTTTGCCTATAATATTTTTTTTGCCGATTAATTGTAAATAGAGTTCATTTGCCAATTCAAAAATATGATCGGGACCTTTTAAAATTCCCATACAGGAGGGTGCCTGAGAAAATAAATTACAGAACCGCTGTCTTTCTGTTTCAAAAGCTTTTTGGATGTTTTTTTTCTCAGTAATAACTCTGCCTATGAAGTAGGTCACCTTATGCACGTCATCCCGGACAGCAGACAAAAGCATGCGGACTTTACTTCCGTCTTTACGTATAAACACTTTATTAGACGTATTTTCTTGAATATCAGTGTTAAAATTCGCATTTAGCACATCATGAGTATCTTCATGGGAAATAAAATCCATACATTTCTTTCCAATTAAATCTTCGTTTTGGTAACCTAAAATGTATTCTGATGCTTTGTTTACAGCCAAAAATCTACCTTCTTCATCACAGGAATAAATCAGTTCCATTGAAAAATCCAGAATTTTGGTAAGATTATGTAATTGCTCCTGACAAGAAATTTGAGTATCAATCTTTTCTGTAGCTTTTTTGTTTTCCTTTATTGCAGGTCTAATCATTTCAGTGGTTTCTTCTTCTTCTTTACTATTCTGTTTAAACGTTGTCAAAGTTCGCTCGTCCTTAAAAGTGTTGCTCTCATTGTCAACAACTATAAATTTTTGTAACAAACTGTCTTTTTGGAGTTGTTTGTCTGTTATTTTTAATACGTCTGAATTTGCAATTTTGAAAGTATCCCATTGTTCGTTATCAATAATTACATTTTCAGTTCTTTGAAAATTTTCACCGGCTTGTTTGTATTCCTGCAGCGCAATTTTAACTTTTCTTGCTAACGTATTCAGGTTTGCCTTTAGTACCACGTCACGTACTCCGATTTTTATAAGTTTTATGGCCTTTTCTACAGCAATGGTTTGTGTAACAAAAATGAAAGGTATAGTTGGCGCCATTTTTTGCTTCAATGTAAAAAGAGCCATCCCGTTGAAGGAAGGGAAAGAATAATTAGAAAGAATAATGTCAGGTTTGAAGTTGTAAATCGCCGATTCATATTCCTTTTCAGAGTAAACAATTTCGACAATAAAAGAACTATAGGCATCCTTCAATTCGTGTAGAATAGCCTTAATATCAGCAGGATCTTGCTCGGCAATTAATATTTTTGTTTTCATAAGAATGTTGATGCTATATTATTTGCAATTACTTAAAGCAGCAAGCTTTTTTATTCTTTAAGTTTAATAAATTTGTTAAAGTCCTCTTGCCGTCTTTTGGCAACCGGTAAAATTGCTCCATTTGAAAACTCACAGAAATAGCCATCTTTTTTTGAAATTTTAACGATATGACGCAGATTGATAATATAGGAATGATGTATTCTAAAAAAATAATTATGGTCTAAAATAGCACTGTATTCTCCCAGGTTTCTGCTTGACATTACCTTAGTGCCGTTTAAAAGGACAAAAACAGTATATTTTCCGTCTGCTTTGCAAAAAATAATTTCTGCAGTAGGTATTAGTTCTATTTTTTCTAAAAACGCTACTGCTACATAATCATTTGATTGATTCGAAGAATTTAGGAGATTAATGCTATTGATTTTATGATCCTGATAAGAGCGTTCCATTTCTCTTCTTTTGATTACTTTATAAATGGCTAAAATGATTGCATTAAAATCTATTGGTTTCAACAAAAAATCAATCGCATTGTGTTTAAAAGCCTTAATGGCGTAATCCTTTTGTGCGGATATAAATACGAGTTTCGGAATGCTGAAATCCAGTTGTTCAAGCATTTCAAAAAAAAGATCGTCCTTAAGTTCAACATCCAGAAAGATAAGGTCAGGTTTTTTTGCTTTTATAATTATGGTTCCGGTACTTATACAGCCTGCATCGCCAATTATTTCCAAAATCATAGCATTCTCTTCTTCAAATTTTTTCAGAATGAGCAACGTCTCTTTTTCCCCAGATATGATTATAGCATTAACAGGATTCATAATCTTATATTGGTGGTTTGGAAATTCAAACCGTAAATTAATTGATTTAAAATATTTCTTAATCTATTGATTTTTAAGGCTTTATTTCAATTAAAAATAGTAAGTTCTAAAATATAAATAAAAGAAATACTTTTATTATGAGATACAAAATTTGATCACAAGTAATAAATGAGCCTTAATAAGTATAAGTGTAGCGTATATGACGCTAGTGTGTATTTTAATGATTTATTTACGAATTTCGGACTTGTCTACATATTAGCTGGTCACTTTACCAGAAGTAGTATCAAAATTCTTTAAGCAAGCGAACAAAAGGCACTGAACGATCTTCTATTATTAAATAAGTGAACAATTAAATATGAAACAATCGATAATATCAAATATACTATTTTGATTAAAAATCAATTTATATAATTTCTAATAAATCTTACAAATTAAGTATGTAATTTGCTGTTATGTAGTTGTTTATAGATTGTAAAAAATGTTAGATATAGTTATTAGAATGCAATAAATTGCAACCAATAAAAATAGGAATGTTTCAATAGAGCAGTCTTTTTTAGGAAACCAACTATCGATTTTTTTTGTAGTATTGTAAAACCTTAAACTACATACGGCTATTAAATATTAGAGATGCGTTATAAAGGCGCGGGTTATAATTATGTGCGATTTTAGGGATATAAGTACAATAAAAAGCTGACAGACAAATTAAATGATTTATAAAGAATTTGACCCCGACACATTATTAAGCGATTTCGTTAAGAATTATTGGTGGTTTGATAATTCTACAACTCAACAACTAGACTTTACAATTTTGCCGGACGGCTGTTTTGACCTTATCATATCCTTTGACAACTACGAACAGGAAGAAATTTCACTAACAGGACTTTGGACGAAACAAGTTGAAGTTTCTATTGCACCAAACAGACAGCTTTTTGGAATTCGTTTTAAATTATTGGCGGTTGACTACATTTTACAACAAAAGATTTCATCGTTTTGCGATAGCGAACAAATTAAGGATAACGATTTTTGGGAATTTGATAAAACCTCATTTAAGGATTTAGAAATTGTAACAGAAGAATTGAATAAAATTATGCTTTCAATTTTGGGTAGTCAAAAAGGTATTGACAGCCGAAAAAAAAGTCTTTTCAACTTGTTGTATCAAACAAATGGTGAACATACAGTAGAACAATATTCGCAACAGGTTTTTTGGACAAGCCGACAAATCAACCGTTATTTCAAAGATAGATTTGGTATTCCTTTAAAATCGTACTGCAAAATTTTAAAATGTTTCGCCTCATTCAGGCACATCAAAAAAGGGCAACTTTATCCCGAACAAAATTATTTTGACCAATCACATTTTATAAAAGATTTGAAAAAACATACGGGAAACAATCCAACTGAACTTTTTGAAAACAAAAACGACCGATTTTTACAATTGGCAACAATGACAGAAAAGTAGTTTTGCATCATTAATCCATATAAAAAAAGCAAAATGAAATTCAGTAACATCAGACTTTTAGTGCACAACTTTGATAAGTGCTTCACTTTTTACAACGACATTCTTGGTTTGGAATGCTCTTGGGGAAAACCTGGCGACAATTTTGCCAGTTTCAATATTGGCCATCCATCGGGACTTGCTCTGTTTAAAGCAGAACTAATGAGTAGTGCAATCAACAACGCAGACGCAAATAAAAATGAAATATTGCAAGACAAAATTGCAATCATTCTGCAAGTAGACAGCGTAAATGAAACGTACAGTTTATTACAAGGTAAAGGCGTAAATTTTTTAACTGAGCCAAAAGATATGACAGCTTGGGGAATTAGAGTGGCACATTTTAGAGACCCTGAGAACAATTTAATTGAATTATATTCTGACTTTACCAAAAGAGAAATGGGACGATCATTTAATTGAAGACGAAAAGGATTTTGCTAAAAATAAATAACAAATTTTGCCTAACAGTTGTTTGTGAATTTTAAATTTCGCCATTGTTTTTTCATATTCTTGAGTCATTACCGATAATGTAGAAGTAGTCTATTATGTAAATTATTATGGTGGATATAATGTATACACATCAATTAAAGTTTATTAACTTCATAAGTAAGTGTTTGGTTATTAAATAATTGTTTAACTTTATTGAGGTTTTATATTATGAATTAAAAATTTGTATTATGAGAAAAATAATTCAGGCAGGACTTGTGTTATTACTAATAACAAGTTGTGGAGGAAAAGATTCATCAAAAGATGTTACGGTTGATAAAGCCCAAAAAACTGCTGAAATTGATGAGATTGCCGAAAATCCATTAAAAGATTGTTTTTTTGGAGACCTTCATTTGCATACTTCATTATCACCAGATGCCAATATGATTGGTACTACTGCACTTCCTGAAGATTCTTATAAATTTGCGATGGGCGAGGAAGTAACTTATATGGGACAGAAAATAAAACGTATTGCCCCACTTGATTTCTTGGCCGTAACCGATCACTCTGAATATCTTGGCGTAATTGCAGCAATAAAAGATCCAAACGGTCCTTATGCAGGCACAGATCGGAATAAACTTTACAACAGCAAAGATCAAAAAGATGTGGCGAAAGCTTATGCAGATTTTATGGTTGGTGTTGTTGCCAATAAACCAGCGCCCGAATTAAACAACGAAAAAGTAATCAAAAGTTCGTGGCAACGCATTATTGAAGCTGCCAGCAAATACAATAAACCTGGAAAGTTTACGACGTTTGTTGGTTACGAATGGACTTCAATGCCATCAGATGCCAACAAACATTCACAAAACTTGCATCGATGTGTAATTTTTAAAGGAGAAAAGGTTCCGGACAAACCATTTTCCTCTTTTGATTCAGACGATCCGGAAGATTTATGGACTTATTTAGAAAATGCCAGAAAAACAGGAGATGATGTTATTGCTGTTCCTCATAACGGAAACCTTAGCAATGGACTTATGTTTGATACCAAAACATTAAAAGGAAAACCACTTACCAAAGAATACGCAGACAGAAGAATGAACAATGAGCCTTTGACAGAAATCGCTCAGGGCAAAGGACAAAGCGAAACACATCCTTCTTTGTCAGGAAATGATGAATTTGCAAATTACGAACTGGTTGAAATACTATTAAGCAGCAGTGCCAAAGCAAAATTCCAAAAAGGAAGTTACGTTAGACAAGCTTATGGAGTAGGGCAGGAATTACAAGAAAAATTGGGGAGTAACCCCTTTAAATACGGACTGGAAGGCGGAACTGATTATCATTCCGGTTTTTCAACTACCGAAGAAAATAATTATCCCGGATCTCACGCTTCTCAGGATAATCTGGCAAAAGATTATGCTACAATTCTAGCCGCTACTGAATCTATTGGCGGAGAGCCTGCCAGTAAGCTAAGTGCAGGCGGATTGACAGGCGTTTGGGCAGAAAGCAATACCAGAGATGCAATTTTTAATGCATTGAAAAAGAAAGAATGTTTTGGAACAAGCGGCGTACGCATTAAAGTACGCCTGTTTGCCGGTTGGGATTATTCAAATAATTTGATAAAACAAAATAATTGGATAAAAGAGGCTTATGCCAGTGGAGTACCTATGGGCGCCGATCTTCCAATTTCGACTAATAGTAAAAAACCTAAATTTTTGGTTCAGGCCATTAAAGATCCCAATTCCGGAAATCTGGACCGCATCCAAATCATTAAAGTGAGTACTAAAAACGGAAAAAGTACGGAGAAAATATTTGATGTTGTTTGGGCAGGCAGCCGTAAGGTTGATGCCAAAGGAAAACTGGCTTCTGTTGGAAACACCGTAGACATTAAAGCGGGTTCTTATACCAACACCATTGGTGCGGCAACCTTATTGGGCTATTGGGAAGATACAGAATTTGATCCACAATCGTATGTTACTTACTATGCAAGAGTACTTGAAATTCCAACCCCGAGATGGAGTACTTATCTTGCTGCAAAACATAATTTGCCAGTGAGCAAAACTGTTCCTGCCACTATTCAGGAGAGAGCATGGACGAGTCCTGTTTGGTACACACCTGCAAAATAAATACAGCTATTAATTTCAAATATGTAAAACCCTTTGGTTTTGTATGTTTTAATTTTATTTCATGGCAATTAAAATAAAACGCTTTTTTAGTGAACCCTTGATTCAATTTATAATTTTAGGTGGATTATTGTTTTTATTTGTTTCTTACTTTCAGCAAAAAAAAGATATTGAAGCCCGTGAGATAACGGTTAGTAAAGAAAAAGTAAATCAGATTATTCTAAATTATAAGACACAAGTTGGCAGCCTTCCGTCAAAACAAGAATTAGAGGCACTTATTGATGGATATATCAAAGAAGAAATATCGTATCGTGAAGCAAAAAAATTAGGACTGGATCACGATGATGAAATTATCCGCAGAAGACTTTCTCAAAAATTCGATTTTTTGCAGACAGATTTGGTAGAAATCAAAGAACCGACAGAAGAAGATCTACTACTTTTTTATAACAATCATAAAAAGCTTTTCCGGAAAGATGCCACCGTAACTTTCTCTCATATTTATTTCAGTGCCGATAATAGTACAGCTGCTTTGGCAAAAGAAAGAGCAATCATCGTTTTAAAGCAATTACAAAATCATGAAATTGCCAATGCACACGAAAAAGGAGATCTATTCCCTTTGCAATATGATTATGTCGATCAGGCAGTTGTCGATGTACAGCAAAACTTTGGAAATAAACCAATCGTAGATTTCTTATTCAAAGAACCTTTAAAGAGATGGCTAGGGCCCGTAGAATCGGGTTATGGCTGGCATTTGGTATTTATATCAAGCCGTGGAAATACAGGAATAATGCCATATAAGTTAATTAAAGAAGAGGTAAAATTAAACTATATAGATTCCGTTAAAGCAACACAAAATAAAATTGCATACGATAAGCTGGCTAAAAAATATCTCATTAATCGTTCTTATCTGGATAAAAAATGAGAAACTATTTTTTAATTATCCTAGTCTTATTATCATCTAACTTCCTGTATTCGCATGAGATAAGACCTGCTTTTCTGGAAATAAAAGAGAATAAAAATCATTCTCTGGAAATAATCTGGAAACAGCCTTTGATGGGCGATTATGGTTTACCAATATATCCCTCTATATCTGCGGGATGGATGACAAATTCAAAAGCTCAAATAGTTTATACAGAAACCTATTTAATCAAAAGATGGAAAGTACCCGCCAATCATGTTTCACTTGACGGGCAAACTATTAGAATTGACGGACTTGAAAAAACAATTACGGATGTATTGGTACAAATAACCCTTCTTAATGATGTATCTTATACCTATTTAATAAAACCATTACAGCCATTTGTAATACTCGACATAAAAAAAATACAGCCTCCACCGGTCTGGCAATATGTGCAATTAGGAATATTTCATATTTGGTCCGGTTTTGATCATTTGCTTTTTGTCTTAGGTTTGATACTGCTTGTAAAAAAGAGATCAAAACTAATCTGGACGATAACCGCCTTTACAATAGCCCACAGCATTACATTGGCATTGGCAACCTTGCAGATTGTTAAAGTATCGGCAGTATTTACCGAATCTGCCATTGCGTTGAGTATTGTTTTTCTGGCCATAGAACTGCTGCGTCATTACAAAGGAAAAGATGGTTTTGCCTATCATTATCCCTGGTTGGTTTCTTTTCTTTTTGGACTATTGCACGGACTTGGTTTTGCCAGTGCTTTACAAGACGTTGGATTACCGCAAAATAATATTCCGCTAGCCTTGTTTTTATTTAATGTAGGTGTTGAAACCGGACAATTAGTATTTGTGTTTGTAATTCTACTGCTATTATCAGTCCTGCATTTATCAAAATTTCAATTACCTAAATGGAGTTATAAAGCACCGGCTTATATAATAGGAACACTTGCAATGTATTGGTTTTTTGAGCGGCTTTCAGATGTTTTTTGATTAACTGACTACTATTGCATAATTTTGTAACGCACGAAGCAACCAGCTTCTTACTATTATACTATGAGCAAGACATTTTCTGACAACAGCCAAATTGGAACCGTTTCTACTTTCTCTGACCTTATACATACCGATTTCAAAGGAGAAATGAATGCACTATGCTGGTACAGAAATTTGGATGGCGATTTTAACGAGATTGTAATTCAACTAGGTTTAAAAGAAAATATAACCGAAGTTTATCCTGAAGATCTTATCGCACTCCAACTCTCAGAAAAGGGAAATATAGCACGAAAAATAATCTTAAATGATTTACAATTATTAACTGATTTTGGCGCTTCTCCGGCACTTAATTTACTGAAGTGTTATGATCGCGATGATGAATTTGATTTCATATCGACTGATGTATATTCGTTTCATGTAGATCGTTCGCCCATTGCAACAGATACTTTTTTATGTACCTATCACGGAGCGGCAAGTGATATTGTTTCTAATTTGCAAGCAGAGCAAAAAATCTTAATTCCGGAAATCCGAGCAAAGCTAAAAGAGCTGCATGATGGACCACAGGAAGAATTCGAAGACTTTTTGAAGGAAAATTATTTTGATTTGCATTATCAGATACATGACGATGCAGAACCTGTTAATTTAGGATTAGGACATCTTTGGCGACTTGCTGTAGATCATCCAAAACAAGAAGTATTGCCTTGTATTCACAGAGCACCAATAGAAAATGAAGGCGAATATCGGTTGTTGTTGATTTGTTAAGGATATTTATAAAAATAAGATAAAAAAAGAGGCTCAATTTGAGCCTCTTTTACATTAATGTTTCCCGTTTCCTTTTCCTTTGCCGTTTCCATTATGGTTCCCATTATCGTGATGACCATTATCTTTTCCTTCTTTATTATTTCCTTTACCGGGTTTTTGACCAATTGTTTTTTGAGGTTTTCCTTTGTAACCTTTTCCATATTTTACTTTATGAGTTTTGAAATTATCGTAAGGACGATCACCTCGATAATCATTCAATACAACTTTGTATTCGTTATAAAGATCATAATTTCTATAAACAGAAGGAAGTGATCTTGCTCGTACCCATCTTCCATTATTCAAATAAACATAATTTGATGTGCTTACATCATAATAGGTTTCAAGATCAGGCAGATAGTAGTAACGTACATCTGTATAACCGGCAGGTCCCCAGGCAGGAGGAGTTCCTATATTTACATTTACCGAAACCTGTGCCTGCGTATAACTAAATGAAAGGAATAATATTCCAATCAAAAAATATTTGATAGTTTTCATAATGTTATTTTTTATTCATTTATATTTTGGATAAAACAACAAACGTGCCGAAAATTTATTTATGATATAAGTTATTGATTATCTATGGTTTGTGTTTTATATTGATTTTTAAGTAGTTTGAACTCCAAAAATATATCCAACTAAAGCCGAGATTGCCATTGCAAAAGTTCCCCAAATACAGATGCGCAAAACGGCTTTCCTGACATTAGAGCCACCTGCTTTGGCTGCCAGTATTCCTGAAAAAGCTAAAAAGAGTATAGAAAAACCATATTGATAGAAAACCATGTCATTTATGGGAGCAAAAATAGCAACCAAAAGCGGAAGCAAACCTCCTATAATAAAGGATATTGCAGATGCAAAAGCAGCTGTCAAAGGATTGGCTTGCGAGATTTCATTAATTCCCAGTTCATCTCTCGCATGAGCTTCAAGGGCATCCTGAGCCATTAATTCGCTGGCGACCTGTTTTGCCAATGTTTTATTTAGCCCTCTTTGGACATAAATATCTGCTAGTTCCTCAAGTTCTGCTTCGGGCATGGTATCAAGTGCAAATTTTTCTCTTTTTAAATCAGCAGATTCTATATCAGATTGTGAACTTACTGACACATATTCTCCTGCTGCCATAGAGAGCGCACCGGCGACTAATCCGGCAACAGCTGCCAATAAAATAGGTTCTCTGGTTACGCTTGCCGCTGCAACCCCAATAACTAAACTTGTAGTAGAAAGAATTCCGTCATTTGCTCCCAGTACAGCAGCCCTTAGCCACCCGCTTCTATTGATATAATGATTTTCTGCTTTCATAGACTTTCTTGCGTTATTTACAATTTTATTTCCCGTTCATTTTTTCATTTATCTCTTTCAGATTTCTTGTAGGGAATTTTCGTTTTTTGTAGATTATTGTGCTGAATTTTATTTGTTTACAGAATAAAGTTACTGTAAAATCTGCGAGCTGATGAAGTAAAAAAAGTAGAATGATTCTAAATTTAAAGTGGATATTTTTTAAATCTAATTAATCGCGCTCTAACGGTCCGAAAAGAGAAATATCTGTCACAAATTAATCTTCACTTATTCAAAAAATAAAATGATTCTCCAAATCAATCTACTGGGAATTGTGTAACATCCTGCTGAAATTAAATACTTTAGAACATATTCTCATTTGTATCTTTAATTAGTATTTTAAAAACTATTATTTACTCAAAAAAACTAAGTTATGGCAGAGATTAAAATTGAAAAAAAGAAACCGATGTGGCTATTGATTGTAGTATTGCTCATAATTGGAGGACTTATATACTACATCTATTTTACAGATCATGAAACTCACACCGAAAGCAGCACAGAAATTGAAAACACAAGTGCACAATAAGAAACTATAACTGGATATAGCAGACTAATATCAACTTTAGTTTCCTGCAATTCTATCCGGCAGAAAAAATAATATAATTTTTATATAAAAAAATATGGAAAATAAAGACAAAAACTTATACAAACTGGACGAACTATCTAATTATAAAATTGCTTCTGATTATTCTGACGTAAGAGGATGGAAGATCGTAGACGCTGAAAACCACACCATAGGCAAAATTGATAATCTCTGGGTTAATAAAGATATGAAGCGCGTGGTTTATCTGGATGTTAAACTAGACAAAGGATTACTAGACGACCACCACAATGAGGTTCGTGATGTTATTGCAAACGACAACGGAAAGGAGTTTATCTATAAAGAAGGCGACAGCCATATTATCATACCAATAGGATCTGTAAACATAAATAAAGACACCAAAACTGTAATGGCAAACAGTATAGGATATGATACCTTTAGAAACACAAGCAGATACAACACACAAAATAATTTTGACAGAGAATATGAAAGAAGAGTTATGAAGTCTTACTATCCGGAAAATGATCCTAATTATGATAGTGACGATGACGCTTTTTACAACCGCAGGGAATTTGACAACCACTAGTATTGCTGATTTTACTTTACATTCAAGTTGTATTTTGATATATTAAATTGGTAAAACGGTATAAAAAAATCCCATTTTTAAGATGGGATTTTTTTTTATGTCTGTTACTGAAAGGAGTCCTGATCGCGCGAATATGCGCAACGATAGTGCGGAAATTCTTTCCGTACCTGTTCCTGTAATAATAAATACTTATCTCGAGTTGTGGACAGGGGTTGCAAATACGCGCTATCGTGTTTCATAACATTTTTTAATATTCCGTAGGAATATCTGAGCGGTAGAAAAAAAATAATATCGTTTTGAGTTGTGTCCTGTAAGGACACCTGCTTTTACAGAAATAACACATCTAACGCGTTAATCAAACGTTCCTACGGAACGTATAACTGTAATTCAAATTAATTCTACCGAGCAAACATTCCTACGGAATGAATCATTTTTTGCTTATTTTGTAGAATAACTAGACCAGATAGCGCAAATTTGAAATTATAAGCATACAAACCCTCAGGATTATGAGATTTATAATTGCCACTCATTTTTAATTTAGAATTAATTGTTGCTAATTGACCCATAACCACACGAAAGGATTCGTGCGGGAGCGGGTCATAAATAGAGATAAATTAGAATAATCAAATTATTGTTAAATAAACTTGGTGGTTTTTATTATTAAAAAATTAAGTTATATATTAATTTCTAACCAATAAAACTATTAAAAATGACTTACAAAACAATTCAAGAACTTTACAAAAAACAATTTAACAAAACTATTAAAACTTGTTGGATTGCAGATGTTAAAAGAGAATTAGGGCTTACTACTCGAATTTCAAAAAACAGAATAAATAAAGATTCTGTAAAATATCCTTGCCCAAATGAAGAAATAAAAATTTGGTTGAGAGAAATTTTAAATTAAAAACCTGCCTATAAGAGCTACTACAACGGATTTGGGTAATAGCTTGCTACCGCACGAATCCTTTCGTGTGGACATAACAGCTAAACATTAAACATTCTAAAAATCACAACATCGTCAATAAGTCCACTTTTGATCTAAATAATCAATAGCATCACTATAAGCATACAAGCCCTCAGGATTATGAGATTTATAATTTCCACTCATTTAATTTAGAATTAATTGTTGCTAATTAACCCATAACCACACGAAAGGATTCGTGCGGGAGCTGGGGATTTCTAAAGATGAATTTATTGAAAGTATGAGAACAGGAAATTATAAATCAACTTCAATACATATTGACTTATTAGAATATGGCGAACAACCAAAAAAGCAATAAAAATAAAAAACTATAACAGCAGATGTTTTATAAATCTGCGTAGGGAGTTACCTTTATATTTCATATTTGCGTTAAGCAAAAAAAAAGTTTATTAAATTACAAACCGCTTAATTACAAGAATTATATGTGATTTAAAATAGCAATTTTTTAATAATAAATATTTTATAATGGGAAAAATGAAAGATTGGCTTATAGATATGCAAGAAAATGCAACGGAATTTACACTTGCGAAAATTCTTGGGATATCTTATGAAGAATTAAATGAGCTAGATTATCAAATTGAAACTGACGAAAGTGAAGATGGAATAATTTATAATTACAGATTCGAATTATTTGGAAATTCGCCAAAACAAATTATTCAAAAAATAAACCGTCTACAAGATGGTAAACGAGTCTATTTAGAACCTTGGGAATTAGATAATGAATTTGACTATGACTTTCAATTCGAAGCTATTACTAATGACAAAAATTTCTTAAAAAAATTCCATGAAGAAATTGACAATTTGATGTCTTTGCTTGCAATTAAAATAGAAGAACCAAATCAAAAAAAGATATTAAACAGACAAGTTTTTATTGGTATAATTGGAACAATGGAATCTTTTCTTTCTGATGTATTTATAAATTTAATTTTTGATAATGACAATTATTTCAAAAATTTCATTAAAACCCATCCTGAATTCAAACAACGTAAATTTGAGCTACGAGAAATATTTGAGGAAACAGACAGGCTCGAGGAAACTGCCAAAAAAATAATGCTTGACACTATTTATCATAATTTACCTGTTATTAAAGAAATGTATGAAGACACTTTTGAAATTAAATTTCCTTCTATTAAAGAAGTTTTTAAATATGTATTTCAACGTCATGATTTAGTACATAGAAATGGAAAAACAAAAAATGGAATAATTGTAGATACTAATGAAGAAGCAATACAAGACTTGAAAATGAAAGTGATTGAAATGATAACTAATTTAGCTAAAGAATTAGATATCAGTAATTAAAATGTTTATAATTAAGAATCCGCAACTACATAAACAATTTTACTTTATGTCGGATACAAAATGGGCTATTTAGTGATGCTTGATAAAGCTCCATTTCATACTTTCTTATTTCATCAAAATGGTTTTTTATTCCTGTAATAAAATCTTTAAGGATGTCAGTACCGTTGAAAAACTCATTACATAAAACATTTACACTATTAAAAGTATCTTGAAAATCGATTTTGACTCCATTCGCTTTCGCATTTTTGACATAGTGATTTATTACATAATATAGCCTAACATATGTATGTGGGTGAGTACTTGCTTTGGTGTAAAACGTTGTACTAGTATCTTCTAATTTATCTGAATCAAATTCACCATTTAAAAAAAGTAAAAAGGTAATTACTATACTAGAAATCCCCATATACATCAGTCGCTTGAAATTTTTTTCATTTTTTATTGCGGACGGCAACATATCTGTATAATATTGTTGCATATACATACTTACAAATTGCGCACCATTCAAATCTGCATCATATTCACAAACATGATGATAAAGGGAATAAGATCTRTTCTCCGGTCGTTCATTTAAACTACTTGATTGCTTTTGAACACAATGTGCAAATTCATGATAAAATGTAAAAATTGTAGAGCATTGAAACAACAGATATTCAAGACTATCACTAATACCACTTTGTAAGTTATGGTAACCCGTAAACTTACTGTTTTTAAAAAACTTATTTTTAGTACCAACTCTTTCATGTAATTGTTCCATGTAACCTTTAGAAAACCTTATAAAAGAATTTTTTCCATCGGTCGCTGCTCCAGCATTAGCTTCTGAAGTATTCCAATAAAAAAAATAGCATGGTCCTAATTTGAACCTATTGCTATAATCTCTCAGATTTTCTTCACACCAGAGAAAATACTGATCATAAACCTTGCGTAAACTATCGTTTTCGTAATCAAAAATTATTGAATTAGGAATACCAATTTCTAAGATTTTACGCTTATTCTCTTTATAATTCTCAAAGGCCATTTTTATTAGATTGAAATTCGCACAAAATTAAATAATTAAATGCCGTTTTTATCAAATTATTCTTTTGGTTGTAATGGACGAGTTTTATATATATTTGACTTAGTTTTAATGAAATGATTTTAAATTAATATATCTTCTATAAATAATTATTTTCCAATTAATTTTTCAAGCCTCACCATCATTTCATCTTTCTCTTTCAACAGACGCTCGTACAAAGCAATTTTTTCTTCATACAATTGAACAATTTTATCAATTGGATTAAATGTACAGTGTGGGTTAATTGCATTTAATGTTGATGCATCATTACTTGTAAATGTATTAGAAATTACACTCACAGCATGTTCTTCATCAAAATTCTGAAAAGCTTCAACTGGAATTTTCATTGCATCTGAGATTTGTTTCAGCAAATTATCTTCAATTACATCTTTTTGCTCGAGCACAGAAATTTTCTTTTGATTCCATTCATTTCCCAGATCAAAAGCCAATGCTTCTTGTTTGATTCCAAGCATTTCTCTGAAGCGTTTTACGTTTCTTCCCTGATGTATTTTCTGTTCCATAATGAATATCAATTTTTCTAGAGGCTCAAAGATAACCCCATTTGGATTAAAAACCTTGAATTTCAAAGATAAAAAAATATCCCGTAAAACATTTATTTTGTCAGAATATTATACCACTTATATTTTGCTCCAATGTTCTCTGGTATAATGCCGATGTAATATGAAAATAGTACAATACAATTGGACTATATTGAATATACAATCAGTATTATACAGGATTCCGAATAGATTATCCTTTGCAAAGAATAGAATTTCGCTTGAGAATTTTAAATCTTCGTACTATGAAAAAGAGTAAAATATCCTTCGAAACTAGCTTTTGGGCAGGATTTGTGGCGGGAAATCCATTTAAGGCTATTAATGCATTTTTTGCTTTTGCAGATCTTGATTATTATAAACAAAATTTAACCGAAGCGGTAATTTATAGCTATAAAACAAAGGTTTATAATCAGGAGAACCCCAGCAATGTTTTTGTATTTTATACTGCTGTCAATTCTTTTCTTAAAGTCTGTTATTGCCTGCAACAGAAAAGCAAAAAATGGAAAGTAAAAGATTCCTTGCGTTCTGAAACCGTGTTTCCTTTTTCATCTTTGACAAAACAAGAATACGACAATCCTTTTATGGTATTTCAGAAAGCATTTGCCGAAAAAACGCTTGAAGAATTTGAATCATTTCTAAGTCTAATCGTGGAGCTTTCGTTGTCTCCTTTTGCCGGAGATCCTGAATCTGACCTAACGACGCCTTATATTCACTTAATCAAAATGCTCGATGCCGTAGAACTAATCAAGGAAAGAGGCGTGGAGAAAATCAAAAAAACAAATCAGATTGTTGCCGTAATTGCATAAAACATCCCTTATCCAAACTTTAAAAACGATATTATGAAAACCTCAACATCGATTTTCTTTCGACTATCATAAATTATAAATCTTGTTTTGGAAGATTATTTAAATTGTGTTTTTTATTTATTATGTAAGATTTATTTTAAGCTTAACGATTTAGAAAAAAGGTCTGTATTCCGGTGCGTTACGACCTTTTTTGGTTGAGGACTTTTAACAAGTTATTTATTTTTATAAAAATCAGGTGTTTTTACGGTCTGATATATGGTTTTCTTTTTTTAATTTAGATCTGTGTTAATTGTTTGATATTTAGTAATTTAGATTAATTTTTCTGTTTGATAATTATTTAAAAAAGAGTACTGAATTCGGCATTTTTTTGACATATTTTCATTTAGTTGAACAAATACTATTAATCAGGTTTGTTTTACAATTCCGGATGCATGCACAAAAGTTAACATTTATAAATATCTAAATAGCCCCGATATGATAAATAATGTAGCCCTCGATGTTTTTATCGGACTTACTTTCATCTTCTTACTGTATAGCCTTTTGGCAACGATAGTTCAGGAAATGATTGCCGTAAGATTTTCTTTTAGAGCAAAACTACTGGAGAAAGCCATTCTCAGAATGTTGGAAGATGGTAAAACAAGTGTAGGATGGTCCTCTTTTATTGATGATAGAATATATGGAATACTTCATTTGTTTGGCGTGGTCAATATACTTAAAAACAAGAAAGTAGCAGTTTGGTTTTATTCACATCCATTAATTAAATATCTGGCAGAAGATAACTACTACAGCAAGCCGGCTTATTTGACAGCGGCCAACTTTTCGAAAGTAATTATCGATTTATTAAAAGGCTTCAATCAGCCGGAATCGCAAACAATCCAAACCATCAATCAATCGATAACTAATGGTACAATTTACAAATTACCCATTAGCAGCAGTAATGCTCAGGATGATAAATCGAATCCAGCTTTTAAGATATTAATTAAAGAAAATAATCTTCAAGGAGCTAATACAGCTACTGGTTCTGAAACGGTTGATATAAATCCCAATACGGCTCTTTTTCTAAGATCACTTTGGCAGGAATCAGGTGGGGATCTTGATTTATTTAAAGCAAAACTGGAACAATGGTTCAACGATACAATGGAGAGAACAACAGGCTGGTATAGAAGATATACCAGAGTTTTGTTGTTTGTTATTGGTTTGATAATGGCTTGTAGTTTTAATGTGGACGCAATTGCGATTCATCGAATTCTTAGCAAAGATAAAACTGCGAGGGAACAGCTTGTTCAAATGGCGATTAAGGATCAGGGAAATTATGCCGGAGCTGTTGATAATATTCGAAACGGAACGCTGCCACAAAATCAGGCAGATCTTCAAAAAACATACAATTTGGTAGCTGCAGATTCCCAAAAAGCTGAGAGTATTATGGGGTTAGGAAGACCCTGGAAGGATTCTTGTGCTACTTGTGAAAAGTATTTTAAATGTGATAAAGAAGCATTAGAAGTAAAGAAAAACATGATCGTTTTAAGAAATAAAATTGCATCGATTGATTCTTCTTTAGCAATAATTGATACTTACAAAAAACAAATAAAAACAAAAGATTCATTACTAATTATTCCGGCTTTTAAAGATAATGTGGACAAACTGAATGCAGATATTAAAAAGCTAAAAAAAGATAAGGATTCGGTAAGTGAAAAATTGAAAAAAAAGAGTCCTGATAGCCTGACAACGTTCAGAGATACTTTAAATAAAATGACCGTTTTAAGCAAACGATGCCATATAATACAAAAAGCTCACTGGTTACAATCTAGTACCTATCAGGTAGGCGGATGGGAAACTATTATAGGTTGGCTTATAACAGCATTAGCCATCACTTTGGGTGCTCCGTTTTGGTTTGATATGCTTAGCAAATTAATCAGTGTTCGCGGTGTTGGATCTAAAGCTTCTCCAACTACAGATCCTGATTCGACAGGAGGAAAACCAAACGGAACCGGTTCAAATTCTAACAGTACAAGTCCGGTAACAATCAATAATAATTCAGGTGAGGAGGCTGTTGGTTAATTATGGCACAGTTAAAAGTAATCGTAAATAAATTAAATAAGCGAACAGGTCCAATAACTGATTTTAATGATAAATCAAATATAGTTGGAACTATTTTAAAGGGAAAATTGTTTGAAGGCAGTAAACAAATTTCAAATATACTTGGTGATTGGTATGAAGACAGTGATGGCTATTATTATTGGGCTGGTGGCTTATTGGTTTTAGATATACCATTGGGGATTACTATAAAAGTTCCGGATTTGCCTATTAATCTTCCAAATCCGTATAGGGTAGGAATTGATATTTCTCATCATAATATAATTCCCGATTGGCAGGGAATTAAGAATTGTGGTGTCACCAGTGTCTACATAAAGCTTTCAGAAGGAGTAGGAACTCCTGATAAAATGGCTTCACAAAATGCATTAAAAGCAAAACAATTTGGATTAAACATTGGATATTATCATTTCTGCAGACCTGATACAAGAAATGGTGGTATTATAATTAGCGATGCAATTGCAGAAGCAGAGGAAGCAATACGACTAATGTCCGGTATCACAAATTCAAATCTACCATTGGTTCTTGACTTAGAAAACCAAAAAAGCTGGGATACACCACTTAATGCAAATGACTATGAAAAGTGGATAAACCATTTTATTACCAGAATTAATGAATCGGGAAAGGAATGCATGATTTATAGCCGTAAAGAATATTTAGACAGAAAACTTCCGGCTACACACGATTTAGGTAAATACAAATTATGGATATCCCGCTACACATTAAAAGACTGTAACAAAGTCGAATTGCCCGTTGGTTGGAACGATTGGGCAATGTGGCAATACAGGGAAGATGGTATAATAGGAACCAATGGAAAACTGGATATTAATATTATTAAAGACAAAAGCTTATTCTGATGGCACAATTTAAAGTATTAGCAAATAAACTGAACGTCCGCATAACTCCTGTTATTGATTTTGCGAATAAAAGTAATATAGGAGAGGTTATTCTAAAAGATTCTATTCATGAAAGTACGGAGCAACATGAAAATATCTTGGGAGTTTGGCATAAAATAAATGACGGTTGGGCGAATGAGAAGTGGTTAAGTGAAGAGCAATTATTGTTCAGCAAAAGTCAAATTATTGACTATAACATTTTATCATTATTACCACAAGAGACAAAAAAAACAAATGGTCAAGGAATAACTGTAGGAATTCTTGATAGTGGTTTATTTAGACACGAAGCTTTTGCAAAAACCAAAATAACAGGGGCGAATTTTGTTGATAGTAATAAAGATTTTGAAGACAATTCAAGAGATAGCCATGGAACTTTTGTTTCTGGTATAATTGCAGCAGGAATCTGTGAGGATTTCAAAATGAAGGGCATCGCAACAAATGTATCTCTCCTTATCGCTAAGATAGGTAATGAGTTTAGTATTTCTGATAGTGATTCCGTTTTTAATGCACTCAATTGGATAGTTGACCAACAACCTGATATTATTAACTGCAGTTTTTCGTTTGCTCCATTAGATAAATCTAGGTTTGAAAGTATTTTATCTTCAAACAAAGCAAAAGGTATTATTTGGGTTGCTGCTGGTCAAGATGGACCTGGAGTTTTTGATAAAAAAATATTTTATCCCGCTTTAAATAGTAATGTTATTGCCGTAGGGTCTTTAGAATCAAAAGATTTAGATTCTCGGAAAATAAGTGACATCAATTCGCATATCAAATATATTGTTCCTCAATTTCCTTTCAAGTCAACAGATATATTCGATACTTATAGCGATGCTAAAGGAAGTAGTTTCGCATCAGCATTGGTTACGGGAAATTTAGCACTTATTAAATCTAGCCTAAAACTTAAAGGTTCAATGGATATCACGCCCCTAGCTTGCATTAAAATTTTAGATAATTACATTGAAAACTTGACTTCTGCTGAACAATTACAAAATCCATTTTTAATATTTAAAAGATAACATTATGAGAAAAATAATATTTTTATTGTTAATTTCATTTATTACAATTAATAGTATAAAGAGCCAAAATATTTATTATGATGCAAAATACCTAAATAATCGCTTGGTAAATAAAACCTTCAAACCTTCAAAAATAACTAGTAAAACTGAAGATTCTTTAATAWTATTAGAAGCCTCAATTGATAAACAAATAAATGACCACAAAAATCAAACTAATATCCTTACGAATGAAGACTATAAAAAAATTCAAAATCAAAGAAAAGAAATTAAAAATGCCTTATTAATTATAGATCAAAAAAAAATAGATACTTTATTTACTATTTTAAAAAGGTATTTTCCAGAAATAAATGAAAATACCGCACCAAATAGCATATCAGAAATACTATCAAAAAATCCTTTTTTTAATGGATTTGAAATTGAAAGTAGAAAAGAAGGAGGTGGTAAGTTATTTACAGATAATAATTTATCAAGTGTGACGAACATCGGCGGTCTCGATGTAACCAAATACGCAAATGCCATTTCAGACCTTATGATTGAACGAGCCAAACAGGAACTAACCATTGCGTTTTTTAACAGGTTTAGAAAGTTTGCGGATAAAAACCCCGAGTTTAAAATATTGTTTCCTAAAACAACAGATAATTTAGCCAACCTTCTCACGTATACTTATCCACAAATGTTGCCTGCGTTGAGGAACAGTTTTTTTGAAGATATTAAACAGATTACCTATCATCTGGACGATGTACTTCAATTGCCGAAATATCAAAAACTTTTTGAAAATTTTCCAGAAGTTAGAGTAGCAATTCGGTCAATAAATCTTATCCATACTCTAGAGTCAAATGAGGCTACTGCTGCTGACATTATTAAAGATTTTTCTCAATTTGAAGAATTTGAAACAATAAATGATACCGCGTCTAATTACTCAAAAGCGTTTAAGAATTTAGGAGCATCTGTTAAATTGGGAGCAATTTTTTCAGAAAGTTTAAGAGAACCTGATACTACCAAAAATAAAATATGGATAACAATGAAGCAAGCACAAGAGATGCTAAAAGACAAAGTGTTTTTTAAAATCTATATGGGCTTAATATACCAACAGTGCGAAAAAGAAAAAATCATATTCTATCTTGGTAAGTCCAATTTAGATTTTGCTAAGAATGTGTTAGCAGTACAAAAAGATGACCTATTGATATTCAAATCTAAGGTTACAGAAATGATAACTTTAGGAGCTAAGGTTAATGAAACTTTAGCAAATTTAAAAGCAAAAGACTTAAAAAAAGAAAAACTTTCTAACGATGATATTTACAATTATGTTAATGTATCAATCGACATGATCGAGTATAGTCAAAACATTGCCAAAATATTCAATACAGAATTACTGTCTGATAATTATCTATTAATAGCAAAGAAATCAAATGCTTTATATAAAGATATTTATAGTGAAAAATATACACAAGCTGTTAATGATGCTGTAGACATATTAAAGAACATTCATGATCTCGTAAAAAGTAATACTGCTGTAGGGATTGACAAAAAAACTAATCTTGATAGTTTATTTATATTTGTCGAAAAAGTTAGACCTTATGCGCTTTTCATGGGTAATACAGTCGAAGCAAAAACAGAAGAGCAAATTAAAGCAGCTTTAGATAATGCAATGCTTCCTGTTGGAAGTTCAACTATAAAAAAATATACAGAAAATTGGGGTAATGTTTCTATACAATCCTATTTAGGGGCATATTACAATTTTAGTTCTTCATCTACTACTATTCCATCAGCATGGACAGACAAATTTGGAGTTATAGCACCCATCGGTATATCATGGACACCGGGTTTTTTGAGTTGGAAGCGTGGAGGAGCATTAAGCATCTTTGCTCCACTCCTTGATATTGGTGCCATAGTAGATTATAAACTTGAAAAAGAAGATAAAACAGATAGCAATGGTTCAACAGAACCTGTAATAGTAAAAGAGTACAAAATTGAATTAGGGCAAATATTTTGCCCTGGTGGATATCTTGTTTATGGTTTTCCATGGGATTTGCCTTTATCTTTTGGTGTTGGTGGTCAGTACGGACCAGGTCTTTCCAAAATTAATGTAGACGGTACTACTGTGGTTGGAAATCCTTCATGGAGATGGAATATGTTTTTAGCGGTTGATATTCCTTTTTTCAATTTAATGAATCATAACAAGGTTAGACCTATAGAATAATGAAGAAAGAGGTGAATAAATTAATGTAGTGTTTAAATTCTTTGATTCCCAAAAGTATAATCATGAAAAAAGCAAAATTTGTTCCTGCGGATATGGTCAATTGGTACAAGCCAAGAATGCTGTTTAGTATCGCAATGAAGGCAGTCATATCAGGTACTTTTGGAAATTATGCTGACCGTAGAGAAACTCAGGCTGCACTAGATACAGATATTAAAAATGATGATCATTGGAAAGATCTTGAAGAATATTATGGAGGAACAGAAACCTGGATAGATATTGTAAGTGATACTGGTGATGGTTTCGATTCCACATTTGCCGTTGCCACATGTGTTGCAAAACAGGAATTGGAAGTTGAAAATCCAGAAACTAATGGAAAAATTACAATTCCAAGAGCAAAAATATTAATATTTGGCGGTGATGAAGTATATCCGTTTCCAACATCAGAAGCTTACGAAAGAAAATTTAAAATTCCCTATGAATCTGCATTAGGTAAGGATGATGATACTATTGACGAAGAAAATCGGCCTCATTTGTATGCTATTCCCGGTAATCACGATTGGTATGATGGGTTGGGAAATTTTATTAAAATTTTTTGTCAGCAAAGAAAAATAGGAATTTGGAAAACCAAACAACATAGAAGCTATTTTGCATTGCCGCTCCCAAATAACTGCTGGATTTGGGCATTAGACATACAGCTTAACTCTGACATTGATGCACCGCAGTTAAAATATTTCAGGTCAATTAGTGATAAAATGAAGGCAGGGGATAGTGTTATTCTTATTACTGCTGAACCAGCGTGGGTGTATAAAGCTATTTATAAAGACAACAAATCATGCGAGCGGCTTTCGTTTTTTATTGATAAATTTATTTACGACAAAGATGGAATTACTAATAAAAAATTTAAATTGCCTGTCGTCCTAACAGGTGATTTACATCATTATTCCCGTTATTCAAGTAAAAGCACGCAATATATTACCGCAGGCGGCGGCGGGGCATTTTTGCACTTAACACACAATTTGCCCGAAAAAATTGAATTAAAAGAAAACTATAAATTAAAAAAACTTCAAAGTTTTCCAGATAGCAAAGTATCCAAGAAATTGTTATTAGGAAATTTGTTATTCCCCTTTAAAAACATATTCTTTACCTTTCTTATTGGATCTGTTTACTTATTTTTTTACTGGTTTTTTTATGCCGAAGAACAGCATGTTTTTTACAAAAATAATGATTCCAGTTTTTCAATTTATAATGCTATTAGTAAAAATTGCCAATTATTAGTAGATAATCCTGGTGCATTGCTTATTACTGTGTTTTTAGGAATGGGATTCTATGCATTTACAGAAACAAAAGGATTTACACCTAATATAGCACGATTCAACGGATTTGTTCATAGCGTATTACAAATATTTGTTTTTTTTATGGTTATCTATTCCGCTAATTTTCCCATTGATATCGATTCACTTAAGTTTTTAATTGTAATCCCTGATAAGGTACTTGAATTGATCAAAATAATAATAATTTGTTTTCTTGGAGCTGGTGTTTCCAGTTTAGTAATGGGCATTTATTTATATATAACTAATTTATTTTTTGATATGCATTTAGACGAAGCTTCATCATCACTGGCATGCCGTCATTACAAAAATTTCTTGCGAATTAAGGTGCATTCAACTGGATTAACAATTTATCCAATAGGAATTAAAAACGTACCAAAAAATTGGAAGATGCAACACCATAAAAATGACACCTATTCATTTTCAGGTAATAAAGTAGAAACTCATCTCATTGAAAAGCCGATTGAAATTAAATTCTAACACATATAATTTCTTATAAATATCCTTTAGCAACGCATACTTTGTACGATTCCTTTTTTAACTTATCTTCGTTGCTTATACATTCGTGAGTACATTTTACTCCTTTAAAAATCTAATTTGTGGAAAAAACACAGGAAAACGTACAAGATAACCAGCTTAAACGTGGGCTGACTAATCGCCACATTCAGTTAATTGCCCTGGGCGGATCAATAGGAACAGGTCTTTTCCTTGGTATTGGTCCGGCGGCTGTATTGGCAGGACCATCTGTTATTTTAGGATATGCTGTTGCCGGAATTATCGCTTTTTTTATTATGAGACAACTTGGCGAAATGGTTGTCGAAGAACCAGTATCAGGAAGCTTTAGCCACTTTGCCTATAAGTATTGTGGTTCTTTTGCAGGTTTTGCATCCGGTTGGAATTATTGGATTTTATATATTTTAGTCAGTATGGCTGAACTTACAGCCATTGGTGTGTATGTGCAGTTTTGGTGGCCTGGAATTCCGCTGTGGGCATCCAGTTTATTTTTCTTTCTGGTGATTAATGCTTTAAATTTCGCCTCGGTGAAAGTTTACGGAGAAACTGAATTTTGGTTTTCCATTATAAAAGTTGTCGCAATTATTGCAATGATCCTCTTTGGTACTTATTTGCTAATAAGTGGTACAGGAGGAGAACATGCTACAATTCATAATTTATATAACGATGGAGGTTTCTTTCCAAAAGGTGTCTTTGAAAAAACTAGTGACGGTAGTTTTCAGGGTTTATTAGCGGCAATGGCGCTGATTATGTTCTCTTTTGGAGGTTTAGAACTAATAGGAATTACCGCTGCTGAGGCAGAAAATCCCGAAAAAAACATTCCAAAAGCAACCAATCAGGTTATTTATAGAATTCTTATATTTTATGTTGGTGCATTGGTTATTTTATTTGCTTTGTCACCCTGGAGACAGATTACTACAGACAGTAGTCCGTTTGTAATGGTTTTTCAAAATTTAAACGGAATGGAATTTGAGTTGTTTGGCAACAAAATATTTTTCACAAGCCTTATTGCTAATGTGCTTAATTTAATTGTATTAACTGCCGCTTTATCCGTATATAATAGCAGTGTTTACAGTAATTCACGTATGTTATACGGTTTAGCAGATCAAGGCAATGCGCCTAAGTTTTTAATGAAGCTAAACAAACAATCGGTACCAATTAATGCCATTTTAATTTCTTCCTGTTTTGCAGCTATCTGTATTTTAATAAATAAAATAATGCCAAAAGAGGCTTTTAGTATTTTAATGTCTTTGGTAGTGTCTTGTTTAGTGATTAACTGGGTTATGATTTCGTATACGCATCTAAGATTTAGGCTTTCGAAAGACAAGAAAAACACAAAAACGAAGTTTCCTTCCATATTTTATCCGGTAAGTAATTACATCTGTTTGGTGTTTTTATTGGGTATTTTATCCATCATGTGGATCACTGATATGAAATTATCCGTAGAATTAATTCCTATTTGGCTGGGGATTCTTTTTGTTTGTTATAAAGTTTTTAAAACAAAAAAATAAGTAGTTTTACAACGGTATTCATTACGAGGCATTTATTGTCAACATAGCACTTAAAAAAAATGCTAAACTTATAGTTTAGCATTTTTTTTAAGTGATTTTGAATGTTTTACCAGATTTACTTCGCTTGAATAGATGAATCTATTGTGAAGACTAAAGAATAAATACATCTTACACCTTGTCCATTTTGTATGGCAGGTTTCCATTTTGAAGATAGTTTTAAAACTCTGATAAATTCTTCTCCAGTTCCATATCCAATATCGCGAAGAATTTTTATCCCGGATAATACGCCATTTTTTTCGACTACAAACGTTGCATATACTCTCCCTTTAAGCCCTTCTTCGTTTGGAATTTTGTATTCTTTTTTTAGAAAATTATAAAATTCATTCATTCCGCCAGGAAATTCAGGTAATGTTTCAACTGAACTCCCTGTAAATGGATGAGAATCATCTACTTTTATTTCTTCAGTATTTTTCTCCCATTTGGGATTAAATATTTTTCCTAAAAAATTGTATGATAGAATAGAATCAGATATTTTTATAATCCAATATCCCTTGTTGTTTTTAATGATATAATAATTTGATAAAAGGAGATTATCAGTCGTGTTTTTGATAATAACCTCTAGATAATTAAGACTGCTTGAAACGAACTCAAAATTTTGTCCTTGAATTATTTTAATATTTTTGTAGTATAAGTGATTTTTATCAGCTAAAAAACTGCCTAAAAGATGTGTTGAATTCGCATCAATTCCTTCAATCTTCTGTAATCCTGACGCTGTATAATAATATACATTACTTTTGTTTTTATAATAACTATAAGATATTCTTTGAAATCCATCACCCTTAATAGCTGTTAATTTTCCTTGGAAATAAATTTGATTGTCTTTTTTATAAAAATTATACTCGTAATATTCTGCATTCTCTACCCGTTCATAAAAATCACTTCCACATATATTGTAAATTGGTTCTTCCGGCAGTCGTCTGGAATAATTTTCAGGAACTTTTAGATTGTTATCTCTTATTGCAGTGTTATTTTTTTTGCTTTGACCATTCGCAATAGAAAAAACGCTTAAAAAAATAAAAATTAATGCCTTCATTTGATTGATATTCATAAGAGTTGTATTTATTCAATAGTTGGTATTTATTATGCTTTTTTGATTCTCATTATTTTATAGATGCATTGAAATCTACAAAGGTTGGGAGAGGAGTAAATTTTTTTTGCGTTTTGTCTTTTATTAATTATTGTACTATTGAAAACGCTAATGTATAAATAAAAAATCTTTGCTTATCAAAATGGTATGTATTGAAAGTGCTTTGGTATCTGAAATCGCAACTCTAAGTTTTAATTTTGTCAGATATAAATTTTAAAATTAAAGTAAAATGAATAAGGCATTATTATTAATTGATATACAAAGAGAATATTTTGAAAATGGTTCATTAGAACTTGTAAATCCTATTGCTGCAAGTGAAAACGCCAAGAAACTATTGGAGCATTTTAGAAAAGAAAATGAGACTATTATTCATGTTCAGCATATATCCGGAGAAGGTTCTCCCATTTTTATTCCCGGTACAAAAGGTGTAGAAATTCATGAAAATGTAAAACCGCTAGGAGAGGAGAAAGTAATTACGAAACAATTTCCTAATAGTTTTAGGGGAACTGATTTATTAGAATATCTTCATTCAAAGCAGATAACGCATTTGGTAATCGCGGGAATGATGACTCATATGTGCATTGACGCCGGAACAAGAGCTGCTGTCGACTTTGGATTTGAATGTACAGTAATTGGAGATGCCTGCGCTACACTGAATCTTCATATAAAGGATCAGGACGTCAAAGCTGAAGATGTTCATAATGCATTTTTGGCAGCATTGGAATTCTTTTATGCAAAAATCATTACAACAGAAGAGTATTTGCTCTCGTAAAATAAAGGGTAAATAAGGAATCACTTTTATAAAATGAGCTGTAATTTATTACTGCTCATTTTTTTTGGTTTGAAGTAATTTGTAAATGAAGTTGTAAATTTGCTTTAAATCTAATATTTAAGCTCATCGTAAAGAAAGTAAAAAGAAACGGATTTCAATGCGTTAACTAATTAAAGAAAATGAAAACAATTAAATTTCATAAAACAGAATGTGGTGTTGAAGTGCTTCTCAATGTATTGCACGGCGATATGCTGAGTGAGAGATACTTGGAGCGTGATACTTACAATACTGATTTTTTTGAAATATTGCTTTTTAAGACCGCCAAGGGATCCCTGATTTTAAATCAGCAGAAGATCGATATAACTGACAATACAATTGTTTTTATTTCTCCCTTTCAAAAACGGAAATGGACTTTGGAGAAAGAGGGATTGGATTATACTGTTCTCGTTTTTCAGGAAAATTTTCTTAATGATTTCTTCTCGGACAAATTCTTTACCTATCGTCTTCTGTATTTCTATCAGTTGAATTATCCTTTAAAGATTGGTATTGAAAAGGAAGAACTTCAAAAAGCGCTTGGTCAGCTTATGGAAATCAAATCCGAACTTATTAATACCAGAACAGATAGTATTCATATCATAAGATCTCTTACGTATTATCTGCTTTTGAAGTTTAACAGAATCTATGCAGATGCAAATAATCTTTCAATTGATAGGGCAGAAAATAACTTTGCTTACCAGTTTAAACAGTTGCTGGAAACGCATATTAGGCAAAAGCAGCGAATTGACTACTATGCAGATTTATTAAATGTGAGCAGGATTACAATTAACACTTGTGTGAAAAAGCAGTTTAATGTAACCGCGACAGAACTCTTAAAACAGAGACTGCTTTTTGAAATAAAGAATGACCTGATACATTCGGGAAAGACGATTGCTGAGATTGCTTATGATCTTGATTTTTCAGAACCCGGACATTTGATGCGATTTTTTAAAACCCAAACAGGAATAACCAGCAGCCAATTCCTCTCAGATTACCAAAATGGGATATTTTCATAGCATTTTATAGGGCTGTTACAGAATAAGATAAATCTAAAACAAAAAGATCGCTGCGCTTTAAATGAAAGTTTAAATAATGGCAATTTCAATTCATTAAATCTGCCTTGAGGCATTCAATTTTCTAATATGATCAAAAAATACAAATCCAATAAGATATATTACCAAAGTACAATAGCACTTGCAGGACCTGTTGTAATTTCCCAGTTGGGGCATACACTGGTGCAGACTCTTGATACAGTTATCATAGGGCATTATGCAGGAACGATATCATTGGCAGCAGTTTCGCTGGTTCATTCTGTTTTCATGGTAGTTTTGGTCATAGGATTAGGAGTTGCCTATGGATTAACACCTTTGATTGCACAAGAAAACGGAAAATCAAATTTTAAGGAATGTGCCGAACTTCTGTCAAACAGTTTATGGCTTAATGTCACAGCCGCAATTTTTCTTTTTTTAATAGTTTATTATGGCTCTATGTTTGCCATGCAGCATGCAGAGCAGGATCCTCAGGTTGTTGAAACGGCAAAACCTTATTTGCTAATATTAAGTTTATCTATTCTGCCTTTAATGATATTTCAAACTTTCAAACAGTTTGCAGAAGGGCTGGGTTTTACAAAACAAGCAATGTCCATAACGATATGGGGAAATGTGCTCAATGTAATTATTGCAATAATTCTGGTAAAGGGAATGTTCGGGATGGAGCCAATGGGAGTTCAGGGAGTAGGAATTGCAACATTGATAGATCGGGTTTTAATGATGTTGGTTATGATATGGTATGTACTTCGATCAGAGAATTTCAGGTCTTACATACACCATTTCTCCGTTAAGTTTGTTGATTTTTCAAAAATTGCAAAAGTGGTAAAAATAGGATTGCCTGTGGCTATGCAGTATGTATTCGAAATTGGAGCGTTTGCAGTTGCCGCTTTAATGGCAGGTCATATTGGTGCAATTGAACAGGCAGCTCATCAGACAGCAATAACCCTTGCAGCAATGACTTACATGATGGCGGGAGGAATTGCATCGGCGGCAACCATTAAAGTTGGAAATAGTTTTGGAAATCAGAATTACAAAAGACTTCAGAGTTTTGCGTATGCATCCTATCATTTAGTGATCATTTTCATGATGTTTTTTGCTGTAATTTTTATGCTCTTTAATCAATATTTACCTTACTTAATAACAAATGACGCAAGTGTTGTAGCGCTGGCTGCACAATTATTGATAATTGCTGCTCTATTTCAGCTTTTTGATGGTACACAGGTCGTTGGTTTAGGAACACTAAGAGGAATGGGAGATGTAAACATTCCCACTTTTATAACCTTTATTGCTTATTGGCTTATTGGTTTGCCTGCGGCTTATGTTTTAGGAATTCATTTCGATGCCGGAGTAAAGGGAATCTGGTATGGTTTGACATTGGGATTGTTAACATCATCTGCCTTACTTTATTTAAGATTCCGATATGTAATGAAGAAAAATCTGTTAAAATAAAATATTAGGTGATAATAAAAAAATGCTAAATCATTTGATTTAGCATTTTACTTTTATATAATCTTTTAATCATTTATTAAATGACAATGATTAATTTATTTTAGAGCATAATTTATATAGCCTCCATCTGCGATCAGCTCTGTTCCGGTAATAAAACTAGCATTGTCTGAAGCAAGAAATAATACTGTTTTCGCAATTTCCGCCGGGTCTCCTAATCGCTGCATTGCAGTAGCACCTGCCAAAAATTCTTTGGCATCCTCCGGTACGGCTTTATGAAGTCCAGGCGTAGAAACTGGGCCAGGACTCAAAATGTTGACACGAATTTTTCTTCCTGCTAATTCGTTTGCAGCCACCTGAGCGATTTTATTTAAAGCTCCTTTGGTAGCAGAATATATACTGCTGCCTAAATTTGCTGCCGTTGCAACTGTTGACGAAGTAAATATTACTGATGAACCTTCTGCTAAGTGGGGAAGTAGTTTTTGCAGTGTAAAGAAATGACCTTTAACATTGGTATTAAACTGTGCGTCAAAGTCAGCTTCAGTTACTTCTTCGATTGAGGTAAATCTTGCTATTCCTGCATTTAAAAAAAGAGTGTCTAATTTATTCCCGCTTTCTGCAAAAGTTTTTTCCAACTGTGAAAGATCTGATAAATTTGCAGTATCAGAAACTATAGTTTTTAATTTTGGACTGTTAATTTCGGTGGCTGCATTTTCAAGGTTTTCGATATTTCTTCCTGTGATCCAGACGTTTGCACCTGCTTTTATAAATTCTTTTGCTGTTGCTAATCCAATTCCTGTAGTTCCTCCTGTGATCAGAACATTTTTGTTTGTGAAATTCATTTTACTATATTTTAAATTTTATATTGGCAAAGTTAGTTCAGCTAAGTTTATTATTGTTACTTTGTAACTAAAAGTAACAGTAACGTTTGAGTAACAAGGTAACATATGAGTAACGAATGTCAGATTGAACACAAAAAGGAGATAATGGCAGTCCATGATACAATGGATATATTGAATGGGAAATGGAAAATTTCTATAATTTCATCCATCTGTTATCATAATAAAAGAAGATTTACAGATATTTTAAATGATGTAAACGGGATTTCCAACAAAATGTTAAGCAAGGAGTTAAAGGACTTAGAGATTAATAAACTTATTAAACGAACAGTTCTTGATACGCAGCCCGTTACAATTCATTATCAGCTGACGGAGTATGGATTGACATTAAAAACGATAATAAATGATCTTGCCGAATGGGGAATAAAACACAGAAAAGTAATTATTGAAGGTTAGCAGAGTAAAGACAACTTTTTAAGTTTTAATGAAACTTATGCAAATAGCTATTTAGCAGATAAACAAGCAAATCATAAAGAAACACTTTTCTTAAACATTTATATGTGCAATTAGGAAAAAATTGGAGTATTTTCGTTTTACTTAATACCTTATCTTTTACACAATTGATCAAAAATGGGACAATATATTACTCTGATTTTCGCAGATGAAAAAATAGAAATTGATAATAAAATACCGCATTTTTACGAAGATGGATACTTAATAATTCCATATAATGACGAAACACGAAGTGCGGCTGAAAGTTTACAAAAGATATGTAAAGAGGGAATGACACTTGACGAATTATTTAATTTTTATATTGATACAAAATTCATTTTAAATGCAGATAAGAAAATTAATATACTTGGAGAATATGAAGGATTAAATACCGATTTAGATGATTTAGAAGAGATAGATTTAGTTGAATTTTTAAAACTATTAAATCTTTCAGATTTTAAAGTTTTAAGCTACGATGATTTAGCTGGAGATTACATTTTAAATTTTGAAAATTTTATTTATAAAAATTTAGATCCACAATCAAACAGACCCCGAATAAGAATGGATAAGCCATATCTCTATCAATATGAGGGGTGTTTAATACATTGTTTAAAAGATATTGAAACAAGAAGAAATAATTCTAATAATAATGTACTATAGGGTTACAGATATTAAAATGAAGAATTTTTTAATATTTTATAATGGAGTAACTGTCGAATCGAAACCAAATGCGAAAAAATAACAATTGGAACTAAAACGGCAGGCAGCAATGTAAAAGGAAATTCCAGAAGGGCAACATTTGGCTGATCAAAAGCAAATTGCTGAAATTTTGTTGGTAATGATAACACTGCATTAATTGCAATATTCAGAACTAAAGCCAGGCAAATAAAATTCCAGATTAATAAAATAGTGTAATTAATTTTCTTTTTCACAAAAGTAAAATAATATACAATTGGTGCGGAAATACCAGATAAAATATCAAAATTTCGGCCTTCAAATGTCATTAATTCCGGTACAGCCTTATGCATAAAGAGCCATAATAAAACCAATTCTACTGGTATCCTGATAACATGTAAAAGGGTAAGTGTTTTAATATTTAATGCATCAATAAAGGCTTTTCCCTTTTTGGTGATAAAAAGAATAACAATCAATGTTAAGGGTGGGAATAGAAGTAAAGCAAATCGAGGTGGTATTGTATTTTCCGATTTATAGAAACCAAAATTGCTTATAAAAGATTGCACAATGATCCAAAAAAATAGTACAGCCAAAACGATCTTAGATGAATATGAAGCTTTATAAAAAAGAACAATTGAGGTTAAAAGTGTAATTCCGAAAACCAGACTAATATAAAGTGGTAAAGTATCCATTGTTTTAATTTTTTAGTTAAACAAAGGAATGTATTCCGGATTATAATATACTTAGCAATTGGCAAGAAATGAAAGGATCACTATTTTTTTGAAATTTCTTTTCGAATTCTGCTTAAAGAAGTGTCAGTAATACCAAGAAAAGAAGCGATAGTTTTTAAAGAAGCCTGTTGAAAAATCTCAGGATTGCTTTTTAATAGATGGATATAGCGTTCTTCGGCAGTTTCGCTAATCATGGAAAGCATTCTGGTTTTAAGTTCAGAAAATCCTTTGACGAGTATAGACCTTCCAAATTCCCTAAATTCAGGTAAAGAATGAAATAAATTATTTAACTGCTCATAAGTAATATACCAGCCCACAGAATCTGTTACTGCATTAATATTTTCTTTTGATTTTGTACGGTTAAAAAAAGAAGCAACTTCAAATACAACATCTCCGGGAGAATAAAAGTTTGTAGTAACTTCATTCCCTTCAATATCAAATGCAAAAGCTCGCATAAACCCTTTTTCTAAAAAAAGATATTCATCACAAATAGTACCTTCAGTAAGATGCATTTGATTTTTGAGTATAATTTTACTTTCAAAATGGCTTGCAATTTCTTCTGCCATTTCTGCAGTAATGAGATTTGTAGTTTTAAAGTATAAAGCAATAGCTTTTTTGCTCATATCGTAAATGTTTGATGAACTAAGATAATAATTAATCCAAATGTAAATATTTCTAAGAGTAGTTATTTTATTGTGAAGGAGAGGAGACAATGTCATTAAGTTAAGCTTTTTTTTAGACAATTAAGACTGATAAAATCGCGCAAAGCCGCCAAGTTTACATACATTTTCTTTGCGATTTGCGCCTTTGCGCGGGATTTATTCGGCAAAGTCCCGATCCCGAAACGTCGGGACGGGATAGATATTTCCTTAACTTAATGACATTGGGAGAGGAAAGGGTAACCATTATACATTGTTGCACACCCAACGGTTTACAATAAATCTTTATATTTGGTAATTAAATGAATAAAATGAGCGAAAAAACGAAACCATATGCCTTAATAACCGGCGCCAGTAAAGGCATTGGAAAATCTATTGCTTATGAATTGGCTAAACAGGGCTATCCATTATTACTTGTTGCAAGAAGTAACGAGGAATTAAAAGCATTATCTGATGATCTTCAGGTTAAATACGGCATTAATGCTCCTGTTTTATCGATTGATCTTTCGACAAATGGCGCATCGCAAAAAGTAACCGATTGGATAAAAATGAATAACTACCACGTTGGCATTTTAGTTAATAATGCCGGTTATGGTGTGTGGGGCGATTTTAGTCAGTCTTCTCTAACGGATCAGCTTGGCATGATGCAGCTTAACATGAATGTAGTTGTAGAACTTTCGCATTTATTAATACCTATACTTTCACAAGAAAAACAAGCTTATATTTTAAATATATCAAGTACTGCTGCCTACCAGGCTGTACCTACGCTAGCTGTTTATTCGGCTACAAAGGCTTTTGTTTTATCGTTTACGCGTGCATTGCGTTTCGAACTTGCCCAAACTTCCATTTCAGTAACCTGTTTTAGTCCGGGCCCGGTTGATACTGGTTTTGCTGCAAGAGCTGGTTTAAGCGCTTTTAGCAAAATGGCTGAAAAGTTTAATATGCAGCCTGATGAAGTTGCAAAAATGGCAGTAAAAGCCATGTTTAACAAAAAATCTGAAGTTATTCCGGGTTTTACAAATATCATTTCGGTTTACGCCAACCGCATACTACCAAAGGCATTTATCGAAAAAACTGCAGCCGGGATTTATAAAATTTAATTTTTTTCAAAAAAAAATAAAAAAATATTCTTTGTAAAATAAAAAATAGTATTACGTTTGTATTAAATTCTACTAATTCTATAGAGTATGTCAAATAATGAAAAAAATATGTTTAATTTATCTGAAAACCGAATGCACGCAAACATGCTAATGTTTTGTTGTTGCTGTTGTTGTTATTCTGTTTTAGATAAAATTACAAACACTATTCTTTCATTTATTAAATCTATATTATCATGGTATCTTCTTATAAAACCTTTACCCTTACTGAGCAATTAACTAATGAGCAAATTGCGTTTTTTAACGAACATGGTTTCATCCATTTCAAAAAATTTATAAATCCGGAAACTGTTTCATCAATCATTGATGCGTCAAAACAAGTGCAGCAAAATTGGATTGACAATGACCTTCAAAAAGTAAATGGTGTTCCCATTAAATATGGAAAAGATTTAGACGGTTCTCCTATTGTACAGCGTTTTGCTTTTATCAACCAGCATCATCAAACCTTAAGCGGTCTTTTACTTGATCCAAGATTTAATAGTTTATTACCATTGGCAGGCGATGGCGCAAGATTAGGTACGGAAGAAAAAGACGGAATGGTTTTCAATCATTATATCAATGGACCGGAAAGTAAGTTTACTAAAATGGGCTGGCATACAGATGGTTTGAGAGATATTTTTTATGGTGCAAAATTAAACCCGATGCTCAATGTGGGTATTCACTTAAGCACTTTAAAACCCGAAAACGGCGGTCTTAAAATAATTCCGGGTACGCACAAACAAAGTGTTTATCAAATGCTTTTTCGTAAAAAGTACTTTTTAGATAATAAACCTGATCCACAGGAAGTTTCCATCACTCCGGAAGCTGGAGATTTAACCATTCACGATGGCCGTTTGTGGCACAGAGTTGCAGAATCCTCTATCCGTGGCGAAGAGAGTAGAAGAAGAGTTATTTATATTCCAATTATAGCAGGAAAATACGCTCCGAAAGATGAGAACAGTCCAACGGTTTTCTATCAACGTTTTGCAGGAATTGTTAAATAATATGCTGATTGTCCTCGCATTTAGTTATCTGGTTAGATCAGGTAAGCTAAAAAGAACCACTGATTTTTTTAAAAATACGCAAAGAAAAATAAAATTTAAAATTATAAAAGTAGAACTGGCTATAGTATCAGGCTTACAAATATTGCGCTATTAATGGGAAAAGAAACACAGGTTGAAGATCATAATGCAATCGTACAAAGAACATTTTCAGACCGTAAACGAACTAATATTTTAAAAAGAGCAGAACAGTCAACGATTGTGTTTTTGCTTCCAAAGGTGCCTAAATTCATTTCGCCAAACGTACTTACTTTGATGGGTACACTTGGTTCGGGATTGGTTTTTTTAGCTTTTATTTTAGGCACTTATGTAGCTAATTGGTATTTACTTTTCGGTATTATCGGATTGATTATAAATTGGTTAGGCGATTCTTTAGACGGAAGATTGGCTTATTACAGAAATATTCCGCGCCTTTGGTATGGTTTTGCGCTCGATATTATTGCCGATTGGATTGGTATTGTACTTATAGGCTTTGGCTATTTCATTTATGCTAAAAATGGCACACAAATAGTAGCCTTTGCTTTTGTCGCATTGTATGGTTGGTCGATCATCATCAGTCAGTTACGCTACAAAATTACTAGTGAATACAGTATAGATTCCGGCTTTGTTGGTCCAACGGAACTTAGATTTATTATTGCTTTAATTTTAATTATAGAAGTTTTATTTCAGGGATCTATTGCATATTTGGCTGGCTTAATTACTATTATATTGCTTGTGATTAATGCTATAGATAGCTTAAAACTTTTGAAGTTAGGCGATTTAAAGGATAAAAACCAAGACTGATATGTTCCCGAAAAAATCTATTTTGACTTTTCTACAAGCTCAAGTTGCGGCATTTTTAGGTGGCATTACAGATTATGGCTTAATGATTTTATTAACAGAAGTTTTTAAAATGCATTTTACCTTTTCTATTCTAATCTCGGGAACAGTTGGCGCGATTATCAATTTCAGCATCAATAGATTTTGGGTATTTAAAAATCAATGTGGTTATAGCAGCCATATCAATAGTCAGCTTTTTAGATTTGCGTTGGTTGTATTGGGAAGCATTTCCTTAAAATCATTTGGTACGCTTATTTTGCAAAAAGTATTTCAAATCGATTATAGAATCGGAAGATTAATCACGGATAGTTTTGTTTCTTATGGATTTAATTATCCACTGATTAAATATTGGGTTTTTAGGGCAAACAAAAAACAGATTAATCCAGAAAGTAATTAGAAAAATTCGTTTTTATCAACGTTTTCGCTTAGCGAATCAGTAAAATCAGGGTCTAATTTTGACGCGGATAAAACAGATTTACTTCGTAAAAACGCGGATAAAAACGGATTTGATCTGCAATAATTTATTTTTTAAAAGCTTAACTTAATGACATTGCTAGATCCCGTCCCGAAGTTTCGGGATCGGGACGGGATAGATTTTATGTGTAAAAAAAGAAAACAAAAAGAAACTTAGTTTACATAGCCAGTCCCGAAGCTTCGGGATTTGTTTTAGCAAGTGAAACGCCTTTTTTAAGCGTCCTAAAACTATCCCGAGGTCAATATCATTAAGTAAAGCTTTTTGAATTGCCTCCAGCTTCAGCTGGAGGCAATTCAAAAAAACTTAGCGACAAAAATTATAGTTTGAAAGCTTAACTTAATGACATTGATCCCGAGGCTTCGGGACTATGTGTTAAAATAATTGACCCAACGGGTTATATAAAAATTTCATTATGAATAAATTACTATTTAAAAATTTTACAAAATCACTAATCGTTATAACGATCTTAGTAAATATAATTTCCGCAAACCTATTGGCACAATCTAAAAATCCGTCGCCGTTAAATTTCCCAACGCCTAAAAATATAGAAAATATGCTATTTTACATTCAGCGGGACCCAAATGTAAACACCGCTATTTATGCTATAAACTATCAGGAAAATGGAAAAATAGACAAAAGCAATCCTATAAAAGCCTATTGGATTCGATATGCTGAGAAAGGAGAAAAAAAAGATTTTAATTATTTGCAACGCAAATTTGCATACGGAATAGAAAGTAAAACTTTAAATAATGAGGAATTTGAGCTTCAATTTGTATCGTATAAAAAGTTACCATTAACCTTGAAAAAGATAGATTCAGATCAAAAATATCATGTTTTTGTAAGTGTAAATCAGAAAAGAATACAAGTAGAAAAAATATTTGTGCGCATTGAAGGAGGTTCTTTTTGGTTACCAAATGTAAAGTATGCCGAAGTTACCGGAATTGAAACTTCCTCGAATAGAACAATTACGGAAAGAATGTTGTTGAAATAAGATAGCTATGTGCTAGTTAATAAGAATATGAAAAAAGGCGTTCGCACTCTCCGAAGTGTTTCATGAAAAACTGCGCAATCCCGAAAGCCTTCGGGACTGACTTTGCGCAATTTTTTTGTTAGAAATTATAAACCTGAAAGAAGTGTCCCGACTTTTTACGGTTAGTTCTTATTATTGTCTTGGATTTTTTTACAATCAGTAAAAATATTCTAAGAAAATTAGTTTTAAGTCAGATACTTTATGAAGTCTCAGTTTTTCAATTATATTTGTTTAAAATGGCGCAAAGTCAGTTTCGAAGGCTTTCGGGATTGCGCATCGTAAAGAAGAATACTTCGCAGAGAGGAGTTTCTCTTATTAGTTTGGACAGGACTGGAATTTTTGACAAAGGAAAATAATTAAATTAAACAAGTTAATATAGATTCGAACCTACATATGTTAACTCTTAAAAATATATGCCTTTTTAATTTATGATTTAAATGTATCACGATTTTGCCACAATCATTTTAGTCTTAGCTTAGTTTTAAAATTTATTTTTTTAATTTTGGTAATAATTGCCTGAATGATTATACCTTATATGGAGCCAGAATTTCAAAATCAGCATAAGCTTTCCCAGATTTACTTAAAACAGTTTGGATATATTGGAGAAGACAATGAACACTATGTTTCCGTGTACAGAGTTGGAGAAAAAAAGACAATGAATATTAAAGTAAAATCCTTTACAGCTGAAGTAAATATTTTTGATCTTCCACTCCCGGATATGAAAGATAAAAGGTTGTTTGAGAATTTAAGTTCTCAATTAGAATCGCGTTATCCAAAGGTGATAACAAATCTTAAAAATCAAAAAAAACTAATTCCTTTAGATAAAGATATCCTTAATAATTTCACCGCTAATATTTTATGCCGTACTGACCGATTTAGGGATTTTATATCATGGTGTCTTAAAGACAGCGAAGCTGCAGTTACCTTAGTTAGTGAAATTACTTTATTTTCTGAGGGTCAGGAAGATAAAGATGAGCTTGAGTTTATAATAAAACACATCCCGTCTGATTTACAGCTAAACCTTGTAATGCCTTACATCATGACTCATTTAGTGCAGGTTTTTAGAAGATTCAAAAAAGTTGTTTTAAAACACTATGCAAATGTCGGGTGGCTGACTTCTGATAATCCAGTTCATATTGAAAGGTTTGGACAGCATAGCTATTTGATTCCTGTTGAAGCAGAAATCTATTTTCCTTTGTCCAAAGATTTTTGTCTTTTTATGTTTCATCCCGATTCGCAGTCATCTGATAATCTATTAAGAAAAATGAAATTAGATAAAGTCAATCTTGTAAATTTTGGAACATGTGATGACATCAACAAAAGAATGTTTGTAGATAATCAAGCTTATTTAAATTTTGATTATCTAATCTTTAACACGCAGACCGACGAGACTACATTTCGAGAATAATGTTTTTATTAATAGTTATATGGAGTTAATTTTCAATCATAATTTTTATAGAATTGTAGTCATCGACTAACTGATTATATTCTACATCATTTATTATTAAAGCTGCCCCGCTTTCCGAAGTGTTCTCATGAAAAGTTACGCAATCCCGAAAGCCTTCGGGACTGACTTTGTGTAATTTTTTTGTTCCTTACAAATTATAAACTTGATAGAAGTCTCCCGACTTTTTACTGTTAGTTCTTATTATTGTCTGGGATTTTTTTACATTCAGGGAAAATATTCTAAGAAAATTAGTTTTAAGTCAGCCACTTTATGAAGTCTTAGTTTTTCAATTATATTTGTTTAAAATGGCGCAAAGTCAGTTCCGAAGGCTTTCGGGATTGCGCAGCGTAAAGAAGAATACTTCGCAGAGCTGGTTTTGTATTTGAGATGATTTGGTAAATCCGAAGAATGGTTTTAATTTAGTCCCAAACCCGCTGTAGTAACATAACGTTAGCGGTAATATCTGCCAACAAAGGTCAATTCCATAACTTAATATAACAAATGATTAAATTAAAAATTATTACTCGCTTATTTATATACTTTACTTCAGTTTTGCTTTTATCAGCTTATATTGTTGGAATAACGGATAATCAAATAATTATAAAAGAAAAAAAACAAAGCACCTCAATTGTTTCAGGAATATATGAGTTTCAGACGAGTTGGCTTCAATCAACTGCTAATTTTAAATCCGATGGAACTTTTGAAATGAGTTACACATTAAGTGACAAACATGAAACTTCTGGAACTTGGACTATTAAGAAAGACATATTGATTCTAAAAAACGATGATAATTTCCCTGCCAATAAAAAATGGCTGATTAAGGATGAAAAACTTTATCCAATATTAAAATCATCAAAAGAATATGATATGGATTATTGCTACATTTTACAAAAACAACCTACCGAAAAAGTAAATTATTCCTCATTGAAGAATTGTAAATTGAAATATTCTGATATTGATGATAATTCAACTTACATAATTATTAAAGACAATATACATACTGAGTTTCCAAATGGTGGTAAAAACTATATTAAATCAAAACTGGAATGGATAAATGATTTTGAGTACAATGCAACAGTAATCGAATTAACAGCTAGCGATTTATCTTTTAAAGTTGGTGATAAGATAAATGTGAAATTTGATAAAATTGATAATGAAACTCTTTATTACACAGCGAGTTTTGATGGTAATATAGTAACAGGGAAATTCAAAATCATTAATTGATACTACCGCTAGCAAGGCGTTTGGCAAGATCGCGAATAAAATACCCCCGCTCTCCAAAGAGTTCCTATGAAAAGCTGTGTGAATGTCTCCAGACTTCGAACCCATAAATAATGTTCTAAAACAAAAAAGAGACTCGAAAGTCTCTTTATAGAATTAATATATCTTTATAAATAATTATTTATTGATTAATTTTTCAAACCTTGCCATCATTTCATCTTTCTCTTTTAACATACGCTCGTATAACGCAATTTTTTCATCATATAATTGAACAATTTTGTCAACAGGATTGAAAGAGGGTTGGTAGCTAAATCCAGAGGCAACAGCGTTATCCTTAAAATCTTGGAATGAATAAGTATTTGCAATTACATTCACCGCCTGTTCTTCATCAAAGTTCTGAAAAGCTTCAACAGGAATTTTTAATGCATCTGAGATTTGTTTCAGCAAATTATCTTCAATTATATCTTTTTGCTCCAGCACAGAAATTTTCTTCTGATTCCAGTCATTTCCCAAATCAAAAGCCAATGCTTCTTGTTTGATGCCAAGCATTTCTCTGAAGCGTTTTACGTTTCTTCCCTGATGTATTTTCTGTTCCATAATGAATATCAATTTTCTAAAGGCTTAAAGATAAAGCCATTTTTTGAATTAAAAGCCTGCGTTTCAAAAATAAAAAAAAATCCCATTTCGTAAGAAATGGGATTTTTTTGTGACCTCGACTGGATTCAAACCAGTAACCTCTTGAGCCGTAATCAAGTGCGCTATTCAGTTGCGCCACGAGGCCTTTTGTTTTCAATTAAGCTAATTTTTCGTAGCTTTGTTGAGCGCTTATTGCGGGTGCAAAGATAGAAACAAATGTGAGATATACAAGCATAAAATAACATAAAAATCAAAAAAAATTATGATTGAGAATTATATACGTGATATTCAGGGTTTTCCTAAAGAAGGAATTTTGTTTAAAGATATTACTCCGCTATTAAATGACCCAATTGCTAGGAAAGAATGCCTTTCAATTTTAATTGAATCTCTGAAGGGACAAAAAATAGATAAGGTAATTGGAGCCGAAAGTCGTGGCTTTTTCTTCGGAATGCTTTTGGCAGATCGATTAAACGCAGGTTTTGTTCCGGTACGAAAACCCGGAAAGCTTCCTTTTGATATTATTTCGGCGTCTTATGAATTGGAATATGGAACTGATTCGCTTGAAATACATACAGATGCCATCAAAAAAGGGGACAAGGTTTTAATTCACGACGATGTTTTGGCAACAGGCGGAACAGCAAAAGCCCTTGGTGATTTGGTAACCGAACTTGGCGGCGAAATCGTTCAGTTTAATTTTTTAATGGAATTGTCTTTCCTTAACGGAAGAGAAAAAATAAAAGACTATCCTATATTTGCTGCCATAAACTATTAATCAAACCAAATTTAACCCAAACCTACGCATGAAGCAGTTTTATTGTTTAGCATTCCTTGTTTTGTTGTTTTCCTGTAAAGAAAATAAAGAAGCCACAACTGAAAATCTCAATACCACTCAAAAAGATACTATAAATATAAAAGAAACGAAAGTTGTTTCTAATAACACCCAAACAAGTGTTTTAAGACCAAATGAAAAACTAAAAATTCAACAAGTATATTCTGATTTGGTCGAATTTGTAAATTTTGATGGTAATGGCGATTATGCATTGTTTACTGTTCAAAAAAACAAAGAGTTAATTTCGTTGTATACGAATCTTGAAAATGCGAAAACTTTTAAAAGAGGCGATTTATTGGACGTTAAGTGGAAGATGGATACTATTTATATTGCTGGCGAAGGAGAAAAACAAGATTTTGGAGAGTGGCTGGTTGATGCCAAAAAAGTAAAAGACGGAAATGTTACCTTGTTTCTTAAAAAGTACAAGAAACCAATAAAATATTATTCTGAAAAAGAAGATTATACAGCTGATTATAAAGATTTCTTGTATACACAAGTCGAATATTATTTGGCAAATTCTAAAAACGAACTCGTCAAAGCGGCTTTAAAAAGTCCGGATGCTGATTTAAGTTATTCTATTGAAGAAAAAGATAGGGAAGGGCGCTCTTATATCGTTTTAGGAATTTCGAATGATTTTGAGCATCATACTAATATCCTACAATGGTTGTATCTCGATAATGAAAACAATACATTATACGAATATGATTTACCAAACGATAAATTAATCAAATTTGATTAAAGGAGTTTTATAAATTGTCTTAGTTTGCTTAAACTAAGACAATTTTGTTTTTAATAGCATAGAGAACCAAACCTATTCGGGTTTTTATTTCCAGTTTATCAAATAGACATTCTCTGTATCCGTCGATTGTTTTAGGACTCAGACACATTTCTGAGGCGATTTCTTTGTATGTTTTTTCGGTACAGGCATGTTTTATGAAAATGATTTCTTTGTCTTTTAAATTGACTTTTGTAGCGTCGCTATTGGCTTTTTTGACCAGCATTCCGGAAACTAATTCGGTAAAGAAAAAACCTTTTTCGATTACCGATACAATGCCATTTCTAAATATTTCCGGCGATGTATCTTTTAGCAAATAACCTTTTGCGCCGTTGGTTAGCATTTTTATAATAATTTCTTCGTCGTCGTTTACAGACAGCGCGATAACCTTAAGATTTGGCCTGTTTTCTTTAATCCATTTCATGGTACTCACGCCATCGAGAACCGGCATATTTACATCTAACAGAATCAGATCAACTTCTGAATCGATATTTTCCTGTAAGTAGGAAATGAATACTTTTCCGTTTTCAAAGCGATTGATGACTTCAAAATCTTTAAAACTATTGATCAAAAGCTCCAGTGATTGCGAAAAAAGCATATGATCATCTACAATAATAATTTTGTTTTTAGGTTTCATCGGGTTTAGTTAAAGGATATTCTATAGTTACAGTGGTTCCTGCTGTGTCTGATTTCATAATTAATGTTGCTCCAATTAATTTTGCTCTTAGTTTCATGTTGTTTAATCCAATTCCGGAATTTGTATGGAGCGGATCGTAACCAATACCAAAATCGTTAAATTCTAAAGAAAACAAAGTTTCTGTTGTCGTAATATTTACTTCAAATAAATCACTGTGCGAATGTTTCAGACTGTTATGCAATGCTTCCTGAAAAATTCTGTAAATAAATAAATCGTGTTCTTGGGTAATCTCCGGTATTTGTCCCGAAAGTGTGTATTTGTATTGAATTTTTTTAAGCTTTTTTATGCGCTCTAAATCCTGTTTTATGGCTTCGATAAAATTGTTTTGAAGTAAATTATCTTTATTGATAATCCGCGATAAAATCCTGATTTCATCTAATGATTTTGCCAGGACTTCTTTAAGGTCATTTAACTCATTTTGTTGTACAGCTTTTCCGCTATTGATATACATATTGAGTTGCATAATCCCCACAGATACTATTTGGCCAATATTGTCATGCAGTTCTTTACTAATTTCAGATAGCGTCTGATCCTTAATTTCCAGTCTGGTTTTTATTAATTCAGATTGAAAATAAAGCTCTGATTCCATCTTTTCTACCAGATAATTATTCTTTTTCTTTAGAAAATAAAAGAATATAACAAGCAAAGTTATCAGTAAAGTTAAGAAAACAATACCTAACGAAATGACTAATAGTTGTATTTCTTTTCGCTCCATATAAATCCGATAATAAAACAACAATGCGACAGCAAATTTAAAATAAACAATACTAAGCTAAATATTGATTCATCATGCAGAATTAAAAACCAGTTAATTGCGAGCATAAACGGAAGAAACGGTACATGAAACACCAATATCCCGAGGATGTACCAAAAAAAAACTGATTTTTTAAACTTGAGTACTTTCTCCGAGTTAAAAATTTCTACCAAATATAGGCAAGATAATATCATAACTAAAAGAACACCAATCGCAAAGCTATAAATAAAAGCTTTATTATTGTTGTCCTTGAAATATAAAAAATTGAGAAAGAAAGAAAATATAAACAATATCAGGAATAGAGTTGCCGCTTTTTTATAGTTGTAATTCAGTAAAAGACTTCGAAGGAGTAGGATGTACGCCGAAAAACTAACGAACATATAAAAATTGTAGACATAATAGTTTAATAAACCTGTCCATGATGTAAAGTAATAGCCCACTAATTCTGTAAGTACTGCAAACCATATTAAAACGACCATAGATTTAGCCTTTTTACCAGGAAGTTTGTTCAGTGATAACAATCCAACAATTCCTGATAATAAGGCTAAATAAATGATATAACATCTTAAAAATTCAAACATAATTTTTTTAATATATTAAGCTAGGTGGTCTTCCAATGTTTCCGTAATTCATAGGAGAAAGGCTTTCTACATCGCTTGAGGTTTCTATATCTACCAAAGCAAAAGCCTGAACTTTTGCCGTTGTGTTTTTTTGTACTTTTTTGCCCGTTGGAACAAGGAATAAAGTCGTCAATCCGGCTTTTTCTCCATGTTTTTCATCCTCAGGATATTCTCCAAAATAAAAACGAATACCATCGATTGTATAACCGTCTTTTGTGCCTTCCGTTTTTATATAATGGATATAATTTTCTAATTCTTCTAAAGAGTACCAAATTGCATTTGCATCTTCTTTTTCTTCTTGGTTTGATTTTGCAGTCAAACTAGCTTTTTTACTATTGTAATTCGAATTTAAAATTCGGGCAAATTCTTTAGTAATTAGCTGACTTGGTTTTGCTGGTGGATTTTTCATGATTGTTAATTTAATTGGTTAATGGTTTAGTTAAAATTATTTTTCAAAATTATTTTAATCGTGGCATAACGACAAGGGTATTTTCCCCCTTTTTTTATAAAGTAAATTTATCTAAAAAAAAGTAGGCAAAATAGTGTTATATAATAATTTATTTGAATAGCTTGAGATTTAAAAGCTGAAATTGAATGAAATAGATAAACTAACACATTCCAATTAACCTGAAACCTGAAACCTGAAACAAAAAAGAAAAACCCGACAAGTTTTAGACCTGTCGGGTTTGAATTTATAAGAAGCGATGTTTTTTATCTCAAAACAGCTCCAATTTCAGTCTCAAAAGTTTGTTGCAGTTTCGACATGATTTTATCAATTTGAGAATCGGTAAGCGTTTTAGTATTGTCCTGAATTGTAAAACTCAAAGCATACGATTTTTTACCTTCCGGAAGTTTGTCACCTTCGTAAACATCAAATAAATTAACGTCTTTTAGAAGTGTTTTCTCCGTTTGTTTTGCCAAATTATAAATACGCTCATAAGTTGTACTATTATCGATTAGCAAGGCTAAATCTCTACGAACTTCAGGGTATTTAGGAATCTCTGTGTATTTAATTTTTCCGGTAATGATTTTCAGAACCAGATCCCAGTTGAAATCAGCAAAATAAACATCTTGTTTGATTCCGAAATGTTTCAGGATTGATTTCTTAACCAGTCCAATTTCAACCAATGTATCATTGTTGTAGCAAATCGCTGTACCTTCTGAGAAAATATCAGTTTGTACGGGAGCATTTGTAATTTTCTCAATTCCCAAACGAGCAAGAATTGCTTTTACATATCCTTTCAATAAAAAGAAATCAGTTGGTTTTTGACCGTTTGTCCAGCTTTCTTTGTTTCTGTTACCAGAAATTAATAAAGTAAGGTGTTTGTGCTCTTCATATCCGTTAAGATATTTATGGTATGATTTTCCAAATTCAAACAATTTCAAATCAGAATTTCTTCTGTTGATATTATACGAAATAGCTTCTAAACCCGAAAACAATAATGATTGGCGCATTGTTGCCAAATCACTGCTTAAAGGATTCAACATCGTAACATTGTGTTCTTCTTTTAATACAGTCGATAATTTCGCATAAGCGGCAGTTGTCAAAGAGTTTGCCATCATTTCATGAAATCCCTGAGAATTCAATTGTCCGGCAATTACATTTTGAACTTTATAATCTTCTGTTCTTGGAGAATTTGCAACTGTAGCATTGAATTTTTTAGAGAATTCGATGTTGTTATAACCGTAAACTCTTAAAATTTCTTCGATCACATCAATTTCACGCTGAACATCAACACGGTAAGCCGGAATCGTCAATCCTAAACCAGAATCAGAAACACTATTTACTTTAATATCTAATGAAACTAATATTTTCTTGATCGTGTCTTTTGGAATTTCCTGTCCGATAATTTTCGAAACATGGCTGAAATTCAATAAAACAGAAAAATCTTCTACTTTTTTAGGATAAACCTCTACAACATCAGATGTTAATTTTCCGCCCGCAACTTCCTGAATTAAAAGCGCAGCACGTTTTAAGGCATATTCAGTAATAGTTGGATCAATTCCTCTTTCATATCTAAAAGAAGCATCAGTGTTCAATTGATGTCTTTTGGCAGTTTTACGAATGCTAACAGCGTCAAAATAAGCACTTTCTAAGAATATAGAAGTTGTTCCTTCCGTAACACCGGATTTTTTTCCACCAAAAACACCTGCAATAGCAAGCGGTCCTTTTTCGTCACAAATCATTAAATCCTCTTTGTGCAATGTTCTTTCAACATCGTCTAAAGTGATGAATTTTGTGCCTTCCGGAAGTGTTTTTACGATAATTTTTCCGTTTATTTTTGCAGCATCAAAAGCGTGCAAAGGTTGTCCTAATTCGTGTAAAACATAATTAGTAACGTCAACAACATTATTTCTTGGAGTTAATCCAATAGCTTTCAAACGATCTTGTAACCAGCTTGGAGATTCATGTACAGAAATTCCGGAAATGGTAACACCACAATATCTAGGCGCCAATAAAGGCTCTTCAACATTCACATCAATTTTTAAAGTACGCATTTCTACTCTAAAATTACTTACAGATGGTGTAATCAATTCGATATTTACACCGCGTTGCAGCATTCCGGCTCTTAAATCACGAGCTGTACCAAAATGGCTCATTGCATCTGCACGGTTTGGAGTTAATCCAATTTCGAAAACTTCATCATTAGCAATTTGAAATACTTCAGAAGCAGCCGTTCCCGGTACCAAAGCATCATCCAGAACCATGATTCCGTCGTGGCTTGTACCAAGACCTAATTCATCTTCGGCACAAATCATTCCATGACTTTCCATTCCGCGAATTTTTCCTTTTTTAATGGTAAATTCACCACCGTCTTTATCATATAAAATGGTTCCAATAGTGGCAACAGGCACTTTTTGTCCTGCAGCAACATTTGCAGCGCCGCAAACAATTTGTATAGGAGCTTCTAAACCAATATTTACTGTTGTAACATTTAATCTGTCAGCATCAGGGTGTTTTTCGCAAGTAAGTACGTGTCCTACAACAACTCCTTCTAAACCGCCTTTAACCGATTGGTATTTTTCGACAACTTCTACTTCAAGACCTAAATCTGTAAGTAATTCTGAAGTTTGCTCCGATGTCCAGTCTGTTTTAATGAATTGTTTTAACCAGTTGTAAGATATTTTCATGTGTAACTTTATTATTCTTGTATGAGGATACAAATATAAGGATTGCGTGTTGTAGTAAGAAAGAATTTATTTGGTTTTTTCAAGCTGTTTTTAATTTGGATAAAAATTCCTGATATTGAGTATTTTGCATTTTTACCACTACTATTTTATTAATTAAGTATTAAAAGTTGGTTATAAAAACGAATTTGTAATTTTTGTGCTATTGGATGACTGAAAAGTGCTATTCTGTGTCGAATTATGAAGGTAAATTTGAAATGAATCAAAAAAAAATATCTTATGAGCACAACCGCACAAAGACCTGAATTTAAGGCAAAATATGATAATTACATCAACGGAAAATTTACTGCGCCTGTAAAAGGGGAGTATTTTGATGTTATTTCTCCAATTGATGGAAAAGTATTTACAAAAGCCGCACATTCAGGCAAAGAAGATTTAGAATTGGCTGTTGATGCAGCCTACGAAGCATTTAAAAGCTGGGGAAAAACCTCTGTAACCGAAAGAAGTATTTTATTAAATAAGATTGCACAAAAAATAGAAGATAATCTCGAATATATTGCGACCGTAGAAACGATTGATAACGGAAAACCAATCAGAGAAACGCTTGCCGCTGATATTCCCTTGGCGATTGATCATTTTAGATATTTTGCCGGAGTAATTCGCGCCGAGGAAAGTTCGATTGCAGAATTGGATTCTCAAACGGTTTCAATTGCTTTTAGCGAACCATTAGGTGTCGTTGCGCAAATTATTCCGTGGAATTTCCCCATTTTAATGGCGGTTTGGAAAATTGCTCCGGCACTTGCAGCAGGAAATACAATTGTATTAAAACCGGCAGAAAGCACGCCAATTTCCATTTTAGTTTTAATGGAATTGATTGGAGATATTCTTCCTCCGGGAGTTTTAAATATTGTAAATGGTTTTGGTGCTGAGCTTGGACGTCCGTTAGTGACAAACAAAAAAGTTTCTAAAGCCGCATTTACGGGTTCTACCACCACAGGACGTTTGGTGATGCAATATGCTACCGAAAATATTATTCCGGTTACGCTTGAACTTGGCGGGAAATCACCAAATATTTTCTTCCCATCTGTTGCAGATCATGACGATGACTTTTTTGATAAAGCGATTGAAGGTGCTGTTCTTTTTGCCTTAAATCAGGGAGAAATATGTACTTGTCCGTCAAGATTATTAATTCACGAAGATATTTATGAAAAATTTATCGCTAAAGTAATCGAAAGAACCGAAGCTATTATTGCAGGAAATCCGTTGGATAAGTCAACTATGATTGGTGCACAGACATCGTTAGTTCAGAAAGAAAAAATCATGTCGTACATTAAACTTGGAAAAGAAGAAGGTGCAGAATTATTAACCGGAGGTGATGAAAATCATTTGGGAGGAGATCTTGAAGGCGGTTATTATATCAAGCCAACATTATTTAAAGGACATAACAAAATGAGAATTTTTCAGGAAGAAATTTTTGGACCGGTTCTCGCTGTTACAACTTTTAAAACCACTGAAGAAGCTATTGAAATCGCCAATGATACGATGTATGGTTTAGGAGCCGGAGTTTGGACGCGCGATGCGCATGAAATTTATCAGGTTCCAAGAGCGATTCAGTCCGGTCGTGTATGGATTAATCAATATCATTCTTATCCTGCAGGAGCGCCTTTTGGAGGTTATAAACAATCCGGAATTGGCCGCGAAAATCACAAAATGATGCTTGGACAATATCGCCAGACAAAAAATATGCTAATTTCTTATGATAAAAAGAAGTTAGGTTTCTTTTAATTGGTTAATTGTTGGTTCGAAAAGGTAAGTTTCTGACTTACCTTTTTTTTGTAAATTTAATTTAAAGGAAAATGTCATGATAAAGAGAATTGATGCCACCGATAAAGCCATTGAACTGATTAAAATATTAAAAGAAAAACACGGAGATTTAATGTTTTATCAAGCCGGAGGATGTTGCGAAGGAACACAACCGCAATGTTTTGAAAAAGGCGGTTATTACCAAAGAATGGGGGACGTTTGTATTGGTACTATTGAAGATACAGAATTCTGGGTCGATAAAGATTTATTCGAATATTGGAAACATGCCCATTTTACATTAACTGTAATTGATGCTTTTGGAGTAGGAGGTTTTTCATTGGAAACACCTTTAAAAAAAACATTCCAAATTGAATATCGAATTTTTACCGAAGAAGAGGAAAAGGATTTAGAACCGGTTAGTTTTATTAAGTAAGGTTCAAAGGGACAAAGGTTCTGAGGGACAAAGGTTCTGAGGGACAAAGGTTTTAATACGCAAAAATTGACCGTAGAGACGCACAGCAGTGCGTCTAACATATGATTATAGAAAATTGGCATGGATAATTGGAGCCGAGACGCACTGCTGTGCGCCTCTACGATAGACGTTGTAAATATAAATGTAAAGAAAAAAATCCTAAAAAAATCCTTTATCTCTGAACGTTTGCACCTTTGTTGTGGGTAGTTTTAATACGCAAAAATTGACCGTAGAGACGCACAGCAGTGCGTCTAACATATGATTATAGAAAATTTGGTATGGATAATTGAAACCGAGACGCACTGCTGTGCGTCTCTACGATAAACGTTGCGAAATAAACGTTGTGAAAAAAAAATGAAATAAATGTTATAAGATAAACGTTGCAAAATGACAGTTAGAAAAAACTTTGTCTCTTTGAACCTCAGAACCTCAGAACCTCAGAACCTTCCTCAATTAACATACAACAACTGATATTGTTTAGGAGTAATTCCTTCATGTTTTTTGAATAATCGTATAAAGTAATTCGCATCTTCAAAACCGGATAAATAACAAACTTCATTAATTTGAATTCCGGGATTTCTGAGGAGTTTTTTGGCGTGTTTTATTTTTTCGCTCAAAATATACTCAATCGGACTCATTCCTAATTCTCTTTTAAAGAAGCGGTAGAAAGAAGCAGAACTCATACAGGCTTTATCGCTCAAGCTTTTCAGGTTTATATTTTCCTTCAAATTAAGTTTGATAAATTCCGTAACCTCAAAAATTGGATTGTTTGCGTGAACGGTGACTCCGTCGTCAATAGATTTTATGGTTTGCGTTTGGATAATTCGGATTAGTAATTCCTGCAATGTCAAATCTGCCAAAGCGTCTTTGGTGATCGAAGTACTCATACATTCCTTGATAAGTTTGTTGATTGTTGTGGCGAGATCGACATTGTTATAGAAGAAATAATTCTGATGATTTAATTGCCAGAAAACATCATTTCCTTCTTTAGGATATCGTTCGTTCAGGAAATTTAAAGTATCGGTTATTTTTGCTTTATCAATTGCCAGAGCAAGACATTGCGTTGGATTTTCTCTGGATGCTTCCGGAAAATCAATTTTCATTTCGATATTCGAAGGAATAACAACCGTTTCTCCAGGCAAATAATCAAATCCGGGTTCATCAAAAAGATGCATTATTTTTTTACCTCTTAACATACTGGTAACCACAAAATCGTTAAATTTCAGCGGAACCAATGTAGAAGATTCGTAGGTTTCAAAAATATTTAATTCACAATGATTCAGCGTGTAAACGCTTCTGTTTTCTACAAGTGTCTTTAATGATTTTTCATTTGATAAATGAGGGGGATGAATTAAAACACGTTGATTATTCATTGTAATTAAATTTTAAGTGTAGACTTTAAATTTAATGAAAAATAATATAAGAACCTTATATTTAACGTTTTATTAAATCAGTTCTTCGACGTGTTTTTTAATGTTTTCGGCAATCTTTTTTGTTGGTAAATCATTCTCATCATTACCAAACGGATCTTCAATTTCTTCGGCAATAAGCTCTAAACTTGCCAGTACATAAAAAATAAAAACAACTACGGGAGCTACAAGATATCCTAAACTAACCGAATAACCAAATGGCAATGTCATGGTATAAAAGAAAATGAATTTTTTTATAAAAGCACTGTAAGAGTAGGGAATAGGAGTGTTTTTTATTCGCTCACAAGCACCGCAAATATCTGTAAAAGCTTGTAGTTCTTCGTTTAAAATAATAAGCTGATCTCCGCTTATTTTTTTTGCATCATACAAATCAGTGATTTTATGATACATAATTCTTTTTATCTGATTTGGCTTATGTTTATGATGGTCAATTTCCAGATCAACATCTTCAAAAAGCTGTTTGCCGGTATCATCATCATGAAGATGTTTGTGAAGAATTGAAGCATATGCAGGAATAAACTTTCTAAAGAATTTACGATCATTTTCGTCCTTTAAAATTGCCGAGAGTTTAATCGCCAGATTGCGGCTATTGTTTACAAGACCGCCCCATAATTTACGTCCTTCCCACCAACGATCATAAGCGGTATTGGTTCTAAAAACAAGCAATAACGAAATTACAAAACCTAACATTCCGTGCATTATTGGAATATTATGGATATAATCATTTTTACCAATCTTGAAATAAGAAACTTCAAGATATCCAATAAGAGCAGAATAAATTCCGATGGCAATCATTATCGGAAACAGTTTTCTAACGGTATCCGATTTATGAAAATGGAAGATAAAAGTAAACCAATCTTTGGTATTGTACGAGATCATTTATATTTGTTTTGAAACAAATTTAATTTAAAAATTAATATTTCCAGCTAATTCTTTCAAGGCAATTTCAGATAATTTTGCCTCGTATTGAGCGTTGCTGTAACGAACTTTTGCGTTGACGTAATTTAGCTGAGCCGTTCTGAAATCGAGCGTTGTGATCGTTCCAATTCTAAATTTATCTAAGGTAATGTCCAGATTTTGTTTTGCAATTGCTTGATTGTCTTCTTCTAAACCTATTAATTCCAGATTGGTTAAATACGTTTGAAATGCGGTACTTAATTGTGTATTCAAAATCATATTTTGCTGATCAATTGCAATTTGAGAATTCTCAATTTCCAGTTTTGCTACCTTTTCATTTCGGTGTTGGTTAAAACCGTCAAAAACGTTTAACGTTGCGTTAAAACCGTAATTAAAACCTTTGGATGAAGCTGAACTTGTAAAACCTAAACTCGATTGACTTTCGGTAAAATTATAGCCGGAAGTCAGGTTTACAACAGGATAACGATCTGCTTTTATTTGTTTAAGCTGCAATTCGGCAATTCGTTTATTGATGACTTGAGATTCCAGACCCGGGTTTTGTTTCTGTGCCAAATCTATTAAATCAGCCAAAACTAACTTATCATCAACCTTAACCAAATCTGTTACCGTAAAGTTTATTTTTGCATCACGCGCTAAATATTGATTCAATAAAATCTTTGCATTTGCATACGATTCCTTTTGTCTTAATAAGGCAACCTGATCAGAATTTAAGTCAACCTGAGCATTTAAAACCTCAAGTTTTGAAGCTTTACCAATGCTGAAACGATTTTGTGCCAATGTTAATCTTTGTTTAGAAATTACAATTGTAGTGTCTAAAGCTGATAATTGGTGTTGCTGCTGCACTAAGTCATAATAGGCAGAATTTACCTGACCAATTTTCATCAGAATAGTTCTTTTTAATTCAGAATCACCTAGTCTTTGCAGCTCTTTTAATTGGTCTAATCTGGCAAACATTTTCATACCGTCAAAAACGGTCCAGCCTAAACTTACACCATAATTTAAGTTATTATTTTTGGCGTTGTTTAAGGATGTCGAAGTTCCATCCTGACGTGTTTGTGAAGAGTTTGTAATCCCGTTATTGTCCGTGATTGAAGCAGTCGCAGTTGGCAGCATTCCGGCGTTTCCAACGGTTACATTTGTTTCGCTGATTTTTGAATTATTCTTGGCGATCTTAATTTCAAAATTATTCTCCAAAGCTATTTTCATAGCATCTTCAATAGTCAGGACTTCTTGTGCATTCGTTTTTATGATGCAAAACAAGAATAATAGTACCGTATTGAATAAAATTTTAGTATTCATATTAGTTTTCTTTTGCCATGAATTCACGAATTAATTTAAAAAAAAACGTGAATTCGTGGCTATATTTTTATTACTTACTTTCTCTTTCGTATTCCTCAATATGATCAAATTCCGGATAATGTTTTCGGGCTTTAGACCACATTAAATAAATAGCCGGAATTACAAATAGAGTCAAAGCCAATGAGAAAATAGTTCCTCCAACGATCACAACCCCCATTCCAATTCTACTTGTAGACGCCGCTCCAAGTGACATTGCGATTGGTAAAGCTCCTAATGCAATTGCTAAACTGGTCATCAAAATAGGACGTAAACGTGCTTCTGATGCTTCCAGAATGGCTTCTAATTTTGGTTTTCCCTGTTCTCGTAACTGATTCGCAAATTCGACAATCAAAATACCGTTCTTGGTTACCAGGCCAATAAGCATTACAGTCCCAATCTGACTGAAAATATTCCAGGTTTGATTGAATAACCACAATGAAAATAAAGCTCCCGCAACCGCCATTGGTACTGTCAGAATAATAATAAGCGGATCTATAAAACTTTCAAACTGAGCCGCAAGAATTAAGAATATCAGCAATAAAGCCAATCCAAATGCAAAAGAAGTATTTGAACTACTCTCAACAAAATCTCGCGATTCTCCACTTAAATCGGTGGTAAAACTCTGATCTAAAACTTTAGTTTTAATTCGATCCATTTCTTCAATACCATCGCTGATACTTTTTCCTGGCGCCAAACCTGCAGAAACCGTTGCAGACATGTATCTGTTATTGTGATACAATTGTGGCGGATTACTTTGTTCTTCGACTTTTACCACATTATCCATCTGAATTAACTGACCGGATTTATTTCTAACAAACATCGAAGTTAAATCCAAAGGTTTTGAACGGTCTTTTTGATCAAACTGACCAATTACCTGATATTGTTTTCCGTTTTTAATGAAATAACCAAAACGTTGTCCGCTTAAGGAAAGTTGTAAAGTCTGGGCAATATCCATAATTGATATTCCTAAACTTTCTGCTTTTGCGCGGTCTATACTTACGTTGATTTCAGGTTTATTAAATTTCAAATTGACATCTGAAGTCGAGAAAACCTCACTTTTGCCAACTTCATTCATGAAAACAGGAATTTTTTCTCTTAGTTTTTCAAAAGTTGGAGCCTGAATAATATACTGAATCGGAAGTCCTCCACGTCGGTTTACGGCAATTGTAGGCTGCTGAATTACAGATGTTTTAGCGTCCGGATATTTTTTAGTCCATTTGGTTAATTTATCAGCAATATCTTTTTGGGATCTGGTTCTTTCATCTGGTTCTGTCAATGATAGTCTGATGAAACCGGAATTTGTTGCGGAACCTCCTGAACCTCCAGCGGTGATTACTAAACTTACTTTTTTCTCCGGAATAGAATCATCAACCAATTTTGACATTTCCTGCATAAAACGGCTGGTATATTCATAAGATGAACCTTCGGGAGTGGTCATACGCATCGTCACAGAACTACGGTCATCATAAGGAGCAGTTTCTTTTGGAAGAATGGTAAAAAACAAATAGATCAATCCAAAACAAGCAATTAAAATAGGGAAACTAATCCATTTTTTCGCCATAAAACGCCCAAGTGCGTCTGCGTAACCACTATTTAATTTTTCGAAAAAAGGCTCTGTTCTAACATAGAATTTTGATTTTTTCTGTTCGCCGCCTTTCATCAAATAGGCATTCAGCATTGGCGTTAAAGTCAGGGATACAAAGGCAGAAATTAATACCGCAGCCCCAATTACAACTCCAAATTCCCGAAAGAGTCGGCCAACAAATCCTTCTAAGAAAATTACCGGTAAAAATACGGCAGCAAGTGTAACAGAAATCGAAATTACGGCATAGAAAATTTCATTAGAACCTTTGATTGCGGCTTCAATAGGCGACATACCTTCTTCGACTTTTTTGAAGATATTTTCGGTAACCACAATTCCGTCATCAACCACTAAACCAGTTGCAAGAACAATAGCCAACAGCGTTAATACGTTGATCGAAAATCCAAAAAGCCACATGATAAAAAACGTAGCAATTAAGGAAACGGGAATATCAATCAAAGGTCTGAACGCAATTGCCCAGTCTCTAAAAAACAAATAGATAATAATAATTACCAGAAGAATCGAAATTCCTAAAGTTTCGGCTACTTCAAGTACTGATTTTTTTACGAAAAGCGTATTATCCAGTGCAATGTTTAATTTTATATCCTTTGGAAGATCCTTTTTTAAAGCGTCATATTTTTTATAAAACTCTTTTGAAATATCAAGATAATTGGCTCCCGGCATTGGCACAATAGCCAAACCAATCATAGGAAGTCCTGATGATGTTAAGGAAGTTTCTATGTTTTCAGGACCTAATTCGGCACCGCCAACATCGCTCAAACGAACAATTTTGTCTCCATCGGTTCGAATAATAATATTGTTGAATTCTTCTGGTTTAGAAAGGTTTCCAATTGTCTTTACCGTTAATTCGGTATTGTTTCCGGTTAATTTTCCAGACGGTAATTCTACGTTTTGCGCATTTAAGGCGTCGCGAACATCAGAAACTGTGCAGTTATAGGCATTTAATTTTACAGGATCAATCCACAAACGCATCGCGTAACGTTTTTGTCCCCAAATTTGAACACCACTTACTCCCGGAATAGTTTCTAAACGCTGCGAAATGACATTTTCTGCATAATCACTTAATTCTAAAGAGCTTCGGCTGTCACTTTGTACCGTCATCGAAATAATAGATTCACTATCGGCATCGGCTTTAGAAACTACCGGCGGCGCATCAATATCCTGCGGTAAACTTCTAACGGCTTGCGAAACTTTGTCACGAACATCATTTGCCGCTTCTTCTAAGTTTTTATCTAAATTAAATTCGATTGTTATATTGCTGCTTCCCTGATTACTGGACGAAGTGATATTTCTAATTCCGTCAATGGCATTTACAGCTTTTTCAAGAGGTTCCGTAATCTGCGATTCAATAATATCAGAATTGGCTCCGGTGTAGTTTGTTCGGATTGAAACCTGCGCAGGATCAATCGAAGGGAATTCACGAACACCCAAAAAGGTATAACCAATGAAACCGAATAAAATAATTAAAAGATTCAGTACAATGGTTAAAACAGGTCTTCTTATACTTGTGGTTGATAAACTCATGTGAGACTTATTATTTTAGATTTCAGATTGTTGATTTTAGATTTCTGATGCTTAATCTGAAATCTAAAGTCTAAAATCTACAATTATTTTACTTTAACTTTTATCGGGGCGTCATTTTTTAATGACATAACGCCACTGGTAATCAATGTGTCTCCGGCTTTTAATCCTGATAAAATCAAAATAGAAGCATCAGTTCTTGTAGTTGCATCAACCTTAACTTCTTTGGCTTTGCCCATATTGGCGATATAAACTTTTTTACCGTCTTGTATCGGAACAATAGCTTCTGATGGTACAACGATAGCATCTTTTATAATGTTTAATGGTAATTTTACATCGGCAAAAGTTCCCGGAAAAAGTTTTCCGTCGATATTATCTGCAATAGCGCGAACTTGTAAAGTACGTGTTGCAACGGCTACTTCCGGCTCTATTGCATAAATTTTTGCGGAGTAAACTTTATCAGATCCCGAAACTGAAAAATCGATTGTTGAACCTGATTTTACTTGTGAAGCATATTTTTCAGGAATAGAAAATGTAATTTTCAATTTTCCTGAATTGACCAATTTTGCCACTAAAATAGTTGGTGTAATATAAGTTCCCGGTGAGATAGAGCGCAAACCAATTTTTCCGGAGAAAGGAGCTTTAACAGCTGTTTTTGCAATTTGAGCCCTAATTAATTGAGTTTGGGCTTTCATTGAAGCATAATCTGCATTTGCAACGTCAAATTCTTCCTGACTAATGGCTTCTTTTTGAAGTAATAATTTAGCTCTTCTTTCATTTTCGCCAGCCAGACCTTCTTTGGTTACAGCCTGTCTTAATTGGGCTTTCAGTTCAATATCATTTACCTTAAAAAGTACTTGACCTTTGTTTACATAAGTCCCTTCATTAAAGTAAATACCTTCAACAATCCCTGAAACTTCGCTGCGGATTTCTATTTGCTCATTTGCTTCAATTGATCCTGATAAGGACAGGTTATTATCAAATGTAGAAGTTTTTACTACAATTCCCGATACAGTTGTTGGAGTATCTTTATCGCCAAATTTTTTAGATTCGTCGTTTTTACTTTTATTAGATACCACTCGATAGGCAATAAATCCTCCCAGAACGATAATTAGAAGGGCGTAGATTAGGTTTTTTACTTTCATAAAATAGGGGTGAATGTGTTTTTGGTCTTTGTTTTAGTAAGCTTGCAAATTTAACTTTTTGAAGTGAAAACGAAAGGGCTTAGCCTTTATTTAACACTTGTATGTACAAGTTTTTTAATTAATGCATTAATTAGACTATGCTGCTTAACAATGGTTTAATATGAATGTAAAAAAAAGTTTTTTCAGTCTTATTTTTCAATCCTTAAAAGGCTTAAAAAAACGTAAAAATAGATGTTTTGATGTGTTTTTTATAGGTTTTTACTTATTATTTGAGTAAAAATACGTATTTTAAAATTAAGAAAAATCTTTCAATAATGCTATTTAACGTATTTTACCCGTTTTGTGTTGCACTTTATCGATTTTATTTGTAACATTGATAAGGTTAAACAAAATACTTTTTTTGATAGAAAAAAACCTATATTTTTAATTCTTAAATTGTTATAACATGAGAATTGGCGCCGTATTTTAAGTAATGGATCAATATTAGTAAAAAATTGCATTAACAAGTGTTTATCTTTTTTTATCCCCAACAAAGAAAATAATCAGTTTATGAAGAAAAAAATACTTTTGACCTTATGGTTTTCATTATTACTTACTGCAATTTCTTTTTTGTTTTGGCAAAATGAATTTAAATATAGTTTGCCAACACCAATCCCCAAAGATTACCATGTGATAGCCATGGGAAGTAAAATTGATCTCAAATGCTGCATGGCGGATCACAGACCGGTTTTTATTCATTTTTTTAATCCTGAATGTCCTTGTTCTCGTTTTAACGTGCCTCATGTAACGGAATTAATCAAGAAATACGGAGATCGGATTAACTTTAAAATTGTGGTTCTCAACAAACAGAAGAATTTTACAATCGAAGAAATCCAGAAAAAGTTTGATGCCAATATTCCTGTGTACTTTGATGAAGGAATGGCAAAAAGCTGTGGTGTTTTTTCGACCCCGCAAGCGGTTCTTCTCGACGATTCTCAAAATTTATATTACCGCGGAAATTATAATAAAACCAGGTATTGTACCAATGCCGACAGTAATTATGCCCAGCAGGCAATCGAGTCTTTGCTGAAACAAAATCATGCCCCCTCATTTGATGCTTTAGCTCTGAGAGCTTACGGATGTTCGTTACCAAAATGCACTAAATAAATCTATCCTTAACCTAAATTATTTAATTTATGAAAACAAAAGCCAGTTTGAATGAACAAGATTATCTGTACAATTTCATGTCGACAATGACACAAAAATCAGATACGATTATCAATTATGTTCTTGCCGTTTATTTCCTTTTCGGAATTGCCTTAGCCTTTAAATACGATACTTTTGAAATAGGAGTAGGGGTTGGGACTTTGAATTTACTAATGTATTATTCTGCAAAGTTTTTTGTCAAAAAATCTACCTTATACCAATATGTATTATCGGTCGTTTTGGCAATATTTATGGCGCAGTACATTTATCAAATGCACGGACTGTTTGAGATGCACTTCACGGTTTTCATTGCAAGTACCATTTTAATTATTTATCAAAACTGGAAACTTCAAATTCCGCTTACCTTATTGGTAGTATTGCATCACGGAGCTTTGGCATATATGCAAAATTTTGTTTTCAGCGATCCAAAAGGTTTGCAATTGTATTTTTCGCAGGTTAACTTTGATATCGAAACTTTTGTAATACACGTTGTATTGGCAGCAGTTGTATTTTTTATGAACGGATATTGGGCGTACTATTTTAAGAAACACAGTCAAAATCATATTTCTAAAATTTCTGATGAATATGAATTGGAGAACATAAAACTGGCATCTGCAAAATACAATTCTCTGTCTGCAACAAAAGACTACAATGACTTTATTCACAGAACAACTTTGGATTTAAAACTTCCTGTAAATTCAGTTTTAAAACTTATCGATGTTTCAAAAGGACATACTGACAACGATAAATTGCTTAGTTACTTAGAAATGATGAGAGAAAGCGCTAAAAAAATCGACGATTTAGTGAATGATATTCATGTTAAGTCCACAAATAGCAGAGGATAATTTGATAAAAACCAACTTCCAAATCAATTATTAATTTATTAATCGATTTTATTTTATGCTCAGTTATGCTTTTCAATCGGCCAGTCCAATGCTGATTACTTCTAAAATCATTTAAGGTTTGTTTAGAAAATAAAAAACATATTAATGATTTTAGAAGTATAACTTAACTAGAATAATACATTAAAGGAATTCAACTTTATACGCAAATATAACTGTATATTAATTTTAAATACAAAAATTATGGATACCAGAATTAATCGCCCAACTCCATCAGATAGAGAAGTTGATTGGAATAAGAATAAAGTTTTACTGAGTAAAACAGATACAAAAGGGACAATTCTATACGCCAATGAAGATTTTATAGATGTATCAGGCTATGACGAATTTGAGCTGATTGGACAGCCTCATAACGTAATACGTCATCCTGAGATGCCAAAAGTAATTTTTAAATTCTTGTGGGACAGTATTAAAGCAAGTCAGAATATTCATGTGATTATCAAGAATATGTCCAAAACAGGGAGATATTATTGGGTTGTTACTGATTTTAAAATCATAGCCGATAGCGATGGTGAAATCGTAGGATATTTTGGAACCAGAAAATCAGTTCCTGAAGACATTGTCGTAAAATTTATAGAACCGTTGTATAAAAAACTTTTACATATAGAAGAAGTGAGCGGAATTCATGCTGCCGAGGAATACTTAATTGGTTTTCTTGAAGAACGCAAGAAAAGCTATATGGAATATATCGATCATCTTATTGCAACAGGAAAAGATGATAAAAATAAAGTAAGTAAAGGCTTATTTAATGGTATTTTTGAAAAGAAAGCACCACCAAAGAAATAATACTTTAAAAAACTAACTATATATGCTTCATTGCGTCAGGAAAATATTCAAAATCTAAAATTTGTCCCCCAACAAATCTGAAATCACCTTAGAAATGATAATTGAATATTTAGAACTTAAACAAGATTTAAGTTTGATACAGTGAAGTATATTTTTTTTAAAATTCCAATTTTGAAAAAAAAATCGAATTCTGAAATTCCAAATTCCAACTTAAAAAATCCTAAATTCTATTACCGATTGTTTTAGGCTTTTTTTAAACAATTATCCCACAAAAAATTACGCAAGGAATCGCCAGGTTTTTTAAGTATTTAATTTTTTGAATAGCCTCCAGCTTTAGCTGGAGATACTTAATGCGCACAATAAAATGGCTTTAGCCAAATCACGCATTTTTGGCTAAAGCCATTCAGAGTGATTTTATACAAACTCCAGCTAAAGCTGGAGGCAATTCAAAACAAAACTTTGCCGAAAAAATTATAGTTTAAAAAGGCTTAATTTAATGACATTGGGATAGATTCCAGACTCAGCACCTTAGAAACTTAGAGCTTTAGAACCTTTTCTTAATGCCTTTGTGCCTTTGAACCTTTGTCCCTTTGAACCTTTCTCAACTAATATAATTCCAAATATTCTTCTTTTTTGTAAGCTCCATAAAAACAGCTTTTAAGACGGCATGTTCGGGTTTTTGGAGCGGTCCGTCTTCTTTTAAGATCTTCAGGGCATAATTTCGGGCAAGACCCAAAATATCACGATCACGAACAATATCTGCAATTTGAAGATTTAAAACTCCACTTTGCTGCGTTCCCATTAAATCTCCGGGACCACGAAGTTTAAGATCGACCTCGGCAATTTCAAAACCATCATTAGTCTGAACCATTGTATCCATTCTGGTTTTACTGTCATCACTTAATTTATAGCTTGTCATAAGAATACAATAGCTTTGTTCGGCACCACGACCCACGCGGCCACGTAATTGATGGAGTTGAGACAATCCAAAACGCTCTGCACTTTCAATAATCATAACACTGGCATTTGGTACGTTAACCCCAACTTCGATAACGGTTGTTGCCACCATAATGTTGGTTTTACCTTCAGCGAAACGTTTCATTTCAGAGTCTTTATCTGCAGGTTTCATTTTTCCGTGCAAAATTGAAATCGAATATTGAGGCAATGGAAAATCGCGGGAAATACTTTCGTAACCGTCCATTAAATCTTTGAAATCCATTTTTTCTGATTCCTGAATCAAGGGATAAACAATATAAATTTGTCTTCCAAGAGCAATTTCATCTCTCAGAAATTTCCAAACCTTCAAACGATTACTGTCAAAACGATGCACAGTCTGAATGGGTTTTCTTCCGGGAGGCAATTCATCAATTACAGAAATATCCAAATCGCCATACAAACTCATTGCCAGAGTTCTGGGAATAGGAGTTGCGGTCATGACTAAAACATGAGGAGGAATTTCGTTTTTCTTCCATAATTTAGAACGTTGTTCTACGCCAAATCTGTGTTGCTCATCAATTACCGCCAAACCCAGATTTTGGAATTTTACTTTATCTTCCAATAAAGCATGAGTTCCAATTATGATATGTAAACTGCCATTCTCAAGCTCTTCGTGAATGATTCTTCGGGTTGCAATTTTCGTAGAACCCGTTAGTATTTTTATGTTGATGTTTAGGGTTTTAGCCAATTCGGATAACCCGATAAAGTGCTGATTTGCCAAAATTTCTGTCGGTGCCATCAAACAAGCCTGAAAACCATTATCAATTGCCAGAAGCATACTCATGAATGCAACGATCGTTTTTCCAGAACCAACATCTCCTTGTAATAAGCGGTTCATTTGGGCATTGCTTCCCATATCTGAACGAATTTCTTTGATTACTCGTTTTTGAGCATTGGTAAGGGAAAACGGCAGATGATTTTGATAAAACTCATTAAAGAATTCACCCACTTTTGTAAATGGATGCCCTTTTATTTTATGTTTCCGAATAAGATTTTTAGTAATTAATTGCAGCTGAATAAAGAACAGCTCTTCAAATTTTAATCGGAATTGGGCTTTCGCCAAAGCGTCGGTACTTTTAGGAAAATGTATGTTGAATAATGCTGCTCTTTTCGAAATTAATTTTAATTCTTCGATTAAATAAGACGGAAAAGTTTCTGTAAATAAAGCTTGAGTTTCAAGAAACAGCTGCTCCATCATCTTATTAATTGTTCTGTTTGAAATTCCTCTGTTTGTCAGGGTTTCCGTCGAAGGATAAACAGGCTGCATCGCGGAGCGAAGGCTTTTTTCGTGCTCGCTAAATAACTCAATTTCCGGATGTGCCATACTAAACTGACTGCCGTACAAAGAACATTTTCCAAAAATCACACAAACTTCATTTAGTTTTAAGCTTTCACGAATCCATTTATGTCCCTGAAACCAGTTTAGATCTATTTGTCCGGTATCATCCACGAAAGTGGCAACGAGACGTTTTTTGTTTTTGGCAAATTCAACCGTTTTGATATTGATGATTTTTCCAATAATCTGAACTTCTGAACCTGTATTTTGAAGTTCGTTTATCTTATAATAACGGGTTCGGTCGATATATCTATTCGGAAAAAAATTGACTAAATCACCATATTTATGAATTCCCAATTCCTTACGAAGCAACTGACCACGATTTGGACCAACACCTTTTAAGTATTCGATAGGGGTTTCAAGGAGATTATTAGACATGAAATAATTTTAGATTTTAGATTTCTGAATTTAGATTTAAGAAATAAATTATAGACAAAAATCTATTTTCTTTATTCTATACGCTGTTTATCTTTTAAAAAGCGAAGATAGATTTTAATTAGGAAATTTGAAAATGAGAGAATTTAAAGTATAGAAAATAATATCTTTGAAGAATAAAATCACAAGAAATGACAACACATTTAGCACTTTTAAGAGGAATCAATGTTTCCGGACACAATATGATGAAAATGGAGGCTCTGAAAACAATGTTGGAAAATATTGGTTTTAAAAATGTAAGAACCTATCTGCAATCCGGAAATGTTTTTGTGGACACAGAGGAAGAAAGTGCGTCGAAAGTAGCTTTTATAATAAAACAAGAGATTTTTAAAGTTTTTGGACATGAAGTTCCAACCATTGTCATTACCAAAGAAGATTTGGAATTGTGTTTCAAAAACAGTCCATTTCTAAAAGATAAAGATGCTGATACCAAAAAGCTATACGTGGCTTTTGTTTCGATTGCTTTAAAAAGCGAAAATATAAATGATCTAAAAATCAGCCAGTTTAAACCTGATGAAGCCAGTATTGACGGCAACAGAATTTTTATTAAATATGATGTTGGTGCAGGAAAAACAAGATTTGACCAAAAATATATCGAGAAAAAATTGAATGTTACAGCAACAATTAGAAATTGGAATACGGTTACAAACTTGCTTAGTATGTTTTCAGAATAGTTTGAGAATTAGATAATCTGTCAATTAGATAATTAGATAATGTTATAACATTGACTGCAAATTTTTAATATAATCAGCAGCAACAATAATTATCTAATTTTCAAATTATCTAATTGGCACATTATCTAATTGACACATTAATCTCTGATCCATTTTAGCATTATTGGAAATGCGCCTTTATTTTCCTTTAATGCGCGTTCCTTCCCTAAGCAAAGTCCGATCCACTCCAGAAAAGGAAGGCCAATGTAAATTTCATTTTCAAAATTTGAAATCAACCATTCGGAGTCATTTTTATAACCTTCGGGATGAAAAACAAATTCAGTTTCTAATTGCAAATATTTCGCTGCAGCAAACGACCAAAGTATAGCACCCATTTCTTCGCCACCAGAAGGCCAGGAAGCTAACATTTCGCTAGTACCGGCTCTATTTCTCTCGGCAGAAGTGGTAACAGCTAAATGTCCTGCTTCATGCAGAATATCGCCTGGATATAATAGTTTTTCATAGTCAATATAAATACAATTTGGACCCACACTTAATCCTGGAAGAAAAGTTTCTTGTAACTCTTTTTCAATTACATTAATTCCAATTTCATGGAGAAATAATATGACTTTTTTAAGTCCTAAACTGTTCTCTTTTATTGACATATGGTTGAGTTTTTTAATAAAAATTTATTCTAATTGTTTATTGCCGTCTAAATCAAATCACAATACCAGAATCCAAAATCAAAAGCATCACTGGAATTTGTATCGCAAGCTGTATCTGATGATTTTTCGGTTTTAGGTTTTTCATATTTTCGATAAACAATTTCTCCGATTTCAAAACTTATAGGTTCCGAAAAAATGGGTCCGTCAAAAGTAAAGGTATGAAATTCGCCATTTTCGCCACAAACATCTACATTTTTAGGTAAATCATTTATAAAGTTTTGATCAATTACCCGTCCAACAAAACTTTTATCTAAATAACGTTCATTTACACAAACCACAATAGTCTTGAATCCTAAAGAAATAAATTCCTGTATCAAATCGTGAGTTGGAATTTTCCAAATAGGAAAAACGCCTTCAAAACCTAATTTTGCCAATTGATCTTCTCGATATTTTCGTAAATCTTCCAGAAAGATATCTCCAAAAACTGAATGCGTAATGCCTTGTTCCTTTAATTCAGTCAAATTTTTGGTCATTACTTCCTCATAAACTTCCATCGTTGGCATTTCGGGAATTTGCAGAATTTTCAAAGGCAAGTCGATGCTTTTTGCTTGCGCTTCAAGTAATTCTACACGAACGCCGTGCATCGAAATACGCTGAAACTGCTGATTGACACTTGTCAATAAACATTCGATTTTAAAATCAGGGTTTTGTAAAATTTTGTACAAAGCAAGTGCTGAATCTTTTCCGCTGCTCCAGTTAAATAAGGCTTTTTTTGGTGTTGACACGATAATGTAATTTTCTGTTGGTAAACTTACAAATTTCGTTCGATTTGTTGGCGAAACCTTGTAACTTTGGATTTCTTACACGCCAAAAAATGACATTATTTAAAGAGAAGTATAAAATAGGTTCGAATCGATTGAAAAATTGGGATTATTCCAGTGAAGCAGTTTACTTTATTACATTAGTGACTAAAAATAGAGACTGCATTTTTGGATCTATTGAAGAGGATAAAATGATTTTGAATGAGAATGGAAAAACAATTGAAACGGAGCTTTTGAAATCGATAAAAATTCGCGAAAATTGGTTTTTTCATAATTGGGTTGTTATGCCAAATCATATTCATTTGTTGATTGAAATAATGGAACCACGATTTAAAAATAAACAGATTGTTGACAAACAAAATTTGGGCATGCAAATTCCGCACATGGAAATTGGCGACAACCAAATTGGTGACAAACAAATTTTCGGTATGCAAATTCCACGCACAGAAATTGATGATATACAAATTGACGACATGCAATTTCCACACACGCAAATCGTAGAGACGCACAGCAGTGCGTCTGCGTCCGGTATATCGACAAACAATGAGGTAAACGATCTGACAAACATTGGCGAGACGCACTGCTGTGCGTCTCTACGTGATAATTGGGGTGATAATCGAGATGATAATTATGGTAGTAATTTGAATGATAATTGCGGCACAAATCGCGGTGATAATTGTGTAAATATTAATGAGAACAGAAATCGTAACAACAAAAATCAAGACCAATTAGATTCAATATTATTACGAAAACCAAATTCAATATCTTCATTTGTTGCGACATTCAAATCGGTAACAACGAGACAAATCAACGGAGTCGAAACCATATGGCAATCCAATTATCACGATCATATTGTGCGTAATTACAAAAAATTTGACATTATTTACAATTATATAAAAACCAACCCAAGAGCATGGGAATTGGATTCTATGAAACCCTAATCTTCAATGAAATATATTCTTTTATTCTTTACCACTTTCATTTTTGCACAGCAAACCCAATTTGTCGATTTCAAATCGGTTAATGCGCAATTAAAATTAAACACATTAGACAAATCGATTGCAGGATCAGTTGAATATCAGTTTGAGGTTCTAAAACCTATAGACACTATTAAAATTGATGCCAAAAACATGGAGTTTTCTAAAGTTTTAATCAATGGAAAAATCGTCAATTCTATAACTACAGAGAAACAATTACAGATTATTGGTGATTTTCAAAAAGGAAAAAATCAATTGACTTTTGATTATTGGGCAAAACCCAAGCAAGCGTTATATTTTATTGATATAGAAAATTCAGAAGTTCAAATTTGGACTCAGGGGCAAGGAAGATATACCAGTAATTGGTTTCCGAGTTTTGATGATGTCAATGAAAAACTGATTTTCAACTTGGGAATTACTTTTAATAAAGAATATCAGGTAATCTCAAACGGAATTTTAAAGGAGAAAACAACAAATGGCGATTTAATACAATGGCAATACGGAATGGAAGAACCAATGAGTTCTTATCTGGTAATGCTCGCCATTGGAAAATATGATAAGAAAGAACTGAAAGCTAAATCAAAAATTCCGTTGGAATATTATCTGGAGAATAAAGACACCAATCGGTTTGAGTCTACATATCGGTATTCAAAACGTATTTTTGATTTTTTGGAGAAGGAGATCGGTGTAAAATATCCTTGGGAAATTTATAGAGAAATTCCTGTTCGTGATTTTTTGTATGCCGGAATGGAAAACACAACTTCAACACTTTTTGCAACACGTTATGTAGTCGATTCAATTGGTTTTGAAGATAGAAATTATACTAATGTTGATGCGCATGAATTGGCGCATCATTGGTTTGGTGATTTAATTACGGCAGAAAGCAGTACGCATCACTGGCTTCAGGAAGGTTTTGCAACTTATTATGCGCTACTTGCAGAAAGGGATATTTATGGGGAAGATTATTTTTATTCGAAATTGTATGATTCTGCGCAACAAATAAAATTTGCTTCCAGAACAGATTCAGTTCCGGTTCTAAATGCGAAAGCAAGTTCTTTGACTTTTTATGAAAAAGGGGCTTGGGCATTGTTTATTTTGCATGAAGCGATTGGAGATAAAGCTTTTAAAAAAGTCATAAAAAATTACCTGAAAAAGTATGCTTATCAAACAGTTAATACGCAAAATTTCTTTGACGAAATAAAGAAAGTTTCTGATTTTGATTTGGATAAATTTCAGAAAACCTGGTTAGAATCTCCCGTTTTTGATACACCAACTGCAAATGCTTTATTGAGCAAGAACAAAGCAATTCAGATTCGTTTAGAAGTAGACAAACTTAAGAAAACACCACTTGCAGAAAAAGAAGTTTTTCTTAAAAAGACATTAGAATCGGATGTTTATCAAGGAATAAAACAAGCAATTGTAGATCAATTAGTAAATGAAAAATACGAGGCTAAAAAAGCACTCTTGCTTGTCGCTTTGAATACGAATAATGTACAGGTTAGACAGGATGTTGCAAGTACCTTGACTAAGATTCCGGAAGATTTCAGGTTGGATTATGAAACTTTGCTTAACGATAAATCCTATCAGACGCAGGAAATTGCATTGTTTTGGCTGTGGAAGAATTTCCCGGAACATCGCTCAGAATATCTTGACAAATCTAAAAACTGGATTGGTTTCAACGATTATAATCTTCGTACAATGTGGCTTTCATTGGCCTTGTCTACACCAAATTACAGCGATAATCCTGAAGCTTTGGGTAGTGAGTTGATTTCTTTTTCTTCTACAAAATATGAAGCTACAACGAGACAAAATGCACTTGAAAAATTAATATCGTTTAAAATTATTAACGATCAGGTTCTGAGTAATTTAGTTTCGGCTACAACGCATCATATGTGGCAGTTTTCTAAGTTTGGAAGGGACACAATTCGATTTTTATTAAAAAATTCAGAGATGCGTGTTTCATTTGAAAGAATTTTGCCTAATTTGACCCCCGATGAACAGTTCCAATTGGATCGTTTGTTGAAAGAGAATGAAGTGAAGAAGTAAGAAGTTGAGAGTAGAGAAGCAAGAATAAAGAAGCTAAATGTAAGAAGGCAGATTTGACGTTTAGTAAAGGTCTTTCCTCTTGCTTCTAAAATCTTGTCTCTTCCTAAAAAAATCCAAAAACAAATACCTACAATATATTTATGAGAGCATTGGTTATTTCTGGTGGAGGGAGTAAAGGAGCATTTGCCGGCGGTGTTGCGCAATATCTAATAGAAGAAAAAAATTACGAATATGATTTATTTATAGGAACTTCTACCGGAAGTTTGCTAATTCCGCATTTGGCCCTTGGTCATATTAAGAAAATTCACTCGGTTTATACGAATGTTACTATGAGTAGTATCTTCAATATTTGCCCGTTTGTAGTGAAGAATAAAAATGGAGTAGATATTGTGACCATTAATCACTTTAATGTTTTACGTCAGTTTTTTAAAGGAAAGAGAACTTTTGGCGAAAGCAAAGGATTGAAGAAATACATCCGCAATAACTTTAGCATTTCTGATTTTAATAAATTGAAAAAACTGAATAATGATGTCATAATTACTGTAACCAATTTTACTAAAAACGAATCAGAATATAAATCTATAAAAGATTGTAGTTATGAAGAGTTTTGTGATTGGTCCTGGATTTCCAGTAATTATGTTCCGTTTATGAGTTTGGTCGAAAAAAATAATTACGAATATGGCGATGGCGGATTCTCAAGTTTGGTTCCGATTCGTGAAGCTATAAATCGTGGAGCAACAGAAATTGATGTAATCATATTAGAAACCGAAGTGAATATGGATAAAACCGTTATTGGTAAAAATCCTTTTTCGCTAATGATTGATTTGTTCCGAATTGCCTTGGATCAGGTAGAAAAACACGATATTGCTATAGGAAAACTTATGGCAAACAACAAGAATGTGAAACTTAACTTATATTACACACCAACCAAGTTGACTAATAATGCACTTATCTTTAATAAAGAAGTGATGAAAGTATGGTGGCAACAAGGCTTTGAATATGCTCAGAATAAATCTGAGATTATGAGTGATAATAAGTAAATAAAATGAAAAAATACTGCGGAATTATATTTACTGCTATCTATGCAATGCTTTTTAGAATTTTGGTTGAATACAATATTATTGAATTTAATTCATTAGCTTATTTGATCGTTGTACCCATCATAATGGGATGTTTATCTTTTTTGATTGATATTGAAGTATTTGTCAATAGTCGTTTAAAAGTTATTGTCTTTCTGTTACTACTTTCTTTTTTGTTCTTATACTTTGCTTTTCGAGCCCGATTTGAAGATTTAGGATGTTTGATTATTTTGGTTCCATTGTATCTAATTGTTTCTGTTGTAGCGAGTTTTCTTTTTAGGTATTTTTCTAAAATTAAAATAGAAAGCAGAAAGAGAAATACAATTAGAAACATTTCGTTAGTCATCATGATTCCAATTGTTTTAGGCAATATCGAGAAATACATAGAAAAAAAAGAATCTAATTTCCAAGCTTCGCAAACAGTAGAGATAGATGCTCCAAGAGAAGTAATTTGGAATAATTTACCTTCAGTTCCTAAACTTACCAATTATATTCATAATACTGTTTATAATTATTTAGGGTTTCCCAACCCGGTAAAATCAGAATATAATGCAGAAACAAATACCAGATTAGGATATTTTGATAATGGAATAATATTAAATGAGAAAATTATTGAATCGGACGAATTCAAAAAAATGTCTTTTTCTATTAATATTGATAAATCAAAGCTTGATAATAGTCAAACGTTTCAGCGTGTTCTTAAGAATAAAAATGTCGTTTTTACTATGATTACATATCAATTAGAAAAAATAGGTACTGAAAAAACTAAATTAACTCTTGTCTGTGATTATAAAATTCGAACAAATGTGCCTTTTTACGGAGAATTTTGTTCTAAAAATATAATTTCCGATTTTGAAAGTAAACTGCTAAAGGCTTTAAAAAGGAGAATTGAAAGTAAATAACTTTAATAAATAAAAATGAGTGAATTTAGATACAGTATTTGTGAGCCTACAAATCCGAAAATTATTGAAAAGGGAAAAATTGATTCTTCTGAGATAATGCAAATTGTTGAAGATTTTCCGTGGAAATTGCATTTAGAAGAAGTAGAGAATTCAAAGAACACTTATTATTCACCATCGCTTGAATTTGAAAATTTAAGCAATAAAAATGGTTTGGCAATTTCTGCTGTTGGCAATCCTGCTAAATATGAGTTTTATGTATTTTTCAAAAGACCTAAAATGCAGAAAACGTGGTTTGGTTTAAGTGAAAAATTAAACAAAAATTATACTTCTGAATTGCTTGACCAAAATAAAGAAAAAACAATTGAAATTTTAAAAGCTTTAATTGATAATAACTTAAGTTTTTTAGAACGTAAATTTCAATAGTTTTATAAAGTTGATTTATTGATAAGCGTAGTTAGAAATTGACTAAATATGATAATATCTTTTGATCTTGATGATACATTAATTTCTAATAAGTTTGAGCTGGAAAAATCAAATTTATTACAGCAATTTTTAGGTCTTGAAAATCTAAGAAAAGGAACGGTAGATTTATTTAGAGAACTAAAAAAGCAGAAGCATCAAATTTATATTTATACAACTTCCTACAGAAGTGAGTCCCGAATAAAGTGGACATTTTATTCTTATGGAGTTTCTGTTGATTTTGTGATAAACCAACAGAAACATCAAAAGTCAATCCGTAAAAAAGATATGTATTGTTCAAAGTTTCCACCTATGTTTAATATTGATATTCATATAGATGATTCAATTGGAGTGGAAATGGAAGGTTATAAATATGGCTTCAAAACCATTATAATTTCTGAAAAAGATGAAAATTGGACTCAAACAATTCTGAGTAATTTACATTAGATAAAAAAATATAAATTGAACTTTACCAAAGTTCAGAAACCTCATTTTTAATGTACGCCAAAGCAGCATTACTAGGCGATTGTTTTTCTAATAAATCGTTTAGAATTACTTCACGTAATTTATCTGCACTGTCAACGCGATCACTCATGGCAGTCTTACGGATGATTTGTATGGTTGAATTTTTAGCCGTTGTAATAATCGTCCAACTTTCATCAGACATATATATTTGTTGTGCTAAATTGTGTTCAAATTCATTTTCGATTTGGTCAATTAAGATGTTTTCATAATCGTGTTTCTCGTTAGAAATTGGAGCAATTCTAATCAATAGTTTCGTAAGATTGATACGCTCTAAGTATAAAGTCATACGCTCGTAAGCCTGTAAACGTATTGGTAATGATTGTTTTTGATATTCTCTGTTCAATAAAAAATTACGTTTTTTATCGTTGTTTTTAATGTGTAGTTCAAAAAAACTATACGCTACAAATCCTGTAACAATTGCTGGTAAAGTATAACTGGCTAATTCTATAATTCTTGTAAAATCCATTTGGTTTAATTTTTCAACAAAAATATACTTTTTGGGGAGAAATCCACTTTAAATTTATTGTAATAAACAAAATGGAAGTTTACTTTTGTTCACTTCTTTTTAAACCTACTGAAACACAACATTAATGGATTCATACATCATACTTTTACTTTGTTTAGCAGCTTTTACTGCAGGATTTATTGATGCTATTGTTGGCGGCGGAGGATTGATTCAGACTCCAATGGGATTGATTTTATTGCCTAATTTACCAGTTTCTACGGTTATTGGAACTTTGAAATTACCGGCATTTACCGGAACTGCTTTTGCTGCTTTTCAATACTTGAAAAAAGTGGTTATTCAATGGCGCTTGTTGTTGATTATGATGTGTTTGGCAGTTCCATCGGCATTTTTAGGTTCTACTTTACTGACTTATGTAAGTAATGATTTTATGAAACCGCTTTTATTGGTTGTTTTGTCTCTTTTGCTAATTTATACTTATGCAAAAAAGAATTTTGGACAACATGAAGCCAAGGATCATTCGGTTAAAACTCAAATTTTATATGCGATCGTTATCAGTATGATTGTTGGTTTTTATGACGGATTTATTGGTCCCGGAACCGGAAGCTTTTTTGTAGTTGCTTTTATTGCTTTAATGGGTTTTGACTTTTTACACGCTTCTGCGAATGCTAAAATGGTAAATTTGGCAACAAACTTTGGATCAATTTGTTTGTTTATGATTAAAGGAAAAATCATCTGGGCAATTGCGATTCCAATGGCAATCAGTAATGGACTTGGCGGATGGCTGGGCGCAAAACTGGCAATTAATAAAGGAAATGGTTTTATTAGGGTTTTCTTTTTAGTTGTAGTAATCGGTACTTTAATCCGATTTGCTTATGATGTGTTTTTTAAATAAAGGTTCTAAGGTACAAAGATTCTAAGTGGCTAAGTTTTTAGTTAATTGTAAGAATTATAATGTGGAAATTAGTTATTTTTGATTGATATACACATTATAAGTATGAGAGAATTAGATGATGATTACCAGAATAGCTTAGAAAAATTGATAGAGGAACTTCAAAAAAGTGAAGAAGATATAGAAGCTGGCAGAATAATCGATTATTCTGACTTTAAAGAAAAACTTCGAATTAGGTATAATATTTAAAAATTGCCGAGATAAGATTTTAATTCTTTAGAAAAAAACTCAGTCCCGAAGCTTCGGGATAGCGACTTAGTGGCTCAGTATCTTAAAAAGAAGCCAATTGTTTGAATCTAGCCCCGATAGAGGCGATATCCTCGCAGTGAAACGGAGAGATAAAGCTGAAAGCGGGAAACCATGTTTAATAAAATGCCTGTTTTTTTGGCTTCAAAAAAAATAAAAAACTTAGCATCTTAGCGTCTCAGCATCTTAGGAACTTTATTTTATAATTCTTATTTTTGCATTACTTATGGAGAAAAATTTCATGCAGAAATACATTGACCAGCTCAATGAAGCACAACGACAACCCGTTCTGAAAAAAGACGGGCCAATGATTATTATTGCTGGTGCAGGTTCGGGAAAAACCCGTGTTTTAACGATTAGAATTGCTTATTTGATGGCTCAGGGTGTTGATGCTTTCAATATTTTGTCGCTTACATTTACGAACAAAGCTGCTCGTGAAATGAAACACAGGATTTCGGATATTGTGGGAGCATCGGAAGCAAAAAATCTTTGGATGGGAACTTTTCACTCGATTTTTGCTCGTATTCTTCGTGCGGAATCGGATCATTTGGGTTATCCATCGAATTTTACCATTTATGATTCTCAGGATTCGGCGAGACTGATTTCTTCTATTATTAAAGAAATGCAGCTGGATCGTGATATTTATAAACCGAAACAGATTTTAGGACGTATATCTAGTTATAAAAACAGTTTGATTACGGTAAAGGCTTATTTTAATAATCCGGAATTGGTAGAGGCGGATGCAATGGCCAAAAGACCGCGTATAGGAGAAATTTATCAGCAATATGTAGAGCGTTGTTTTAAAGCAGGTGCGATGGATTTTGATGATTTATTATTAAAAACCAATGAGTTATTGACTCGTTTTCCTGAGGTTTTATCAAAATATCAGAATCGTTTCCGTTATATATTGGTTGATGAGTACCAGGATACAAATCACTCTCAGTATTTGATTGTTAGGGCTTTATCTGATAAATTTCAGAATATTTGTGTGGTGGGTGATGATGCGCAGAGTATTTATGCTTTCCGTGGAGCAAATATTAATAATATTCTGAATTTTCAGAAGGATTATGAGGGTGTAATAATGTTTCGTTTAGAGCAAAATTACCGTTCGACGAGAAATATTGTTGAAGCGGCAAACACTGTGATGGAACATAATAAAACGAAACTGGATAAAGTAGTCTGGACCGCGAATGATTTTGGGGCAAAGATAAAAGTACATCGTAGTTTGACGGATGCCGAAGAAGGTCGTTTTGTAGCGAGTACGATTTTTGAACAAAAAATGCAAAATCAGCTTCATAATGGTTCATTTGCTATTTTGTACCGTACCAATGCACAATCTCGTGCGATGGAGGATGCGTTGAGAAAGCGTGATATTCCGTATCGAATTTATGGTGGATTATCGTTCTATCAACGTAAAGAAATTAAGGATGTTTTGTGTTATCTGCGTTTGGTGATTAACCCGAAAGACGAGGAAGCATTGGTTCGTGTGATCAATTATCCGGCTCGTGGAATTGGGGATACTACAGTAGAAAAATTAACGATTGCTGCCAATCATTACAAGCGCTCGATTTGGGAAGTAATGGTTAATATTGATAAAATTGACTTGAAACTTAACTCGGGAACAAAAAATAAAATCAATGATTTTGTGACGATGATCCAAAGTTTTCAGGTGATTGACCAAAATCAGGATGCTTTTTATGTTACGGATTATGTGGCTAAAAAAACGGGTTTGGTTCAGGAACTTAAAAAAGATGCTACACCGGAAGGTATGGCAAAAATTCAGAATATCGAAGAGCTTTTAAATGGTTTAAAAGATTTTACTGAAGGACAAAGAGAAATTGATGGTGCAAGAGGAGCTTTATCTGAATTTATGGAAGATGTGGCACTTGCAACTGATTTAGATAAAGATACATCTGATGAAGATCGTGTGGCTTTGATGACTATTCACTTGGCAAAAGGACTGGAATTTCCTCATGTTTTTGTAGTAGGAATGGAAGAAGATTTGTTTCCGAGTGCAATGAGTATGAGCACCAGAAGTGAATTAGAGGAAGAACGTCGATTATTTTACGTAGCTTTAACTCGTGCTGAGCATCAGGCTTATTTGACTTATGCACAATCACGTTACCGTTGGGGCAAATTAACAGATAGTGATCCATCACGTTTTATTGAAGAAATTGACGGACAATATTTGGAATATTTAACGCCTGCAGAAAGTAATTATCGTTATAAATCGCAAATTGATGGAGATATTTTTGGTGATATTGATAAATCTAAATTGCGATTAGCAAAACCGATTGCATCAACGCCGCCAAAATACATCACGGAAAGCGAACCTAAATCGGACTTAAATATTCGTAAATTAAAACCTGTTGTAGGAGTTAATCCAAATAATTCGGCTCCAAATTTATTTGATAGTAAATTGACTATCGGAAATATAGTGATGCACGAACGTTTTGGAAAAGGTGAAGTCGTTAACCTTGAAGGTGTTGGAGCGGATAAGAAAGCAGAAATAAGATTTGAAGTGGGTGGTCTTAAAAAACTATTACTTCGATTTGCAAAATTGGATGTGGTGGGGTAAAAAGAGAAGTTTCAAGTTTTTTTAGTTTCAGGTTTTAGGTTTTCCAAACTTTGTGGTTAAGCCAGTAAATCGATTTTTGATAACTTTAAACTTAAAACAAAGTAAACCTGAAACAAAATTAAACTTTAAACAAAATTTTAAATGGCTGAATTCATAAAAATATATCCTGATAAACCTAGCGAAGCTGCAATTGCCAAAGTGGTAAAAGTGCTTCAAAACGGAGGTTTGGTAATTTACCCAACTGATACTGTTTACGGTTTGGGTTGTGATATTACAAATTCGCGGGCTTTGGAGAAAATTGCAAAAATCAAAGGAGTAAAATTAGAGAAAGCAAATTTTTCATTTATTTGCCATGACCTGAGTAATCTGTCAGATTATGTTCGTCAGATTGATACGTCGACTTTTAAGATTTTGAAAAGAGCCTTGCCGGGACCTTATACTTTTATTTTACCGGGAAATAATAATTTACCAAAAGAGTTTAAAAAGAAAACTACTGTTGGTATTCGTATTCCTGATAATAATATAGTTTTGGAAATTGTTCGTCAATTAGGAAATCCAATTGTTTCGACTTCTATTCGTGATGAAGATGATGTAATTGAGTACACTACAGATCCGGAATTGATTTTTGAGAAATGGCAGAATATTGTCGATATGGTAATAGATGGCGGTTATGGAGACAACGTTGGTTCAACGATTATTGACCTGTCAGATTACGAGCCGGTTATTGTGAGAGAAGGTAAAGGAGATATTGGTATTTTGTAAATAAATACTGAAATTGCATAATAGTTAAAAATAAATAACTAACTTTAGTATAGTTAAAATTTAGTTAGTTAATTTAAAATAATGCTATTCTTGATTTATATTTAATTGGTTATTAAAGAAATTAAGGATACATAAAAGCAGGTCAATTGACCTGCTTTTTCTGTATTATAAAGTATGTAAAAAACGTAGATTATTTAGCTTGTTTTTTCATTTCTTTTTCAATCATATCATAGAACTGATCGATTTTTGGCATAACCACAATACGAGTTCTTCTGTTACGAGCTTTGTTTTCCGGAGTATCATTAGCAACTAATGGTACGTAAGAACTTCTACCGGCAGCGATTAATTTTGCAGGGTTAACTCCAAGATCGTTAGTTAATACACGTACAATAGATGTAGAACGTTTAACACTTAAATCCCAGTTGTCTAACAAAACTCCGTTGCTTTTGTAAGGAACGTCATCTGTGTGACCTTCAACCATACACTCAAAATCAGGTTTGTCATTTACTACTTTTGCAACTTTAGCTAAAACTCCTTTTGCTTTATCACTTACATCATAGCTGCCACTTTTAAACAATAATTTATCAGCGATAGAGATAAATACAACTCCTTTTTCAACATTGATTTCGATATCTGGATCATTAATTCCAACAGCTCCTTTTAAACTAGTAACTAACGCTAATGTTACGCTATCTTTCTTAGTTAAAGCATCTTGAAGTCTGGATATTTTTAAATCTTTTTCTTTTAAACTTTCTAATGATTTTTCAAGATTTTCAGCTCCTTTAGTTGTTAATACAGTTAAATCCTTAGAACTATTGATTAAGTCTTGATTATGTGCTTTATAACTTTCAGCTGTAGCTGCCAATCCTGCTTTTTCTTCAAGGCAAGAATTTAGTTTTACGGTGCAAGAGTTTAATAAATCTTGTGTCTCTTTGTTCTTAGCTTCTAATGCTGCGTATTGTTTTTTCGATACACACGAAGATAAGGCCATTAATACTGTTAGTGCGATAACTATTTTTCTCATAGGTATTATATTTAATTAAACGTTGATTACAAATTTAGTTTTTAATATTTTGTTTACTGTTAAAGATATCTTTAAAAACAGCCAATTTACTGATGTAATACAAGTAAACGATACTTTTGACAGTATAGTATTGCTGTATTTGAAAATCTTTTCTTTTTTTTAGATATCTTAAAGATAGGCAATAAAAAGAGAAGTGTGCCTTTAAAATGGCAAAAGTATGGCTGAACTTCCCCTGCGTAAGAAATCGGATGCCGGCAATACCGTCTAAAACCATTCGAAAGAAAATGACAAAAAATAACCCTTTTTTAGGCAGGTTTTTGACAAGCATTAATAGTGAATTTCTAAAATTCAAAAATGTCTTTCTTGGATTTCCTTGTTGTAAAGTGGCACCTCCAACATGATAAACAACAGATCCAGAATTGTACTTTATAATATGTCCTTCATTTGCAGCTCGCCAGCATAAATCAATCTCTTCCTGATGTGCAAAAAAGCTTTCGTCAAATCCGCCTAATTCATGATATGTTTTGCTTCTGATAAAAAAACAAGCTCCGGAAGCCCAGAATAACTCACAATTATCATTGTATTGACCATTGTCTTTTTCAATAGTATCAAAAATTCGGCCGCGACAGAAAGGGAAACCGTATTTATCAATAAATCCTCCCGCTGCACCAGCATATTCAAAGTATTCTTTGTTTTTAAAATCAAGAATTTTAGGCTGGATTATAGTGGTTTGTATTTCAGCATCAAAATTTTGAATTATAGGCTGAAGCCAATTCGCTGTCACCTCAATATCCGAATTTACTAAAGCATAAATCTCAGCATCAATATGTTTTAAAGCGTCATTATAGCCCTTTGCAAAGCCATGATTTCCACTATTTTGAACGATTTTGATGGTGGGAAAATTTTGTCTAACAAAATTTATAGAATCATCAGTCGAAGCATTATCAGCTACATATATAGTGGCTTCTTCTGAAAATTGGACAACCGATGGTAAAAATTGTTCCAACAACTTTACACCGTTCCAATTTAAAATGACAACAGCTATTTTATCCAAAAGTAATTTTTATTTATTTGAGTATTCTTTATCTTGTATAATCCGGTAAGTCTCTTAAAAACTGGTATTTTTCGTTTTCAAAATCCATTTGGCAATAAAAATGGCTGAGACCATTCGTTACATTCAAAAATCGTGCCTGCATTGTCATATTATAACGGGCAATTTGGTCAAAAGTTGCCTGAGAAATTTTTACTTCAGGTGCTTTGCATTCTACTAATATATGTATAGAACCATCAGAATTGAAGACAACAACATCATATCGTTTTCGCAATCCATTGACAGTTAGAACTTTTTCTACATTAATAAGTGATTTTGGGTATTTCTTTTCATTCATCAAAAAATGAACAACATGTTGTCGAACCCATTCTTCGGGGGTAAGAATGATGAATTTTTTCCTGATTTCATCAAAAATAGACACTTTATTTTCGCTATTTTTGAATCGGAAAGTATAAGTAGGAAAATTTAATTGCTGCATAGTACAAAGATAATTTGAAAATTAGTCAATTTAAAAAATAGGTAATTATTTTTTTATATTAATCTGCTTACTGATACTGAATACTGAAAACTAAAATGAATGGATGAAGTTGTAAAAATTGTTAACGATATTAAAGCCGGAAATATCAAACCAATATATTTTTTAATGGGTGAGGAGCCTTATTATATTGATAAATTGTCAGAATATATTGAGCAGAATATCCTTTCTGAAGAGGAGAGAGGTTTTAACCAAACCGTACTTTATGGCAGAGATGTTTCTATAGAAGATATTGTTTCAACGGCCAAGCGCTATCCTATGATGGCTGACCGTCAGGTTGTTATTGTAAAAGAAGCACAGGATTTATCAAGAACAATTGATAAAATAGAATCGTATGTTAACAATCCGATGGCAACAACGGTTCTTGTTTTTTGTTATAAATACAAAACGCTTGACAAACGTAAAAAAGTAACCAAATTACTAGCTCAAAACGGAATTGTTTATGAAAGTAAAAAACTATATGAAAACCAGGTTGGTGATTGGATAAAACGTGTCCTTGCGGGGAAAAAATACACAATTGACCCTAAAGCAAATGCCATGTTGGTGGAGTTTTTAGGTACAGATTTGAGTAAAATAAATAATGAATTAGAGAAATTACAAATTATTTTACCACAAGGAACCGTAATTACGCCGCAACATATTGAGGAAAATATTGGTTTCAGTAAAGACTACAATGTCTTTGAACTTCGTAAAGCAATTGGAGAACGTAATCAGCTAAAAGCGTATAAAATTGCAGAAAATTTTGCACACAATCCAAAAGAATATCCATTGGTAATGACAACCGGATTAGTATTCGGCTTTTTTGTACAGCTTTTAAAATATCACGGATTAAAAGATAAAAACCCTAAAAATGTTGCTGCTGCAATTGGCGTAAATCCTTATTTTCTAAAGGAATACGATTTGGCAATAAAGAATTATCCAATGCGGAAAGTGAGTCAAATCATTGGGGCTTTGCGTGATGTTGATGTTAAAAGTAAAGGTGTAGGAGCTAATGCATTACCACAGTCAGATTTGTTAAAAGAAATGCTTTATAAAATATTTAATTAAGCCGTGAAAATTCACGATATTTGCACTTCTAAAAATAAATCACATTAAAAAATAATTATCACAATTATGGGAATGAATAAAAATACCGTTTTAGGATGGGCTACTTTTATAATGATACTTATGGGATTGTTACTTATAGGTCTTGGAGCTTTTAGATACAGTGACGTATCAGGCTGGGGATTTGTAGCCGTTGGAGTTGGTTTTCTAGCCAATGCCTGGGTTTTTAATGCATTGAAAGGTAGAGTTTAATCCTTATTCAATATCAATTGCAAGGATCAATTGCAATACAAATAAAAAAAATAATTAATTAAAAATAAATAGAATGTCAGACGATAAGAAAGTAATTTTCTCAATGCAAAAATTGAGTAAAACCTATCAGGGAGCAGACAAACCAGTGCTTAAAAATATTTATTTAAGTTTCTTTTACGGAGCTAAAATTGGTATTCTTGGACTTAATGGTTCTGGAAAATCTTCTCTTTTAAAGATTATTGCAGGAGTAGATAAAAATTATCAGGGAGATGTTGTTTTTCAACCAGGTTACACGGTTGGTTATTTAGAGCAAGAGCCTATTCTTGATGATTCTAAAACAGTTATCGAAATTGTTCGCGAAGGAGCTGCTGAAACTATGGCAGTTTTAGAAGAATACAATCAAATCAATGATTTATTCGGTCTTGAAGAAAACTATTCCGATCCTGATAAAATGGATAAGTTGATGGATCGTCAGGCAGCTTTGCAAGACAAAATTGATGCTCTTGGTGCTTGGGAAATCGACACTAAACTAGAAATCGCAATGGATGCTTTACGTACTCCGGAGGGAGATACGCCTATCAAAAACCTTTCGGGAGGTGAGCGTCGTCGTGTGGCTTTATGTCGTTTGTTATTGCAACAACCGGACGTATTGCTTCTGGATGAGCCTACCAACCACTTAGATGCTGAATCGGTACTTTGGTTAGAGCAGCATTTAGCACAATATGCAGGAACTGTAATTGCGGTAACGCACGATAGATATTTCTTGGATAATGTTGCTGGTTGGATTCTTGAGTTGGATAGAGGAGAAGGAATTCCCTGGAAAGGAAATTATTCTTCTTGGTTAGACCAAAAATCAACCCGTATGGCGCAAGAAGAAAAAGTTGCTTCAAAACGTAGAAAAACATTAGAGCGTGAGCTTGACTGGGTTCGTCAGGGAGCAAAAGGCCGTCAGACGAAACAAAAAGCGCGTTTACAGAATTATGATAAATTATTAAACGAAGATCAAAAACAACTGGATGAAAATCTGGAAATCTATATCCCGAACGGTCCACGTTTGGGAACAAATGTTATTGAAGCTAAAAATGTAGCCAAAGCTTTTGGAGACAAATTATTGTACGATAACTTAAACTTCACTTTACCACAAGCCGGAATTGTTGGAATTATTGGACCAAATGGTGCTGGTAAATCAACCATTTTCAAAATGATTATGGGAGAACAAAAAACGGATAGTGGAGAATTTTTAGTAGGAGAAACAGTGAAAATCGCTTACGTAGATCAATCTCACTCTAATATTGATCCAAATAAATCTATTTGGGAAAATTTCGCCGATGGTCAGGAATTAATTATGATGGGCGGAAGGCAAGTAAATTCGAGAGCTTATCTATCACGTTTTAACTTTGGTGGCGGAGAACAAAACAAAAAAGTTTCAATGCTTTCAGGTGGTGAGCGTAACCGTTTGCACCTTGCGATGACATTGAAAGAAGAAGGAAATGTCCTTTTACTGGATGAGCCAACGAATGATTTAGATGTAAACACACTTCGTGCACTAGAAGAAGGATTGGAGAATTTCGCCGGTTGTGCCGTTATTATTTCGCACGACAGATGGTTCTTAGATAGAATTTGTACCCACATTCTGGCTTTCGAAGGAGATTCAGAAGTTTATTACTTTGAAGGAGGTTTCTCTGAATATGAAGAAAATAAAAAGAAACGTTTAGGTGGTGATTTAACTCCAAAACGTTTGAAATACAGAAAGTTAATTAGATAATAATTCTAAAAATTTTCAATTCAAAAATCCCAAATTCCAAATTGTAACAGATTTTGAATTTGGGATTTTTGTTTTGTTGTCATTTCGACGGAGGAGAAATCACACTAGGAATCGACAAAGATTGGTGAAGTTAGGGACGGAGCTTCGTGTGTGATTTCTCCTCCGTCGAAATGACAAGATTGGCGTAAAAAAGATTTATTAGACTTAAATTTTTTGGAGCTATTTCCTGCTATCCGCTTGTATCTTTTATTTTTTCTAAAGAAAAAAAATAAAAGGATAACGCTTCTATCAGGGCTAAGGCATTAGGTTTCACAAAAATCTTTATTTCTTGATGACAAAAATGAGAATAAGATCTGCGTTAATCCGTTTAACCCGCAAAATCTGTGGGGCAATCCTCATAAAAACTTAGCCTTCAATTCCGGAGTAGGAATCATACAGCTTTCTTTTTTGCCATACCATTCGTAGCGGTTTTTGGCAATATAATCATAAACAAAATTTCGGAGTTTTTCAGGAAATATTTTTAAAACAGAAACCAAACTATAAATTCCTCCGAGTTCTTCTGCAATTTCAATCGCGGCCGAAGATTTATAATAATACGCCACACCGGGATTATACAAAATTATACTGTCAATTTTATTTTGATCAATGCCAATAAAGTTACAGATTTCAATTCCCAATTCTGATTGTAAAGCTACAAATCTAAAAACATCTTTTTTATCATGTTTGATCACAAACTGAACAGCGCTATTGCATAAATTGCAAATACCATCGAAGAGGATAATTTTTTTATTTTTTGGAAGGTCTTGCATTTTGAAAAAAGTTTCAAGTTTAAGGTTTCAAGTTTTCTAAGCTTTGTTAAAGTTTTAAACTTTGACAAAGCTTTGCGCGAAGTATGTCATTTCGAGGAACGAGAAATCTCCGCAAGTAACTCCGCAACGAGTATACAATCTTTGTCGAGCTTCTTGCGGAGATTTCTCGTTCCTCGAAATGACAAATAAGCAATAATTACAGTTATTGATTTTAACTATCAAAAATAAAAAATCAATAAATCTTACGAATCAAAAACAACTTTCATAGATTATTTTTAAGCCGTTTTAAAAAAATACTCATCTTCGTGATTATCTTTTTTAAAATATTTTCTTAAATCGCTTTATTTTAATTTTTGATCAATTTTCGCATTTTTAAACACTGAAAACTGCGACTGAAAACTGAAAACTTACTTCTTTCCAGCTTCAACGAACTCCAATTCATCCAAACTTACTTTCGAAGTAAAAATCCCGTAATTTACCGTTGCTTTATTTTTTTCGATGGAATCGATACTTCCAACAGATCTTCCGTCCACCATTCTTACACGATCACCAACTTTCAAAACTGGTTTTGGTTTTTCGATAATAGGTTTGAGTTTCTTTTCTTTTTTCTCTTTTCGAATTTCTTCTACTTGAACAGAAACTTCAGCAATAACTTCTTTTTTCTTTTCGATTATAGCTTTGGCTTCTTTTGGAGTTGCTTTTTTACGTTTTGAATTTTCAATTTCAATAATTTTCAAAAATTCTCCTAAGAGTTCTTTCTTGTTTTTGTTGTTGAAATATTTCTCCGAGATATCTTCAATTTTCTGACCAATGTAAATCGTCTTTTGGTTGCTATCATACAATTCCTGATAGCTTTCCAGTTTTTGTTTGATTTTTACATTGATGTTTTCCATTTTTTTACCTTCTTCACGGGCTCTCGTTTCTTCTTCTTTTAGATTTATAGAAGTTTTCTCGAGTTTCGATCTCTCTTTCTGAAGCGTTGCGATTGTTTTATCAAAACGAACTTTGCCAACTTCAATTTTCTTTTTGGCGCGATTGATTAATCCGTAAGGAATTCCGTTTTTCAAAGCCACTTCAAAAGTAAAGGAACTTCCTGCCTGACCTAATGCTAACTTATACATTGGTTCCAATGATTTTTCGTCAAACATCATATTTGCATTTGTAGCAAAAGGCAATTCGTTAGCCAGAATTTTCAAGTTGGAATAATGCGTTGTAATAATTCCGAAAGCTTCACGATGGTAAAATTCTTCCAAAAAGATTTCGGCTAACGCGCCACCCAATTCGGGATCAGAACCTGTACCAAATTCATCAATTAAAAACATGGTTTTCTTGTTGCACTTCTTCAAGAAGTAATTCATGTTTTTTAATCGGTAACTATAGGTGCTTAAATGATTTTCAATAGATTGATTATCTCCAATATCCGTTAGAATTCTGTCAAACAAGAAAGTTTCACTTCGTTCATGCACCGGAATCAACATACCGGATTGCAACATCAATTGCAATAAACCAACTGTTTTAAGCGAAATTGTTTTTCCTCCAGCATTTGGCCCGGAAATTACAATGATTCGGTTATCTTGTTTTAATTCAATGGTTTGCGGATGTGTGATTTCATTTTTTTGTTTGTTGTTCAAATACAAAATCGGATGATAGGCTTCTCTGAAAAATAATCTTCTTTCTTCTGTAATTGTTGGTAAGATTCCGTTTATTCTATTCGCATATTTCGCTTTTCCAGCAACGACATCTATATCACTTAAAAATTCCTGATACTCAATCAACAAAGGTAAATATGGACGAATCTGATTTGATAATTGTTTTAGAATTCTGGTAATCTCTTCTTTTTCTTCGTATTCAAGATTAGCTAATTCACGAGAATATTGCAATGTTGCCTCTGGTTCTATATAAGCAATGCTTCCTGTTTTTGAACTTCCTAGAATAGAGCCTTTTACTTTACGGCGATACATTGCCAAAACAGCCAAAACTCTACGGTTTTGAACAAAACTTTCTTTAATATCGTCGAGATATCCAAGACTATTGTTATGAGAAAGAGCGACTCCAAAACTTTGGTTTACTTTGCCGCGAACAATATTCATATTCTGGCGAATGCTTAATAAAGCGGGAGAAGCGTTGTCTTTTATTTCGCCATATTTGTCTACAATGGCATCAATTAAGGTTACAATGTCTTTTGTATATTCAACTCTTGAGGCTCTGGCGTTTAGATTTGGATAATAATCATCGAATTTTTTAAGGAAATTCAGTAAGAAATTTGATGTTGACGAAAGGGTTGCAATTTTTCTAAAACTTCCTACTTCAAGAAAGCTGTCTTCAATTGCTAAAAATTTGATTTCGTGTGTTATAGCGTCAAATCCATGATTAGGAATTGCGTTGTTATTTTGAAAAGACGAAACATATTCTGATGTTTGCATCAAAGCCTGCATCAAAGTTTCTTTGTCTCTAAAAGGGATTATTTGTAAAGCTTTTTCTTTTCCAATATCCGTATTGCAGCCCGCTGAAATGGTTTCAAGTACTGTTGGAAATTGTAAATCTTGTAATGTTTTTTCGGTGATGGATATCATTATATATCGTAAGTTGTAAAGTTCAAAGTTACAAAGTTTTAAAACTAAATAGAACTATTAATTAGTACTTTGAAAAAAACTTTGCGTAATTTGTTATAAAATTTAGTAAAATGGAAATCAATCTTTCTCCAGAGTGGCAATCAGTTTTAAAAGATGAAATTCAAAAGCCTTATTTCAAGGAATTGATGTTGGCTTTAGATCTTGAATATCAAACTCATACTTGTTATCCTCCGGCTGAATTGATTTTTTCTGCTTTTAATAATTGCTCTTTTGCAAATCTAAAAGTAGTCATTATTGGTCAGGATCCTTATCATGGAGAAGGCGAAGCCAATGGTTTGAGTTTTTCTGTGAATGATTCAGTTAAAATTCCGCCTTCATTGCGTAATATTTTTAGAGAATTAAACGATGATTTAGATGCTGTTTTTATGCCAGCTTCCGGTAATTTGGAAAAATGGGCGCAACAAGGTGTTTTGCTTTTAAACGCTTCATTAACAGTTCGTAAAGACAGCCCAAATAGTCACAAACATCTGAAATGGAATCTTTTTACAGATGCTGTAATTCAAGCTATTTCTGATCAAAAAGAAAATGTCGTCTTCTTATTATGGGGAAGTTTTGCTCAGAAAAAAGGATTAAAAATCGATCGCTCGAAACATTTTGTTCTAGAATCAGGACATCCTTCACCAATGAGTGCTAATCAGGGAAAATGGTTCGGGAATAAACATTTTAGTCAAACAAATGACTTTCTAAAATCTAAAGGAATTGAAGAAATAGAGTGGTTATAAGGGTTTAAGCCATATTTACAACACAATCTTGTCATTTCGAGGAACGAGAAATCACATAACGGATTTACAGTTCGTTGCTCTCTGGATGTGATTTCTCATTCCTCGAAATGACAAAAAAAGCTATTATTTTTTTTTATTTTTCGATAGGTTTCTTAACAATCTCGTCTAGAATCGCTTTATTTTCATAGTTAATTACTTTAAGGATTATCTCTTGGTTTTTAACTGTTTTTCCTTCTATGATGTATAATTTTCCTTTTTTGAATGGAACATTACTTTGATCAAAATCAACATCTCCATAAGTCAATGTGTTTTTAATATCTGTAGTATCAACCCATTTTTCATTTAAAGTCTGAATTGCCGCAGGAGAATATTGGAAAGGTTTTGTCCTTAAATTATTCAGAACTCTGGCGTTCGGAAAGTAATTGCAACGAGTGTCTTTTCCACTAAAAACAAGGGCTACAAAAAAGCATCCCATAATCAAACCAATCAAATAATATGCAAAACGATGTACGAACTTCATGAAATAAAATTTTTGCAAAGGTACACTAAAGTTCCCTTAAAATACAAGTAAATTAATATCGTTATCAGGCAAATCAAACCATTCGCCAATTGCTTTATTGGTAAGGATTCCGTGGTATAAATAAATTCCGTTTTTTAGACCTTTGTTACATCTTATAGCACTTTCTAATCCGCCATCTTCAGCTATCTGAAGTAGGTAAGGAGTTAAGATGTTACTAATTGATAATGAGGCGGTTTTAGAGTATCTTGACGGAATATTTGGTACGCAATAATGCAAAACATTGCTTTTTATAAAAGTAGGTTTTTCGTGTGTTGTAACTTCTGAGGTTTCAAAACAACCTCCAGTATCAATACTTACATCTACAATTACGGCGCCTTTTTTCATGTGTTCGACCATAGTTTCTGTAACTATAATAGGGCAGCGTTCTTTTCCACGCATCGCACCAATAGCGACATCACAACGTCTTAAAGCTTTTAATAATGCTTTTTGCTGAACAGTTGAAGTGAAGATTCGTTGGTTTAGATTATTTTGTAAACGACGTAACTTAGTGATGGAATTGTCAAAAACTTTTACGTTTGCACCCAATCCAATGGCAGTTTTAGCAGCAAATTCACCTACAGTTCCAGCGCCTAAAATCACGACTTCAGTAGGAGGGACGCCCGTAATATTACCAAATAAAAGTCCTTTTCCAAATTCATCCGTAATCATTAATTCGGCTGCAATAAGTATAGATGCTGTTCCGGCAATCTCGCTTAATGATTTTACTGCAGGATACGAACCGTCTTCGTCTTTTATATATTCAAAAGCAAGTGCGGTTATTTTTTTTTGAGCCAAAGCTTCAAAATATTCTTTCTTTTTAGTTTTTAACTGAATAGCCGAAATAATAATCGTTTCGGGATTAATCATTTTGATTTCAGCCAATGTTGGAGGTTCTACTTTAAGCAACATTGGGCAGCCAAAAACTTTTTTAGTGTCTTTTGTTACTTCTGCACCGGCATCAGAATATTCTTTATCAGAATAACTTGAGCTTTCTCCGGCACCAGATTCAATCATAACACGGTGACCTTCATAAGTCAATGAGTTTACAGCATCCGGAGTCAGGCAAATACGACGTTCCTGGTAACTTGTTTCTTTAGGGATTCCTATAAAAAGTTCACTTTTGAATCGGCCAATTTCAAGTTTTTCTTCTTGTGGCAACAATTGTTGTTTCGTAAATGGAGTGAGGGTAATTGACATGGGTTGTGCAAATATTAAGAGTACAAATTACGTAAAAAGTTTTAAAATCAATGTAAAAATTGTGCTAATACTGTTTTAATAATTAGGTCATTACTTTTTCCATTTTTATATCGGCTCGTTCATAACTCACATCTCCTAAAGCAATTTCTACAAAACCAAACTTTTCATATAAATGAATTGCGGGAAGCAGTTTTCTATTTGAGTACAAAAGCAATTTTTTAATGTCATATTCTTCGGCTACAGCCAAACAATGAATCAATAGTTTATTTCCAATTCCAAGACCTTGTGCTTTGTCAGAAACTGCCATTTTGCTCAATTCGAATGTATCATTGTCGACTTTCATTAAAGAAACAGTTCCGATAATTTCATCATTATACTTTGCATAGAAAATAAGCCCGCCTTTATCAATAATTTCTTCTTGCGGATTCGAAAGTACGTACTCGTCTCTTTCCTCAACTCTAAAATACTTCTGAAGCCATTCTATATTTAAGGTCTTGACGTGTTCTTTTAAATCTGAAGAAAAAGGGATTATTTCTACTGTATTTTGAAGGTTCATTTATTCTTTTAATTTATACTTATCACTAATGTTTATCCATTTGTTTTCTTTTAATGAAAAAACATATCTAAAATCTGGTTGATAACCATTGGTTCCGCCACAAGATATTGTTGAATTAATTTTTTTGAAATGTAGATCATTATTGAAAAAAACACCTTTCTTAACCGTGATAAGAACTTCTCCACAATTAATATCAATCGTGTCTTTTGAAATTATTTTATGACTCAATCGATAGATTCTTAATTGCTTATTGTTTTTGTAAGCAATTTTAAAGATTTCTTTTTCACTTGGGAATTTGTAAACGCTTTCTTTAAACTTATCTTTAATTCTATCTGTTTCTGAATTAGGTTCAATGTATTTATAGCCACTTGATAACATTAAATCAAATCGACTATTCATGGCAGTAATATATAGATTGTCTAAAATTTCAAGTTTATCTGTTTGTGCTTTTGAAAAACTAAAAACAAAAAAGAGACTAATAATAAATACTTTTTTTATCAAATTAAATAATTTCTATGTTCTTGTTTTAAACCAATTTTAACTCTCTTCTTCCATCTGCCAATAACTCAATCGTTACTACAGAATGTTCTTTGGGAATTAAACTTGCGATTTTTTCAGACCATTCAATAAAGCACCAATTCCCGGAATATAAATAATCGTCAACTCCCATATCAAGCGCTTCGGTTTCCCTATTTAATCTGTAAAAATCAAAATGATAAACGATTTGATTGTTAGAAGTATAGTATTCATTTACCAAAGAAAATGTAGGACTGCTTGTTGCATCCTGAACCCCTAAATTTTTACAAAGCTGTTTGATTAAAGTAGTTTTTCCAACGCCCATTTCTCCATTAAAAAGGATAATTTTATTTGGGTTTGAAGCTATAATTTGCTCGGCTACTTCCGGAATCTGATCTAATGAAAAAACGATATTCATTGTTGTAATTATTTAGTACGATTGTCTTTCGCGAAAGCGAAATTATTTTTGCCACGAATTTCACGAATTTTCACGAATTAAAAAATATTATTAAAAAATTCGTGCTAATTAGTGAAATTTGTGGCAACTTTTTATACTGAAAACTGCGACTGAAAACTCTTTTTATTTCGGATTAAATACCAAAAACGGGATAATCATTTCTTCTAATGAAATTCCTCCGTGTTGATACGTATTTCTGTAATAACTCACATAATGATTGTAGTTGTTTACATAGGCCAAAAAGAAATCATTCTTAGCGAATATAAAGGAACTACTCATATTTATTGCCGGTAAACCAATGTCTTTGGGTTCTTTTACGACATAAACATCTTTTTGTTCATATGTTAAACTACGTCCGGTTTTGTAGCGCAAATTTAAACTTGTATTTTTATCTCCAACCACTTTTGATGGATTTTTTACATTAATTGTACCGTGATCTGTGGTCAAAATTAATTTGAAACCTAAAAGCTGTGCTTGCTGAATAATTTCTAATAAAGGGGAATTTTTAAACCAGCTTAAAGTCAAAGAACGATACGCTTTATCATCTGAAGCCAGTTCTTTTACAACTTCCATTTCAGTTTTTGCGTGCGATAACATGTCTACAAAGTTGTAAACTACGGTTACCAAATCGTTGCCCTTTAAGGCTTTGAAGTTTTCCGCAAGTTTTTTTCCACCAGCGTAATTCGTGATTTTAAAATAATCTTCTTTAATATTTAATCCCAAACGCTTTAATTGAGCCGAAAGAAATTCGGCTTCATAAAGATTTTTTCCACCGTCTTCGACATCATTTTTCCAATATTGCGGAAATTGTTTCTCCATTTCTGTTGGTAATAAACCTGAGAAAATGGAGTTTCGCGCGTATTGTGTCGCTGTTGGAAGAATAGAAAAATAAGGAACTTCTTTTTCTAATTTATAGTAGTTAGAAACCACTGTTTCAAAAGATTTCCACTGATCGTATCGTAAGTTATCAATGACAACAAACAAAATTGGTTTGTCTTTCTTTTTAATTTCTGGAACTACTAATTCCTTAAATAAGGTATGAGATTGTATTGGTTTATCTGCTTTTGGAGCAAACCAGTCTTCGTAGTTTCTTTCTATAAACTTTCCGAATTGCGAATTAGCTTCAACTTTTTGAGATTCAAGAATTTCTATCATTCCCTGATCGTTGATGTTTTCTAATTCTAATTCCCAAAAAATCAATTTTTTGTACAGTTCAACCCAATCTTCAAATGAATTGACCATAGCTAATTCCATTGAGATTTTGCGGAATTCCTTCTGATAATCTAAAGTTGTTTTCTCTGATATTAATCTCGAATGATCCAGATTTTTTTTCAAACTCAATAGAATCTGGTTTGGATTTACTGGTTTTATTAAATAATCGGCGATTTTAGAACCAATGGCTTCTTCCATTATATATTCCTCTTCACTTTTAGTGATCATAATCATCGGGATTGCTGATTTTTTCTCTTTCATTTCAGAAAGTGTTTCCAAACCACTCATTCCGGGCATATTCTCATCAAGAAAAACAATGTCAAAATTATCTTCTTCAAATAGAGTAATAGCGTCTAGGCCGTTATTACAAGTAGTTACAGCGTAGTTTTTTTTCTCCAGAAATAATATATGTGGTTTCAAAAGATCGATTTCATCATCGACCCAAAGTATTTTTATCTTATCCATAAACAAATTTTATTTTAATGCAATTTAGAAGTATAGAACTTAAAAAGTATTAAAAATAGTATAAATTTCAGAATAATGATTTGTGATTTTAATGTAATATCTTTTTTTTATTTTGGTATTGCTTTGAAAGTCAGTAGATATTATTGTTATTTTTTAAGTAAAAAACTCCAAATGGTTTATAGTTATTTACTTATATTTGTTGATCTAAAAATAACCAAATAGTGACTCATATCAATAAGTTAAAAATATTCAATGATCCCATTTACGGGTTCATTTCCATCCCGAACGAACTTATTTACGACTTAATTCAGCATCCGTATTTTCAGCGTTTACGCCGTATTTCTCAAATGGGATTGTCGTATCTGGTTTATCCCGGAGCAAATCATACCCGTTTTCATCACGCGTTGGGATGTATGCATTTAATGCAAAAGGCAATTGAAACACTTCGTTTTAAGGGTGTTGCAATTTCAAATGAAGAAGAATGTGCTTTGCTGATTGCTATTTTACTGCATGATATTGGGCACGGACCTTTTTCGCATGCTATGGAAAAGAGTATTGTTGAAGATGTGAATCACGAAGCTATTTCGTTGTTATTTATGAATCAGTTGAATGAGGAATTTGACGGAAGATTGAGTTTGGCGATTCAGGTTTTTAAAGGTGATTATCACAGGAAATTTATGTTGCAATTGATTTCCAGTCAATTGGATATGGACCGAATGGATTATTTAAAACGTGATAGTTTTTATACCGGTGTTGCAGAGGGAAATGTTAATTCTGAGCGTTTGATTCAGATGATGAATGTAGTTGATGGCACTTTGGTTATTGAAGAAAAGGGTATTTACTCCGTAGAGAAATTCCTGCTTTCAAGAAGATTGATGTATTGGCAGGCTTATTTGCATAAAACAAGTTTGGTGGCCGAATTAATTTTGATGAAAGTATTAAAAAGAGCTAAAGAATTGACTTTAAAAGGAGTTGCTTTGCCTTGCAGCGAGCCTCTTTTGTATTTTATGCAAAATAAAGTTGCTTTGGAGGATTTTGATGCAGAAAAGCTTGATTTGTTTTCTCAATTGGATGATTTTGATATCATTAGCGCTTTGAAAGCCTGGCAAAAACACAATGATTTTATACTTTCTACTTTAAGTAAAATGATCATTAACAGAGATTTGCTAAAAATTAAACTGAGTGCAGATAAAATTCCGATGGAAGAATCTCAATCTTTAAAGGAAGAATTTGCTAACGAACATCATATTACACTATTAGAAGCCGGATATTTTATTTTTAGAGGAAAAATAAAAAATCAAGCCTATAGTAAAGAAGCTGAACCTATACGAATTTTGAAAAAAGACAAAACAATTGAGGATGTTGTAGAAGCCTCTGATCAGCTGAATTTGAAATCGTTATCTAAATTGGTGACAAAATATTACATCTGTTTCCCAAAACAACTTATCTAAAATTAACATTTAAAATCTATTTTTTATATTTTTGTCGCAATGAAATTTACAGCAGAACAAATAGCAGGGATTTTAGAAGGAGAAGTTGTTGGGAATCCCAATGCAGAAGTTTCCCGGTTATCTAAAATCGAAGAAGGCGAGGAAGGTTCACTTACTTTTTTGGCTAATCCTAAATATATCAACTACATATATACTACAAAAGCTTCGGTAACAATTGTTAATGATAGCTTTATACCTGAACAGGAAGTTACAACAACTTTAATAAAAGTAGAGGATGCTTATGCTTCCTTTTCTAAGCTTTTAGAATTTTACAATCAGGTAAAATTGAATAAAAACGGAATAGAACCACAGTCTTTTATGTCTGAAGGAACTAAACATGGAGAAAATTTATACCTCGGGAGCTTTAGTTATATAGGACAAAATGTAGTTCTGGGTGACAATGTAAAAATTTATCCTAACAGTTTTATTGGTGATAATGTTGTTATTGGCGATAATGTATATATTTTTGCAGGCGCCAAAATTTATTCTGAAACGATAATTGGAAATAATTGTACGATTCATTCAGGAACTATTATTGGTGCTGATGGTTTTGGTTTTGTCCCTAACGAAGAAGGAGTATATAGTAAAGTACCGCAAATTGGCAATGTTATCATAGAAGATAATGTTGATATTGGAGCTAATACTACAATAGACAGAGCAACTCTGGGTTCTACGATTATTAGACAAGGAGTTAAATTAGACAATCAAATTCAGATTGCCCATAATGTAGAAATTGGTAAAAATACTGTGATTGCAGCACAATCAGGTGTTGCCGGTTCTACAAAAATTGGAGAAAACTGTATGATTGGCGGGCAAGTTGGTATCGCAGGTCATTTGATTATAGGTAATAATGTTAGATTACAGGCTCAATCAGGAGTTGCAAGAAACATTAAGGATGATGAAGTTTTACAAGGCTCACCATCACTTGGATATAGTGATTTTAATAAATCGTATGTTCATTTCAGAAACTTGCCTAAAATCGTAACCGAAATTGAAGAATTAAAAAAACAAATAATAAACCCAAAAAATGGAAATAATGGTTAAACAGAAGACCATCAAGAATGAAATTTCACTAACAGGAGTTGGATTACATACTGGGAAAGAAGTTACAATGACTTTTAAACCAGCTCCAATTAATAATGGTTTCACTTTTGTAAGAGTAGATTTGCAAGGTCAACCAGTCATTGAGGCTGATGCGAACTATGTTGTAAATACACAAAGAGGTACTAATTTAGAAAAACTAGGTGTAAAAATTCAAACACCAGAGCACGTTTTGGCTGCATTAGTTGGATGTGATTTGGATAATGTTATTATTGAATTAAACGCTTCTGAACTTCCAATTATGGATGGTTCTTCAAAATATTTTGTTGAAGCAATTGAAAATGCCGGAATCGAAGAACAAGATGCTAAACGTAATGTTTATGTAGTAAAAGAAGTTATTTCATTTACTGATGAAACTACCGGAAGCGAGATTTTGGTTATGCCAAGTGATGATTATCAAGTAACTGCAATGGTGGATTTTGGTACTAAAGTTTTAGGTACTCAAAATGCAACTATGAAAAGTATAGCCGATTTTAAAGACGAAATTGCTAATTCCAGAACTTTTAGTTTCTTACATGAGTTAGAATCTCTTTTGGAAAACGGATTAATTAAAGGTGGAGATTTAAACAACGCTATTGTATATGTAGATAAAGAAATATCTGATGCTACAATGGAAAATTTAAAGAAAGCTTTTGGAAAAGACAAGATTTCTGTTAAGCCAAACGGAGTTTTAGACAACCTGACTTTACATTATCCAAACGAAGCTGCAAGACATAAATTGCTTGACGTTGTTGGGGATTTATCTTTGATTGGAGTTAGAATTCAAGGAAAAATTATTGCTAATAAACCAGGTCACTATGTAAATACACAGTTTGCCAAAAAATTAGCAAAAATCATCAAAATTGAGCAAAGAAACCATGTGCCGGTTTATGACTTAAATTTGGAACCATTGATGGATATTCATAAAATCATGGCTGTATTGCCACACAGACCACCATTTTTATTGATCGATAGAATTATAGAAATGTCGGATAGTCATGTGGTAGGAATGAAAAATGTAACAATGAATGAGAATTTCTTTGTAGGACATTTTCCTGAAGCGCCAGTTATGCCAGGAGTTTTAATTGTTGAAGCAATGGCACAAACAGGAGGGATTTTGGTTTTAAGCACAGTTCCGGATCCTGAGAATTATTTGACATATTTCATGAAAATTGATAATGTTAAATTTAAACACAAAGTTTTGCCTGGCGATACCTTAATTTTCAAATGTGAATTGATTTCTCCTATAAGAAGAGGAATCTGTCATATGCAGGCAAATGCTTACGCAAACGGAAAATTAGTAACTGAGGCAGAATTAATGGCTCAAATTGCAAGAAAACAATAATAATTTAATCGATTTTATTGTTTACGTTTGTTGCCCAAATTAGACTATTTTAATTTAAAATATAAAACATACAGATGAATCAACCATTAGCATATGTTCATCCCGGCGCCAAAATCGCTAAAAACGTTGTAATAGAACCTTTTACAACAATTCACAATAATGTTATTATTGGTGATGGTACTTGGATTGGTTCAAATGTGACCATTATGGAAGGTGCTCGTATTGGAAAAAATTGTAATATTTTTCCAGGAGCGGTAATTTCTGCAGTGCCACAAGATTTAAAATTTGGCGGAGAAGATTCTCTTGCTATTATTGGAGATAATTGTACCATTAGAGAATGTGTTACTATCAATAGAGGTACGGTTGCTTCAGGGCAAACTATTCTAGGAAACAATTGTTTAGTTATGGCTTATGCACACATTGCACACGATTGCGAGATTGGTAATAATGCCATAATCGTAAACGGAGTAGCTTTGGCAGGTCACGTAGTTGTTGGTAATCACGCCGTAATTGGTGGTTTGGCAGCAATTCATCAATTTATTCATATTGGAGATCACGCTATGATTTCTGGTGGATCTTTGGTTAGAAAAGATGTTCCTCCTTATACAAAAGCTGCAAAAGAGCCATTATCATACGTAGGAATCAATTCAGTAGGTTTAAGAAGAAGAGGTTTTAGTACAGAGAAAATCAGAGAAATTCAGGAAATTTACAGAATTCTATACCAAAAGAATTATAATACAACACAAGCTTTAAGTATTATTGAAGCCGAAATGGAAGCTACTCCTGAGAGAGATGAAATTCTGGATTTTATCAGAAACTCATCACGAGGAATCATGAAAGGTTATTCAGGAAACTATTAAAATAAAGTTTAATTGTTTATTTGTTTAGTCGTTTAATCGAATAAACAAATAAACAATTAAACGATTTAACAAAAAATAAAAAAGAAAACAAATGGCATCTACATCAGATATTAGAAACGGATTGTGTATTAAATTCAATCACGATATTTATAAAATTGTTGAATTTCTTCACGTAAAACCTGGAAAAGGTCCTGCTTTCGTAAGAACAAAATTGAGAAGTTTAACTACAGGAAGAGTCTTAGATAATACATTTTCTGCAGGACATAAAATAGAAGATGTGCGTGTAGAAACGCATAATTATCAGTTTTTATATGCTGAAGGAGATGAATTTCATTTTATGAACACAGAATCTTTTGAGCAAATTTCTTTGAATAAAAATATTTTGGATGCTCCGGGATTATTGAAAGAAGGAACAAGTGTAATGGTTCAGGTAAACACTGAAACTGATTTGCCTTTATCAGTAGATATGCCATCATCTGTAATTCTTGAAGTTACTTATGCTGAACCGGGAGTTAAAGGAAATACAGCTACAAATGCAACAAAATCTGCTACGGTAGAAACTGGTGCTTCTGTAAACGTTCCTTTGTTCATCAACGAAGGTGATAAAATTAAAATTGATACAGCTTCAGGGAATTACATGGAGCGTGTAAAAGAGTAGTTTTTTAATTAGATAATTTGTCAATGAGTCAATTAGAAAATTAGTGAATAATCACAATTTTGAGCATTCATTTTCTGATTGACACATTTCTAATTGGCACATTTTCTAATTGACAAATTTTCTAATTTAAATATATGAAATTTCCAAAGATTCATTCTTTACAAGAAATTGCAAATTTGCTTGAGTGCGAATTTATAGGTGACCCAAATTTTCCGGTTTCAGGCATGAACGAAATTCATGTTGTGGAGCCAGGAGATATAGTTTTTGTAGACCATCCCAAATATTATGACAAAGCTTTACAATCAGCAGCTACTATTGTTTTAATTAATAAAAAAGTAGATTGTCCGGAAGGTAAAGCACTTCTGATTTCTGATGATCCTTTCAGAGATTTTAATACACTAACCAAACATTTCAGACCTTTTCAGGCAACAAATGTATCGATAGCTCTTTCTGCAACTATTGGAGAAGGTACTGTAATACAACCCAATTGTTTTGTTGGAAACAACGTTACAATTGGTAAAAACTGTGTGATTCATCCAAATGTTACTATTTACGATCATACCGTAATTGGAAATAATGTAATGATTCATGCGGGAACTATTTTGGGCGCCGATGCATTTTATTACAAAAAACGTCCGGATGGTTTTGATCAGTTAATTTCTGGCGGAAGAGTTGTAATTGAAGATAATGTTGGTATTGGTGCGCTTTGTACTATTGACAAAGGTGTAACAGGTGATACCACAATAGGCGAGGGAACAAAATTGGATAATCAGGTGCATGTTGGACATGATACTGTGATTGGAAAAAAATGTTTAATTGCTTCACAAACAGGTATTGCAGGTTGTGTGGTTATTGAAGACGAAGTTACAATCTGGGGACAAGTAGGAACAACCAGCGGAATCACGATAGGAGCGAAGGCTGTTATTATGGGGCAAACGGGTGTTACTAAATCGGTTGAAGGGGGAAAATCTTATTTTGGAACTCCAATCGAAGAATCAAGAGAAAAGCTAAAACAATTGGCTAATATCAAAAAGATTCCTGAAATTTTAAATAAATTGAAATAATATGTCTATTAAAGAATTTGTTCAAAAATTTTACAAGTCAGATGCCTTAATTGATAGTGAAATCATGAAAATTTATTTACATCCTGATGTAAAATTGGATTGGAACAGCACTAAAGGATTGATCGAGATGGATTACAATTCAATGTTAGATATGGCAAATGAGCTAAGTCGTGCGTATGTGCGTTCTAAGGTCAGAATTAGCCATATTATTGCAGAAGAGGATTTAGTTTCAATTCGTTATTCGCATTTTGTAAAAACGATTGAAAACCCAAGAGAAGAGATGTTATTAGCCCATTTTTCTACAATTTGGCAAATAAAAGACGATAAATTATATCGTGGTTATCAAATGAGTCAATTTTCTTGATTTTTTTGAAGACAAAAAGGTTAAAATACGTTACAAAACCTTACTTTTGCATCACAATTTTAAAAACTACATAAAATATATATCATGAGTGTTTTAGTTAATAAAGATTCCAAAATAATTGTTCAAGGATTTACAGGAAGCGAAGGAACTTTCCACGCTTCTCAAATGATTGAGTACGGTACTAATGTTGTGGGTGGTGTTACTCCTGGAAAAGGTGGAACTAGCCATTTAGATCGTCCGGTTTTTAACACAGTAAAAGACGCTGTTGAGCAAGCTGGAGCTGATACCTCTATCATTTTTGTTCCGCCAGCTTTTGCTGCTGATGCAATTATGGAAGCTGCTGATGCTGGAATTAAAGTAATTATTGCTATTACAGAAGGAATTCCTGTAGCAGATATGATTAAAGCAAATAATTATGTTAAAGAAAGAAATTCTAGATTAATCGGGCCAAACTGTCCGGGAGTTATCACTCCGGGTGAAGCTAAAGTTGGTATTATGCCAGGTTTCGTTTTCAAAAAAGGAACAGTTGGTATCGTTTCTAAATCAGGAACTTTAACTTATGAAGCTGCTGACCAGGTTGTAAAACAAGGTTTAGGAATCACTACAGCTATTGGTATTGGTGGAGATCCAATTATTGGAACTACAACAAAAGAAGCTGTTGAATTATTAATGAACGATCCTGAAACTGAAATCATCATTATGATTGGTGAAATCGGTGGTCAACTTGAAGCTGATGCTGCAAGATGGGTAAGAGCTGATGGTAACCGTAAACCAGTTGTTGGTTTTATCGCTGGAGAAACTGCTCCTGCTGGTAGAACAATGGGTCACGCAGGTGCTATTGTTGGTGGTTCTGATGATACAGCTGCTGCTAAAAAACAAATCATGAGAGACAACGGAATTCACGTTGTTGATTCACCAGCTGAAATTGGTAAAAAAGTAAAAGAAGTACTTGGATAATCTCCAATATTCAAAATAAAAAATTCCAAAAAAAAGTCTCAATATCTTGTTGAGACTTTTTTACATTTTTAAAATAATTGGAATTTAATTTAAAACTTAGCAACTCAGATTCGAAGTCCCAAAACTTCGGGATAGAAGCTTAAAAAAAAGAAATATGTACAAAGAATTAGAAAAGTTTAAAGTAAGCAATAGTTTTACTTTTACAATCGAAGATAGTTTAGAACAAACTTGTAATGCTCCGGAATCCGGTGCAGGAGTTTTTGTAGTTTATGCTGTTGAAGGAGATGCAAAAGAATTAATCATGGTTGGTTCTACAGGAACTGTTCAAAATGATGGAACTTTAAAAAGTAAAAATGGTGGTTTATACGATAAAATCGTAAACGGACACCAATTTGCTAAAACTGGTAGAAAATATTCTTGGCCAGCACAAATGAAATTAGAAAATATCGATGCTCTTGAAGTAGTTTGGTACGAAACTTTTAATGCTGATGTAAAAGGAATTCCTACGACTGTTGAAGGACAAGTTTTGCAAAACTTCCTAGATGAAAATGCAAAATTACCAAGATGGAATGTAGCTTTTTAAAAAGCTATTTTTATACCATTTATCGAAAGCCTTACTATTTATTTAGTAAGGCTTTTTTACTTTTATATATTTCTCATTGAATTTATGATCTATAAACCGCCATTTTTGTGACATGTAAAATAGTTTTAATGTTTTTAACTTACGTGCAACTCATTGGACTGGCTAACCGAAGATAGTAATTAAAGGAATTTTAGTTGAGATTTACAGTAGTAAAATCCCACAATTTATACATTTAACAAAATAAAATTAAGATATAAATAACAAGGTTTAGATGAACTAAACCGCATAAAGAAGCAGTTTTCTTGTATTAGGAAACTGCTTCTTTTATGTAAAAAAATTGGTTTTAAATATTTGCTTTTATATATTTATCGCACAAAACCAAAAGATAATGTTAAAAAAACATATTCTTTGTATTAAGTAAAAAAAGTTTGTTTTAAGTATCAGCCACTATTACCATGAAAACCTCAACCGTAGAATTTAGCACCTTTGATGATATTACCCTTTGGACTAGTCTAAAAGAAGGGGACGAAAAATCATTTTCGATGTTGTTTGAAAGATATTATGCCGATTTGGTGAGTTATGGCAATTCACTTTCTCCGTATCATGAAAAAGTACAGGATTGTATTCAGGATGTTTTTACGGACATTTGGGTTTATCGCAATTCATTGCAGCATTCAGTGGTGGTAAAAGCTTATTTATTATCAAGTGTACGCAAGAGAATTGCAAGACTGCATGAACGTGATCATATTTTTCGCAAAGCAACAAACACAGATTCTATTGCATTTTTACTGGAGTTTTCTGTAGAGCATGAATTTATAGATGATGATTATGCTACTAAGGAAAAAGTTACTTACCTGAATAAATTATTAAACGAATTACCTCCTCGCCAAAAAGAAGCTTTGTATCTAAGATATCATCAAGGACTTAGTGTGGAACAAATTGCCGAAATGCTGGATGTAAATTACCAATCGGCGAGTAATTTGTTGTATCGCGGTTTGCTTGCCCTTCGCAAAGAATGGAAGGGTACTTTTTCATTATTTCTACTACTATCTTCAAGTAGTTTTTAATTTTATTTAAAGAAATATAAAAAAAATCACAATTTGGTGAGTATATAATCAAAGAAGTGTCCTCTATGTTTTTGTAACCTTATTTTTAGATGCAAAAACGTAATACATATACCGAAATAGAAGATTTTTTATCTGATGAATCATTCCAGTCGTGGATTTTATTAAAAATCGACAATGATGGTTGGGAAGAGTGGACTTTAGAAAGTCGTCAACGTGCAAAATTAGTCGAAGATGCACGACACTTATTGTTGGCGATGAAAGTTCCGGATTCAAAATTGTCAACTTCAGATATTCGCAGAGCGTTAGAAACGACTTGGCTGAAAATTGAAGAAAAAGAAAATCAAAAAGATTTATCGGAAAATTCAAATGTAAAATTCCTTAGAAAATGCTTTCTAAACGGAGTTGCAGCAACTTTAATTTTTGGATTAATATCGGTTTGGTCTTATAAAAATTATTTCCACACAGATAATAAAGTGGTTACCTACAAAGAACTTATTGATGAAAATAGCGAAGGATTAGTGGAGCAAACCAACAATTCAGACAAACCGCAAATTATTACATTATCCGATGGCAGTTCGGTTTTATTACAGCCCAATAGTAAATTAAGTTATCCTAAAATCTTTACCGGAAACGAAAGAAAGGTGTATTTATCCGGCGAAGGTTTCTTTGAAATTAGTAAAAATCCTAAAAAACCTTTTTACGTTTATGCAAACGAGATTGTCACAAAGGTTGTTGGAACTAGTTTTAGGGTCAAAGCTTACTCTGATCAACCTGACGTTGAAGTTCTTGTTCGCACCGGTAAAGTTAAGGTTAGGTCTAACGAAATGATTTCAAAATCAGATCATGAAGAGATCATTTTACTTCCTAATCAGGCATTGCGATTTGTGCGTAATGATCTAAAATTCAATAAAATCACAAATATTACTCAGGATGTTGAACTGGCTCAAAGCGTTGGAAATATTGAACAGTTAAGTTTTGAGTTTAGCGATATTCCTGTTTCTCAGATTTTTGAAACAATCGAGCAGGCTTATTTAGTAGATATTGATTATCCTAAAGACAAATTAAAGGATTGTCATCTTACTACTTCACTGAGCGACCAGCCTTTGACCGAGAAATTAAAAATTGTCTGTAAAAGCATTGGCAATAACACCAGTTTTGAAATGAACGGAAATCAAGTTATTATAATATCACAAGGCTGTAATTAATTTCAATGTATAACTGTAATTATACAAGATAAAATTAGCACTGGAAAATAATATTTTGAAGTAAATCCTTTCTTTTTTAAGTGAGATTGTAATTTATTTCTTTTGAAACAAACCAAAACCAAATTATAAACTAAAAACCAGAAAAAAACCAAAAATGCCTATGTAAAAGATGATGCATAAAAAAAGTGCCGAAATGCTGTAACATTTCGACACTTATTAAAATTGAATTTCTCTCTGTAAAGAGTCATTCAGTACGTTTCTTAAAATACACTCGAATCAGTATTAATCAAAACAAACCAAAATTATGAAAAAACCAGTTGTTAAACAACGATTACTCCATCGAATCATGAAAATAACACTATTTCAGTTTGTCCTTGCACTTGTGTTTTCAAGTGTTGCAATGGCAAACGATGTAAATGGGCAAAAAAAATTAGATACCAAAGTCACAATTACAGTTGAGAATTTGACTTTGGATAATGCATTATCTAAAATTGAAAAGTCTGCGCATGTAAAATTTTCTTATAATTCCAGATTACCACAATTAAACCAAAAAGTGAGTATTGAGGCTAATCAGGAAACATTGGCAAGTATTCTAAACAGAGTATTGCTTCCGTTTAATATCACATATGCAGAAGTTAGTAATCAGATTATTTTGCAAAAAAATGTTGTAAATCCGTTTACAAACACAGATACTCCCGATTCATTATTAGAAATATTAACTGCGGGTCCAATTATCAAAGGAAAAGTAACAGATTCAGGAGGAAACCCTTTGCCTGGTGCGACAGTATTGGCAAAAGGAACTAAAATGGCTGTATTAACAGATTTTGATGGTTATTTTACTATCGAAATGCCAGCTAACAGCACTAAACTTATCATTTCTTATGTAGGTATGGAGACAAAAGAAATTGATACAAACAATACTACACCAACGATTGTTTTGAATGAATTGGGGCAAAATTTAAAAGAAGTTGTAGTAACTACAGGTTACGAAAAAACATCTAAAAGAACCTTTACCGGTGCTATAAGCAAAATTTCAGCAACTGAATTGAAGGTTGACGGTGTTGTGGATGTTAGTAGAATGATTGAAGGAAAAGCAGCAGGGGTAACAGTTCAGAACGTAACTGGAACTTTTGGTACAGCACCAAAAATTACGGTTCGTGGATCTTCATCAATTTTTGGAGATACAAAACCTTTATGGGTTATTGACGGTGTTGTTCAGGAAGATATTATTAATATTTCGTTTTCTGATTTGGCCTCAGGAAATTCTGAAACATTGTTAAGTTCTTCTGTAGCAGGTTTAAATGCGAATGATATTCAGAGTGTAGAAATTCTAAAAGATGCATCGGCAACTTCTATTTATGGTTCAAGATCTTTAAACGGAGTTGTAGTTGTAACGACAAAACAAGGACGAAGAGATTCACCATTAAAAGTGAGTTATTCTGTTGAAAACACAGTAAGAACTGTTCCTAGTTATTCTCAATATGACATTTTAAATTCTCAGGAATCTATGAGTATTTTAAAAGAATTGGAAGGATATAGCGGAGACGGTAAAGGATTTTTGGAAATCGCGTCATCACTTAACGGAAGATTTGGAGGAGTTTATAATATTATGGCAAAACAAATTGATACTTACAATAAAACAGGAGGTCAGTTTGGAGTTAGAAATGATGAAGTTAGCCGTAATCAATTTTTAAAGAAATACGAATTAGGAAATACAGATTGGTTTAATGTTTTATTTAGACCATCTATCACTCAAAATCACTCTTTGAGCTTTTCAGGCGGTGGAAAAAACAATACCTTCTATGCTTCTCTTGGATATTATTCAGATCCGGGCTGGACTATTGCAGATAATGTAAAACAATTAACTTCAAACATAAAAGGTACATTTTTTATTAATGATAAATTAAATATTACCTTATCTACAATGGGTTCCATACGTAACCAAATGGCGCCGGGAAGTTACGAGAGCAAATCAGATCCTGTATACGGAAGTGTAAACAGAGAGTTTGATATCAACCCTTTTAAGTATGTTTTAAATACAAGCAGAACTTTAAGACCATATGATGATAATGGAAATTTAGAATATTACAGAAATAACTGGGCTCCAATGAATATTATTAATGAACTTAATAATAATACACTGGATATTAAAGTAAATGATATTCGTTTTCAATTGGATTTAGAATATAAAATTAATCCTCATTTAACTTATAATCTTACAGGTTCAGCCAGATACGCCAATACTTCGAGAGAACATAAAATTTATGAAGATTCAAATGTTGCTGCCGCTTACAAAGCCGGTACTGCATTAAGTGTAGAAGGAGAAAATTCAATCGTTCAGGATGCAAATATCTTTTTGTACCGTGATCCGGATAATTTGACAGCACCAAAAGTATCTGTGCTTCCAAATGGAGGATTTTTAAGAAAATTCACAAATGATATGACTTCTTATAACATTAGAAATAGTGTTAATTATAGAAATACATTAAATGAAAAACACGAATTAGAAGGTTTCTTTGGTACAGAACTTAGATCAGTAGATAGAAATAGCGACAATTTTACTGCAGTTGGACTTCAGTTTGACAGAGGGCTTACACCTTTTATTGATCCTAGATTGATTTCTAAAATCGTAAATGATGGTGATTCTTACTATGGTTTTGATGCTGAAAGAGAAAGAACAGTTGGTTTCTTCGGAAAAGTAGGATATACTTATGATCGTCGTTATACAGCTTCTCTTACAGGTCGTTATGATGGTTCTAACAGACAAGGAAACAGCGGTTCTAACAGATGGTTACCAACTTATACTGTAAGTGGAAAATGGAATATTACGGAAGAAAATTTCATGAAAAATGTTAAATCTATAAACAATTTAGCATTAAGAGCTTCTTATGGACTTACAGCTACTGCGGGACCGGCAACAAACTCATTGGCGATTTACAAAAGTTTTATTACGGACCGTCTTTCTCTTGCAAACAGAGAATCTGCAATATCGATTGATGAATTACAAAACGGTGATTTAACCTGGGAAAAACAATACGAAACTAACATTGGTTTAGATTTAGGAATGTTTAATAACAGAGTACAATTTGTAACGGATGTTTATACTCGTAATGCCTTTGATTTGGTTGATTTTGTAACAACTTCAGGAGTTGGAGGAGAAAGTATTAAGCAAGGTAATAATGCCGATATGAGAACTAAAGGTCTTGAGATAGGTTTTACAACTCAGAATATTGTAACAAATAATTTTAGATGGTCGACAACACTTAATTTCTCTGTTTACGATCAAAAAATCACAAAATTACAGAATAAGCCATCTGCTTTCAGCTTAGTAAACGGAAACGGCGGAAACGCTTTGGGATCTCCTAGAAACTCTATTTATTCGTATGATTTTACAGGATTAAATAATCAGGGATTGCCAACTTTCAAATTACAGGATGGTGCAGAAAACAATATGACAGATGCTGATTTTCAGGATACAAATGATGTCACTAAATACCTGAAATATGAAGGTTCTATTGAGCCAAATAAATCTATAGGTTTAGCGAATACTTTTACTTACAAAAGTTGGTCTTTATATGTGTTTATTGTAGGTTCAGGAGGAAATAAAGTTCGTTTAAACCCTGTATATGATAGCGTTTATGATGATTTGACAGTGTTTACAAAAGATTTTACGAATCGTTGGATAAATCCTGGAGATGAAAACTTTACAAATGTTCCGGTTATTGCAGACAAAAGATTAATAGCAAATAATGGAGGAGAACGCACGTTAGCAAAAGCTTACAATACCTATAATTATTCTGATGTGAGAATTGCCGATGGTGATTTCGTGAGATTAAAAAATATCTCATTGGGATGGGAATTCCCTAAAGATTTCAAGAAAAAATTAGGAGTAAGCACCTTTACTTTAAAAGGATCAGCAGTAAACCCTTGGTTGATTTATTCTGATAAAAGACTAAACGGTCAGGATCCGGAATTCCGTAACACAGGAGGTGTAGCTTTTCCAATCACATCACAATACACATTTGCCATAAACCTTTCATTTTAATATAATTGATTATGAAAAATATAAAAATAGCTTTATTTCTAGTACTACTTGTTGGTGTTAGTAGTTGCGATGATTTCCTTTCGGAAACACCAGATAACAGATTGCAAATTGATACACCAGAAAAAATATCCGAATTATTGGCAGCTGCATATCCAGACGGTACTTATATCGAGCTTACCGAAACGATGACGGATAACGTATCTGATAATAAAAGTTCACTTGTAAATATAAATAACGCACAAAGCTACAATTGGGATTTACAAGATGATCAAACCGGCAGAGATACTCAGGGTTTTTACTGGAATGCTGCTTACAAAGCAATTGCAACAGCAAATCAGGCATTGGCATCTATTGAAGAACTTGGAAACACACCAAATCTTAATCCTCAAAAAGGAGAAGCTTTGCTAGCCAGAGCTTATGCTCATTTTATGTTGGTTTCGATATGGTCAAATCGTTATAATCCTGCAACAGCAGGAACTGATTTAGGAATTCCATATGTGACAAAACCAGAAACTGTTTTGCTTGCAACTTACAAACGTGGTACTGTAAAAGAAGTTTTTGACTTAATACAATCAGATATTGAAGAAGGTTTAAAATATGCTACCAACGAATACAGAACAGATTATTTAAAATATCACTTTAATAAAGAAGCTGCAAAAGCTTTTGCAGCCCGTTTTTATACTGCAAAAGGAGATTGGAAACGTGTATTGGAACTTACTGATGGATTAGGAAACAAACCTGTAGGAAAGCTTAGAGACTGGGTAGCTTACAACTCTTATGATTTTCCGAATAAACCAATTGAATATGCAAAAAACACGCAGGTTACAAACCTTTTAGTAGGATTTCCAAGTTCAATTTGCGGAAGAGCAACAAGTAGTAACAGATTTGCTTTTACAAGAGCAAAAGAGAGAGATGAGATACTTGGCAGCGACACTAATATATTCAATAAAGATTGGTTAATTGATATTTCAATACAAGGTGCAAGTGGAGCAAATGTGGCGGTGTATAAATTTGGCGAGTATTTTAAATACACAAATGTTACGGCACAAATTGGACTTCCATTCACAGGAGTTGTGTTATTTTCTAACGATGAAATGTTCTTAAACCGTATCGAAGCGCATGTTATGACAAATCAATTGGATGTTGCGACTTCAGAGTTGGAATATTTTTTAGGAACCAGAACAGATGGACATGATGCTTCAGATGTATTGACAAAAGAAATGGTATATGATAAATATCCGGTTATTGATGGTGAATACACTCCGTTTTATTCCCTTACTGCAGAACAAACCTCATTTATTAAAGCAATTACAGAAGCCAGAAGAAGAGAGTTTTTGCACGAAGGACTAAGATGGTTTGATATCAAAAGATTTAATTTGGTTGTACAGCATAATACCTACAATTCACAAGGACAAATAGCTAAGACTAATATTTTGGTTAAAGATGACAAGCGTCGTGCTGTGCAAATACCACTAAATGCGTCTAACAATGGAATTGAAAAAAATCCGAGATAAATTTAATTTACACTATTATGAAATTAATTAAACAATATAAAAATATAGCATTGGTACTTGGACTTCTGACACTTGCATCTTGTTCTCAGGAAGACCAGCCAACAGAAAGTTTATTGAATTTTACCCCAAAAGTAAAAACTGATTTAGACAGATGGATTGATACAAACTATATTGATCCTTATAATATTAGCGTGCAATATGAGTGGAATCAAAATGTAGTAGATAATAATAGATTTTTATTTCCGCCGGCAATAGACAAAGTACAGCCGGCATTAGAAATAATCAAGAAAATATGGATCGACAGTTATACAACAATAGGAGGAAAGGATTTTGTTAAAATCATTGCACCAAGAGATTTTGTTTTGGTAGGCGGCGTAAACGTAAATCCGGATGATGTCTCCAATACTTTAGGTTTAGCCGAAGGAGGAAAGAGAATTTCTCTTTTTCAGGTTGATTATGTAGACAAGAAAGATCGCGCAAGTGTAACCGAATTTATTCATACAATTCAGCATGAATATGTACATATTTTAAATCAGACTAAAACATTTGATGTACAAGCCTGGTCAAAAATAACACCAAAGGATTATAGCTCAGACCCTTTTAGCATTTCAGATGAAGAAGCGTACGAACTTGGTTTTATAAGCGCTTATGCAAGATCAAACTATACAGAAGATTTTGCAGAAACAGCAGCAATAATTTTGTTAAACTCAGAAGAAGATTATGCAGCATTATTGGCGAGCATTACAAATCCGGCTGGAGTTGCTGCATTAAAGCAAAAAGAAGCACTAGTAGTTCAATACTATAGAGATGCTTTTAATATAGATTTTTATGCGCTAAGAGACGAAGCTCAAAAGAATACCACAAAGGTTCTAAATGATTAAAAATTTAACAAAAGATAAATTATGAAAACTAAAAATATATTGAAGTATTTATTGCTCATTATTTTGATGTTGCAAGTAAATAGTTGTGTAAGCACAGATGCCGAGCAAAAGTTTGAAGACTCGCCAACAGAGCGTTTAAACAAACAAAAAAAGGAACTGGACGATTTATTACTTTCTGCCAAAGACGGATGGAAAGCAGTTTATTATACTGACGATAATCAATTAGGGGGATTTACACATTTGTTCAAATTTTTGCCTAACGGAAAAGTAGACATGGCTTCTGATTTTGACGATGATACAGAGAAACATAATAGTCAATATGAAATTCAATTAGGAAGTACCGTGAGTGTCGTTTTTACGACAGAAAATAAAATTCATTTATTGTCAGATTCTGGTAATTCACCGCTCGCTGCAGGAAAAGGATTTTTGGGAGATTTTCAGTTTTTATTTTACGGTCAGGAAAACGGAGACCTTGTTTTCAAAAGCAATAGAACCGTAAAAGAAGTTCGTTTTGTAAAAGCGACACCTCAGGATTGGGACGATTTAAAAGGAAACACCATCATGAACAAAAACATAACAGGTGATATTAATAGCCCATTATTCAGAACCCTTGAAACTACAGATGGAACAACAGTTAAAAAATACGAGCTTAACTATAATTCCGTAGTTCGATTTGGAACAGCAATTCCTTTGCAAGATGGAAATGCCGAAACCCTTAAATTGGCAGTTGCCTTTACGCCAACAGGAATAACTGTAAGACCGGCAATTATCGTAGGAAGTCAAAAATTGACGGATTTTGTTTATAATGAAACTGATAAAAGTTTTGTTGCAACAGGAACAAGCGGTGCAAAAGCTACTATTCAATTTACAAATGCACCTCCGAGATTAACAGATGATTACAAACTATTTTTAGAAGGAGGAGGACAAATTACAATAGGATATATAGCTGCGAATTTATCTGGTGCCGCTACCAACTCCCCTTACGCTAAAGCAATATTAGCTCAGGTAAATGCTGCTTTGCCAGCAAATCAAAAAATTGCGAGAGTTCAGATAGCTTTCAACGATCCTTTGAATGGTAATTACATCGCGTACACATTTACTGGAGGAAAAGCAACTATCTATCATTTTTTCACCACTAGTGAAGATGCTGTAAATAAGACAATCATCTTAACTGATGACGGTTGGATAGGAACTCCGGCAGCAAGAGCATTCTTGAAAGTTTTAGATGATGAAATTACAAATCCTAAAGGATTATATCTTAAAAAAGAATCGTTTACCATCTTCTATACGAATGTTATTTACACTTATGCAAGTGCAGCCACTCCGTTTAGATTGACGAATTACAAATTTTAATAGTTTAGTTTTTTTAGTTTTGTTCTTGATTTTGGATAAAAAGCGGCTCCAATCGAGCCGCTTTTTTAAAGAATAGAATAATATCAAGAATTTAATTAATTGTGACTTTTGGTTTTTATTTACAAAATATTAATGAATCCATTTATTGTTACGTCTGAAACTCAACAGACATAAAATGATTGAGAATACAATATTAAACAACCTGATTATTATGTTAGAAAAAATTTTAAATCTTAGAGGAGTTGAAGTACTTAGTATTAATCAACAAAAAAATGTAATGGGCAGCGGCAACGGCAACGGAACTGCTATATGTACCATTCCCTGGACTCCACTTCCTTATTATGGGCCATGTATTATGGAGGCGCAAATAAAACCGGTTGAACCAATATGCAAAGCAACAATTGATGGTATAGAATGCCTATAATAAAGTTATTTCTTTTAGAACCGTTTCATAATTTATGAAACGGTTTTTTTTATCTTTTCGCTTTAAGAAATCTGCTTTATTCATAAATTACACAATTGTTATTTTTTTAAAAAGGGAATTATCATATATTTGACAAGTCATTTATAGCCCTGATAGAAGCGGTATCCTTTTACTGGCTCCTTTAGACAGAAAAAGATACAAGTGGATAGCAGGAATAGCTACAAACAATTATTAAAATTAATTTTGAATATGAAATTACTAGAAGGAAAAGTTGCCATCATTACGGGCGCTAGTCGTGGAATTGGAAGAGGAATCGCAGAAGTTTTTGCTAAACATGGTGCAAACGTTGCTTTTACATACAGCTCATCTGTAGCGTCTGCAGAAGCTTTAGAAGCAGAATTGAATAGTTTAGGAATTAAAGCAAAAGGATACCAGTCAAATGCGGCCGATTTTAATGAAGCACAAACTTTTGTTGATGCTGTTTTGGCTGATTTTGGAACTGTTGATATTTTAATTAACAACGCCGGAATCACAAAAGATAACCTATTAATGCGTATGTCCGAAGCTGATTTTGACCAGGTTATTGATGTCAATCTAAAGTCAGTATTTAATATGACAAAAGCAATTCAAAGAACATTTCTAAAACAACGTGCGGGTTCTATCATCAATATTAGTTCAGTAGTCGGAGTATCCGGAAACGCTGGACAAACTAACTATGCAGCTTCTAAAGCAGGTGCAATTGGTTTTACAAAATCAGTAGCATTAGAATTAGGTTCCCGTAATATTCGTTGTAATGCAATTGCACCGGGATTTATAGAAACCGAAATGACAGCAAAATTACCGGAAGATGTAGTAAAAGGATGGAGAGAAGGAATTCCTTTAAAACGTGGAGGAACAGTAGAAGATGTAGCAAATGCTTGTCTTTTCCTTGCTTCAGACATGAGTGCATACGTTACAGGACAAGTCCTTAATGTTTGCGGAGGAATGTTAACCTAAAAAGTCTCAGTTTACTGTTTTCAGTTTACACTGAAAACTAAAAAACTATTCCATAAATATCAGTTTTTGGTTTTTCGGTTTGCACTGAAAACTGAAAACTGTGACTGAAAAACTATTTAAATATTTCAGTTTACGGTTTTCAGTTATTGCTGATTACTGAAAACTGCCACTGAATACTAAATAAATATGACTACAAACACGATACTATTATTATTGCTTTCATTAGTAATAGCTGGAGGGTTGTCGTATTTTCAATATTTTTTAAAAGCCAAAAACAAATCCAATGTGATTTGGTTTTTGGCTTTTTTACGTTTTTTAGCCATTTTTGGATTATTAGTTTTACTGATAAATCCAATAATGACCAAAAATTCACTCGAAATCACCAAAACGCCACTGGCAATTGCGGTAGATAATTCGAGTTCGATTACGGCTTTAAAATCAGATAAAAAAGTTGCCGAATTATATCAGAAATTAATTTCGAATCCTGCCCTTCAGGAAAAATTTGAAATACAATCGTATCAATTTGATGCAGATTTCAAACCTTCTGATAAATTTGATTTCAAAGGAAAACAAACCAATCTTGACGAAGTAGCCAAGAATTTAAAAAGTATCAACAAAAACCTGATTTTCCCAACAGTTATAATTACTGACGGAAATCAAACTACAGGAAACGATTATGTATATCGATTTGATCCTGTCAATAAAGTTTATCCCTTGGTTGTGGGAGATACAACCACGTTTCTGGATTTAAAAATCAATCAGCTTAACGTAAACAAATACGCTTTTCATAAGAATAAATTTCCGGTGGAAGTTTTTCTGCAATATTCGGGAGATAAAACCACAACTGCTGATTTTACAATTTCGCAGGGAAATTCAGTTGTAGCCAGAGAAAAAGTTTCTTTTTCGCCTTCAAAAAAAACAGCCACTTTAAATTTGCTTTTACCGGCAGACAAAGTAGGATTACAAATTTTTAAAGCGAGTATTTCATCCGGAGCAAAAGAAAAAAACAGTTATAATAACATCAAGAATTTTGCGGTAGAAGTTATCGATCAAAAGTCTACAATTGCCATAGTTTCTGCTATAAATCATCCTGACATTGCCGCATTAAAACGCGCAATAGAAGTTAATGCACAGCGCAAAGTGATTTTGGTTAAACCAAATGATATTAATCAATTACAAGAAGTTTCGGTTTTAGTTCTTTATCAGCCAACAACAGCTTTTAAAGCCATTTTTGACAATAATAAACTAGCAGGAACAAATACCTTTATAATTACAGGAAACAACACCGATTTTAATTTTCTAAACCAACAACAAAATAGTTTGGTCTTTAAAATGAGTGGACAAAGAGAAGATTATTTATCCGAATTTCAATCGCAGTTTAATTTGTTTGCGATAGATAATATAGGTTTTGAGAATTTTCCTCCATTGCAAAATTTATTCGGAACCGTTACAACAAACGCAAATGTGTCTGTTTTACTTTCGTCAAAAATTAGAAACGTTGCTACAAATGCGCCTTTATTGGCTTTCGCCGAAAATCAAGGAAAAAGAACTGCTTTTCTTTTAGGAGAAAACACTTGGAAATGGCGTTTACAAAGTCATATCGACAATCAGTCATTTGAAAAATATGATGTTTTTGTAGACAAGATCATTCAATATTTAGCTTCGACAACTTCAAGAAAATCATTGGTTGTAACACACGAGAGCTTCTACAATTCAGGCGAAGCAATTGTAATCAACGCACAATATTTCAATAAAAATTATGAGTTTGACGAAAAAGCCAGACTTACAATCACGGTTACAAATGCCGAAACTAAGCAAGCTAAAAACTACGATTTACTAAAAGGAAATAATTCATTCTCCGTAAATCTGGACGGTTTATCAACCGGAAAATACAATTTTACCGTAAAAGAACTAAATACAAACACATCATATTCGAGTCATTTTGAGATTCTGGATTTTGATATCGAAAAGCAATTTGTAAATCCGGATGTTACAAAACTTAAACAACTTGCACTTCAAACCAACGGAAAAGCATTCTTTGAAGATCAAGCCGATAATTTGATCAATACACTTTTGGAGAACAAAGAATACAAATCGATAGAGAAAAATATTTCGACCAAAACTCCATTAATTGATTGGGTTTGGTTGTTGATTTTAATCGCTGTTTTATTGACAACAGAATGGTTTGTTAGAAAGTATAATGGATTATTGTAAAAATTAGTTGCAAAGGTTCATAGGAGCAAAGGTTCAAAGGTTCAAAGGTTTGGGTTGTAATTTTTTTTGCCACGACCCAAGCTTGAAAGAGCGAACAGACGAAGTAATTTCACAAATGAGCACGAATTATTTTTATTGAATAGGCTCCTGCTTTATTTGGAGATAATTAATTTGAATATAAAAGTTTGGCTTTAGCCGAATATTGAAAATCCAATTTGGCTAAAGCCATAAATTTATATCTAAGAAAAACATCAAAATTAACTAAAATCTAAATTTTTTAATATGTCTAAGTTATTGAAAAGCAATAGCAAAGAAGATGTTGTTTTTAATACGTTTAAAACACAACTTGAAAGCAAAGGCTTAACTATTGATTCTATTGATAAAGAAGGATTTATTATTATAAACGTAGAAGAATCTGAATTAAAAGTAAGTTTAGATAATGTTAGACGTAATTACGAAAGAGATAATGATGAAAGTTATATCACAGATTTAGTTAATACAATTGTTTCACATTCATCAAAAAAAGAAGGTTGGGAGAGTATAAAAGATAAAATATACGTACAATTTTTCCCTAATGACTTTGAGTTTGAAAACCTAATACATGAAAAGGTAACAAATGAATTTAGCAAAGTTTTTATGGTAAATACAAATAATAACTTTTCATTTATTTCTGATGATGATTTGATAGATTGGGACTTAGATGTAGAAGAACTAAAAAATCAAGTTAATTTAAATTTAGACACTTTTTTAGATAAAGTAAAAATAGAGATTGAAGATATTGATAATCATAAACTAGGAATGATTGATATTGAGGAAGTTTGGCTTAAAAGCGCTTGTCTCTTTTCATCAAAAATTAAGGATTTAGTTAAAAATAATATTGGTTTCCCATTTTATGCTGTTATTCCCGTGAGAGACTTTTGTTATATTTTTGGAGAACAAGATTTTGAGTATTTTTCTGAACGGCTTGGTTCTGTCGTAGTTGAAGAATATGAGAAATCGGGATATCCAATTACAACTGAAATTTTAAAATTTTCGGAAACTGGAGTTGAAGCAATGGGAAAATATTAAATATATWGTAGTGAGTTTTTATTACAGATTTCACGAATAAAAGCGATTTTTTTTGTTGAATATCCTCCATATTTAGCTTAATGACATTAAGTTAGAAAAAAAATACAATGGGACAATTTGTTATGGAATATCTTTTTGTTCCATCGGAACATTTCATTGGTAGCCCAATAAATATGGCGTTTTTTCACGTTCCGTAGGAACGTTTGATTTTATAAATAATAATTGGTAAAAACATATACGGATTACATATACAATTTCTCAAACGTCCCAATGGGACGATGTTTCTCTCAATGCATTTTTTTTCTACCAATGAGGTGTTCCGATGGAACAAAATCTAAAAAAAAGCTTAACTTGAAATCTGGAACATGAAACAAAAAAACTAAAAAAATGGATTTCAGGCTAAAAGTTTTCTACACCGTTGCACTACGCTTAAACTTTACTAAAGCGGCAACGGAATTATATATCTCGCAGCCAGCGGTTTCTAAACATATTCAGGAGCTGGAAGAAACTTATAAAACCAAGCTTTTTGAACGAAATGGCTCTAAAATTGCCTTAACTCCAGCCGGAGAGATTCTGTTAAAACATACCAAAAATATTTTCGAAATCTATCGCGAAATCGACTTTGATATGAGTTCGTTTATCAACGAACGTCAGGGTTTATTACGATTAGGAGCAAGTACGACAATTGCGCAATATCTGATTTCGCCAGTTCTGGCACGTTTCCACCAAAAGCAAAAAGATATAAAAGTCAATTTGCTGAACGGAAATACGGAGCAAATCGAAAATGCCTTAATCAACAAAGAAATCGAAATTGGAATTGTTGAAGGACAATCTAAAAATCAGTCGATTAAGTATATTCCGTTCTTAAAAGACGAATTGGTTTTGGTTTGTAATACCAAAAATCCATTAGTGCAGCAAAATGAGATTTCATTGGAAGATTTAAAAACCATGAAATTCATAACGCGCGAACGTGGTTCCGGAACACTTGAAGTTATAGAATTTGCATTGAAACAAATTGGTTTCAAAATAACCGATTTACAAATCGAAATGCAATTAGGAAGTACAGAGAGCATAAAATCATATTTATTAAATTCGGATTGTTTTGCCTTCATGTCAATACATGCAGTAGATAAAGAGCTTAAGAATAATGAACTTATGGTTCTGGATGTAGAAAATTTATGTGTCGAAAGATATTTTTATATCATAACTTTACTCGGAAAATCAGATTCATTATCTGAACTTTTTATTCAAAATATCGCAGCTTACTATAACTTAGAGTTATAGTCGATTGCAATTTACGATTAGTGATTATGATATAAACGGCAGACCTTTGTAAAAGAAATATCAAATCTATTATTTTGAAAACGAATCAACATACAACGTCACATTTACTCGAAGTGAATCTTTATATACAACAAGCAATTTTTATATTCATAATTGGTTTATGCCTGTTCTCGATAATTTCTCCGCCAATTGCATTATTACTAGGAGTTATAATGGTGAATATTTTTGGAAATCCATTTGTAGAATTCAACAATAAAGGAATTACTTATTTACTACAATTTTCAGTTGTAGGTTTAGGTTTCGGAATGAACGCTTCAAGTGCGCTTTCTGCCGGAAAAGAAGGCTTCGTGTTAACAATATTTTCAATTTTCAGTACCTTAATATTAGGTACATTTCTGGGAAAATGGCTTAGAACCGATAAAAAAACGTCACATTTAATCTCTTGTGGAACCGCGATTTGTGGAGGAAGTGCTATTGCAGCGATTTCGCCAATTATCAAGTCAAACGAAAACCAAACTTCAATTGCTTTGGGCGTAATCTTTATCCTGAATTCTATCGCATTATTTGTTTTTCCGTTTATCGGACATCAACTTGATTTGTCTCAGAAAGATTTTGGTTTATGGTGTGCAATTGCCATTCATGACACCAGTTCTGTAGTAGGCGCTGCCAATAAATACGGCGCGGAAGCTTTGCAGATTGCAACAACCGTAAAATTGGCAAGAGCATTATGGATTATCCCAATTTCGCTTTTGACAGCCGTAATTTTTAATAAACAATCCAAAACCACAGGAACCAAAATTAAAATTCCTTACTTCATTGGATTATTTATTGTCGCAATGCTTTTCAATACTTATGTACCTGCAACCGGTATTATTGCGCCCCATATTGTAGGTATTGCAAAAATTGGATTGACAATTACGTTGTTTTTAATTGGAGCAACGTTAAATATAAATACTTTAAAATCAGTAGGAGTGAAGCCTCTTTTGCAAGGAGTTTTACTTTGGGTTTTTATCGCGTGTTTAGGTTTGGCTTCAGTATTATACTTTCATTAAAAAGATTAATTTATTTTACTTTTGAAAACTTAACAATTGGTTTATCAATCATTTTATATGATTTTCCTTTAAATGAAAAATGCTTTTCAATCTCGAAGTCAAACTGTTTTTTCGTCTTTGCCATTGCAGCTATTTCTTCAGGTAAAGTGACTTCGAATTCATCCTTATCTTGTGCAGCTTTATCAAAAGAACCGGTTGTTTTAATGATTATATCTCTAAAATGTTTTTTGGCACCGTCTTTCACCACAGTATAAGAACTGGACCAATCTACGCTTGCAACATTTGAAAGTTGATAATTATAGACTTCCATAATGGGTTGATATTTGCCTTCAAATCCGGCAACAAGATAAAGAATGCCTTCAAAAGGACCGCCAGCTCCGCCATTAACATGTAATAATGTAAAAGCGTATTGATCCTCGCCAATTTCGACAAGCTTAGGTTTTGGTGCTTGTGCAAATGCCCCAAAACCGGCAACTGCGGATTGAAAAGATCTCATTTGCCAGATTTTATCATTCTTTGCAAATTTGGCTACACCAAGAAGACCTCCGGTAAATCGACTGGTTTGTAAGCCATCTTCGTCATAATCAGAATGATTAAAAAATAAGAGTTTGAATTCATTTCCTTTAGAATCTTTATAATCGATATTTTCCAAAAGTCGTGTGGCAACACCTTTTGTATATGGAAATAACTGATCACCATCGATCTCATTTACATCCTTAAATGTATTCGGTTTACAACTTTTACAGTTCCAACTTATAAAAGTGTTATGATCTGATAATTTATATAATTTACCGGGAAAGAGTTTTTGCATTGTTTTTACAGCATCCAACGGATCAGAAACCTGCAATGTCCTTTTGGGATTTAAAATGGTATCACTAACGTTTTTTAATTGCACAATATCCTGTGCTGTACAAACTGAAGTAAAAATGAGAGAAAAAAGTAAGGCTTTAGCTAAATTCATTAAAAACGGAGAATAATATTAAGACTCAAATTTACATAGTTTCAACGTATTTCTTGAAATTATCTTATAAATTCTTTTAACCTGGTTTTATAAAAATTAAAGCCTTTTCTAAGCTTTAAGCAAAAGGTTTTTGTTGCCATTAATTAATATTTTTAACAATAAGATTGTAGTAAGTTTATTTTAAATAGTTGTAAATGAATATTTCGTATTACAGTTTGATAAAATACAATCAGTTTTATCTTACTGAAAACTAAATATTTGCAATGAATATTTTTAGGGCCTTAAAATCTTCATTAACTTTTTAAAACTATCTTATGAAAAAACCACATTTTATGGAACAAAGTTTCAAACTAATTCCTGTTTTATTTTTAGCTCTAAGTATTTCATTTTTTGTTAGTTGCGACAAAGCTGATACAGATCAGAAAGATCCTGAAGCAAAACTTTTAACAGCGGGACAAACTCCTGCAAGATCAACTTCCGGTTTAACTTCAAAAACAACATCAAGTTTTGGAGATATTGGAAATGGTGTAAATCTGCAGCCTTCTTATTACAACGGAGGAAATTGTGATTTGGGCTGGAACTTAATGAAACAAAATACTAAAATTAAAACCGTTAGAATTGAAGTAGAACCGGGACAGGAAACCAATGCTAAAAGATGGATTTCTGAAGCAAAGTCCAATGGATTTTTGGTAATTGTTACCTATCATAAATCGAGTGTATTAGGATCAGACAGTACTGCTGAATTGAATGCCGCCGCTACATGGTGGAAGAATAATTACAGTAGTTTAGGAGGCAATTTTGTTATTAATCTAATCAACGAATGGGGAAGCCATAATATTAGTCCGGCGGCGTTTGCTGCTGCATATAATACTGCAATTACTGAAGTTAGAAAAGTATACAGCGGTACGATTATTATTGATATTCCGGGTTGGGGGCAAGAAACTGCTACTGCGGCATGTGCTGTAAAAGGCTGTTCTACCGGACAGACAAAAATTAATGATACTAAAATTATTTTGTCCGCCCATATTTATCCCGGAGCTTATAATCAGGCAAAAGGACGTTATATGAATACTTCTGATATTGACGATTTGGCTTCATCCGGAAGACCTTGTATGATTGGTGAATTTGGAAATAGCGGAGGATCCGGTGCTGATTGGTCCGGAATTGTTGATTATGCCAAAAATAAAGGATGGACTATTTTAGGCTGGGCATGGGATGGTGACGGCGGTTCTATGAATATGATTACGCCCCAATTTCAGGCTTATACAAGCGGAAATCCTAAAACATATACAACATCATCTTATTTTAGTGTTGTTTATAATAAATTGTAATTAATAGTTTTTTCAGTCACAGTGCTATAAATGAAGTATCTGTGGCTGAAAAATTCTCAGTTTGCTTGTGACTTTGTTTAATTTAATTAAAATAACATAATATTTGTTAGTATTCTTTTGAATTATCTATAAATGAGATTAAATTTGCCCCTCAAACAAAATTACAAATGAAAAACTTTAAAATGAAACCAAAACTAATCGCTTTTTTTGCTTTAGGAATTGGATTTTTGACATTATCATGGGGAATCGTTGGACATGAACGTATTAACAAAGCTGCAGTTATGGCATTGCCCCAATCGATACAAGTATTCTTTTACAATCATATTGATTTTATTACTCAGGAAGCTTCTGTACCGGACATTCGTAAATATGCTTTAAATTACAAAGACGAGAATCCCAGACATTATTTTGATATGGAAAACTTTGGTTCTGCTGATAGTTTTCCAAAGACTTTAGAAGAAGCAAAGAATAAATACGACGCTAAATTCTTAAACGAAAACGGAATTTTACCTTGGTATATTGAAGAAATGATGGTGAAATTAACTAAAGCATTCAAAGACAAAAACAGAGCTGAAATTTTATTTCTTGCAGCAGATTTAGGTCATTACATTGGTGATGCTCATATGCCATTGCATACATCTGCAAATCATGACGGACAATTAAGCGACCAAAAAGGAATTCATTCACTTTGGGAAAGCAGATTACCGGAATTGTTTGCCAAAAACTACAGATTAAATGTACCTCAGGCAATTTATTATGAAGATGTTCATAAAGCAACCTGGGATATGATTAATGATACACATAGTTTGGCTGCATCTTTATTGGCGATCGATAAAAAATTGAGAACATCAACTCCGGAAAATAAGGTTTTTGTTGTTGATGCAGAAGGGAAAGTCGTTAAAACAAAATACAATACGGCTAAATTCTCTGATGAGTACGCTGCTAAATTAAATAAAGACTTAAACGGAATGGTTGAAAGCCAAATGAGAAAAGCAATTGCTGCAACAGCAAGTTTTTGGTATACTGCATGGGTAAATGCAGGAAAACCGGATTTAAGCAAATTAGATTCGTTTGAACTTACACAACGTAATAATCAAGCTTTAAAAGATGATCAAAAATTATTTCAGCAAGGCTACCTATTCGGAATGCAGAATCAGAACGACTAGAGAAAGTTTTCAGTCTCAGTTTATAGTTTACAGATTTTAAACAATAAAAAAGTCTCAAATTCAGATGAATTTGAGACTTTTTTATTTTCTCAGAACCTCAGAACCTCAGAACCTCTGTTCCTTTTTAAACTGCTAATTCTTCTGATACTTCTTATGTTTCAACATATCCGAAGCCGTTTGATAAAACGAAATCGTTTCATTTACCAAATCAGTTCTTTCTGTTTTCATTGGAATTTCATTATAATCAATTTGATATTCAGGAGCAATACCAGGTTTTGTATTGATTTGTAAATCAAATTGTTTTACCTGTTGTTTAGGCGATAAAATCGTTAAAACATTGTCCTTTATCAAACCCAAATCCTGATAAGTTGCTATAAAGGCTCTTGGTTTGTAATCAGGTTTCAAAACATCCTGACCAAAGAATTTGCTTTCATAACTAAAATTCAATAAACCGAAAAGGGTTGGCATAATATCAATTTGCGACATCACCTTATTGAATTTTTCCGGTTTTGCACCAGGAGTGTAGATAAACCCCGGAATTCTGTATTTATCCATCGGAAGTTCTGTTTTTCCTGCACTTGAAGCACAATGATCGGCAACAATTACAAATACAGTATTCTTGAACCAAGGCTGTTTACTCGCCATTTCAAAGAATTTTCTCAACGAATAATCCGTATATTTTACACCGCCGTCACGAGATTTAATATCACCCGGAATATCAATTTTATTGTTAGGATAAGTAAAAGGTCTGTGATTACTCACGGTCATAATATGATTAAAGAAAGGCTTGTTTGCTTTTGCTTCAACATTCATAACCTTAATCGCTTTATTGTACATATCCTCATCGCAAACTCCCCAAACGTTAGAAAACGTAATTTCTTCAGGAGAAAAATTTGATTTATCTACAATTTCATAACCATTTCCGGAATAGAAATCTTTCATATTATCAAAGAAAGCATCTCCGCCGTACATATATTTTACATCATAACCTTTCTGCTTGAAAATAGCTCCGGTCGAGAATTTATTCTTATTATCTTCCCTTTTTACAACACTTTCGCCAGCAGTTGGAGGCAAACATAAAGTCACAGCTTCAAGTCCGCGGACAGTTCTGTTTCCTGCCGCATATAAGTTGGTAAACTGCAAACTTTTTTGCGCTAAGCTATCTAAGAAAGGAGTAATGTTTTGCTCGTTTCCATACATTTTCATGAATTCAGCACTATAACTTTCGATTGTAATTAAAACTACATTTTTATGATTCTCAAGAGAGTCAGCAGTAATAATTCTACTTGTATTTTCTCCTGAAATAGCTGGAAACTGTTGTTTCAGCAGTAAAAATGCTTTTTCGTTTGGAAGTGTTTTATAGAATTTAAAATAATCCAATTGATTATTCTGGAAAGCAAGATAAAATTTATAAAGTCCGTTAGCTTGTAACTCGTTAACGAAAACATTCTTAGAATTTTCGGTCTTTGCTAATGTTGGTATGGCAATAAGAGAAATTATAAATAAGACAACATAAATCGCCGTAATTTTAATTTTTTCGATAACAGACGGAATATTATCAATGTAATTTCTGGATTTTTTCAGAATGAAATAAGTAACAATTCCAGTAATTATAAATAAGGCCGAGAACAAAGGAATTACAGGGTAAGATTGCATAATATTCCCAATAACTTCATTCGTATAGATTAAATAATTTACAGCAATAAAATTGTATTTAACACCAAATTCATTCCAGAAGAAATACTCGCTTAATCCGTTTTGCAGAATTAATAAAACATATAAGAAAATTACAAAAGCAAATAACCAAAATCTGATTTTGTCCCTTAATTTTGGAAGAAAAAGCAAAAGAGCAAAAAGTGCCGTTTTAATTCCAATAAAAATTAAAACAATTTTTGGTAAAGCACCTCCATATTCATGTAAAATAGTTTTTCCCGAGGCAACATAAGCAAATAATGCTAAAAAAATGCCCAGAATAATATATCCCGAAGGTTTATTGTATTTTGAATTGGAAATAAAAATTAAATAAAGAAATAAAAAAATGCTGGCAATAATGAAAACAAAAAAATCTGAAAGCAATCCCAAACTGAAGATTTTTAAACTTTCAAGAAAATTAAATGAACTTTGTGTTATAGGATGAAAAAACAAAACAATTCGTAATACAAAGCTTACGGCAAAATAGAATAAACCTAGATTGTAAAAAGGAGAAAGTTTTTTATAAAAATTCATTGATTATTTTTTTTGCAAAATTAATCCTAAAATATTAGTTCTCCTTAAAGTTGTACTTGAACATTACTTAACATTGTCTTAATGTTTGCTTRAGGCGTGTTTATTAGTGCTATTCTTAAACCCATAAACAATTTTTGAGTCAAAAGTTTTATCTTTGAATATAATTAAGTAATATTTTAACCTAAAATAGAATAATTAAATGCACATTTTAATAGTTGAAGATGAAGTAGGTATTGTTCAGTTTTTGCAGCAAGGTCTGCAAGAAGAAGGATATCAGATTACCACGGCAAATGATGGTTCAAAAGGTTTTGAATTGGTTCAGAATCAAAAGTTTGATTTGATTTTGCTCGATTGGATGCTTCCCAAAATTAATGGTTTAGATTTATGTAAAGCGATAAGAATTAAGGATCAGACCACGCCAATTATTTTTTTGACAGCAAAAGACACTGTTCAGGAAACAATAGAAGGATTAAAAGCCGGTGCAAATGATTATATAAAAAAGCCTTTTAGTTTTGAAGAGCTGGTTGAACGCATTAAGATTCATTTTAGAAACGTAAAAAGAACCGAAATTCTAACTTTAGGTACTATTAAAGTTGATTTATTGAAGCATATTGTTTTAAAAAATGAAGAAGAAGTATCTCTTACACAAAGAGAGTTTGAATTGCTGACTTATTTAATTCAGAATAAAGGAAAAGTTTGCACACGAAACCAGATCTTAAAAGATGTTTGGGAAATAAATTTTGAATACGATACCGGCGTTATTGATGTTTTTATGAATGCCATCAGAAAAAAACTCAATCTAAAGATCGAAGAAGATTATATTAAAACAATTCGCGGTATCGGATATATCGCTAACGATTTATAAATGTTGCAACTTTCCTTTAAAAACAGAATTGCCTTAAACTACATTATTACAACAGGTTTGTTGATTGTAGTAGTTTTTTCGATTATTTATTCCATTGTTAAACATACTGTTTATAGCCATATTGATGAAAATATCAATGTTGAAATCAACAATCATTTAGAAGAATTAAAGGTTGTAAATGGTAAAGTAATTTTTATTGATGCCGAAGAATGGAAAGAGCGTGAACATAATACAGTTGATGTAAATCCGGTTTTTGTGGAGTTTTTAGATCTAAAGAAAAAAGTGATAGAAAAAGCACCTAATTTAAAAACACAAACACTTGAATTCAAAGATTCTGTCGAAGATTTTAAATTATTTGATACTAAAATGGGAGATCATGCCATTAGACAAATTCAGGTTCCGCTACATATTAATAATAAAAAAATAGGATATGTAATTGTCGCAATGTCATTGGCAGATTCGAGAATGGTCTTAAATAATTTGTTTGATATTATGTCCCTATCATTTTTGGGAATTTTAATATTATTGTTTTTTATAGCACGTTTTTTTGCAGGTCGAAGTATAAAACCAATAAACTCCATAATAAATACCTCAAAAATAATTACAAAAGACAATCTAAAAACACGTATTCCATTACCCAAAACCCGCGACGAATTATACACCCTTTCTCAGACCATAAACAATTTATTAAACCGAATTGAAGATGCAATAGAACGTGAAAAACAATTTACATCTGACGCTTCACATGAGTTAAGGACACCTTTGACAGTTATCAAAGGAACACTTGAAGTTTTGATTCGTAAACCTCGTGATAGTAAGGAATATGAAGAAAAAATTAATTACTGTATAAAAGAAGTAGATCACTTAAATATGTTAGTCGATCAGCTTTTGCTAATGGCTCGTTTTGAAAATCAAATGAAAGGGGTAAATCCGGAGTTGGTTTATCTAAATGCAATTATTTTGGATGTTTTAACACTAAATTCAGAGAAGATAAACAAGCTGAATATTGACATTAAATTTGATGCTTTGCAGGATTATTATATCAAATCTGATAATTTTCTTGTAGTGACAATTTTAAGAAATATTATTTCGAACGCAATTAAATATACGAAACAAGAGGGACAAGTTTTGATTTTGCTTTCTAAAGAAAATGAAAAAATAGTCTGCAAAATTTCTGATAACGGAATTGGAATTGCCAAAGAAGATTTAGAAGCAATTTTCAATCCTTTCTTTAGATCAAATTCAACCGATCATCCTGAAATTAAAGGAACAGGCTTAGGATTGTCCATTGTAAAAAGGATTACGGAACTGCTTAATATTAAGTTTAAAATAGAGAGCGAAATAGGGGTAGGAACGACGGTTATTTTGAGTTTTGATGAAAACCTGAAATCGTTATCGTAAATTTGAAAAATCTAATAAAAACCGCATCTGTGTTATTTTTTAACAATAAACTATCGTTAAGTTAAATTAAAAATGGCGCTTTTATGAAATTAACTAGTATATTTGCAACCGAATCAAAGAATTATAAAACAAACCAAGTCATGATTTCTATTCAATTACATCATCATCATTTTCATTATTGCTCTCAGGCGATGTGTTAATGGTATGCATGTAAATCATCATATTTTGAAACCCGTTTGAGTACATCAAACGGGTTTTTTTATACCAATTCTTTGTACTCAGACTATTAATCCAACAAAAACTAAAAAAATGAGTACGTTAAAAATTGCAATTCAAAAATCAGGTCGTTTAAACGAAGACAGCATTCAAATCTTAAAAGATTGCGGTATTTCGATCAACAACGGAAACGATCAGCTAAAAGCCGAAGCTTCAAATTTTCCACTAGAAGTTTTATATCTTAGAAATTCAGATATTCCCCAATATCTTATTGATGGAGTGGTGGATCTTGCTATTGTAGGAGATAATCTTTTAGTAGAAAAAGGAAAACATATTGAAGTAATTCAAAAATTAGGGTTCTCAAAATGCAAGGTTTCTGTTGCCGTCCCTAAAAGTTTTGAATACAATTCCATTCAGGATTTAGCAGGTTTGCGTATTGCAACTTCTTATCCGAATACTGTTAATGAGTACTTTAGCTCTTTTGGAGTAACAGTAGATATTCACCAAATTTCTGGTTCTGTAGAAATTGCACCAAATATTGGTCTTGCCGATGCAATTGTTGATATCGTTTCAAGCGGAAGTACCTTATTCAAAAATAATTTAAGAGAAGTAGAAGTTATTCTAAAAAGTGAAGCAGTTCTGGCAGTTTCTCCAAAAGTTTCACCGGAAATTCAGAAACATATCGATACCTTAAAATTCAGAATACAATCAGTTTTAAGGGCCCGAAACTCAAAGTATATTTTAATGAATGTACCAAACGATAAAATTGATGAAATTGGTAAAATTTTACCGGTTTTAAGAAGTTTAACCGTTTTGCCCTTAGCGCAAGAAGGTTGGAGCAGCGTACATTCCGTAATTGATAAAGACACTTTTTGGGATGTAATAGATCAATTAAAAGAGGCTGGAGCCGAAGGAATTTTAGTTTGCCCAATTGAGAAAATGGTACTGTAAAGAAAATTCCAATAAAAAAAAGAAATTCCAAATTCCAATTCTGATAGTTATCGGGACGAAATATAGACAACAGCTTTGCGAACTTTGCGGTAAAAAGACACAACGTTTGGAATTTGGAATTTAAAAAAATTGGAATTTAATTAAATAATTTAATTATGAATAAAATAGACAATCCAAAACCAGATACCTGGTCAGAAATACTAAAAAGACCAACCAAAACAATCGATGATATCGAAGTTACGGTCAAAGAAATCTTTAAAGAAGTACAGAAAAAAGGCGACGAAGCTATAGCAAAATATACTTCAATTTTTGATGGAATAACTTTAGATAATTATGAAGTTTCGCCAAAAGAAATTGAAGAAGCGGTTAATTCGATTTCAACTGAATTAAAAGAAGCGATTCAACTGGCGAAAGCAAATATTTTGAAGTTTCACACCGCTCAAAAAACAGAACGAATTTCAATCGAAACTACGGAAGGTGTGAATTGCTGGCAGGAAAAACGTCCGATTCAGAAAATTGGATTATACATTCCAGGTGGAACTGCGCCTTTGTTTTCAACTGTTTTAATGCTTGCTGTTCCTGCTGAAATTGCAGGTTGTAAAGAAATTATTTTGTGTTCTCCACCAGATAAAACAGGAAAAATAAATCCTGCAATCTTATACGCAGCCAATTTATGCGGCGTAACCAGAATATTAAAAGTAGGCGGAATTCAGGCAATTGCAGGAATGACTTTTGGGACACAATCGATCCCGAAAGTATATAAAATTTTCGGACCCGGAAATCAATTTGTTACTGTAGCAAAACAATTAGCAACACAATTTGGAGTAGCGATCGATATGCCGGCTGGACCTTCAGAATTGCTTGTTGTGGCTGATGATACAGCTATTCCCGCATTTGTAGCTTCAGATTTATTATCTCAGGCAGAACACGGAACAGATAGTCAGGTAATTTTAGTTTCGACTTCCAGAAAATTAATTGCTGCTGTCGAAAAAGAAATTCAAACTCAAATCGAAGAACTTCCTAGAAAAGAAATTGCAAAAAAAGCGATTGAAAATTCAAAGCTTATTTATGTCGAAAATGATCAGATTGCATTAGATTTAATCAACGAATATGGACCGGAACACTTTATTATCTGTTCAGAATTTGATGATTTTTATTGTAACGGAATCGTTAATGCCGGTTCGGTTTTTATTGGAAATTATACTCCGGAAAGTGCTGGAGATTACGCTTCAGGAACCAATCATACGTTGCCAACAAACGGATATGCTAAGAATTATAGCGGAGTAAACCTGGATAGTTTTATGAAATCAATGACCTTCCAGAAAATATCTGAAAAAGGAATTCAAAACATAGGAAAAGCAATTGAAATTATGGCTGAAGCCGAAGGTTTGCAAGCGCATAAGAATGCCGTGACGCTTCGCTTAAAGAGTTTGAAAGAAAGAGAATAGATTATAGAGGAAAGAATAAAGAAGCAAGAGGCAAGAATCAAGAGAAATAGTGTTAAAGATTTAGATTTTAGTCTTGTTTCTTGATTCTTTGTTCTCCTCAAAAAAAATTAAAAAAAATGAAATTCGATATAAATACAATAACACGTGAAAACGTAAAAATATTAAAACCTTATTCGTCGGCACGTGATGAATTTGAGGATTTTGATACAGCCGAAATGATTTTTTTGGACGCTAATGAAAATCCGTTTCAAAATGGCGTAAATCGTTATCCAGATCCACAACAGAATTCGGTTAAGGCGATTTTGGCTAAGAATAATAACGTAAAATCAAGTCAGATTTTACTAGGAAACGGAAGCGATGAAGTTTTGGATTTACTTTTCAGAGCTTTTTGTGAACCTAAAATTGACAATATTATTTCGCTACCGCCAACGTACGGAATGTACAGTGTTTTGGCAAATATTAATGCCGTTGAAAACAGGGAAGTTTTGCTTTCAACAGATTTTCAGCCACAAGTTGAGAAAATTTTAGATAGTGTTGACGACAACACAAAAATCATCTTTTTATGTTCGCCAAATAATCCAACGGGAAATTCTTTTTCTGATGAAAGTGTGGTAAAATTGCTTCAGAATTTTAAAGGTTTGGTTGTAATTGACGAAGCTTATATCGATTTTTCGGGCAAAGAAAGCTGGTTGACAGAAATCGATGAATATCCAAATTTGGTGATTACACAAACGCTTTCAAAAGCATATGGTTTGGCTGGCATTCGTTTAGGAATTTGTTATGCTTCGGAAGCTGTAATTTCGGTTTTGAATAAAATAAAACCTCCATATAATGTAAATGAATTAACACAGCAAAGAGCGATACTTCGTTTGAATGATTCGGACAAAATAAAACAAGAAATAGCTTCTATTATTGAGCAAAGGGAAGAATTACTTAAAGTTTTGCTTGAAGTAAGTTTCGTGGAAAAAATATATCCAACCGAAGCTAATTTTGTTTTGGTAAAAGTAGATAACGCCAATAAAAGATATGACGAATTAATTGCGAAAGGAATCGTAATCAGAAACAGAACGACCCAGCCTTTATGTGAAAATTGTCTGCGTTTTACGATTGGAATTCCAAAGGAAAATGCAGTTTTGATTAGAGAATTGAAGCTGTTGAGCTAAAAGAAATAGCCCACAGATTATACGGATTAAACGGATTTCTTTCGCCACGAATTTCACGAATTTTTACTAATTCAATTCGTGCTAATTGGTGAAATTCGTGGCGAAAAATTAACCACAAACCATAAAAAATCATTTTAATCTGTGTAATCTGTGGCAGAAAAAGAAATATAATATGAAAAAAGTACTTTTTATCGATCGTGATGGAACGATTGTTTTAGAACCTGAAAATTATCAGTTAGATGCTTTGGAGAAAGTAGAATTTTATCCAAAAGCTTTTCAATATTTGGCTAAAATCGCCAGTGAATTAGATTATGAATTGGCGATGGTAACCAATCAGGACGGATTGGGAACGGACAGTTTTCCGGAAGATACGTTTTGGCCAACGCAGAATTTTATATTGAAAGCCTTTGAAAATGAAGGCGTTTTGTTTGATGATATTTTTATTGACAGATCATTTCCAGAAGATAATGCACCAACACGCAAACCAAGAACGGGAATGTTGACCAAATATATTAATAATCCGGAGTATGATTTGGCAAATTCATTTGTTTTGGGAGATCGTTTGACGGATATTGAATTGGCTAAAAATCTGGGTGCAAAAGCTATTTTTATCAATGATAATGACGGAATTGGAAGCAATGAAATCTCATCAAAAAGAGAAGAATTAGATGAAACGATTGTTCTTCAGACAATGAATTGGAAAACAATTTATGAGTTTTTGAAACTAGAAGCACGTTCGGCTTCGATTACTCGTAAAACGAATGAAACAGACATTTTTATCGATTTAAACTTAGACGGAACTGGGAAAAGTAAAATCGAAACCGGAATTGCTTTTTTTGATCATATGTTAGATCAAATTGCACGCCACGGTCAAATGGATCTGGAAATTTTGGTTAAAGGTGATTTAGAAGTTGATGAGCACCACACGATTGAAGATACTGCAATTGCATTAGGCGAAGTTTTTGCAAAAGCATTAGGAAATAAATTAGGAATCGAACGTTATGGATTCTGTTTACCAATGGATGATTGTTTAGCGCAGGTAGCGATTGATTTTGGCGGAAGAAACTGGTTGGTTTGGGAAACAGAATTTAAACGCGAAATGGTTGGTAAAATGCCGACAGAAATGTTTTATCATTTCTTTAAATCTTTCTCTGATGGAGCCAAAGCTAACATCAACATAAAAGCTGAGGGAACGAATGAACACCACAAAATCGAAGCTATTTTTAAAGCTTTTGCAAAAGCAATAAAAGTAGCGGTGAAAAGAGATACAGAGAAAATGATTTTGCCTTCGACGAAAGGAATGTTGTAAAAGTTAAAAATTGTTTCAAGTTTCAGGTTTCAAGTTACGCACAGAACCTGAAACTTGAAACATGAAACATGAAACCAAAAAACATAAAGAATGTTATGGACGCTAAAAAGTTTGCTGAGAAATGGATTGAATCATGGAATTCGCATAATTTAGACGATATCATGAGGCATTATTCGGAAGATATTGAAATTACAACGCCGATGATAAAACTGGCTGCGGGAATTGAAAGCGGCTCGCTTCAGGGAAAAGAGCAAGTCAGGGCATATTGGGAAAAAGCTTTGACAAAGATTCCTGATTTGCATTTTGAATTGATAGAAATTACATCAGGAGTTGATTCTGTGGCACTTTATTACAAATCGATTATGAATAAAAGAGCAGTAGAAGTAATGTTTTTTGATCAAGACGGATTAGTAAACAAGATGATCGCCCATTATACGGATCTGTAAAAGTTTAATTTGTTTCAAGTTTCAGATTCTATATATTAAGTCCCAGCGGGACATCATATTTGTTGAGAATTATAAATTGATCTCATATTAAAATAGTAATTAATGATTTACGCATTGAAGAGAAATCTGAAATCTAAAATCTAAAATCTAAAATTAATTTTGAAAATAGTAATAATAAATTACGGGGCAGGAAATATTCAGAGCATTATGTTTGCTATTGAAAGACTTGGTTTTAAAGCTGTTTTGAGTAATAATCCGGATGAAATTCTGGCGGCAGATAAAGTGATTTTTCCGGGAGTTGGGGAAGCAAGTTCGGCGATGAAAAAACTGAAGGAAAGCGGTTTGGATAGTTTGATTCCGAATTTAAAACAACCTGTTTTAGGCATTTGCCTGGGAATGCAATTGATGTGCAAATCGACGGAAGAAGGAAATACTGAAGGCTTGGGAATTTTTGATGTTGATGTAATTAAGTTCACGCAAAAAGTAAAAGTGCCTCAAATGGGATGGAATCAGATTTATGGTTTAAAATCGGATTTGTTTAAGGGAATTTCAGAGAATGAATTCATGTATTTGGTACATAGTTTTTACGCCCCAAATTGCGATGAAGCCATTGCTATTACGGATTATGAGCTAGAATACGCATCGGCTTTGCAGAAAGATAATTTTTACGGAACACAGTTTCACCCTGAAAAAAGCGGAGCTGTTGGGGAGAAAATATTAGAGAACTTTCTTAAATTAAATTCCAAATAATAAATTCCAAATTACAATTGTAAAATCAATATCAATTGCAATATCAAAAATCAATCAAAATATCAATTTTAGAAATCTAAACTCTAAAATCATAAATCTAAAATTAGAAACATGAGAATAATACCAGCTATAGATATCATTGACGGAAAATGTGTTCGTTTATCCAAAGGTGATTATAACACTAAAATAATTTACAACGAAAATCCGCTTGAAGTAGCGAAATCATTTGAAGCGCACGGGATTGAGTATTTGCATCTAGTAGATTTGGACGGTGCAAAATCGAGCAAGATTGTCAATTATAAAATATTGGAACAAATTGCGACACAAACGAGCTTACAAATTGATTTTGGCGGAGGTTTAAAGTCTGATGATGATTTGAAAATTGCCTTCGAAAGTGGTGCAAGTCAGATTACCGGCGGAAGTATTGCGGTAAAAAACAGAGCGATTTTTGAAAAATGGATTTCAGAATATGGTTCTGATAAAATTATTCTGGGTGCTGATGCCAAAGATGAAAAAGTTGCTATTTCAGGTTGGTTAGAAGATTCAGACGAAGATTTGATTCCGTTTATTCAAGAGTATCAAACTAAAGGAATTCAATACGTTATTTGTACTGATATTGCAAAAGACGGAATGTTAGAAGGTCCTAGTTTTGATTTGTATGGCAAAATTTTGAAAGAAGCTCATGGTGTAAAACTAATCGCATCCGGTGGAATTTCAACCTTTGATGAACTTCCAAAATTAGCACATTTAGGCTGCGAAGGAACGATAATAGGAAAAGCGATTTATGAAGGTAGAATTACGCTGAAACAATTAGAGAACTATATAATTAGAAAATGAGATTTAATTAGAGAATGTGTCAATTAGATAATTAGATAATTTTTTGGATTACGCATAAAATTATCTAATTATCTAATTTTCTCATTAACACATTAAAAAATATGTTAGCAAAAAGAATTATTCCTTGTTTGGATATAAAAAACGGAAGAACTGTAAAAGGCGTTAATTTTGTGGATTTGCGCGATGCAGGAGATCCGGTTGAATTGGCGGAAATTTATTCGGCGGAAGGAGCTGATGAATTGGTTTTTCTGGATATTTCGGCTACTGAGGAACGTCGCAAAACGTTGGTCAATATGGTGCGAAGTGTTGCGGAGAAAATCAATATTCCGTTTACGGTTGGCGGAGGAATTTCGTCTGTTGAAGATGTTGAAATTCTTTTAAATAATGGAGCTGATAAAGTTTCGATCAATTCATCGGCAGTAAAAAACCCGCAGTTAATCAATGATTTGGCTCAGAAATTCGGAAGTCAATGTGTTGTCGTTGCAATTGATGCTAAACAAATTGACGGACAATGGATCGTACATTTAGTAGGCGGAAAAGTACCAACAGAACTTAATTTATTCGATTGGGCTGTTGAAGTCGCAAAACGTGGAGCAGGAGAAATTTTATTCACATCAATGGATAACGACGGAACCAAAAATGGCTTTGCAAACGAGGCTTTGGCTAAATTATCAGAGTTAATCAATATTCCGATTATTGCTTCGGGCGGTGCGGGAAATATTCAGCATTTTGTGGATTCATTTAAAGTAGGGAAAGCTGATGCGGCACTGGCGGCGAGTGTTTTTCACTTTAAAGAAATTGAGATTAAAACGTTGAAAGAAGAACTTAGGAATAATGGGGTTGAAGTTAGGCTTTAGACCAAAGAAGCAAGAAAATAGAAGCAAGAATTAAGATCGTAATCTAAAATAATATAGAGTTCAAGAATCTAAAATCTGAACTCAAAAATCTAAAATAAAAATGGACATAGATATAAAAAGTGCACACGGATTGATTCCGGCAATAATTCAGGATTCGGAAACTAAAAATGTTTTGATGCTGGGTTATATGAATGAAGAATCTTTACAGAAAACAATCGAAACACAAAAGGTTACTTTTTTCAGCCGTTCAAAACAAAGACTTTGGACAAAAGGCGAGGAGAGTGGTAACTTTTTGAATCTTGTAAGTATTAAAAATGACTGCGACGGCGATACGCTTTTAATTCAGGCAAAACCTGTTGGACCAACGTGTCACACGGGCGCTGATACTTGCTGGCAAGAAGAAAATAAGGAAAACTATGGTTTTATTTCTTCTTTGGAAAACACTATCAAAACCAGAAGAGAAAATGCGGATTCTGAGAAAAGTTATGTCGCTTCTTTATTCGAAAAAGGAATCAATAAAATTGCTCAAAAAGTAGGTGAAGAAGCGGTTGAAGTGGTTATTGAAGCCAAAGATGATAATGATGATTTATTTCTTAGCGAAAGCGCTGACTTATTGTTTCATTATCTGATTTTACTTCAGGCAAAAGGTTTTCAGTTGAATGATGTTGTTGATGTTTTGAAGAAACGCCAGAAGTAGATAGAAAGGTTTTTATCGTAATATTGTCATTTCGACGGAGGAGAAATCACACGCGGGGAGAGCGCACTGTTGTCGAGCCACTTTATGTGATTTCTCCTCTGTCGAAATGACAAAACTAACGTAAACTTGCATAAATACAAACGACAAATACAAAAAATAAATCTGCATAAATCCGTTTAATCCTTGTCATCCGCGTGCCATTTCAACGTTACTCCACAAACTCAAAAACAGCAAATTCCTGCGGTTGATGAAAACCAAAATTTAAACTTTTATAATATTGTAATGCAAGATATTCGGTTGTATTACCGTAATCAATTCTAAAAGTATTTCCTCTCCATTTTGTACCTATTTTTGGTTTTGCAAAATTGCCGTTTTTAATAGTTTCTAAACTCGAAAACGGAATCTTAATTTCGGTATTAAAATCTTCCGGAGTTATTTTGCTTTGCGCTTCCAGTCCCGTAATATCAAATGCCATAGAAGTATTCCAGCCGCCACATAAAGGCGAAATACATTTAAGTAACATGTCGTAATTGGATGAAAAGGCGTTTACTCCAATTTCGACATAATTTTGACCGTCGCCATCAGCATCGATAAAAATCTCGACTAAATCATCTGAATTGAAAATTTGGGAATCTTTTTTTTGCGATGAACCTACAATTTTAGAGTCAACAGATTTGTATGCGATATATAGGTTTTCATCATTCCACGAAAGTGAAACCATTGTATTTTGCGTCGCTTTTTGACCTGAATTATGAATCACAAAAGGACCTGAAAAAGGTGTTTTCCAATCGGATAGATCTCCATCAATAATTAATTTTTCAGTTGTTTTATGGATTGGAATATTTTGAGAATTGGTTGTGATCGAGAACGTCAAAAATAAAACAGCGGCAATTTCACTAATTTTCATAAGTAGTAAATATTATTTTGATTTGCTAAATTAAGTAAGAATAATGGATTTTAACATTGTTTTTTTTGAATAGAAATCACAAAATCCTTATAAATTTGTTATGAATGTTTACATTTGTTGACGATCATATTTATTTAAAATATCCTATTTTATTCCAAATTTATAAATAATGAAAAAATACTTCGGTGGCGTTTTTATCGCCTTTTTAGTTGGTTTTACTGCCAATGCGCAAGGACTTCTTAATAAGTCTGAAACGGTTTTTACACATCAGGATAGTTTACGCGGAAGCATTACTAAAGAAAGAGCCTGGTGGGATTTAAAATACTATCATTTAGATGTAAAAGTAAATCCTAAAGAGAAAACGATTAAAGGTTCAAACACAGTTCGTTATACGGTTTTGACTGAGAATAATAAAATGCAGATTGATTTGCAGCAACCAATGCAGATTTACAAAGTAACTCAGAATGGAAAAGAATTGAAATTTGAAAGAGACGGAAATGCTTTCTTTATTCAGTTAACCGAAAAACAAAAAGTAGGTGAAACGAAGGAGATTGTAATTTCTTTTGGAGGAAAACCTAAAGAAGCGATCAAACCACCTTGGGATGGCGGAATTACGTGGAAAAAAGATAAAAATGGGAATGATTTTGTCGCTTCATCTTGTCAGGGTTTAGGCGCGAGCGTTTGGTGGCCGTGCAAAGATCATATGTATGATGAAGTCGAAAATATGTTGATTAGCGTGAATGTCCCTGGTAATTTGACTGATGTTTCAAACGGAAGATTGAAAAGCGTTAAAAAAGAAAAAGATGGTACAAAAACGTTTAATTGGTATGTGTCGAACCCAATCAACAATTATGGTGTAAATATCAATATTGGTGATTATGTTAATTTCTCAGAGAAGTTTAAAGGCGAAAAAGGTGATTTAGATTGTAGTTATTACGTTTTAAGAGATAATTTGGCTGTAGCCAAAGAACAATTTAAAGATGTTCCAAGAATGCTGAAAGCTTTCGAAAACTGGTTTGGACCTTATCCTTTTTACGAAGACAGTTACAAATTGGTTGAAGCGCCATATTTAGGAATGGAACATCAAAGTAGTGTAACTTACGGAAATGGCTTTAAAAACGGTTATTTGGGTCGTGATTTAAGCGGAACGGGCTGGGGATTAAAATTTGATTTTATCATTATTCATGAGTCTGGTCACGAATGGTTTGCGAACAATATTACCTATAAAGATATTGCTGATATGTGGATTCACGAGAGTTTCACCAACTATTCTGAAAGTTTGTTTCTTGAATACTATTATGGCAAAGATGCTGCGGAAGAATATGTAATTGGTTGCAGAAAAGGAATAAAAAACGACAAGCCAATCATTGGGAATTATGATGTAAATAACGAGGGATCTGGCGATATGTATCCAAAAGGTGCAAATATGCTGCACATGATTCGTCAGATTATTAATGATGATGCAAAGTGGAAATCAATTTTAAGAGGTTTAAACAGTACTTTTTATCATCAAACAGTTACAAGTAAACAAATTGAAGATTATATCAATACCCAATCAGGTATTAATTTCAACAGAGTTTTTGCACAATACTTAACTACAACTCAAATTCCGGTTTTTGAATATATGTTCAAAAATGGCACTTTTGGATACCACTGGACAAATTGTGTTGCCAAATTTGATATGCCGGTTAAAGTGAAGATCAATGGTGTTGAAACCTGGCTAAAACCAACAACAGAATGGCAATCTGAAAAAACAACTAACGAAGACAGAAAACTGGAAGTTGATAAAAACTTCTATGTAACGAGTTCTAATATTGTGGAATAAAATTTATAAAGAAATTCCAATTTTTTAAATCCCAAATTCCAATTATGTTGGAATTTGGGATTTTTTTATTGGAATTTCTTTATTATGTTAATTGTGTAATTTGTACGAATACTACCGTTTTATTTTTTAATTTAGATTGTATTAATCTGAAAATGAATAATAAAGCGTAATCCGAAAAGCTAATAGAGTAGGAAACAAATCAAATCAAACAATTTATGAAAAATTTAAAAAACCTAGAAAATGTTGAAATCTTAACTAAGAATGCTCAGAAATCTATTTCTGGAGGTATTCCTTTATGTGTCATATTATGCGGCGGAGCGGGAGGAGTTATTTCGAATACGCCGGGTAAAGGAGATATTTGTCAAACAGGAACTACCATTTGTTGTTATTGTAGATAAACTCAATTTTCGATAAACTTGATAAGCTTTTTAATCCCGAGGCTTCGGAACTGTTGGGTTTATCGATGATTGCTTTTCGATTATAATTTGTCATTTCGAGGAACAAGAAATCACACTAGTATTTCCGTAAACAAAATCGCCAAATCTTTGTCGAGCTACTTGCGAAGATTTCTCTCCCGAAGCCTCGGGATCGAAATGACAAAAAAGCGTGAAAGATTAAGATCTTTCACGCTTTTTTATTGGAATTTATGCTGAGGCATAGGGATTGGAATTCCCCTTTTATCGGCTATTCAATTTTGCCTTTTCCTTAATAATATCGGCAATTTTTCTGTTTTCGATTTTACTTTCGAGCCATGAAATAATATCCAAATAAAGAAAGGCTCTTTTTTCATAGGTATTTTTCTCTAATTCGATAAAGCGCAACCGCATTTTTATGAATTCCTTTTTAATATCGGCAGGGTATAAGTTATTCAGATTTCTTAAGAACTTGATAATTTCTTTTTGAACTTCATGTAAGTCGTTCATTTTTATTAGAAACTTATACGTGTTTTTAAGATGATTTTCTAAATAATAGTCTTTTCCTAATTCATAATGTGCAATTAAAGACAAAAGTCTCGCAAAACACATTAAATCTTCTCGCATTGATAAGTTCTTGTTGTTGATTATCTTATCTAAATAAAGAATACATTCTGTGTATTTTTCATTTCCAAAATAAATAGAGGCGATCTTATAAAAGAACAACATTTCGTGATGTTCGTCAAGATGTTCGCTGTGCAATTTTATTTTTTCCAGAATTTCCGGAATCAAATATTCGCTTTCAGCAAAAGTACCTTCCAAAATATGTAAATTCAGCTTATTGTTGTAAACATATAGAAATGATAGCGATGCAATGTTATCGTTTACAGGAAATTTAGGATCCTCAATTGTTTCCTCTAAAAGTGTCAAATACTTCTTGAAATTCGATTTGTATTTCAACATATATAAAGACTCCAAAAAATAATGATTTCCTTTTAGGAAAAATACAGGATTCTGAATAATCATGTTTGGATTATCATAGAACAATCGAACCCATTTATAGGCATATTTATAACTCGCTAAAAAGTCCTGTACAAGAAAACTTCTCCAAAGATTAGCGTTGTAAAACCAGTATTTCTCACGGAAACCAAATTTGCTTTCATCTAGTTTTGCAATATGCTTGTTGAAATAATCATCAATATATTTATACTCTTCGTCACTTTTTACATATCCTGTTTTCAGCATGATTCCGTAAAGCTGAAGTGATAAATTCGATAATTTGCTAGAAATAGTATTTCTGTAATTCAATTCCTTTGCCTGAATAACCAATTCATCGGCGCGGCCCTGAATACTTCGGGTAATATATTGCGATTCTATCAATTTTTCGAATTCTACAATTTCATACGCCATATATTTTTCATCATTTTCCAACGCAATGATTTTTGTCTTATCAAGGATTTTCAAACTCTGCCTGTATAGTCCTTTATTGTATAGAATAACGGCAAAATCTATTTGTTCACGCAATTGATAACGGATATTCTGACTCGGAATATTTAGTCGGATACTAACTAAAATTTGTTTGTATAAGTATGATTTTAAGTTAGATAGCTGTACTTTTTTAATGATTCCACTTTTTAAAATCAGTTTTTCATCATAGTTTTCAGACTTGTCCAGAATATTAAACAATTCAATGAATTTTGTGTTAGAACTGGTTTCTAAACGGCTTGCAAAAATTTTAAACTGTCTTTTTTCGGATTTAGAAAGTGATTTTATTAAAACAAATAAGAAATCTTTTTGATGGTTAGCCATTGTAAAATATAATAATATAACTTATTGATTATTAGTAATTTAACTCGTTATAAATTGCTTTATGAACAGTATAATTTCATTAAAATGAATTTCATACTCGTGTAGTACAATATATATTTGTTATCAAGATGTGAAATTACATTAAATAAATGAATATGAATAGAGAGAAAGTTCAAATTTTTGACACCACTTTGCGCGACGGTGAACAAGTTCCAGGATGTAAGTTAGATACTAAACAAAAATTAGTTATCGCAGAACGACTTGATAAAATGGGAGTTGACGTTATCGAAGCAGGTTTTCCTGTGTCAAGTCCGGGCGATTTTTTATCGGTCTCTGAGATTTGTAAAATTGTAGAAAACGCAACCGTCTGCGGACTTACCAGAGCCGTAAAAAACGACATTGATGTTGCTGCAGCTGCTTTAAAGCATGCTAAAAGACCTAGAATCCATACTGGAATCGGAACATCTGAATCTCATATACTCCATAAATTAAATACCACAAGAGAAGATATTATTGCAAGAGCAAAATTTGCTGTTTCTCATGCAAAATCTTATGTAGAAGACGTTGAGTTTTATGCAGAAGATGCTGGAAGAACAGATAATGCTTTCCTTGCAAAAGTTTGCGAAGAAGTTATCAAATCCGGAGCAACAGTATTAAATATCCCTGATACAACAGGATATTGTTTACCGGAAGAATATGGAGCAAAAATCAAATATTTGAAAGAAAACGTAAAAGGTATCGAGAACGTAATCCTTTCATGTCATTGTCATAATGATTTAGGAATGGCAACTGCAAACTCTATTGCAGGCGCTATAAATGGAGCGAGACAAATAGAATGTACTATTAATGGTATTGGTGAAAGAGCTGGAAATACTGCTCTTGAAGAAGTAGTAATGATTTTTAAACAACATCCTTATTTAAACTTAGATACCAATATCAACACAAGAGAATTGAATGAAATGAGCCGATTAGTTTCTGAAAGTATGGGAATGATCGTTCAGCCAAATAAAGCTATTGTTGGAGCGAATGCTTTTGCACATAGTTCAGGAATTCATCAGGATGGTGTAATCAAAAACAGAGCAACTTACGAAATCATGGATCCGCTTGATGTTGGAGTAAATGAATCTTCGATTATCCTTACGGCAAGAAGCGGAAGAGCGGCATTGGCTTACCGTGCTAAAAAAGTAGGTTACGAGCTTACAAAAGTACAATTAGACATTGTATATATTGAGTTTTTGAGATTCGCCGATATTAAAAAAGAAGTTGCTGATGCGGATATTCATCAGATTATTGAAGCAGCTAAAATTCAGGACGAGTTAATCAGAAGTTAGTTGAAAAGAGGATAGAGAATAGAGAATAGAAGAAAGAAGAAAGAAGAAAGAGAAAAAAAAGAATTTAAATACATAAAGAACGAGACGTTATGAATTTGAAAATAGCAGTTTTACCGGGAGACGGAATAGGACCAGAGGTAATTTTACAAGCCAAAAAAGCTTTATACGCCATAGGCGAAGTGTACAATCATGAATTTGTTTTTGAAGAAGCGCTCATGGGAGCGATCGCTATTGACAAAACAGGAAATCCGTTACCGGAACAAACATTAAATCTGTGTTTGAATACAGATGCAGTTTTATTTGGTGCCATTGGAGATCCTAAATATGATAATAATCCAAATGCAAAAGTTCGTCCGGAGCAAGGATTATTGAAGCTTCGTAAAGAACTAGGTTTGTTTGCCAACATTCGTCCTATAAAACCATATAAATCATTACTGGATGCTTCTCCATTAAAAAGAGAAATTATCGAGGGAGCTGATTTTACTATTTTCAGAGAATTAACCGGTGGAGCTTATTTTGGAGCTAAAACATTAAATGAAGAAGGAACACATGCTTCGGATTTATGTGAGTATTCAGAAGAAGAAATTACCAGAATTGCACATTTAGCTTTTAAATCGGCACAAAACCGACGCAAAAAACTAACTATGGTAGACAAAGCAAATGTTTTGGAAACCTCGAGATTATGGAGAAAAGTAACTAAAAAAGTGAGCGAAGGATATCCGGATGTTGCTTTAGACTTTTTATTTGTAGACAACGCAGCAATGCAGATCATCTTAAATCCAAAACAATTTGATGTGATTTTGACAGAAAATTTGTTTGGAGATATTTTATCAGATGAAGCAAGTGTTATTACAGGTTCTATCGGCTTATTAGCTTCAGCATCTTTAGGAGAAAAAAATGCATTGTTTGAACCAATTCACGGTTCTTACCCGCAGGCAAAAGGAAAAAATATTGCGAATCCAATTGCTTCTATATTATCCGCAGCAATGTTGTTAGAGCATTTTGGTTTATTTAAAGAAGCAAATGTAATTTATCAGGCGGTTGAAAAAGCAATTGAATTTAAAGTCGTAACAACTGATTTAAAACCAGATTCAAAATTTGGTACAAATGAAGTAGGGGAGTTTGTTTCTAATTTTATTTTTAGCAAAGACGACCTATTGTATTTTAATAATGACAATGTTAGTATTGGTCAATCGACAATTGTTTAAGGTTTTTATTAAAATAATGAAATAAATAACAAGAAGTCTGTAAAATGTTGAGATTTTATTTTTTTAGTCCTATAAGTTTTCATACTTTTGTAACACTAAAAAATAAAAGATGCAAATCTCAATTATTATTACTTCTGTCTTTGTTGTCAATGTGATTATCACATCTGCGAAGGGAATGGTATAAATATAATTGAAAAACTATATTATAAACCTTCCAAATACTGGAAGGTTTTTTTTTGAATAAAAATTAAAATAAATAATACATAATGGAATTAAATAAGTACAGCAAAACCATCACTCAAGATCAAACACAACCTGCAGCGCAAGCGATGTTGTACGGAATTGGTTTAACTGAAGAAGATTTGAAAAAAGCACAAGTTGGTATTGTGAGCATGGGTTACGATGGTAACACTTGTAACATGCACTTGAACGATTTAGCAAAAGATGTTAAAAAAGGTGTTTGGGATGCAAATCTGGTCGGACTTATTTTTAATACCATTGGTGTTAGTGACGGAATTTCAAACGGAACTGAAGGAATGCGTTTTTCATTGGTTTCTCGTGATGTAATTGCAGATTCTATAGAAACAGTTGCAGGTGCACAATGGTATGATAGTATTATTGCGATTCCTGGCTGTGATAAAAATATGCCCGGAGCTTTAATCGCTATGGGGCGTTTAAATCGTCCGTCGCTTATGGTTTACGGGGGATCAATTCACTCCGGAAAATGGAAAGGTGAAAGTTTGAATATCGTTTCGGCTTTTGAAGCTTTAGGAAAGAAAGTAAAAAACGAAATTACAGCAGAAGATTTTAAAGGTGTTATTCAAAATGCATGTCCGGGAGCTGGTGCTTGTGGCGGAATGTACACGGCAAATACAATGTCATCTGCAATCGAAGCCTTAGGAATGAGTTTGCCATACAGTTCTTCTAATCCTGCTTTGAGTCAGGATAAAAGAGATGAATGTCTTGCTGCAGGAGAAGCTATCAAAATATTATTAGAAAAAGATATTAAGCCACGAGATATCATGACTCGTAAAGCTTTCGAAAACGCCATTACAATTGTTGCGGTTTTAGGAGGTTCTACAAATGCGGTTATGCACTTAATTGCAATGGCTCATGCAGTAGATATCGAAATTACTTTGGATGATTTTCAGGCAATCAACGATAAAACACCAGTATTGGCGGACATGAAACCAAGTGGAAAATACATGATGGAGGATATTCACGAAGTTGGAGGTATTCCTTCTATAATGAAATATTTACTAAAAGTAGGATTGATTCACGGAGATTGTTTGACTGTAACCGGTAAAACAGTTGCAGAAAATTTAGCAAATACTCCGGATTTACAAGATGGACAGCAAGTAATTCATGAAATTCAAAAAGCTTTAAAACCAACAGGAAATATTCAGGTTTTATACGGAAATCTTGCTTCTGAAGGTGCTGTTGCAAAAATCAGCGGAAAAGAAGGAGAATATTTTGAAGGTCCGGCTGTAGTATTCGAAGGAGAATTTGAAGTAATTCCAGGTCTTGAGGCCGGAAAAATAAAACCGGGTAATGTAGTCGTCATTAGGTATTGTGGACCAAAAGGTGGTCCGGGGATGCCTGAAATGCTAAAACCGACATCGGCAATTATTGGAGCCGGACTAGGAAGCAGCTGCGCTCTTATTACAGACGGTAGGTTCTCTGGAGGTTCACATGGTTTTGTGGTAGGTCACATTACACCAGAGGCTTATGATGGTGGTGGTATTGCGCTAGTAAAAGATGGGGATTTAATTGCCATCGATGCTGTAAATAATACAATCAACCTGAAAATATCCGACGAAGAATTTGCGGCTAGAAAAGCGGCTTGGGTACAACCACCGTTAAAAGTTACAAAAGGAGTTTTACTTAAATACGCAAGATCGGTTTCAAGCGCTTCTACAGGTTGCGTTACCGATAAATAATTATACAAGAAACAATATCAAAAATCAATTGCAATAACAATCACAATATCAAAAAGCAATAGCAATAAAAAATAGAAATATTGAAAGATCAATTTAAAAGTACCATTGAAAATTGATTTTGACATTGCCATTGAATTTTTAAATTGAGTTTTGAGATTGAATTGATAAAAAAAATATACTATGAGAATATCAGGGGCAGAAGCCGTTATAAGATGTTTATTAGCAGAAGGAGTAGACTTAATTTATGGTTATCCGGGAGGAGCAATCATGCCGGTTTACGACGAATTATATAAATTTCAAGACCAATTACACCATGTTTTAGTACGTCATGAACAAGGTGCAACACATGCAGCTCAAGGATATGCGAGAGCTACAGGGAAAGTTGGGGTTGCGATTGCAACTTCTGGGCCGGGAGCAACAAATTTAGTTACCGGAATTGCAGATGCTCAGATTGATTCGACTCCAATGGTTTGTATTACTGGACAAGTTGGAAAACATTTATTGGGTTCTGATGCTTTTCAGGAAACTGATATTATCGGGATTTCAACTCCGGTAACCAAATGGAACTATCAGATTACGGAAGCTTCTGAAATTCCTGAGATTATTGCAAAAGCGTTTTACATTGCACGTTCGGGACGTCCTGGACCTGTTTTGATTGATATTACTAAAAACGCTCAGTTTGATGAGTTTGATTTTAGTTATGAAAAATGTACCGCAATCAGAAGTTATATTCCGGTTCCGAAATTAAAGTTAGACAAAGTTGCCGAAGCTGCCTCTTTAATCAACAATGCCAAAAAACCTTTCATTGTTTTTGGTCAGGGAATTATTCTTGGTCAAGCCGAAGAACAGCTAAAAGCATTTATTGAGAAATCAGGAATTCCTGCTGCTTGGACAATTCTGGGACTTTCAGCACTTCCAACAGATCATCCGCTAAATGTAGGTATGTTAGGAATGCACGGAAATTATGGACCTAATATGCTGACTAACGAATGTGATGTGTTAATTGCATTGGGAATGCGTTTCGATGATCGTGTTACAGGAAGTTTAAAGACTTATGCAAAACAGGCAAAAGTAATTCACTTTGAAATTGATCCTGCAGAAGTTGATAAAAACGTAAAAACAGAAGTAGCTGTTTTAGGAGATGTAAAAGAAGCTTTAAATGCTTTGTTACCACTGATTGATAAAAATTCTCATGAATCCTGGCACAATGAATTTAAAGAATTTTATAAAATAGAATTGGATTCGGTTATTAATGAAGAATTAAATCCAACAAATAATAAAGGAATTTCTATGGGTGAAACTATGGAAATGATCAATAAACATTCAAAAGGTGATGCAATTATCGTTTCTGATGTTGGTCAGCATCAAATGTTTGCCTGTCGTTATGCTAAATTTAATTCTACCAAAAGTAATATTACTTCTGGAGGTTTAGGAACAATGGGATTTGCTTTACCCGCTGCGATTGGAGCCAAAATGGGAAGACCGGATCGTGAAGTTGTAGCTATTATTGGTGACGGAGGATTCCAGATGACCATTCAGGAATTGGGAACTATTTTCCAGACTAAAGTACCAGTGAAAATTGTCATTTTAAATAATGAGTTTTTAGGAATGGTGCGTCAGTGGCAGGAATTGTTTTTTGACAACAGATATGCTTCAACAAAAATGATTAATCCAAATTTTGTGGCAATTGCCGAAGGATATTATATCAAATCTAAAAAAGTAACACAAAGAGAAGATTTAGATGCAGCTGTCGCAGAAATGATGGCTTCAAAAGATTCTTATTTCTTAGAAGTTATGGTAGAAAAAGAAAACAATGTTTTCCCAATGATTCCAACAGGAGCATGTGTTTCTGAAATTAGATTAAGCTAAAGAAAAAAAGTTTCTTGTTTCAATCCCGATAGCTATCGGGACTGAAACAAGAAAAACTTTAAACAAAATAACATGGAAGATAAAACATTTACCATATCGGTATATTCAGAAAATAATGTGGGTTTATTGAATAGAATATCAGGAATATTCTTAAAGCGTCACATTAACATATTAAGTCTAAACGTTTCAGAATCAGAAATAGAAAATGTTTCAAGATTTATTATCGTTGTAGAAACAACAGAAAAATGGGTTAAGAATATTGTTGGACAAATAGAAAAGCAAATCGAAGTAATTAAAGCTTTTTACCATACAGATGAAGAAACTATTTACTTGGAAAATGCATTATTCAAAATTGCTTCAAGCTTGTTGTTTGATGAAAAACAAATTCAGAATATCATCAAAGACAGCCAGTCTACAATAGTAACCGTTTCTCGTGATTTCTTTGTGATTTCAAAATCAGGTAGACGTTCTGAAATTGAAGAATTGTATGAAAAATTTAAACCTTACGGTATCATGCAATTTGTACGCTCAGGCAGAATATCAGTTTCTAAAGAAAAAATGGAAATTTCGACATTGTTAGAAACATTCAAATAGTATCATCTTAATTACATAATAATCAATTATTAAATTACAACATTCATTAAATATTAAAAACAAAATGGCAAATTATTTCAATACATTACCACTTAGATTACAATTAGAACAATTAGGAGTTTGCGAATTTATGGAGCAATCTGAATTTGCAGATGGAATTGCTGCTCTTGCAGGAAAAAAAGTTGTCATCGTAGGTTGTGGTGCACAAGGTTTGAATCAAGGTTTAAACATGAGAGATTCTGGTTTGGATATTTCTTATGCATTACGTGCAGATGCAATCGCTGAAAAAAGAGCTTCTTATAAAAATGCTACTGAAAACGGTTTTACTGTAGGTACTTATGAAGAATTAATACCAACTGCTGACTTAGTTTGTAACTTAACTCCGGATAAGCAACATACTGCTGTAGTTACTGCCATTATGCCATTAATGAAGCAGAATTCTACATTAGCTTATTCTCACGGTTTTAATATTGTTGAAGAAGGAATGCAGATTCGTAAAGATATTACGGTAATTATGTGTGCTCCTAAATGTCCCGGATCTGAGGTTCGCGAAGAATACAAAAGAGGATTTGGTGTACCAACTTTAATCGCTGTTCACCCTGAAAACGATCCAAACGGTTTTGGTTTAGATCAGGCAAAAGCTTACGCTGTAGGAACTGGAGGACACAAAGCAGGAGTTTTGAAATCATCTTTCGTTGCCGAAGTAAAATCAGATTTAATGGGTGAGCAAACTATCCTTTGCGGATTATTGCAAACGGGATCTATTTTATGTTTTGATAAAATGGTCGAAAAAGGAATCGATGCGGCATATGCTTCAAAATTAATTCAGTACGGATGGGAAACTATCACTGAAGCTTTGAAACATGGTGGTATTACCAATATGATGGATCGTTTATCAAATCCTGCAAAAATCGAAGCTTATGAAATTGCTGAAGAATTAAAAGACATCATGCGTCCGTTATTCCAAAAGCACCAAGATGATATTATTTCTGGAGAATTCTCAAGAACTATGATGATTGACTGGGCTAATGATGATGTGAATTTATTGAAATGGAGAGCTGCAACCGGAGAAACTAACTTCGAAAAAACAGCTCCACAAGAAGCTCCAATTTCTGAACAAGAATATTTTGACAATGGAGTATTGATGATTGCAATGGTAAAAGCTGGTGTAGAATTGGCTTTTGAAACAATGACAGAAGCTGGAATTATCGAAGAATCAGCTTATTATGAGTCATTGCACGAATTGCCTTTGATTGCAAATACAATCGCAAGAAAAAAATTGTTTGAAATGAACCGTGTTATTTCGGATACAGCAGAATATGGTTGTTATTTATTTGACCATGCTTGTAAACCGTTATTGACAGAATATATGAAAACTGTTGAAACTAACATTATAGGAAAACCATTTTCAACTTCAAACGGAGTAGATAATGCTATATTAATTGCAGTAAACAAAGAAATTCGTCAACATCCTATCGAAGAAGTAGGAGCATGGTTGAGAGAATCTATGACTGCTATGAAAAAAATTGGATAATAAAATTGGGAATTACCACACATTCGGGTGTGATGGGATTTTGCACTGTATCTCTTTTTATATAATATTTTGAATTAGTAAGCACTTATTAAAAAAAATTGGATATAGATGCATTTTGCATTCACTTAACTTCTGTGAGTAAGTAAGTTAAGTGAAGCTAATCCCTAAAATGGGAGTATGTTTAAAAATAAACATACTTGCTGTAAGTTTCTATTTTGATTAATAAAGATGCTTCTATTTTCAAAATAGGATATAGCATTGTAATGCAGAATTACGAAATTAATTGTTATTGAAATTGTTAAATTAAAAAGGCGTAGTATTTATTTATTGCGCCTTTTTTGCAATATGTATTTTAGCCTCAAAAACTAAAATTTTATATAATAGACAGAAAAAAAGCATATTTTTTTTAATATGTGTTTTTTTATGCTGAAATTTATGAATTAAATAATTTTAAGAATACGCTGATATTTAATACATTTATAAAAAAAATTCCAAAAACATATGAGTTATTATAAAATTGAAAATTTAGAACAATATTTTAAACATTACAATAAGTCAATAAGAGAACCAAGGAAATTTTGGGGAAAAATAGCTGAGGAAAATTTCACTTGGTATCAACAATGGGATAAAGTAGTTGATTTTAATATGGCTGATGCCGAAGTAAAATGGTTTACTGAAGCTAAAGTTAATATTACAAAGAATTGTATAGACAGACACTTAAGCAAAAGAGGAGAAAAAACGGCTATTATTTTTGAACCGAACGATCCTTCTGAAGAAGCTTTACATATTACATATAACGAATTGTATGAACGAGTTTCAAAAATGGCAAATGTTTTGCGTGAGCAAGGTGTTCGTAAAGGAGACAGAGTTTGTATTTATTTACCAATGATTCCTGAATTGGCAGTTGCAGTATTGGCATGTGCCAGAATTGGAGCAATTCATTCGGTTATTTTTGCTGGTTTTTCAGCTTCTGCAGTTTCTGCAAGAATTAATGATTGCGAATGCAAAATGGTTATCACATCTGATGGTGGTTACAGAGGAAGTAAAACAATCGATTTAAAAGGAATTGTTGATGAAGCTTTAGACTCTTGTCCTTCAGTTACTAAGGTTTTAGTTGCTAAAAGAACTCAAACAGAAGTTAAAATGAAAGAAGGTCGCGACCAATGGTTACAGCCTTTATTAGACGCAGCTTTAGACAATAGTGTTGCTGAAATTATGGATGCTGAAGATCCTTTATTTATCCTATACACTTCCGGTTCTACAGGTAAACCAAAGGGAATGGTTCATACTACAGCCGGATATATGGTTTATACGGCTTATACCTTTAAAAATGTTTTTGCTCATGAAGAAAATGACATTTTTTGGTGTACAGCAGATATTGGTTGGATTACAGGTCACTCTTATATATTATACGGGCCATTATTAAATGGTGGAACAACTGTAATTTTTGAAGGAGTTCCGTCTTATCCTGACTTTAGCCGTTTTTGGGATATTATCGAAAAACATAAAATCACACAATTCTACACTGCGCCAACAGCAATTCGTTCGTTAGCAAAAGAAAGTTTAGATTACATTCAAAAATATCCACTTAAATCACTTAAAGTTATTGGATCTGTTGGAGAACCAATCAACGAAGAAGCTTGGCACTGGTTTAATGACCACGTTGGAGATAAGAGATGTCCGGTGGTTGATACTTGGTGGCAAACTGAAACTGGCGGAATCATGATTTCTCCAATTGCTTTTGTAACTCCAACAAAACCAACTTATGCAACTTTGCCATTACCGGGAATTCAACCTGTTTTAATGGATGAAAAACGCAATGAAATCGAAGGAAACCAAGTTGTTGGAAGTTTATGTATTAAATTTCCGTGGCCAGGAATCGCCAGAACAATCTGGGGAGATCATCAACGTTACAAAGACACTTATTTTTCTTCTTTTCCCGGAAAATATTTTACAGGAGACGGAGCTTTAAGAGACGAAGTAGGTTATTACAGAATTACCGGTAGAGTAGATGATGTTGTAATTGTTTCCGGACATAATTTAGGAACAGCTCCTATTGAAGATGCAATTAACGAACATCCTGCGGTTGCAGAATCTGCAATTGTTGGATTTCCACACGATATTAAAGGAAATGCTTTGTATGGTTATGTAATTTTGAAAGAAACAGGAGAAGTTAGAAATAAAGAAAATCTGTCTAAAGAAATTAACCAATACATTTCTGATCACATTGGTCCAATTGCAAAACTGGATAAAATTCAGTTTGTGTCCGGTTTGCCAAAGACACGTTCAGGAAAAATTATGCGTAGAATTTTACGTAAAATAGCCGAAGGAGATTTTTCTAATTTTGGAGATACTTCAACATTATTAAATCCTGAAATTGTAGAAGAAATTATGAAAGATAAAATCTAATAATTTCTCAACTTTATAAAATAAAAAACTCCAATGAAGATTGGAGTTTTTTTATGCGTTCTAAACCCGACAGGTTTTAAAAATCCGTCGGGTTTGTCTGCTCACTACGAATTGCTAAACTGTAGATTACTTAAGTTTTTATAGATACCGTTTTCAAGATTTATTAATTCCTGATGTGTTCCTTCTTCCGTTATTACTCCGTTGTCTAAAACTAAAATTTTATCTGCGTTTCTAATAGTCGAAAGTCGGTGTGCAATAATGATGCTCGTTCTTCCTTCCATTAATACTTCTAAGGCTTCCTGAACTAGTTTTTCGCTTTCGCTGTCTAATGATGATGTAGCTTCGTCTAAAATCAAAATACTTGGATTTTTAAGCAATGCTCTGGCAATCGCAATACGTTGACGCTGTCCTCCGGATAATTTTACGCCGCGTTCTCCAACCAAAGTTTCGAATTTCTCCGGAAATCCTTCTACAAAGTTTAGCGCATTTGCTTGTTTTGCTGCAAGCATAATTTCTTCATTTGTTGCATCTGGTTTTCCGTATGCAATATTTTCTCTGATTGTTCCTCCAAATAAAATAACATCCTGCGGAACAATACTCATGTTTCCACGAAGATTTTCTAAATCATAATCGTAGATATTTTTTCCGTCAACCAAAATTTCGCCCGAAGTAATATCGTAAAAACGAAGTAATAAAGAGGAAATAGTTGATTTTCCTGCTCCACTTGGTCCAACAATTGCAATTTTTTGTCCAAATTCTGCAGTGAAATTTACATCTTTTAAAACCTGAACTTCTTTTCTTGAAGGGTAACTAAAAGCAACACTTTTGAAAGAAACATTTCCTTTAATTTTTTCTACAATTGGTGCTTTCGGACCTGCTTTGATATCTTCCGGAGTTTCTTCCAATAATTCGAAAACACGTTCTGTTGCTCCAACCGCTTTCTGAATTTGTGCATACATCTCGGCAATTCCACCAAAAGACGCACCAATAAAGGTTGTATAAAGCACAAATGAGATCAAATCTCCAACGCCTTGAACTTCACCCTTAATAGTTAAAGTTATTCCGTACCAAACGACAGCAACAACACAACCAAAAAGACATAAAATAATAAACGATGCAAAATAACCTCGATATTGACCGCCTTTGATAGCGATTTTTACGATTTCCTTGATTTTATTTTTATAACGCTGAATTTCGTACCATTCATTAGCAAAAGCTTTCACATTACTGATTCCCTGAAGCGTTTCTTCGACGATAACTTGACTTTCTGCTACTTTGTCTTGTGTTTTCTTTCCGTATTTACGAATAAATCTTCCAAAAATAACAGCTGCAACGGCAACAATTGGTACAATTGCCAACATCATCAAAGTAAGTTTCGGGCTAATATTTCCTAAAATAACGAAACCTCCAACAATTAATATAAACTGACGTAAAAATTCGGCTATTGTAGTGGTAAAAGTGTCTTGCAATTGGGAAATATCAGCGCTGATTCGGCTATTTAATTCTCCAACACGTTTTTGAGAATAAAAGGACATCGGTAGTTTTACCAGATTTTCATACAAAGCAAAACGAATATTGGATAAAGAGTTCTCCGTGAAATTAACAAAGAGAGAAATTCTAAAAAAAGAGAATATCGCCTGAAGCGTAAGAATTACCATTAGTCCAACGGCAATTTCGTTGGCTCTGCTAAGGTTTTTATTGGTAACACAATCAACAAGCATTCCCATTAACTTAGGAAAGGCGAGGGCAGTAGCACTTGTTAATAATAAGAAGATCAAACCAAGGAAAAATTTCCATTTATGACCTTTGCCGTATTTAAAAATTCTGAAAGCTTTTTGAAGTGAATTAGAGTCTAATTTAGCCTTAGGTAAATCATTTTCTTGAAATCTTGCCATTTGAGTATACAATTAAGATATGCAAATGTATGACTATAGCAAATGATTACAAAAGAATATTATTAATTAGACTTCCGTATTCTTGTTTTTAACTAAATGTAAAGAAATTGCCATTTTTATTTGAATTTAAAAATCTGTAATTGAGATTAATAAGGAAAAACACTGAAAAACTTTTCATTTTTTTATCTAAAAACACTTGTAAATACAAAATCTAGCTGTACATTTGCACTCGCAATCACGAAACGATAGCAACCTAGTAAAAGAGGGCGATTAGCTCAGCTGGTTCAGAGCACCTCGTTTACACCGAGGGGGTCGGGGGTTCGAACCCCTCATCGCCCACAGATTTTTAAAATACCTCCAAAGTCATTTGATTTTGGAGGTTTTTTTATGGCTATAAAACAATTTTATGAATTTTATTGTTTACATCTTATTTAGCGAAAGCAAGAATAGATTCTATATTGGATTTACTTCTAATTTAGAAGAAAGACTTSTTCGTCATAATCAAAAAAGCAAAGGTTTTAYAGGAAATGTAAATGACTGGAAAGTAGTTTATACCGAAAATTATGAAACAAAAGAACTGGCACATAAAAGAGAATTACAAATTAAAGCATGGAAAAGCAGAATAAAAATTCAAGAATTAATTAAAAATAAATAATTAGCTCAGCTGATTCAGAGCATTCCGATTTTTCATCGGAAGTGGTCGGGGGTTCGAACGGATCAACACGAAAACCTGTGGAGTAGCAAAAATTAAGCATAAATATTAGTTAGTCTGAAAAGGAAGTATTCTATATTTCTAACGCCCCTGAATTTTGACCTAAATGCTTTTATTTTTGCGTTGAAAGATTCTGCCGAAGCGTTGGTGCTTCTGTTGTCAAAATAATTCAATATGGTTTGATAATGATTTATAATTGTGCGAGAGATTGTACCAAAAGATTTAAATCCAGATTGATTTACTTTTTCGTGCCATTTGGCTAGTTTAGCAAAGCCTATGATTTTATCTTTTGTGTTCT
>NZ_RCZH01000010.1 GCF_006438875.1 Flavobacterium pectinovorum
CAATGTGACAACAGCAAAGATTGCTGATGCCAATGTAACCACTGGAAAAATAGCACCGGGAACAAACAATACAGTTTTGGTTACCGATGCCACAGGCGCAGTAACCTGGATTGACAAAGACAGTTTTGGAGCCATTGCCGATCAGGTGACCATCTCCGGATTAGGTACAACAGCCAGTCCTTTTTTAGTAAAAGATTTGGGAATCGTGACTTCTAAACTTGCCGACGGTGCTGTGACAACAGTTAAAATTTTAGATGCCAATGTAACTACAGCGAAAATYKYAGATGCCAATGTGACAACAGCAAAGATTGCTGATGCCAATGTAACCACTGGAAAAATAGCACCGGGAACAAACAATACAGTTTTGGTTACCGATGCCACAGGCGCAGTAACCTGGATTGACAAAGACAGTTTTGGAGCCATTGCCGATCAGGTGACCATCTCCGGATTAGGTACAACAGCCAGTCCTTTTTTAGTAAAAGATTTGGGAATCGTGACTTCTAAACTTGCCGACGGTGCTGTGACAACAGTTAAAATTTTAGATGCCAATGTAACTACAGCGAAAATCGCAGATGCCAATGTGACAACAGCAAAGATTCAGTCTGGTGGAAATGATAAAGTATTAACCACTGATGCTGGAGGTGTTGTAAGTTGGTTAGATAAGTCTACATTAGTACTTGAACCTTGGTATAGTACCGCCACTAATACAGGCGCTATATCCAATACCGATAATATTTATACTCAAGGTTGGGTTGGTATTGGTTTTACGGCACCGTCGGCAGCACCAAACGAAAAACTTAGGGTAAACGGGGCAATTACAACGATTAACTCTTATTACGCCGATTATGTATTTGAAGATTATTTTAAAGGTTCGTCCTTAATTAAAGAAGATTATAAATTTAAAACCTTAAGTGAAGTAGATAAGTTTATCAAGACTAATAAACATTTACCAGGAATTACACCAATTAATGAATTGATAAGAACGAAAGAAGGTTACTCTTTTAACATCTCTGAATTATCGGTTCAGTTGTTAGAAAAAACAGAAGAATTGTATCTTCACGTTATAGAGCAACAAAAGCAATTGGAAGCTTATGAAATGGAAATAAAATTGTTGAAAAGTGACTCCGAAAATATGAAATCACTAAGTAATGCATTGACTAAGCGTTTGGAGCAGCTTGAAAAACTAATGTTGAAAAATTGATAACTAATTTAAATCTGACACAAGATCACTCAAAAAATTAAATAATTTACTAAGATTTCATCATTAACTACATAAAATGTTTAGTTTCATGAGAAAAAAAATAGATAAGATAAAGCAGATTGCCTTCATTTTAGCATTCTTTATTATGAATTTAGTTGCCACTTATGGGCAAGTAAATATGACCAAGATAAAAGATGCTACAGTTGCAGGTAGTCCTACAATACCAACGGCAGGAGCTGTATTGGAATTGGAAAGTAACAATAAAGGTTTTTTAACACCGCGTTTAACAACAGGCCAGCGTGATGCTATACCAGCAGGAAATTTGGTTGACGGACTTCTAATTTTTAATACCACTACTGGTTGTTTTAATCACTGGAGTCTCGCTCAAAATATATGGTTAAGCATTTGTGGAACACCTCCACCGGCTGTATTTTCCATTTCACCAGCACAATGTAGCGCAATTGTGGCTAACAGTACTTATCAGCAAGGGAGTGTATTAACTACAGCAAATTATTTAAATATACCTGTTACTGTAACTCAAGGTGGAAATTATAATGTAAGTGTTACAACAAACAATGGGTATTATTTCGAAAAAAACGGAAATTTTCCAGCACCAGGAAATTATACTATTCTTTTGCCGGGAACAGGTACACCAAGTAATGCAACACCTGGACCTGGTGATGATGTTTCCATTTCACTAAACGGTATTCCAAATGCATGTGTACCTAAGATTATTGTAACGGCAGCGACAGTTAGTTATACCATCACTTGTGGAACAACAGCTGTTAATGGTGCTTATCATGTAGCAATTCCACTTGATACTACAAATAAAATTGTTTTAGATGTAAATGTTACAGCACTAGGTTTCTGGAGCATTAATACAGGTTCAGCTTCTATAAATGGAATGAAGTTTAGCGGAACAGGAACATTTACAGCTACCGGGCCACAATCTATCGAAATTTTAGGTACAGGCTCACCGATTGCTGCGGGTACAAATAATTTTACAGCGTTTTCTAACTCAACAACAGGCGCAACTTGTCCAAATATTCCGGTAACGGTTTCGCCAGTAGTGTATACTGTAAATTGTGGAACGGCAACAGCTAATGGGGCGTACATGCAGGCAGTTGCTTTAAATAGTACCAATACGATAAGTCTACCTATTAATGTTACCAGTACAGGCACAACAACTATATCAACTAATACTGTAAATGGCATTTCATTTACTTCTAGTCCTATAAGTATCACTTCTTTGGGTGCTCAAACGGTTACCCTTACCGGAACTGGTACGCCAGGTACAGCAGGAAGTACAGCTTTAACAGTAACAGGTACACCAGGTGGGGCTGCAACTTGTGTTGCAAATGTAGCTATTGCGCCACAGCCTGTTGCTTATACAATGACTTGTGCTGGCATAACAACAGCTGGTAGTTTTGCTCCTGATGTAGCTATGAATACCAATAATACAATGACTTGGGCTATTAAGTATGCACAAATAAATACTAATTATGTTATTCCTTAGTGAGAATTAAAACGGAAAGACGCCTCTTTTATGATTGTACTAATTGAGATGTTTTTTAATTAGTTTAATGGTTTCATAATGTTTTAAAATTCATTTTAAATAAAAAAATATGATCAAATTTTATATAAAGGCAAGTATTATCGCAATATTTTTTAGTGGTAAACTCTGTGCACAGATCGTAAATATTGGAGACCTGTCAATTGCGCCCAATACGCAGTTTGCAACATTATTAGATTTCAACAATAAACCAACAGGGGATCTTTTAAATGATGGAAACCTTATTGTTTACGCCAATTTTAATAATGACGGATTAGTTACTTATAGTGCTCCAAGTGCTGGAAAAACTTTTTTCATTGGCGCACAGCAGCAATTAATTGCAGGAACTGAAATTGCACATTTTCAAAATATTTTATTTGACAATACAACTTCATTAGTTCCTTTTCATTTAGCCACTGCAATTGATATTGGTAATAAGGCAGAGTTTAAGAACGGAATAATTGATGCTGCGGGTTATAACGGTAAAATGATTTTTGATGAAAAAGCTTTTCATTCCAATGTAAGTAACTTGAGTTTTGTAGATGGAAAAGTACAGAAAAAAGGAAGAGAGATGTTTGAGTTTCCTGTTGGCGATAAGTTATTCTTCAGACCTTCCTATCATGGGATGGGCTCAGATAATAATAACATTTACACAACTCAATATCTTTTTGAGAATGCAGGAAGTTCTTATCCGTACACAAGCAAAGATGATACGATTTTGTCTATTGATGAAATGGAATATTGGAATGTAACTCAAGATCAGGCAAGTGAAAAAATTGTGTTAAGCTTAACTTTGGATACCAATACTACACCAGCTTCTTTTTTTGAAGAAGATGTTGAAAAAGAGCTGGCTATAGTACGTTGGGATAATACAACATCAAAATGGATCAATGAAAAAGGAGTGGTAAGTGATCCCCTTCCAGGGGGCAACTATACTAAATTAATCACTGCTCAGGTCAGTGGATATGGTCTTTTTACAATTGGGATTGTTAAGAAAACCATTATTGTAGACAGTGATTTGATTATTTATAATTCGCTTTCGCCCAATGGGGATGGCAAAAATGACAGTTTTCACATAAAAGGGATTGATAAATATCCGGATAATCGGGTTGAAATATACAATCGCTGGGGAATTAAGGTATTTGATGTAAATTCATATAACGAGAGCGATGTTATGTTCAAAGGATATTCTGAGGGACGCGAAACAATTAATAAGGGGAAAGGACTTCCTGCTGGAACTTACTTTTATATTTTGAAATATAATACTGGGAGTAAAACAATTGAAAAATCAGGATATCTCTATTTAAGTCAACAATAAATCAAAAAACTAGCTTAGGGAATAATAATTTATTAAACGTAATGACAGCTTTGAAGTATAATAAAAAAACAAAGCTTCATTTTAGATTAAGATTATTCTTTACTTGACTTCAAGTTAGTAACATGTTTTTTTGTTGGTATATCTAGGTCTTATTGAATAGGAAAAGGAAGAAGATGCTTGCGTTGTAATCCCTTTTAACGTATTCTTAAACCAGAAAAATACAAATAAATATATTGTTTGTGTGACCAATTTTAAGATATACAATAGAAACCAACAGCAATAATAAAATAATAAATATCTACTATGAGAACAAAATTATTTTCTTTCGCTTTGATCTTTACAGCTATAGTAAGTTATGCACAACAAGATGCTCAGTTTACACAATATATGTATAACACCATAAATATTAACCCTGCATATGCGGGCTCAAGAGGAGCAATGAGTATTTTTGGTTTATACCGTACACAGTGGGTTGGGCTCGACGGAGCTCCGGAAACTAGTAGTTTTTCAGTCAATTCACCCATAAATAATAGCAATTTGGGAGTAGGTGTATCTTTGGTGAATGATAAAATTGGACCAACCAATGAAAACAATATTTCTGTAGATCTCTCTTACACCGTACAGACCTCTGCCGATTTCAAACTTTCTTTTGGTATAAAAGGAACCGCCAATTTGTTCAATCTGGATGTCAATAAATTAAATCCCGAAGATCAGGGCGATCCGCAGTTTCAGGACTTCAATAATAAATTTTCTCCTAATGTAGGAGCTGGGGTTTATTGGCATTCTGACAAGGCTTATATTGGTTTATCAATACCTAATTTTATCGAAACCAATCGTTACGATGACAATGATGTGGCTATTTACAAAGACAAAATCAATTATTATTTAATCGCCGGATATGTATTTGATTTGGATAAATACCAATACATAAAGTTTAAACCAGCCGTACTGGGTAAAATGGTTGAAGGTGCGCCTTTGCAGGTAGATATTTCAGCCAATTTTATGTTCATCGATAAATTTGTGATAGGAGTAGCCTACAGATGGAGTGCTTCGGTAAGTGCCATGGTTGGATTTCAAATCACAGATGGACTTTATATAGGATATGGTTACGATCGTGAAACCACAAACTTAAATAATTATAATTCAGGATCCCATGAGATATTCCTGCGTTATGAATTCTTCAAAAACAATGGTAAAATGACAACTCCTCGTTTCTTCTAAATAAATGATTATGAAAAATTATACATTCCTTTGCCTTACCCTTATATTGGCTTTTTCATTTGACAGTTATTCGCAACAATCGAAGGTTGCTGCCGGCGATAAAAAATACGACAACTATGCTTATATTGATGCCATTAAAACCTATGAACGCGTAGCTGAGAAAGGATACAAATCCGAAGACATGTTAAAAAAACTAGGGAATTCCTATTACTTCAATTCTGATTTTGATGGTGCTTCAAAATGGTATGGAGAATTATTCGCCATGAATGCAAATCCTGAATCGGAGTATTATTACAGATATGCACAGTCTTTAAAATCAACAGGCCAGACTGATAAATCGAACAAACTTTTGGCTGAGTTTAATGCCAAATTCAAAAACGATAATAGGGGACAACTCTATAAAGAAGACATCAATTATCTGGAAGAGATCAAAGCCAATTCAGGACGTTATAAAATTGAAGATGCCGGAATCAATTCTAAATATTCTGATTACGGATCTTTTGTATACGATAATAAAATTTACTTTACCTCGGCCCGGGACACTGGTAACTTTTCTCAGCGCAAACACAAATGGACAGGAGAATATTTTACCAATCTGTATTTTGCGGATGTTGATCCGGCAACCCAGGCAAGTTCTCAAGTAAATAAGTTTAAAACCTCTATCAATACTAAATTTCACGAATCGTCACCGGTTTTTACTAAAGACGGAAAAACGGTTTATTTTACCAGAAACAATTACGTAAACGGAAAAAAAGGAAAAGATGATAACAAAATTACTTTAATAAAACTATACAAAGCCAGTTTTGAAAACGGAAAATGGACCAATATAACCCAACTTCCATTTACCAGTGACAATTACAGTACTGCACACCCGGCACTTAGTGCGGATGAAAAAACCTTATACTTTGCATCTGATATGTCCGGAACGTTAGGACAGTCGGACATTTATAAAGTTAATATAGACGGGAATAGCTACGGACCGCCTGAAAATTTAGGAAAAACTATTAATACCGAAGGAAAAGAAACCTTTCCATACGTAACAAGCGAAAACGAAATTTATTTTGCCTCGGACGGACATCCCGGATTGGGCGGTTTGGATGTTTTTGTAGGTAAAATTGAGGATAATGGAACCATCAGTAGTATTCAGAACCTTGGAGGTGATATTAATTCACCAAAAGACGATTTTGCTTATATCATAGATCCTATTTCAAGACGTGGTTATTTTAGTTCCAACAAAGATGGCGGGCAAGGTTCTGATGATATTTATAAATTTTTAGAAACCAGAAAGTTGCAATGCATTCAGGAGTTAAACGGAATCATAACTGATGCCACAACCAATACTGTTTTACCTGGAACAAAAGTAACTTTATATGATGGCTCAAAGATAAAAAACAACAGCATTTCAGATGCAAGTGGGTCGTATAGTTTTGTTGCGGAATGCGGAAAAACATATAATGTAAGAGCCGAAAAACCAGATTATACGACTAAAGAAATAAGTGTCACCATCGGAAAATTAACAGGAAAAACAAACCTGCCAATTGCATTGGATAAATCTATTTGTAAAGTCACTATTGGAGATGATCTTGGTAAATGTTTTGGTATCAAAATGATCTATTTTGATTTAGATAAGTCTAGTATTCGAAAAGATGCCACACTAGATCTAGAAAAAATACTGGATGTTTTGAATAATAACCCAACGATGAAACTTGATATCCGTTCCCACACGGATAGCCGTCAAACGCAAAAGTACAATGAAGTCTTGTCTGATAGAAGAGCGAAATCTACGATACAATGGTTAATTAAAAATGGTATTAATACTAACAGATTAACAGGAAGAGGATATGGAGAAACGCAGCTTGTTAATGAATGTTCTGATAATGTAAAATGTAGTGAAGAGCAACATCAAATGAATAGACGAAGCGAGTTTATAATTACTGTTTTATAATCTTTGAGGATATAATAGTAATTTATTAAAAAGGTTTAAACACTTTTAGAGATATGCTGAGTTTGTACATTTAATTCTTATGCAAGTTAAATGGTTTTGTAAACTAAAATGTTGTGCAAACTTGATTTTTATGTAGGCAGAGGCCATAAACAATATATTTATTTTTATCTCCGAGATAACGATAATACTTATATTTCTTGGATGAGTCCTAAAAGTGCTATTTATTAACATCAAAATTCGCTCTAGTGGATTGCCAATCTGCTTAAATATGAGAACAAAGCGATCATGATGATTTAAATGGCACAAAAATTAGAATATAATGTGGAAGATTATATAAAATGGTTTTTTTTAGGAAGCCGTTTCAGTACAAATTGAGACGGTTTTTTTATTTGTGTATATTTTGATTTTAATGCCTTCTCTTAAGTTGTACCCTAAAGTTTTCTCATAAAATAACAAATACTTTGGTTTTCTGGAACTTCAAAATAAAATAGGTTTCCATTTGTCTGTCGTGAATATGAGTGGGGATGGTATTCCAACACTTCCGGCTTTTAGTTCGGTCATTCCTATTTGAACTTGACAGGTTTATACGAGGCTATTCACAATTAATTTATTAATGATACGATGGTTGGTAGTTTCTATTGATCCTAAATTTGCTTTTTCAACATCAGCTTTTGTTGTTTTTTTAGAAGGGTAAGTGTGGTGGGCAGGAGTAGAGGTGCTTCATCCGTGATACTTTTATAATAAACGGTTCCATATAAGGAATTTCTAATAAATATTAAGGATTTAAACCAATAGCCTAAACAAACTTTATAAAAGGAAAAATCTTTTTTTTTGTTAAATTTCCCGAGAGAATCACTTCTTTATGCATTTAAAGTAGCAACTGGAATTAATTATTTTATTTTGTAATTCCTCGAAAAATAAAGAATTCTAGAACTATATATTACCTCTTTTTATGATCTATTCATCTTCTCGTATTTCATGGGATACCAATGTCAAACATTACATCCGAAATGGATTATATGATACCTTACCCAATACCATAAAAGCTAGAATTCCCAAATCAAACAAATACCGATGGGAACATGAAACAGCCGAAAAGTATTTAGGTTGTGAAGCAGCGAATTTCATAAAAGAAGAATTAGAACTCATAAAACGAACTGGAGAATCTAAGAATGCTAAAAAAGTTATGGAAGCTTATTTCAAACTTTCTGATACTTACCATGAGATTTTAAGTACTGTAAAAGGAATCAAACAACAAATTGCTTTACAAAAAGAAAAATTGGTAAATACTGTCGAAAAGGTAAAAGACATCATTCCTGTCGAAAGAGCATTAAAAGTCTTCAATATTTCTAGAGCCACCTATCATAATTATAAAGTATTAGTTATCAGTAAATGTGAGTCTTCTTATTTTTTGTGGTGTGCTAGACAATATCCGCACCAATTATTAAAAAAGGAGATTTTGCAAATCAAAAAATACATGGAAATAAAAGATTATCAACATTGGTCTAAATCTTCTGTTTACTTGCTGGCATTAAGGAATAAAGAAATTTCTTTTGGTTTGTCTACTTTGTATAAATATTCCAAATTACTGGGATATACTGCTACAAGGCATCTGCATCCAAAGAAATTATATGGCTCATTGAAGAGTTTTAGACCTAATGAAATTTGGTGTGCCGATGTAACGATATTGAAAACCGCTGATGATAAAAAACATTATATTCATTTTTTGATGGACCATTATTCTAAAATGATTCTAGGATATAGAATTGAAAATAGTTCCAGTCCAAAAGCTATTAGAGATTTGTTAGAACAAGCCTATTTAAAATACAAAAGCAAGAAGCCCATTACTTTTGTCACCGATGGAGGTATGGAGAATGTAAACACCAAAGTTCATGATTTTTTAGAGACAACCAATCAAGAAATCAAACACTTAATTGCTCAAAAAGACATTCCTTTTTCCAATTCTAAAATTGAAGCATTTAATAAAATCATCAAACACCAGTTTTTGTTGCCACAAAATTTAATCAACAGAGAACAGCTAGAGTCCTCTTTAATAGAAAATGTACTAACTTATAATACGATACGTCCGCAATTCTCATTGCCAGGAAATACACCTGCAGAAACCTTTTCAGGAAAACCTATAGCTTTAAATGCTTACAAAATACATTTTCAAGAACATTGAGAATATCTTCAAACCAACAGAATAGGTGTAAAAACTGTAATTGATATTGGAAAAGTAAAAGTCCAATAGGAGATTTTTATCAGTATTGCATTTCAAAATCCAAGTCGTATTGATGGTGTCAAAATAGATTTTGATGAGGAATGGGTACATTTAAGAAAATCAAATACAGAACCAATTATTCGAATTTACACAGAAAGTAGTTCAAACGATAGTGCCGACCGATTGGCAATTAGGTTTATCACCGAAATTAAAAATTTAATTTAAAAAATGAATGTTTGTTTTGAATTATCATAAAAAAAATGATAATTAGTTAAATATTTTAACAGTAAATTGTTTATTTTTTGTATTTTAGTATACAATATTTTAATAAAATATAGTTTCTAGATTTCTTATGGGAGAGATTTATAGAAATGATTTAGCTTCTTGAAGTATGAATTGGTAGTGTATCAATAGTGTGGTTCGGATTAAATCATTTTAGAAACCCAGGAATGTACATCAGAATCATTCCTCCTTTTTTTTCAAACCCCAAATTAATAAATATTTTGAACGGAGTTGCCGAAATTGTTTTAGGCATTATTTTAATGGTTAGTTATACAACTCATTTTGCTGCCTGGGGAATCATAGCATTATTAATTGATGTCTTCCGGCAAATGTTTTCATGTATAAAAATAAAAAAACAAGTTTTGGTTTACTAGATTGGATTTTATTTGTCCGTTTGTCCTTACATATATTGTTGGTTTTTTAGCATACCAATATACCCTATTAACAATCAACTATTAATTAAAATTATTTTATTATGAAAAAATTATTTGCAGAGTTTTTTGGAACTTATTGGCTAGTTTTTGGAGGTTGTGGAAGCGCACTTTTTGCTGCTGGAATTCCTAATTTAGGAATTGGATTTGCAGGAGTTGCATTAGCTTTCGGTTTAACAGTATTAACAATGGCATATGCTGTAGGGCATATTTCCGGAGGGCATTTTAATCCTGCAGTTTCATTTGGTTTATGGGCTGGCGGAAGATTTCCGGCAAAAGATCTTTTACCTTATATTATCGCGCAATGCGTTGGTGCAATTGCTGCAGCAGGAACTTTGTATACCATTGCATCAGGAAAAGCTGGGTTTGTGATCGATAGTACTAAAGCTGGTGCTTTTGCATCAAATGGTTTTGGAGCGTTCTCACCTGATGGATACTCTTTACAATCTGCTTTTATAGTTGAATTTGTTCTTACATTATTCTTCTTATTAGTAATTCTTGGAGCAACTGATAAATTTGCCAACGGAAGATTTGCCGGTATCGCAATTGGTTTAGCATTAACTCTAATTCACTTAATTAGTATTCCAATTACTAATACTTCTGTAAATCCTGCAAGATCATTATCACAAGCTATTTTTGTTGATGGAGAACCATTATCACAAGTATGGTTATTTTGGGTTGCACCAATTTTAGGAGCTATTGTGGCCGGATTTATTTACAAGACATTATTGCAAAATCACGACGCAGCATAATATAAAATCTAATCAAAATTTAAAAAAAACTACATATGGAATTTTTATATTTCTTACTTATAGGTGCAATATCTGGCTGGTTAGCCGGTCAGGTATGGAAAGGTGCCGGTTTTGGAATTATTGGTAATATCATCGTTGGAATTATTGGCGGAATTATTGGTGGCTGGATCGCCGGTAAGCTCGGTATTGGTGGCGGTGGACTTCTTTGGCAAATTTTAATTGCCGTTGGAGGAGCCTGGTTTTTATTATTTTTAATCAGCTTGATTAAAAAAGCATAAAGTATTTACTTTTAAAGAGAAAATTAGATATATTTATATTCGATTTTCTCTTTTTCTATACACTAAGCAGCCCTAAATTACTCTTTTTATAGCTTAGTATCATTTCGAACCCTACTTTTAAGCCCTTTAATTAGGGGGTGATGTATCAATCGTGTGGTTTTTGTTTTTCGAAATGAAAAGACATTGATAATCAGTGTTTGTTGAATAAAGTTCGTTTAAAAGGGATGAGTATTATACTCATCCCTTTTATTTTTAAGGTTTAAAATGCTTTAAAAATGAATAAAATGGAAGCTAGTGTATCAAAAGTGTGGTTTGGCAGAAAGGTATGTGATTTATGTGGAGGGAAACTCATTAAACATGGTTTTACTTCTTCAGGGAAAACCAGATTTAAATGTTCAAATTGCAACAAAACAAAAGTAGAGTACTACACGAGTAATGCTTATAAATCAAACACAAACAAAAAGATTATTCAGTTAACCAAGGAAGGTTTAGGAATAAGAAGCACGGCAAGAATATTAAAAATTTCACCAACAACATTATTGAAAAGGATTGTGTCTATTGCCAGAAACATTGCCAAGCCAATTATCAGTAAAGGAAAAACTTATGAAGTTGATGAAATGTGCACTTATATTAGACGCAAAAGAAATTTTATCTGGCTGGTTTATGCTTTGGAAAAAGAATCTAAGAATGTAGTGAGTTTTAATGTTGGAAAGCGAACCAACAAAACATTAAGTCATGTTCTGGATACTTTAAAATTATCAGAAGTAAAAAAGATATTTACAGACAGATTAAAAAACTATAGATATTTGATTGACGAGAAATTACATTCTGTAAAACGCTTCGGTACCAATCATATCGAAAGGCAAAATTTGACACTCAGAACTCATCTAAAAAGACTAAATAGAAGAACGCTATGTTATAGTAAAAGCTTGGTGGTTTTAATTGCTATTTTAAAGATTTACTTTTGGTTTTGAGTTTCGTAATTTAATTTTTTTTATGAGTTTAACTTAACGGGACTCGAACCAATTTTCCTTGAAAATACTGATGGTTTTTATTTTTAAAAAATGAAGCAAGATTTTCCGAATCACAAAAAAAAGCCTAAGAAATCTGGTTTTCTCAGGCTTTTAATTTTTACCAGTAGCGGGAACGGGACTCGTATCCTCCTGATAAAAAAACTAAAAAAGCAACGTATAATACAGTTTCGAACCTAAATCTGTTAGCACTTGATTTTGCTAAGTTTCTACTTTTCAAAAACAGCATGTGCCACGATTTTGCCACAAAACTTAAAGTACTTAAAATTTTAAAATCTTCTTTTATAAAATTCTTTTGACTCATTGGAACTGACTTTTATGTGGTGCGGAATCACCGTTCTTCAAAAGACATGTTAGCAGCTATGCTTAAAAATTTGATAAAAGAAGATTTTGATCAGATCGCCGAAATTAATCCAAAGCAGTTCTAAAAAAAAAACATAATCAAGCGATTGCTTTTTTATTGAAAATAATGTAGTTTTTTAACAAAAATTAAGAATTTTGTCATACTTTTATAATTCGAACTGTAGTATTTTTAGTGTAGTTTTAATACAATAGCATGAATAACGTACAAACAATTGCTAAGAAAACCAATCCTAAAATATTGGAAAAAGAAAACTATTTTAAGTCGCTCTTAATTTTTGTTTTTTTAAAATAGATTTCAAAAATAATTATAATCCTCATTTTTTATAATTATAAAGTTTTCAGAAATACTTTATACACCTTTTTTGCTTTTCTATTCAAGATTAAAATAAGTAACAAATATAAAAATTATGAAAAACGATTTATTGACAAACAGAATGTTCTTTCGACTCAAAAAAGCAACCTTTCCTTTATTTATTGTAGTTATTATTTTGATTGATGTTAGTGTAAACGCTGCTGAGAATTCAGACAGCAAAAAAAACAGAAATTCAACTTTTAAAAACAAAGAAATTGATCTTGTAAAAGGAAAAGTTACCAACGAAACTGGTGCTTCCTTACCTGGTGTTAGCGTTTTGGTAGTTGGTACCAAAAAAGGAGCCGTAACCGATATTGACGGAAATTATGTTATTGAAGCCAAAATTGGTGATGTTCTGCAATTTTCGTATGTAGGTTTAGAAACAAAAACCGTAACTGTCACCGAAGCTGTTGTAAATATTGCATTATCGGGAGGAAGTGGTGAAACGCTGCAAGACGTAGTTGTTATTGGCTCGCGTAATCCTACCAGAACAGTAACAGAATCAGCCGTTCCTATAGATGTAATTGCAATGAAAGATATTGCTACGCAAGGCGCACAAACCAATTTAAATCAGATTTTGAATATGGTGGCGCCCTCGTTTACTTCCAATACCCAAACTGTAGCTGATGGAACTGACCATCTTGACCCTGCGCAATTAAGAGGTTTAGGTCCTGATCAGGTATTGGTTTTATTAAATGGAAAAAGAAGACATACCTCATCATTGGTAAACATTAACGGGACGCCGGGAAGAGGATCTGTAGGGACAGATCTCAATGCTATTCCGTCTTTTGCCATTGAAAAAATTGAAGTTTTAAGAGATGGAGCTTCTGCTCAATATGGATCAGATGCGATTGCGGGCGTGATCAATCTTAATATAAAAAAAGACACTAAAAAACTCGATATCAATCTCTTTTCAGGAAGTAATTTTTCGAGAAATGCGAACGATCACAGAGGCGGCAATGACGGTAACCATTATCAATTGGATCTAAACTATGGTACAAATTTAGGTAAAGAAAAAAGCTTTATTAACTTAACAGGAAGCTTACAATTACGTGATGCCACGAGCAGGGCTAATGATGCAACAGGTACAATTTACAATGCTTACAACGCTATTGAACAAAGAGCTTCCGAAGATGGAATTAATATCAATTCTCTTTTTGGGAATATTTCTAACACACCCAATTCTACTCAAATCATCAATACAATAAAAGGATATGCGCCGCAAGTAAGCTACTTTACAGGAGCACAACAAACTGCGATCAGCAATGCGACCACTATTCCGCAATTGCAAACCGCTTTAAACTTTGATGCGACCGATGGAGAACTAGCGTATAGAAATCTTGAAAGAAAGAATTTTAATATGAGAATCGGTCAGTCTTCGTTTGAAAGTGTTCAGTTCTTTTTGAATGCTGCTTATCCTATAAATGACAAATTGGAAGTTTATGTATTTGGAGGAACCAGTTACAGAGAAGGTGAATCTGCCGGCTTTTATAGAAGACCTAATCAATCCAGATCGTACACAGGCTTGTATTTAGATGGTTTTTTACCTGAAATTCATTCGACAATAAATGATCTTTCTGCTGCGACAGGGCTAAGAGGAACCATTTTCAAAGATTGGAATTTTGATTTGAGTAATACGTATGGTCGAAATGCCTTTGATTATAATATAGAAAACACCGTAAATGCAACATTAAGAGAGGGCTCTCCGGATGAATTTGATGCAGGAGGTTTGCGTTTTACCCAAAACACTACGAATTTTGATATGAGCAAAAAATTTGGCACACTAAACGTTGCTTTTGGTGCTGAATACCGTTATGAAACATACGGAATTAATGCCGGAGTTTCTGATTCTTACAGTCAATATGATATAAATGGAAATGTCGTTACAGGAACAACTCCAGCCAATATTCGGGTTACTGACTTCTTTGGCGCTGCAAGGCCTGGAGGAGCTCAGGTTTTTCCGGGATACAGAGCAGAAAATGCAAAAGAAGAAAACAGAAACAGTTATGCTTTTTACACAGATTTAGAATGGGATATTACGGATAAGTGGTTATTGAATGGCGCTGTTCGTTTTGAAAATTATTCTGATTTTGGAAATACAACCAATTATAAAATAGCAACTCGTTATAAATTAACAGATAATATCAATTTACGTGGTGCTTTTTCAACTGGATTTAGAGCGCCGTCTTTACACCAAATTTATTACGAATCAACAGCTACGCAATTTACAGGAGGCGTTCCTTTTGAAGTAGGAACTTTCAGTAATGATTCTAAAATTGCCGAACTTCTAGGAATTCCTAAACTGAAACAGGAAGAATCTACAAGTTACAGCGCCGGATTTACGGCTAAAATTCCTTCTGCGAATATTACCATAACTGCCGATGCTTATTACATAAAAATAGACGACAGAGTTGTACTTACAGATCAATTTACTCCAACACCAGTTACGCAGCCTTTATATGATCAGGCGGGTGCGAATGCGGCAACTTTCTTTGCCAATGCCATCGATACCGAATCAAAAGGAATTGATGTTGTGATTACCAACAAGCTTAACTTAAATGAAAATATGACGCTGAAAAATGATTTATCAGGAACTTTTTCGAAGACCCGTCAGGTAGGCCAAATTCATGCCTCACCAGTCCTTGAAGCTGCAGGTCAGGTAAATACTTATTTTTCTGAATCATCCAGAATTTATTTGGAAGAAGCGATACCAAGAGTAAAAGTAAACCTGACCAACAATCTAACTTATAAAAAATTAGATTTCTTTTTGAGAAATGTTTATTTTGGAGAAGTTACAGATCCAAACGTCGCGGATGTAAATGGTGATGGTTTTGTAGGCGCGACTATTGTAAATGGCAAAGCCGTAGAAAATGAGCATCCTGTTTGGGGAGGTAAAATTATTACTGATTTTTCTGTTGGTTTTAAAATTTCTGCTATTACCAAAGTCGTAATTGGTGCCAATAATATTCTTGACATTTATCCGGACAAAAATTTAGGGCCACAAACGGCAAGAAGAGCTACTGGTGTTGATGCAGGTGGAAATGTCACGTATGCCCCGGCCGCAACTGCTATCGACTTATCCAATCAAAATCAATTTGTATATTCCAGAAATGTATCTCAATTTGGTCAAAACGGACGCTTTGTTTTTGCAAGATTAAGTTTTAGTTTCTAAATTTTGTAATTCATTTACTAAGAGAGACCGTCAGCATTCAATTGCTGACGTTTTTTTTATACATTTTCGTCAAAAAAATCAAACTTATATCTAAAAGTTTCGAACCTAAACTTCTTAACCCTTGTTTTTGTTGACTTTCTGGTTTTCAAAAGTACAATGTGCCACGATTCTGCCACAAAAATTAAATCACAAGATTTAAACATTTTTATAAGTCTATCTTGTAGCCTAACGGGACAATTCTTGAACCATTTTGTGGATGATTTAAATAAAATAAATATTAAGCATTATTAAATTTTTCGGTTTAAATCCCATAAAGAGCTAAATTATTTATTGCTAACTTTCTTTTCAATTTTTGTTAAGATATTTTAATATAATACTCTCTAGTTTTTTGGGAACAGAAACCGTATAAATACTTGTATGAAATTTTAATTTAATCGATATACTTGCTTAAAATTAAATCATTTCAATATGGTTTTCAGTAAGGAAGTCTAATATTTATATAATAAATTTATCGTAATTATTAATTACGGTATTTCTCAAAAAAAAAACTACAATGATAAAAAAACAAATTACTAATAGTGAAATAACGGAAATCATAATAAGTAGTTCAAAACCTACTGCATACACAGGTCAATCTTTTCCCTTTACAGCATTGCCTGATCGAGTTTTTGAAATTTTATTATATCAAATTTTTCAAGTAAGAATAGATACCAAAGATTCAAGTTTAAATGATAAATTTGACGGAGTTGTCTTAATGCAAGGGGTTGGAGAAAGAGGAAGAGATTGTATATTAGCTAAAAAAGGTGCTAATGTAGGTTTAATTCAATGCAAACAAATTAATAAAAATATAACTAAACCAGAGGTTTTAAAAGAAATTCTTAAGTTTACTTTACATTATATTATTGATAAAAGTCTAATAACGGATTTGGATAATTTTACATATCATTTGGCGGTATCAAAAGGCTTAGCAGAAACATCAATAGTTTTAATAAATAACTTCAATAAAAATTACAGGTCTGAGGATATAAAACAATATTGTGAAGAACTTATTTCTAAAAATGTATCGCTAAAAGCCCTAAAATATGATAATCATAAAACCGAAATATTTAAAGTTTTAGACAAAATTAAGGTAATTTATATATGTCCGTCAGATTTGAGTCGATATCTTCATGAACATGAATCCTTACTAAAGCAATTTTTTAGAGTATTAACAATGACAGATAATGCTTTGCTAGAAAGTATAATTGACACTTATTTATCGCCTATTTTAAACAAAATTATACCTAAAGGAGAGAGAGAGAATAAAGATTTTGCTTTTAGATTTAAAGAATATATACAAAGAGTTTATACTCATTACTCTTCTTCAAGAACATTAGTTTTTGGAAATCAACAAAAAAAACTTGAAGATTTCTATTACCCATTGAATTTAGAGTGCAAAAATGAAGAATCAAATTTAAAACCTTTAAAAATATGCACCTTAAACTATGAAGAAGATTTCCTCCCTCAATTTAAGAAAGTTATTATAGTTGATAATGGAGGAATGGGGAAGTCGACAATAATGAAATGGTTATTTTTAAACGTTATTAAATTTAAAAAAGGTATTCCGATATTTATTGAATTAAGGAAACTTAAAAATGGAAAGACAATTATTGAAGAAATAATTTCAGAACTTAATCCAATTGATCAAAATCTAGAGAGAGAGTTAGTCACTAAATTAATTGCTCAAGGAAATTTTATTTTCTTTTTCGATGGTTATGATGAAATCTCAGATGCTGATAGAGAATTTGTTACAACAGATTTGCAAAGCTTTATTTCAAAATCATCAAATAATTTATTTTTACTCACTTCTAGACCCGAAACAGCATTAAATACCTTCAGTGATTTCAAAGAATTTAAGGTAAAAAAAATGGAAAAAACTGAAGCTTTTGAGCTAATAAAAAAAATTGGTAATAATAGCGAAAAATCATTGAGATTGATTGACAAGTTGAAAGAAAATGAGTTTGAGAATATTGACGATTTTTTACAAAGTCCGCTACTTGTATCATTACTATATAAAAAATTTGAGCATAGAGAAAATATTCCAATTCAGCTTCAAGAATTTTATTATGATGTATTTGAAGCGCTTTATCAAGATCATGATTTAACTAAAGGAGATAGTTTTGTTCGAAACAAAAAGACAAAACTTAGTTTTAACGATTTTTTTCAAATATTAAGAGAGTTTGCGTTTTTTACGTTTAAAAAAGGGGAAATTGAATATAACGATGCAATTCTTTATAAATATCTTGAGGAAGTGTCCAACAGATTACCAAATATCAAATTTAAAATTACTGACTTAGCAGAAGATCTTGTAAAATCTGTTCCGCTATTTAATAAAGAAGGTTTACAATATAGGTGGTCTCACAAATCGTTTCAAGAATATTTTACATCCGAGTATATTTGTAGAGATTCGAAAGAAAAACAGTTAGATATTTTAGGAGAAATGTATAAAAGCCCTAAATCGGAAAAGTATCTTTTCATTTTTAAATTATGTTATGATATAGATTTTAAGTCATTTAGAGAAGCTGTAATTGTTCCATATTTAAATGAGTTTGTTGATCATTTTGAAAATTCTTTTCAAAATTTAAATTTTTTGCATGATAATGAATCAACTGACATTATTTTAAGAAAATTAATAACATTTAATAGGTCATATTTAGTTATTACTAAAACGGACAGAGCTCTTATGAGTTCACTTTTTGAAAATATTAAAGAAGATATTTTTAATGAAGGAAAATTGGAAAACTTGCCTGATTTTATGGACGACAACCATAAGATTATGTTTATTTCATTTTCCACAATTACAGTAATTGGATCAAGAAAAAAATCAGATATATTGGAGCTATTGATTGATAAAAAAAGTAATTTATTGAAATCTTTTAGAAACGAAAAAAAGAAAAATTCTGATGAAAAAAAAGAAATAAAATCTAACTTACCAGATTACGTTATAGTGAATTTGCAAAATAATTATTCTAATGAGTCCTTAGAAAATTTAATTTATTTTAATAACCTTCTTAGATCTCATTTTTCAAATAGCAGATCTCAACATTTAGACATTGAAAGATGTAAAAAATTTTTAGAAAATTATTATGATGAAATTGCAAATGTCAGCGTTGATTACCATGCAGGTTTTTAAAAATTTAAGTTTGCATAAATGGTGGAAATGGTTTGAATATGATTTTGTGCCTTAATTTCCCGATCGTTCAAATATGTAAGCAACGGATAGTACAGATTTGCAATCTGTGCACGCAAAGAGAATCAGAATTATTGAAACAAAAAAGCTCCAGATTTCTCTGAAGCTTTTTGTTTTAGTAGCGGGAAGCATTCAATTATCTAACCACTTTATTGAAGATTATTACATGATTATTTCACTTGCATCTTAAAATATACGTTGAAAAATCTTTCACTTTTTTGGAAATCTTTTAGAGATACAATAGTTATAAGAAGCTTTACAGCGCTTCATCAGCATAGCAGTAATAAGATATGATAATATAATTAATGGTTTCAGCAATGTGATCTCAAAAAATATTCCGGCTTTTCTTTCTTTTTGAAGTTGTCAGTTTATCTGCTTCAGAGATTATTAGGTTTTCTGAAGGATAATTGTGAATTATCATCAAAGATGTAATTTGCCTTAAGAGCTGAGGAAAATTTTACTGTAATTCAGCAACAGTTCCCGCAATTGGTTCAGAAGAAATTACGTAAATTCCAAGTGTCCTGTGATCTTGCTTCAAAGTAATACTTTCTACCACCCGAAGAATTCAATTTATTTATAATCGTATGTTGAAAGTAAAAAAAACGCTAGAATTACAGCATAGATGTTCACTTCAATAAAGATAAATTTAGACTATCAAATAATGAGAAATTAAGATAATAAAACGGGAAAGTTAACAAATTTTGAATCTCAACCCACTAATTGCTTGAAGTAATTTTCAATTAGTGCTCTCAATTTTACGATCTCTCCTTCAAATGTTTTAACATCAGCGTTTTCATTAATCCGTTTGACTGCATGACTAGTTGTTTCTATTTCATTTTCGCTTGTACCATATAATTGTTGCATATCCGTTTGACTTCCGCCTTCATCTTCTCGTTCTATTAGAATATTATATTCTGTAATACAAACTCTCTCTATTTTTTCACTCTTTTCTTGTAGTACTTTAGCCTGAGCAGTAATTTCATCAGTTAATAGGATTCTATTTCGATGGCAATATTGAATTGTCAAGGCATAGGTTTCCTGAAATCGAGTTAGATTTGATTTAAGTAAATTATGACTTAAATATGAGGGCTTAGTGAAGTTCGTAAAGCTATAATGATATGCTACAACTAAGTCATACATCTTTTTTAGACATTCAATCTGTAATTCAGTGTGTCTTGTAAACTTGATTTCTTTTTTAGTTAATTCTGCTTTAAACGTTTCAATTGTGTTAGAAAGTTTAACACTTTGAAAATACCGAATTATTCCAGTTAATATAATCACTCCAAGCAAAATCCATGAAGTAACATCTTTGTAATTTACAACTACATTTTTAGCTAGTTCTGTTGTTTCTTCCATCTATTTTGAGTAATTCAGTTAATCAAATTTAACAATAAAAAGTGAAATTATTTAGGAGCAATTTCTGAAATTTTAATTTATTAAATGACTTTATCAAACGGTTCAGGAGCTGTTAAATGTATAAAAAGTTGTTTTTTTAATCAACTTTCATATATTTGCAATGAAAAAGGGAGTGCTGTCAACACCCCCTTCTTAGGATAACGGTTAGGCAAATCGCCAACTCGAATGAAAAGTCCCGTTATTTTGGTTTCCCTCTAATGTGGGGAAGACGGATTTTGAGTTATTACTTAACTCGCTTAATTGTTACCGTTGTACGGACTTGAACAGTTCTTTGAACTTGAACCCTAACTGGGGCAGTTCTTACAATAACTACTTTTCTCATCGTGTGTAATTTTAAAAAGTTATACATTTAATTAGTAGACCAAAACTCGAACATCGGAAGTGTTCGGGTTTTTTGCGTTTGCCCCTCTCGTATTCGAGATTATTTTTTGCCAAATCCTTAGCATTATTTCTTTTCTTCGCCAATCATTACTACAGATTTCACAACATCTGGAAGTCCTTCCATGTCAGGTTTATGTTCGTCTTTAAAGTCATCATTCACAATCCATGTTGGAAGTCCCCAAAAACTCAATAGATTTTTATCGTTATATTGAACAAAAAGCAATTTAGATTCTTTCTTAAGTTTTCGTGCGGTGTTATCTATGTTAACATCATCTTTACCACGCAACTCATTGTAGACATTTTGTATATCCTTTAATTTACAGGCTTTAGTAATTTTGTTCTCAAAAATCCAAAGAATCTGTTTTTCTCTTGTCGCCTTGCTAGGAAAAACAGCAGAATTTTGTGACTGTGGTTCTGCTTCTGTGCCATTGAATTTATAATCACTAGCAACATAGCCGTATAATTTTAAAACAGTGTCAATGGCTTCAAGTTGTTTTATAACATCTTTTCTTTTATCTATTAGGTTGTCAATTATTTCCATATCTAATGTGTGTTTATTACTGTTGTTGTTTGAGATAAATCAGGATTTACTTTGTACTGATTTTCATCTATAATTGCTTGATTACAAATGTATAAATTTATTTGGAATAAAAACAAATGTAAAATTAAATTTACGCGAGTTCACGGGGTATTTTATGAACAGTTACGGGACATAATTTAAAATCATTATTGAAACTTTCCACGGTCTGTATACTCTGACAGTACATGGTATATAGTCATTTGTTGTTAATAAGTATTTCCAAAATAGTTGCAAAATGTATATAATATACAGGGAAAGGTTGATAAAAGACTGTTTTATTAAAACCCTTTACCTGTCTTTTTAAGATTTGTAGTTCGGAAATTGCGATTTTAGCGTATAATAGTCAAAAAATCGATTTGATTGTTGCAGTTCTTGACATCAGTTGTATTATTGTGAAAGGTTATTTTTGTTCCTGTAGAAATATATATCACAATATTCTAAATCAAGTTTATAAAGTATTCGAAATTGTTTTGTGTTTTGTGTGTAGCAATACAGCTTTAAGCTATATTTAATAGTCATAATTATAAAGGCGCTTATAAAGCGCCTTCATCAGCAAAGGAATAATAAGATTCGGCAGTTATAATTAATGAATCCAGTAATGTGATGTCAAGAAGTCTTCCGGCTTCTTTTACTTTTCGAGTTATCTGTTTATCAGCCTCAGAGGTTGAAAATGCTGGAAATAGAGGTTTAAATCTAATGTGTCTAAATTCTCATTTCTTTTTTTAAAATTCTCCCCGCCACTATGTTATTGTTAGTTTGAGTAACTATATAATTATTTAATCACTTTGTTATTATCAATAGTTCACTTGTTTACAATTTACTGATTGCTCTAAATTAAATAGAAAATACTTATAAATTAACGGTAGAATTTTTAGTACTATATTTACTAAAATTTTATTAAGTTAAAGATGAGATTAGTAGCTGTTTTTATATATGAACATCAATTCTTGTTTGATGAACCACAAACCATTAACCTTGGTGGAAAATATATTTATAATTTTAAAGGATATAATAATTCGTCAGTACTAATAAGGAGAGAGGAGAATCATAACTATATCAATAATTTTTATGATTTAACAAAGACTTCATCAAAATTGTCATTAGTAAGCGCAATTGTTGGAGAAAACGGAACGGGTAAAACTTCTATATTAGATATTCTGAGGTCTAAATTTGTTGAACATTCTTCTCCATTTCCGCACTCATACGTAGTTATGATTGGAGAAGATGATACTAGTGATTATCCAATTTTAATTAAATCAAGTTTTGAAACTAATAAATATCTTTTAAATATTAATGAACTTGATAAAAATAATGCATTATTTTTAGATATAGACCTTGCTAAAACGGAACAGTCTTTTCAATCAATATATTATTCTCCCCATTACGATTATAAGGTTAATCCCCACTTTGATAAGATTGATGATTATGACATTTCATTTGATACTGTTTTAGATAATGATTTAAATGATTTGGCAAACAAGGATTCAAATCCAGCTGGCTGGAATTTTAGACCAAACAGGGAATTAAGATTTAAAAATTCACTACGGCAAATTTCATTTTTGTCATCTAAAGTATTTGAAAACAACACTGTTTTTAATGACATTTTTACTTTTCCAAAACATGGTAATCCAAAGTTGATATTCAGAGCTCATAAATTAGATGACATATTTGATAATGTATCACTCGATGTGAAATTTGGAGCTTTAAAGCCATTAGAAGAAAAAGCTAGCAAAGAAAAAAATGCTCGGATAAAAAGAAGAGTTTATGATGATAAAAATAATTTTATAAATAAAGATGAATTAGAGAATGAAAGATTAAAAACTTTTATCGTCCAGTGCATTGTATCTGTTTTGTTTAGACAAGCTGACAAAAAAAATACATTTTTATCTGAATTAAAATTAGGATCGGACTTTGAAAAAAGAACAAAAGATTTAAACTATATAGATACTTTTTTAAAAATGATTGAAGAGGTCAAAATTGAGTATCACGGAAATGTATGGAAACCTTTTAGCTACGAGCTAATAAAATTATTTTTAGATAATATTTTTAGTATTCTTGACAACCAATCATATTATTCTGATGGATATGCTGAAGATGATTATGTTCAGACTAAAGTTGATTATGATGAGAATACWATTTATCCAGATTATAAAGATGCTATTGAAATATTAACTTTACAAAGAAAATTAATTATAGAACTTGAAAGATACTTTTTGTTTAATGCTAAAAAATCTGAGGAGAGTGATTTAATCTTAGATACTAGTTATAAAATAGATGGTTTTATTAACTATGAAACTGAAAAAAAACTAAGTTCTGGAGAAAATGCGCTATTGAATTTTTACTCTAGAATTTATGATTTTGTGGTTAGTAATCTTTTAAATAGTGAGCTAGGAAATAGATTTTTACCTCTCAAAAAGCATTATATACTTTTGCTAGATGAGGCAGATTTAGGGTTTCATCCCATATGGAAAAAAAAGTTTGTAAAATCTTTAGTTTATACTTTAAGCCACATTTTTGAACTTATTGAGAATAAACCATCATTTCAAATAGTATTTACAACGCATGACCCTCTAACATTATCAGATTTACCAAGATATAATGTTGTGTATTTAAAAAGTTTAGATAATAAAACTGTCGTTCTTGAAAATGATGATAGACCAMAAATTTCATTTGGAGCAAATATTACTGATCTTTTGGCTTATTCGTTTTTTACAGACGATGGATTGATTGGAGATTTTGCAAAAGAAAAAATTGAAAAAAATTTGGATTGGCTCAACGAAATTCTTAATATAAAAGAAAAAATCACGGATTTTGTTTTAAACAAAAAAACCGCAAAAGTAGAAACTTTAAGACGCAAACTTAACAAAGCTCTATCTCTTGAATGTAGCGAAACATTAAAAAATAAAGAAAATCCATATTTTAATCAACATAGAAAATTAATTGCAATAATAGATGAACCTATTATGAAAATAAAGCTAGCTGAAATGTATGATAATGCTACAGCGCAGTCCTTGCAAGCAGAAATAATTTCTAGAGAAATTGAGTTTTTACAAAAAAAAATGGAAAATTTAAACAATATTCAATATGTTAAATCTAAAAGAAAATAGTAAAAATGTTCGTGAATATTTCGTGGATATTAAATCAAAAATAGAAGATAGAATTTCAAAGGATGGCTTTTTGTCTACTTCATTAAAAAACGAACTAAAAGAAAGACTATTTGATATAATAACAAGTGCTCCAAATGAATTACCTGATATTAATTTGGAATTTATTTATAAATTTATTCCACTATATGACAGTGCAACATATGATTTGTATGTTAGAGGTAGTAAAACAGTTAAAGAGAGACATGCTTATCATCCAGCAATTCAATCTATTCAGTCAATTTTTAATTACAAAGAAATTACAGGAAACAGGTATTATCTTGCAGAAATATTGAAACGGCATACTTGTACATATTGTAATAGAAATTACATTAAAACTATTGGGTCTACAAAAGATAAGGTATGTAGGGCTGAATATGATCACTGGTTCAATAAAGATAGATACCCCCTTCTAGCCTTATCTTTTTTTAATTTAATTCCTAGTTGCTCTTCTTGTAATAAATTAAAAAGTAATAAAAATTTTGAACTTGATACCCACCTACAGCCGTATATCAATGATTTAAATGAAAAATTTAAATTTTCATACCGCAAAAAAACCTTTGTTGATAATAACGTTACAATAGCAGATGAATCTTCTTTACCAGCTAAAACAAAAAAAATGATTGAAACATTTAAGATAAAAGAGATATACAATGCGCATTCAGATACTGAATTAAGAGATCTATTAGACCTAAGATACAAGTATTCTGAGAACTACATTGATATCTTAATAAATAAAACATTTAAAAATATAATGTCTAGAGAGGAAATTTATAGATTGGTATTTGGAATCGAAATTAATGAAGATGATTTTCATAAAAGACCATTTAGTAAATTCAAAAAAGATATATTATCAGAATTGGAGATAATAAAACCTAAGTCCCCATGAATTTTAAAATAATTGCATTAAAAGTACTTGATGGGACAGATTCTACTTTTGTTAAAGTTCTAAAAAAAAATAAATTATATTTTTTTTACACAAATTATAAAATCGAAATAATTGATGGGATAGAATCTATTGTCGAAGATATTTCTTTGCAAAGCCCTTTGTTATATAATATAAAAGGATTAAGTTCAGATGTTAATATAAATATTTCAGCTATTGTAGGTAAAAACGGTTCTGGTAAAAGTACTATTATTGATCTTCTTTTTAGAGCAATAAACAATATTGCGTATAATTTTAAGTTTGTTGCGGGTAATAAAAACAAAACAATTACTGCTGATTTGGAAGTAATTAAAGGTATTCATATTGAATTTTATTTTCATACCGATAATTATTATAAGATTTCTGTTAATGATGATATTTTTCAAGTATTTAGATTTAATAAAGATGGAAGAATTAATTTAAAACCAGAAGAAGACTTTTCATTAGAGAAATTATTTTACACAGAAGCTGTAAATTATTCTCATTATGCTTACAACAGTAAAGAATACGGGTACTTTGAAGGGTCTAAATTTGTCGATTGGCTACAAGAGTTGTTTCATAAAAATGATTCGTATCAAACTCCCCTTGTTCTTAATCCGATGCGTACAGAAGGAAATTTTGATATTAATCGTGAAAATGATTTAGTTAAGCAACGTATTCTTGCTAATGTTTTGCGTCCAATTGAGGGCAATTTAGATTTTAGAAAATTTGGCGATAATTTAATTGCACATAAAATTAGCTTTGAATTAAAAAAATCAAAGGATGTTGTTTATTATCATCGCAAGGATACAAGTGGAGAAAAAATACTGAGAACATTTAGATTAAGTGCTTTTGAAATTCCAGAAAGAAATGATTTGGCTAAATTGTTAATGTCCGAATTGGTTCAAGTTCAGAATTTTAACATTGATCTTTTCGTTGAAAAAAGATATTTAGTAGCTAGATCTTATATTATTTATAAAGTAGTTAGTATTTGCTTGAAGTACGAAGACTACTTCAAATTTCTACTTCCTCGACATAAGAAGTTTGATACAGCACTCTTTGGAGAATTGATTAATAAATTAAAGGAAGATGATAGTCATATAACTTTTAAGTTAAAACAGGTTCTGAATTATTTGAAAAATGATTATGTTCAATATCAAAATAAAAAATTAACATTGCCTATATCTGATATATCTGATGCTATCGCTTTAAGACGTCAACCAGACCAATCAATTTTAAATTTTATTCCTCCACCAATTTTTGATATTAAAATAATTCTAAAATCATCTAATAGTGATGATGTAAAATTTGACAGTTTGAGTTCAGGAGAAAAACAATTAATATATATGGTAAGCTCTTTACTTTATCATTTGTATAATATTGATTCTGTTATGGGTGAAAAAATTAAATATGAAAATATAAATATTGTACTTGAAGAAATCGAATTATATTTTCATCCAGAATTGCAAAGATGTTTTATAAAATACTTTTTAGATAGCATTTCGCGAATCGGTCTAAAGAATATAAAGAGTATTAATATTTGTTTTGTAACTCATTCCCCTTTTATACTCTCTGATATTCCAAGCAGTAACATTATGTTTCTTAAAGTTATTAACGGTGAAGCTTTTCAAATATTCGATAAAAAACATACGTTTGGGGCAAATATACATGAACTGTTAGGTGATAGTTTTTTTATGGAAAATGGTTATATAGGTTCTTTTGCTCAAGATAAGATAAATGATACAATTAACTGGATAAATAAAAACGCAAAAAAAAAGGAATCAAAAAGTGTTTTCCTGAAGAACAAGATCTATCATCAAAGTATAATTAAATTAATCGATGAGCCTATATTAAAAATTAAACTTTCAGAAATGCTTTCAGAATTAGATAAAGATGTTGAATTTCATAATAGTCTTATACAACAACAAATTGATTTTCTTGTTGCTAAGAGAAAATAAAACTGATTAATAAATATATTTTATAATTAATTAGAAAATATGTTCGTTGCATTTTGTACGTTTGATCTTGTTTTTCCTTAAAATTACTTTTGTTTAGATAAATTTTTCTATTCGAACGAACTCTTTTTCAAAACAAAATCTTCCTATAAATTTTGGAGACAATTATGCTAAAAGAATAAAATCATTTGACAAAAAGAAATCCAGCAAACTAAAGTGCAGGAATAATCCATAAGCCAAACAAATACATTTATGTTGGAGTTATTCTGATGCAAAAAAAGATGGCTCTGGAAAATTATAGAAATTGATTAATTTGAATACATTTTAAGAAATGACATTGGTAATTGGAAGGATAGCTCAGGGTTCATTACGAATAGAAAGTGATTCAAAAATCACTGATCCAAATATAGTATCTAATCGGAATAGTATCTTTTCTGGTTTACTAAAAACTATTATTTTGCATCCTAAACTATGTATCTCATATGCTGGCTCAGTTGATACTGCTCAACAGGCAATTGAACAAGTTTATAAACTAAATGAACTAAGTATAGACAAAGTTAGAAAATTGCTGCTAGAAATAAATAGAGAGTCAAATTATGAAACTGACTTTTTAATAGGAGCATTGGAAAATCAAGCTTTACTTTATAAAATCGCTAAGGGCGAAATTGAGCCATCAAACCAGCATCATTGGATTGGCGATACATCAGGATTTAATATGTTTCAAAAGAACTTTATTCCTAATTTAAAAAGTACAGATTGGAAACACATAATGGAGATTCAATCACAGGCATTTGAGGAAGTTATTTCAAGTGGAACAATTGATAGTGTCGGAGGATTTCATATAACAGTTCATACAACTGCAAAAGGTCTTGAATATTTAATGAAGATGTCCTTTATTGGAGGGCAACCAATCTCAATGTTAATTGAAGGAAATCAATCTGTACCAGTAATGATTGGAGATGCGAAAACTGGAGCTTTTGCATATAGCTACTTAATATCAAGCGACTCTTTTCAGCCAGCAATTGGAATCCATTTCCCAATAGGTAATTTTGGAACATTATATTATCCTAGGTTTACAAGGCAAATTTTAATATTTAAAGATGTTGATCCTTTTGAATTTGCAAAAAAAGTTAAGGATGATTATAAATTAGATTTAACAGGAATAGTTAAAAACGGAGATCATATGACAATGATTTAAATAAATAAAGCTGTAAATCTTAAATCAAAACTAATTAAAGCTTCAAATAAAATTCAGTACAAGTAGGTATTGTGACTTTAAAATCATTTCCTTGTTACGGATTTCCGTAATACAATAATAATTTTTTTAATGTTATTTGTTAGTGAGAAACAAATGTTAGTATTTAATTAATAGGAAATTATTATGAATGAACTTCAAGCAATTAAGCCTGGTCCACAACCCAAAAAAGAAGATGGAACACCAGATAAAAGACCTCGGGTCAACCCTCCAAACAAGGAAAAGCATCCTGCTTTAAAACCACACAAGCATAAACCTAAAGATTAAGTAATTATTGGTAAGGTTTATAAATTCTAACACCGAATTTAAATCAATTAAAAACCTCAAAACTGTTAAGTTCAGATTTGAGGTTTTACAAATATTTTAAAAAAAAAGCACATGAATAAAATTAAATTAGCAATATTTACTTTGTCAATACTTGCAATTGTAAGCTGTAAATCTAATGAAGAAAATCAAGTGAACAATATTGCAACTGATAGTATTTCTGTTGAAAATCTTGACCCATCAAACGATGATATTGAGCATGACAATTCATTACCGAAATATAAAACTATTAAAGAAATGTTTGAAGCTTCGTATGATTTTAGTGAAGAAGTAGGGACATTAAAATTCATTTCATTGGAGGAAAGTAAATTGCATGTTCAGGTCTCTAAACCAATTTTCGAAGGTGATTTGAAAAATATAATCGCAGAACAGGTTAAACGAGATATTGTATATGTTGCTTTTCAGACATTTGCACAAACTGAAATTAATGCACTGACGATAACATCAGTTCCAAACTCAAATGATAAACCTAATAAGTATTTTGATATTTATAAAAAAACTGTAAAAGTTAATAGAGAAAATGCTTTATTAATTTTAAAGAAATATTTAGATACTAATAACTTCTCAATTTTGTATGAAAATCAAAATCGATTATGGGTTCCAAGTAAACAATTTAGTGTTTTGAAATTTGAAAAATTGAATGAAGTATATAGTATGATTGAAAACTAATAATTTTTTAACGCACATAAGTTTTTAATCTTAAGGTTGCAGATGATGTGTTAGTTTTAGGTTATCCATATTCAATAAATGGAACTGGTATTTTTCAATTTGGAAAAAGGGAAGCGTTGCTACAAAACCGGGTATAGAATTTTTTATTGATACAGTCAGTAAATCTGTGATGTCAGGTTCTTCTTTGATTTTCATAAGAACATGATTACAAACAGAGGAGAGCGGAAAGTTAAATATTAATAATATCATTGGAGAGATTCAGGGATTTATAGGGATTTACTCTAGGAGAATTATAGGCAAAACAGAGTTTAATGCATAGTTAAGTGTAGTATGGAAAAAAGAAGTTATAGAAGAAATAATTATTGGAAATATAAAAGACAATAAAAATTTCATTTATCGTCGAACAAATGTTAATTGATTCAACAAAAAAGAAAACGAATTATAATAAAATGTTTGCCAAAGAAGGTTAAAAAACGATTGACACAAATTGGTCGACTATTACAGTATCTCTAAAAATTCAAAATAATATGTACTACTACAAAATGAAATTGTCTTTAGAACAAATGGAAGAGTATGTGAATAATGGTCGTGCAATCGATGCAACTATGGGCGGATTAATTTTAGGACGGTCACATGACGATGGAGGGATATATTTTTGGGTAAAAAAAGGTAATTATTATAGTTTAGAAGGCGAAGTTGAAGGCTATGAATATATATTAAATTTTGGTGCAACTGATTTTTTTGAAGAATCGTCTAAACGATTTCATCAGTATGAAAAGCATAAAGGTGACTTCGAAGAGTATTTTCCTATTTCCCATATCAAGATTCTTGATACAAGACGGGAAATAGAACCAAAATTTTTGCTTTTTGATGATAATAAATTTTCAATTATTAATAAGTTTTCTGCAAAAGGCTATCTAGAAACTATAGATAAGATGAATAAAGCTATTACATATAAAATTATTGGAGACAACTTAGCAGAGCGTATTTTCCATAATACTGATCAGATAGAAATAAAATTCTATGATGAATTGGAGGGGTTTGTTCAGATAAATCAATCTAACTAAAGATTTAATTTAATAATAAACTAAAGCTATTATGAATATGTACGAAATCTTGCTTATCAGTATTAGTCTATTAACTGGGTTCTTATTTGGGTATCTCACTTCATATGTAAAGGAGAAAGGAAAAAATAGAGCTACCATTGAAGATACTAAATTATTGACTGAAGAAAAAGAAAAAGTTACTTCTAAATTTGATTTAGAAAACTCAAAACGTAAATACAAATATGAGTATAAAAGTAATTTGTATATAAAGTATTTTAATTTGCTTGATGAACTTAATGCAAAGTCAAACGAAGAGGCTCACGCAGAATTTTTACCTGCGATTTCAAAATTTAATGCTTCATTTTTGAGTTCGCAAAATGATCCAGAAAAAGAAATGGAGGCAACAACTGAGTTTTCAGAATCTATATTGAGAATTATGGCTAAGGCAAATCAATCGCAATTGCGATTTAAAACTGAAACAAGCTCATTAAAAATAATAGCTGGTGCTGAGGTATTAAAACTATTAGAAGAAACTGAATTCGCAAATGATGAAGCATTAAATAGATCAGCAGCAATGATGAAAGATCTTGCGTCTCTTTTGATTTCAAGAGAAATCAGTGAATTGAACAACCATCAGTCAGAAATTCAGGAAACCGCAATGAAATTAAATACTCTAAAATTGCAATTGAGAGAGGCTGTCCGAAAAGAATTAGATGAGATTTAATAGTGGCTTAAGAATGATTCATCTATATCTTAAGTTCAATTAGCTTTTTAATATAATTACGTATTAGGTGTAACTATTGTTTATAAAATCTTCAGCTTTTCACTTCTTAATTCGTGAACTAATCTGATAAAGATTTTTTTTCATGATGCTTATTATGACTTCGTGATACTGTGAATTATTATTTTTCATGCCATGGCATTGGACTATTTCCATATTTGAAAGAGAAACTTCTATAGTTTCAACGGTAGTGTCATAGACCTTCGCTGAGAGAATAAGTGAATCTTTTTTCTTGTAGTACTCATTTGTAAAGACACAATGGTGCAGGTTATCGCCATCTTCCATAAAGTCCTGCACGTTTTCCAAAACTTTAATAGTTAGATTTTCATCTGTAAAACAAAGTCCGAAAAAGCGTTTTTTTTCTTCGGCATAAACTTCCTGCGCTTTTAGGATTTCTGCACGCATTTTTAATAGATGTTTTTTTCTTTGCAATTCCCTCTTTTTAGCCACAAGTTTATCGTGGACTTTATGAAGATTTTCAGGACAGACAAAAGAGGCACAGTTGAGGTCTTTTTTAAACCAACGAAGCAGGGCTATGTAATCTTCCCATATTTTATAATCTTTAATCACATAATTGTTTTTAATACAAACTTTTACTGCATACCAATTTTCTTTGATATGCTGTTCATGTGATTGTAGATAATAAGAAAGCAGGGAAGTTTGAGAAGATTTCAAAAGTGTTTCCGTAATAGAATCTTTTAAAAGGGAAGTAAAAAGTATCTGTGGTGCAATATTGTAAACTGAAGTTTTAAATCCGTTTCTTTTTAAAACAGTAAGTAGTTTCATGCATGGATAAACTTTGTAAGGATTAATTCTGTATTTCGGGGAGTTCTGAAAATCCTTTGGGCGGATTTCAAGGGGAGAATAATACTGCCATGCATCATAGACATTTGAAAAAACATTTGTACTAAGCGACATGGTACGAACTTCTCCTTTTGGGTTTATCCAATGCTGCATTACTTCCTTGTGAAAATAAGAAGGTAAAGTATTCTTTTTCATGTGTTTGTGTGAGCAGATCATACGTACCACCTGATAGCCTTGACACACATCCAATACAGCAGAGTATTCAATTTCCCTGAAATGCACCTGATTGCATCCCTGCATTTTAAGCCTTCCCTGACAGAGGCGACATTTTATATATTTTTCGCAGGACTTACTTAGTGATTCAGGTTTCCAAGAATGCGTGCATTCAAGGCAGTGAAATTTTCCACGTGATAACACTCCCCATTTAAGGAAAATACTTTTTTCTGCCCAAGTGTGCATCTCATCTGATATGGGTTTCAGGGTAGTGCTTAAATGTGAAATTTCTTTCTCGATGATGGTTTTAGGTATCATAGGTCAAAAAGTGTTAAGGTTTGTTGCTCGGCAAGTTTAGGAGTCTGTACGGTTTGAGTTTTCTGAATGGTGTTTTCAGAAACAGCAGGAGCTGAGGTGAATAAATCAGCCCCTGCAGGCTGATTTACCACAACTTTACAGCTGACAGGAGCGGGAGTTGCTATACTGTCATCAGCATAATATTTGAGCGCCATGTCGAATATTTCCTTATTGTCAAAGGCGCAGAATCCAGTTTTCTTTACCTCGCCAAAAATGTAATTGATACAGCTTTCAAGGTTTTTGGATGCCTTTGTGAAGTTCTGCGCAAAGACGGTATCGCTTTGCGCAGTTTCACTGAGGTATTTTTCCATGACGGATTTAAATTGTTCAGAAGCTTTCATAAGGGAAGATTTTAAGATTGAAAAAGTCATTCAAAACTGTTTCTGTAGATGTCAAAACAGTATTCTTCAAAACAGAGCCAACACATAAAAGTGTAGTGGGGAAGACGATGCGTATTTTTTACAGGCTCGCCAAGTGAATCCTCGATTTCTTTGCGGATGTTTTCCAAATCATCAAGATTTTCGATATAGAACTTTTTACAGTCCACGTGGTAAATAAATTCAGAGATCATACCGCTCATGCACCCGCCATTCTGCAGGTCTTCGAGAAAGGATTTAAGCTGTTCCTTTTTAGTCCCGTCATAGGATCCTAAATCGGACAGAATTATTTTATTGAATGCAGAGCATACCTCATACTGTTTGTACATTGATTTTTCCAAGGCTTTCATAACTCATTTCTTTAGGCTTATACATTGTTTTTCGGGATATTAAAATGGGAGGTCGTCAGGTTCTTTTTCGGAACTTGCTTTAGCGCCTTTACGTACCTCAGGGGTCTGTTCCCTGTCTTTGGCAAATGCAAGGATTTTAATATGGCTGGTATGAAAGGTCAGAGCACCGTGCGCCTCGGAATCACTCCCGATATAGACATTTAGACCGATGCGTCCGAATAACTCGACTAGTGCGCCTTTTTTAAGCCATTTTGCTGATTTGGAAGAAACCCAATAAGAGCAGTTGATGTAGGTAGTAATTTTTTTCAGCTCTGTGCTGTCTTTGGGTTTATAGCTGTCGTTGATAGCTATGGTAAAGTTTACAACCTCACGGTTTTCTTTTAGTTTAAAAACTGAGGCATCTTTTACAATTCGTCCTGTAATTTCCATGACATTTGATTTTTAGTGAATACTTGTTTTAAGTTCTCTTCCACCGTTTGCGCCAAATGAATTTTTTCAAAAGAAAAAACGGGAAAAAAGAAAGCACAAGTAAAGTGTCCGGATAAGGAAGCCGGAGTGCTATATGTCCCGAAGGGCGGCGACAGCCGTTATGCGCATGCAGGTGACGGCGGGCACTACTTTAGCTGCCCTTTTAACCCGTTTTGAATGAAAATCAGATTATACTTTTTAAGCCTTTTTGAGATTTTCGGCTAATAGTAGTACCTTAGCTAAACACAAGAAATCCCAATCAATGGAACCGCATCCCTATATCAGACTCTCAGCGCTTAATGACATGATTCATGATACGATCAGTGCTCGTTTTGCCGGACAGCGTTTCTGGGTACTGGCCGATATCACCAATCATTCCTATAAGGCAGATAAAAAAATCCATTATTTTGAGCTGGTGGAGAAAGTACAGAACGGCAATGCGATAACAGCCAAGATGATGGGTAAATCATGGGGAGGGGGAGCCGTTCGTATTGAGGAGTTTGAAAAAAACACTGGACAGACCTTTACCAACAACCTGCATGTTCTTGTACAGGTTAGCGTGGATTATCATCCCTTATACGGTTTGTCTGTGAGCGTTCTGGACATCGACAGCAATTTTATGCTGGGAATACTCGAACAGCAGCGAAATGCCACCCTTGAGCGTCTGGTAAAAGAAAATGATTACATCCAGAAAGTGGGGGATGGTTACTCGACGTTTAACAGCCGGCTGAAACTTCCGGCAGTCATTCAGAGAGTGGCCGTAATTTCTTCGAGCAGTTCTGCAGGGAATGAGGATTTCCGCCACACGATGCAGCATAATGATTTTGGGTATGTTTTCCAGATCGATGATTATTATACCGTTGTGCAGGGAGATAACAACGCCAAACTATTCTTAAATAAACTCATTGAAATCTATAATACCCGAATACCATACGATGCGGTTGTGATTAACAGGGGCGGGGGATCGCAGTCTGATTTTCTAATTTTTGACAACTATAATATTGGAAGGGCGGTAGCCAAGTTTCCCATTGCGGTCATAACCGGTATAGGACACCAGAAAAATGTCAGTATAACGGACCTGATGGGCCATACCCATACCAAAACACCAACCAAGGCGGCTGAGTTTATCATTGCCCATAACCGAAGTTTTGAGCAGGAGATCTTATCACTTCAGCAAAATATTGTCATAAAATCCCAGCAGCTTTTTCATGTTCATTACAAAGAACTCAGCGAACTTAAAAATGGTATTTCTCATAACGCGATGAAACTGGTTCACATTTACTCAGAAGAACTGGCAAAAACCAACCAGCGGATTATCAGCAGTTCCAGATCGGTTTTGTATGGGCATCAAAAGAAACTTATCTTAACTGCCCATCAGGTAGTGCAGAGTCCAAAAATGCTGCTGCAGCAGAAAAAAAATGATTTGACACATATCAAAAATTCCATAAAGAACACTGCTAATGATTATCTTCGCCGAGAGAAGGTCACTTTGGAGCATCACCTGAAAAGTATTCAGATGATGTCCCCGCAGAATATCCTTCGTAAAGGCTATGCAATTGTAAAGTTCAATGAAAAAATAATTAGTAGTGCAGAAAATATTCAGGCTGGGCAAGAGATAGAGGTGATCCTGAAAGACGTTAAACTAAAAAGCACCGTTAAAGAAAAAATACAATATGATGGAAGAGAAACTGACTTATGAGGCTGCCCTTTCTGAGCTGACAGCTATTTCGAAAGAAATAGAAAACGAAACGATTTCGGTTGATGCTCTGGCTTCAAAAGTGAAAAGGGCATCAGAGCTTATTGAGTTCTGCCAGACCAAGCTTAAAAACACAGAAGCGGAAGTTACCAAAATTATCGGCAGGATGGAAAACCCGGAAAACTAAATAAAAAAGAGATATACTATTGTAATCATTTCTTCGTTATGTAGCTATATAACCCGAATAAACAGAATATTTAAAATAAAAAAAGTTTAATATTCAATTATATATGCCTCTTACTTTATAAGTCCCACTACATCTGTAATGGGACTTTTTTCTGTCATTATACTGTAGATAAAGTTTTCTCTTTATGATTTTCAAAAGACTTAATCATTTATAAAATCATTTTGTTTCTAGGCAGATTAATTTCATGTTCCTGTGGATATGGTGCCCAATGGGTCATACTCACATCTTCACGAATCTGCTGATGTACTTTATACTGATTATCACTTGCATTGGAGTAACGCGGATCGGGGATGAATGGCATTTTTTCCATCTTTAGGATGGTTATCGTTGGAAAGTGATAATCTACTTCCACGTTTCCCAACAGCAGATAACATCCTCCTCCCTGAAATGGATATTTTGCCAGGCTGTCGGTAAAATGCGCCGTATCAAAGAACTCCCCTTCAGCATCTATCCAAGTGCCAAAATACATGGCTCCCATTTTAGTCGGGAAATGTTTTCTGGATATCAGGTAAGCGAGCATACGTACCGTGTTTTTGTGATATTTTAATAAATCTTTAGCCAGGACATCACCTCTGAATTTAGTTTTCAATAGGTCAAAGGGAGAGCATGAGACAGGGAAACTTAATAATTCAATTTCATCAAATGCATCTTCAAATTCGGAACGTTCCAATTTCGGAAGTTCATATTCTTTGACAGGTTCCTGAATGAGCATAAGATTTCTGTTTTCAGGCTTGAAGTTAATCAGAATCAGCCTTGCGATTACCAGCAGCTGATTCTTTGTCTTTCCGGTAAAACGGAAAGCGCCTATAAAAATCAGGATCTGAATGCCTTCAATACCAATTGGAATACAATTAATAAAGAGCATAATGTTCTAAATTATAACAAAATTATTTATTCCAATTAATCAGGTATTTATACTTGGATTGATATTTTCTTTATGATGTAATTTAGTATTATTTTTTTTTAGATAAAAATAATTTTATTAATAGAAACCCAAATCCTAGTTCAATGAAGAAAATTATTATCATTATTATGTTATTGTCTGTAACCAGCTATGGACAGAATGCTTTTCAGGACGCTAAAAAGCTTAATCGAATCAGAGTTGCGGAGCTGGAGAAGAAGTTAGGAATAATTACTTCCAGTGCTGAATTTGCAACTTATAAAAATAAAGAAGATCTTGAAAATTTTCAAAAATTTCTGCTTGATCCATTTAATCCAAAATTGGCCGCTATTGATGTTTCATTGTCCTTAGGGAATATCTTGGAAATGGAAACAATAATGGCACGAAAAGTCGGTGGCGTGGCAGGTCAATTTGATACTGATGGTGACGGTGTCGCGGATAAGAATGATGCTTGTCCCAATGAATATGGAACTTTTGCAAACTACGGATGTCCCGATGGTAAAGATGCTAAAACATTGGTGCCTCCAACAGGACAAGATATGACAACAGTTCTTGTTGATGCATTAGCTCAATTTTTAGTTGACAGGGTAAAACAGGAATTGACAATAACTTTTTATGAAAATTTCAGAAAAAAATTAAAGGACACTATTGAAATTAAAGTTACAATAGAAGGAAAAGCCATTGTGATAAAGATTGAGTTAAGAGTCCTTTTTCCAAATACATTTTTGTTATTGGACAGTAAGGAGTATTTTGACACGCCATCACTTGGGAAAACCTGGGTTACAGCCTTTAAAAAAGACCTTATAAATCTTCCATCTCAATTAGAAATTATTGTAAGATCCAATACAGATCTTGCGACAACAGATGTAGGAAGTTTTACATTAATTTCATTTGATGTTATTGAACAAGTAAAAAGAGGCGATCATCCAATGGAAATTCTTGATAATATCAATACCAAATACACTTCGGGCATGAATTTTAAAACTCTATCTCAGCAATTAGTGGGGTTTATAAATTTAATTTCTTCCAATTTAACTTATCTTAAGGGCGATGGAGATGTTCAGGTTAAAACATGGGCGATATCTGATGATTTGCAAAAATTAGATGATACCAGTAAAAAATTTCTGGCAGGTCTAGTTTATCAGAAAGGTGTGCAAAGCAAATTATTTGATAAGATAGTAATAGGTTCCAAAACGCTTACGGGGTCTATTACAAAAGATAATTACCCTAGTTTTTATTCTCATATACAACAGATGAGCGGTAATTTTAAAACTATTACGGCATTACTTGACAGAGTAAAAAGTGAGATGGGTAAAGAAACGACCACCAAAACATTGGAACAGTATGCTGTTTATCTGACTGCTTTTTATAATCTCTTTGATGAAAACATGAAAGCGATATATCAAATTTTAGGAAGTAATACTTATTATGATTCATTTTATTTTAAATCAATTAGACCTGTCTCTGAAGATTTAATAGGTTTCAACAGCGCTCTGGCTCAAAAAAATTATGCGGAGTGTATTCTTCTAAGTACTAATCTTTTGCAACAGCTGTTTTACAGCGAGGTTGACAGTGATACTTCTGACAAAAAAGTAATAAAAGAATTCTTTTACTATAGCAATTTTTTGGCGGACATAATTGCAGCATCTGAATCGGGAAACAGTGAAAATGTAAAAAAAATTGTTGAAAATTATGCTATGCCTGTAGGTTCTTATCGCATCAAAAGAAGTTATTCTCATTCTTGGGATATCAGTGCTTTTCCAGGGCTTTATTTAGGATATGAATTTGACTCTAGCCAAAGCATGAGCTACGGAATTACAGCGCCAGTTGGAATTTCTTTTTCAAGAAAGCACAATCGAAAAGTAAAGGATTCTTCCTGTTCAACATTTTTTCTTTCTGTAATAGATATTGGTGCTCCATTTAGTTATCGATTCACAAACGATGATGCACAGGGATTGCCACAGGAAATTAAATGGGAGCAAATTTTTTCTCCAGGTTTCTTTTATATCTATGGATTTAAAAACACGCCAATTAGTCTTTCATTGGGAGGACAGTTTACTCCACTCTTGCGAGATATTGAAGATGATAAAAATGTTTTGAAAGAAGAAAATGTTTTCAGATTAAGTTTGGGTTTAATGGTTGATATTCCAATATTTAATTTGAAAAAAGGAAAGCTGAAATAAATTTAAAAACAGAACCTCTCATATTTTATTAGAGGTTCTGTAATCACTGTATCTTTTTTATAATTAAATGAGACAGTGCAGGGTCATTAATTAAACGCTCCATTTCTGAATGAATTATATCTTGTATATCTTGTTTGATCTGCATATAATTTCGCTGCACTATTGTATTGTCAATTTTTCTGATTATGGGAATGTCCTGATAATTATCCTGTTCTTTTTTAAGTAAATCATGATCGTTTATAATCTCGGAGTGAAAGGTTTTGAGCTCGATTTTACAGTCCGGATTATCGGCCACAATACCCACAAATTCCCCTGAACTTAAAGAGGAAATTTTGGAAGCGGGTACCGCAGATTCCAACTGTTTGGAACGGCTGATTGAAGTGTCTGCGCTATTAATAGACAAGCTTTCGCGGTCTTGCATAATTTTTCCAAATCGTTCGGAAAGCTGTTTGGCTGTATCCCCTGTGACCTGACCGCTGATAATGTTTCCCGTAATATTTAAAATTACATCTGCCTGTTCCCGTCCATAGTCTTTTCTAAGCTGACTGAAGTCCTGTATTCCTAAACAAGTTGCTACTTTGTTACTTCTTGCCGTAGCAATTAAGCTATCCATATTGTTGAGGTATATCGTTGGAAATTCATCAAATATCAGACTGCTTTTCAATTTTCCTTTTTGATTGACCTGCTTGATTAACCGACTAACATAAAGAGATAAAACAGCGCCGTAAGTTTGTATTTTCTGAGGGTTGTTTCCCATGCATACAATTTTAGGTTCAAGCGGGTTATTGATATCCAAAGTAAAGTCATTGCCTGAAAGTACATAGTAGAGCTGTGGGGAAGAGAGCCTTGCCATGGAAATTTTGGCAGAAGCAATTTGTCCCTCAAGCTGCTCCATAACGTCCTTAAGGTAAGCGCTGAGAAATGGATTGATAAGGACTTCAATCTCTTTCTCTGTTCTGAGCAGTGTAAAGAGACTGTCGTAATCGAGCTGCATAAGTTCAATAACATGCGGAAGGGTGCAGAATTCCCCATCATTATACTTTTGTAAATACCAAATAACAGCTGTGAGAAAATTGATTGGGGATTCCACAAAAAAGTCACCCTGTTTTTTAATCCATTCCCGGTTAAGTCCCAGCAGAATAGTTCTTGCTGATTCCGCTGCATCGGTTATGTCTGTCATCGATTCAGGATACAGAGGATTGCACCTGTGAGTGCGGCTTAGATCATCGAAATTAATCATGTAAAATTTGGGTTCAACAGTATAAAGTTGTCGGTATTTCAGCCAGGTATTATAAGCAATGATGGTCAGATCAGCGAACTTAAAATCGTAAACGAACATGCTGAATCCTTTTTGAATATGCTGGGTAATAACATGGCGTATTACAAAATAAGATTTTCCCGAACCAGGTGTTCCCGGAACCAAAAGCGATCGAAAAGGATTGATAATATTTATCCAGCTGTTTCGTGCTTTATCTTTTAAATGATATCGGGCAGGAAGATTAACGGAGTATTCATTTTCTATAAGCCTTTCTTCCTGAGGGAAAGTTTCATTTTCTTTGTTGAAAATATCTTTATGATTTAATGTTCGAGTGATAATTCTTGATAAAAGCGTACCTCCGGAAAGCATCATCAGATATCCTATCGAAGTGGATATAATGTAAGCTGTAATTTTAAAAAAAAGACTAAGAACTGTCAGCAAAAACAGATAGCTGATAAAATATAAAATCAGTCCTGCCGTTATGTAAAAAAATGCCGTTTTAAATTGCAGTTTTTCATCTTTTCGGCCTTTTGCACCAAGTAAAGAAATGATCAGTAAACCCAAAGCAAAAAACTTTGTTTTATGAAAATTACTGCAAAGGCCTGTGTTGTAAATGTTGTGTAAAATCGTATCGCTAAAAGGGCTTACCAGCTGCCAATGTTTAAAAACCGAGTAGCCGTAATAGTAGAAGTGAATACTCAAAAGAATTATGCTTATGAGCCTTGTCATATCTAAAATTTTTCTAAGTGCCTGATCATTTTCTCCTGTCTGCATTGCCATGGATTTAGTGTTTAATTAATTGTCGGACTGTCCTTTTCTTTTTCTTTTTTTTCGTCTGCCTTTTAAGCTGGCAGGAATAAATTCAGATGCATATTCAGGCTGTAAAATGCTGTCAATTATCTTTTGTAATTCACGCTCAGAAATAAAAGCAGGATTTTTAGTTGCTTCTTCCTTCTGTAATTTGTTTTCATAATTATTTCCGTCGGGTTTTATCCTTACATTACCGCACCTTTCAAGAATTGCCTTCGCTGCATATTGAACGCCCAACGCACTACCATTAAAAACGCATTTTGTAGTATGGTCTACATATGTAATTCCATAGACCAGACCTTGAGAACTTTGCCTGTAAATTACAGCGATCCCTTCCTTGAGTAATTTTTTTTCCAGCTCGTCAAGGTCTATATTGCTGTTTTTTAAAAATGCCATGTCAATACTGTTTCTGATTCTTTTCATGTCAGGGAGCCGGGATTTTTTATTGGCTTCAAATTTTTGTTCAAGAGTTTTCATAGTAGGCATAAAATGAAAGCTGCTCGCTTTTATAGGAACTCCGATTGGGTTTTTGTCTGCATCAATAATCTGGTATAACAGCCCTTTATGAATAAACATTTTAGAATCCTCTTTTCCCTGCAGTACTGAAATATTATACAGGTTCAATACTGCATTTAATTCTCCAATAGTTGTAAATTTATAATGCGGTATTACAGCATGTAAAATACTTGCGATCGCTTTTTTTGAATCTGAAACACCATACTCGATTTTATGAACTTTTAATGGTTTTAAATCCATTACGGTTGTCTTTTTTTTACTTTCTGCGCGTACCAAATTGAATTGTGTTTCAATTTCTTTTCGTGCTGTTTCAGACTGATATTTTCCAATATTCTGCATGTCTATTCTGCTGCCGTCGGCTCTTACTTTTATAGAGACAATATGGATGTGCGGATGTCCGGCATCATGGTGCTGATAAACCAAATATGGCTGAGAGCCAAAACCAATTTTATCCATATAACTACTTGCAACTTCCATGAGTTTTTCCTTTGATAATTCTTTTTCTGACGGGTCAAAATTGAGCGATATATGCACACTGTTTCGAGTCACATTTTCATTGAGTTCAAGCTGTTTTAAAAGCATGTTTAGTTTAAAAATCAAATTCATGTCCGAAACGTCCATTGGATAATTTCCTTCTCCAATGCATTGGGCTGCGCCAACGGAAACTTTGTTCTCATTGTAATTGAAAATAGCCCTGATCGAACGCCCTGTATTTATGACTGCAACCATTTTTCAGAGAGATTTTCAATATGTTTTTTTATTTGGTTTATGGAATTAAAGAGTACTTTTTTTTCTATTTCATAAACCATAATCCAATGTTTAAATTCTGAAATCTGTACAAGGGTGTGAAGCTTTTTAACTGCCTGATTGAAGTTGTTTCCAATACCATTTAAATCTTTTCTCAGCAGTATGAGTTCACTCATTAATTCATCGAGTGATTCGTTTCGGTATTTCAAAACCACAGGTTTCTGCAGCAGATTTTTTCTGGCATAATCACTGAGTTTTCTGCAGGTTGATTTGTCAAACTGCTTCTGCAATATTTCATATTCGGCACTACTCAGTCTCAGATGCATCCATCTTGTTCTGTTTTTGTTTTCTTCTTCCATCATTTATCTTTTTCATTTCACAAACTATTCTCCTTCTGGTTTCACCGCCAACGAGTTCCGAGTAAAAAGGCGGCAAGATATCGGTTGTGATACAACCGGACATCTTGCAGATTGCAGGAACGTGGCAATCTTTAAGAGTCTTACTAAGTTTTCAGACTATTATCAAATACCAATACGAATTTACGTAAGAACAGTCAATACAGCCTATCACAGGTAAATTATGCTTATGATGCTTTGAGGATGCATGCTTAACTTTAACCCTTGATTTTTTAATTTAAAAATGATGAAATTATGATTACAAAAAATGATGTTTCCAAAGTTTATGATACGGTATTGAGTATCCCTGGAATGAGTGAGGTAGTGAAGATTGATTTGAAGGTTTCACGAAAAATTGTACTGTTATTAAATCATGTTATCAGTAAAGGAATAGAGATGAAAGAGGACGATGGCGGGCTGTTGGCAAACGTATCAGAGGAAGCATTACTGGACCTGAAAAATCTTTCAGAGGAATGCCTGCAGAAAGCAGGTCTTGTGGAACTGAATCAAAAATTAACAACGCTAAACGAAGCATGTAAATCGTAAAAAAAAATTAAGATGTATTGAGCGCTTAATAGATTAACATTTAGTCATTAAGCGCTTTTTTGATGTGTAAAGCTGTGAATTGAAATTGTCATGTTTCGGGAACTTTTGTCTGCCTTTTGGTAATAATTATAAGAAAAAACTGCTCTAAATTTGTTTATCACTTTTCTAATAATACAACTTGGCAATCCGTAACCTGTAAAATTTAGATCATGAAATCGAAAATTAATTTTAGAGATGTTTTTACTCAAGTAGTAAGTCTATTGTTTATCTTATTATTTGTATATGCGGCCGTAAGTAAATTATTAGACTTTGAGAACTTCAGGGTACAGCTTGCGCAGTCACCGCTTTTAAGTGTATTTGCATCGTGGGTTTCGTGGCTGGTCCCTTTAACAGAACTGGTAATAGCATCAATTTTGATCGTTCCAAAATTGCGATTTATTGGTCTTTTGTTATCGTTGAGCCTTATGACCATGTTTACAGCTTATATTTTTATTATCCTGTACTACAGCTCTTTTGTTCCGTGTTCCTGTGGTGGTATTCTGGAGAGGATGAGCTGGGATATTCATCTGCTTTTTAATACGGTATTTGTTTTTCTAGCACTAGTGGCGTTAATATTGAATAAACAATTTAAAAATAGGTATGTCTCTAAAGAAACATACTTTGTAGCGACGAAATGGATCATTCCTGTTATGATGTTTAGTATTTCAAGTGTAATAGTTTTATTCCTTTTCTCGGAAGAGATAATTCATCACGATAATCCATTTATCAGACGCTATCCTCAACATCCTGTAGAATTCTCTAATGCTATGGAATTAAAGATTAATTCCTATTATTTGGCAGGGTTCACGGGAGGAAGAATATACTTGGGGAATCACAGCAATCCTTTACATATAGAATCAGCAGATAAAAAATTACGCAATAAACAGATTAATAGGATTTCTTTTGATCCCGGACAAATACCATTTAAATCAGTTATCATTACGGTAAGGGATTCTTATTTTTATCTATCTGATGGCAGTGTGCCTAAGATCTTTAGAGGAAACTTAAAGGATTGGAAAATTAGTAAAGAATTAAAAGGCGTTCCTTATTTCACACTTGCCTTACCAGTTGACAGTGCGACAGTAACATTGAGATCAAATAATTCAAAAAATGCTGCAAATGTTTTAGGAATCTTTACTGAAGGAAACAGGCCAGCTATTAAATACAACGGAGAACTTTTAGAGGGGCAACTTGATGGGATTTTTGATACTGATGGAACCCTGATGTACAGTGAGGAATTCAAAAAGATTGTATATCTGTATTATTATCGCAATGGATATATTGTCGCAGATAAAAATGGAACACTTGATCATAGAGGAACCACTATAGATACAGTTACGCATGCGAGAATAAAAGTGACAACACTCGATAACGGAAATCAGCACGTCATGTCTTCACCGCCTTTTGTGGTAAACTCCCGCGCTGCCGTCTGTAAAAATTTACTTTTTGTACACTCTAAAGTAAAAGGCCAATATGAAAACGATAGGCTCTGGGAAAGCTCCTTTATTATTGATGTCTACGACCTGCGTACTAACGCCTATATCATGAGCTTTCCGGTCTATCATACGGCAAGTAAGATACTGAATTCTCTATTGGTTACACCAACGCATCTGTATGCCCTTATAGGTAATGATCTAGTTGTATATGAGATCCACGACATACTAAAAAAAGAAATGAAAAATATTTAAGCATCAATCTTAAAATAGAAAATTATACCGGCCGGTGTCAGGATTAAGATCGAACACCTGTAAAAAAAAGTAGATCACCCTATAAACTAAAATTAATATTATGAAAACGTTATTTAAAAACATGTTGCCAATTGCTGTTGTAGCACTTGGAATTTCAGGAGCTTTTGTAACAACTTCGATGCAAAGTGTCTCCAAAACGAATGTCGCACCTAAGATTGGTTATCTTAGAGACTCAAATAATAAATGTACGCAAACCGAAGTAAATTGTAATACAACACAAAGCCCATTTTTGTGCCGTCTGAACGTCACTTCGGGTCCGGTGGCGTATGACAAGGATATTCCAACCAATAATTGCGTACAGCCTTTATATCGTCCAACTAATTAGGACAATATATTAATTGGCAATGCAGTTCTGTGTAGAGCTGCATTGCTAGTTTTAAGCCCTCTTGACACCAACAAATATTTTATTAAACTTTAAAAATAAATACAATTTATGAAAACTTTATTTTTTAAAAACATGCTCCCAATTGTTATTGTCATCTTGGGAATTTCAGGAGCTTTTGCAAATAAATCGATGAGTAGTTTGCCTCGGTATGTGGCACCAGAGACAGGCTATACCAGGGATCCGTCGGGACATTGTACTGATATTGATGTTTTATGCAATAATACACCCAGCGCTTTCCTTTGCCGCCTTTATGGAACATCAGGACCACAGGCCTATGGGATAGATCCTACTACACATGATTGTCTCAAAGTTTTATATCGTCCCTAAAGTGCTTTTATTTAAAACATAAAACGGCAAAGCAGTTCCATTTGGAACTGCTTTTTGTTATTAGTCACTATAGGTTATTTAGTACCGTCAATAATCCATTTTTCAGACCGATCTTCTTTTAGAAAATAATCAAACCATTGCAGCATCTTTTGTGTGACGTCATTTTGATTTGCAGGTTTGACGAGGGTATGACCTTCTTCAGGATAAAATAACATTATACTTTTTTTTCCCAATCTGCGAAGTGCCAGATAATACTCCATACTTTGATGTGTGTCCACCATTTTGTCGTCTTTTCCAGTCCAGAGCAGTACCGGCGTAGTAATATTTGCTATATGCATAATCGGTGAATTTGCATTGTATTTTTCTGCCGCTTCGTAGGGAGGTTTATTCATGGTCCACTGTTCACCCTGAAACCGCCACATTTCAGGTTTTCCCAATTGCAGACTTACGGAGTGATACATGCTGTTAAGGTCAGTAATGGCGCCGCTGGCCACAGCTGCCGAAAAGATAGGGGTCTGGGTGATAATAAAAGCTGTCTCGTAACCACCAAAGGAATGCCCGATCAGTCCGTCCGAATATATTAAGTATTTGTTCAAGACTGTGCGGAAATTCTTTGGAGAGGCCATTGTAGTTACTCAGGAGGTTGAAGATATTATTTCCTCGCCAGTTGTCAAACAGGCCATTATCAATAACAGTGACTGCAAGATCCTGTTGGATCAAAGCAAATACCAAAATAAATTTGATCAGATACAGGAATTGCTGGGGCTGACCGAAAAAGAAAAGGCATTGGTGCTATCGGTTAATAAAGCTAATGATCCTGATAAGAAATATAAGGAAGTATTTATTTCTCTGGGAAGTATGCTTTCAAAAGTCTACCGAACAGAAGTTTCACTTGAGGAATATTTGGCCTACACCACAGAGGAAAGCGAGAAAGTGAAAATGAATGCCTATGCCCAAAAGTTTGGAGGCGACATCAAAAAAGGAATCGCCGCTATGGCCCGCGATATGAGAAACGGAAATTAAATGAAAAGGAAAAATGAAAACAAAAATAATTACGTGCATAATCTGTCTATTGCTAATCATCACGCCGGTTAGACCAGCGGAAAAGACAGCTGCACTGCCCATACTGGAAATTGTAAAAGCGGTCACCAAAAAAGTGATAAAAGCAATTGACCTTAGGATTCAAAAATTGCAGAACAAAACGATCTGGCTTCAGAATGCACAGAAGAAGATAGAGAATGTACTTTCTAAATTAAAGCTGGATGAAATTTCGGATTGGACTAAGAAACAGAAAGAGTTGTATAAGGGCTATTATGAAGAACTGGCAAAGGTGAAATCGATTATAACCTATTACCAAAGGATAAAAGATATTACTAAGAAGCAGACCAAACTGGTAGAGGAATATGAAAGAGCTTGGAATTTGTTCAAACAGGATACTCATTTTAAAGAGAATGAAATCCAATATATGGAACGTGTTTATTCGGGCATTTTGGAAGAAAGCTTGAAGAATATGGATCAGATTTTTTTAATACTTGATTCTTTTAGCACGCAGATGAGCGATCTGAAAAGACTCGAAATAATTAATGAAGCTGCAGATCAGATTGATGCCAATTACGATGATCTAACTCTTTTTAATCAACAGAATGTAATTCTTAGTCTTCAGAGGGCCAAGACAGAAGCAGATGTAAATCAGGTCAAACAATTTTACGGAATTCCGTAATTCAATAAAAATATCATGAAAAAAATAATCTCAATATCCTTGATAGTGTTGCTTTTTCATCAGGGAATTCAGGCGCAGGCCAAGCAGAGAAAGGAACTGCTTTTGCAGATCGCTGCTCTTCAGGTTTATATTGATTACGCCAAGAAAGGATATTCAGTTGTATCCAAGGGACTTAATTTTATTGGCGATGCAAAGAGGGGAGAAGTGAATCTTCATGGTGATTATTTTAATTCTCTACTAAAGATTAATCCAAAGGTTAAGAATTATTATAAGACAGCTGAGATTCTCTCCATGCAGTTTAAAATAATGAAAATCTGTAAAAGGACTTATAGTGATCTGAAGGCAAGTGATTTATTTCACGGAAATGAACTGGATTATATAGAGCGTTCTTTTGAAAGACTGCTTGAGAACTGCAGTAATACTCTTGACCAGCTCTTGGTTATTACTACAGATACTCAGCTGGAACTTAAAGATGACCAGAGAATCGAGCGTATTGATGCGCTGCACAAAATGATGCTGGAGGATTATAATTTCTGTTTGTCTTTCAGTAATGAAGCGAAACTTCTGTCTTTGTCAAAGAGTCGTGAAAAAGAAGATGCCCACAATACAGGAACTATCTACGGATTATAAAATAAAAAGCTATGAAAAAAATATTGATTTTGATATTGACAGTCTGTCTGTTAATTGTTCCTAACAGAACAAATGCTCAGTCAGCAGAGATCCAACAGTTGATTTTAAACATTGAAAAACTATCCCAGTTTAAAAAGATCTTAAGCGATATGAAAAAGGGATATGAACTGCTCTCGGGAGGTTATAAAACAGTCAAGGATATGTCAGAAGGAAATTTCAATCTGCATAAAACTTTCCTGGACGCCCTTATGCAGGTGAGTCCTGTTGTAAAAAAATATAAAAGAGTAGGGGATATCATAAATTTTCAGATGCTTCTGATGAAGGAAAGCAAAAATGGACTGAATCGGTTTGTAAAGAGTGGCAACTTTAGCGAAAAAGAAATCAGCTATTTTGAAAAGGTTTATGGAAATCTTTTGAGCCAGAGTTTAAGGAATCTCGATGAACTTACAATGGTTGTAACAGCAGATAAACTAAGGATGTCGGATGACGAAAGGCTCCAGGCTGTAGATGATATTTATCTGCAGATGCAGGATAAGCTTTTATTTCTCAGAAACTTTAATGCAACATCAAATGTGCTCGGACTGCAAAGAGCAAAAGAAGCGAAGGATGTTTATGCTTCCAAAGAACTTCAGGAACTAAAAAACTAAAGCGATGAACATTTTTAAATCTTGCAAAACGTTTCTTTTCATAACCGTCGCATTTTTAATGCCTTTTTTTATCCATGCACAAGGACTTGGAGATAATATGCAGAGCCTTCACTCTGTTTTGGAACAGTTGTATGATGAAATGATGCCGTTATGCAGTAATCTTTTAGCGGTTGGGCAGGGTATAGCCGGATTCGGAACGATTTGGTATATAGCTTCGAGAGTATGGAGACATATTGCCAACGCCGAACCCATTGATTTTTATCCGCTCTTCAGGCCTTTTGTGATTGGATTCTGTATAATGATTTTCCCTTCGGTATTAGCGCTTATCAACGGCGTGCTGAAACCAACGGTTACAGCAACTGCTGCTATGGTTACAGGATCCAATAATGCTGTTGCAGTTCTTCTGAAAGAGAAGGAAAAGGCAATAAAGGAAACTGATCCATGGAAAATGTATGTCGGTGCGACAGGAACAGGGGATAGGGATAAATGGTATAAGTACACCCATGATGAAGATCCGTCCAATGAGAGCATGCTGGCCGGAATCGGCAACGATGTCAAATTTGCAATGGAAAAAGCTTCCTATAACTTTCGAAATTCCGTCAAGGAATTTATGAGTGAAGTTCTAAGAGTTTTATTTGAAGCTGCTGCACTATGTATTGATACACTCAGGACGTTTCAATTGGTGGTGTTATCTATTTTGGGACCTCTTGTATTTGGAATAGCTGTATTTGATGGCTTTCAGCATACACTCACGGTATGGATGGCGAGATATATCAACATTTACTTGTGGCTTCCTGTTGCCAATATCTTTGGAAGTATCATTGGAAAAATTCAGGAACTGATGCTAAAACTTGATCTCTCGCAGGTGCAGGCTACAGGAGACACCTTTTTCAGCAGGACCGATATGTCTTACTTGATTTTTATGATTATTGGAATCATAGGATATTTTACGGTTCCATCGGTTGCCAATTATATAGTCCACGCTGCTGGAGGTGGCGCCTTAGGTCAGAAAGTTACCGGACTCTTTAGTAATTCAACCAGTTCAGTGGTTTCAAAAACATCAATGGGAGCTGGTATGGTGCTGGATTCAATGGGAAATGCGGCAGGGCGGATGTCCCAAAGCATGTCATCATCGACCGGAAGTGCTCCTTATTTTGAGGAGAAAGGAAACTATATGAGCGACAGGCTTAAAGGGAATTCAAAATAATCAAAAAAAATCTGCTCATGTTTACCAAAATGAAAAATATAGATACTGCTTTTAAATATGTCAGAGGTTTTACGATGCTGGTTATTGTGGGATGTATTATGATATGCTGTTATACACTTTACAAAAGTTTTGAGTCGGTAACCCAGATGCAGGATAAGGTTTATATACTGGCAAATGGCAAAGCGCTTGAAGCTTACGCGTCTGAGAGAAAAGATAATGTACCGGTGGAAGCAAGAGATCATGTAAAGACGTTTCACAAGTTTTTCTTTACCCTTGATCCTGATGATAAAGTTATTAAAACCAACGTTACAAAAGCGCTTTATCTGGCTGATGACAGTGCCAAACGGATTTATGATGACCTGAAAGAAAATGGCTTTTACTCCGGAATTATCTCGGGCAATATCAGTCAGACCATTCAGATTGACAGTATCGCAATTGATACCCGTGAATATCCGTACCGCTTTAAATGTTTTGCAAAACAGAACATTATAAGAACAACCAGCATTCTGAAAAGAAACCTTGTAACAGAAGGGTCTCTTCGCAATGTCTCAAGAAGTGACAATAATCCCCACGGCTTTTTAATCGAACGCTTCAATACCATCGAAAACAAAGATCTAACCGTTGAGAATAGAAAATAGACGGCTATGAAATCACTATTCAAAAAACAGAAAACACCTTTTGTGTATCATAGGTATTATCATTCTGCACAGACAAAATGGGCTCAGAAAATGGATGTACTGATCAATGGTCTTTCCAGAAGAAAGCTTATCTGCCTTCTGATTTCATTTACCATTCTAACAGTAAGTTACTTTATCTATAACATTTATACAGCATTTTCAGAAAGTGATTTTCCAACCGCTCAAAAGACAGCCGTCATTTCAAAAATTAGAATTATCAATTTTAAAAAGTAAAATTATGGAACATAAATCAATATCACCCAAAGAATCCAAAAAGCGAAAAATGCTTTTGGTTCTGCCCCTTATAACACTTCCTTTCATCACTATTCTGTTTTACACTTTGGGAGGAGGAAAAATGGAAGCGATGGGAGGAAAAGATGAAATTAAAAAGGGATTTAATTTTAATCTCCCTCTTCCAAAATTTATAGAAGATTCAGCACTTGATAAAATGAGTTATTATGATCAGGCAGCAGTAGATTCTATTAAGCTTCAGGAACAGATCAAAAAGGATCCTAATTATTCCAATCAAAAAATAGTACAAGAATCTATAGGAGAGTTTTCAGATACGGATTTTGAAGTTCAACGATTTCAAAAAGGCAAAGCAGGTTTTAATTCGTCATCATTTCAAAACAGGAACGAGCAGAAAGTTTACCAAAAACTGCAGGCACTTCAAAAAGCAATCAGCCAGCCTGCAATAACCGACAATTATGGTCAGGACATGAGTGAGTTTGAAAACTACGGCTCATCAAAAGGCGTTTCCGATGAGGTAAAGAACTTAGAGCAAATGATGAGTAAGATGGGAGAATCACAGGAACCTGACCCGGAACTCAAACAGCTTGGAGGAATGCTTGAGAACATACTGGATATTCAACACCCATCGCGTGTGCAGGAAAGGTTAAAACAGTCTTCAGATAATAAAAAAGGAAAAATCTTTACGGTTAACCGTAAAAAAGAAGAAGATAATACAACATCGCTTCAGAAGGATAATTCTATCTCAAGTTCTTTAAAGAGTAATTCCTTTTATACAGCTGATGAGAGTCTGGAGCACGAGGAGAAACAGCAAAATTCAATAGAGGCAGTGATCCATGAAACTCAGACCATCGTCAACGGGTCTGTGGTCAAGCTCAGACTAAGCAGTAATATATCTCTGCAAGGCACTATGATTCCCAAAAACACATTTTTATACGGAATAGCATCTTTAAAAGGGGAGAGGCTGGAAGTTAAAATTAACAACATTCAGTTTCGAAATTCAATTTTTCCGGTGGAATTAACAGTGTATGATATGGATGGTATTGACGGGATTTATATTCCAGGTGCAATCAACAGGGATGTTGCCAAGGCTTCTGCTGACCGTTCTATTCAAACCTTAGGGCTGACCGGAGTTACAGATTCCTGGGGAGCGCAGGCAGCAGGAATGGGAATTGAAGCAGCAAAGAGCCTGATGAGTAAAAAAGTAAAATTGATTAAAGTGGTTGTTAAAGCCGGTTATCAGGTACTGCTGTATGACGAGAAACAAAAGAATTTGAATAATTAAAAAATTAAAAGATGAAAATTAGAAATTGGACTTTTATGTTATGCTGTTTGCTGACAATGCTGTCAGGCTATTCGCAGTTTATTAATGAAAAGATTGGTTTGAATCAAGAAGAGTTTAAAAATCTTCAGATAGGATATTCGAAAACTACCAGTATCGTTTTTCCATATGCTATTAAAAGTATTGACAAGGGAAGCCCGGATGTTTTAATGCAGAAAGCCAAAGGAGTTGAGAATATTTTACTGGTCAAAGCGGCAAAGGAGAATTTCAATCAGACTAACCTCACTGTAGTGACAGCTGACAATAGGCTGTATGTATTTGTTCTGAACTATGATGAATCCTGTCCTGATTTAAATATTAAAGCCGATAATACAGCTGTTGTAAGTGGGAATATTTTGTTTTCAATGGAGAACGATAATCAAAAGAAAATTGAGCAGTATGCATGCCTCGCTTTGTCTAAAAAGAAAAAATTAGAAGGACTAAAACGTTCAAGATTTGAAATGAAACTGGATGTCACCGGAATATTCATTCATCAGGACGTTTTGTACTTCAGACTTTTACTGGGCAATAATTCAAAAATTAATTATGAGATAGACCAGCTGAGGTTTTTTATACGCGACCGCAAGAAATCAAAGCGCACCGCATCTCAGGAAATAGAAGTAATGCCTTTGTATACAACTTCTGCCTCTTCCGTAATTCCGGACAAATCTGAAGTGAATATAGTTTATGCCGTATGCAAATTTACGATACCCGAAAAGAAATACCTCACTATACAGCTTATTGAAAAAAATGGCGGCAGGCATATAGAAATAGATGTTAAGAATATCGATTTGATAAATCTCGATGTTCTAAACAGCTTATAAATGAGTAATAACTAAAAAAATAATTGTCATGAATCAGAAAAATTTGGAATTCTTGAAAGATCAGCTGAAATATACCGGCTTTGGAGAAACGTTCGACCAGGACTTGAAGGAGAAAATGCTTAAAGGAGAAACAGAATTTAAGCTTATGAAGGAAGGTGTCTATGGAACAGATTCCATGACTGCAGTGCTGAATTTTAAAAAATCAGATCAAAGCGATTTGTATTTTTTTAATTCCTATCATGTAAACCTTAAAAAAGAAGATTCCAAACAAGGATTGGAACAGACTTTTTATATTAATAACAACAGCAGTAATATTACCCTTAAAGAAGCTTATAATTTAATGGAAGGACGCTCGGTAAATAAAGATCTGAAAACCAAAGAGGGTGAAGTTTATAACGCGTGGTTGAAAATAAATTTCAAAGAAAGCGACGGCAATTCAAACTTCAAATTGGATCACTACCACCAAAATTACGGTTACGATCTGGAAGCAAGTCTTGAGAAACATTCAATTAAAGAACTCAATACTCCAAAGTACAAAGAAGATCTTTTAAACTCGCTAAAAAAAGGAAATCTGCAGTCTGTAACTTTTGTTGTAGCTGGCGTGGAAAGCAAGATGTACGTAGAGGCAAACCCGCAATTTAAAACTTTAAATGTCTACGACGGCGATAAACAGCGAATTAATCATCGCGAAAGCAAGGAGGAAAAAAAGACTGAGTCAAAGCAGAAAGATCACAGCCAGAATAATAACGATGATGAGCCCTCTCAGAAGGAAAAGAACAGTAACTCCCGTTCAAAAAAAGCGGGCAGATCGGTTTAAGGCTCTGCAGTAATAAGGATAGGCTATGTCTTCTGAAAACAATAGAGTAGAAAACGAGATAAAATTGTGGATGTCAAAGGAAGAAAAATTAAAATTTTTATTTCAAAACAGCCCACTGATAGAACGCTCTTTCGGCATAGAGAAACTGAAATTTTTTAAGATGCTGCTTTATAAATATAAAAATACGAAAGCAGTAGACGAAAAAATAACTTTGAGATTTCTTAAGCATGAATATAATAAATTGAGGCGTCAGGTCTATCCTAATATCATTGACCGGCTTTTAAATGAAGCGATTAGTGCTGTTGTTTTTGAAAGGATAGATAAACGTGATTATGTTAGAGATCTGGAATTAAACAAGAAGACTTTAGAGGAACAGCTTATAAAAAGCGGTTTTCATGAGGCTTATAGCAAAGTATTGGAGCATATTCAGGAACAGCAGTTAAATTTTTCTGTTCCCGTTTCTTATCACATCTCAGAAAATGAAAGACTTGAACATTCACTGCAATTTGTAAAAGATGCACAGGGGGCTTACCAGTTTGATGGATTCAGATCTAGTCTAGATACAGATTCGTCGCCATCTAGCCGCAGTACGCACTACTTTAAGAATGAAAAATCTGAGAGTTTTAACGCTGCAGAGGCATACGAAATGCTTGCAGGAAGAGCAGTTCTTAAGAGCGGAACTTGGAAACAGTTTAACTTCTACGATAGAGACCGTAATGAAAATTATCGGATGCATGAATTTCCGGAAGCGTATGGATATAACGTCAGCAATGCCTTAAGAGCAATTCCTCTTAAAAATGATGACTATGAGACATTCGAATCCTTGGCCGATTCTTTGAAAAAGGGCAGGAGGGAAGAAGCAGTACTTCTGATTCAAGGCAGAGAAATGAAAGTTTTTTTGGAAGCAAATCCACGCTTTAAGACCTTGACTTTTTATAACGACAGGATGCAGAAAATTAGTTTTACAGAAATTAAAAACGGCTGTAAAATTAGTCCGCTGCTAAAACCAAAGCAGAATATTGAGACTCAGACCGCAAAAAAGTCGCATCACATGTGATGTTTATATATCTTAAATAGTTATGGAAAATCTTAAACTTTTATCGGAATTTTTTCAGGCAATTGACAACGACTTCAGAATAAGTACAACCCACATTGCAATTTTTGCTGCCCTGCTTCAATTTCGCGCAAACAGAGGTTTTATAAACCCAATACAAGCATACAGCATAGAAATTCAAAAGATTGCCAAAATTATGTCACCTAAGACATATCATAAGTGCATGCGTGAATTGCATGAATACGGATACCTTTTTTATGTTCCAACGAAAAATAAAAGTAGAAGGAGCAGTATTTATTTCATTTAGAATCATAAATAAAATGTTATGGAAGAAATTGTTACAAAGGAAGATCTAAGGCATTTTGGTCTTCTATTACTGGATCAGATACAGGCTATATTTAAAGAAGGAAATTCTCAACAAAAAGAATCGTTAGAACCCCAATGGTTAAAAAGTAAAGCTGTCAGAAAGCTATTAGATATTTCAGCAGGTTCGGTTCAAAATCTTCGAATGACACAGAAAATACGATTTAAAAAGGTTCTTGGCTCGTACTACTACAATAAAGAAGATGTACTAAAACTTTTCAAAGATGAATCAAACTAATAGTAACGGAGAAGAACAAATCATAGATCACTTATCCATTTATATGGATGATCCAAAACTCAGCGTTTGGCATTTGGCTCTTTTAGCAGCGATTCTAAGTTTGGGTTGTAGGCAAGGGGAGAGGAAAAGGATCAAAGTCAGCCGAAGTAAACTTATGCAACTATCGCACATCAATACACTACCTACGTATCATAAATATTTTAAACAACTTCAGGAGTTAGGCTATATTAAATATAGTCCGTCCTACCACCCAGGCTATAAAAGTGAAGTTGAAATAAATGAAAATAGGTTATCTCAAGAATTCTGAGATAACCTATTTTTTTTCACTTAATTGTAACTTGAATTCAAACTTTAAGATGAAGTTACATTATACTTCTTTTTAATTGCTTCAATTTCTTTCTCTAATCTGCTGAGAACCGCTAAATCTGATTTTGAGATTTTCGGTGTGGCTTTATTCAGTTTTTTGTTTAGAAGAGACATCTCGCGTCCTATTGTTGCTTGTTCCGTTATAGCATAGGCTTCAGTCTGTTTGACAGATGCATGTCCGAGGAGTTCCTTTACAACGTTTATTGGTACATTATTGTTTAAGGTAACCGTACTTCCAAAAGTTCTTCTCGCCATATGCGTATTAAGAGTAAATGGAAAACCGCAAAGAATTGCAATCTCTTTAAGATACTCGTTCATTTTCTGGTTGGAAGAAACTGGCAGCACTGTTCCACGCTCTACACAAAGCGGGTGGTCTTTATATTTCTCAATTATTTTAAGTGCCTGAGGAAGAAGCGGGACATTCGTGGTCGAATTTGTTTTCTGTCTCTCAGACATGATCCATAAGTTGCCGTCTATCCCGTCTTTGATATCTGCCCGCCTAAGCTGGTAAGCGTCAATATATGCTAGTCCTGTGTAACACTGGAATACAAATACGTCTCTGACTACATTGAGTCTGTCTGTGGTAAAATAATGCCTTTCTAATTCATATAATTCCTGAGTTGAAAGAGGTTTTTTTACCAGCTTTGTTTTTCTTCCTTTAAAGTTTTTAAAAGGATCTTTTAGGATTATCTCCTTGTCAATCGCACGAATTACTATTTTTTTGAAATTAGCTATGTACTTAAGGGTAGTGTTATTGCTGCAGTCGCGAACTGTTCTAAGATAGAACTCAAAATCTTTTACAAATTCAAGATTTAAATCCGTAAATTCCATGTCATCTTTTTTAAACTTAAATTTAATAAAAGCTGCTAAGTGATTTTTAGTAATGGTAAATCGTTGAAGGGTACCTCTTGCATATCCTTTACCCAAAAGCTCCTTCATTTGGTCATTGTGCTTTTGAAATTCTTCAAGCACTTTAACTCTTGGTGTTACTCTTCCTAATACGTGATCCATAACTTTTTCTGTAGTTAATGGTTTTCCACTGTAAAGAATTTGTGTTTTGATTTCATGGATCTTAAAAGTCAATGAATCCAAAAAGTAATTTAAAGATTTAGCATCTTCTTTAGTGCCTACTGCACGTTCTGTTTTTTGGTCCCATCGCTCGATGTCCCATTTTCGCTTCGTTGATGTTTCCTTAGTAATTCCGTCTACGGTTATTCTAAGGTGAACTGCTCTAATTTTACTTCCTTTGTGGGCGGTTTTTAAAAAAAATGCCATCCCAAAACTGTTCTCTAACATAATTCAGTTTTTTAGATTAATAAATATAGAATTATAGCATCAAAAAAACAAGTCGTTAACCTCGTTAACCCCTTTGTTAATAAGGGTTAAGTTGCAAATCTGTGGCAAAATTTTCTGATGGATTTTTTGCCACGATTTTGCCATAGAAATTTTGAGCGGTTTTAAAAATTTTGAAAAGCAGTATAAAACAAAAAAACCTGCGAATCCTAGGATTTGCAGGTTTTACCACGTTTTTTGCGGGTTTTTGAAAAGATTAAAAAAGTGACCTTTTTACTTCTTTTACCCTTTTTGTGGGGAGAGCAGGATTCGAACCTGCGAAGTTTACACAGCAGATTTACAGTCTGCCCTCGTTGGCCGCTTGAGTATCTCCCCGATCTCAGCGTTAGTGCGCTTTGTTGTTCTAAGCGGTTGCAAATATAGGAACGTTTTTCATGTTTACAAACAAAAAAACAACTTAATTTTAAGTTATTTTAAAGTTATTTTTTAATTCGTTGGAATTGAATAAAATAAAAAAGAACCAATCGAAACTTTTTTTTGATTTATTTTAAAAGATAGGATTATTCTTAAGGTATTTCTTCTGTTTGTGTTTTAAATTTTGAAACTATTAAGTCTTGAGAAACCAGTTTTGATGATGAATTTCTTGTAAATTTTACGCGAATTATTTCAAGATCATTTTGAAATTTATAAGTATTTCAAAAAAATAGAACTTTGCATTCAAAATGTATGGTATTGTGTAAAACAAAAAAAATCTCCACTAGGGAGATTTTTTTGTTTTATTCTGAAATTGGTATTATTTAGCTAAAAGCTCCAATATTTTTGCTCTTAATTCAGGACCTCTTAAGTCTTGGGCAACTACTTTTCCTGATGCATCAAGAATAAATGTTGCAGGAATAGATTGAACGCCGTATTGCGCTGCAATTGGTTCTTCCCAAAATTTAAGATTAGAAACCTGAGTCCAGTTTAAACCATCTTTTGCAATAGCTTCTTTCCAGGCTGCTGCTTCTTTATCTAAAGAAACACCAACAATATTCAGTCCTTTTGAATGTAGCTCTTTATAGATCGCTACAACATTAGGATTTTCCTTTCTGCATGGTCCACACCATGAAGCCCAAAAGTCAACGATAGTTACTTTACCTAAGCTTTCCTTAAGCGAAACTACTTTTCCTGATGGATTAGGAGCTGAAAAATCTGATCTTCATTTAGCGCTGCCAACCGGAGGAGCTGACGCACCAACTGCAGGCATTTTTGCTTGACCTATTTTAGTTTTAATTTCTTTACCAGGAGTAGTGTTCTTTACAGACTCATCTAATGCGTTGTATAAAGTTTCTGTTTTTTTAAGATCAGCACTTGGATCAGCAATCATACTTTGAATAATCAAAGCTGAGATATATGATTTTGGGTGAGTTTCAGCATAAGCAACATATTTCTTTTTAGAATTTGCCTGTACTTCTGTTTGAAGTTCCATGTATTGTTTCATCAAGCCATTGATAGTTGCTGTATCTTGCGCTTGTTGAGCAGCTTGCATTTTCTGAGTATTTTTTTTCTGAAAATCAACTAAACTTTTTTGAGTTTTAGTCAAGTCTTCATTAAATTTCACATACTCATCATTGTTATAAGTACCAGAAATTTTAGATTTATGGATACTGTCTTTATCAATTGCAACAGTAATTTCTCCTGTTTCTAAGATGAAAGGAAGTGGAGCATTAGAACCCTGAACAATTAATGCGTGAAAAGCTGGTTCAGTTACTTTTCCTTTTATTTCGAATTTTCCGTTTTCAACTTTTACTGTATCAAGAGCCACTGTCATTTTTGTAGTTGGATCCTGACCTTGAAGAATGATAGTTTTTCCGTTTTCGATTCCTTTAGCTGTTCCGGTAATTAGATATTCTCCGTCTTTAACTTTGCTGCATGACATAATCGCTACAGAAGCGGTAAGTAAAAAAAGTATTTTTTTCATTTATAAAATAATTAGTTAATTGATTTGTGCAACAAAAGTATCTAAAAATATAAAACTTACAGAATTTTGTAACCTAAAATTTTGTTATAGTTTTTTTTACTCTAATTAGCCTGTAATCAGCATGTTTACTAGCTTATTTCGAGTTAAAACTCAAGCTTTTAATATTATTTTGAATCTAAATTATCTTTTTTTTAATTTTTAAGCATAAAAAAAGCACTCTGTTGCCAGAATGCTTATAAGTATATTATAGTATAAAACTATTCTTGATTTGTTTTCTTTCTCCACGTAAAAGAGTTCAAAATGTGTCTTTTTGCGAATCTTCCAGGAGAATCAGCATTTACCATTTTCACGTAAGTRGCTTTAGGAACACTGATGTATTCGTAAACACTTCCATTAGAGAAATCGATAATTAAACGACCTTCAACAAATTTATAATCAGTAATTGTTGCAGTTGCGATAGTCTCAGTATATTCAGGTAAATTAGCCTTAATCGTTTCAGGATTAATACTTACCAAAAAGTGATAAGCCTCAATGATTGCTTTACTTTTTTCTTCTGCAGCTTTTAAACCAGCATCATCTCCTTGAAATTTATCAGGATGAGCTTCTTTCATCGCATTACGATAAATGGTTTTTAAATCTTTTAACTCTGCAGTTTTCTCTACGTTTAGTAACTTACGGTATTCAACTATTTTTTTCATAAATAAGGTAACTACTTGTCTATTAGTTTGAAATTGAAATTAATTGTTCAAAAGACAAATTTTTTGCAAAGGTACACTTTTTTTTAACTTTTTACTTTTGATCGAAAAAATATTCGAAAAAAATGTAAAATATTGATTGTGAACGCTCAAAAGATTGTTTTTCTATTTACTTAAAAATAATAAGGAGCTATTCCCGCTATCCGTTCCAATCTTTTATGCTGAACCCCAGCATAAAAGGATTTCCTCTTCTATCGGGGCTAGGGCATTAGTTTTCATTAGGATATTCAGTTTTTAAACATGAAATAAATTTAACCACAAAGCACACAAAGTATTTTTATGTATTTGTGACCTTTATAAAAACGCAAAGTTCGCAAAGCTTTATCAATAAAAACTTTGCGAACTTTGCGAATACCTTTGTGAACTTTGCGGTTAAAGCTTTTGATCATCCCAATTGAAGCTGAGAACTGCGACTGAAAACTATTTATCCTCAGGTTTCTGATTTGCTTTATGGAAGTTTTTTGATTTCTTTGGATATTTATCATAACTGATATCACTCGGGTTTTCAATTACAGATTTAATCGTAATCAAATCACCTACAGCATGATTAGCATGTGCCATTTTATAATCTAAAAGATATTGACCACAGAAATAATTATTGTTTTCATCTTTTTCCATGATGCCGGTGTAAACTCCTTTTTGCAACATTTTTTCTTGTGAATCTTTAGACATGACTTTTTTATTTTAAAATTGAAGGTACAAAGTTAATCAATTTATCTTTGTTTTAGGGAGTTCTTGACAATCTCAGTATATTTGCACATGCAAAAAAACTTCAAGCCACATCCTAATTCGTTCAAAAATACCTTTTGCGTATTTAATGAAGTACTTTCAAATGAAATTGAAGGTTTAAAGAAACAGTTTGAAAGCAAAGCCGGAAGTACCTATTATTATACGGAGGCCGGAATGTACCGAGTTTCGAATCATTGGGGAAGATTAGCCAACAGTAAATGGCGTTTAGTTGCAATGGAACCGGAAACTCCATCAAAAACAAAAATCGGCTTTGCTGCCTGGAACGAATTTTATCCTGATAATGCCGAAGAAAAGCTCTATTATATAGAAGCCGATTTTATTAAAAATGCCGTAACCTATCAGCATAAGAAAAATCCTGATTACGATCAGAAAGCGATTCTAAGAACCAGTTTTGAAACCACAAAAAGGATTAAGCAAATAAGAAACTTGCAGCAATTAACTTCTTGGGCAAAACATTTTGATTATGATGATATAGATGATTTACGAAAGCAAATTATCACGGAATTGATTTACACAGAGAAAACTTTAGACGAAATTAAAAGAGAAATATAATGGGACGCAACAACGAAAGAAACATCAAAAAGCACAATGACAAATTGCACAAAGCCCAAAACAAAGTAAAACAGGCTGAAATTGCACGTAAAGAAAAGCTAAAAGAGATCATAAAAAAGTTCAACGAAGACAAAAAAGAAGAAAATTAAAAAAGGCTCGCCACGAATTTCACGAATTAACACGAATTAATTTTTAAAATTTGTGTTCAATACAGATTAAAAATTAGTGATCATTTGTGAAATTCGTGGCAGAAAAAATATAAGAAAATATGAAATTTGAAGATTTAAAAGTAAGTGTACAGGAAATTATTGATTTAATCGCTGCAAAACAAGACAGAGAAGCAAATAATAAATTGCTTGAAGTAAACGAGACCTTAGACGAAATGCTGGATCATGCAGAAGAGGACGAAGATTTAAGAGAAATAAGCCGATATCAGGTTCTGCTAAATCAGCTGCACGTAAAAATTAATGGCGAAGAGCAAGTTGATGGAGAATAAAATCTGTTTTTGTGACACTGGTTTATTGTTTGAAAATTGCTGCGGATTGTATCTTCAAAATAATCAAAAAGCACCAACAGCACTGGCTTTGATGCGTTCAAGATATTCGGCTTATGCAAGTCATAATGCAGATTATCTATTAGAAACCACTCATGCTTCTGAAAGGCAATTTTATTCGAAAGAAGAGATTCTGAAGTGGGCGACAAGTAATAAATGGCAAAAACTGGAAATTTTAAGTTTTACTGAAAATACAGTTGAATTCAAAGCCTATTTTTTAGATACAAATAACCAACCTCAGACACATTACGAATTTTCTACTTTTAAAATAGAAAATGATGCTTGGTATTATGTCGATGGAAAGTTTGAATAATCCACATATTTATAGGTAATTTCAACGGGTTTTGTTTCAATATTTTAACTAAAAATTAATAAACGTTTCTTTTTTCATAATTCTAAAATAGCGTAATTTTAGAATTATGAAAAACGAATTTAAAAAAGGTTTTTATTTTAAGTCGTACGAAGCCCCATTTCAGTCTCCGTTTGAAAAACTTTTTGGCATTTTCAAAGAGCTAATCACCCATACTTCGGGCGATTTTGATGAAGCTATAGACTGGCTTCGGGAGTTAGATAAAGAATATAAACTGACGGATGAGAACTACACAATCGATGATTTTATCGAAGATTTAAAAAAGAAAGGTTACATAAAAGACGAGGTTAAAGAAGATGGAACAGGAGGTTTTGGTATAACTGCTAAAACAGAACGTGCAATCAGGCAGCAAGCTTTAGATCAAATTTTTGGTAATTTGAAGCGTTCCGGAAACGGAAATCACAAAACCAAACATGCCGGAAATGGCGATGAACACACAGGAGAATTCCGCGAATTTAATTTTGGAGATGGTTTAGAACGAATTTCGCTGACAGAAAGTTTACGAAATGCCCAAATCAATAATGGTGTAGAAAGTTTCATGCTGACCGAAAATGATTTGGTTGTCGAAGAAACACAATACAAAGCTCAAATGAGTACCGTTTTGATGATTGACATCAGTCATAGTATGATTCTGTACGGGGAAGATCGAATCACTCCGGCCAAAAAAGTGGCGATGGCTTTGGCCGAATTAATTACAACCCGTTATCCAAAAGACACACTTGATATTTTAGTTTTTGGAAACGATGCGTGGGTAATTCCAATTAAGGATTTGCCGTATTTGCAAGTGGGACCTTATCACACTAATACAGTTGCAGGACTACAGTTGGCAATGGATATTTTGCGTAGAAAGCGAAACACCAACAAACAGATTTTCATGATTACCGACGGAAAACCAAGTTGCGTTCGCGAGCGTGATGGTTCCTATTATATGAATAGTAACGGACTTGACGAATACATCGTTGATAAATGTTATGCTCAGGCACAACAAGCCAGAAAATTACACATTCCAATAACGACCTTTATGATTGCAAACGATCCGTATTTGCAGCGTTTTGTCAATCATTTTACAGAAGCAAATCAAGGAAAAGCATTTTATACCGGACTTAAAGGTTTAGGCGAAATGATTTTTGAAGATTATGAAACGAATAGGAAGAAGAGAGTGCGTTAAAATAGGGGCAAAGGTTCAGAGTGACAGAGGTTCAAAGGTTTTATCGCAGAGGTGCACAGCAGTGCGTCTCCCGCAAGGTTTAAATGTTTACAAATGAATTTTATTCATAACGCATATCGTAGAGGCGCACAACAGTGCGTCTAACACAAAGAATTGTATAATATATTTTCTGCAAATAAATTATATTGACAACGCATATCGTAGAGGCCCACAGCAGTGCGTCTTGACAAAGAAATGACACAATCCTTTGTCATTAAAACAAATTAAAATAACAAAACACATATTTCAATAAAAATGGAAATAAAAAATATAAAAACATTAGGTCAATTAAAAGCCTCGGGATATAAAAGCATAAGTATCAAGGACGAATTACGAAATAATCTTCGGGAGAAAATCAAATCAGGAAAACCTGTTTTTGAAGGTGTTCATGGTTTCGAAAATACGGTAATTCCAGAATTGGAACGTGCTATTTTATCGCGTCATAATATCAATTTATTAGGACTTCGTGGTCAGGCAAAAACACGTTTGGCACGTAAAATGGTCGAATTATTAGATGAATATATTCCGTTTGTAACCGATTCTGAGATTAATGACGATCCATTAAATCCAATCTCACGTTTTGCCAAAGATATTATTGCCGAAAAAGGAGATGAAACTCCAATTTCATGGTTACACAGAAACGAACGTTTCTTCGAGAAACTGGCAACACCGGATGTAACCGTTGCGGATTTAATTGGAGATGTTGACCCAATAAAAGCCGCAAATTTAAAATTGTCATATGCAGACGATCGCGTAATACATTTTGGAATGATTCCGAGAGCAAACCGTTCCATTTTTGTAATTAATGAATTACCGGATTTACAAGCCAGAATTCAGGTAGCATTATTCAATATTTTGCAGGAAGGAGATATTCAAATTAGAGGTTTCAAGTTGAGAATGCCGTTGGATATGCAATTTATATTTACAGCAAACCCAGAAGATTATACCAATCGCGGAAGTATTGTAACGCCTTTAAAAGATAGAATAGGTTCTCAGATCCTAACACATTATCCTGAAAGCGTAGCAATTGCCAGAACGATTACAGAACAAGAAGCAAAACTGGATGAAACCCAGCATAAACTAGTTTACGTACCAAGTTTGGCGAAAGATATTTTGGAGCAAATAAGTTTTGAAGCTCGTGACAGCGAATACATAGACAATAAAAGTGGTGTAAGTGCGAGAATGAGTATTACAGCTTTTGAAAATTTAATGAGTACTGCAGAACGCCGTGCTTTAAAAGCGGGAATTGACAAAACCACTTTACGTTTATCTGATTTTATCGGAATCATTCCTGCCATTACCGGAAAAGTAGAATTAGTTTATGAAGGAGAGCAGGAGGGAGCCGCTGCGGTTGCACAGAATTTAATTGGCTCGGCAATCAGAACTTTATTCCCAACGCTTTTACCTAAGATCGAAAAACTAGAAAAACCAGGAGAAAAAACACCATATTCAGATTTGATAGAATGGTTTTTTGCCGAAAGTGGTTTCGAATTATTAGACGATGCTTCAGATGCAGATTATAAAGCTATTTTAGACGAAGTAACTCCATTAGATGTTTTATTAAAGAAATACCAGCCACAATTGGATAAAAATGACCAATATTTCATGAAAGAATTTATTTTATGGGGATTGGTAGAATATAAAAAATTAAGCAAAGATCGCTTTGCACAAGGTCATCAGTTTAAAGATATGTACGGAAGTTATATTAGTAAATTGTAAATTGTAAATGGTTAATTATTAATTCAACGCCTTCTATGTAAAACCCGACGGATTTTTAAAATCTGTCGGGTTTTTATTTATTTAATATTTCAAATTTTCGTGTAGTTTGTCATCTCGATCCCGAGGCTTCGGGAGAGAGATCACACCAGAAACTCCGTCCCTTGAGTTGCCAATCTTTGTCGAGTTATTCGCGTGATCTCTCTCCCGAAGCCCAATGTCATTAAGTTAAGCTTTTTTTAAATAATTAAGACTGGAAAAAAATCGCGCAAAGTCGCTAAGCCGCCAAGTTTACATACATTTTCTTTGCGACTCTGCGACTTTGCGCGAGATTTATTCGGCAATATTCCCTTAACTTAATGACATTGTCCGAAGCCTCGGGATCGAGATGACAAGAAAATCTAACAGGTTTTCTATGCGCAATTATCTTTGTCAAAGTTTAAAAACTGTGACAAAGATTTTAAATGTAAACTTTTGTCTATCTTCAATTATCTATATACTTGTCGATTTTTATTTATTGAAAATTAACCCATTACCATTTTAATTTCATCTACCTTGCTCTGTTGGCTGCATTTGCAGTTTTCCTAAAATAAAAATGGAGAATAGTTTTGAAGATTTAATTGCTTCTTACATAGAAAATAAAGTGGGTATTGCAGAATATTTTCTGAGCCCGGAGTTAGCCAATCATCTAAAGCAAAATTTACTTGATTTAAATGAGAAAAGCCTATTGCAGGCTGCAGGAATCGGAAATTCTGAAAAACTGAGCTATGACGGCGCAATAAGAAGCGATTCTATATATTGGCTGGACAAAAAGCATAATAATGTCTTTGAAAATGAGTTTTTTGATAAAATTGACGCTTTTGTATTGTATTTGAATGAAAGTTGTTACACCGGAATTACGGGTTATGAATTTCATTATTCCTTATATGAAAAAGGCGATTTTTATCTCAAACACTTAGATCAGTTCAAAAATAATCCAAGCCGTAAATATTCGATGATTAGTTACCTTAATAGTAATTGGCAAGAAGCTGATGGCGGAGAACTGATGATTCATCAGGAAAACAATAATCAGAAAATATCTCCCACACAGGGAAAAACGGTTTTCTTTAAAAGTAACGAATTAGTTCATGAGGTTTTGGTTACCCAAAATACCAGAATGAGTATTACAGGTTGGCTTAAAAGTGATTAGTGTTATCGAAAAGATTTTTACCGCAAAGCACTCAAAGTTTTTTTGTTCTGGTTCGTGCTTAGCAAACCCAAAGTTCGCAAAGCTGATTAAACACAAAGCTTTGCGAACTTTGCGGTAAATTACGAAGTTTTAAATCTAAACGAGTTTATTTAAAAAAAAATAGGAATTAATATAATTTATATTGATATATCAATTATATTCGTATCAAATAATAAAATATGAAACTTGAAAATCCAACCAGAACTCCTTTCTATTCCATCGAAAAGGCCATAAAGGAATATAGAAAACTGGCACAAAAAAATATTTCAAAAAGTTGTAAAAGATATCACTGTAGATCAAGGTTTGGTGTTAATTATATTAAGCGAAAATCAGAATATTGCTCAAAACGAATTAGCAAATCTGGTTTTTAAAGACAATGCGTCGATTACCAGAATTATCGAATTAATGGTTAAAAAAGAATATATAACGCGAACGATTCATGCAGAAGATCGTAGAAAATTCAATCTTGAAATCACGGAGAAAGGATTAAAAACGCTCGAGTTAATACAACCCGTTATTAAAACTAACAGACAAACAGCACTCGAAGGTTTATCAATGCAAGAAATTGACTTACTTGACAAAACACTTAATAAAATAATCACTAATTGTACAAAATAAGAGCATGAAATCAAGGTTAACTCTAATTGCATTGTTGGTATTTACTTTTGTATATTCACAAAAAGAACTGAGTACTAAATTAGAACAATACATGGACACTCAGTTTGCTATTAATGATTTTAGTGGTACTGTGTTGGTTTCTAAAAACGATTCGGTTGTATTTAAAAAAGCATATGGTTTTGCCAATTACGAATGGAAGGTAAAAAATACAATAGATTCGAAATTCAGTTTAGCTTCGGTTTCAAAACAATTTACGGCTGTTGCCATTTTACAATTGGCCGAAAATAAAAAGCTTTCATTACAAGACCCTCTTAATAAATATTTTGCTGATTTTCCAAAAGGAGATAAAATCACTTTAAAAATGATGCTGACTCATAATTCAGGTTTGCAAATGGATTTTGACGAATTGTATTTATCCAAAACAAATCTCGATAAAGATTCCGTTTATACTTATTTAACTAAAAAGCCTCTTTTGTTCGAACCTGGAACAAGTACAGCTTACAGTAATATTGGTTATTATTTATTGGGAAGAATTATCGAAAAAGTTTCCGGACAATCGTATTCAGAATTTCTGAAGGAAAACATATTTAATAAGGCAAAAATGTACAATTCCGGTGTTTCAAACAATGATGTAATAGTCGATAAAATGACGCAATTGTATTATTTAGACAATTATAAATTAAATAAAAATCCATACATCAACTGGAATTTTAATTTAGGACATGACGGCGTTTATTCAACAGTTGAGGATTTAAATTTGTGGAATAAAGCGCTTTTTGATAGCCAGATTTTATTATCAGAAGCATCAAAGAAAGAGATGTTTACATCATATAATAAGCAAAATTTTGGCTTTGGAGTTGTTATTAATCCTTTCTATAATCAAAATCATCAGTTGATTGCGCATGACGGCGGATTTTTTGGAGCAATGACTTCATTAAATAAATTTACAGAGGATCATGTTTTCATTACTGTTTTATCCAACAATCAGTCAAAGTCATATTATATCGCTTATGGTTTAGCGGGAATATGTTTTGGTAAAGAAGTTGAACTTCCTTACAAACACATTCAGAAAGTTATTGATACCCAAGTTTACAATCAATATATTGGTGATTATGAAAATATTAAAATTCTAACTAAAGATAACAAATTGTATTATGTAGATTATAATATCGAGTTGTTGCCAGAATCTGAGACGAAATTTTTTCGATCAGACAATCATAATACAACATTGCAATTCATCAAAAATAAAAAGGGAAAAATTATACTGTTAGAAATTAAAAAGGCAGGAATAAAAGAAACAAAAAATAAAACTAAAGGAGTTTAAATACTATTTTTGCAGTCAAAAATTAATCCTATGTTGTTTCTTGTTTTAAGTATTCTTTGTAGTGTAATTGTAGGTGTTATTTTCAAGATGACCAGAAAGTATAATGGAAATCCAACTCAAATTGTCACTTTCAATTATGTATTGGCATTAGCACTTTGTTATTTTACATTTAGTCCGGATCTAACAACAGTTGACGAGAAAGCACCTTGGAATATTTACATCGCGATTGGCGTTTTATTGCCTGTAGTTTTTCTGTTTTTAGTAGCTTCTATAAAACATATGGGAATCGTAAAAATAGATGCAGCCCAACGATTATCCTTATTTATCCCAATTCTGGCGGCTTGGTTTATTTTTAAGGAAGAATTTAACTCTTATAAAGTAATCGGGCTTGTAATTGGTTTTCTGGCACTTTTATTCATCCTAAGAAAACAATCTGAAAACGTAGAAAACAAATGGATTTATCCTGCTGTGGTTTTAGTGGGTTTTGGCGTTATTGATATACTTTTCAAACAAATTGCATTATATACTACTTTGCCTTATACGACTTCGCTATTTGTGGTTTTTTGTATTTCATTGGGCGTTGCAATCCTTATTAGTGTTTATGAAATTGGAATTAAAAATGTCACATTAGAACCTAAGAATATTCTTTTTGGAGGTTTAGTCGGAATTTTTAATTTTGGAAATATTCTATTTTACTTAAAAGCACATAAGGCTTTCGCCGAAAATCCATCGACGGTTTTTGCCGGAATGAACATGGGAGTTATTATCTTGGGAAGTCTTGTGGGATTACTTTTCTTCAAAGAAAAACTGTCCAAAATTAACTTTCTAGGTATCTTTTTAGCCTTGATTTCTATTATTTTGATTGTTATTTCGCAATTTAATTAATTTTTTAAAGTACATAAAACCTTAATTTACAGGTTCTTTTATGTTATGTTTTTATTATTTGTAAAATAAACTCGACTAATTCTATAGAATTTATAAATATATTTATAAATTTGCAATAACAATGGAAAACTGTAGTCTATATATCATCCCGTTTATGTGCAGCACAAAGATGTGCTGCATGATGAATCATGTGATGAAATGGCGTTAATAGAGAAAGTACACTTGTTAGTTATTTTTTTTTTTTAGCCTTTCATGCACCATGAAAGGCTTTTTTTAGAATTATTAAAAAATTAAGGATTATGAGATCAAATAGAAATACCAATATAATGATGCAATGTTGTCTTATTAAAATTCCATGTTGTCGAATGCAGTAATTATGGATAAAATAAATGCTTTTTTGAGAACAGTTCAGAAAGTGTTTAAAATGGACAAAAATCTAAATCACACAAACCCAAATTAAAAGATATATATTATGAGTGCAGAAATTATAAAACAGAATCCCTTTCAATCGATGATTGATCGTTTTAATATCGCGGCGGATATTCTTAATCTTGATGAATCAATCAGGCAAAAATTACAACGACCGGAAAAACAAATCGTAGTTAATTTTGCCATTACATTAGACAACGGGACAATTCAAAATTTTGAAGGATATCGCGTGATTCACAATACAGCTTTAGGACCATCAAAAGGAGGAATCCGTTATGATTTAGCCGTAAATCTTGATGAAGTAAAAGCGCTTGCAGCCTGGATGACCTGGAAATCTGCAGTAACAGGAATTCCGTTTGGAGGAGCAAAAGGCGGAATTATTTGTGATCCAAGAACACTTTCTAAATCCGAATTAGAAAAAATTACAAGAGCTTATACAAAAGCATTAGCAGATATTTTTGGACCTGAAAAAGACGTTCCCGCACCGGACATGGGAACAGGTCCTGACGAAATGGGCTGGTTAATGGATGAATTTTCATTGGTACACGGTAAAACAATTCACGCCGTAGTTACCGGAAAACATTTACATTCCGGAGGTTCATTGGGTAGAGTAGAAGCAACAGGAAGAGGCGTAAGTATTATTACGTTATTGGCACTTCAGAAATTAAGACTAAGACCGGCAAGATCAACTGTTGCCATTCAGGGATTTGGAAATGTAGGATTGCATTCGGCTTTATTTTTATTCGAAAAAGGATTAAAAGTTGTTGCCGTAAGTGATGTTTCTGAAGCTTTTTACAACCCTGACGGACTTAATATTCCAGAGTTGATTCTGTATTACAACCTAAACAATAAAAGCATAAAGGGATATCCAAATTCTGTTGCAATAAAACATGAAGAATTATTGCTTTTGGATATTGATGTATTAATTCCGGCGGCAAAAGAAGATGTGATTACGCAAAAGAACGCCAATGCTATTCGTGCCAAAATTATAGTCGAAGGTGCAAACGGACCCGTTTCATCTGATGCTGATAAAATATTGCATGATAATAATGTTTTGGTGGTTCCTGATATTTTGGCAAATGCAGGAGGAGTAACCGTTTCGTATTTTGAGTGGTTGCAAAACTCGCTTTTGGAATCATGGAGAATTCACCAAATTAATACTCGTCTGGAAGATATTCTTGAAAAAGGTTTTGAAACCGTTTTTAGAATTGCACTTAAACATAATGTTACGCCGCGTATTGCAGCTTACGTTATTGCTTTGCAAAAAGTAGCCGATACACAATCTGTAAAAGAAGTAGCATTGGAAGCTCCAAAATACAGACAAAATTAAAACTTGTTGAATTGGAATAAATATTTAACACATAGAGACATAGATTTTATGATTTTGAAAAAGGTAAATCAAAAAGAAACTCATTTCTCACACATAGTCCCGATCCCGAAACTTCGGGACGGGATGTGTTAATGTAAGTGAAACGCCTTTTTCAAAATCATAAAATCTATGTCTCTATGCGTTAAAAAATAATTGCGCGGACAGGTTAAATAGATTTCAAAACTTGTAAAATAAATCAAAAAAGTAATTTTTAAAATGAAACATATTAATTTTCTAGCTTTTGCAATGCCCGCTTTTTTTCTATTCTTATTTTTAGAATATAAATTAGCGCAGCGCAAAAAGAGACCGGAAATTTTTAATTACGAAAGCTCAGTGTCTAATATCAGCATTGGTATTGCGGAGCGATTGATCAATTTATTTGTAGCCGCAAGCTTCTATCAATTATATTATTTGATCTATGACAATTATAGAATTTTTGATATTCCAAGTAATGTTTTTGTGTGGATCGCACTAATTCTTGCAACAGATTTTGTCTGGTATTGGTATCACAGATTGGGGCATGAAGTCAATTTTTTCTGGGCAGCACATATTGTACATCATCATAGCGAAGAATTTAATTTTACGGCCGCCGCCAGAATTACAACTTTTCAGGCGATTGTCCGAACCGGATTTTGGTGCGTTTTGCCTTTTGCCGGTTTTCAACCTTCGATGGTGATTACAATGCTTATTGTTCACGGTGCATATTCTTTTTTTACACATACACAGCTTATCGGTAAAATAAAATGGCTGGAATATGTTTTTGTGACGCCTTCAGTTCATGGAATTCATCATGCATCTGATGAGAAATATTTAGACAAAAATTACGGCGATATGTTTACTTTTTGGGATCGTATTTTTGGAACTTTCCAGGAAGAAGAAGAAAGACCAAAATATGGATTAACGCATCCGCTAAAAAGCTATAGTTTCTTATGGCAGCATTTTCATTATTACTTCGAAATTTATGAATTATGGAAACGCTCAAAAGGTTTTAAGGAAAAATGGAAAGCCGTTTTTGGAAGTCCCGCGCACATGGATCAGGATATTCGGCCTATATTAGAAAAGCGTTTTTTGCAGGATAAAGCCAATCCGCATCAAAGACTGAGGTTTAGGAATTATCTCTATATTCAATTAGGGTTGTGTACTTTGGTTTTAACCATTTTTACCTATTATTTTGATCTGTTGAATATGCTGGATAAACTTTTTGTGCTTTCTATTATCCTGATTACTTTAATCAATTGTGGTGCTTTGTTAGAACAGCGAAAGTGGATGTATTATCTGGAATATGCCCGTATTTTTATCATTACAACTTATTTTTTATACGAAGAAAATATGCAGACCTTTTTCTTTGTTCCGCTAGCAATTATGATTTTTGTTGAACAGCTTTTCTCTCTTGGAAAGAGATATCAAAACGTGATCCTTCAATTAGAGCCTTTAGAATAAAAAAGTTAGCCACGAATTTCACGAATTTCACTAATTATTTTTTATAATTAAATGCAATCTGAGGAAGTATCACACAGAATAATTAGTGGAAATTAGTGGAAATTAGTGGCGAAAAAACTTTGATTTATATCGTTTTAATCGCCATAATTTTCTCTTCAAAAGTATCTTTAAAATCTGATTTGCTTTTGATTCTGGTTTTGTACGTGTAGATTGTAGCCACAGAAAGTTCCAGAAATTCTGCCATTTGACTACTGTCCTGAATTCCTAATCGGTATAAAGCAAAAATGCGAAGTTCAGTATTCAAAAGTTCGCCTTTTTTGACAATACATTTGTGATCATTTGGAAATAAATGATTGAAATCTGTCACAAAAGTGGGGAATAACTTCAGGAAAATTTCATCAAATTGATGGAAAAGATTCTCGCGTTCTTCCTTTACATTATAACGTTTCAAGCTCGCAATAACTTCATCCGTTTTCTTGGTGATGATTTTATGTAATGTACTTTTCTGAATATGATCTATCTTATTGATGAAAGCCGAAGTTGCCTTGATAAAATACGTAATATATTCTTCCTTAATCGCATTGGCTTCACTCAAACTTCTATTCATTTCCTGAAGCTGTGCATAAGACGAAGCCATTATTTTTCGGGCTTTATTTCTTTCTTTTAATTGTTTGAAAATAATTATCGAAAACAAAACGATAATTATCGTTAGAATGGTTAACAGAATAATGATCTTTTCGAGCTTATCATTTTTGTCTTTTACATTATTCAGCTGCGCTTTTTCGATAATTGGTAATATGGACGAAATTTCAATTTTACGATGTCTTGCATTATAAAATGTTGCATCATCCATGGCAATGTTAATATACTCGTTGGCTTTGTCGAGATAACCCATTTTAAAGAGTTCATTGGCAAGATTTCTTAGCGCAACAGTTTCTTTCGTGGCATTTTTAACATCAGCTATTGCAGCGAGGGCAAGATATTGAATGGCCTTTTTGGTATATCCTCTTTCCGAATAAATATAACCTAAACTTGAGGTTGCAATACCGTAATAATCCGGTGGTAAATCATAATTATTGATCCAATAGCTGAACGCAAATTCGGCGCCACGCCAATCCTGCTGTTTTAAACGTTTTAAACTTTCGGCGGCCCAATATTCGTTAGTATTAGTGCCAATGAGTTCCAGTGCTTTTTTTAGATAGTGATTTCCTTGCTGTACATAATGAATATTAAAACGCTGATCGCGATTATAATCGGCGAGGTCATAATAAGCGCGGGCTTTGATGGAATAAAATTCGAATTTATGTTTCTGATCCAGTTTTTTGTCGTCAATAACATTCAGAGTATCTATAGCTTCTTTAAAAAGTCCGGACGAAAGCAATACAAAACCTTCTTTAATTCGGCTTTTAGCCAGGTATTTTGGGTCTTTTAAAACAATCGCTTTTATTTTGGCTTCTTCGAGATAATAATAAGCGGAGTCATATTTAAAAGATTTATACTCTTCAAATAGTGACATATAAGTATTGTACAATTGCTCGTTGTTTTGACTTACCGTAAATTTTGAAACATTTCTTTTTAATGCTTCAATTTTATGATACTTCTGTTTTAAGTACACCTCTTTTTTGAGCAGTACTCTATCTAATTCTTCTAGAACAGGATTTGTCTCTTTCGCAGTTAGAGAAAAACCCGCAATGAAAAAATATAGAATTAATATTCTTTGCATGGTTTGGTTTGGTTTAGGGTAAATTGTTTAGTTCAGTTTGAGTTAATTCGTTTTTTAATTCAAATTTAGTCTAAGAGTTGATGAATAGCAACTTTTAGAATAGGTAACTTCTTTCTAAAGTGCATCTAAAAAGGAAGTTAAGTCCGTTAAAATGGTTTTGAAATGTTAAAAGTGGTTTAATAACTTGCAATTATACAATAAAAAGCTAATAAATATATGTATAGTGAAAAAATAATATGATTTAATTTTCATATTGTCATTTTTGCCATTATTTATATGCATTTTTCATCTATACAATACCTWGATTTTTGTAAATATAGAAAAATCATAATCGATTGATTATTAACTATGTAGTGTTTATTTTATCCGAATTTCATCTTGATTTTTCACAGATTAGTTTTTTTAGATTTATTTAACATCTAGTTTCGTGCTGTCCTTTTAAAGGGATAAAAAACTAACAAAAACCACAATTTTATGAGATGTAAAAGTATTTATTGGTTAGCTGTTATTATGTGTCTATTTGCCATTGGCTGTGACAATACAGATGACGGGAGCTACGTTGATCCGATTACCATTTACGAGAAAGTAAACGGAAACTGGGGATTAACAAATTTGAAAATGGTTGATGAATTTGCGAAGGCAAATAAGATTGAACCAAACGAACAAAACTTGAGTACCTATTTTAACTACGAAGATTTTAAAATCAAATTCAATGTAGACGAAAAAAACGTACCAACAAGTTATGAAGTGACAGGCGATGTTCCTGCCTTATTTGCTCCAAAAGGATTTTGGCAATTAAGCACAGCCTTTCAACAAACAACCGGAAACGGTCCTGCAAAAATCTACTTGTATAGTGATGCTCAAAAAACTCAAAAAACTGATGAACTTATATTGACTTCCGTTCCGGGTAAAAGTGGAGAAATGGAGTTTCAATTGGTACACTCTTCAGGAGGCAGTCCGTTCGTGTCTTATGTATTCAAATTAAATGTTATTAATTAAAAAGTAATATGAAAAAATTTATATATACAATTTTACTTGCCCTTTTGATGGCTCCTAATTTTATGAAGGCGCAAGAAGCTGCGGGAGCTGTAGGTGCAATGTCATCATTTCCGGTAGTGTACAAATATGATGAAAAGGTAACCTGGTATTTTGATCTTTCAGGAACCACATTTGCAGAAACCGAGGATCTTTATCTCTGGATGTGGTCACCATCTGAACCGGATGCAGGAAACTGGGAAAACTCTTCTGATTTTGCAAAATTACATTATGAAGGTGATAAAGTTTGGAGTTTTACTTTGACTCCAACAACGTATTTTTCTAAAACCCCGGATGAAATTGCAGCAAGCGCAGGATTTTGGTTTCGTTTAAAAAACAAAAACGGATCTAAACAAAGCGAAGTGGCGAATGTGCCATACACTGATTTTTCATCATTTTACACTGCGAATGAGCTGATCAGAGCTTATCCAACAAAACCAACTATTGATAAAGGAGTAAGTATTTTGTTTAATGCTAATCTAATTCCGGGATTTGCCGGTGCTTCAAGTGTGCACATCCATAGCGGATTGAACGATTGGGATCTTAAACAAGAATATCAATCATGGTTACCGGATATTGTAGAAAAAACAAAGCTAAAAGATTTAGGAAACGGTTTTTATAAAATGGATTTGGTTCCAAAAACATATTACAATGCTCCGGACGGTTACGAGATGAAAAATTTAGTTTTTCTGATGGTAAAAGACGATTGGGCAGCAACAACTCCGGATCAGGTTTTGTATGCAGGAGCTTATGTACCGCCACCAGCGCCGGTTTTTGGATTTTTTCCATTGCAAATCAGTCAAAAAGATTTTCTTGGTATGTCAAGAAAAAATAATGAATCAGGTGTAAACAAATTGATCTACACAATTACTGCGGGAAGTAAAATTATTACCGGAGAATTTACAGGTGGAACGGCTGAGATAAAAGGATTTGTCAATTTGGTTTCAGAACTTAATGGTATTGCGAATTTAACTGAGATTCATGTTTTGGTAAAAGACAATAAAGACAAAACGATTTCGGATACGACGATGCCTCTTAAAACTTTAGACAAATAATTCACTATCAAATTAGAACATCAATTCTAATGAAATGAGCATAATCCAAAAATTGGTCATAAAACGAATAATGGCTATGCGAATTACATATGACCGATAAAAAAATAATAAATAACTAGATATGAATAGTAAAAATAAAAAAATAGTCCTACAGCAAATGTGGACTACTAAATCGCTGGTATTCATGATTTTCATGCTTTTTCTTTCGGCAGGAATGTTTGCTCAGGGAAAAAAGCATGTAACAGGTACCGTTTATGACAACACAGGAAATGTGTTGCCCGGTGCTTCAATCATAGAGACGGGTACGAGAAATGCCACTACAACAGATTTTGACGGAAAATTTGTGCTGGATGTAGCCGTAGGAGGTTCTATTGAAGTTTCTTTTATTGGTTCAACCACACAAAAAGTTCAAATTACCGAAGCTACAAAAGCAAATATAGACGTTCGTTTACAAAACGATGGTTATCAGCTTGCGGAGGTTCAGGTAGTTTCTGTGGGATATGGAACTCAAAAGAAATCAGATTTAACGGGAGCTATTTCTTCGCTTAAAGCGGATGATTTAGTAAAAGGATCAATCTCTTCTACAGAACAGGTTTTGCAGGGAAAAGTTGCAGGATTAAGTATAATTCGTCCTTCAGGAGATCCTTCTGCGGGTTCTACAATACGTTTACGTGGAGGAACTTCGCTTACAGCAAGTAACAGTCCGCTTATTGTTGTAGATGGTATTGCGGGTGTTGATATCAATGTGGTTCAACCATCAGATATTAAATCTGTAGACGTATTAAAAGATGCTTCGGCGACAGCCATCTACGGATCAAGAGGAGCAAATGGAGTAATTATCATTACTACAAAATCAGGAACAAAAGGTGTTTCTGTAGTTTACAGCGGTTTATCAAGCATTGGTTATGTGACAGACAATTTAGATCTTTTATCAGCAAATCAATGGAGAGGATATGTTCGCAGCACCGGAAACAAAGACGCAATTGATTATGGCGGAAATACAAACTGGCAAAAAGCAATTGAGCAAACCGCTATTTCGCAATCACATACTTTGAGTATCAATTCAGGAAAAGCAGATAGTGGTTTTAGAACGTCACTTTCTTACCTGAACAATGAAGGAGTTATCAAAACTACAGGATTGGAAAGATTAAGCGGAAACGTAAGTGCTTACCAATATCTTGGGGATAACAAAGACGTAAAATTTGACATGGGTTTATTTGCAAATGTTGACAAATGGCATCCATTAGATTATAGAGTTTTTGAACGTACTTATAATTTAAATCCAACTATTCCGGTATATGATTCTAATGGAAAGTTTTCGTCTGTAGCCGGAAATATCTACGAAAATCCTGTTGAGATTTTAACAAACAGAACGGTTGATAACGAAAGACACAGATTGTTAGGATATTTTAAAACAGAAGTAAAGTTCTTAAATGATTTTACTGCTGTAGGGAATATTTCATACGAACATAATGCAGTAAAAGGAAGTACTTATAAACCAAGTTACGCCGTTATGGAAGGTATAACGGAAGATGGTTATGCTCAAAAAACGTATGCAGAATATGCAAATGCACAAGGAGAACTTTATGTAAATTACAACAAAGTAATTGACAAACACACTATTGGAGCTCTTGCTGGATATTCGTATTTAGAGAATATTTATGAAGGTTTTGGAGCACAGCGCAGCGGTTTTGTTACAGATGCTTTTAGCTACAACAATTTAGGAGCAGGTTACAATTATCGTTTAGGAGATGTTTATTCTTATAAAGGAAAATCAAATTTAGTTTCATTTTATGCACGTGCAAATTATTCTTATGACAGCAAATATTTGTTTACTGCAACAGTAAGACGTGATGGTTCAAGCCGTTTTGGAGAAAACAATAAATGGGGAACTTTCCCATCTGCATCTGCGGCATGGAAAATTTCTAACGAAGAATTTATGAGTTCTACAAAAGGTTGGTTAGACAATTTGAAAGTGAGAGTTGGTTACGGAGTTACCGGTAATCAGGATGGAATTGGTGAATACAAATCGCTTTCGATTTTAGGAGTTGGAAACGATAGTTATTACGATCCTGCAACAGGAACATGGAGTTTGGCTTATTCTCCAAAACAAAACCCGAATCCTGATTTGAAATGGGAATCTACAAAACAATTGAATATTGGTATAGATTTTAGTTTATTCAATAGAATTACAGGATCATTCGAATATTATTCTAAAAACACAGACGATTTATTATATACTTACGAAGTGCCACAACCTCCTTATTTAGTAGGAACAATGTTGGCAAACGTAGGAGAAATGTCTAATAAAGGAGTTGAGCTTACATTGAATGCAGACATCATAAAAGGAGATAAATTTTCATGGAATGCTAATTTAACATTAGGGCACAACGTTCAAAAAATTGAAAAATTATCAAATCCTACTTATAAAACAGACGTAATCTACAGTGGATCATTACACGGATTAGCAGGTATGTCAGGACAATATTCTCAAATTATTGCCGAAGGATATCCAGTTGGAACTTTCTGGGGATTCAGAAATGCGGGACTTGATGCAACGGGTAAAATTCAGTACTATAATGCAGCGGGAACTGTAGTTCCTGAAAGTGCTTTAGTAGATGCTGATAAAACAGATTTAGGAAATATTCAGCCAAAATTGACTATGGGTATCGGAATGAATTTTACGTATGGAAATTTTGATCTTGGTATTTCAGGATACGGAATGTTTGGACAAAAAGCATTAAATGCTACAAATATGATGTTGAATGATCCTAACAGATTGCCAACTTTCAACGTGCCGGATAATTTCTTAAATACAGGAATTACATCTGCTCCAAAATATTCAGATTACTGGATCGAAGATGCTTCATTCTTTAGACTTCAGACACTTTCAGTAGGTTATACGATGCCATTAAAAATAAAATCTTCAAAATTAAGAGTTTATCTTATGGGAGAAAATCTTTTTGTAATTACAGGTTACAAAGGTGTAGATCCTGAAATTGGTTTAAATGCTCAGGACGGAATTAATCAAACAGGAGCAATGGATACAACCGGATTAGCGGCTCCCGGAATTGACAGATACAATAATTATCCTAGACCAACGACAATTTCTGTAGGATTAAATTTCACGTTTAATAATTAAGCGAATTAACTCAAAAATATAAAAAATGAAAATCAAAATAACAGCAGCACTATTCATTAGCATGCTTTTTACGATATCATGTACCAATTTAAATGAGGATTTATATGATAAGGTAGAAGATGGAAATTTTGGAAATACTCCAAAAGAGGTAGATGCATTAGTTGGTGGAGCCTATTCTTCATTAAGAGGATTTGCTGACGGAATATCCAATAATTATCCAACTTCTGAGTATGTATTCTTTCTTGAAGAAACAGTTTCAGATGAAGCTACAATTCCAACAAGAGGTACAAACTGGTACGATGGCGGACAATATCAGGATGCGCAAAAACATACCTGGAAACCGGACAATCGTTTGATTCTTTCGGCTTGGCGTTACAATTACACCGGAATCGCTAAAATCAATTCGATCATTTATCAGGTTGATAAATCGGCATTGACAGATGCGGCGAAAGCTCCAATTTATGCCGAATTAAAAGCATTAAGAGCATATTACTATTATAATCTTTTGGATTTATTTGGAAATGTGCCAATCGTGACGGATTTTCAGGATACTTCTTTACCATCAAATTCGACAAGAAAACAAGTATATGATTTTGTTGAGAAAGAATTGACAGATGCAATTCCGCATTTAACCGGAAACGTGGTTTATTCTAAAATGACAAAAAATGTGGCGTATTCTATATTGGCGAGATTGTATCTAAACTCTGAAGCTTTTATAGGAACAGCACGTTGGCAAGATTGTATCAGTATGTGCCAGAAGATTACAGGTTATACATTGACACCGGATTTCTTTGCCAATTTTGCTACAGAAAATCAAAAATCAACAGAGATTATTTTTGCTATTCCTTACGATTCAAAAGCAGGAACAGTAGGTAATTATATGAATTCAATGTCTTGTCATTACCTTCATAAATTGACAATCTCAGCATCAGGAAATGATTATCCGTGGAGCGCAAACGGAATGTGTGCACAACCGGGAGTTTACTCCGCCTTTGCAGATAAAGATAAAAGAAAGAAATGTATGGTTGCCGGCGATCAGATTAGTGTAGCAACAGGACAGGTTATTTTGATGGATAATGGAGAACCGTTGACCTATACAGAAGAAGTTACAAGTGTAGCCGACGCTAAAGAAAACCAAGGAGTTCGTTTAGGAAAATACGAAATGAAAGCCGGAGAACAATGGGAACGCGATCATGATTTTGTTTTAATTCGTTATGCTGAAATTTTAATGATGCAAGCCGAATGTTACGTTCGTTTAGGATCTCCTGATTTGGCAAAACCATTTTTACAACAAGTAACAGCACGTGCCGGAGAGGAAATGCCTGCAACGATAGATCTTCATTTTATCGATCAGGAATTGCTTAAGGAATTCACATTTGAAGGAAGAAGAAGAACAGATAACATCCGTTTTGGGACTTTCTTTGATGCATGGTGGGAAAAAGGGACAACTGAAAAGTATAGAGCGATATTCCCAATTCCGAGTACGGTTATGACAACAAATAAAAATCTGAAACAGAATCCTGGTTATCCTGTAAATTAGGTTCTAGAATGTCAGTCTTCCATGTTGGTTAGTCGTGGAAGGCTGACATATTTATAATTTTTTAGCCACAGATTAAAAAGATTTTTGTTTCACGCAGATTCGGCAGATTAAGCAGATTTAAATTAAATAAGGTTAAAACTAATCTGCAGAATCTGCTTAAATCAATTTAAATCTGCGTGAAATAATTTTGGACAAAGACTTTAAAATTAATGGTAAAGAATTTTTGTTTCAAGCAGATTCGGCAGATTAAGCAGATTTAAATTAAATAAGGTTAAAACTAATCTGCAAAATCTGCTTAAATCAATTTAAACCTGCGTGAAATAATTTTGGACAAAGACTTTAAAATCAAAAGCAAAAAAAATTAACCGCAATAATCACAAAACAAATATTATCTCAATATGAAAAGATATATCACATTATTGTTTTTTGGGATCATAAGCATTTTCGTCGCCGTAAGTTGCAGCAGCAGCGATGATAAAAGCCCTGATAAACCAACAGAACCAGAAACATTTGAACCAGTTGCAATTGAAAAAACAAATAGCACCAAAATTTACGTTCATTATATGCCTTGGTTTGAAACCAATGAAAGTAGTGCCGATAAAAAATGGGGATATCACTGGACAATGGCAAACAAAAATCCAAACATTATAGGAGCAAACGGTCGCAGAGAAATCGCATCCTATTATTATCCACTAATTGGTCCATACCATTCTGGCGATAAAAATGTGATTGAAAATCATTTATTATTGATGAAATATTCTGGAATTGATGGCGTCTTAATCGATTGGTACGGCACATATGATGTCAATGATTACCGAATGGTAAAAGAAAACACAGAGCAATTAATTGCAATGTTGGACAAAGTTGGTCTTGAATATGCGATTGTGTACGAAGACAGAGTTACTAAAAATGCAGTAGATGCAGGAAAAGCAATCTCAGTAACCGCAGCCGCAAAAACAGATTTGGCGTACATGCAAAACAACTATTTTGATGATAAAAATTACATCAAAATAAACGGAAAACCATTGTTGCTAAATTTTGGTCCAATAATATTGCAAACTCCCGCAGAGTGGACAAACGTTTTTAATACCTTGACTACAAAACCTACTTTTTTAACCCTTTGGGATCAATCAATAGAAGCTGGAGATAATGCTTCGGGCGAATATGCCTGGGTATTTAAAAACAGCACTTATTTGACCAATTTTTATACCAATACAAAACCAAAACTTTCTGTTGCAATGGGAAGTGCTTATCCCGGTTTTAAAGATTTTTATGCCGAAGGTGGTGGTGGAGCGGCAATTGGCTGGACAATAGAACCAAATAATGGAGCTACACTCGATGAAACACTTTCTTTGGCTAAAAATGCAAACTTAAACTACCTGCAATTGATCACCTGGAATGACTTTGGAGAAGGAACAATGTTCGAACCAACAGTAGAATTTGGCTATAGTTATATCGAAAAAGTAAAAACATTTGCCGGCGTAAAAAATACCGAAACGGTTTTTCCGGATATCAGTAAACTTTATAACCTGCGAGTAGAAAAGAAAGGCAGTGCCGATGCCCAGAAAAAATTAGATCAGGCTTTTAATTACTTTGTTTCAATGCAGCCCGCAAAAGCAAAACAGTTAATAAATGAAATTAAATAAGAGTTGTAATTAATACAATTAAATAATGAAAAACATAAAATATAGATACTGTCTAATTGCTTTCGCGTCAATATTAATTTACGCTTGCAGTGCCGGTACTAAAAAAACATATAGAATAAGTTCTCCGGGAAAAAACACCGAATTAGTTTTTGAATTAACCGCTTCAGGTCAGCCTGAATACAGTTTTACGTCTAGTGGAAAATCGGTAATAGAACCTTCTTTGATGGGATTTGAATTTCAGGGAATCTCAAAAATGACTGAAGGTTTTGAAGTGGTTTCCACCGAAGAAAAAACGTCAGATGAAACTTGGGAACAACCTTGGGGAGAATTCAAAAAAGTGAGAGATCATCACAACGAGTTAATTATTCATTTGAAAGAAGCAAAAGGCGAAGAGCGTTTAGTAGATATTATTTTCAGAGTTTTTGATGATGGAGTTGGTTTTAGATACTTTTTCCCGAAACAACCACATTTAGGAAAAGTAAAAATCGCTAATGAAATCACCCAATTCACATTCAAATCAGACAATGATGTTTGGTGGATTCCGGTGCACCGCGAAAACAGTTATTACGAAAGCACGTATCGCAAAACAGCAGTGAGCAAAACAGATACGATCAATACTCCTGCAACTTTTGAAACTAAGGAAAAATTGTATGTGGCAATTCACGAAGCTAATTTGACGGATTTTGCCTCAATGACACTTTTAAAAACAAGTAATAAACAATACAAAAGCGAATTAGTGCCTTGGGCAGACGGTGTAAAAGTATATGCCGAAACTCCTTTTAATACACCTTGGAGAACTATTGTTGTGGGTAAAACTCCGGGAGAAGTTGCAACTTCGACTATTATGCTGAATTTGAATGATCCTTCAAAAATTGAAGATCTTTCGTGGATTACACCTTCAAAATATATTGGGATCTGGTGGGGAATGCACTTAGAGAAATATACTTGGGGACAAGGGCCAAAACATGGGGCGACGACTAAGAATACAAAAGAATACATTGATTTTGCTGCGAAAAACAATTTTGACGGCGTTCTGGTGGAAGGCTGGAACGAGGGCTGGGACGGCGACTGGACTGCCGATGGATCTGCATTTAGTTATACTAAAGCATATCCCGATTTTAATTTAGAAGAGATTACAAAATATGCTGCTATTAAAAATGTTCGTTTAATAGGACATCATGAAACGGCAGGTGCTACAAAAAATTACGAAAACCAATTGGAAGATGCTTTTAAACTGTATCAAAAAATGGGCGTGAATACGGTAAAAACGGGTTATGTAAATAAATATTTAGATAAAAAGGAATGGCACGACAGCCAATACGGAGCACGTCATTACAGAAAAGTAATGGAAACGGCAGCTAAATATCATATTATGATCGATAATCACGAGCCTATAAAAGGAACTGGAATACAAAGAACATATCCAAACTTTATGTCGCAAGAAGGCGGACGTGGACAAGAATACAATGCATGGTCTGTTGATGGCGGAAATACTCCGGAACACTTAACAACTTTGCCTTTTACAAGAATGCTTTCGGGACCATTTGATTACACTCCGGGGAATTTTAATTTTGATTATAAAACACCTTCAGGAGCAAGAGTACAAACCACTCTGGCAAACCAATTGGCATTGTATGTTATCATTTATAGTCCGCTGCAAATGGCATCTGATTTACCTGAAAATTATGAAGGGAAACCTGAATTTGAGTTTGTAAAAGAAGTGCCTTGCAATTGGTCCGATACCAAAGTTTTGGATTCTAAAATAGGAGAATACACTACAATTGCCCGCAAAGACTGGGAAGAAAAAAATTGGTATTTGGGATCTATTACCAATAGCAATGCAAGAGATCTAAAAGTAGCTTTGGCTTTCTTAGATGCAGGAAAAGATTACGAAGCCGAAATTTATACAGATGGAGCAGGAGCAAATTATAAAACAAATCCTTATCCGGTTGCGATTTCAAAACAAAAAGTGAACAGTAAAACAATATTGGATATTAAATTGGCAGCTGGCGGAGGAACAGCTATAAAATTCTCTCCAATCGAGAAATAAGTTAGTAAAGTTTATTTTGAGTTAAGTTGAGTTTGAGCAATGAACCCGATATCTTTTAGAAGGTATCGGGTTTGTTATTTTTGTTCTACCATGTAAGTGATATAAGTTCATTTTAGTTTAGGAAGAAGCAAGGCTTTTTCCGTGAGGAAGTTCCAGAGGAACAAAATATATTGTAGGGATGGATTTTAATCCATCTTACGCATGCAAAATCGCTAATCTTTGCCGAGTAACAAGTGAGATTCTTCGTTCCTCAGAATGACAAACTAGGCTAATTTAATCTGTTTAAAGAATAGTTGTCACTTCGACGCAGGAGAAATCGCACGAGAAATTTCGCATGCAAAATCGCCAATTTTGTCATTTCGACGCAGGAGAAATCACACGTGAAACTCCGCAAAGAAATGTCGACAATCTTTGTCGATTCGCTAGTGTGATTTCTCCTCCGTCGAAATTGACAAGACAGGGATTACCTTGCGTTAGTCAAATTGGAATTTGGAATTTTTTAAAATTTGGAATTTAAATCCTCTAATGTTTATAAAACTTAACGTGATTTCCAAAAGCATACGTTGCAGTAAGCGTTGGACCATTATATCCCCATTTAAAGAACCCGTTTAATCTGTCTTTTTCAGCGTCGACCCTAATGTTTAAGCCAGTGTAACCGGCTGTTAGACTTAAGTTTTGGTAGACATTATATAAAACAGATAAATTATAACTCAAAATACGTCCGTCAATATTATTTATTTTAATGGCAAAATAATTGGTATTTACATAAAGACCCCATTTTTTTGCCAGAACAAATTCTCCCCAAAGCCCAAGATCGGGTAGTGGAGCGGTAAAACCAAAGTCATCGTGATAGCCTATTTGTGCTGTAGCTCCTTCAAGTTTTAAACCAACATCTGCCAGCATAATGTGTGCACCAATAAGTGCTCCAATTTCATATTTAGGTTTTGAGATAAAAGCATATCCATAGGTAATTCGATAAATTTCATTGTCAAGGAACGCAGAAACTGTGGCATTTACCGGATAAGTATGATCACCAAATTCTATTTCTTTTTGAAGGGTTTTTGTTGAGGTTCTTTTTAAATAAAAGTATTCCGCACCCATTCTTGATCTTCTTGAAATTCTCCATTCAAATGCACCTGCAAACGATGTGGTACTTTTTTTAAAACCAAGATCTTTTTCAAAATCGATCTCTTTTCCAAAATTGCCATTATTGCTTCCCACTTCAACTTGTGTGTTATTAGTAGGAAAAAACACTCCGGCGCTAAACTTAAAGCGTCGTCCATGCCACGGTAAATCTCCTGCATCGTAATCCTGAAGTTTTTCTGATGCGTTATTCTGTAAGGTTGGTAAAGTAGTTTCAACGGGAATTTCAGCAGTATTTTGAGCTTGAGCCGAAAACCAAAAAAGGGAAATAATCAATAAAGAAAATATTTTTTTCATAAGATTTATTTTTAAATTTTGGTATAAAATTTTAACACTTAAAGTTAACAAAAAAAATCATTCATTTCATTTTTTTGATTTTATTATTTTATAAAACAATCTGACTATCAGTTCACTATGTGAATTGTTAAAATTAGTTGACATGTCACTCTTTTTTGTAATTTTGTGACATGGAAAAACCAATAACAGATTTTAATGCTTTTAAAGACGGAATTTCGGATAGTTTTTTCTTTCAGATTCATCGAATGAAACGGACTATTTTTCGTCATACAAATGCGCTTATGAATGAAGCAGGAATTAATTTGCAATTAGAACAATTGCCATTAATCATGATTTTACAGCGCAAGAATCTTTCACAAAGAGAACTTTCAGATATGACGATGCGGGATAAATCATCGATTTTAAGAAGTATCAATGCTTTGGAAAAAAAAGCTTTGGTTGAAGTTCAAAAAGACAAAGACGACAAACGAAAGAATATTGTGAGTCTAACTGAAGAAGGAATTAGTTTAGCAAAAAGTATTCGGTTATTAATGAAGAAAGCAGAAGATGAGGTTCTTTCTGTTTTTTCAGCCAAAGAAAGAATAGAAGCTTTGGAAACTATTAGAGGTTATGCTGATAAATTAGATACGCTTTAAAATAGCCCACGGATTTTACGGATTAAACAGATTTTCACAGGTTTATTGAAAAAAGTTCACGACGAATTAAAAAAGAGTTCGCGACGAATTCCACGAATTTTTGCAAATTTTTAAGTACACAGAGCATAATTTAAATGCATATTCGTGAAAATTCGTGGAATTTGTGGCAAAAAGACACAGGTTAAAGAATCATTTTAATCATTTTAATCTGTGGCAAGAAAAATATAAATATTATAAAACATGAACAAAAACGAATTATTAGAAGGTCCGATACTTTCTTCATTATTAAAATTAGCAGTTCCAATTATGATTGCCAATTTACTACAGGCCGCGTATCAATTAGTAGATGCTTTTTGGGTTGGACGTTTGGGCGGAGATGCCGTTGCGGCAGTTTCTGTAAGTACGCCCGTTATCTTTTTGATGATCGCTTTAGGAACAGGTTTGGCAATTGCAGGATCAATTTTGATTGCGCAATACTTTGGTGCAGGACAGCAGGAAATGGTTAATCACGTCGCAGCACAAACACTTTTGATGGTTGTGACGGCTTCAATCATTTTGTCGATTATTGGGTATTGCCTGAGTCCTTATTTCTTGTATTTACTTAAAGTAACGCCACAGGTTTACACGAATGCTTTGGGCTTTATGCGAATTGCATTTATCGGATTGGTTTTTAGTTTTAGCTTCATGATATTTCAATCGGTGATGCGTGGTGTTGGTCGTGTTACTTTGCCGGTATACATTGTGTTAGGAACTGTTATTCTTAATTTCGCCTTAGATCCTTTGTTTATTTTTGGATGGAATTTTATTCCCGCAATGGGAGTAAAAGGAGCAGCTCTGGCAACATTATCGACTCAAAGTCTGGCAATTATTATAGGTTTTGCCATTTTGTTCCGAGGGAAACACGGAATTCATCTGCAATTGAAAGATTTTAAACCGGATTATAAACATATCAGAAAAGCATTTAAAATTGGTTTCCCTTCTTCGATTGAGCAATCGATGCGCGCGATTGGATTAACGGCAATCACATTTTTAATTGTACATTTTGGAACCACAACGGTCGCTTCTTATGGAGCAGGATCTAATTTGATTCAGTTGATTATGATTCCGGCTTTGGGACTTTCGATGGCAATCGCAACTTTGGTTGGACAAAATATTGGAGCGGGAAATATTCTTCGTGCGGGAAAAATTGCCAAACTGGGCGCTTATTTAGGCTTCGGATTACTAACCGGAATTGGCTTAATAGCGTATGCTTTCGCTCCGCATTTCATTGCTTTTTTCGTGCCAAACGAACCCGCAGTTATTGAAGGCGGAACTACTTTTTTAAGAATCACGTGTCTTTCATGGGGATTTCTGGGACTTCAAATGTGTTTATTGGGCGTTTTTAGAGCTGTTGGTAATACAACTTTACCAATGATTTTAACATTGGTTTCGCAATGGGTTTTGCAATTTCCGCTGGCTTATATTTTATCTCATAATACATCCCTTGGAAAAATTGGAATTTGGTGGGCTTTTCCCGTTTCAACAGTTATAACGGCTTTAGTTACTCTCGCAATTTATGCTAAAGGGGATTGGAAGAAAAAAAGATTAACCGGAAAAACAAATAAGCTGATTGATAAAGTGGAAAGCGAAATAGTGAAGGAAGGTTTTGAAATTACTAAGTAAGGTTCAAAGAGACAAAGTTTTTTTTTCGTAGAGACGGACAGCAGTGCGTCTTATAGGATCAAAGGGACAAAGTTTTTAACGTAGAGATGCACAGCAGCGTATCTAATCTTTGTGTGTTAATCTATACGGAGACGCCGTCCTACTGTGTCTGCGGATATTCGTTATCTTTTATTATTAGAAAATAAATGGATTTTACTGTGATTATTAAGACACCTATTAATATTTGTTTTTTGTTCCATCGGAACATTTCATTGGTAGCCAAATAAATACGATATTTTTTTACGTTCCGTAGGAACGTTTGATTTTATAAATAATAATTGTTAAAAACATATATTGATTACGTTTACAATTTCTCAAACGTCCCTACGGGCAATGTCATTAAGTTAAGCTTTTTTTAGATAATTAAGACTGAAAAAAAAATCGCGCAAAGTCGCAAAGCCGCCAAGTTTACATACATTTTCTTTGCGAGTCTGCGACTTTGCGCGAGATTTATTCGGCAATATTCCCTTAACTTAATGACATTGCCTACGGGACGATGTTTCTCTCGATGCATTTTTTTTCTACCGATGAGATGTTCCGATGGAACAAAATCTAAAATATCTTATTTAATCGCATGAGGGATAGAACTCAATGTCATTAAGTTAAGGAAAATATCCTTGATAGTGAAGCAAATAAATCTCTTGAAAAATAGCAAAATCGCAAAGATTTTGTCATTTCGATCCCGAGGCTTCGGGAGAGAAATCTTCGCGAGAAGCTCGACAAAGATTGGATTCTCGTTGCGGAGTTACTTGCGAAGATTTCTCCTCTGTCGAAATGACAAGATTGTGTTTATGCCTTGGTATTTTGAGAAAAATTATCGTCCAAAAAGCTTAACTTAATATAAAATAGAAAAGACTATAGTTAGATGCACTGCTGTGCATCTCTACGAAAAATCTTTGAACCTCAGAACCTCAGAACCTCAGAACCTCAGAACCTCAAGACTAAACTCTATTATAATCTCCTTTCCAGTGTACGATTGCTTTTTTTATGGAATCTCCTGGTAGATTGTTTTTTATGGCGTCTTCAAGAAGTGGTAGAAACTCATCGTCCGGCGCAAATCTTAGGGCGAATATTTGATCGTCGGTTAATTTATATTCGATTTCTTCGAATCGTTTTCCGGTTAAGGTAAAATAGCGGTAGCGGATTTCTAATCTGACTATTCGGTTTTGTAAAATGAGCGCATAATGCTGACGCAACATAAATGCCAGGCAGAATAAAAACACAAAACCAACACTAATAAAGGACCAGATAAGGGTATCGTTTGTTGTAACTGCAAAATAAATGCTGGCAATTATAAACAAAGACAGCAGTGGATAATAAACAAAATGATGTGGAGGGTAAAACCGTATGTGATTGTAGTAGGTTTGAATTTTCATAATTACTTTGTTTTTGGTTTGTACTTAAAAAAACAAAGCTACCCTAAAATAGAATAGCTTTTCCCAAAAATAAACTAACATAACCAATGTTTCCTTTATAATTAAACTTTTTACAGTTTTCTTAGTAATATCTATAATTCAAAAAGCCTCATTCTGTCATGCTTAATTCACTCTGTTGGCTTTTATTTTGTTGTTGTAAAATTAGGATAAGAAGGAACGTTTGTTGTTATATTTTAAATGGGAAAAGTTACATGATTTCAACTTTTGAGCTTTTTTTAAAGTGAGGAAATAACCTTCCATTCGTCTAGTTTGGACTGAAATGTTTTACTGGCATTTGCCGGACTTGTTGAAGGCAATGTAATAAGATGATATGATTTTTCTAAGTGAACATATTTTTTGAAGAAAGCTGCCGCTTTTTGTCCGTTGAACAAAATGGTTTTTATATTGGGGTGCTGTTTTAAAAACGTTTCAAAATCATTTGCGATTTCGTTTTTTATTGCACTATCAAGACTTCCAACGCGATCGCAATATTGGAGAACATCCCATAAAGCAATTTTGTTTTTTTGCAAAAGTGCTTTTTTTGTTTCATAATCAGTCGAGAAATCTTCCCCGAAAATTATAAACATGAATTTCCAGAAATTATTTTGACTGTGTCCGTAATACTGATTAATTTCTAAAGACTTTGTGCCAGGCATTGTGCCCAGAATCAAAATGTTAGCATCGTTATTACTTATGGGCTGAAAGGAGAAACTCTTCATGTTTTTGAATTAAGATATATTTTGTTTGAGTTAAAATAATCATTTAAAAGTAATTATAAAACAAAAGCAGAAAATTATATAACATTTTTCGGACAGGTTAAGGCGAACTTTGGATTATGATTTTTACGACGCAAGAATACTCTTTCTTGAGCAAAAATCCATTAAGACATTATAGAATTTTAAATCCAGACAAAATGAAAACAGTTACTATAAATACAGAGAAAATTCAAAATATTTTTGAAGAATTAAATATGAACTTTGACGGAAAAGTGACTCATGATTTAGATGAATATACACTTGAAGTGGATAATAATTTTGCCAAAGGATCTATTATTGGCGCTTCTTTCAATGATAATATATCATATGTTCAATTTGATATGACATTTTCTACGAATGTTCGCATGGATATTTTGAACGTTAAATCTTCGCCGATTTATTTTGCGTATTGTTCCAAAGGCAGTTTGTCGCATAGTTTTGGGTTTACAGGCGAAGAGAGAAAATTCAAAACTTTTCAAACCGCGATTGTTACTTCAAAGGAAAGTCAGGATAATGTTTTGTTTTTTGAAAAAGATAAGAAAACAAAATTCACTTTGATTATTGTAGGGACTGAACCTGAGCAACAAAACGACGTATATTCTTTGAACCAAAAAGTCAAAGAAACTTTTTTCGAAAATAATGCAGTTCAGGATTTCTTTTATATAGGTTCTTATAATTTGAAAATTGCCGAAAAAATAGAACAACTAAACGCCGTTACACAAACCGGAATCGTTAGAAATTTACTAAAAGAAGGAATCTTACGAATTATTCTGGCAATGGAAATTCAGCAACATACAGACGATTTAAACGCTTTATCAAAAGATACAAATTGTTTGACTCTGAAAGAAATGGAAGAAATAAAAGAACTTTCTGAAGCCATAAAAGCCAATCCCGAAGAAGCTTTCACTATCAAATCACTTAGTAAAAAAGCAGGTTTGTCTCCAAATAAATTGCAAGAAGGTTTTAAAATGATTCACAATAGAACCGTAAACGACTACATCACACATATGCGAGTTCTAAAAGCCGAAATTCTGATTAGAAATTCAGACTTGAACATTTCTGAAATTGTCTATTGCATTGGTTTCACCAGCAGAAGTTATTTCTCTAAAATCTTCAAACAAAAATTCAACTGCAGCCCAAAAGAATATAAATTTAATTTGAATCCGTTGGCGATTACAGCTTAGAGCGAGGTTCAAAGTAGCAAAGGATCAAAGGGACAAAGGTTTCTTGTATAGACGTACATTTGTGAGTCTTTTTTTTGTGTTTAATATTCACAATCTTGTCATCCCCCAGGAACGACGGATCTTCGCCAATGTCATTAAGTTAAGCTTCTTTATTTTAAAGCCACAGATTAAGGATTAAAAAAAATCTGCTAAATCTGCTAAATCTGCGTGAAAAAATTTTTTTTTTGCTTCTTCTGTGAGAGATAATTTCACCGTAGCATTATAGATTTTCCTTAACTTAATGACATTGGGATCTCCGCGAGTAGCTCGACAAGGATTGACGATTTTGATTGTGGAGTTTCTTACCGAGATCCTTCCTCTGTCAGGAGGACAATCTTTGAGGTAAACTATACGTCTCGGCAAGAAACCTTTGTTCCTTTGAACCTTTGTACCTCTGAACCTAAAAAAATATTTGGATACAAATAATTTTTCCATACATTTGCATAACTGGTTATGTAATTAATTATATATGGAATTTTTTAATAAAGTTGGTAAAGTGGCTTTAGGAAGCCGATTACGTTTAATGACAGCAATCATAACCGATGATGCTGCAAAAATATATGAGTCGTATGGCATGGATTTTATTCCAAAATGGTTTCCGGTTTTTTATACACTTATAGAAGAAAGGGAAATAACCATTACCGAAATCGCAAACGAAATTGGACATTCGCAACCATCAGTAAGTAAGATTGTTCAGGAAATGATCGTTGGAGGCTTGGTTGAAGAAAGTTTGAAAAGCAACGACAAACGCAGGAATATTGTTGGTTTGACAACAAAAGGAAAGGAATTTTCGAAAGAATTAGAACAGCAACTCAAAGATGTGGAAGCAGCTGTAGATGGTTTAATTGCAGAATCAAGTCATAATCTTTGGGCTGCGCTTGAAGAATGGGAATTTTTACTGGACCAGAAAAGTTTGTTTAAACGAGTAAATGAACAAAAAAAGTTACGTGAAAGCCAGAATGTGAAAATTGTACCGTTTGAACCTCAATATCTTGATGCATTCAAACAATTAAATGTCGAATGGATTTCGACTTATTTCGAAATGGAAGAAGCTGACTACAAGGCTTTGGATAATCCTGAGGAATATATCTTAAATAAAGGCGGCAAGATTTACGTGGCTTTATATCGCGACGAACCTGTTGGTGTTTGCGCTTTAATAAAAATGAAAGATTCACATTATGATTTTGAAATGGCAAAAATGGCGGTTTCACCAAAAGCGCAGGGCAAGAATATTGGCTTTTTGCTTGGTCAGGCAATTGTAAATGGCGCCAAAGAAGCCGGAGCAAAAAAAATATATCTGGAAAGTAACACCATCTTAAAACCGGCAATTAATTTATACTATAAACTCGGCTTTCAGAAAGTCTTCGGTTTGGCAACGCCTTATAAACGCTGCAATATTCAGATGGAGTTGGTAATTTAGGTTCAGAGGCGCAAAGTTACAAAGGTTCGTAGTAGCAAAGGTTCAAAGGCTAATAACTTTGCACCTATGAACCTTTGCTACCTTGTTCCTTAAAAAAGCAATAAGCTTTTTTATCTTCCAAACCTGTAGTACTCCAAATCCTGATTTTCCTTATCGTTTATGGAATCAAGAATAGAATTCATTCCTAAAACACTAAATGTGATTCCGTTTCCTCCGAAACCAAGAACGTAGTGTTCGTTTTTTCTGGGATCCGGTTTTCCAAAATAAGGTAAACCATCTTTTGTTTCCCCAAAAGTTCCCGCCCAGGAATAATCCATTTTGAAATTTATGTGGGGAAATTTTCTTTGAAATTGCTTGAGTAAATACCGTTCTTTTTTCGGTAATAATTTATCGCGTTTTTGAGCATCTCTAAAGTCTTCATCGCCACCGCCAATAATAATCCGGTTATCTGCCATTGCCCTAAAATACAGATAAGGATTTGAGGTATTCCAGAATATGGCATTTTTAAAAGCTGCTGGTAATTCAGGAAGATTTTCTGAGGCAATAACATAAGTACTTTTTAGATCCACTACCTTTTCAGTCAGAGTTTCAATACTTTCATAACCACTGCAATGTATGATGTGATCTGCCGTAATGGTAAATTTGTTTTCCGTACGGGCAATGCATTTTTCCTTATGGTTTTGAATATTGGTAATATTTGTGCGGTCATAAATTTGCATTCTCTTCTCGTGACAATACACTAATAAATCTTGTGCCAGTTTATAAGGATCCATAACTGCAGCAGTTTTTGATTCGATTGCTGCCAAAGCATTTAATCCCATTTCTTTCAAATTAAATTTGCTTAACCACGTCACATCGAATCCGCAATTTTTTCGGGTTTCAAATTCTCGTTTCAAAAACGGAATATCTTTTTTAAGGGAGGTGAAATAAATGCTTTTTTTGAATTCAAACTGACACTCACTTTTTATGGTATCAATGATATTTCTTAAATCGAAAATAGCTTTTTTTCCATTCTTATAACTGTCAACAGCACAGTCTAATCCTCTTAATTCTATTAGTTTGTGCAACGCTACATCAATTTCATATTGAAGTAAAGCGGTACTTGCAGCCGTGCTTCCGTTGCAGACATCTCGACGATCAACGAGTACTATTTTTTTGCCTTCGCTAATTAATTTATAGGCGATTAATGCTCCTGTTATTCCCCCGCCAATGATTAAAATTTCGGTATCAATATCCGATGTTATTGAAGGATAACTGTTTAACATGGAGTTTCTTAAAGGCCAGAAAGTTTCTGTAGAGCGTAGTTTCATTTTTTAGGTGTTTTTCTAACTGCTGGTTTCTGAATAGTTTTTTGCTCACTGCGGTTTTTATCTTTGCGACTGTGTTGTTCGTGTGCTTCTGCGATAGAATGTGAGGTTCTTATACTTTCATCTCTTTTGGCAAGTTCACTTAATCTTTGGTAGTATTTTTGAACGATAATCATTTCTTCTTCCGTCATATTTTCAATATCTACCAGGCTATTGCTGGATAATTCATTAGAAGCAACTAATTCGTTTAACTTCAATTGAATTGCCAGTGAATCTTTATTTTGCGCTTTTTGGATCAAAAAAACCATCAGAAAAGTAATAATTGTAGTTCCGGTATTGATTACCAATTGCCAGGTTTCTGAGTAATCGAAAATAGGACCAGAAGCTGCCCACGCTACTACTATCAAAAAAGCGCCTATAAAAGCCGGCGTGCTTCCGGCTGCTTTAGAAACATTGGTAGCGAATTTTTCGAAGGCACTGCTTTTTTTTGTTTTTTTAGTTTTCATTTTAGTTTAACTTTTTTGTTTGCTTACTTTTTCTTCCCGAATCACTTTATTATGTTTTTCATCATAAACGGCATCATCGATTTTTTGACCTGTTTTACTAAATATTTTAATTTTTGGATCCACATGTGTTCCGGTAATAACAATTGGAAAACCAATAATTCCGAAAGGAGGTAATCCTAATCGCATTCTTAAATCAAGAAGTCCGTCAAAACTGGTAGTTCCTTTTATGGTTGGTCTAAAACTTGCCACACTAAAGGTGAATGGTTCTATATGAATTAAATTATTATTTATAGATGATTTAATTTCGATTCCTTTCAGATTAGGATCGTCCAAACCTTTTTGTCCGGTTTTAGAACTAATTCCATCAAATAATTTTAATCCTTTGACTTTTACATCCCGCAGGTTTAATATTCCGCCGCCTTCCAGAGATTCATAAATTGGCCCCATATTTCCGTTAAGATCACCTTTTACCTTATAATCAACAGAGATAATTCCCTGTGCTTTTTCGGCGACAGTAACCATGTCATGAAACATCGGGATTTCTTTGTAAGCTCTTTGTACGCTGAAATCTTTGGCTGTAAAATGGGCATCAAAATGAGCCGATGTCGGTGATTCATCTTTATAAGTTGCATCAATTCCCAATAGACAATCGATAATATTAAAAGTCGCATTTTCTAAATAAAAACCTTCTTTAGTAATACCAACTTTTCCGTTTAGTTTATTTAAAACCAATCCGTTATATTCTACTTTATCAGCATTTGCGGTAAGCGCAACATTTAAGTTTTTAGGTACAATCACAACGCCGCTCATTTTTGGATGATCTTCTTTGGCATATTCAACGTCAAGATTTCGATTTGTATTTTCACCTTTTTTAAGCGCCATAAATTCATCAACATTAATCAGTTTAGATTTCATGTTAAAATTCCCGCTCAATGTTCCGTGTGATTCCAAGAAATAATTAATAGTATTTAGTAAATATCCATTAATGGCAAAATCAGATTTTCCATAAGAAGCATCGAATTTTTCGAACCACATTTTCTCATTCTGAAAACGGAAATTTCCTTGTTTTATAAAGAATGATTTCGGAAAAAGTTCAGAAGTCGCTTTGATGTTTTTTAATATAATTGTGCCCTTATTATCCAGTTTGTCATATTGTCCATTAGTGGCGTAACTTTGTTTTCCTTTCAGCGAAAGATCTGCTTTTGCATAACCGGTTACATCAAGTCCTTTTCTGGAGAAAACCTGATAAATACGTCCAACATTCAATGCGCCTTTTATTTTTGCATTATAAGCCAAATCACTAAAGTCAGACAAAGCTGCGTTTACATACATTGGATTTCCTTCAAAAACAAATGAAGCGGGAGCAACGGCAACAATCAAATCTTTGAATGTTCCGGCTTTGTTCAGCACATTGGCAATAAAAGTAATATCAGTAATGGGGTTAGGATAAGAATCGGTTTTTAACCAGCCGTTACGCAAAGCAATTCCACCAATAGTTTTAGGAAATAGTTTTTTTGAAGTACTAAAAACACCTTTTGCCTGAATATTTGTTTTCAGGATTCCTTTCAATTCAATAGTATTCAAACCCAATGCGGCGTCAACAGTGGCAAGATCCAATGCGCCTTTTACGCTTGCATCGACCGTCATTTCATTAAAACCTTTACTATGTAAATAAGCGGTAAAATAATCTTTTTCGCCCACCTTAAATTTAAAAGTTTTAAGATTGATCAATAGTTTTTCGATATCAAGTGAAGGCAAAATCGCATTCAGATTCATCTGAAAACCTGTTAATGGAGCAGGGGCATTCTGATAATTTATAGCGCCTTTATCAATTTTTAGATTAAAAGCCAAATCCGGTTTTAGATTTTTTGAAACATTATAATCTCCTTTAAAAGTAAAAAGCAAATCACTATTTCCTGAAATTTCAGTTTCGTCCATCCAGGTTAAATACTCCGGAGGCATTACAGATAATAAATCTTTTACGGTTGTATTTTCAGATGCTGCTTTGATATTGATTTTATATCCATCTCTTAAAATGGTAAATAAACCAGTAAATTTTAGCGGTAATTTATTGATTCTTAATTCGTTTTTTTGAAGAATAAACGAAAGTGCGTGCGTGTTTATTCTCGTAATCAAATCGGCACGAACTTCTTTTTTTCTAAGATATGCCGTTCTGTTATAATAAAAATCAACATTATCGATTCGGGCATCTGTATTTAAGTCAAAAATATCTTCGCTCAGATTTCCTTTTCCAACGTAGTTAAAACCTTTTGCGTCAACCAAAATTTTGGCTGAACGATCGTTGTATTTTACATGGCAATCTTCAAGATCTATTCGTTCTAACCGAATTGCTGTTCCTTCTTCCGGTTCATTTGGATCGTTTGGTTTTTTGTCACGATCTTCAGGAGCAACATAAATATTGTAATTGGCTTCTCCTTTTTGGTTGACCATTATATTGATTAAAGCTTTGGAAACATAGAGTTTATTGATTTTTACTTCATTGTCAAAAATCAATCTTTTTAAGTTAATTCCAAATGCAACTTGTTCTGCTTTTAGTAAAGTATCATTACGAAATGGAGCTGAACCGGTAAGTGATAAATCGTCAAGCGAAACTGTTAGCGAAGGAAAATGCGTAAAAAAAGACAATCTTGATTTCGAAAAATCCATTTTGGTATCTAATCTTTCATTGGCAATCTTCTTTACTTCAGAAGCAACTGTTCCCGGAAATAACAACGGAATCAAAAATAGCAATAGCAAGATACCAATAACTGTGATTCCGGTTATTTTCAGCGTTTTAAGGGCTATATTTTTATAAGATACGGGCATATAGAGATCTTTTTAATTTTGAAGTAATCAGTTCAGCGAAGGATTATTCTAAATCATATCACAATTCACAAATGACATTTCACATATTATGATTTAGTTTTTTCGGCTTCTTTTTTAGCGTCTTCTTCTTTTTGTTTTTGCTGTTTTTGTGCTTCTTCTTTTGCTTTTTCGTCCTTGGCTTTTTGTTCTTTTTCGTCTTTAGCTTTTTGTTTCTCTTCCTTTTTTTCTTCTTTTTTCTCTTCTTTTTTCTCTTCTTTAGCCTTTTGCTGTTCCTCTTTTTTCTCTTTGGCTTCTTCTTTTTGTTTTTCCTTTTCTTTCTCTTTTTTCTTGAAATATCCTCTAAACAAAAAGTTACTTTTGGCAGCTTCCATATTATCACTAAAACCTTTGGTTCCGGATTCTAAATTTGATAACGTATTCGAAACGCTGTTTGCCATTTTATCATCACGAACCAATCTTGCCAAAGCGCCATTTCCGTTATTCATAGAATGACTGAAAATTGCCAATTCATCAGAAATAACGCCAACATTATCAACACTCTTTTTGACACTTTTCATAATATCGTTCATTTCTATTCCGTTGATAGAAGCAATCGAACCATTGTTTTCAATGACTTTTCTAGATTTTACTCCGGGAGAAATGGTCAAAACTTTATCGCCCATTAATCCGTCAGAACCAATACTTGCGCGGGCATCTGTTTTAATAAATTCGCGAACTTCATCTTTTATAACCATCGATACCACAACCGAAGAATCATTTATTAATTTGATTTCTTCAACCGTTCCGATGTTGATTCCTGAAAATCGAACATTATTTCCGACTTCTAAACCACTAACTGTTTTAAATTGTGACGAGATGTGAAACGTTGACCCAAATAGATTTTTTTGTTTTCCTATGAAATAAACTGCCATAATAAAAAGCAGTAAACCTACTGTTACAAACATTCCTAATTTCCAAGTATATCCAGATTGCTTATCCATGATTTCTAATTTTTATTTTGCTTTATTCAAAAAATGAGCGTACCCATTCGTCTTCGTCTTTTTCCAATTCTTCATAAGTTCCTTCAGCGTGTATTACTCCATCTTTGAGAACCATGATTCGGTCGGCCGTCAATTTGGCGCAAGCCATATCATGTGTTATAATGATCGATGTTGTTTTGCGTTTGTGTTTGATATCGAGAATCAATTCGCTTATTTCCCGTGATGTTATCGTGTCTAATCCTGTTGTTGGCTCGTCGTATAAAATGATTTCCGGTTTAAGGATTAAAGTTCTGGCTAAGCCAATTCTTTTCTGCATTCCGCCCGATAATTCAGAAGGCATTTTGTCAATTGCATCACTTAATCCTACGTTGTCCAAAGCTTCGATAACCTCATTTTCAACTTCTTCGGCAGTTAATTCCCGTTTGTGTTTTTTTAAGGTAAATGCCAGATTTTCTCTAACTGACATAGAATCGTACAAAGCACCACTTTGAAACAAAAATCCAATTCGGACCCTAATTTCATTTAGTTCCGGTTTGGTCAGATTTAGTACATCTTCATCAAAAACTTTTATTTCGCCTTTGTCCGGTACTATTAAACCCACAATACATTTTATCGTTACTGATTTTCCGGAGCCGGAGCGTCCTAAAATCACTAAATCTTCTCCTTGATTTACGGTAAGATTTACACCTTTTAAAACTTCATTATCAACACCAAAAGTCTTGTGCAAATCTTTAATCTGAATGATTGGCGTTTTGCTTTTCTCTTTTGTTTTTTTAGGTTCTGTATTTTCTTTTTCCTTAATCATCTTAGAAGAATAAATCGGTTATTTGAACTGCGACCATATCAAGAATAAAAATGGTTAAAGAAGCGGTTACAACGGCAGAGTTTGCTGCTTTACCTACACTTTCTGTTCCATTAGAAGCATTAAATCCTTTAAAACATCCAATCATTCCGATAAAAAATCCAAAGAAAAATGTTTTAATCGTAGCCGGTATTAAATCCAGAAATTCAAGGGATTGCAGAATTTGTGTCAAATAGCGGTAAAAGTTTACATCACCATGAATATTAATTCCAACATATCCGCCAATAATACCAATTGCATCTGCAAAAATTACTAAAATCGGCACCATTATAGTACAGGCTAAAATTCTGGTTACAACCAAATAGTTATAAGGATTAATGGCTGAAACTTCCATCGCATCAATTTGTTCGGTTACTTTCATAGAACCTAATTCGGCACCAATTCCGGATGAAATTTTTCCGGCACAAATCAAGGCTGTAATTACTGGCGCAATTTCTCTAATTAAAGAAAGAGCCACCATTCCGGGCAACCACGATTCGGCTCCAAATTTAACAAGCGTTGGTCTGGATTGAAGCGTAAGCACCAAACCCATTATAAAGCCGGTTATAGCCACCAAAGGCAACGACTTATAACCTATAACATAACATTGTTTCAAGAACTCTTTTGCCTCATAAGGAGGAATAAAAACTTCCTTAAAAAACTGCTTTGCAAACAAGGTTGCACTTCCAATTTCTGTGAATGTATTTTTTAAAGTGAAAATCAAAATGTTATGTTTTAAGTTAAATCTAATGATTGAAAACCAGTTGTTTAAATGGTTTTATATCTTCTGATTGTTAAGTATAAATGTACTTTGGAAGTGCGGAAAAAATCTTACACAACTTTTTAGGAAGTTTATATAATTAACATTGTGATGCACAATAATTAAAATATAGTGACGTTAGGACGGAAATGTTAAAAAATTGACAATACCTTATCGTAGAGGTTATTGCATGCTTAATGATGGCACGCGGATGGTACGGATTTAAACAGATTTGTACGGATTTTTTTATTATTGTTGTTTCTTTGGTTTACGATATTTTTTGTTTTTGTCATTTCGACCGAAGAGAGAAATCACATAAAGTAGCTCGACAACAGTGCGTTCTTCCCGAGTGTGATTTCTCCCTTCGGTCGAAATGACAAGATTGTGATTGAAACGTTGTAGTATGAAAACAAAAAATCCCTTTGAGAAAGGGATTTTGATTATAGATTTGTGATGATTACTAAATCACTCGGTAAATTTTTTAAAAATAGAACTGGCGATATGTCCGCCAAAACCAAAAGTGTTGCTCATGGCATAATTAACAATTCTGGGTTGTGCTTTTTCAAGTGTCAGATTAAATTTGTTTGCAAAATCTTGTTCTACGGTTTGTGTATTTATAGTTGGTGGTACCATATTTTCCTGAATTGCTTTTATGCAGGCAATTGCTTCGATTGCTCCGGCGCCTCCCAGCAAATGTCCGGTCATTGATTTTGTAGCACTAATATTGGCATTCGGATTGCTGCCAAATACTTTTTCCATCGCTTTAAGTTCGCTTGAATCTCCCGTTGGGGTAGAGGTTGCATGCGCATTTATATAATCGATCTTGTCCGGTGTGATCTGGGCTTCTTCAAGAGCAAGCTGCATGCCAAGTATGGCACCTTCACCATCGGGATGTGTTCCTGTTAAGTGGTAGGCATCTGCGGCTAAACCGCCACCAACAATTTCGGCTATAATTACTGCATTCCTTTTTATTGCATGTTCGTAGCTTTCTAATATCAGAGCGCCGGCACCTTCACCCAAAACAAATCCATCTCGTGTACTGTCAAAAGGACGTGATGCTTTGCCGCAATCCTCATTTAATGTAGATAATGCTTTTGAGGCATTAAAACCACCAATAGAAGATTCTGTAATTGAAGCTTCGGATCCACCGCTAATAATCATGTCTGCTTTTCCCCAACGAATATAATTAAAGGCATCTATAATTGCTGTATTACTGGCTGAACAGGCTGAAGCCGTGGTATAATTGATTCCGCGAAGCCCATATTTTATCGAAATTGCTCCTGAAGCAATATTTATAATCCTTTTTGGAATGAAAAAGGGACTAAATCTAGGTGTTCCATTTCCTAATTTGTATTCTCCAATTTGTTCTTCAAAAGTAGAAACGCCTCCATCGCCAGAACCCCATATCACTCCAATTCTGTCTTTGTTTAAAGTTTCAAAATCAATATTTGCATTTTTTATGGCTTCATCTGTTACATACATTGCGTATTGGGTAAACAGATCATATTTTCTAATTTCATTTTTTTCGAAAATACCCTGAGGATCAAAATTTTTAACCTCACAGGCAAATTTGGTTTTGAATTGTGAAGTGTCAAATCTTGTTATTGGCGCTGCTCCGCTAACTCCGTTAATTAATGAATGCCAGTATTCCGACACATTATTTCCAATAGGCGTTACAGCTCCTAATCCTGTTATTACTACTCTTTTCATTACTTCTGCGGTCTTAATTCTGTTAATATTGTTTGTTTTACAAGTTCAAAATCATTCTGGTCTGTAAGTCTTGATAGTTGTACAATGGCAACCATATTTGTTATTATCATTATTGCTTTTGTTCTTGGCGCCATTTGAAAATCGAATATTTTTTGCTCCAGTCCTTCGGTTAATATTTCGGTTATCCAATCAATTATCAATTGAGCAAAGATTTTTAGTTCGTCTTTTATGGATTCATCCAGCGTATTTAAATCTGTTGCTAATGATCCAACAATGCAAACTTTATTTTCGTATTTGATTTGCGTATGAACAGCTAAGAAAGCTTCAAGTTTTGTCAGAGGAGATGCATTGGCAACATTTTGCTTTAAACCTTCATATCTGGCAATATGTTCCTTAATTGTTGCTACACCAAGATCTGATTTGGTAGGGAAATGATAGTGAATTGATGCAGTCTTAATACCAATATCATTAGAGATATCTTTAAAACTAAAAGCATTGTAACCTTTGTCTCTGATAAATTGGTCTGCTTTGTCTATAATAACTTCTCGTGTTGTCATCGCAATAATTTTTTATCAAATATACTACCTATTAGTAGATAGGCAAATTATTTACGACTTATTTTTTTAAACGAGTAAAAGAAATGCTTTGAGAGGGAATTGGTTTTCTGTAGATTATATTAGGAATAAAAACAAAAAATCCCTTTTCATAAAAAAGGGATTTTCTGGGTTTAATAGCATTTTGGTCAGTCTATTATCGTTTGATTCGTTATGAATTTATGGCGATATCGCTTCTGTTTTTCATTAACGGAATCACTTTTATTTCAGATATTTTAAGGTTTTCCATTAATAATCTGGCGGTTAAAAAACATACTGTAGATTCGGCGCCTTGATTTAAATTGACATTCTCTTTTTCCAGTCCGTCATAACCGCCTCCGCTTACAGGATTGTACATAATTTGTCCCAGGTGATTTTTGCCGAGAAACCAATTAAAAGCCATTTTCATTTTGTTTTTATATTCGGGTGTTCCAAATGCATTATAAAATGAATTCAAAGTCTGAATTGTATACGCAACGTCAATAGGCTGCTCTCCATATTCGTTTGCTTCTGAACCTTTGTGTAACCATCCATTATTTGAAATTACTTTAAAGTTTTTATCGGTAAACATTTTCGACATTAAAAAGTCCAGAGAATCCAGCGCTACTTTTTTATAGATAGGTTTATTCGTTGTCAGATAAGCGTACAGCATTGATTCCGGTAAGATACCATTTCCGTATGTCAGATAGTTTTCGAACCATTTCCAATCACTTGACGCATGAATTTCATAATTAGAAAGCAATTTAGCATTCAGTTTATTAATAATCGCGGCAACGTATAAGTTAGGAATAGCGGTGTGATACAAGTACAAACCTTTTGTTGCAAAACCAATAGAACGCGGAGATTGAATGTTTTCGGCCCATTTTAAAGAATTCAGCAAACATTTTGTGGCTTTTTTTGTGATAGCTTCCGGCAGAATATCGCCGTTTGAAACCACTGTTCCTAAAGCCCAAATTGCTCTCGCATTTGAATCTTCTAAGTTTACTTCGGCATTTTGCTCTACATGTTCGCGGTTTTCCTGATCGACATAATTGATAAAATTGCCTTTTGGCTGTTGACAGCGTATAATAAAATCCAAATAAATCAATATGTAAGCTAAATCGTCTTTGTCTTGTGTCAGTTTATAATGCATACAAAGTGCAATTAAGGCGCGTGCATTATCGTCTAATGTATATCCGGAATCAAGATCCGGAATCGAAATTTTACTGAATTGTATAATACCCAAATCGGTGGTCAATTTTTTGATATGCTTCAATTGAATTGAAGGGTATGTATATTTTACTTCTAATTGACTTTCAAAAAGCTCTTTGTAAGTATTCATATGTGTTATTGCTGCATTTTCCCAAGAAGAAGCGCGTGTTTTTCTAAAGGCATTTATACCCATTTCTTCTCTTAGCTTGTCATCTGAAAGTAATTTTATGGCTGCTTCAGAAAATTGGTCCACATTCCCAATATCAACCAAAATTCCGGAATCAGGCGTTAGAACTTCTCGTGTATGCGGAATTTTTGAAGCAACAATTGGACAAGCGCAGCTCATTGCATACGAAAAAGTGCCGCTTACCGCCTGATTAGGATCTTTAGAAGTAAACAGGTAAATATCTGTAGCTTTTAGGTAATCCAAAAGTTCATCTGTATCCAAATATTGATTTATAAAACGAACATTATTTTCTAGTTTTAACTCTTTTACAATTCCTTCCAATTTATCACGGTAAGCATCAACGCCATCTTTTATTAAATTTGGATGTGTTTTTCCAATAATTAAATAAAGTACATTTGGCGTATTCTCAACAATTTTTGGCAATGCATATAAACCGGTTTCTATATTTTTTCCTTCGCCTAAGAGGCCAAAAGTTGAAAGCACTTTTCTATCCTGAATGTCGAATTTCTCTTTTGCTTGTTGCGGAGTTTCATAAATTACGATATGAGTTCCGTGTGATACACAAGTAATAATTTCATCTTTGATATCATAATCCCTCATCAAAATTTCTTTGGATTGATTTGTCATAACAAAAACTGAATTGCTATAAGAAAGCAGCAATTTTACAAACGTTTTCAGTTCGTCATTCGGGTTTGGGATTACACTGTGAAAAGTATAGGTAAGAGGTTTTTTGACTTCATTTAAAAAATCTAATAAATAGTCTCCATAATTTCCGCCAAATAAACCAAATTCATGCTGAATATGAACCAATTTTACCAATTTGTCTTTATTGATTTGTTGGGCAACTTTAGTATATTCTTCTTTATTTTTTGTGTTTAAAGTATAGGCTTGAGTTGGATTTGCTTTTGGTTTATCTACCAATTCACAAATTTCACAAGTAATTGATTTACCAAAAACATCTGTAATTCCTTTTATTGTATCCTGCGTATAAGTTGCTATTCCACATTGAGTTGGAGGAAATGTTGATAGAAAAACTATTTTAGATTTATTTGACATCGCTTTCATGGGGATATTGTTTTAGTTTAGTTGATATGTCTTTTAGGTTCATGGAGAATATTCAATTTTGTCATTTTTTGGACTATTTCTCTTTCTCTAATTTTAATTATCTAAAATTACTTTATCACTTAAAGTTCGATTAATCCAATCGATCAAAAAGTTAACTCAAATGCATTTATGTGGGAATTTTGAAACGAATTGGATGAATTATAAAAGTAGTCCAAAAAATTGATTTATAGTTGATTGCGATAAAAGTTTAACGTTTAGAGTCAAAGTTTTTTGTAAGATTTAAAGAACTTTGATTAGCAAACAAATGAGACTTTAGAAAGTCTTTATTATAAATTTAAAATCTAAGATTATGTTACGTTGGACAGTCACATTTATAATTTTGGCTATAGTAGCCGGAATTTTTGGTTTTGGAGGAATTGCCGCCGGAGCCGCTAGTATTGCAAAAGTTTTATTCTTTATATTTTTGGTATTATTTGTTATTTCATTACTAACAGGAAGAACAAAAGTTTAGCAATATTTTTATAATATTTAGTCTCAGTTTTCAGTTTTTAGTTTTTGCTGTGAACGGGAAACTGGGACTTTTTTTATTTCAAGTTTCAAGTTTCAACCGCGACTGAATACTGCGACTGAATACTGCAACTGAAAACTGATAACTATTGTAAAGGAGAATAATATTTTTTTGTAAAAGACGCAATCGGAAGACCGATGCAGAGCATTAATATCGTAATAGATAATAGTAACGGAAAATCGAAGTGTTTCTCTGGTAAAATCGGAAATACGATTGGCAAAACAATAAGATTCATTATGATCCAGACAAAAATGCCGTACAGAAGTCCTGAAATAATAGTGCTTTTTTTAAGCAATGGAACATAGGGATAAATGGTAAAATAAAACCACGCAAACAATAGCGCAATCAAATAATGAAGTCCAAGCCCATACAAAGCCATTTGTAATCCGCCAGAATAAGCTTCTTTTTTAAAGATTCCGCTGGCAATAGATTGAAGAATTTTTATTGCAGTTGTTTTATCCAGAATAAAAGAATAGACGAAGATTGCGGCTATAATATCAAATGTTCCGGCAACGAGTCCGGCAAGTAAAATGGTTTTGGTTTTGGATCTCATTTGTTGATGACTTTATAAATGTTTTGTAATTGATGAGTGTGCCTTTTACTATGAGAAATACCAAAAGTCAGTAACTCATAAATGGTTAGATTTCCTATACCGGGAATTTCAAAATCCATGCAAGTCAGTGTTAAATCATAATTCTCAGCAATATCAAGCATCTCGTTTTCTATTTTCTGAAGAGTAGAAAGAAGTTCCGTTTTATCGTAATCTTTAGTTTCCGGATAGATAAATTCCGGAGAATTATATTTACTATTGAAATCGAGAAAAATCTTTTTTATAATGGGAACTTTTTCATCAAAAGCTGCATGTAATTTTTTAGTATTTCCATCACAAATCTGATGAAAGCCTGTTGTCGCTTTTATAATATGTCGCGTAACTTGTCCGGCAGTCCAGCTTCCTTCAAACGGAATTAGATTAATTTCATTTTGCGTAAAAAGAGAAATTGCCTGATATAATTGCCCGAAAGTGGTTTCAATTTCTTGTTTTAATTCGGTTTTCATAGTACTGAATTTTAGTTTTCTTATTAAATAATAGAAGTAATCCACCAGACATTTCCAAAAGGATCAGTTACACCACATGTCCTGCCGTAATCCTGATTGCTTAAACCCATTAAACTTGTGGCGCCATTATCTAATGCTTTTTGATACGTTTTATCTACATCCGGAACATAAATAAATAAGTTCGAAGTCTGTTTTGTCCAGCCTTCAATTTCATCAGTGCACATAATTGTACTTCCGTTAATGATAATTTCGGCGTGTCTGATAGTTCCATCTTGATTTAAGACTTCAGTTGTTTTTTCTGAATGGAATACTTTTTGGGTAAAACCAATAAATTCCGAAGCACCATTTAAGATTAAATAGGGCATTATAGTTTGATGATTAGCGGGTAAATTCATTTTATAAAATTTGAGATTGATAGTATTTCAAAAATACAATAAAATTTTAAAATTATGATAATCAGTTGTTTATGTTCTTTTTGAAAGATTATAAAAGCACCTCACAATGATAACCATACGAATCCAGAAGTTCTATTATTTTTTGGTTTTTGATAGAAGCAGCATTGATTCGCAGGATTTTGTCGCAATCATCTAAATCGAAATTGATTGCACTATTTGGAAGATGTTCAAGAAGTTTTCCAACAATCATAATAGATTGCTCAACTTCCTGAACATTTGTTTTGAAAACTTCTATCATTACTCAAAAAGTTTATAAAGCGATATTTTTATATCGTTCAATTTTATGATAATATGTATACGAAATTGCCAAAATCACTAAAAAGATTAATGGAAAAAACGACTGAAAATTAACGCCGTCAACTGCAAAATGACTGATTGATGCGAATATAAAATCGAAACCAAATCCGGCATAAGCCCATTCTTTTACGTTTTTAGGAATTGAAGGAATTACTAATATCAAAACTCCCAAAATTTTAAAAACGACTAAGGCGTTTCCAAAATATTCAGGATATCCCAAATGTCTGATTCCTTCTTTTGCCATTTCTGTTTGTGAGGTTAATGCCGGCATAACACCTTCGAATAGGAAAATGATAATTGTAGTAATCCAAAAAATAATTTTTGCTTTCTTCATGATTTGTTGTTTTTAAATGGTTATTAGTTAATGTATTACAAACTTACAAATCTTATTTTTCTGATAAAAGACTTATTTACGACTATTTTAGGGGCATTTTGGACATTGTTTGGTTTTTTAGTTTTTAGTCTCAGTTTCCAGTCTCAGTTTTCGTTGTCAGACTGAGCGAAGTCGAAGTCACGCAACGTGAGTAACCAATGATCCTTCGACTTCGCTCAGGATGACAAAAAAAGGGGAATAAATAAAAAACAAGTAAAAAATCCGTTTTTAATCCGTGTTTTCGCTTTAGCGAATCCGCGTCATCCGCGTGCCATAATTACGCTTTCAAAACATAATTCTTAATGACAAACAAATCTTCAAAACCCAATCTGGTATAAATATCTTTTCCCATTACTGAGGCTTGTAGTAAAGCATAATCAGCATTTAAATCTACAGAAAGATTAAGGGCAAATTTCATGATTTCTTCCGCAAAACCTTTTCTTCGCATTTCAGGGATTACGCCAACGCCGTGAATTCCGATAGTATTCTGAGTTTGAAAAAGCATAAATGTCCCTATTGGCTGATTGTCTAAAGAAACCAAATAAAAGTGAACGTCTTTATGATTGTGAATCAGAATTTCTTTGCTAATCACGTAACCAAAAGCATTCGGATATAAATCTGCCCATATTTTGGCATCTTGTTCTGTAGAAACTCTTTTGAAACTAAGATTGTTTTCGAGTGTAAATTTTTGATCTAATTTCAATGCCATTGCGACTTGTTCGGTTTTTATTTCAAAACCATAAGCATCCAATATTTCATAAGATTTTGTTCCGAAGATATTCCAATAGGGTAAAACTAAACCTGAATTAGTTTGCATGGTTTTTATAATGTCAGGTAAATCTTTTTTAGAAATATCTTTGCGAAGCCATAATTTATTGGGCCAACCTGAATTTTCGATTTTGCAGTATTCGAAAGTATTATTTTTATGATAGGATAGGAAAGGAGCGCCAACGGTTTTCCATAAACCGGTAAGATTGTTTATATTGTCTTCGATTAGGTTTATATTTTTCATTTTGATAGTATTTATGAGAATATAAGGCAAAGATAGGTTTCGCTTTTAGGGGAAACCTTTACATATGTTGATTTACAAATCTTTTTCCAGATTTTTTCTGATGCGGCTTAACTGCGTTGGTGTAATTCCTAAATGCGATGCGATATGCAATAGCGGAATTCTTTCTGAAATATCCGGATGTTTGGATAGAAGATGTAGATATCTTTCGGTTGCATTTTCCATTACTAAGGAGATTTCGCGTTGTTCTTTTTCGATAACCCAATTCTTTTCTAAATAGGCAATGTAATAGTTTTTCAGATCATTATTTTGGTCAATTAATGCTCTGTATTTTTTATAATTAAGATTAATCAAAATGGAATCTTCAAGTGCTTCAATCGTAAAATTTGAAGGAGCTTGTTGTAGTAATGAAGCTTTTGAACCTGCAAAATCTCCTTCGAGAAAGATATTTTTGTTATAAATATTTCCGGCAGCATCCGTTATAAAAGCTCGCAAAGCACCTTTGGCTATAAAATGAATCTCTTTTGCAATTTGCTCGTTTCTTAAAAGTATTTCTCCTTTTTTTATGGATTGAAATTCAGCTATATTTTCTATTAATTGCCAGGAAGCTTGCGAAATAGGGGCATAGCTTTTGAATTTTAATTTTAAATCGTTTAAATATTTGGTTTGATTGATTGACATTTTGTTGAAGTTTTTTTGCCGAAAAGTCGCTAAGGCGGAATTTTTTTTTTGCCACGAATTGCACAAATTTACGCAAATTATTATTGTTGTAAATTTTGAAAATATTGCTTTGAAGTAATTCGTGAATTCGTGGCTGTAAAATTATCTATGAGTTTAATCGCCACGAATTCACGAATTATTTTTAAAAACTTTGTGTCTTAGCGACTTCGTGGCAAATAAAAAAAACGCTGCAAAACCTAAGTCTCACAGCGTTTTCATCTCAAAAAATAAATAATTAACGGGTATTATTTCCAACCGCCGCCCAATGCGCGATATAACTCGGTATTGGCAGAAAGTTGTGCTCTTTTAATGTCTGCTAATTCTAACTCGCTTTGCAATAAATTTGCTTGCGCAGAAAGAACTTCTAAATATTCAGCCATACCATTTTTGAATAACAAATTGGCATTTTTAATAGCTTGTTGCAACGTTTTTACACGTTCTTTCAAAAATGATTCTTGCTGTTGTAGTTTTTCAACTTTTACCAAAGCATCAGAAACTTCGCTAACGGCAACCAAAACAGATTGTCTGAAACTTAAAACTGCTTTTTCTCTTTCGGCAACTGCAATATTGTATTGCGTTCTTACTTTTTTATTGTTTAGTAAAGGCTGAGTTAAACCGCCTGCAACAGTTCCGAACAATGAAGCCGGAATGTTGAACCAATTGCTGGTTTCGAATGAATTTACTCCGCCTTGAGCAGTAATTCTTAGTGCTGGGTATAAATCAGCTTTTGTGATTCCTACGTTTGCGTTGGCTACTTTAAGGGCTAATTCAGCACTTTTTACATCTGGTCTTCTACTTACTAATGAAGACGGAATTCCGATTGCACTATTGTTTTTAACTTCAAGTGTACTTAAACGAATTGATCTTGTTTTTGAATTTGGAAATGATCCTGTCAAAACGCTCAAAGCATTTTCCTGAATAGCAATGTTTTGTTCTAATAAAGGAATCAATTGTGCTGAAACTAATTTTTGTGCTTCTGATTGTTGAATCGCTAATGAAGTTACCTGTCCGGCATCATATTTTAGTTTGATGATACTTGTTGTACTATCATTCAGTTGCAGGTTTTGTTTTGCAATTTCTAATTGTGCGTCCAACATTAAAAGATTGTAATATCCTTTAGAAACATTGGCTACAATAGTTGTTTGCAACGCTTTCTTAACTTCTTCTGATTGAAGATAACCTGCAAAAGCTCCTTTTTTCTGATTTTTGATTTTCCCCCAAATGTCCGCTTCCCAAGAAAGTGAGGCTCCGGCAGAATAATCATCAATATGATTTTGGCCCAAAGCCTGACTTAAATTTTTTCCTGTAAAGCTATTATCAGACGGATTGCTGGTACTTGCCGTTACATTCAGATTAACCTGAGGAACATTTCCCCATTTTGATTGTGTGAATCTGTATTGTGCAATTTCGATGTTTTTAATAGCAATTTGCAAATCATTGTTTCTTGCAACGGCGCTATCGATCAATTGAATAATATCTTTTTCGGTATAGAAGTTTTTCCACTCCACATCAGCAATACTGGTCGTATCTTTTGAAACAGATGCACTCCTGAAATTTTCAGGAAATGCATCTTTTGGAGTTTCAATATCCTTCGAAACCTTACAGGATATTATTGTGGTGATCAAAATAGCGATCATCACGATTTTGGTTATATAATTTTTCATTTTATGTTTTGTCATTAAATTTCTGTACAAGTATCTTTTCTGCTTTCAAGATCTCTTGAAATTTTATAGGATATGTATCCAATGCCGGCAATGATGGCTATTAGGATTGTCGTTATATAATTTTCCATTTTTATTTTTCTTCTTCGTTATGAATTACGGCTACTGGTTTTCCAGAAACCTTTTCTTGTAAATGTTGGAATACGATGAATAAAACCGGGATGATTAATAGCCCTAGAATTACTCCTGAAATCATACCTCCGGCGGCACCAATACTAATCGAGTGGTTACCTTGTGCTGATGGTCCTGTGGCGCTCATCATCGGGATTAATCCCACAACAAAAGCTAGTGACGTCATAATAATTGGTCTTAAACGTAGTTTCGCAGCATCTATTGATGCTCTGACTAATGCCTGACCTGATTTTCGTTTTTGGACGGCGAACTCGACAATCAGAATTGCGTTCTTGGCGAGCAGTCCAATCAACATTACCAATGCAACTTGTACATAAATGTTGTTTTCGATTCCTGTTAATCCAATGGCAACAAATACTCCAAAAATACCTGCAGGAATTGATAAGATTACGGCCAATGGCAAGATGTAACTTTCATACTGTGCAGCAAGTAAGAAATAGACGAATATCAAACACAGTAAGAAAATCGTTGCTGACTGACCTCCGGAAGCAATCTCTTCACGAGTTTGTCCTGAAAATTCAAAACCATAACCTGCAGGCAATTGTTGTGCTGCAACTTCCTGAATTGCTTTGATGGCATCACCGGAACTAAATCCTGGTTTTGGAATCGCATTAATCGAAATAGAATTAAACAAGTTGTATCTCGAAGCGGTTTCAGAACCATAAATACGGCTTAGTTTTACTAAAGTATTTATTGGCACCATTTCGCCTGTTTTGTTTTTCACGAAAACTCTGTCAATTGATGACGGATCTGCTCTGTCAGCAATATCTGCCTGAACAACAACTCGGTAATATTTACCAAATCTGTTAAAGTCGGATGCTTGTGCACTACCAAAATAGGTTTGCATGGTTTGTAAAATGTCTTTTACATTTACGCCTAATTGGTTTGCTTTCTCATCGTTAATATCCAATTGTAATTGAGGATAATCGGCTTTGAAAGAAGTAAATGCTACTGCAATCTCCGGACGTTTCATCAATTCTCCGATGAAAGTTTGAGAAATTCCACTAAACTTATCCAGTTTTCCTCCGGTTTTATCCTGAAGAACTAAATCTAACGCTTCAACGTTACTAAATCCCGGAACGGTTGGGAAACTAAATACGAAGAAACTTCCTCCGGTGATTGCTCCTAATTTTCCTTGAACATCAGCCATAATTTTGTTGATGTCTTTGATTTCTCCACGCTCTTCATTTGGCTTAAGCAATACGAAAACAACTGCAGAAGATGGACTTGTCGAGTTGGTTAACAAGTTGAAACCTGAAATTGCGGTTACAAATCGTGATGCATCTAAACCTCTTAAAGTATTTTCTGCCTGAGTCATTACTTTTTGGGTTCCGTCAAGAGATGTTCCTGAAGGTGTGTTTACTGCAATTGCAATAAATCCTTGATCTTCTGTTGGGATAAATCCTGCAGGAGTAGTTTTAACCATCACAATTGTTGCGAAAGTAATTAAAGCTAATCCACCTAAACTAACCCATTTGTTACGAATTAAGAATCTCAAACCTCCAACATAACGGTTGGTTAAAGCATCAAAACTGTTATTGAATCCGGCAAAGAATTTTTCTTTAAATCCTTTTTTCTCATAAGCTATATCTCCGTGTTCTCCGGCGTGATTGTCTTTTAAGAATAATGCAGCAAGTGCAGGACTTAAAGTTAATGCGTTTACTGCCGAAATTACAATTGCAATTGCCATCGTAAAGGCAAACTGACGATAGAAAACTCCTGTAGAGCCTTCCATAAAACCAACCGGCAGGAATACAGCAGCCATTACCAGCGTAATCGAGATAATAGCACCCGTTATTTCGTGCATTGCTTCATGGGTTGCTACTTTTGGAGACAAGTGTTTATGCTCCATTTTCGCATGCACCGCCTCGACGACCACAATCGCATCATCTACCACAATACCAATCGCCAGAATTAATGCGAAAAGTGTTAGAAGGTTGATCGAGAATCCGAATAACTGCATGAAGAAGAACGTTCCTAAAATTGCTACAGGTACAGCAATAGCCGGGATTAATGTTGATCTAAAATCCTGCAAGAATATAAATACTACAATAAATACTAATATAAATGCTTCGATTAAAGTATGCTCAACTTGTTCTATAGATTGATCCAGAGATACTTTTGTACTATAGAAAATGTTGTGTTTAATTCCTTTAGGGAAATCTTTTGAGGCTTTCACCATCAATTTGTTGATTGCAACCTGAATATCATTTGAGTTAGAACCTGCTAACTGAATGATACCAATTACAACTCCTTTTTTACCATTTAAACGTGTTAAACTGTTGTAGGAGTAAGCACCAAGTTCTACTCTGGCTACATCTTTAAGGCGAAGTACTGAGCCATCAGCATTAGAACGTATAGCAATATTTTCATATTCTTCGGGTTTGGTTAATTTTCCTTTGTATTTAATAACGTATTCAAAAACCTCTTTACTTCTTTCTCCAAATTTACCCGGAGCAGCTTCCAAACTCTTATCCTGAATTGCGCTCATGATTTCGTTTGGTGTCACTTTGTAAGTTGACATTTGTGTTGGATTCAACCAAACACGCATTGAGTAGTCTTTTACACCTCCAAAAATACTTGCTGATCCAACTCCCGGAATACGTTTGATCTCCGGAATAATATTGATCTGAGCATAATTGGCAACAAAAGTCTGATCATATTTTGACTCATCATCGGTATACATACCAATCGCCATGATAAAACTGTTTTGTTGTTTTGCAGTCGTTACACCTTGTTGTACAACCTCTGCAGGCAATTGACTTGTTGCCTGAGCAACTCTGTTCTGAACGTTAACGGCCGCCTGATCTGCATTAGTTCCTAATTTAAAGAAAACGGTAATAGCAAGAGATCCGTCGTTACTGGCTGTAGAACTCATGTAAGTCATGTTTTCAACACCGTTTATAGATTCTTCCAGTGATGGTGCTACAGAACGTAAAACCGTTTCTGCATTTGCTCCCGGATAAACTGCCGTAACCAAAACCGATGGCGGCGCAATATCAGGAAACTGTTGTAAGGGCAACTTCGTAAGACCAAGTATACCTAATATTACCAATAAAATGGAAATAACGGTTGCCAGTACAGGTCTTTGTATAAATATTTTGAACATTTTCGTAAAAATTATTTTTTAGTAATTATTTGGGCAACTTTTGAAGGTGATGTTTTTTCAGGTTGAATAACCTGTCCTTCCTGAAGTTTATCAATACCGCTTAATACAATTTGGTCACCAGTTTTTACACCATCTTTGATAAGATAGTTTGTACCGCTTTTACCAATAACTGTAATAGGCATTTTGTTAACCTTGTTGTCTTTGTTTACAGTAAAAACAAAAACTTTATCCTGCATTTCAACCGTAGCAGATTGTGGCACTAAAAGTGCATCGTCATGTTGAAGACCTAAACGAATTTTCCCTGTGTTTCCAGAACGTAAAGTTCCGCCTGCATTAGGAAAAGTTGCTCTTAAAGTAATTGCTCCGGTAGTTTTATCAAATTGACCGTCTACCATATCGATTTTTCCCGTTTGAGGATAAGCGTTATTGTCTGCAAGGATTAAAGTTACAGGAGGTAATTTTTTTAGTTTATCACCAATACTATTTCCTGCATATTGCGCTTTAAAGTTGATAAAATCTGTTTCTCCTAAAGAGAAATAAGCAAAAACTTCATGAACATCAGATAAGTTAGTCAATGGTTCAACATCAGTTGCAGAAACTAAACTTCCTTGTTTTTTAGGCAATCTTCCAATGTAACCACTAACAGGGGCTGTTACATTTGTATATCCTAAATTAATTTTGGCAGATCCTACCATTGCTTTTGCTTGTTCGATATTTGCAGCAGCAATTTTTTGAGAAGCTTTAGCCGTTTTTAATTGATAATCAGAAACTACTTTGTTTTGTACAAGCGGAGTTAATTTATCAACTTCTAATTGAGCGTTAATCAAAGCAGCTTCATAAGCATGAAGACTTGCCAAAGCATTATTTAATTGCTCACGAAAAGGACGTTCGTTTATTTTGAATAAAGTTTGACCTTTAGTTACATAAGCACCTTCGTCTACAAAAACTCTTTCAAGGTTTCCGCTTACCTGAGGGCGAATTTCAACGTCAACTGTCCCTTGTATAGAAGCAGGATATTCAGCATCTGTAGTAGTGTTTTCGCTTGTGATCGCTAAAACTGGCAATAATGGTGGCGCAGGAGCTGCTGGAGCTTGCGATTTATCTGCACAACTGCTTAGCACAAGTGCCAGAATAAAACTGGTTATAATTACATTTTTCATTTTCGTATTGGTTTTAATTTGTTGGACATTCTTATTGTTTAAATTTTGTGGTATTCGGATATTCTCGGCATTCATATTTAATTATATTAAATTATCTAACGTTGTTAAGTAGAATTGTGCAAAAAACCATACAATGATGCTTTCGAATTCTATTTCGTAATTGGTATTAAATTATTTATCACTGTTAAGTAAAATCGAAAAAAAACTCCGATATTACTCTATTAAATTTTCTAACACTGTTAAGTAAAGTGGTAAAAAAATAGTTTTGCTAAATTATGTATTAAATCATTTATCACTGTTAAGTTAAAATGAAATTTTTTTTATTGTATTGATTTTATAATTCCACCAATCGCATCTTTTAGAATTTGATTGTTGATAGTTTCCATGATTTCACTTTTGTTGATGATGTTAATCGCAATCAAACCGTGAATAACAGAGAAAAAAGTAAAATATTTTTGTTTGATAACTTCATCAGTAGGATTGCTGTTTTTCATAATTTCAGCAATTACCGAAGTGAATAGTTTATAAGGCCTTTCCTGAGCAGAACATTGTTGCTGACAACAATTCATTTGCACTCCAAACATGACCTGATACATTTCGGTATCAGTAAACGCAAAATCCCAATACGCCATCCACATAGCTTCTAATTGTTCTTCCGGTTTTTCAAATTTATCGCGAGCTTCCTGAAGTTCTTTTGCTAACTTAATAAAACCTTTTCCAGTTAGTTCATTTAAAATCGCTTCCTTATTCGAGAAGTATTCATAAATGATAGGAGCAGTATATTCGATCTTGTCAGCAATTTTTCTCATACTCAGACCTTGCCATCCTTCTTCTTTAACGATAGCATAAGCAGCCTCAAGAATGTTACTTCTTGTCTCTTCTTTTTGTCTTAAAATACGATCTTTACTAGCCATTTTATTTAAGTATTAAATTGTTTAACACCGTTAGGCAAATGTATGGCGGTTTTTCTGATTATGAAATAATTTTGTCATAATATTTTCTTATTGTTGTATAGACAAATGTCAAAAGCCATCAAAAACCTTTATTTATAAGGACTTTTTCGAGTATATTTTTTTTAAGGAGCAGATCATTTTCGTGTTTCAAGACCCTTTTTCCCGCTGTCCATTGTATCTTTTATGGCATCCCGAGGCTTCGGGACCGCCATAAAAGGATGCCATTTCCATCGGGGCTAGGCGAGAAAATCTATTTTTTATGAGATTTTAAAACAAAAAAATACAAAATCATATATTCCAAAAGAATTATAAATAATGTATGATTATAAAAGATAGCGGTTTAAAATAGATATGTATCGTACAAATTCATGCGTTAAACCGAATTAAAATCCGACCCTACAATATTATTAGAGCCAACGGCTCTTTTTGAATTCATTTAATAATCACCACATAAATTTCAAAATTCCGAAGGAATGACAAATATTGCAGAGCTGGACTTTAGTCCAGTTTAAAAGAATAACGTATTTATTATATCAGCGTTTTCGCTTTAGCGAATCAGTAAAATCAGCGTCTAATTTTGACGCGGATAAAACAGATTTACTCCGTAAAAACGCGGATAAAAACGGATTTGATTTGCAATGTTTTTTATTTTTTAAAAGCTTAACTTAATGACATTGCCCATCGGGTTAAGATATTGCATTCGATATAAAACTGATATCGCTCCGCTGGAGCTTTAGCCGTAAATCTTATATTGTCTATAAATATGATGCTCCGCCGGAGCTTAGAATAAGAAATGCTTTTTCTAATTCTTATTTTATAAAATCCATTTCCACGTGCTCAATTCCAGCATCCAGAAAATAATTATCAGTTTGTCTGAATCCGTTTTTGATATAAAATTGAGTTGCAATTACTTGTGCGTACAAATAAATCTTGCTTTCGTTTTTTAAATCTTCTAATATTTTTTGCAAAATCGCTTCTCCAATTCGTTGACCTCGAAAGGTATTTAAAACTGCAATTCTTTCAATTTTAGCGCCTTTTTCCATTTTTCTATATCGGGCAGCTCCAGCAGGCAAGCCATTAACGGTCGCCAAATAATGAATTGCCTCATCATCATCCTGAGATTCTCTCTCTTGAGAAACATTTTGTTCTTCGACAAATACTTGTCTTCTTATTGAAAATGCAGTTTCAATTAGGTTTTGATCTTCAACTTTTTCAATTTTAATTTGACTTTCGAAAGTGTTTTGAGGAGTATTATTTTTCATTTCTTTACTTATAATATACTTTAAATGCTTTAAAAATTAGCTTGTATCAATGCATAGAACTAATCTGTGTACAAATTTACGTAGTTAACTACATATATTCAAAAGAAATTTAAAATTTAAGTTTTATTTATATTTTTTGGACTTTAATAACGGTATTTTTATTTTTGAAATTATTTAAAGGAATTAATAATTAGTAAATTACCAAACGATTTTTTTCTGTAAATAATAAAAGCTTCCATCTCCTTTCATCACTCTAAAATTAATGGAATCATTGCTTCTTTTTAAATGCTCAATTATCACCTTATTTCCTTTTTTAAATTTATCATAAGAAGTCAGTTTTATAGTTTCTCCCAGTTCTAAATTCTCAAAATATTTATCGTTATTGTATTTCTTGAGTAATGTTAATGCTGCTTTTTTGGAAATAAAAATCTTCCTTTCTTTTTTAATAACTCGAAAAGTTTTTTTACTGAATACTTCATAAATATCCAATTGAGATAGTGGCGTAGCTTCATAGATTTGATAGTCAAAAGCATCATCCCATAAATTTTTTTTATCACCTATAAAATGCCATGTTAAATATCTGAAAGGGGAATTTATTTTTATTTCAAATTCTGTGGGTATAGATATAATAACACTATCTTTTTCAAGAGAACCTTTTAATATCGGAGAAATTTTAACGATTCCGAGAGATTCCAATTGTTTTACTTCGATAGGATTTGGGGACTCACAAGAAATTAAGAGCAAAGAAATTATCGTAAAATAATAGATGTATTTCATACTAAGCTGTTATTAAATTGCTCACAATAAAAAATACACCTTTAAACAGAATGTCTAAAGGTGTATTAAAAAATTAATTATGATTAAGAATCTATATTACCGTTATCTTTTTTACGGTATACCAAATAAAATACTTGTGGCAGAACCGTTAAGGATAAAAACATACAGGTTATTAATCCGCCAACGATCATGATGGCTAATGGTTTTTGAACTTCAGAACCCATTCCGGTTGATAATGCTGCGGGCAATAATCCGAGAGATCCCATTAAGGCAATCATCACAATAGGACGAATTCTGCTATAAATTCCGTTTGAGATTGCATCTTTTAAATGCATTCCGGCTTGCATGTTTTCCCTGATAATCCCAATGAGGACAATACTGTCAATTGCGCTGACCCCAAACAGGATAATAAATCCAATTCCTGCCGAAATTCCAAACACGGTTCCTGTTACCCAAAGCGATAAGAATCCACCAATAAAGGCATAAGGCATTGCACTTATTGCTACCATTGTATCTTTGAAATTACCGAAATTGAAATACAACAGACATAAAATCAAAATCAATACAACCGGAACAATCATTGCTAATTGTTTTGAAGCTCTTTCTTTGCTTTCAAATTCTCCGGCCCATTTCATTACATTTTCTTTAGGAAGTTTTACTTCTGCAGCCACTTTTTTCTGAGCTTCATCAATTGTACTTCCTAAATCTCGTCCTTCAATACTAAAACCTACGGCAATATAACGGCTGTTGCCTTCACGATAGATGAACGTTGGACCCGTTTTATATTCTACTGTTGCAATCTCTTTCAGTGGAACTTTTTTACCATTCATTGTCGGAATAAGAATGTCTTCAATTTTTTCTTTCGAATCACGATATTCTTTTTCAAAACGTAAAGTGATATCAAAGACCTTTTCATCGTCATAAAACTTCGTTGCGGCTTGTCCTCCAATTGTCATTCGGATTACGGCTTGCGCATCGGCGGTTGTTATGGCATAACGCGCCATTTTTTCGTCGTCAAGCTGAATCCTTAATTCGGGTAAACCGATATTTTTATAGACATTAATATCTTCAATTCCTTTTACATCTTTGATAGACTTAGCCACTTTAGCCGCCATTTCTTCCAATTGGAAAAGATCATTTCCGAAAATCTTAATCACCAACGGACTTTTTACACCGGCAACATATTCTTCGACATTATCCTGAATAGGCTGACTAAATCCAAACCCAATTCCGGGATATACATCGAGTTCTTTCTTGATTTCGGCAATCAATTCTTCTTTACTAATGTTACGTTTCCATTCATCCTGATGTTTTAATTCGATATGTAATTCGATATTAAAAAATCCGGTAGGATCTGTTCCGTCATTTGGTCTTCCGGTTTGCGTCAGGACAAATTTCACTTCTTCAAATTTCCTTATTTTACCTTTCATTTCTTTGGTAAGCCTCACAGCTTCATCAAGATTGATACTGTTAGGTAAAGTCGCTCTTACGTAAATTGCTCCTTCATTCAACTTCGGAATAAATTCTGAACCATAAAAAGCAAACTTAGCGCAACAAACTGCAACAAACTGCAAGTAAAGCATATATTGTTGTTTTACGATGACGTGTACTCCATTTAAAAAGCTTAAAAAGGTTTTCTCTAAAGAAACGAGAAATCATATTCTCTCTCTCGACAATATTTTTGGTCAACATCACTTTACACATTGCCGGAACATAAGTAAGCGATAAAATCAGAGATCCTAAAAGCGCATAACTTAAAGTAAAGGCTAGGGGAGAGAACATTTTTCCTTCCACTTTAGTGAAAGAGAAAATAGGCATTAATGCTACAATTAAAATGATTAAAGCAAAGAAAATATAAGTAGCTACACTACCCACACTTTTCTTGATAAGTCCCATTTTACTCATGCTGTTAAAGCGTTCCATTCCCACTTTATGAGCTTTCCTCTCGAGTGAAACAAAGACCTGCTCTACGATGACCAGTGTTCCTTCGAGGAGCAATCCAAAATCCAGAGCTCCCATAGATATTAAGTTTGCAGGTAATCCCTGAATTCTCAACATTATAATAGCAAACAAAAACGAAAGCGGAATAACAGATGCTACGATCAAAGATGTTCTCCAGTTGTAAAGAAATATAAATACAATTAGCGATACCAGTAATATACCTTCTACAAGGTTTTTGGTTACGGTTTTAACTGTTGTATCTACCAATTTGGTACGGTCTATAAACGGAACTATTTTTACATTATCAGGAAGTACTCTTTCATTAATTTCTGTTAAACGTTCTTTTAGTCTCTTAATAACTTCACCTGGATTTTCTCCGCGCAGCATTACTACAATACCTTCTACAACATCATCATCGCCATCTAAACCTACTTGTCCTAATCTTGGTTTGGCCGATATTGAAACTTCGGCAACGTGTTTTACCAATATTGGTGCAGCCCCTTTGGTTTCAATCAGAATATTACCAATATCTTCGACTTTATTAATTAAACCAACACCTCTTACCACATATGCCTGATCGCCACGCTGGATAACATCTCCGCCAACGTTGATATTACTTTTCGAAACCGCTTCATAAACATCTAATGCAGACAGATTGTAATTTTCTAATTGCGTTGGATTAATCTTGATTTCGAACATTTTTTCTTCACCACCAAAACTTACCACATCGGCAACACCCGGAACGGCAATTAATTCTCTTTCGATTACCCAATCCTGAATGGCTTTTATTTCCTTAATAGGTAAATCACTTTTGATGACGTATCTGAATATCTCACCTGTTGCTCCGGATGGCGGCTCGATTTCTGCGTCGGCTCCCTCTGGAAGATCCAGTCCGCTAAGACGATTTGAAGCATATTGCTGTGCGTAAAAATCCTCCACATCATCATCAAATAATACGGTAACAACAGATAATCCGAAAAGCGAAATAGAACGTACTTCAGCTTTTTTAGGAATCGTGTTCATTTGTTTTGAAATCGGAAGTGTGATGAATTTCTCTACTTCTTCGGCGCTTCTTCCGGGCCATTGCGTTATGATTCTTGCTCTTGTATTGGTTACATCAGGAAACGCTTCAATGGGCGTGTGGATGTAGCTGACTATTCCGGCGACTAGTAATACTGCTGTCAGGAAAAAAACTATAAGGGAGTTTTTTAGCGAGAAAGCTACCAGACCTTGTACAAATTTTTTCATGTCTTGTATGGTGTTTATCCGTTTTTAAGGATAATTAGTTTTTTAATCGTTCGTGAATTAACAAGTGATTTTTAGTAATAACCATTTCACCTTCTTTAACTCCTTTATCAAAATAAATCCAGTTGTTATTCTTTTTGATTGGATTAATTTCTCGGGTTTCAATAGTACAATCGTCTTTATATATTAAAATATAATCACGATTATTGTCAAAAATCGCCGCTTTTGCAGGAACAGCAACTAATATTTCGCCACCCAGACTTTTATCAATAATGATGTCTGCCGTCATTCCGGGTTTTAGTTTTAGATTTTTGTTTTCCATCACAATTCTTGCTTTCAAAACGTGTTCGTCAGCATCAAAAACTTTAGCTAGTTTTGTTATTTTTCCTTTAAAAATTTCGCCAGGATATGCCGGAGTTGTTACATCTACAAGCATATTTTCGGTTACGTTTTTTAAATTACTGGTGTATACATTTACCAGAACCCAAATTTCTTTTAAATCCGAAATAGTAAAAAGAGGATCGCTGCCATCCGTTATTTGCATTCCGGGACTAATATTTTTAGCTACTATATAACCTTCAGTCGGCGCTTTTATCTGAAATACAGCTCTTTCGCTGCTGGCGCTGAACATGGCAAGATTTGCCTTTACATTTTCAAGGGAGGATTTTAAAACATCCAATTCACTTTGCGCCTGCATCAAATCTTTTTGTGACGATATTCCATCATCAAACATTGATTTTGTAGCTTGCAGATTACGTTGCGCAACTGCTATTTGAGATTGGAATGATCTACTTTCAGATTGCATACTGTTTAGTTCCGTACTTTTTATCTCTGCCAAAACTTGTCCTTTTTTGACATAATCACCCAATGAAAAGGTAGTTTTGGTAATAATCCCTTCAACAAGGCTATTAAATTGTACTACATGATCGTTGTTATAGGTAATATTTCCAGTTAGATTTATAGATTCGGTTACAGTACGTTTTTGTATCGGCTCGATAGTGATTTTTTGTTTTAAAGCTTTATCAATACAAAACTTTTCGTCTTTTGTTGCTTTAATTTCTTCCTTTTTGCCACATCCGTAAACGAGCATTAACCCAAGTATTGGGAGTAAAATAAATTTCTTCATTATGTTTGTTATTATTTTAAAATAAATAGCGCAATATTCTGGATTATGAGGATTAATTAATTTCCTCACCAGCGATGTAACGCAATTCTTCAAGATTTTTATTAAGGTCTTTTTTTGAATTAAGCAGGATAGATTTGTTGTCTAAATAAGCATCTACAAAATCAAGATATTCTAACATGCTTGTATTTCGCTGCAGGAAGTTTTTACGATAGCTTTCCGGAAGTTTGTCCAGATCTGTTTCATAATTAGCTTCTACATTGTCATACAATTTTTTGGTAACTATCAAATCTTCATAAGCCTGCATTACTTCAGCTTGTATGCTTATCGTTTTCTCTTCGGTCAATAATTTACCTTGGTCTATGGCAATTTTTGCAGCCTTAATATTTCCTTGATTTCTGCTAAAAAAAGGAAGATCCAGAGAGAATCCCAGACCCACAAAATCGTTCATAGTACTAGCACCACGGTCATAACTCACACCAAGAGTAACATCTGGAGTACGCATTGCTTTTTCGTATTTGTACTTCTTATCATTATAATCATTCCCCAGTTTAATGACTTTCATATCAGGTCGGTTTTCTACAGCCGATGCCATAAGATTACCTAAATTGATATTGTCCATGTTTTTATTGTCAGGAACAAAACCTTCATCGGTAAGTTTGATAAAACTTGTCGCTGGCAGGTTCATCAAAACTTTAAGTTCTTTTTGCAAAGAATTATTCTCTTTTCGTAAATCGGCGATTTCTTTCAAGAATTGTAGTTCAGAAGCTTTAAGACGAATATATTCGCCTCGGCCAATATTTCCCTGAGCCACTTGATTGCTGTAGCCTTTTAGCATGGTTTGCATCGAAGAAAGTTGTTTTTTGTAAACTTCTTCTTGTGCCTGAGTATATTGCAATTCAGTAAGATTACCTCTAAACTCGATTTTCAGATTACGCAAAAAGGTTTTAAAGTATTCCTTGGCAATATCGACGCTCACTTTTTCCATCGCGATCATCTTTTTTCGTTTTCCCGCCGTCTGAATCAATTGTTCAAGCTCGGCAGTAACCTGAGATGTTTTTCCAAAATTGCCCCATAAAGCCGGAACTTCTGAAGCTGTAGCATTATGCCAAAGGTTTATCTCACCAATAGTCAGCGTAGGATTCGGCCATAATTTTGCCTGAATAACCTGAGCATCGGCAATGTCAATGTTTAGTTTTTCGGAAATAAGAGAAATATTCTTATCCAGAAATAAAGCCTCGGCCTGTGTTCGGGAAAGAACAATTGTATCGTTTATTGCAGCAGTTTGTGCCACACTTTTGTGTGATACAATAACGAGAAGGGTTAAGATTATACGTTTCAAATTAAGTTGTTTTTAATATGGTGCAAAGCTACTTGCGACATATTAAACCCTAATTTGATGTAAGTTAGAAAGGCGTTGGAAGTACATTAGAAAACGATTAGAGTGGCGGAAATAATAGTATTACCGTTGTTCCCTCGTCTTTTTTTGAAGTAATTGTAAAATCGATATTATTCTGTTTGAAGATAATGTTTGCCAAAGAAAGTCCAACACCACTTCCTTTTATATCATTTACATTTTTGCCTCTGTAAAAGGTTTGTTTAATGAACTTTAAGTCGTCTTCACTAATACCAGTTCCATGATCTTCTATGGCAATTTTAAGCTGATTGTCTTTTTGCAACAAGCTAATTTTTATAGGATTTCCATTCGAATATTTTGCCGCATTTTCTATAATATTAAACAAGGCAATTTTTATTTCGTTACTGTTTCCTTTTATCGAAAGCAGTTTGTCGTTTACAATTTCAATAACGATTTGTATCTGGGCATCTTTTAGTTTATAAACTTCAGGCAATTGATCGTTAATATCCCAAACCAGTTCATCTACTCTAAAAATTTCATTGAGTTCCGTATTATTTCTCAATCCCGAAAGAACCATAAGTGTATTGATTGTATCTTCGATTTGATAGACGTTTTCTAGTACTTTTTTCGACATTTCTTTGTATTCGGCACTTGTTCTGTCTTTTTGGGCAAATACCTCAAGGTTGCCGGATATAGCTGTTAAAGGTGTCTTGAATTCGTGCGAAACATAATTGATGAAGTTTTTCTGAATGATAAACGTATCCGAAAGTCGTTTGAACAAATTATTATAAGTTTCTATTAATTCCTGAATATCATCTTTTGTATTTGGAGAAACGATATGGCGATCCAGTGACGAAGCTTCGATTTCGTTAACCTGATTGATAATGTTTTTTATCGGACTATAAGCAAGATTAGAAAGTAAACGGCTCACAATATAGATTGTAATTAATCCTGAGATTAAAACCAGAATCATAATAATCAGCAATCTGTTTGTGATAGTTTTAAATTCGACATCGTTCTTTTTTACAAAAACCACAAAATCGCCCTGATTGTCATGGTAAAAACTTCCAAAGTAAAAGTGATGATTAGATTTAAAATTTAGTTTTCTGTTTTTTCTAATGTAATCGAGCCTTTCCGAGTTTATATTTGGGTCTGTTTTTTTTTCGCCATATACAATTTGGTTTTTTGCATTGTAAACCCGCGTGATGATTTCAAGTGAATTTTCGCGAAATTGCTGACCAATAATCAAATGTTGATTTTGTGGCAGTTCATCTTTTTCCAAATAGAAAATTCCCGTTAACAAACACGTTTTTTGAAGTTCATTATAAACGATCTTTTCAGAATAACTGTAGAAAGAAAAGTACGTGATAATTGAAGCAATGACAAACACAATGCTAAAAGTGAAAGAAGATATTAACGTAAACCTATTGCGTATTTTCATGATTGTTCTTTAAGCATATATCCCGTTCCTTTTATGGTGTGGATAAATTTATGATTTTGCTCAATTTTGTTTCTTAGATAAGAAATATATACATCAACAACATTCGTATTATTGTCATAATTAATACCCCAAACAGCATTTAAGATCTGAGTTCTCGACATTACTTTATTTCTATTTTCTAATAAAAATAAAAGCAATTTATATTCTCTCGGAGATAAATCTATCAATTGATTATTTTCTGCAACTTTATGTTCTTCAGGATTTATAGTTAAACTTCCGCAGGTGTATACCGTTTCGACTTTATCATAATTAAATTTTGTTCTGCGGGTCAATGCATTCACTCTCGAAATTAATTCCTTGAAATGAAAAGGCTTTACCAAATAATCATCCGCACCGGAATCCAGTGCATTTACTTTATCATCAGTATCACTGAGCGCGCTGAGCATTAATATTGGGGTATGAATTTTTTTGAAACGCATCATTTTTGTCAGCTGAATGCCGTCAATTCCCGGAAGCATAATATCCATTAAGATAATATCCCAGGTATCGTGCTGAATGAGTTCTCGGGCAATCTCACCAGTTTCGGCAAGGTGTACTGTAAAATTGTTTTCTTCTAAACCCTTTACAATAAATTCGCTAATGCGTTTGTCATCCTCAATGAGTAGAACATTCATACTTAAAAATATCAGGTTACAATAGTTGTTTCATAATTTATTCAAACATTTAATTCCTTACTTTAAAAGATGAATTGTTTAATAAATTGTTCCAAAAGAATATCAAAAATAGGGTTTAAATATGGTAATCGCTGTTAAAATTGAATGTTGTATTAAAGATGGTGTTTGGATGCAAATGATTTTAGCGAAATTTAATAAACTCAATTAGCGATAAAAATGTACAAAAGCATGATGTATTTGTACAATTCTAAGACTTGTCTTTGTGTGTACCTTTGTGATATTAGTTTAAATAAAAAGATAAAAAATATGAAAGCAATAGGATTTAAAACCTCATTATCAATAGAAAAGGAAAATAGTTTTATTGAATTTGAAACTCCAAAACCAATTCCGGGACCACACGATTTATTAGTTAAAATTGAAGCAGTTTCTGTTAATCCGGTAGATTATAAAATACGCCAGAATAGTGTTAAAGATACTGTTCTTGAAACACCAAAAATTATAGGTTGGGATGCTGTTGGAGTAGTAGAAGCGGTTGGAGATAAAGTAAGTTTGTTTAAAGTTGGCGACGAAGTTTATTATGCCGGAGATCTTACTAAGCAAGGCAGTAATGCCGAATATCAAACTATAGATGAACGCATTGTTGGTAAAAAACCAAAATCACTTTCTGTAGAGCAGGCTGCAGCAATGCCATTAACAGGCTTAACAGCTTGGGAAATATTATTTGACAGAATTCGTATTGATCCTGAAAAAGACAAAGGGAAATCGATTTTGATAATTGGCGGAGCTGGCGGAGTAGGATCGATCGCCATTCAATTGGCTAAAAAGGTTGCGGGATTGACAGTAATTGCAACAGCTTCACGTTCTGAATCTATCGAATGGTGTAAAGAACAAGGTGCCGATTTTGTAGTAAATCATAAAAACTTAATAGAAGAAGTTCGTAATGCAGGTTTTCAGCATGTTGATTTTATTTTAGATTTTGTCGATGTAAATCAGTATTGGGACGCATTTGTAGAGCTGATAAAACCGCAGGGACATATTGGTTCTATTAGTGATCCTGTTGAAAGTGTAAATCTTCGTCAATTAAAAGGTAAAAGTGCCAGTTTTCATTGGGAATTAATGTTTACACGATCAATGTTTCAAACGGAAGACATGATTGAGCAACATCATATTTTAAATAAACTGGCTACGTTATTAGATAACGGTACAATTCAGTCGACTTTAAAAACAACGCTGAATGGTTTAACAGTTGCAAACTTCAAAGAGGCGCATAAATTGTTGGAATCCGGTAAAACAATTGGTAAAATTGCGATTAAGTTTTAAAAGGAAAAGGAATAAAAAATCAATAAAACATTAAAGTCTTTAAAAACGTTGGTTCTTAAAGACTTTAATATTTTTAACTCGTTGGGTGTAATTATTTTTTAACACATAGAAGGATAGTTTTTGTGTGCTCAAAAAGGTGTTTCACTTTTTTAAAAGGCACAGAGTTTAGCTATGTGTAAGAAACTTGTTTCTTTTTAGATTCTTTTTTACGGATCGAAAATCTATGTTTCTATGTGTTAAATAAAATATTAGTAATTAGACCCAACGGATATTTTAATTCAAATAATATTACTTCAAAATAACCACTTCTTCGGGAATATTAAACAATAAAGTACAACCCGTTCTTGAAAACACAGAATGGGAACTTCCTGGTGGCATATACAGATAATCCCCTGCGTTTAGTTCATCTTTTCCAGAGCGTACTTCGCCTTCGAGAACGTAGATTTCTTCTCCGGCAGGATGAATGTGATTTGGATACGAAGCTCCCGGATCGAATTTTAATAAAAACGTTGGTGGTCTTTTTGTAGCTTCATCGAAACGTAGAATTTTAACGTAAATTCCTTCGGTTTTGATACCTTCTTCTTTAAGTGGTTTCCAATCTAATTCGCTGCTTTTTGTGATTTGTCTTTCCATTTTTTCTGATTTTTAAATTGTTTTATTTTTCGAAATTATTTCATCTAAACTCCAACGGTATTTTTCTAAAGTCGACAAAAGAAAAGCTGCCGTAGAGAATACAAATACCGAATAATCCAAAGGATCTTTTATGCCAAAAGAATATGTCATGGCAAGAGCAAATACAAAAGTGAGAATTGCGGCGCCGATCGATGCAAATTTTGTTTGATAACCGATGAATAGAAGTAAACCCAAAACCGATTCGGCGATCGTTGCTATAATTGCGATTGTGGGAATAAAGTTTTTGGGAACAAATGAATTTACTTTTCCGGTATAAACCAAAAAGTTTTCCCAGCCAGAAGATTGACTTCCCCATAGACCTAACCGACTAGAAACGGCAGATAAAAATCCTGTTGCCAAGGCGATTCTCAAAAGCAAAACGGCATAATCCTGATATCTTTTCATATACTAATTTTTAGTAATTATTACAGATACAAAGATGTTGCAAGTAGGCGTGCTAAAGAATAGAGAATCTTGGAAAAAGCATGTAATTAAGAAAGAACTACTTTTTCTTTATAAGATTTTGGAGAGATATTGGTGTGTTTCTTAAAGAAGTTTGAAAAATAAAAAGGATCGTTAAAACCTAAAGCATAACCGACTTCTTTCACAGATAGTTTCTCATACGTAAACAGGCGTTTTGCTTCAGAAATGATTAATCCGAAAATTACGTTTTGAGCTGTTTTATTGGTGTGTAGTTTTGAAAGCTCGTTTAGTTTAGCTTCCGTTGTACCAATGAGATTTGCAATTTCGTTTACCGAAAGATTCTTGTCGAAATTTTTTAAGACTGCTTCCAGAAAATGAAGAAATACAGCATCAGGTTTGTAGATTTCGTCGCCACGATTAATTTTAGTGCGATTGATTTCGATTAGGATTAATTCGATTCGGCTGTGAATTGAAATCTGATATTGATAAGGAGTTTCGATTAGTTCTTTTTTGATTTCGTCTAATTCCCGAACAATAACTTTAGGATTATCTACCAAAATCATTTCGTTCATTGCAAAATGACAGAATAAACCATTGTGGAAAATCAATTCAATATCAGTATCGTCTTTGCAAAAGAAATCATAGGTAAATTCCAAAATAAATCCAGTAGCATTTTGAATGTTCCGGAAATAATGAATCTGTCCCGAAGTAATTGTAATAACAGAGTTTTTAGTCAATATAAATTCATTTTCATCTACAGAAATAGTCGTTGAACCCGAAGTGCAAAAAACTAAAACGTATTTTAAAACACGTCTTGGATTTTCTAAATCTGCTGCCTGATCAAATGTTTTTATATCAATCATTTATAGTCAAAGTTTATTTCAAATTTAGGGATTTTTTTGTTTCAGGTTTAATGTTTCAAGTTGAAAGTGGATATACAATTATGATTAATGTAATCTCGCCAAGACGCCAAGTTTTATTCTCATTTTTTGTCATTCCGAGGAACGAGGAATCCCCGTAAGAAACTGACCCAAAGTATTTCTCTAGATTGACGAGTTACTTGCGGGGATTCCTCGTTCCTCGGAATGACAAACTTTGTGGCTGTTTTCAATAGTAAAAAAACAAAATTTTGCTCTCTGCTCCCGATAGTTATCGGGATTGCGAGATTATTTCATCTGCTTATATTTCATCATTTTTGAGACAACGTTTCCAATAACTTTTCAAGATTATCAATAGACATTGTAAAACCTTCTTTGAAACCCATTTCAATCATTTTCTCCAAGCGCTCCAGAGATTCATTAAAAATACTGATGGAGACTTTTGTGATGCCATTTTCTTCGCTAAAAGTATGATCCCAATCAGAACCTGGCAATTCGCGATTTTCATCTTTGTCAGCAAAAGTATTATACAATTTAAAATTAGTCTTTGGCGTAATCGAAGTATATTCCTGAATCGACCAGCGTTCCAGTCCTTCGGGACTTACCATGGCATAGAATCTTTTTCCTCCAACTTCAAAATTCAGATATTTTGTTTTAGATGACCATGGTTTTGGTGCAACCCATTGATCCAGAAGTTCCGGTTTGGTAAACGCATCCCAAACCAGCGGAAGTTCTGCAGCAAATTCTCTCGTTATATATACCGTTTTCGTGGCTTTGTCAACGGTAAAATCAAATTGCAAATCGTTTTTCATTTTTTCTGTTCTTTAAGTGTTAATAGTAATTTATCTAGTTGATTAAATTTGGTTTCCCAAATTGCTCTAAATTGTTCCATCCATTTGTCTATCTCTTTCATTTTTTCAATTTCAAGTGAATAATAAATTTCTCTGCCTTTTTGTTCTTGTTTTATCAAGTCACATTCTACAAGTACCTTAAGATGTTTAGAAACAGATTGTCGGGTACTGTTAAAGTTCTCTGCAATGGCATTTGGTGTCATTGCCTGCATTGCAATCAAGGTAATAATAGATCGCCTTGTTGGGTCTGCTATAGCCTGAAAAATGTCTCGTCTCATAATATCTGTTTTTAATTACGAAGCCAATCGGTTGCAAATATACGTGCAGCTATTCGGTTTCGCAATTATTTTGATAATTATTTTCAAAAATATTTTATTAAAGCTGTTAAGGAACAGTGTTTTATGTAACCTTTTGTCATCCTGATTGTTTGGATTCCGAAGCTTCGGGACGGGAGAAGGCTTACGAAACTAAAATGTTTTGGAATATTAATTTGGAGCTATTTCCTGCTGTTCCTTCCAATCTTTTCCTTGCTAAAGGAGCAAGAAAAAGGATTTTCCCTCCCATCAGGGCTAGGGCATTTGGTTTCTGCTTTTGGAGTTATGAGAAAACATGAAACGCTTAAAAACGAAATAGACAACTTAGAAAACAGCTTTTATTGGTTGAACGAATTAGCTGAGATTTTGAATCCTTATTTGGATAAGGAATAGATTTTTTCTTTCTGATTAAACTTTTCGAAACTACCATAGTAAAATTAAATAAATATTTTCCTACTTTTACTATCTATTTAAACTACCTTTAAATTCAAAAAATTAGAATATTAAAATTTTAAAGATAGTAATTTTACTATCTTTGTAAAGTTGTTTTAAATGAAGTCAAGAGAATTTATTAGAGAAGCGGTAAGAAACGGATGGGTATTTTTAAGACAAGGTAAAGGAAGTCATGAAATTTATGAAAAGGATGGAAAGCAAGTTGTAATACCCAATCACGGAGCAAAAGAGATAGGAAAAGGATTAGAACAAAAATTAAGAAAAGAGATGGGACTTTAGTTTCTTTTAAAAGAATAGAAAATATGAAAAAAATTAAAATTATCATCGAAAGAAACGAAGATGGCTTTTGGGGATATGCCGAAAATGAAAAAGCAATTGTAGGCGGTGGTACTACTGTACAGGAATGTAAACAAGATATATTAGATTGTATTGAAACTTTACAAGATTTAAATCAAGAAAATAAGCCTGCTTTTCTTGAAAAAGAGTACGAGTTGATTTATAAATTTGATACTGCCAGCTTATTAAATTATTACAAAGGAATATTTACAAATTCCGCATTAGAACGTATTACAGGTATAAATCAAAAACAAATACAACATTATGCTTCCGGACATAGAAGCCCAAGAGCAGAGCAACGCATGAAAATCGAAAATGCATTACATAATTTAGGGAAAGAACTTTTAGCAGTTGAATTGTAGATTGCTATCACCAGAATTTGTAAAAGTTGTTGTGTGAAGTATATTTATTATTTCTTATAAATGATTTAAGATACCTTTTACTTTATAGATATTTAACGTTCGATTTTAAAACCGCTGTTGTAATACGTTTTCATTTTATTACGTCATATTTTCGACCAATAAGTTCGCATTTTTTTGTTACACTCCAAAATCCAAAACCAGCAGTTCCGGTTGGTATTTCCCATTCTATAATTTCATCATTTTTTAATTTTAGAGCAAAAGGACTTAAGTAACCATTTGTTTTTACAGTTATATTTCGTGAAATCAATCGCTTTTTAATTATAAATCTGTCAAACCCTTTATGTTCTTTAAAATTCTTGTATTCGATTTCTTCTGTTCCTTGATCTGTCAATTTAATAAATCTTTCGGTAGTATTAATGATTGATTTTCCCTCAGAAATTTTAAGGTAAAGTACTGGTAATTCGTTCTCTCTTAATTTTAATAAATTAATTATTTCATTTTTTTGTTTTTGGCTAATTAAATCAAATATTGTAAATAATTCTTTTCCACTTAACTCATTTTTTTCTTTACAATAGTATTTTAAGAGCCAAAACTCCAATTGCTTTTTTATATTTTCAGCAGTTTTTTCCAATTGATTTTTTTTTAAATGCCCTTCAACGTTCTGGTACTACTGCGGGTTTCGAACTAAACTAATCTCATTATTCGGATTTGCCAAATTATCCAAAATATAAAAACCAACTTTTTCATTAAGTCTATTGCTCAACTCTGATGTTATAGGTATTAGTTTTGGTTTTTTATTCTGTATTTTTTAATTTCAAGATCTATAGTGTCAATTGGTGCGATTTCTTCAATAAATTCAATATGTCCGTTTTTAATCAATCTTTTTAAGTCATTTTCTGAAATATCATTTGCACTAAATTTCAATGATTCATCGGCTATATAAATAAACCACGGCATCCATAGAATTCCCCAATATTCTATTTTGAATAGGAACTCAAATGTATTGTGTTTTTCACATTGAGTTAGTAATCGTGCCAAAACAAGTTTAATCGTTTATCCATCTAGAAATTGTAGTTCATTTTTTTATATTCTTACTTTCGTTTTTTCAAACTCCCCATTTTTATCTTCTTTCCATTGATTTTCGCCAATTAAATAAAAATGTTTTTTTTCTTTTATAATTCTATTTTCAAAATCTTTGTTTTCAGAAATAAATCCTTTTGTTCTCGCAATTTCTTTCCAATTTCCGTTTTTAAATGTCCAAACATAAATGTTATTCCACCAACCTTCATTTGTTCTGGAAAAAATGATTATTTCATTTGCTTTGTCATTGTTAAGATCCTCAGTTTTCATTACTACAATACCCAAACTTTGGTCAAAACTTATTTCAGGAATATTTTTAGAAAACGTAACATTTATTAAACAGTTTTTTTCCTTGCATTCAATTTCATCAGTTTCACTATTTCGCTTTAGAGATATAAAAGCCGTGTCATTTATTTTGTCATTATTTACGTCTCCAACAAAGAATTTTCTTCTTTCGATTATAGTTTTTGTTTGTGCAGAGTTTTCAGTTTTAGTTGTTTTAGAAGCGTCTCTTTTCGTTTTAGTTTCACAACTAAAAAAGACTAAAAGCAAAATTAAAAATGGGAATTTCATATATCGTTTCTTTATCACTTTTAGTTCGGTTAAATTGACGAGCATCGTGGATTATTTACTTTTATGAAGTAAAATCAAATCCATAGTAAATAGATTCAAATATCGCAATCGAAATTATCCATTTTAATTCTTCGCTATCGCCCGTATCGATCGAATTTACTAAAGCGAAAGACGGTTCGACTTCTCTAGAATCCAGTGTAGTTTTAAAATTGCTGCCAGATCTACTGGGCTTATAATATTGGCTTTTTACAATGGTTTTTCGATCTGAATTTTTGTTTATTTCAGCTATTTTTTTTGAATGTAGTTCTATTGTATAATTAGTTTGGTTATAGGAGTTGTCTCGATTGCAAGTTCCAATTTGTACGTGTAACGGATTTACTATAACCGAATTATTTATTATTTTACCTAAATAAACATCATCAAAAAAGAATAGTTTTTCATTGTTACTATATTCAATATAGATTTTAAAATCAGTAGTACTTGCAACTATTCTGGCATTGGCATAAAGTCCTCTGTCTATTCTCTGGAAAGCAATTATAGGCGAATTATCGCTGGAATAAATTTTTCCTGTTAATGTATTTGACATTGATTTTCTAAATGAATATGTCATATAATTAGTGATGTCTTGTGGAGTATAATTTTTCCAGCTTTCGATATCATTTTTTATTTCATTTACTTTTCGCTCCATTTCTACTTTTTCATTTCGTAAAAATTCAGGAGATTTCTTTTTTGTAGATCTTTTTATCACATAAAAAATTAAAAAAGCAATTGCCAAAAAAGGCACTAATGTGATGAGAAACATCATTATTCCAAAAAGAGTCAGGATTATATCCATAGTTTATTGCGCAGGTTTTAGGTTTTTAAATGGATATAAATGTATTATTTTTTTAGTGATGTCATCAGGGAGTATTTATCTTTATTTAATTTTATTGTAGCATAAAATAAAGCACTATTATAACAATAAAAATTGGAACTCTTGGATCAACGTGATCAAAAAAAATGGGTTTTTTAGAGAAAGAATATACTATTCCTGTCATAATAAAGATTGCAAATAAAATTATAAATCCCATTTTCCCATCATTATTATCTTCCCTATTTCGACATTGCATGTCTAGATACTCTTTATTGTTTTTTATAAGCGAGTGAATTTCACAAGAAGTTTCTGTATCAAAATCTGTTATATCATTTTTTAAAACGGCAATTGAAATTGTATCTCCAACTTTTATTCCATTTAGTATATCATCGTCTTTAATGCATCTATAATCATAACTTGCAATTTCGAAAGTACTTCTGTTATTTACACATTGAAATTCTATCCATCTTCTGCTATGTTTACCTTTTGTTTCTTTGAATTTAGGTCCTGCCGAAATTATGAGATTTTCATAAACTTGAAGCTCTGATGGTTTTATGATGTAGTTTTTACTATTTACTTGGATAAAGTAGTATGTGCCAATAAGAAAAGAAATTATGGCTACAGCTAAATAAATTTTTCGCTTTTCTTGCCACTCAACAATATTTTCAGCCATAAAATTTTTATTGTAATATTTAGTTTTACTTGTTTTCAATAATTTGGTATCTTTTATCTTCTATAAATAATTCTTTAGGTTTGGCATTATCGGGAAACTCAAATAATACAATTCTATCAATTTCTTTTTTTGGTTTGATTTTCGTTTTAGTATCTGTAAAATAGGCTTGGAACTTTAAGAATCTATATAAACTATCTTGTTCAGTTGAAATGTATACATCTTCAAAATCAAAAACGCAATCTTTTTCGCCATCGTTTCGCAAAGTAAGTTTCAATTTGACAAATTTCATGCCATCTGCTGCTAGTATTGGCGTTGATCCCATTGGTCCCATTGGCACACCAGGTCTTACATAATCTTCAGAAACCTTTCTAAATTCTATATTCAAACCTTCTATACTGCTATTTTCAATTTTAAATCCAGCTATGATAATGAAAAGCATTAACAAGGCCATCATTTTAATTTTACCCATAGGTTATTTTGTTTTTTTAATTGTAAAATTGATTAATTCAAGTCAAGCGAAAATACGAATTATGACAAATTAAAAGAACTTATTTTATTGATGAGATAATGTTTATTAATTATAAGATTTTTCTTTATATTTGTAATTCTTAAATCTTCACATTAAAGACGAAATAAAATTTGCCCTTGTGGTGTAGTTGCTGTATTACAAACAATACAGACGCTTTTAATAGCGCATACAATTTACCAACATAGGTTTTATATTCACTCAAATGGAAGTTTTGAATACAAACACCCTTTCGAAAGAAGCCGAAAAAAGGCTTATGAATTTTTTCAACCATACAATCGATCCAAATGATATGGCTAAAGCAATAAGACAAGTAAATTATTTGCTCGCTTTAGAAGTTATGAGGAAAAATGAAACCCTTAAAAACGAAATAGACAACTTAGAAAACAGCTTTTATTGGCTTAATGAATTGGCTGAGGTTTTGAATCCTTATTTGGATAAAGAATAGATTTTTCTTTGGAATTTGAATAAATAAGAAACCTCGATTTTTTTAGAAGTCGAGGTTTTTATTAATAATAAGGTACTTATCCATTGCTACCGCACGAATCCTTTCGTGTGGCAAGTCCTATTTGAATTTCGTAGAACAGAAATAAATTATATTATCAACTTATTTTTATCCTAAAATAATGAATTACATTACTAGATATTATAATAAAGTATGGAAAAGTTTATCTTTAATATAAGTAAAACTCACGAAAGGATCCGCGCGGTGGGTGATGATGATTTATAATAAATTTATAAGAAAAATTTTACAAAATACATATAATTAATTGTTTTATATTTATTTGTCAGAGTTTTTTATTAGACAGCCCATTCACCAATCTGCAATATTAAAACTCGAAATTCAGCATTATTATCAAATTTCTCCCCCTCAATTATTGAGTGTGATCTATTATTTGGTGCCCCATCAGGTTCTGGACTACTATATAATGGTTCGTGTAAAACTTTTTGATTTGGTGTAATTTCGTTCCTAATTCTACCTACATTCATATTCCAGAATCTGAAAATGTCCGGATTCTTAAAGTCTCCGTTACCTTTTTTTTGTTTACTTATTATATTCTTACTTATTTCAACTGTAGCATATTTACACCAATCGCATGATAAGTTTGTGCCTTCTTTTGGCGTATTAAGAAATGCTGCTGCTCTTGGAAGATCGTCCTTAGGGGAAATAAAAGTATCTGCAACACGTACATTAACTTTACACAAATCAGTAATATTCTCTTTTGGCCACATTAAACTAAACATTTCATCCACAATGACAGGACGTCATTAATCTCAAAACTATTAAGACTCCCTTTTACTATTGTATTGGTTAATATATTATGGGCATAATAATCAGCTTTTAACTCATCTATATTTAGGACATTTATCAATAATATATTTTTATTTACTCTCCATTCTAAATCGATAGATCCATCTCTAGCTAAATTAATTTCAGGAGATAAAATAGGCGTGTCATATGAATTAAGCAAATCAGCAGAGTATTTAGCTAGTATTGTAATTGCTCTATTATAAATAATTTCCTTAAAACCAATTGCACCGTCATCATCCCAATTGTCAGTATATTTTGATAGTGTTTGAGATTCAATAATAGAATCGTAAATATTAGTTATTCTATCATCAACAAAAAAATTACCTTCAATTGTTTTTATAGGTGCATTCCTGTAAACTATATCGTCTAATAAATTGTAACCTGTATTAAATCTTATTAGCGCTGGTGAGTGTGAAACAGGAATAGAAAGCCAACCGTCACTTATCTTTTCAGACTTCAATACTCCCCAACCTTCAATATTAACATCAGGAAATTGAACCATATCTAATAAAGGGATGGTAGTAATATCACTATTACCAAGATGTGGATGCCTTATTTTTTTTAATTCACTTGTTGCCATAATTAAAAAATAAATTCTAAAATATCTTTATAGTCATCTCGAATTATTCGATCATTTTTGATCGCTTTTTCAATTTCAATTTTAATCTTTTTAAGATCATCGATATCTAAAGAAAAACAGATATCTTTTAAAGAATCATTTTTGCTGTATTCAATCTGCATTCTATGGAATATAATTGCAGATCGTTTTTTATTATCATCTGCTTCATTAAAAATTAATCGTATGTCAGAATTTAAACTAAATTCCTCAATATTATTACCATTCGCAGATAGAACTTCTCTTGCCGATATTATAGCCTTAATTCCTGAATAATTATTTAGTATCGATTGTAAATTTGTTTTTAAAAGAAGCTTTTTCTTAGGCGACATTTGATCACTACTCAATTCTAGATATGAATCGGTTAGATTTGTAGCAAGTTTTTCGTTTTTCAGATCATTTTCCTCTGATAGATTTCTAAAACTTAAGAACGTTTGTAATATTTGTTTACCAGTAGTAATTTGTAATATCTCATTAATTCTATTTGCAACTTCAGCATATTCTATATCAAGTGGAAGTATTGAAATATACTTTGTTAAAGATTCTAATTGACCTTCATTTAATTCGGATAAAGTTTTAAAGCCAGGAAAAATTTGAGATGGAATAGTAATTCTTGCCATATTTTATATTTATAACAGTTGTAAATATATATGAAATTACTAAATAAATTTAATATAAAGATAAAAAAGCAAAAGTTTAAGATTTATAATTATCGTTATCTAAATTACTTAAAACAATATCCTGAAATTTAACAAGCATAATAATTCAAATATATTGAAAATTTATGATGCATAAATCAGTATAAATACCTGTTTTAATTCAAAATTAAGGTTGGCTAAAGCCTTTTTGAAAACATTTATAGAATCTCCAGCTAAAGCAAGAGTTATTTAAGCTTTTTGTAACTGGAAAAAGACAACGAAAACTTTGCGGCATTGCATCTTTACAAGTAATGACTTAATTAATTCAAAATAAGATTTTTAGATATTTCTTCGAGAATACAAAAACAAAAAAAAAAGGACGGCACTATATCAAGTACCGTCCTTTAAAGGAAAATTTGATTTACATTCTCTGATCTTTTCAGATTTTTGAATGCCGCATTAAGCGTACAGTTTTTGGTAAACTCCTATCGAAAGCTAAACGCAGGTTATTCGTTTATGATATCGCCTTCTTTAGTTTCTTCACTGGCAATTTTTACCAGTTTATCTTTAAGGTTCAAATCACCGAAGATTTCAATTTTATCATCGATTTCTCTGCCTTTTTTTACATCAACTCTTGTTGCTTTGTGGTTTACGACTTTGATCACAAAAAGACCTTCGGCAGAACTCACCAAAGCGGATTTTGGGATTACAAATGTGCTGTCTTTTGCGTTAAGCGGCAGCAGCACTTCGGCAACCATTCCTGGCAATAAATCTCCTTTTGTATTTTTAACATCCATTTCTACACGCTCTGAACGAAGTTTTAAATCCAGCGCTCCGGACATTCTGGTAATTGTAGCTTTAAAATTTTCAGGTAATGATTTTACATTAAAACTCATTTCGTCGCCATTGTGCAAATATCCTGTGTACAATTCCGGCACAGAAACTGCCAAACGCAATTTGTCTTGTTGCTGAATGGTCAATAAAGGCAAATCTGAACCTTTTCCTGCCGGACCAACAAATGTTCCTAAATTGACATTTCTTGCCGCTACAACTCCATCAAAAGGAGCACGAATTTCAAGATAACCTCTTATAATTGACACTTCTTTGTGGGCAGCAACAGCAGCTTGGTATTGTGCGTAATCTGAGTTTTTCTTTCCGCTTGCCATTTCCAGATCATTTTTAGATATAGTTCCTTCAACTTTACTTGTTTCGTACAAACGGTTGTACGTGCTTTTGCTTGTCGCATAAATAGCTTCCATAGATTTCAATCTAGATTCGGCTGCAGCCAATTGTGAGCTGATTTCCGGTGCTTCAAGAACGATCAAAAGCTGTCCTTTTTTTACTTTGGTACCAATATCTACTTTCAGTAATTTTACAAAACTGCTTACTTTAGCATATAAATCTACTTGTTGAAAACCTGTTATTTCGGCAGGTAAACGCAATTGGGTACTCAGTTTTTCTTTCTCTAAAGAAATTGTTTCTGTTTTAGGCTCAAGTTCTGCAACAGGAGCTTCTTCTTTTTTAGAATTACAACTGTTAAGGAAAAATAGTGCTGCGAAAATCAGCGCGCTAAATTGTATTTTATTTTTCATTTTTTGGATTTAATGATGAGATATAATGGATGCTTTCTTCGTCCTCAGGATCTAAAGAAACAGATTGTGTTGTTGTTTTTTCTTGTGCCCATGCAAAGATAAGTGGCAAGATAAGTAATACTGCAAAGGTCGAAAATAATAATCCACCAATTACGGCTCTACCTAACGGAGATACCTGATCGCCACCTTCGCCATGACCAATTGCCATTGGTAACATTCCGGCAATCATCGCTACAGAAGTCATGATAATTGGACGAAGACGCAAAGCCGCAGCTTCACGTGCCGATTCTAATGCATTGCCGTTCTTTTTACGTAATTGCTCGGCATTTGTAACCAATAAAACGGCATTTGCAATCGAAACCCCAACTGACATAATGATTCCCATATATGATTGTAAGTTTAGCGTAGAACCAGTAATCGTAAGCATTAATAACGCTCCTAAAACTACCGCAGGAACTGTGGTTAAAATTACCAACGAAACTTTGAACGACTGGAAATTAGCGGCTAACATTAAGAAGATTACAAATATGGCAACCAATAATCCTACTTGTAAACTGCTTAATGTTTCTACCAATACTTTACTCATTCCGATTGGAGTGATGAATAACCCCCTAGGTAATTCTCCCAACGAACTGATGGTTGCATCCACATCTTTTACTGCCGTACCTAAATCGGTCTGGCTAATGTTGGCTGTAACGGTAATGTATGGCATAGCCCCTAAATTGTCATTTTCGCCACTAACAAATCCCGGTGTAATTTTGGCAACGTCACTTAAAACCGGACGAAGTGAATTTTTTAATACCGGAATTTCTCCAATATCTGTTTTACTTTTCATTTGATTCAGCGGAACCTGAACCTGAACTGCATATGATAATCCTGCTCTTTCGTCGACCCAGGTATTTTTCTCTGTGTATCTTGACGATGAGGTCGATGCCACCAATGATCGTGATATGTCGTTCATGTCAACGCCAAGTTCGGCTGCGCGAGTTCTGTCGATATCAATATTCATTGCCGGATAATGAATTGGCTGACCAATTTGTACATCTCTGAAATAAGCGATTTTCTTCAATTTCTCGACAATTTGATTGGCGTAAAGCTCATTTCGTTTTTTGTCTTTTCCAGCAATTCGAACTTCGATTGGAGTAGGGGATCCCTGACTCAAAACTTTATCGGTAAGTTCGATTGGTTCAAAAGAAATTTTTACATCCGGAAGGGCTTTTTTAATTCGGGCTCTAAATTCGTCTTTAAAGTCGTCCATATCCGTATGATATTCTTTTAAACTCACCTGAAATACGGCTTCATGCGAACCTGCCATGAACAAATAAATTGGGTTTATCGAGAATAAAGACGGGTGTTGACCAACATATACAGAAGATATTCCGATGTGTTCTTTACCCACCATTTTTTGCAATTCTTTCAAAACTACAATTGCTTTTTCTTCGGTACGTTCCAGACGAGTTCCGTCAGGAGCACGCATTCTTAATTGAAACTGACTTGAATTTACTTTTGGAAAAACATCTTTTCCAATGAAATTTAGAAAGACAACCGCCAAAAGCGTAATTACGACCAAATACGTTAAACCAGCTGCTTTTTTATAAGGGAACAATCGATCCAGAGTTCGCATAAAACGGATTCTGAATTTCTCAAAAGCACCAATTTTTCCGTTGTTATTTGTATCGTCTTTTTCTACATATGCTTTTTTCTGAGTGATCAGATCTTTTTCAGATTCGGGAGTTAATCCACAATCATTAAATTCAGCTTCGTCATCTGTAATTTCCGGTCCATGCTGGTGTTTTTCATGACCTTTCATCAACCAGTTTGCCATAACAGGAACAAAAGTCTGAGAAAGTAAAAACGAAATTACCATTGAGAATCCAATCGCTAAGGCCAAAGGCAAGAACAACGCTCCCGGAATTCCAACCATTGTAAATGCCGGAGCAAATACAGCCAAAATACAAAGTAAGATCAATAATTTAGGCAAAGCAATTTCCTGACAAGCGTCCCAAATGGCGAGTGCCTTGGGTTTGCCCATATCGAGATGCTGGTGAATGTTTTCGATTGTTACCGTACTTTCATCCACCAAAATTCCAATTGCAAGAGCCAATCCGCTTAAAGACATTAAGTTGATTGTTTGCCCAAATAATTTCAGGAATAAAACTCCCGAAATAATAGAAATAGGAATGGTCATGATTACAATCAAAGCCGCACGTCTGTCACCAAGGAAAAGTAAAACCATTAATCCCGTTAAAACCGCTCCAATAATACCTTCAGTAATTAAACTTTTTACAGAGTTAATTACATAAACCGACTGGTCAAATTCATAAGATAATTTTACATCTTCCGGTAATGTACTTTGAATTTTAGGAAGCTCTGCTTTTAATTTCTGAACCACATCCCAGGTCGAAGCATCTCCGGCTTTTGCAATACTAATATAAACCGAACGTTTTCCGTTTACCAAAGCATAACCAGCCGTAATATCTGCACCATCTTTTACAGTGGCAACATCACCTAATTTTAAGTTTTGAACGCTTCCTTTAAACAACGGAATATTTTCAAAATCCTTAACTTCTTTAATTGTATTATTTGTTGGCGTAATGTAGTTTTTATCGCCTATTCTCACGTTTCCGGATGGAGCCGTTTGGTTGTTTACACGAATCGCTTCAACAATTTGATCCGGTGTCATATTGTGTGAACGCAATAAATCCGGATCTACGTTAACCTCAATAGTTCTTGGGCTTCCACCGAAAGGTGACGGAGAAAGTAAACCGGGAATCGAAGTAAAAGAAGCACGAACATAAACGTTGGCTAAATCCTGCAATTCATTATTTGATCTGATTTTACTGCTCAAAACCAATTGTCCAATTGGCAATGAAGAAGCATCAAAACGAATAATAAACGGCGGCTGTGTTCCCGGAGGAAATGCCGCCTGAATTCTGTTCGAAAGTGAACTTAATTCGGCCGCAGCCTGAGCCATATTTGTATTCTCATAATAGGTTAATTTCATAATCATTAACCCTTGAATATTCTTGGTTTCAACAGATTTTACACCATTTGCAAAGGGTAAAATGTTGACGTAGTTTTTAGCAAAATAAGCTTCCATCTGGTCTGGCGTATAACCTCCAAAAGGATGCGCAATATAGATAACCGGCAAGTTCATTTTAGGAAGAATATCTACCTTGATGTCCTGTATGGCACTAATTCCGAAGAAAAATAGACCCGCAACCAATACTAATATGGAGATGGGTTTGCGGAGTGCAAAACGTATTAAATTCATTAGGATCTATAATTAAAATTCATTTATAAATAAGTCAAAATTGCCCGTCGCGGCTACTTTTAGCAAATACGATTGCCATACATTGTTGTTGACAATATCACGGTCAATTTCGGCACGATTTAGCGTATATAAGGTTTGAGTAATATCTGTTAAATCAGTCAGACCATTTTTGTATAAAGTTGATTTTTGTATGTACGCTCTTTTTGCTGCATCAACCTGTATTGGTGCTTCGGCAAAATTGTCAAGCGTGATTTTTATCTTATCATCAGCCAATGCCAATTGAGACTTTAATTCTCTATCAACCTGATTGTATTCTTCTTGTAAACCTTGCGATACAAATTTTTGACCACTTACCTGTTTGCTTGCTCTAAACGGAGTTGTAAGGTTCCAGCTAATTCCAATTCCAACCAAATAATTGGTACGATCCGGATTTACACCATCCCAATAATTTCTATTGAAAGAATTTTGATCCGTAACATAATCGCTATTAAATCCTGAAGCACGCGTTTGCAAAACTCCAAAAGCGCTCATTGTAGGATAATAAAAACGTTTGTATAATTTCGTTTGCTGATTGCTGTAATCAATCTTTGTTTTATAATATTGAAGTAATGGATGCAAGCTATCTGAAGCAATTCCTGTCAAAATTTCTCTCGGGATTTGATTTACAAATAAAGTATCTGTAGCAAAATCCTGAGGTGCAACGCCCATCAAATCAACTAATTTGTTGTTTTGTTCCTTGACGAAATTTTTAGCCAGATTTAAGGCAATTTTGGCTTTAGAAACTTCGGCTGTAGCCAAAGTAGAATCTACACCCGCCAATAATCCGTTTTTAACACGTGCTACGGCAGTTTTCTTGAAAACTTCGGCACGGCTTAAATTCTTTTCCTGGGAAATCAATAAACGCTGGCTTGCCAATAAATTTAGGTAAGCGGCAGAAATTCTAATTTCTTGTTGAAATTGTTCTTGTTTTAAGTCGTTTTCTTTAGTTCGAACGTCGATTTTAGCCAAATTGATTTTTTCCTGTATCTTTCCAAAGGTGAAAAAATCCCAGTTCATGTTGACTAGATACAAAGCACCAAAGGCAGAGTTCCAGTTTTGGTCCGGCAATGCAGGTCCGGAAGAAGCAGTTCCTAAACCGTTAAAACCATAAAGAGCACCATTTTGACCGTTGATGGTTCCGTAATCCTGTTGTGCCGATAAGTTAAGATTTGGCAGATAATCACGCTTGGATTGTTTGAGCGTTTCGCGCGATGCATTGGTGTAATTGCTTTTTGCTTTGATGGAACCGTAGTTTTCCAAACCTGTTTTAATAGCTTCTTTTAAAGACAAAGTTTGTGCATAACTACCACAAGCAAAAATCAAGAAAACTAACAAAGTAATTTTTTTGAAGTACATAAAATTAGTGGTATGAATTTGATCTCCCAAAATTATTTCTCTTACGCGGATAAAAGCCTTCTTAAATGATGTAATACGGTTATAAATGACCAATTGAATTTGTCATTTAATGGAAATAAAAACTAAAAATTTGTGCTTAATTTGTAAACTATTTAAGTTTTAAAAATGAATAAAAAATTTGATAACATATTGGACAACAAATGGTGGCAGGAAATTGCCGTTGTTGCCTTTTCATTTACAATCTATACATTAAAAAATGACTGGATGTTATTTAGTTCTTTTGTATCCATTTTAATGGGCATATTTTTCTACTTTATTTTATACATGCATGCCCAATTTAATCGATTTTTTCTGTTGCCGATTCTTTTCAAGACCCAACGTCCCCTTACTTATATATTCTTAACCCTTTTTGGAGTATTTGTCTTTTCTTTGATTTTATATGAAATTACAAAGTTTGATATGTTTAGCAATTGTCGCCTGTATCAAAACTCACATCAACGAAGTTATGTTTATCAATTGGCAAGTGTTTTGGGGACTTTAGTTTGTATTTTAAGTCCTATAATTGTTTTTAAATTCTACAGAATTCACAGAAAGAAAACGGAAGAAACGTTATTATTCAACGAAATGCAGCTGAATTCTTTGAAAGGACAATTGAATCCTCATTTTTTATTCAATACCTTTAATACGCTTTACGGAATTAGTTTAGAATTTCCGGACAGAACGCCGGATTTGATCATGAAAGTTTCGCAATTAATGCGGTATCAATTGGAAAGTAATAGTAAAAAATGTGTTTCTCTGGAAGATGAACTCGAGTTTATAAACAGTTATGTACAACTTGAAAAAGAAAGAGTAGGGTATCGCTGCGAAATCACTTATGATTGCAAAATCGATAACGAAAATGCTTATAAAGTTTCGCCAATGTTGCTGATTGCTTTTATCGAAAATGCCTTTAAACACGGAACTTGCGCGATTGAAAAATGTTATGTCAGAATTTTTATTACGGTCGAAAAAGGACAATTACATCTTCATCTTGTAAATTCAATTCCGACTAAAAAAACAGATGTTGTTTCGACTAAAATAGGTTTAAAAAACACCATAGAACGTTTGAATCTCATCTACGGAAAAGACTACAAACTAGACATTCAGGACGATAAAAATACTTATATTGTAGATTTGAAATTGCAATTGAAAAAGTTTGTAGAATGAAAGAACCTAAAAAATGTATAATTGTAGATGATGAACCGGCAGCACATTATGTGTTGGCGAATTATATCAAGCAAAATCCGCAATTAGAGTTGGTTTTTCAGGGCTATAATGGTATCGAAGCAATGGATTATTTACGTGAAAATCCAGTCGATTTGATGTTTTTGGATATCAATATGCCGGAGATTTCAGGAATGGAATTATTAAAGATTATTCCAACGCATCCTAAAACGATTCTAACAACAGCCTATTCTGAATATGCTCTTGAAAGTTATGATTATGGTGTGATAGATTATCTTTTAAAGCCTATTTATTTTCCTAGATTTTTGAAAGCAGTCGATCGTTTTTTTGCTACTGAAACTGTAAAAGCAAAAACAGAAGAAGCAATTGTAAATTCTGTAAGCGTCAAAGTTGATGGTTATTTTATGGACATCGAATTAGATCAGCTTTTGTTTGCCCAAAGTTTTGGCAATTATGTAAAGTTACACACCATAAAAAGAACATATTTGGCATCGATTACAACAAGTGAATTAGAAAAATGCCTGCCCGAAAAGAGTTTTATGCGCATTCATAAATCATATATAGTGGCATTGGATAAAATTGATACCACAGAAAAAGATTTTGTAATTATTAAAAATGAGAAGCTTCCAATAGGTATTACTTATAAAAGAGAGCTGTCTGATAGATTAAAAAAATAGCTTATTCTTTAAAAGTTCTTTTTTCCTGTTAAAAAAAACGTAATTTTATTGAAAGTATTATTAATGTAAAAATCGGATTTATGAAAAAAACATTTTTAATTTTAATTTTTCTTTGCAGTTACCTTTTAACAGCGCAAAGTCAAATTGCTCCAAATACTGTAGTTACGCCACCGGAAAAAGTTTTATTTACTTTTCAAAAGGAATATCCGGGAAAAGTTGCCGTTTGGACCTTAAAATATGTTGGCGATGATGATGATGAAATCAGATATGAAGGAAAGTTCAAAACAAATGAAAATACAGAGTCGTTGGCAGTTTATGATAATCTGGGAGTTTTAAAAGCATTTGAAACGCAGATTCCGTTAAGCATGCTTCCGCAGAAAGCTCAAAGTTATTTAAAGAAAAATTATCCGCCAAAAGCTATTCGCGAAATTGCTGTAGTGGTAGACGATAAAAACAAAACCACTTATGAAGTTGGTATAGAAAAAGACTCAAAATTTTATGATGTTGTTTTTGATAAAAACGGCGGTTTTGATGTCATTGTTCAAAAAGATTAAGAAGACTTACTAATTCAATATATTTGAAAATGAGAAACCCGACTTGTTTATTTAAACTTGTCGGGTTTTGATTTTTAATTATGTATTTATTTTTTATCAGAAACGATTACGAAACGACTAATTTTTCCTTCCACTTTGTGAGATTTACGCCTTTAAAAATAAGCCATAGTGTAAGGCTTAATTCTGCAATAATACAAGGAAACAATAAAACAAAATTGGAAAACTGTGGTGCCACAATTGAAGCAAAACTGTTTATTAAGTAACAAAATCCAGCAATTACCATTAGAAAGCCTAACGTTTTTGGAAAATAACCGGACTTATAAATTAAGTATCCTTCAATTAAACATACAAAGCCAAAAAAGATCAAACCAATTCCAAACCCGTAGCCATGCAATTTTATCGAAAGATAAGATAATGTATGCAATTGATCAGGACTGAAAGATTTTAAATATTCGGAATCTCCTAAGAAGAATAAAGCTGCCAGAAGATTTAATTTATTGGCAGCCAAAACGGCTGTTTGTATCAAGTTAAAAGATAAATTTAGGAGCGCAAGCTTTTTATTTACAGGTTTGAGGAGATAATAAAGTATAATCATTACCGGCAAATCACAAATATGCATAATTAAATCGGCGCTAATACCTAATCTCCACAAAAACTCAGAATGAATAATATTGTTTGCCGTGGCGGTCGCATCTCCATAAACAATTAATTTATTTCTAACAAAGACTTCAGCGAACAGGCCTATTAGGATAATAATTAAATATAATAATCCTGCTATTCGTGCATAAAATTGAGGAGAAGTTTCAAAATTTTTTGGTTTCATATTTTGATTAGTTTAAGATAAGACGCCTGTAGGATTAAATTGTTACAAGTCCGTGATATTTTATGAAACGTTTTAATTAAGCATAAAAAAACCCGAAAGTTTTATTCTGAACTATTTCAGGGTAAAACTTTCGGGTTTAATTCCGTTTTAATGGAGAATAGAATTGAATTACAAATTCATTCCGCCGGAAACTTCAATTCTTTGTGCGTTTACCCAACGGGCATCTTCGGTGCATAAAAAGGCAACAACTCCACCAATATCATCCGGTAAACCAACTCTTCCTAAAGCAGTTAATGCTGCTAAGTTTTTGTTTAATTGCTCATTGTCACGAACAACTCCACCACCAAAATCAGTTTCGATTGCACCCGGAGCCACAACATTTGCTCTGATTTTTCTTTCACCCAATTCTTTTGCCTGATATTTAGTCAATGTTTCAATAGCGCCTTTCATAGAAGCATAAGCCGCATAACCTGGGAAAGAAAATCTTGCCAAACCAGTTGAAATATTGACAATTCCGCCGCCGTCATTCATTACGTTTAGTGCTTTTTGCGTCAAAAAGAAAGGTCCTTTAAATTGAATATTGGTCAATTGATCAAACTCAGCTTCAGTTGTTCCAATGAAAGAATTGTGAATTCCGATTCCCGCATTATTCACCAGAAAATCAAATTTATCAGTTTTAAAAGTATTTTTTAAAGTTTCAGAAACACCTGCAAAAAAGCTGTCAAATGTTCCCGAATCTGCAACATTCAATTGAAGTGAAGCTGCTTTTTGTCCTAAACTTTCAATTTCTTTGACAACTGAGTCACCTTCGTCTTTTTTACTGTTATACGTAATGATAACATCTATTCCTTTTTTTGCAATTGCGATTGCCATATTTTTTCCTAAACCTCTGCTACCGCCTGTAACCAAAGCTATTTTTGTGTTTATTGCCATTTTTTATTTTTTAATTATTATTAATTGTATGGAAATTTTTGCCACAGATTAGAAGATTAAATAGATTTAAAAATCTGCTCAATCTGCAAAATCTGCGAGAGAAAATTAAACACATAGAAACATAGAGTAAAAAAATTTAAAGATATTTGACTCAAAATAAATATATTACATCTTTTGAAATATCATGATTTCTAAATATTTTTAATTTTTAATTCTCAATTTTTAATTAAATCTATGTTTCTATGTGTTTAAAATTATTAGTTTCCGTGTAAAGCCTCAAATGATGCTTTCAATTCCGGAACACTTGCGTTAAGTCTTGTTTCGCTGGTTCCAAAAGTAAGTTCGTTTTTTCCATCCTTTAATTGTTCGAAAATGGATACGATAAAATCACTCACACTTGGATGTGCGTCATGTAAACCAACACCTCCAAGATCTGTATTTAATGCCGGCGGAATGATTTCGATTACTTCAATATTTTTCTCTTTTAATAAATGGCGAAGTGATATCGAAAACGAACGAAAAAATGCTTTTGTAGCTGAGTAAACCGGAACTTTGGCAAAAGGCGAAAATGCCAATCCCGAAGTTACATTCATTACCGTAGTAAGCGATTTTAACTGAATAAATAATGAAGTTAAATGTATTGGAGCTTCAATATTGGTAGCGATTTCTTCTTTTGCGCTTTTATAGAAACCCGGATCATTAACCGAAACCCATTTTTGAATTCCTGCGTTGTTTACCAGAACATTCAAATCGCTGTGATTATCCGTAATCCAATCATAAAGAGCTACACGTTCAGCTTCAACTGCTAAGTCACATACTTTTGTAATTACAGTTGGGAATTTTGCTTTTACTTCTTCCAAAGCAGATTCACGTCGACCAATAATAATTACAGTATTGTTTTCTTGTATAAATCTTTCGGTAAACCCAAGTCCAATTCCGGTTGCGCCACCTGTTATTAAAATTTTGTTGTTTGATAAGTTCATCTTTTTTGATCTTTTAAATTGATTAAACAAAGGTAGGAGCAAAGTAGTGTTGGAGAGTTGTAAATATCAAACCGAAGTTTGTAAAATTCAAACCAGGGGAAATTAAATTCCAATTATTAATCCCGAAGCTTCGGGACCAAATTAAAAAGTCTATAATCTACAATCTATAATCTAAAGTCTACAATCTAAAGTCTACAATCTAAAATTAACTACGAAAAGCTAAAGGCGTAAATGTTGTTTGTTTTTTAAAGAAGTTAGAAAAGTGCGCCAATTCTTCAAAACCCAATGAAAAAGCAATCTCAGAGATATTCCAATCCGTTTGTTTTAAAAGGATCTTGGCTTCGTTTGTTAATCGGTTAGTGATTAATTCTGTAGTTGTTTTTCCAGTGTTTTCCTTTAAAACTTTGTTTAAATGATTGACATGCACTGATAATCTTTCGGCGAAATCTTTGGCAGTTCTAAGTTCTAAACGTTGGTTTGGTGATTCTATTGGGAATTGCCTTTCCAATAATTCAGCAAATAAAGAAGAAACTCTCGTAGCCGAATTATGTTTAGAATACAATGCTGTTATAGGTTGTAATTTTTGTCCAAAATGAATTAACTCAGCAACATAATTCCGAATCAAATCATATTTATAGATATAATCAGAGTTGATTTCTTTTTGTATTTTGTTGAAAATCAATTCTACTTCTGCAACTTCTTCATCTGTAAGCTGAAAAATCGGATATCCGTCTGAAGCAAAAATTGGAAGTTCATCTAAGTCGATTCCGCTTTTGTTTTTCGATAAAAACTCACTGGTAAACACACAAAATTGTCCCGATTGATTGGTGTCTTGCGGCAAATAATTATAGGGGATTTTTGGAGTTGCAAATAAAAGTCCTTGTTTTTCAATTTCTATTATTTTGTCTGCATATTCGGCTCTGTTATTCCCTTTTATCAAACTTATTTTATAATAAGCTCGTCGGTCATAAGGCATACTAGGTTTTTCTTTTAGTCTTTCATAAAGCTCTTTTATATCAAAAACATTAAAGTGACCTATTTCTTTTTTAATGTCGTTGGGTAATAAGGAACTTGGTTCAATAGTTGAGCCTTGGGTGATTTCTTCGTAAAATGAATCTAGTGATTTCATAAGAGTAAATTGTAAAATTCAAATATACGAAAAATTTTTCACGCTGATTTATTTGCCACGAAGACACTAAGGCGCAAAGTTTATTTGCATTGTTCTTTATTAAAAAAACTTTGCGCCTTAGTGTCTTCGTGGCAAAATCACTAAAACAAACTCCCCTGAACAAGCTCAGGCTGAGGATTACTGCCAAATGGAAAAGTATCAATTACAAAAAACTGCTTTTTAATTGGATCAAATTCCCTTAAAACAATATTATCACACAAAAAGTCCATATCGATTGTGGTAAACATATGGCTCGCTATTTTAAGACTTTCGGGCGTTAATTTTCGTCCGATAGAAATATGAGGATCATTGCTTTTTATTAGGTTTGGAAGCTGCAATGCGTCCTGAGTTTTTTTCATTATGGGTTTTAGATTCATTTTAGAATCTTCATTTGGAGAAATAAAAAAAGCGCCGTTGTCATAAGAATCATAATGATCTAAATGTACTGGAAATGGCGTAAATGTATCGCAGATTTTAATGATTTTCTGTTTGAATTTATCTATCTGAGATTCTTCAATTTTGAATTCGCAAATCGTGATATGCGCCACAGAATTTTTACTGTTAAACCAACCAACCTTAAGCGCCAAAAATTCTTTCATTTCTTTGATCAAATCAATTACAGCTTGAGAAGGATGAATCACGATAGAATATTTCTTTTCCATTTTATATTGATTTGCTTAGAAAATAGTTTTGCTCCGATCCGGATCTATGTCTTTTTTGAAATGAATTTCCTTATTACTAAATAGATTAAAAAAAGGAATAATATAATTCCTAAATAAAAAGATATAATAATTGCAAAATAAGATATATAATATATGAAATGAGCAAAATCACTATTATAAAGATCAAAGTACCTTACTAAAAAGCTAAAAAACCATGAAAGAAAAATCATGAATAAGCATCCTAATAATAATTTGAATACACGAGTTATTTTCTTATCGTTCATCATTAATTACAATTTTAAAATTGGAAGCGTAATAGAACTGTTTGTATACCATTTTATTTTAAGAGGTTCTTTGGCATCAGCAATTGTTTCAGAACTAACATCTTTACCGGAACCATAATTAACCTCCCAATTTGGATTTTTATTTGCGCCAATTACGATTACAATGGAGCTTCCTTTTTGTAATTCTTTAGAAATAATAAAGGTTTGATTAATGTCGATTGTTTCAATTTTGTTCGGAGTCAATAATTGTCTTTTGGTTCTGTCTTTGGCAAGACTCGCTCTTTGTATATTGTTGGTTAAAGCAAAATATTTGCCATTCGCCGTTTTTTCATAAAGCTGCACCTGCATATCAATATCTTTTTTGTTGATGCTTATTTTTAAAGAAGCTTTTAATGAACCACTAATAATTAAAGGTTCTGAGATTGGATCACTTTCAAAAACTAACAGTTGTTTTTCAGGCTTTAAAATAGAATCTATTACACTTGAGAAGCCATTTACAGAATCATCACTATAGATATTAATCTCTGAACGATCTGTAAAATCAACTGTCTGATCAAAAGAAGTCACTTTTTTAGGTGCTGTTTTTTGCAGCGAATATTTCTTATCGTTATTCGCCAAATAAAAAGTAAGATCCTGATTGTGCATCTTATCTAATGACGGAACGCTTTTCCATTCGTTTTTACCCATGATTTCAAAGTTTACTTTATCCTTTAAAATCTCGGGACGTTTAGCGCCTTTTAAAATATAATCAAACCATTGAAAAACAATTGTATTTATCGGAATAATAGCGGCCTCATCTAAGGTATATCCCCCTAATTCTTTTTTTGGAGATCTTTGTGATCCACCGTGATCATAAGGTCCAATAATTAGATAATAATTATCTGTTTTATTGTATTTCTGATATTGCTTATAATAATACATTGCACCAAGCTGATCGTCATCATAATATCCCGTAGTACTCAAAATTGGAATATTGATGTTGGCAAAAGCTTCTTTTTGAGGCGTCATATCCTGCCAGTATTTATCATAAGCAGGATGATCTAACCATCTTTGAAACAATGGAGAGGGATTGCCTTCTATTTGATCGAGAGTTCTAAAACTACTGCCTGTTTTATAATATTGAGTAAAAACTTCATCCCATTTTTTACTGTTTTGAAAATCGTTGAAATCTGTTAATTTATTATTAGCTACAAAATGAATCCATCTTAAAGCATAGCTCATAAATATACCATTTTGCATAGGAAAATCGATTCCCGCACCAACAGAAACCTGTGGTACAATTGTTTTTAATGCAGGATGTACTTTCTTCATGGCACTCCATTGCGCAAATCCCAGATAACTTCCGCCGTATAAACCTATTTTGCCATTACACCAGGATTGCTTACTGATCCAATCCAGAATATGATAAGCATCATTGCCATCATGTTCATAAGGCTCAATTGGATCATTACTTAGACGTTTACCTCTTGTATTTGCCACAAAACCAACATAACCCATATTGGCAATTTCTTTGCATTGACTTAATTCATTTCCGGCATAAATATTATACCTCATGACCACGGGTTGTGGCTCAGATACCTTTTTATTTTTAACCATCGTACCAGAAACTGTGCTTCCGTTTGGTAATGTTATAATGATGTTTTTATCAATAATGTAAGTGTCAGATTCTATTTTTGCAATTATTTTGCTAGCGATAGAAAGTGTTTTACTGTAAATAAAATAACGGGAATATTGTCTGCATAAAACGGCTGCATCTTCGATACTAATACTGTCGTTTGTTTGAGCAGTTTTTAATTTAGATTCGTAATTGCTTTTTATTTCGTCCAGTTTTATTTCATAATAACCTTCGGCCCAGGTTTTTCCATCATCGTCAAAACTGTTGTATAATTTGTAAAATTCAGAAGTATAGATATTTTCAAAATCTGTTTTTGATTTTGGTTCTTTTGTAATTGTTCGGGCATATGTTTTATAGATAAATCCCAAAGGTCTATTCACGATACTATCGCCTAATATTTCTTGTGAATAGGTAACCAAAGTTTGCTGCATTGCTTTGTAATCTCCTGCAACAAACTGTATTCTTGCGTAACTGTCTAAGAAAGTAGCTTTATTATCGTTTTTATAAATCGGCAGTAATTTCTTTGCTAATAAAGGCATGCTTTTGCTAACTGTCAAGCTATCTTTAAAGTTGTTTTTATCAAAATATATTTTTTGTGAGGTTCCTATCTGAAAAGAGAAACAGACTAATAATACAAGGATACTTTTTTTCATGTTCGGAAATTTATTTTTGAGGTATTGGTCTAAATTTGTTATCTCAAAAATACTATAAATTTCTTATTAATCGATGCACGCAAATTAAAATCCATCTCTGTAAATAAATCATAATGGACGGATTGATCCCGAAGCCTCGGTACGTCTTAAGGCTCTTTATACTTATTGTGATTAAAAACTTGCCAAGTTTTTGAGTATTTGATTTATTGACTAGCCTCCCAGCTTTAGCTCAATGTCATTAAGTTAAAGGAATATTGCCGAATAAAATCTCGCGCAAAGTCGCAAAGTCGCAAAGAAAATGTATGTAAACTGGGCGTCTTTGCGACTTTGCGCGATTTTTTAATCAATATTAGGCTCAAGATTCAATTCATTGATTTCTAAAATTTAAATTCTGCTGTCAAAGCTGCATAAAATAATCTTTGCGCATAATGGACGGATTAAAATCCGTCCCTACAAAATAAACCGAATCTGCGATTCTTTAAAATCAAAATTTAAACTGTGCTGTCAAAGCTGCATAAAAATAATCTTTTCCTGTACCAACTTCTTTTAAGAATGCTCCGGCATCAAACCAGCCGGTTTCTAATGTGAATGATAGAAAATCATTTGCGGTATAATCTAAATTTGCAATTAATTGAGAACCTATAAAACGTTCTGTCGTATCTTTTCCTGAATACAATAATTGCATATTTGGAGCGTATAAACCATCACTTAAAGATTGTCTCCAAAAAATATCATAATCAAATCCAAGTCCTAATTTTTCAGTTAAAGTAAAATTAATAGAAGGATGAATATCAATTAAATTGGATGGACCAATTAAAGCAACCAATCCAAAATAAGCGCCTCTGGGATATAAGGGATTAAAGGTTTCTAAATGATTGTCATCTGAATGTTTATCTCCTGAAATAATTTCTGTTTTAAGTCCGATTTCGGGACTGAATTTTATATTTTCGAAAGTATAACAAGCAAAAGAAGAAAGTGTCCAGGCTGAAATTGTTTTTTGATTTATGGTTCCGAATTGGTATAATCCTTCAAAATCATATTTCCAGCTTCCTTTATTTTTCCAGATTCTGGTTCCAATAGATTGTCTGTTTTCTTCGCCAATAGCATCATTAAAAACGGCCCTTCTTTTCCATAAACCTAAATAATAGAAATCGATATTCTGAATAAAAGGCACTTTATGAATTACAGTATAACTTCCCCAGAATTGAGCATTCTCATTGAAATTATCATTAAAAGTTCCTGTTTTATTAGCAATTGGGTGCGTGTAAAATGCATCAGTTTGCCAGTTGTTTTTTTTATAAAATAGCTTTACTGCGTCAAAAGCAAGTCGGCTGTTTGGTCCTTCACGAACAGCTATTAAACGCTGCGAACCATACGACATTTCCTGTCTTCCGGAACGTAATGTAAATCGTTCGTTTGGATTTTTTATAAAATCAATATCTAAAAAAGCCTGATGAAAGTCCAACTGATTTTCGTCAACAGGACTTGGATCAATTTTACTGTTGGCTAAACTGCTTTGCAATTCAACAAAAGTTCTGAAAATTCCCAAATGAACATCCGCATGAAGCAGATAACGGGAAAGTAAATAACCGTCGCCTTCATCAGAATCATCGCCCCATTTGTCATTTACGGTGTAGGTATATTGTAATCTCGCTTCACCGCCAATAGTAGCGTAATAATGGTCATTTTTTCCTAACGGAATATACTTGATTTTCTCGTACCAATTTCTGGTAGAATCCTTTAGATAAGTCAAATCATCGTCATATCGCAGCTTTTGAAAAACTGGCTTTTGTTGTGCATTTGCAGAAAAAATAATTCCCAAAAGCAACAATAATCGGAATAATGTTTTCATATATGTAAAAGTTATTTGTTATTGGTCTTATATGTTATCGCCTTTTATTTAATGGTTTTTGCTTTCGCAAAAATCTATTTAGTGGCGATTTCATAATAATTAGTTTTTTTGATATCCACCAAAATAATTTACTGGGCTCCAATCCGGAATTGCTTTTGGAGTTGGTGCAGCAAATGTTCTAAAAGTATCATTTGCATAAACTACCTTTCCGTTGACAACCGTAAGTTCTGATTCGATGTTTAAGATTTTCTCTTCGGCAGTGTTGAAATAATCATCAGAAAGTATGGCAAAATCAGCTAGTTTATTTGCTGTCAACATTCCGCGATCTTTTTCTAAATTAATCAATTGTGCACTTCCGTAAGTAAAAAGCTTTAGCGCCATAGTTCTGTCCTGAATATTTTCGTCAGCCATATATTTCATGCCGCCGAGAGTTTTTCCTGTAGTTAACCAATATAAACCAACCCACGGATTGTAACTGGCAACACGAGTTCCGTCAGTTCCCATTCCGACTTTGATTCCCATTGCAAGGATTTTCTTTAGCGGAACTGTATTTGCAGCAGCGGTTTTACCATATCTTTTGATGAAACTTTCTCCCTGATACGCCATTCTATGCTGAATTGCCAAACCTCCGTTTAAAGCTTTGATACGTTTTAAATTTTCGTCAGAAACTGTTTCTCCATGATCGAAAAACCATAAAAGTCCTTTTAGTGGAGTTTCTTTATTGATGTCTTCGATAACATTCAAAAAACGGGTAATGCTTTCATTATAAGTTGCGTGAATTCTAAAGGGCCATCTGTTTTTAACCAATAAAGATAAAACTTCTTTTAACTGACCTTCCATTGCCGGACTTAATTCTGGTCTTGGTTTATCAAAATTTTCGAAATCTCCGGCACTCATTACCAAATTTTCTCCCGCGCCTTGTGCGTGATATTCTACTTTATTTTCGTCGTGATCGTCGCAACCTTCACCAATTTCTACCGTGCTGACCCATTTTGAATAGTCATTCAATTCGTTTCCTGCTTTTTGAGCAAACAAATAATACGGCATTCTAATCGTAAGTCCGTCGTCTTTGCACAAACCGTTTGTCACGCCGTAGTCGCCAGGAAAGTTTTGAAATCCACCGCCGGCATCAATAATGGCTGTTACGCCAAGACGATTCATTTCGGTCATAAATTGTTTAGTCGAATTTATTTTTTCGTCAGCAGTTAATTCCGGTAATTTAGAAAGTGTCGAGTATAAAATAAAAGCATTTGGTTCTGCCACTAATAATCCGGTTGGGTTTCCGTTGGCATCTTTTTCTACAAGTCCGCCATTTGGATTTGGAGTATTGGCGTCAATTTTTAAAGCTTCCAATCCGGCTTTATTCAAATAAGCGTGACCGTATAAATGAAGGACAAATGTTGGAACATCGCCTGTAGCTTCGTTTATTTCGGCTAAAGTTGGTAATCTTTTTTCTTCAAACTGATAGGCATTCCATCCGCCTACAACGCGAACCCATTGTCCTTTTGGAGTTCTTTGTGCTTGTTCTTTTAGCATAGCCAAAGCTCTTTTTAAAGTACGAACGCCGTCCCAGCGCAATTCGGTATTAAAGAATCTTCCGCCACGGATAATGTGCATATGAGAATCAAATATTCCCGGAATGATCACTTTTCCTTTGGCATCAATTACAGTTGTGTTTTTGTTTTTTAATTTTAAAATATCGCTGTTTTTTCCGATTTTCAGGATTTTTCCATCGGCAACAGCCATAGCTTCGACAATTGTATTTTTGTCGTCAAGCGTATGAATAACAGCATGATGAACGATAAGTGTGGCACTTTTGCCTTGAGCAAAAATAGGAAGGGAGAGAATTAAAAGTAATGCTGGTAATATGGTTTTTAGTTTCATGATCTTGGGTTTATAAGGTTTTGGGTAGATTTAATTAAAAATTGAGAATTAAAAATTAAAATGTTTCTATGTGTTTAATTTTGTCACGCAGATTTAGCAGATTTTTAATTTTTAATTCTCAATTTTTAATTTATAATTAATGTTTAAGCATTTCGTGAGCATATTGAATACCTACGCCATAAGCACCACCATATTTCTTAGCAAGATCAGTAACGGCTACATAAGTTTCCTGACGTGCCCAATCGCGTTGTAATTCCAGTAAATATTGCAATGAAGTTATTGGGTGAGCACCTGCCTGAACCATACGAGTTATCGCCATTTCATGCGCTTCTTTAGAAACGTCTGCACTTGCATCGGTGATTACATAAACATCATAACCTTCACTGATTGCTGATAATGTTGGTCCAACGATACAAACGCTTGTCCATAAACCTCCAAAGACGATTTTCTTTTTGCCTTTTCCAGTGATGGCTTTGTATGCAGGAGCATCTTCCCAGGTATTCATTGAGGTACGGTCAATATAATTTGAAGTTTTTTGTGGATAAAATTCTTCAATTTCGCGGAAAACAGGTCCGCTGAATGATTTTTCGGCTACGGTTGTTACAATTGTGGGAACATTAAATATTTTTGAAGCCCCGGCTACCAAAGCGGTATTGTTGCGAAGTTGGTCAATTGGAGTACTTCCTACGGCAAATGCCATTTGGCTTTCGTAATCAATAAGAACCAAAGTATGGTTTGTTGGACTTAATAATGCCGGGCTTGGTTTTTGGGCAAAGCCAATAAATGTTACTACTATTAAAACTGCTGTTAAGATTAATTTTTTCATGATAATGTAATTTTGTTTGTTATTAAAAAGGTTTTTAAAATTTGTATTCAGTTTGATTTTCAGTTTATTGCGTTCAAAAGCAGTGCCTTGTTTGTAAGGCGTTGATTTTAAACGATTTTTTAAAAAAAGGCAATAGTGATTTTAACGATATATCGTCAACGATTAGGCGATCTTCGTAAATGTGTTAATAAAAAGGCATTGATGTGAAAAATTTGGGTACCTAAATTTTTCCTTTAAGATATAATCTGTGTTCGATTTCTGATTTTAGTAAACCGCTTCCGCCGCCAAAATGTTCTATAACTTCGACATTGGGTTGTTCTTTTAAACAGAAAAGGGTAAACTCTTTTTCGACATGATCTTCGATTCCGGAACTCAATAGAACAATATCGATTTTGTGATTTTGAAAATATTCTTCCGCCAGCTTTTCGTCACTAAAGTCAACTGCATTCCAATTTTCGTATGCATTTACCAATCTAAGTAAGATCTCCAAAATAGGCTGGTTTTTTCCGAGTATTAAGAATTCAAATGTTTTCATTTTTTTCATTTTTTAGGTTCTTTAAAAAAAAGATTCTAAGTTTCTAAGATACTGAGTCGCTAAGTTTTTAATCTTTTTAGATCTTATCAGAACTTCTATTTTACTTGACAAATTTATTATTTATAAAACCAATTAAACTTAATCTAGAATAAGTTCTTATTTAGTTTCTAAGATTCTGAGCTTTTGTCGATTTTTAAACTCAGTGCCTTAGTAACTTAGTCACTCAGTAACTAAAAAAAACTAATTTACCTGACAAATGTATTTCAGAAATTATAGTTTTCAACTTAATCTAGAACAAGAAATCTTTGCGACAAATCTTAGCAACCTTAAAAAGAACATATAATTTATTTAGCAAATGTATTTCAGAAGTTATAGTTTTCAACTTAATCTGGAACAAGAAATCTTGGTCTTAATAGCTATCGTGTTAGTCTTAGGAATTTAAATTAACAATAGGTTAAAGTCTTAGTAACCTAGAACCTAAGTACTGAAGCATCGGCATAGTGCAACAAAAAATAAACTTTTGTTAAAAAATATTCCTAACTAAATCGCAAACAATAGATTATATTTTTTAGGAGATAAAAAAGTGATTTTTTTTAGTAAAATGAGGAAAGCCGTAATGAAGTCATAAAAGTAGCTTGTAGCTTTGTGGTATAGAAATCAGAGGATATAATGTTTTTGCCTTTTTTAAACATCATATTGATTCTATGGTTAAAACTGTTTTTGGAGAAACAATTTTTTTATTACAATGAAAATTGGGCGTATTCATTTGATCGTGGGTAGGTTTGTATAAATTTGCAAGAGTACAACACTGTCTAATTTTTATAGGGTTTTTAGATTTGGTTTTTTAACTGATTCTAAAAACCCTTTTTTGTTTTTAGCCACTCCCGATAGCTATCGGGATAAAATGATTTTATGGATTGTTATTTGTGTAAAATTGTTGCCACGAATTCCACCAATTTACACTAATTTAATTCGTGTTTATTCGCGAAATTAGTGGCAAAATCATTTATATGTTAATTTTTATACCCATGAGTTTTCAGCCATTCTTCGCAATCTCTGGTCCAGTATTTACTGCTATCGTTAACGCCTAAACCAAAACCATGTCCGCCTTTTTCGTAAATATGCATTTCTGCCGAAACTCCATTTTTTTTGAGCGCTAAGTAATAGTTAATACTGTTTTCGGGCAAAACCACCGTATCATCTGTAGCATGAATCAGGAAAGTTGGCGGCGTTTGTGCGGTTACTTTTTTTTCATTAGAAAAAGAATCTATTAATTCCTGTGAAGGATTATTGCCTAATAAACTTGTTTGTGAACCTTTATGGGTAATGTCATTTTGCATAGAAATTACAGGATAAATCAAAAGAGAGAAATCTGGTCTTGCACTTACTTTTAATGTTGATTCGTACACTTTATCGTCATAGTGAGTTGCTAGAGTCGAAGCCAAATGTCCGCCTGCAGAGAATCCTAAAACACCAATTTTATTTGGATCAATATTCCATTTTGCAGCATTTTGGCGTACATAGCGTACTGCTTGCTGGGCATCTTGTAATGGTCCAATGTTTTTGTTTGTCATGATTAAATCACTTGGTAAACGATATTTTAAAACAAATGCTGTAATACCTAAACTATTAAACCATTCAGCTACTTTAACTCCTTCTTTATCATAAGCCAAATGCTGATATCCTCCGCCTGGAAGAATAATTACAGAGGTTCCATTAGGTTTTGTTTTATTAGGAAGATAAACAGTTAAAGTTGGAGTTTTAACCAAACTAATGCTTTCTATTGTTCCATTCGAAATGTTTAGGCCAACATTTTCCCGATAATTTAAATCTTCAATTTCTCCTGGAATTTTATCCCAAAGTGGTATTGGTTGAAAATTTTGTGCTTGTAAAGAATTCATAAGTGCTAAAAACAGTGTCGGAATTAGTAGTGCTTTCTTGAATAATTGGTTTTTTAATTTTTTCAATTTTAAAAGTATTTAGGGTTGTTGCAATCGGGTTGTAATTTACTTTATAAAAGTTGATTTAAGTTGTAAAATCTTTAAAAATAAATTCATTTTTCGAATATTAAAAAACAAATCAAAAAGAGCTTGCAAAAGACTTGCTTTTAACACTGTTTTTCAAGGATAAATATGGTTTTTTATAAAAAATACGATTTAACAAATATATTGTTTAATATGTAATTATGGTTTAATTTTTTTGTGTGATGTGTTTATTTATTGACTTAAATTAATTTTTTATATAAATTATTTGGAATATAAAGATTTAAAAGTATATTTGTGCAATCGATTACATTATTTCTTTTTTTATTGAATTTGAATCTATGGATTTAATTATTCTTTGAAGAAATAATGAAATTGAAAGACCAAAAACCACAAATTTTATAATAAATCAGTACCATGAGTCAATTACATGCAGTTATTATGAGCGAAACTAAAAAAACTACAGGAAAGTACCGTTGGAGTATTTGCGCATTGCTTTTTTTTGCAACCACAATCAATTATTTAGACAGACAAGTGCTTTCTTTGACATGGAGCGATTTTATTGCACCTGAATTTCATTGGACAAATAATGATTATGGAAATATCACAGCATTATTTTCTATATTTTATGCGGTTTCTTTATTGTTTGCGGGACGCTTTGTGGATTGGTTAGATACTAAAAAAGGATTTCTTTGGGCGATCGGGATTTGGTCTTTCGGAGCTTGTTTGCATGCATTTTGCGGTATTGCAACAGCAGGATATATTACAGGAAATTGGTTTATTGGTTTTGAAGTGGCTAAAGATGCTATTCATTTGATAAAAGACACCGGATTGGTAATTAATGTAAGTGTTACATTGTTCATTTTTGCCCGTTTTGTTTTGGCAATTGGTGAAGCTGGAAATTTTCCTGCGGCGATCAAAACAACAGCAGAATATTTTCCTAAAAAAGACAGAGCTTTTTCTACTAGTATTTTCAATGCCGGCGCTACTGTAGGCGCATTGGCAGCTCCAATATCAATTCCTTTTATTGCGAAATCTTTTGGTTGGGAAATGTCATTTATTATAATTGGTGCGCTTGGTTTTATCTGGATGGGATTTTGGGTTTTTATGTATGATAAACCGGAAAAACATTCAAAAGTTTCAGCTGCTGAATTAGAATATATACAACAAGATGTTATCGCAGATAGTAAATTAGTAGGATATGTGCCTGAAACAGATGCAAAAGTATCCTTTGCAGATTGTTTTAAATACAAACAAACATGGGCTTTTGCTTTTGGTAAATTCATGACAGATGGTGTTTGGTGGTTCTTTTTATTCTGGACACCTGCCTATTTAAGTTCGGTTTACGGAATGGATTCAACCCAATCAGCTTTGCCATTATTCGTGCTGTATTTGATTACACTCCTCTCTATTATTGGAGGTTGGTTACCCACTTATTTTGTGGAGAAAAAAGGAATGAATCCGTACGAAGGAAGAATGAGAGCGATGTTGATTTTTGCGTTTTTCCCAATATTAGCATTATTTGCACAGCCACTTGGATATATAAGCTATTGGTTACCAGTAATTATTATTGGTATTTCACTTGCAGCACATCAATCTTGGTCGGCAAATATTTTTACAACAGTAGGCGATATGTTTCCTAAAAAAGCAATCGCAACTATTACCGGAATTGGCGGTTTAGCCGGAGGTGTTGGTTCTACTATAATCAATAAAGGATCAGGTTTGTTATTCGACTATAGCAAAGAAACCAATATGTCTTTCATGGGCTTTAAAGGTATTGAAGCGGGATACTTTATCATTTTCTCCATTTGCGCCGTTTGTTACTTAACTGGTTGGTGCGTGATGAAAGCATTAGTACCTAAATACAGACCAATAACGGATTTATAAGATTTCGCAAATTTTTATAACGAATCTAAAAGGTATTTTAAAATAATAATTTACTTTTGTGCAATCGATTACATTAAAATAAAATTATGACAAAATATAGTTCAAGATACGCGTCAAGCCCCGAAGCTGTAAAAAAATACGATACTCAGGAATTAAGATCTGAATTCTTAATTGATGACTTAATGCAGGCAGATGAAATTGTATTAACCTATTCTCATTACGATAGATATATTGCCGGATCTGCAGTTCCTGTAAAGGGCGATTTGACATTAGAAAGTATTGATCCGCTTAAAGCGAGTTATTTTCTGGAAAGAAGAGAAATAGGAATTATCAATGTTGGCGGAAGCGGTTCTATTGTTGTCGAAGGAAAATCTTTTGAACTAGGTTTTAAAGACGCTTTGTATATCGGAAGCGGAAATAAAGAAGTAGTCTTCAAAAGCGATGACAGCAAGAATCCTGCTAAATTTTATATTAATTCGGCACCGGCACATACAACGTATCCAACGGTAAAAGTGAGTTTGGCTGAAGCCAATAAACTACAACTTGGAGCTATGGAAACGGCAAATCACAGAACAGTTAACCAAATGATTATTGGAAGTGTTGTAACAACTTGTCAATTACAAATGGGAATGACAGAACTAAGACCGGGAAGTGTTTGGAATACCATGCCGGCACACGTTCACGATCGTCGTATGGAAGTTTATTTCTATTTGGATATTCCGGAAAATCAAGCAGTTTGTCATTTTATGGGACAACCACAGGAAACCAGACATATCTGGATGAACAATCATCAGGCAGTTATTTCTCCGCCGTGGTCAATTCACTCAGGATCAGGAACCAGTAATTATACTTTTATCTGGGGAATGGCAGGTGAGAACTTAGACTACGGAGATATGGACGTTTGTAAAATCACAGATTTAAGATAAGAATCATGATAGATTTATTTGATATAAAAGGAAAAATTGCCCTAATCACAGGAAGTACACACGGACTGGGACTGGCAATGGCAAAAGGTTTAGGCGAAGCCGGAGCAACAATTATAGTGAACGGAAATTCTTCTCAGCAAAAAATTGATGATGCTGTAAACGAATTAAAACAAGAAGGAATAAAAGCTGTTGGTTATAAATTTAATGTAACCGATGAAAAAGAAGTAATTACGGCTATTCAGAAAATTGAAAGTGAAGTTGGACCCATTGCCATCCTGATTAACAACGCCGGAATTATCAAAAGAATTCCGTTAATCGAAATGGAAGTTGCTGATTTTAAAGAAGTAATTGACATTGATTTGGTGTCTCCTTTTATCGTTTCAAAACATGTTGCCAAAGGAATGATCGAAAGAAGACAAGGCAAAATCATCAATATCTGTTCGATGATGAGCGAATTGGGACGAAATACGGTTGGCGCTTATGCTGCAGCTAAAGGAGGCTTGAAAATGCTGACCAAAAACATGGCAACAGAATGGGCAAAATACAACGTACAAATCAACGGAATTGGCCCGGGATATTTTGCAACGGAACAAACGAAACCAATTCGAGTTGACGGACATCCATTCAATGATTTCATTATCAGTAGAACTCCTGCTGCAAAGTGGGGCGATCCGGGTGATTTAGCGGGAGCAGCGATATTTTTATCTTCAAAAGCAAGTGACTTTGTAAACGGTCACATTTTATATGTAGATGGTGGAATCCTGGCAACAATTGGTAAACCATCAAACGAAGCATAATCTCAATTATATTAAAAAGACATGAGCGCAAATCAAACCTTCATAAACGATAATTTTTTACTTGAAAATAAATTTGCTGAAGAATTGTATCATAACTATTCTAAAAATCAGCCTATAATAGATTATCACAATCATTTGAATCCTCAGTTTATTGCCGAAGATAAAATTTTTGACAATATAACACAGGTTTGGATCAATGGAGATCACTACAAATGGCGCGCAATGCGTACTTTGGGTGTAAATGAGCAATTTATAACCGGAAGTGGTTCTGATAAAGATAAGTTCTTAAATTGGGGAAAAACCGTTCCATACACGATGCGTAATCCTTTGTATCACTGGACACACTTAGAATTGGCTCGTTATTTTGATATCTACGATTTATTGAACGAAAAATCGGCAGAGAGAATCTATATCGAAACTTCAGAAAAGATAAACTCTGAAGCTTACAGCACACAAAACCTCCTTAAAAAAGTAAACGCTGAAGTAGTTTGTACCACCGAAGATCCCATTGATAGTTTAGAGTTTCACCAGAAACTGGCAAAAAATCCAATTGGAACTAAAATGAGTACGGCTTTCAGACCTGATAAAGCCATCTTAATTTCTAATGATGGTTATAATGCATATCTGGACACATTAGGGGATGTGTCCGGAATTGCAATTAACACGTATTCAGATTTATGCAATGCGTTAAGAAACAGAATTGAATTTTTTCATTCAAATGGCTGTAAATTAAGTGATCACGGTTTAGATCAGATTTATTTTGAAAACTTTACAGAAAGTGAAATCAATTCCATCTTTAAAAAGAAAAGAGAAAATCAAACTATAAGTCCAGAAGAAGGACTGAAATTCCAGAGCGCAATTTTATTGGTTTTATCAGAGACTTATCATGAGTTTGGATGGGTACAGCAATTTCATTTAGGAGCTTTAAGAAATAATAATGCGCGTATGCACAGGATTTTAGGACCGGATACAGGTTGGGATTCTATTAGTGATTTTCCGCAGGCACAAAAATTATCTTCTTTTTTAAATGCATTAGACAGTAAAGATAAATTGACGAAAACAATCATTTATAACTTAAATCCTGCTGACAATGAAGTGATGGCAACCATGATTGGAAATTTCAATGATGGAAGCATTAGAGGAAAAGTTCAGTTTGGGTCCGGATGGTGGTTTTTAGATCAGAAAGACGGAATGACAAAGCAATTAAACGCCCTTTCAAACATGGGATTAATTAGCTGTTTTGTTGGAATGCTAACGGATTCAAGAAGCTTTTTATCATTCCCAAGACACGAATATTTCAGACGTATTTTATGTAATCTTTTAGGAGACGAAATCAAACGCGGCGAACTTCCAACCGACATGGAATGGATAGGAAAAATGGTTCAGGATATCTCCTACAACAACGCAAAAGAATATTTCAAATTTTAGTTAAGAAGAAAGAAGAAAGAGGAAAGAACATAGAACATAGAAGAGGGGATTTTAGTACTGAGGCTTAAAATCTTTTAATCATGATAATCTGTGGCAAAATAAAAAGCATCAAGCTTAATTTTTCTTAATTTCTTAATGGTAGAAAAAGAAAAATTTTACTGGTAAAAATAATAAAACAATATGAGTAAAGTAGTTGCATTTGGCGAGATTATGTTGCGCCTATCGACAGAAAGGCATTTGCGTTTTTCACAATCTACAGCATTTGACGCTTCTTATGGAGGAGGCGAATTTAATGTTTGTGTGTCTTTGGCAAATTACGGTGTAAACGCAGAGTTTGTAACAAGATTACCTGAAAATGAAATTGGAATTTCGGCATTAAAAGAAATGCGAAAAATGAACGTTGAATCTAAAAACATCATTTATGGAGGCGAACGTTTAGGAATCTATTTTCTGGAAACCGGTGCAGGAACACGTGGAAGTAATGTCGTTTATGATCGTGCGCACAGTTCAATGGCAACTATTGAAAAAGGAAATATTGATTGGGAAAAAGTTTTGGAAGGCGCAAATTGGTTTCACTGGAGCGGAATTACTCCTGCAATATCAGAAACCGCTGCTGAGGCTTGTTTAGAAGCTATAAAAGTGGCTCATAAACTAGGAATCACTATTTCATGCGATTTGAATTACAGATCAAAATTGTGGCAATACGGCAAAACACCAAGTGATGTAATGCCTGAAATGTTGAAATACAGTACTGTTATTTTGGGAGATATTGATACAGCCTATTTCATGTTGGGAATCCCAAAAGTAAATCCGAATTATCAGGATGAGAAATCACTGCCTGTTTTATACTCAAAACTGTTTGATTTACTTCCGAATTTGAAAACCGTTGCGACTACATTACGTTATTCTGTAAGCGCTTCACACCAAAGAATTGGCGGTGTTTTGTTTGACGGAAAGATGCTTTATCATGCAGGAATAAAAGAAGTTACGCCCGTGGTAGATCGGGTAGGAAGTGGAGATGCCTTTATGGGAGGATTGATTTACGGATTGTTGGAATATCAAAATAACAAGCAGAAAGCATTGGATTTTGCAGTTGCGGCTTGTTGTTTAAAACACACTATTGCAGGAGATTATAATTTGGTAACCTTAAAAGAAGTTGAAAATATGATTGATGGTAATTCGGCAGGATTAGTATCAAGATAATTAATATAATACCGATTGTATATTCAATATAGTCCAATTGCATTGTACTATTTTCATATTACATCGGCATTATACCGGAAGACATTGGACTAAAATATAAATAAAACGGGTATAATATGGCAAGATATTCAAGAATAGAAGTGGCATTAACAATGAAGGAAAACGGAATGGTTCCGCTCTTTTTTCATTCGGATTTAGAAATTAGCAAAAAAGTATTAAAAGCCTGTTATGACGGAGGCGCCAGATTAATGGAATTTACCAGCAGAGGAGATTTTGCTCATGAAGTTTTTGGAGCTTTAAACAAATATGCGTTGGCTGAATTGCCGGGAATGATTCTGGGAGTTGGTTCGATTACAGATGCTGCCGCAGCGTCATTGTATATGAGTTTAGGAGCTAATTTTATCGTAACGCCGGTTTTTAGAGAAGATATTGCAATTGCCTGTAATCGTCGTAAAGTTTTATGGTCGCCGGGATGCGGAACATTAACAGAAATTGCCAGAGCCGAAGAATTGGGTTGTGAAGTCGTAAAATTATTTCCCGGAGATATTTATGGGCCAGAGTTTATAAAAGCAATAAAAGGTCCTTGTCCGTGGACGAATATTATGCCTACGGGCGGCGTTTTGCCAACGATAGAAAGTTTGACTTCATGGTTTAATGCAGGTGCATATTGCGTTGGAATCGGGTCGCAATTAATATCAAAAGATATTCTGGATAATAATGATTTTGAAGGATTAAAAACGAAAGTAAGTCAGGTTCTTGACATCATAAATAATATTAAAAATAAATAAGGAGTAATCATGCCAATTCCTTATTTAATTACGTTTTTTTTAGATTTTAGAGATTGTAATTGAACATTACGCTTGCAAAATAAAGCTTGTCATTCCTCACAGCAAGTTTCTATTTTATCATAAACAAGTGTAATGTTTCTTTTACAAGTTCAAAATCCTTTAATAGAAAAACGAATAAGGTATTTATTGTGGTTATTTAAAACGCTTTAAAGAAATTATAATGGAAAAAATAAACAGATCAAACACGGAATTTTCAAAGAAACTTCCAATTAAAATAATACAATTTGGCGAGGGTAATTTTTTAAGAGCATTTGTAGAATATGCATTTCAGAAATTAAATCAAAAAGCAGATTTTAATGCCGGAATTGCAGTTGTGCAGCCTATAGACAAAGGTTTGGTCAATATGATCAATGCTCAGGACGGTTTGTACACTTTATTCATGAAAGGGGTAAAAAAAGGGGAGGAAATTCAGAAAAAAGAATTGATTACCAATATTGTAAAAGCAGTTGATCCTTATGCTTCTTTTCAGGATTTTTTGGCTTTAGCCAAAGAAGAAGAATTGGCCTTTATAATTTCAAATACAACAGAAGCCGGAATAGAATATATTGAATCTGATCGCGTAACAATGCAGCCACCGGTTTCATTTCCTGCAAAATTAGCCGTACTTTTATATGAAAGATTTAAGCATTTTAAAGGTGATAAATCAAAAGCTTTAACGATTATTCCATGTGAGTTAATAAATTATAACTCAGATACTTTGAAGGAAATTGTTTTGAAGTATTGTGCAGATTGGAATTTAGAACCGGAGTTTAAATCCTGGTTGATAAATGATTGTACATTTCATAATACTTTAGTGGACAGAATTGTACCGGGATATCCAAAAGATCAGATTGAAGAATATAACAGTCAGTTAAATTATAAAGATGATTTGATTGTAAGTGCCGAAAGTTTCTTTTTATGGGTAATTGAAGGCGATGATAAATTGAAAGCCAAACTTCCGTTTGAAAAAACAGATTTAGATGTAAAAATAGTAGCTGATATGCAGCCGTATCGTACACGTAAAGTTAGGATCCTGAATGGCGCGCATACTGCAATGGTACCGTTTTCATTGCTTTATGGAAATGAAACCGTTAAAGAAACTGTTGATAATACTTTTACAGGAGAATTTGTAAATAAAGCTGTTTTTGAAGAGATTAATGAAACTTTAAACATGGATAAAGCGGAATTAACCAGTTTCGCCGAAGAAATATTAGACCGTTTTAGAAACCCGTTTATCAAGCATTTATTGTCTTCAATTGCTTTAAATTCAATATCTAAATTTAAAGTAAGAGTGTTGCCAAGTTTAACAGGATATGTTGATATTAATCATAAACTTCCGGCTCATTTGACATTTGCATTTGCCTGTTTAATTCGTTTTTATAAAGGTACATGGAAAGGCAAAAATCTACCGATAAATGATAGTGAAGATATTGTAGCTTTCTTTGACGGACTTTGGAAATCTGATGATTATAATAAAATTGCCAGACTCACTTTGCAGAATAAAAATTTCTGGGATGAAGATTTAACAGCAATTCCCGGACTAACAGATGCAATAGCAAAAGCCTTAGAAGAAATTGATGCAAACGGCTTGGAGCAAGGCTTCGCTAATTTTGAAAAACAAATAAAATAAAGAACTCACATACTATAGTTATGGCAACTCAAAAACAATTAATAAAAGTTAATCCTACTGATAATGTAGCGGTTGCTTTAGTGAATCTAACTGCTGGAGAAGTAATTAACTTTGAAAGTGAAAACATCACTATCGAAACTGATGTGAAAATGAAACATAAAATTGCAATGGTTCCTTTTAATGTAGGAGACAGGATTATTATGTACGGTGTTTTGGTAGGAAAAGCAAGTGCCAGAATTGAAAAAGGAGGTTTACTTTCGACTTCAAATGTAAAACACGAAAGCGATAAAGTAACTGGTAAAACAGAAACTATTGGCTGGACGGCACCTAATATTGATAAATGGAAAGACAGAACTTTCTTGGGCTATCATAGAGAAGACGGTCAAGTTGGAACTGAAAATGTATGGTTGTTTTTTCCGCTGGTTTTCTGTGAAAACAGAAATATCGAAATCCTGAAAGATATTTTCGAAAAGGAATTAATGAAACCAAAAGAGAATGATTACCAGTTATTGCTTCGTTCTTTGGTAAAATCGGAAAGTGGTGGTATTGGTAATGAAGCAGCTTCTAATGATTCTAATTTATTCAATAATATCGAAGTAAAATTCATCACGCATCAAGGTGGTTGTGGCGGAATTCGTCAGGATTCGCATAGTCTAGCTAAATTATTGGCTGGTTATGTAAACAATCCGAATGTTGCGGGAGCTACAGTTTTGAGTTTAGGTTGTCAGAATCTTCAAATTCAGATCTTTAAAGATGCTATGGATGAGATAAATCCAAATAGTAAAAAGCCTGTTTTGATTTATGATCAGCAGCAAATTGGGACTATTGAAGCCATGTTGAGCAGCGTTGTAAAAGATACTTTTGAAGCGATTAAAAAAGCAAACGAATTACAGAGAACTCCTGCGCCATTGTCTAAACTAAAAATTGGTTTAGAATGTGGCGGATCTGATGGATTTTCCGGAATTTCGGCAAACCCAACATTGGGTGTAACTTCAGATTTATTGGCTGCATTAGGCGGAACTACGATACTTTCTGAATTCCCAGAATTATGTGGAGTAGAGCAGGAATTAGTGAATCGTTGTGTTGAAGATGAAGGAGGGGAGCGTTTCCTTGAATTAATGAAATGGTACGAGAAAACCGTTGTAGATGCTGGTTCGGGATTTGATATGAATCCGTCTCCGGGGAATATCAAAGATGGTTTGATTACAGATGCCATGAAATCTGCAGGAGCAGCAAAAAAAGGTGGAACTTCACCAATTGTAGGTGTTTCGGATTATGGTGAATATATCACAAAACCGGGATTAAACTTGCTTTGTACACCAGGAAATGATGTTGAATGTACAACTGCAATGGTTGGTTCTGGAGCCAATATGGTTTTGTTTACAACAGGTTTAGGAACTCCAACAGGAAACCCAATTGCACCAGTTGTGAAGATTTCGTCCAACTCTGATTTAGCTAAAAAAATGTCGGATATTATCGATATCGATACAGGAGGAATTATTACAGGCGAAAAAACAATCGATCAAATGGCAGACGAAATGCTGGAATTTATAATAGATGTTGCGAGCGGAACCATTAAAACCAAAGCTGCAATCCTAAACCAAAACGATTTTATCCCTTGGAAGCGAGGAGTTTCATTGTAAAAGGTTTACGCATAAATAAAAAGTTTACCATATAAGTTATATAAGCTCATTTAAGAATGGGCTTATTTTTTTGCCGGAGATTAAAAGTTTTTTTAGCCACGAATTCACGAATTATTCCAATCAATTTTGCGCAATCATTCGTGAATTCGTGGCTATTTTTTTAAGGCAATACATAAATCTGTGGCAAAAAAGACACAAAGCTTATATTTTCTTATATCACTTATATGGTGAAAAAACATTAGAAGTTAGTTCGCGACGAAGATTTACGGATGTGTAATTCGGGAGCGAGAACTACCTTTTTTTCGATTTTGATTGTATTGGTTTTATCGACTTGTTCTAAGAAAACACGAGCTGACATTTTACCCATTTCAAGCGGAGACTGATCTACAGAAGTTATGGATAATTCCATGAATTTTGTAAAAGGCTCGTTACTGAAACCCGCTACACAAAACTCATTCGGAATACTGATATTTCTTTCTTTTAATTCCTGAATAGCGCCTAAAGCTGCGAAATCACTCGAAGAAAACAGAGCGTCAGGCGGCGTTTCTAATTTTAATAAAGTATCAATCGCTTCTTTTCCGGCATCAACACTACTTTTAGTACGAATAACATATTCTTCCTTGAAAGTCATTCCGTTATCCAATAAAGCTTGTTTGTATCCTAAAAAACGATTTTTGAATATCTCAAGAGATTGATCTCCAGAGAAATGGGCAATAGATCTACAACCTTCATCAATTAAATGTTTGGTAGTAATATATCCACCTTTAAAATCATTAATCGTTACAGAACTTACACCTTCAATATGTTTGCTTCTGTCAAAAAAGATTAACGGAACATTTTTCTGTAAAACATTATGAAACGCACCATCATTTTCGTTAGTCACATCAGTAACTGACATGATGATTCCGTCTACTTGGGCATCTATTAAGGTATATAGATTTTCATTTTCTCTTTTTGGATCTTCATGAGTCTGGCAGATAATAACCTGATAACCATGCGGATGAAGTTCTTCTTCGATTCCTCTAATGACAGACGCAAAAAAGTTACTGTCAATACGAGGAACAATTACACCTATATTATTACTACGACCGCTTTTTAAGGCTAAGGCAAGTTTATTTTGCTTATAGTTCATCGATGCAGCGGTTTTAAGAACCAGCTCACGTGTACTCTCTTTTATCTTCGGATTGTTATTTAAGGCTCTTGAAACAGTTGCAGCAGTGATATTTAATTTCTCGGCAATATCATAAATGGTTATTTTTTCGCTCATTCAAAAAGTGTTTCAAATTAATTGTTAGACAAAAGTACATTTTTTTTTATTATCAAAATATAAAATGTTATCGATTACTATTATAGAATAACTAAAACGTTTTCTATTCTATTATGGTAAATTATTAAGAGCATTTTTACATTAAATGTAAATATAGTTCCTAATAAAAATTAAATATATAAATATTTTCGAAATAAATTTGCTGTATTAAAAAAATTTTCTACTTTCGTGTAATCGATTACATAAAAGTTGATTTTATGTTGAAAAACCAAAAAACTAGCTGCAAATGATTATAAATAAGTCTATAGCGTCAAAATCAATTGTTATTTGTAGTCTGCTTGCAATGTCATTTTTATCTTGTGGAAAACAAGTTTCTACTATTTCAGAAGCTGATCCGTGGAAAAAGATGGATTTAATTGTAAAAAGCATTCCACAAACGCACTTTTTAGACAAGACTTATAATGTTATGGATTTTGGTGCTTTTGCAGATGGGAAAACGTCAAATACAGCAGCTTTTGAAAAAGCAATTAAAACTTGCGCTGAAAACGGAGGAGGAAAAGTGCTTGTGCCAAATGGAAAATACCTGACAGGACCAATACATTTAGAAAGTAACGTCAATTTACATCTGGATGATCAAGCGGAGATTCTCTTTAGTATCGATTCAAAAGAATATCCTTTAGTACATACTTCATTTGAAGGAACAGAATTAATGAATCATTCGCCTCTTATTTATGCAAAAAATAAAACAAATGTTGCCATAACCGGAAAAGGAACTTTAAACGGACAAGCTAATAATACGAATTGGTGGATTTGGGCAGGAAGTAAATATTATGGTTGGGAAAAAGGGATTCCTTCTCAAAATGATCCGCTTAATCGTATTGCTTTAATTGAAATGGCCGAAAAAGGAATTCCTGTTGAAGAAAGAATCTTTGGAGAAGGACATTATTTGCGTCCCAATTTTATTGAGTTTTTTGAATGTAATACAGTTTTAGTAAAAGATATTACGGTAATCAATGCTCCGTTTTGGATTTTACATCCTATAAAATCTAATAATGTAATTGTAGACGGAGTTACGGTCAACAGTCACGGACCTAATAATGATGGTTGTGATCCTGAATATTCTCAAAACGTAATCATTAGAAACTGCACTTTTAATACCGGAGACGATTGTATTGCCATAAAATCAGGCAGAGATGCAGACGGAAGACGAGTTGGGATTCCGAGTAAAAATATCATTGTTCAGAATTGTAAAATGATAGACGGTCACGGTGGCGTAGTTATGGGAAGCGAAATATCTGCCGGAGTAAACCATGTTTTTGTTGAAAATTGTGTCATGGACAGTCCAAATCTGGAAAGAGCCATCAGAATTAAAACAAACTCTAAACGAGGTGGAACCACAGAGGATATTTATGTTCGAAATATTGAAGTTGGAACCGTTAAAGAATGTGTTTTGAGAGTGACAATGTTTTATGATGTATATGGCAGTCAATCCGGAAATTTTATACCCGCAATCAAAAATATCAGCCTTGAAAATATTAAAGTAAAAAATGGCGGAAAGTACGGTATTCTCGCCGATGGTTACGCAGCATCTCCTATAGAAAATATCACGTTTAAAGATGTTGTAATCGAAAAAACAGATTCTGTTTATTCGCTGAAAAACGTAAAAAACATAAATTTTATAAGCACATATATCAATGGAAAGAAAGTAGAATCGATTAAAAATTAAAAAAGAAAACTATCAATTAACCAAACCATTAAACCTAACTATGAACATTAAACAATTATCAAAGAAAAAAATAAAATACAATCTTGTATTTCTATTTTTCCTCAATTTCCTTTTGAGTAATACCGTGAGCGCTCAGTCGACAGTGGTAGAAGGAAAGATTACTGATGCTGCAGGATTATCACTTCCGGGTGTGAATATCCAGGAAAAAGGGACTAAAAACGGAACTTCTACAGATTTTGAGGGAAGTTTTAAAATAAATGTTGCAAGTAATAAAGCGGTTTTGATCGTAAGCTATTTGGGTTTTCAGACTCAGGAAGTTAGTGTTGCCGGAAAATCCAGAGTAAACGTAAGTCTTTCGGAACAATCCAATTCGCTTAATGAAGTTGTGGTTGTAGGTTACGGATCTGTAAAAAAGACAGATTTAACTGGAGCCGTAAACACCTTATCAGCTGCAAAAATAACCGAAAGAAATGTTACCAACCCAATGGAAGCAATTCAGGGTGGAATTGCCGGGGTTCAGGTAACGTCAAATTCAGGAAGAATTGGTGATGGTTTCAACGTTATTATTAGAGGGGCAAATTCGATTAATAAAGATGGTTCTAAACCACTTTTTGTTGTCGATGGTGTTCCAACAGATAATATAGACTTTTTGAATCCGCAGGATATTGCAAGAATGGATGTGTTGAAAGATGCGTCATCAGCAGCAATTTACGGTTCAAGAGGAGGAAGCGGGGTTATCATTGTTACAACCAAAAGCGGTACAAATGCCAAAGCCGGAGTAACAGTTTCTTATGATAGCTCTTACGGAAACAAGCAAGCAGTGAGATTACCTAAATTAATGAGCCCTGAAAAATGGTGGTATTATCATCAGTCAGCATTTTTGGCAACTACAATTTCGGCTACAAATCCAACTTATAATGATATCAGTCCAACAGAATTGAATACAGCGGTAGGACAGGCAGGAACGAATCCGGTTTTGTTTCAAAGAGTTGCTGATAACCAAAGTTATAATTGGCAGGACGCAGTTCTAAAAGGCGGAATGACTCAAAATAATTATCTGAATATTACCGGTCGTGCCGATAATGGTTTGTCTTATAACATAGGTCTTGGTGTACAAAAAGAAACCGGAGTAATTGACAACGAGGGTATCGATAAATACAATTTTAAAGCAGGTTTGAATCATAAGGTAAACGATAAAATTTCGTTTGGAGTAAACCTTACTATTTCTAAAACCGATGAACAATTAGGAAGCGCAACTGCAATGCAGGAAGCTTTTAGACAAAATCCTTTTACATCGCCTTGGGCAATTGATGCCGATGGTAAAGAAATTGTGGGGACTTATGCACAACAGCCCGGAACATTAAAATATCCAAACGGAAGTCTTGCAATCAATAAAACAGGTTCTTATAACCCGCTTTTGGAAATTGCAAATTCTGCAGATGAAATAAAAAGATTTACAACAATTGGTAATTTATTCGGAGAATATAAATTTACAAATTGGTTGTCTTTCAAAACGACTTTTTCAGCAGGTTCAATGAATGCAAGAGAAGGCAGATCACTTGGTGCTCAGACAGATTTTGGACTTAAAAACAAGAGTTTACCGTCTGGGGATGTAAGTAATGTTCAAAACTTTAATTATACTTGGGATAATCAGTTCAATATCAACTATACCTTAAAAGAAAATCACGTTTTCAACGTTTTATTACTTCAGAGTTTTTATTCTAATACAACAGAAACATATTTCCAATCTTCCAGAGAAAATCCTTTCGAAACAGGATTTTACAATTTGGGTTCTGGAGCGCAGCCAACTTACAATTTAACGCCTTCTGGTTCTATTGCAATAATTCCGTCAGGAGTGTTTATTCCATATTCTAAAAATACATTAGAATCTTATGCAGCACGTTTAAACTATACGTACAAAGGACGTTATTTATTAACTGCATCAGTACGTTATGACGGTTCATCTGTTTTAGCCGATAGCAATAAATGGACAGCGTTCCCTTCTGTAGCAGTAGGTTGGAATATCAATCAGGAATCATTTTTGAAGAATTCATCTTTTATTTCTAATTTAAAATTAAGAGGAAGTATTGGTTATACCGGAAACGATAATGTTGCGCCATATTCAAGTTTAAGTGTTTTAAAAGTACCAACTTATTATGACTTTAACGGTACTCCGGCAAACGGTTATACTTCTTCAAGTTTAGGAAATACAGATCTTACGTGGGAAAAAACCAGAGAGGTGAATTTAGGTTTGGATTTTGGATTTGCTAAAAACAGAATCTCAGGAAGTGTAGATGTTTACGATCGTTTATCAAAAGATTTATTGTTTCAACAAGCATTACCATTAGAAATTGGAGTTCCTACTATCACTTCAAATGTGGGTTCTATCAGCAATAAAGGTATTGAGGTTGCTTTGGTAACAAAAAATATTCAGACTAAAAATGTGTCTTGGGAAACTAGTTTTACTTTTACTAAAAACGTAAACAAATTAGAGTCTATTTATGGACAGGATAAAGTAGATGATGTTGGTAACAATTTATTTATTGGCGAAAATATACATTCTTATTACAACTATGTTTTTGATGGCGTATGGCAGGAAAGCGAAGCTGCAAAAGCGCTTTCTTACGGTCAGAAACCCGGAGAAGCAAGAGTAAAAGATTTGAATAATGATGGTAAAATTGATGCTAATAATGACAGAGCTATTTTAGGAAATTACGATCCTAAATGGTCAGGAAGTTTTTCTACGACATTAAAAGTAAAACAATTTGATTTGTCTATGTCATTGATCACCAATCAGGGAATGACCGTATTTAGTGGTTTCCACGATAATTTTGCCGATGTTACAGACAGAGGCCGTCAAAAATTAGATTTAGACGATTGGTATATTCCTGCAAATGGAGCTGGTATTGCGCCACAATATTCAAACACAAATCCGTTACCGCGTGGAGCAGGAGTTTATTATGATACTAATAACGTTGCTTTTTACAAAAATGCCTCATTTGTCAAAGTTCAAAACATAGCATTAGGATATAGTTTGGATAATGATCTGGTAAATAAATTAAAACTTAAAAGCATGCGTTTTTATGTGAATGTGTTGAATCCGTTTGTAATTACACCTTATGAAGGTTACGATCCGGAATGGGCAACTGCGGCTTTAGCAGTGAATCGTGTGTCGACAATGACAGTTCAAATGGGATTAAGTTTAAAATTTTAAATTAGAAAAAATGAAAAAATTAATAGTAGCTATACTAATACTTGGAACGACACTTAACTCTTGCTCCGATTTTATTGAGGAAGACAATCGTTCCTACGGTTCAGCAGAGCAATACTTTTTGACTGCTGCAGGTTTTGAATCCTTAATAAATACAAATTATGCAACTCTAAAGGATATTTATGGAGGAGATCCGTGGTTGTTTGAAGCAGGAACAGATATGTATTCTGAAGGAAGAAATCAGGAACCGGAAGGTCTTGCAAAATATTTGACCTTATCATCGTCATCGGCAGGAGTAGATCAATTGTATAGAACTTGTTATATTGCCATTCAGCAAGCCAATAAAGGATTGTATTATTCGACTCTTACCGAGAAATCAAGCACGTTGGATAACAGAATTGGAGAACTTAAATTTTTAAGAGCAAATGCTTATTTTCTGTTAGTTCAGACTTATGGAGGAGTTCCAATTGTGTTAGAAAATATCAATACAGCAGTAACCGCTTTTGACAGAAATACTGCTGAAGAAGTGTACACGCAAATTTTTAAAGATTTAAATGAAGCACTTCCGGCAGTAAGTACAGCCGCATATAATGGAAGAGTTAATAAAAGAGCCGTTCAGGATTTATTGGCAAAAGTTTATTTAACAAGAGGTTATGAAACTTTTGGAACTCCGGCAGATTTTACAACAGCTGCATCTTTGGCAGATCAGGTAATTGGCGGACAAGCATTAGCGGTTTCTTTTGATAATGTGGTAAAACCAGGAAACGAAATGAATGCTGAAACTATCTTTTCAGTTCAATTTTCGGCAGCTTCAAATGCAACAGGAACAACAGCATTGGGAAGTTCACAAAACTATTGGTTCAGTTCGTATTTAGGAGCTGCAGCGGCAGGAAATCCTTATCCTAACAGAAGTTACACACTTTGTCCTACTGTATATGCATTATCATTATATGAAAAAGGAGATAAACGTTGGGAAGGAACTTTTATGAACGAAATCTATAGCAGATATTACGATTATTATGATGTGGCCGATAAAGCTGCTTTGAAAATTACAGATTTCTACGAACCAAAATGGTTTACAACAGCCGACAGAGGTGCGTGGATATTAGACAATACTTCAAGAATGGTAAATCCTGCAAAATTCAGATACCACAATTGGGGAACTTATTCTTCATCTGCAGCTTCAGGAGGAGATTACAACCTGATTCCGGTTCGTAAATTTGATGATCCAAAAGCGCCTTATAGCGGTGCAACAAGTGCAAATTATAATACAACACCAATTACACCGGCTACAAACAGAAGCAGTACACGCGATTTCATCATATCTAGACTTGGAGAAACGTATCTAACTGCTGCCGAAGCTTATTTTAAAGCAGGTCAATCCGGAACAGCATTGGCACGTTTGAACGAAGTAAGAAGAAGAGCAGGAGGCGGAGTAGCAGGAACAATTCCGGTACTAACATCAATTGATATCAATACAATATTAGACGAAAGAGGAAGAGAATTATTAGGTGAATACCACCGTTGGTTCGACTTAAAACGCACGGGAACATTGGTAGAAAGAACCGTTTTATACAATCCTAAAGTTACAACAACAAATGCTTTTGCAGGAAAAGCTGGTAATCTTAAAGTTTTAAGACCAATCCCACAATCAGCATTAGATTTAAACAGAAGTAAAAATTATCCACAGAATCCTGCGTATTAATAAATAAATGCCACAGATTAAGTTTGCCACGAATTTCACGAATTTACACGAATTAATTTGCTATAGTTCGTGAATTCGTGGCGAAAAAAAAAGAATGCCACAGATTACTACGAATTGCAAAGAATTAACCACAATGATTTGTGTGAATTTGTGAAATTTGTGGCGAAAAAAATCATTGGAATCTGAGTAATCTGTGGCAAAAGAAATCTGTGTTTTGAAAATAATTGCATTAAAGAGTTAAGATTAGTATTTTTTTGAAGTAGTTAAAAAGGAGTTTGATCGCATATCAAACTCCTTTATTAACTAAGAATTGAAGTTTTTGAGAATGAATAAAATAGTACTGTTTTTGATATTGTACGCAACAACAATTTCTGCACAAAGCAATTTTGTGGTCGATACTTCTTATACCATAAAGAGTACTTACAATAAATTGATTAAGCAATATCCGTTCATTAAAATTGCTGAATCAAAAAAGAATAAAAATGTTGCTAAAATTTATGATCTTGTTTATAATCAAAAGCAAAATAGAGAATTACATTTAGACGCCTATTTTTATAAAAAAGAAAAACTAAATCCAGCCGTAATCATGATTCATGGCGGTGGTTGGAGATCAGGAAATAAAAGTCAGATGCAGGTTATGGCACAAGAAATTGCAGCAAAAGGATATTCCTGTTTTGCAATTGAATACAGGTTATCGCTTGAAGCAAAATATCCGGAAGGGATTTATGATATTAAAAATGCAATTAAATTTATCAAAGATAATGCTAAAAAGTTTCATGTAGATCCAAACAAAATTGCGATTTTAGGATGCTCTTCGGGAGGTCAAATGGCAGCTTTGATTGGTACAACAAATGGAGATTTAGCTTTTGAAGATGGTCTGAATAAAAGTAAATCTTCGTCAAAAGTAAATGCAATTATCGATGTAGATGGAATTTTAGCTTTTAAACATCCGGAATCAAAAGAAGGAGAAATGGCGTCATTTTGGTTAAAAGGTACTTATGAAGAAAATCCGGAGAACTGGAAAAATGCTTCGGCTTTAAGTCATACCAATAAAAATACGCCGCCCATATTATTTATAAACAGTAGTTTTGATCGGTTTCACGCCGGAAGAGATGATATGATTACCATTTTAAATGAGAATGGAATTTATAACGAAGTAAAAACAATTGAAAATTCACCGCATTCCTTTTGGTTTTTTCAACCTTGGTTTGATGAAATGATAAAGTATACAACACAATTTTTAAACAAAATATTTAAATAAATTTTATAAAATGAAAACATTAATAACCTTATCAACGGTATTAGTTTTTGGACTTTCAGCTTGTAAAGCACAAAATAAATACGACATTAAAACGGCTAAAACCTACGCCGAATTATCCGTAAAAACAGATGGAAAATGGGAAGCACGAAAGTACATTGGAGGAACTGTTTTTAAAAACGTTGATAAATTAAAATTAGCTCCGGAACATACAGATCATTCCTTTGATATTCGTTATGAAGGTCCGGGTTGGGAAAACAACAGAATTGGATATCGTTTGTATTTAGACTGGAGAAATGCGATTGATATTTTCGGAAAAAAGACATCAGCAATAGTTTTACCGCAAGTTGGGCAAGATAATTTTGATTCGTATCACGAAATGAGCGATTGGGGAGCAGATATTCTGAAAGCCGGAAAAGGAATCGGAATTGGGTCAATTGATCGTTTTTTAAACAATGAAAAATTGCATTTCCACGAAGTAGATTCAACTTTGGCAAATGTCGAAAATAATGCAAATGAATCGAAAGTAAAAGTTCGTTATTACGGATGGAAAACAGCTTCTGATAAGATTGATTTCACTACAGAATTAACCATTAAACCGGACCAGCTTTATACAGAACATAAAATTCAGGCTTCGAAAGAAATTAAAGGAATTTGTACAGGAATCGTAAAACAAAAGAATGCTGAATTGCTTAAAAAAGAAAGCAAGAATAAAAAATGGGCTTATCTGGCAACTTACGGTCAACAGTCTTTAGTTCCGGATAAATTAGGAATGGCAATATTTTACGCAACGAATGAAGTTGAAAATGTTGCAGATGCTGATTTAGATTACCTGATAGTTTTTAAACCAACAACTAAAGCACATTCATTTTACTTTTTAGGAGCGTGGGAACAAGAACAAAACGGAATTAAATCAAAAGAGGAATTCGTAAAGTATTTGGATGAAAAATTAGAAGTGCTGAATAAGAAAGGTAAAATGTAATTTTTGTTTTGCCACTCCCGATAGCTATCGGGATAAAGGATTAAAAGGATTTTTTTTCACACAGATTTTGCAGATTTAAGCAGATTTACTCTGAAAAATAGATTGTGAATAATTATCTGCGCTAATCTGCTTAAATCTTTTTAAAATCGGCGTTAAATAAAAATAGTCACTCCCGATAGCTATCGGGATAAAGGATTAAAAGGATTTTGTTTCACGCAGATTCTGCAGATTTTGGCAGATCTAATTTGATAATAAATTACGGATAAATATCTGCGCGCATCTGCTTAAATCTTTTTAAAATCTGCGTGAAATAAAAATAGTCACTCCCGATAGCTATCGGGATAAAGGATTAAAAGGATTTTTTTCTCGCAGATTTGGCAGATTGAGCAGATTTAATTAAAAAAATAAATTACGAATAATTATCTGCGCGAATCTGCTTAAATCTTTTTAAAATCTGCGTGAAATAAAAACACGACGATTAAAAATAAAAATCTGCTTAATCTGCCAAATCTGCGAGAAAAAACAACACAAAGTAAAATGCTGCAGATTAATCTTTTAAAATCAATTAATCTTTGGAAAAAAAAATAGAATTAATGTTCAAAAGCGTTTTCATAAAGACAATTTATATTAAACCAGTAATCGTTTTACTGCTTTTTTGTAGTTCAGCAATAGCCCAGAATAATATCATTTCGAATAATTCAAAATGGTCTGAAAAAACAGCACTTACAATTTTAAACAATTATCCAAAAGCCTGGCAGATCGACGGAAATGAAAAACCAAAATGGGATTATAAAATGGGGTTTTTATTGTTTTCTTTTGAAAAATTATACCAGAAAACAAACGATTCAAAATACCTGAATTATATAAAAGAATATGCCGATGAAATGATCGACAGTTCTGGAAATATTAAGAAATATGAGGAGAAAGAATACAATATTGATTATGTAAATCCGGGTAAAATTCTTTTTAATTTATATGATATATCAAAAGACAATCGCTATCAGAAAGTACTTGTACAATTAAGAAAACAACTCGAAAATCAACCCAGAACGGCAAGCGGAGGATTTTGGCACAAAGAAATATATCCAAATCAAATGTGGATTGACGGTTTGTATATGGCGGAACCTTTTTATACACAATATACTGTTACGTATGAAAATGGAAAAAGTTTGGATGATATTGCAAAACAATTCGAATTGGTTCAGAATCATCTGACAGATAAAAAAACGGGTTTAGTTTATCAATGTTGGGATGAAAGCAAACAAATTGCGTGGGCAAATCCGGAAACGGGAACATCGCCAACAATCTGGGGACGAGGAATTGGCTGGTACATGATGGCACTTGTTGAAACGCTGGATTATTATCCAAAATCACATCCAAATTATAAAACGTTAATAGGTTATCTGAATCAGATATCAAAAAGTGTAATTCAATATAAAAGTTCTTCGGGATTATGGTATCAGGTTGCCGATAAACCGGAGTTAAAAGGAAATTATTTAGAACCTTCGGCTTCAGCCATGATCATTTATGCTTTGGCAAAAGGCAGTGATAAAGGATATTTAACGTCAAATTATAAAAAAACCGCACAGAAATCTTTTGATGCTTTTATAAAAGAATTTGTAAAAGTTGGAGAAGCGGGAGAAATAAATATTCTAAATGTATCGCCGAGTGTTGGTCTGGGAGGAAAACCTTTTAGAGATGGTACAAATGAATATTATATTAGCGGAAAAACGAAAGATAACGGTTCGCCTGCTTTAGCGGCATTTTTGTTGAGTGCGCTTGAATTAGAAAAGTAGAAAATCATTAAGTATAACTCATTAAAAGTTTACTTAAACACATAGAAACATAGATTTTAAGTGTAAAAAAGAAAACAAAAAGAAACACGTTTCTCACACATAGCAAACTATGTGCATTAAAATAAGTGAAACGCCTTTTTTAGGAGAAAAACTATGTTTCTATGTGTTAGAATAATCACGATAAATGAAAAATAGAAATAAAATATAATTAGAGTAAAAATGAAAAATAATAAAAAACAAGGTTATTTAGCATCCGTTTTATTGATCTGCGCAATGGTTTTTACGAGTTGTATAGTGACTTCGCAGGAACCGAAAAGTACTGATATTGTTATTTCTAAAGATATGAAATGGTCTGATAAAATGGCTTTAACAATAATGAAACGTCATCCTGAAGCCTATATGATCGACGATGCCAAGACACCAAAATGGGATTATGTTCATGGCTTGGTTTTGCATTCCATCGAAGAATTGTATAAAAAAAATCCTGACCCAAGATATCCTGTTTATATAAAAGGATATGTAGATTCTTTTGTTGAGAATGACGGAAATATTAAAACGTATGATCTTGATAATTATAATATTGACATGGTGGTTTCGGGCCGTTTACTTTTTAAGATTTATGAAACTACAAAAGAAGAAAAATACCTAAAAGCATTACAATTGCTTCGCAAACAATTGACGGAACAGCCAAGAACGGAAAGCGGCGGATTCTGGCACAAGAAAATCTATCCAAACCAAATGTGGCTAGATGGTTTGTATATGGGCGAACCATTTTATGCAGAATACACTACTGCTTTTGAAAATGGTAAACAATTGGATGATGTAGCAAAACAATTTGAACTGATTCAAAAACACGCCACAGATCCTAAAACAGGATTATTATATCACGCTTGGGACGAAAGCAAACAAATGGCGTGGGCAAATAAAGAAACCGGAACTTCGCCAAATTTCTGGTCAAGAGCTTTGGGATGGTATGCAATGGCACTTGTAGATGTGTTGGATTATTTCCCAAAAGACCATCCAAAACAAAAAGAATTAGTAGGATATTTGAATAGTGTTTCGGCAGCTTTAGCCAAATATCAGGATAAATCAGGTTTGTGGTATCAGGTAACAGACAAAGGAAACAAAGAAGGAAATTACCTTGAAGCATCAGGATCATCGATGTTTGCGTATGCTTTTGCAAAAGGAGCAAACAAAGGATATTTGCCTGCAAAATATAAAAAGTTAGCTAATAAAGCTTTTGATGGTTTAACAAAACAATTGATAAAAGTCGATGCCGATGGAGGAATTACATTAACGCAAGCTTGTGCAGTAGCTGGTTTGGGCGGTAAACCATATCGCGATGGTTCGTATGAATATTACGTTAAGGAACGAAAAAAAGACAATGATCCTAAAGCAACCGGACCTTTTATTTTGGCGGCTTTAGAATTGGGTCGATAATTATAATAAAAGAATAGCGATACAGTTTGTCATTTCGACGGAGGAAACTCGAGCGACAGCGAACAGACGAAGTAAATCACACTATCCCGAAGCTTCGGGACACAATCAAAATCGCCAATCTGTGTCGAGCTACGAGTGTGATTTCTCCCTTGGGGCGAAATGACAAGATAAGCGAAAAGATTCTCATGAAAATGAGTGCCATAGCCCCGATAGTCCCGAAGCTTCGGGAGGAAATCCTTTTTCTGGCTTTTTTAGCCAGAAAAAGATTGAAACGAATAGCGGGAAATAGCTCCAAAAAACATTATACATATAAAAACAATAATGAAAAACACAAAAGTCCTTTTCCTTTTATGGTCGGTATTCGTGATGCAAAAGAATTTTGCTCAGGTTTGGGTGCCCGATAATGGAGACGGAACTTATACAAATCCTATAATTCACGCTGATTATTCGGATCCTGATGTTGTGCGTGTTGGAGATGATTTTTATATGACGGCATCATCTTTTAATTGTATTCCGGGATTGCCTGTTTTGCATTCTAAAGATCTGGTAAACTGGAAAATTATTGGATATGCACTATCGAAACAGCCGCCATTTGAAACCTATAATAAAGTACAGCACGGAAATGGCGTTTGGGCACCAAGTATTACTTTTCATAACAATGAATTTTATATTTATTACCCCGATCCTGATTTTGGAATTTACATGATAAAAGCCCAAAAAGCCGAAGGCCCTTGGTCGGAACCGCTTTTGGTAAAAGCAGGAATTGGATTGATAGATCCTAGTCCGTTATGGGATGATGGCGGGAAAAATTATGTGGTTCATGCCTTTGCAGGAAGTCGGGCGCAAATAAAAAGTTTATTGGTGGTTTGCAGCATGAATGCCGATGGAACTGTCATTAATAATGACGAAGTAATGGTGATTGACGGACACGAAAGCGAAGGTACAATCGAAGGTCCAAAATTTTATAAAAGAAACAATTACTACTATATTTTTGCTCCTGCTGGTGGAGTTGCAACGGGTTGGCAGACGGTTTTGAGATCAAAAAATGTCTTTGGTCCTTATGAAAAGAAGAAAGTTCTCGAACAAGGAAAAACAGCTGTAAACGGTCCGCATCAAGGTGCTTGGGTACAAACACAAACGGGCGAAAATTGGTTTATACATTTTCAGGATAAAGGCGCTTATGGCAGAATTTTGCATCTCGAACCTATGAAATGGGAAAAAGATTGGCCAATTATAGGACAGGATTTGGATGGAAACGGAATTGGAGAACCTGTTTCTACATTTAAAAAACCAAATGTAGGTAAGGAATATTCAATAGAAGTTCCTGCAACATCAGGTGAATTTAACGAACCTAAATTAGGTTTGCAATGGCAATGGCAGGCAAATTCTCAAATCAATTGGGGATTTCCGACGAGTTTGGGATATTTGAATTTATTTTGTTTACCAACGATCAAAAACAATCAGAAAATATTTGACGCTCCAAACTCATTATTACAAAAATTTCCTGCTGAAGAATTTTCGGCTACAGCCAAATTAACTTTTAATAGCAGATTAAACGGAGAATCTACAGGACTTGTGATAATGGGACTGGATTATAGTTATTTGTGCTTTAAAAATGATAACGGAAAATTGTATTTAAGCCAGAAAACCGGAACTTTTGATAAAACAATTTCAGAAAATGAAAGTAAACCGATTCTGATTTCTAACAATACAATTTACCTGAGAGTAAAAATTAAAAAGGGAGGCGTTTGTAATTTCTTTTACAGTTTAGACGATAAAGAGTATAAATCAATTGGATCTGTTTTTGTGGCTAAAGAAGGAAAATGGATTGGCGCAAAATTAGGACTTTTTGCCTTGAGCGAAAAAATAACAAATGATTCTGGAAATGTTGCAGTTGATTGGTTTAGAGTAAATAAGAATTAGTAGTAATATAGATGACTTTTTACATTCAGTCAAAAGGGGCAAATAAAAATTAATAGAAAATGATTCAATTAAAAAAAACGATAGTATTTATTCTGTTTATTGCAAGTTTTGGGACAAATGCTCAGAATACGTTCAAAAATTGGCCTGATATTATTCGGAAAAATGATGCGGATTGGTTTGCTTCGGCGGAAGCCAAAAATATTGCCGAGAATGTTTTGCTTTACCAACGAAATATTGGCGGATGGCCAAAAAATATCCAAATGCAAAATCCGCTTAGCGAAACAGAAAAGCAAAAATTGACTGTATTAAAAAGTGATTTGCACGAGATTACAACAGATAATGGAGCAACGTGTCAGGAAATGCTTTTTATGTCTAAAATGTATGCGCAGGTTAAAGACGAGAGATATAAAGAATCTTTTTTAAAAGGATTGAATTATTTACTTGAAGCACAATATAATAATGGCGGATGGCCACAGTTTTATCCCTTAAAAAAAGGCTATTATACGCATATTACTTACAATGACGATTCGATGGTTAATATCATGAACATCATGAAGAAAGTAGGTGAAGAAACAGGTTTTTTCAGTATAAAACCTCCCAAAGAAATTGTCGAAAAAGCAAAGAAATCTTTCGATAAAGGAATTGATTGCATCTTAAAAACACAATACAAACAAAATGGAGTTTTAACAGCTTGGTGCGCACAGCATGATGAAGTTAGTCTGGCTCCGGCAAATGCGAGAGCTTTTGAACTGGCATCGTTAAGTGGTTATGAATCTGCAAAGATTGTATTGCTTTTAATGTCGGTCGAAAAGCCATCGGCGGAAATTATTACGGCTGTCAAAAGTGCTCAGGCTTGGTTTGAAAAAACAAAAATTACGAATCTCGAAGAAAAACGTGTTTTGAACGACGCTGGAAAAATCATAGATAAAAAAATGATTGTTACTCAAAATGCTGCACCAATTTGGGCAAGATTTATGGATCTTGAAACTAACGAACCTTTCTTTTGTGATCGTGACGGAATTAGAAAAAAGTCATTGGAAGAGATTGGTTCAGAGCGTAGAAACGGTTATAGTTGGTATACTGATGCTCCAAAAGAAGTACTTAAAAAATATGCTTCATGGGCGATTAAAAATGGCGTAAAAGTTTCGGGAACAGAAACATCAGATAAAAAAAAAGATAATTCGATAACCGTTGCTTTAGACGGTTCGGGAGATTTTACAAAGATTCAGGACGCTATAAATACTTGTCCTTCATTTCCATATGAAAAAGTTACGGTTTTTATAAAAAATGGAATCTACAACGAAAAAATTCGAATTCCGGAATGGAACACGCACATCGCTTTGATTGGAGAAAGTAAAGAAAATACCATTATTAGTTTTGATGACAATTTTGCAAAAATAAATACGGGACGAAACAGCACTTTTTTCACGTACACTATTTTGGTAGAAGGTGATGATTTTTTGGCTTCAAATTTAACTATTAAAAATGCGTCAGGCGATAACGGGCAGGCAATCGCATTATCGTTAGTTGCAAATCGTGCCAAAATTTCAAACTGTAATATTCTGGGAAATCAGGATACTTTGTATCTGTCTGGAAAAAACGCCAAACAATATTTTAAAGATTGTTATATTGAAGGTACAACCGATTTTATTTTTGGAAGTGCAACCGCTTTATTTGAAAATTGCGAAATTAAAAGTCTAAAAAACTCTTATATCACAGCGGCTTCAACTCCTCAGGATTCTGTCTTTGGATTTGTTTTTAAAGATTGTAAACTTACATCAGATGCTGCAGCAACGGCAGTTTATTTAGGACGTCCCTGGCGTATTTATGCAAAAACGGTTTATATAAATTGTGATATGGGAAAACATATCAGACCGGAAGGCTGGGAAAATTGGTCGAAGCCAGAAGCGGAGAAGAGTGCTTTTTACGCCGAATACAATTGCAAAGGAGAAGGATTTCAGCCCACAAAAAGAGTTTCATGGTCACATCAGCTTAAAAAGAAAGAAATTGCAAATTATACAATCGAAAACATTCTGAAAGATTCGGTTGAAAATTGGTACTCGAAGTAAAAAAATAGCCCACGGATTGTACGGATTAAACAGATGAACGCTGATTTTTTTAATTATTTAAAACAATAAGTTAGGTGGTGAAAATCTGCTTAATCTGCCTAATCTGCGAGCAAAAAAAACAGCTACAATTATGAATCTAAAATATTTAATTTTTCTTCTTATCTCATTGACTTCTTTTGATCAGAATAACGAATTTCCGACAGCAAAAGTAGATTCTATTGTCAATAGAATTCAGCTTCCTGTAATTCCTTCATATCAAATTAATGTGTTGAAAATAGGAGCAAAAGGAGATTCTATATTCAACAATAAACGAGCTTTTGACAAAGCAATGGCATTGTGTAAAAAGAACAATGGCGGAACGATTATTGTCCCAAAAGGAATTTATAAAATCAACGGACCAATTCATTTTGTGAGTAATGTAAATCTTAAACTGGAAAAAGAAGCCAAAATTAAGTTTAGCGACAAACCCGAAGATTATTTACCAATGGTTTTAACTAGTTGGGAAGGAACAATGCTTTATAATTACAGTCCGCTAATCTATGCATACGAATGCTCAAATATTGCGATAACTGGCGAAGGAACAATCGACGGAGAAGGAGGTAAGATCTGGAAAAGTTTTAAAGCGAAAGAAGGAAACGGAAAAAATCTGAGTCGGGAAATGAACCATAATTCAGTTCCAATAAAAGACAGAAAGTTTGGAGAAGGTTTCTTTTTGCGTCCGCAAATGATTCAGTTTTTTAACTGCAAAAACATTCTGGTCGAAAATATCCGAATAGAGAATTCGCCTTTCTGGTGTTTGCATTTACTGAAATCACAAAGCGTTACTGTTCGTGGCATTAGCTACAAATCACTAAATTATAATAACGACGGAATTGATCCTGAATATGCAAAAGATGTTTTAATTGAAAATGTCACTTTTGATAATGGCGATGATAATGTTGCCATTAAAGCAGGAAGAGATCATGAAGGAAGAGCAAATTCGGCTACACCAAGTGAAAATATTGTGATCAGAAATTGCAATTTCAAAGGACTTCATGGTGTTGTTATTGGAAGTGAAATGTCTGCCGGAGTTCAAAATGTTTATGTAGAAAATTGTAAAACAGCTGGCTACTTAAAAAGAGGAATCTACCTAAAAACCAATGCAGACCGAGGAGGTTTTATTAAAAACGTTTTTGTTCGAAATATTCAATTCGATGAGGTAGAAGATTGTTTGTATATCACAGCAAATTACCATGGCGAAGGACATGGTTTTCAGTCGGAAATATCAAATATAAATTTTTCGAATATAATATGCAATAAAGCAACAGAATCCGGAATTGTAATTCAGGGTTTTCAAGACAAGAAAATTCGCAATATTACTTTAAACAAGATCGAAATTAAGTGGGCGAAAAATGCAATATCAAATGAAAATGCAGAGAATGTTTTAATGACAGATGTTTTTATTGGAGAAAAAGCAACAGTACCTACAGCGGCTAAATGAGTTTTTTTGAGGTGCAGAGGTTCAAAGCAGCAAAGTTACAAAGGAGCAAAGGAGCAAAGGTGCAGAGGGGTAAAGTTTTTTTGTTTCAAATTCCAAGTTTTAGCGTAAAGTAACCAATCTTGAAAGAGTTCTGAAGGAACAAAATATATTGTAGGGATGTCCCGAAGCTTCGGGATTAATCCGTCCTTCGCAAAGTAAACGTAATCTTGTCATGCCGAAAAACGAGGGATCACACAATGAAACTAATACAAGAAACTAAAAAACAAACAGAAAAAATCTGTTTAAATCTGTAAAATTCGTGTGCCATTAACCACAATCTTGTCATTAAAATATAAAAAATCTAGAAAAAAAAATGAAAATACATTTATTAATAATCTGTCTTATTTCGACCGCTTGTTTTGCTCAAAAAACAACAATATATACTATTGGCGACTCAACAATGGCAAACAAAAAAGATTCGGAACGCAATCCTGAGCATGGTTGGGCACAGGTACTTCAGCCTTTTTTTAAAGAAAATATCATTGTCGAGAATAAGGCTGTAAATGGGCGAAGCACAAAAAGTTTTATTAATGAAAAACGCTGGGATTCAATTTATAAAAAACTGAAAAAAGGAGATTATGTTTTTATTGAATTTGGACACAATGACGAAAAAGCAGAAGATTCGACGCGTTTTACAAATCCACATACAACATATCGTTACAATTTGATTCGGTTTGTAAAAGATACCAGAGCTAAAGGCGCAATACCAATATTATTAACGCCTATAGCCAGACGTAATTTTAATGAAAAAGGCACATTGATACCCACACATGGGGATTATCCTCTTGAAACCCGTTTAGTTGCTCAGGAATATAAAGTGCCATTTATAGATCTGGAATATTACACAGAACTCTTAGAGCAGTCTAATGGACCCGAAAAATCGAAACAATTGCATTTGCATTTTAAAGCAGGCGAAAATCCTTATTATGATAATGATAAAACAGACGATACTCATTTATCTCTGTTAGGCGCAACTAAAATCGCCCAAATTGTAATTGATCAAATAAAATTATTAGAAGACACCTCTCTGGAAAAACTTAAAAAGGCAATTAAAAAGTAGAATGCGAAGATTTATAGATTAAGGATTCCAGAATAAGATTGTAGCAATTATAATTCTACAGATATAAATTACTAAGCATTTAATAATTTTCAAAAAAAGAGAACCAAGTTCTCTTTTTTTGAAAGAGCAATTTTGTATCACTCGAGTATTAATTAAGGTATTATTAAATTATTTTTTGATTTAATGTTTTACGGTCTATCTGCAGGATTTTTGCAGCTTTTGATTTATTATTTCCAACTGCTGTTAATACTTTTGTAATTTGCTCTTTCTCATACTCTTTCAAAGATTTAAAAATTTCGCTTTTTTGGTGAATATGATATTTTAAATGGTCCGGTATACTTTGAATATCAATATTGTCATCACTCATCACAATCATACGTTGAATTATGTTTTCGAGTTCCCGGACATTCCCAGGCCAGGAGTAACGTAATAATATTTCGATAACCTTAGGATTAATTGCAACATCAGGTTTGTTATATTCCGTGGCATATTTTTTTATAAAACTGCTTACGAGTAGCGGAATATCGTCTTTTTTTTCTCTTAAGGGAGTAGTTTTTATATTAACAACATTAATTCTATAATATAAATCTTCTCTAAAAGTACCATTCAAAACCATTTGATACAAATCGTTATTGGTCGCAGTAATTATTCTTGCATTTACCTTCTCAGGATTTGTTGCGCCCACTCGTGTAATCTCTTTTTCCTGTAACACCCGTAATAGCCTTGTTTGTACTGCCATCGAAGCATTGCCAATTTCATCAAGAAATAAAGTACCTCCGGAAGCAGCCTGAAACAATCCAATTTTAGATTCGGATGCTCCTGTAAATGCACCTTTAGTATATCCAAAAAGCTCTGATTCGACTAAGCTTTCCGGGAAACCTCCGCAATTCACAGATATAAAAGGCATATTTTTAAGCGGACCATTAAAATGTATTGCTTTGGCAATAAGTTCTTTACCAGTTCCGCTTTCACCTTCTATTAAAACATTTACTTTATTATTGGTGACCCGTTTTATGGTTTCAACTAAATTTTGATAATGATTTGAAAGTCCAACAATACCGGAAAAGTTGTTTTCTACTTCCGGAGAAGCTTTTGTACTGTTTTTTAAATTAAGATCTGATTTAGTAAAGGAATATTTTATTGCTTTATAAAGTTCTTCGCTGGTAAATGGTTTTATTAAATAATCTAAAGCTCCTGATTTTAAGGCCGTAATGGCATTGTCAAAAGAAGGTAATCCGCTAACGACCAATTTGGGTATAGACGGAAAATGTTCATCAGTATACTTTAATAATTCTACCCCGTTTACTTCAGGCATATTAAGATCAGTGATTAATAAATCTATAGCTGTATATTTTAGTACGTCTATTGCTTCGCTTACAGAAGACGCTTTATAGCTGCGGTAGTTAAATGATTTTAAGTGACGTTGAATTAGGTCCAGCATATCATAATTATCATCTACAATAAGAATGTTCTCTCTTTTTGAATTCATTTTTATTAATTTATAGGTAACTTAATTTTAAAAATTGTTCCATTGGGACGATTGTCCTTTACTATTATCTTTCCGTTGTGACTTCTGATTATTCCTCGTACTACACTAAGACCAAGCCCGGAACCGTCTGTTAATGGTTTTGTAGAAAAAAAAGGTTCGAAAATTTTTTCTTTATAATCATCTGGTATTCCGGAACCCTGATCTTCAATTTTTATAATTATATTTTTTGAATCATTTTCAACAATCGTTCGAATAGTGCTTTTATCAGGAGAGGCATATATTGCATTTATCAACAGATTAAACAAGATTTGAGTAATTTGCACAGCGTCAATTTTTGCGATGAGATTTTGGTTTGTAAAAATCAATTCGCTTTTTATCTCTTTTTTTTGAAAATTTTGTTTTAGAAATGATAAAACAAAAGTGACAATAGGTTTGATTTCAACAGTTTCTAATTTTTGCGGAACTTCACAAGAAAAAAACATTAGTTTTTTTACAATTTCACGAGAATAAATTACTGAGTTTATTACAATAGAAATATCAGAGTCAATTTCGGGATTAGTATTGTTGCTCTTTATTAGTTCTGCAAATCCCAATATATTCCCTAGCGGAGTATTTAGGTCGTGAGCGATACCCGCAGTCATTTCTCCAAGTATAGACAATCTGTCCATCCTTTCGGCACTCCTTTTAAGCTGTAGTTCTTTTGCTAAGTTTTGTGATCTTTCAATATAATTGGCAATCTCTATGGCAATAGCGTTCAAAAGTTGTTGTTCATCCCTAAGAAAATCGTTTTGTGTATGTTTACTTTTTAGATAATGGACCTTGATAAATCCGGCAGTACGCTTCCCAATCTTTATGACACTCATTTGATAAACCGTGTCTAAAGTAATTTTTGAAGTTGATAAATAGTGATTTTCAATAGCTATTTCTGCAATAGCATCTTTGTTAAATCTCCATGCTTTTTTTGTAGATAAAATAAGTTTTTTAAGTATCGTTTTTTCGATGTGATTTGATCTTGATAGAGTCTTTGAAATTTCATAAAGACATGCCAATTCCTTAACCCTTTCTTTGAGTTTTTCTTCTGTTGTGGTAATATTCATTTGTAGGAAATTATTTGTAATCTTTTTAAATTGTAATCAAATGTAATTAAATATTCTAAGTAACATTATTTTTGTTTATGTTTATTTAACTATTTGAAAACAAACTAAATAGACTATGTTTTTAAGTCTTAAAGTGATACTTTTTTAACTTATGAAGGTGTGTTTTTAATTGTTTTTTATGTAGACAAAAGTTTATTTTTATAGATAAAATAAATTTTCGTTTTAAAGCCCAAGTTTTATTTTTTTTTCAAAAAAGACGTAGAAATGTCTATTTAGGATTGTTTTTTTACCTGAATAAAATCTTGTTTTTTACAGTGTTTCTTACTTAGAAAAAAAGGAGTGGAAAAGCATTTTTTTTAACTGTTTGTGGTTTGATGTTTCAGCTTAAAAAAAGTCTTATTCTGGTATTTTAATATCCTGAATAGCTAATTGAAAAATTGTCTTTAAGGTAATTTTGTCTTATAGTTTCGAATTGAATCGGTTTAAAAATCCTTACAATCCTGAATTGATACCAAAAACAAATAATACCTAAACTTAAATATAATATGAATACTTCTAATCTATCATTGATATTTGAATTGAATCTTTCTGAAATACGAAAATTAAATAAAATGTATTTTAAGAACTTCTATAAAGAAAGAATTGCGATCCTATCTTTTATGATGCTGCTTTTTATGATGTTTTTTGATTCTTTCAGCTTAACTGATGATAATGAGTTTATTAAATGGGCAATAAAAAATGTATTACTGGTTTTGGTTTTCTTCCTATTTCAATATTCGATAGTAAATACAATATGTAAAATCATTTTCCAGTTGACCAAAAAGCTATTAAAATTTGATAGGTTCGTTAATAAATATAAATTCAATTTTACTGACTCCTCTATATATGTTCATTCTCCGCTGGGAGAAGTTGCTCACAAATGGAGTAAGATTGAAAAGGCAATTTTGACAAAGGATTTTTTCTTTTTGTATGTAAAAGATAGAAACGGATATATAATCTCAATTTCTAATAAATGCAATGATAGAAATATGAATGAGCTAATCACTTTTGTCGAAAAAAATGTAACGCCCGTGACAAAAGTCTGATAGAACTTAATTAATTCAAGCTGTAGGTTGAAAAACTTAGTGACCTACTTATTAACCCAATGCCATTAAATTAAGCTTTTCTTTAGACAATTAAGACTAAAAAAAATCGCGAAAAGGCGCAAATCCGCCAAGTTTACATACATTTTCTTTGCGATTTTGCGCCTTTGCTCGAGATTATTCGGCAAAGTCCCGATCCCGAAACGTCGGGACGGGATAGATATTTCCTTAATTTAATGACATTGACTTATAACGTTCTAATGCAAATTAAAACTAAAAATTAAAAGAAAAATGTCTTATTCTAATTGTTTTATGTCTTATTAGACCCTATAGTATTTTGATGATCGGCTTAAATTTGCACAGTTTTATTATTAAAATATTTTTAAAAGAATAAAAGATGAAGAAGGAAAAAGTTTTGGTACGAGATAATCAGGGAACATTTTTAAAAATGTTTAAAAGAAAATTCAAAGACGAATTTGAATTTTATGAAAACTCATTTGAAGCTATCAATGAAAATGAAACTGTAGAATTTGATCGTTGTATTTATGTAGTATATAACAAGTCAGAATTTCTTGATTTTTTAAAATTGGATAAAAAAGGTACAAACGTATTAGTTTGCCTATTCGATAAACAATTATATAGCAGCCTAGCTTTTTTAGAAGAACTTAAAAATTTAATTCTTTTAGATGGTTCTAAAAACAAGGCAGAAATCATACAGGATTTAAAATTGTATTTTAAAGAAAAAAAGGATTTCTCGATGCCAGGTACGCCAAAAGTAATTTCTCAAAATTTAAATTCTATAAAATCAAAATTTAACAATTTTGACAGGGCATTGTATTTCTTAATGTAGTTTGTGTGTTTTTTTATATTTTCTATTCTTAATAGAATAGAAACTGTTTGTGCAGGATATATGTTGTTCTATATCCTGCACTTTTTTTGTTTAAAAATGTCATTTTGGTCTCTTGTGAGTCAGTTTGTATTATTTTAAGGACTGTGCTGTAAAAAGATATTTGTTTAGTAAGTATATGATTAATAAAGTGTTATGTTTTTTAAAATACAAATTGTGATGAATCTTTGCTTAAGTAGCGAAAACAGTGATAAATTTAACATCAAATTTGCTGAATCTATCGCTGAAAATTTTATTTTTGCCACTTAATTTAATAAGTATAAGCATGAAAGATCTATTAGTAAAAATCAACGCCGAAATCGACACATTCAAAGCAGAAGCTGAATCTTTAACTGAGAAAGGTGTTAAAGCTGCTGGAGCAAGAGCACGTAAATCAACTTTGGAAATTGAAAAACTTTTAAAAGAGTTTAGAAAAGTTTCTATCGAAAATCAGAAGAAATAAATTATCACAAGTAGATAAACATTTTATTTCAAAACATCCTGACTATACAGGATAACTGTTGATAATCTTGTTTTGATAATCTTCATATATTGATTAGTGGTTACAATGTTGTAGCCACTAAATCAATTAGATATGAATTCAAAACCAATCGATGAGCTGATCCAATCATGCTTGCAGTCTTTAAATGAGACTAGTTACAACAGAGAAGTTACCATGGCGCATAAAAGGCGTTTTACCTTGCTTAAAAGCTTCATGGTTATACACTCAAAAGACCTTTATTTAGGAGAACAAATCCTTTCATTCTTAAAAGTATTTAAGGAAAAGGAACGTATTGCAGATAAAACCTTCTTCAAACACAGCCGGAATTTAAGCTATTTTGCTGTTAGAATGTACCACGATCAGATCGATCTGCATAATTTGAATGGTATCGCGATTAAAGAATTTACTTCGTCCCTAAAAAACTCTAAACTTTATGTGTGTGTTTCTTTGCGGCATTTTCTTAATTATCTGTATGAAAGAAAACTAACAGATATAGATCTGCGCATTCCACTTAATCAAATAAAACGGAAATCATCAATAGAAAAACTCCCTTCAGTATATAGTTTGGAAGAAATTCGTCAAATGGATAATGCTATCAATAGATCAAAGACCATTGGCAAAAGAAATTATGCAATATTCCTTCTTGCTTCGCGTCTAGGATTACGGGCAAGTGATATCTGTTCCTTACAATTTGGCAATTTAGATTGGAATCGCAACACCATTCGTTTTGAACAGTACAAAACAGGGCAAGATATTGAGTTGCCATTACTTCCCGTGGTTGGCGAGGCGATTATTGATTACATATGTTATGGCCGTCCAAAATCACAAATCAAAACTATTTTTCTCAGTGGCATTGCTCCTTTCGGCCCAGTATCGGCTGCCAATATATTTGCCATAATCAATGAAATAATAAGTAAGTCCAAAGTGGAAACAAACAGCAGGCATCACGGATCGCATAGTTTACGGCATAGTTTAGCCTCTCAGTTATTGGAACAAGGTACGCCACTTGCAGTAATATCAGATTCTCTCGGACATAGTAGTAGTGAATCAACCATGTTCTATCTGGGGATAGACGTTAAAGGATTATTGGCTTGTTCACTTGAGGTTCCCTTGGTTCAGGAAAAATTTTATACTCAAAAAGAAGGAGGATTTTATGAATAGTTCAGATAAATTTAGCAGCATCTTTGCTCCTTATATTAGGAGTTATATCAAGGAGAAAGAACTCCAAGATTTAAAAATAGAAAGATACAGAAGTTTCTTATTGGATTTTGATAGATTTTTGTCGAAAACTGCAAAAAATGATCTTCTAATTAATTCTGAAGATATAAAGAGATGGGCAGATACACGTATAAATGATAAAAAGACAACCCTTTATGCGAGGTTCTGTATCATATCGAACTTCTGTCGGTATATGGGTAGTCTTGGTCACGAATGTTATGTTCCTCTTCACCCCAGAAGATCTTTTGAAAGTACAATCACTACAGTGTTTACTCACAGTCAAATACACAATATTTTCGATGCGTGTGATAATATGGTAACAAAAACCCGTTGCCCAAAGAGTATGCTATTTGTCATACCTGCATTAATCAGAACGTTGTACAGTACTGGAATAAGAATAGGTGAAGCCCTTACTATAATGAATAAGGATATTGATTTTAAACGGAACGTTCTTGTAATTAATGATACCAAGAACAACAGGTGCAGAATTGCACCAATTAATGAGTCTCTGGAAAAAGTTCTAAAACAATATATTAAATATAGGGATAAGCTTCCTATATGTGACATTGATCATCCTGATTCTTATCTGTTTGTTTCAACCTTAGGAAAGTCTTGCAGCCATATTCCTGTATATAAATATTTTGTCAGCATTCTTGAAAAATGTGAAATCTATGGCAGTTTTGGAACTAATAACCCTTCACTGCATTCGATCCGGCATACAACAGCGGTACATTCGCTTGTTAAGTTAACTGGTGCAGGAAAGGATTTATATTGCTCCCTGCCTTTACTTTCAGTTTTTTTGGGACACAAGAGTGTTATCGGTACAGAATCCTATGTTAGACTGACTCAGGAAATGTATCCCGAAGTCCTTAAACTGGATATGCACACTACGGATCAAATTTTCGCAGACCTTAACTTAAAACTTCAAAAGAACTATGAAAAAGAGGATAACTGATTTTGCTGAATATTTGGAGGCATTTTTCATTGAATATCTGGGAGCAGAAATAAATGTAAGCAAACATACTGTTCGCTCCTATAGAGATACTTTTGTCCATTTGATCGATTATATGGACAATGTGCAAGGAATATCAGTCAATAAGCTTATGATGAAGGATTTTGATCGTGACATTATATTAGCCTTTTTGAATTGGCTGGAAGAAAAAAGGAACAATAGTATTGCCACACGAAATCAACGCTATGCCGCAATACGTTCGTTTTGTCAATTCTTGGAAAGAAAAGACCCGACAAGATTGGCAACCTGGCAATCAATGCGCTCCATCAGGATAAAAAAGAAAAAGAAACCTTCAGTGAATTATTTAACCGTTGAGGAAATCAGATGCATCTTGGATCAGGTTTCACTAAAGAATAGACATGGACGTCGCAATCTAACAATCCTTACGTTACTTTACGAAACAGGAGCTAGGGTTCAGGAACTAATTGATCTTACACCTGCCAGCATTAGACTTGAAAAACCGGCAATAGTCCGGTTACATGGTAAAGGGAACAAATCTCGAATTGTACCACTAAGAGATCAGATGGTTGAAATTCTCAGAACTTACATTGAAGAAAACCACTTGCTTATTCCTTCAAAGAAAGAACATCCCTTGTTCTTCAACAGTAGTGGGCATAAACTCACAGGATCGGGTATCACATATATACTAAGAACCTATGTAGTGATGGCGCGTACAACAGAACCAGAACTGATACATGAGAAAATTAGTCCACACTGTCTTCGACACTCAAGAGCCATGCATCTACTTCAAGCGGGTGTGAACTTAGTCTATATCCGTGATTTATTGGGACATGTTTCCATCCAAACGACGGAAATATATGCAAAGGCAGATTCAAGATTTAAAAGGGAGGCTTTAGAAAAAGCTTCGGAAAACTTTTTTAATGTGGATATAAAAGAAGCTTCCTGGAATGATGACAAAGAACTGAAATCGTTCTTAAAGGGACTAGCTTAGTATATTATTATGAAAAGCTGTTTTTTAGAGTATCTCTGTAATTAATTGATTATCAAAGATTCTAAAAAACAGCTTGTGATAATTTACTTCTTCTGATTTTCAATATTTACGTCAGACGTAAAAATTAAGTTGTACAAATATTTATATTTTTTCTTTTTTGATTTGCTCAATAAAGTATGTGGCCGAAATTTCTGTTTTTGATAAAAAAGCATGTGCAAATCTCTGAGTACTCGTAAAGCCCGCTTCTTCTGCCAAAGCTGAATTTGAATAACCCCTGAATCTTTTTTCTGTTTTTAAAAGATTGACTAAGTAATCAATTTTTAAGTCATTAATATATTTGGAAAAAGATTTATCTCTGTAATGGGCTATAATGATTGATAAATATTTAGGATTGGATTTAAATCTCACAGCCAGCTTTGACAATGTCAAATCCTTTTCCAGAAATTTTTGATCGTGCTCGAACTTTTTCAATTGCTTTAATATGTTAGCTGCTGTCTCGGGATTTATATCTAATATTTGATTCTTTTCAGATTTTATCTTAGGTTTAGACTTATTGTCAGAATTTATTCTAAGTATCAATTCATCAAACTTTTGTTTATAAAGACGTCTAGTTTTAAGATGCCTGTAGGTTAAAAAAAATGAGATTATAAAAAGTATTATGACAAGACCTATAAAGAAGTATACATGTTGTTTTTCTTTTAAGAATTTGGCATGGATTTTTTCTTTTTCAAATAGTAATTCCTTTGTGTTGTACTCTTTGTGGATTTTACTAACAAGATATTTATAACTCTCATTAAGGTAGTTATCCGCTTTTAGTAATTGATCTATACAGTATAACTGGCCTTCTAGGTTATCTTTGGTTTTATAATATTTTATTAACAACTCGTATACTTCCCGTAAATCCGGATTGATATAACCTTTATCTTTAAATATATGATCGACTTTTTGAAAAAAGGGTAGGGCAAGATCATATTTTTTAAGATGCCAAAAACTTTTTCCTATATAAAAATAAGCTATTGACTCACTGGCCAAATCCTTATTTTTTATGATAATCGGTAAAGCTAGATTAAGATTTGTTATTGCAGTTCTGTAATTGTTTTTAAAGTATTGATTAACTCCTTCAGAATGTGTGAAATATGGATTCATTTCATTGTTGTCTACTCTAATGCTTTCTGAAAACCCCAATGTGTTGGTCTGTGAACATAGCCCATAATTTCCAATTCTGTTATAGCACAGTCCAAGTGAATGGAGAGAATTTAGGTAAGGCCGTGGATTTTTATCTTTAAAATAACCTACACATTCTAAAAGCAAAGATATTGCTTCATCATAGTATCCCAAATAAGTTTTAATTATCGCTATGTTATATTTTGTTTTGTAAATCAAGTATTCATCATTGGTCCTTGAAATGAAATTGTTAGCTATAATATAATTATCCAAAGCATTTTGGAGTTGATTTTTTCCATAATAGATAATTCCTTTAGAGAGATAGGAAGAGCCAACCAGTGCGTACACTTTGGATTTTTTTGCTACATAAATCATGCTGTCGGCATATATTAACTTTAAAGATTCCGGCGACTCATGTAAAATATTTTGATAGCCGTTTATTATCTCTTTCCAATTTTGCTCTTTTTTGGCTTTATGTAGATAAGTATATAAATAAACTGATGCGGTTGCACTATCGCCCCTCAAGTTGTAGATCTTATCATCAAGATAATTGAAGTTTTTATTCTTTAAAGAATCGGGAATTTTGAAATTGCTTTTCTGAGCGTAGATGATTTGTGATATTACACAAAGTAATAAATAGATTTTTTTTTGATTCATATTAGTAGGAGTTTGAGACTAAATATTCCGCTTAGCTCCATTTTTGCCCAAATTTGCAAACCTATCGAGCTGTTAATCAAAGCTTAATATAAAAATAACAAAAAAGAAACATAAGCTATTGAAAAACAAGGGAATAATTTACAAAAAGGCGTGTGGATTTTCAGAAAATCCATAGTTGAATTTCAATAAATCCATACGCAATGTGTTGCACAGAGATTTTTCCACCAATAGATTTGCCTTGAATTCAAAAGCAAAAAGTCTTGGTAAAGTACCAGATAAAAGTTCTGCTTATCCGGGTGAAATGAACTGAGAATAATTTCTCATTCACATTCAAACAAACAAGTCATGAAAAATTTAATATTATACAGCGTATTATTATGTCTATTATTAGCATGCTCAAATGAATCAGATTTAGAAACATCAAAAAATTATAATAAAGGGTCTAAAGAAATCAAGAATTATGTATTTCCATTGAATCCTGCTAATCCTTTCGATGTTAAAGGCAGGAAATATTACGATGAAATTCAATTGTATTTAAAAAATAATAGTGCTCCTAATTCAATAGAAGAAATTACAAATCAAATATTCTATTTATCAAGGAATTATAAGAACAACGATTATCATAAAAATGCAAATTTGGGATATACAGCAGAGGAAATATTGGAGATTTTGAATAATCCATCTGTCAAGCTCTTAGAAATAGTCGAAAATTGTTCCATAAGTACATCAAGCAAATCACAACTTACTCTTTTTGTTGAGACTTTGATTGCCCAGCAAGATGAGGAATATGAAACTATTCGTGACTACATTATTTCTTTTGACGCAGGAATTATCGAAAACACAACTTTAGCCAGCGATGAAAAAGAAACGATTCTGACAGTTTCGACTATTTCAAGTTATGCGTTATATGCAGAAGCCGAACGTAAAGACAGGGACTGGGAAACCTCGGTCGGCCATAAAAAAGTGCAATCTGTCTTCAATCATAACGAAGCTTCAATTGTTTCTGTAATTGCGCTACTAAATATCATTACTAAAAATTGATTAGTATCATCGTCCTTAATGCTTTGAAAATGAAATATCGAAATTTTTTACATACGATCCTTATCATTTTGAACATTGTCAGCCTTTATTTCATCATAGATCTTTTCAGCTATGATGAAATAATAGGTTACGTGCTTAGTGAAGGAAAAAGAAGTTCTGATCCGAGAGATTTGGCCTATCTGCTTTTTGTTACGTCGCTATCTAATCTCTATTTTTTAGCATTTATTATTATGGAACGGGCTTTTGAAAGTAATAACTAACTAATAAAATAGTAAAGTTCTAAGTACTGTTTTGAAATATCAAAAACATGATTAAAGATTTAATAAACATAGAATTAAAGGATCTGCCAATTCCAGGTTTGGACATTCATATTATAAAAAAATATGTTGTCAAGAGTGAACCAGCCGAATCCTTCTTTGTTTCCAATTTTTCCCTGCTACTAATCAAGTCCGGTAAATTTAGGATTCAGCTTAAAGAAATTATTCAGGATTTGTCTGAAAGAGATCTGCTTGTTATTCCCAAAGATTCATTTTGCACATTACTGGAAGTAGAGGGGAAATTGCAATTGTATTTAATATCATTCAGTTCAGAATTTGCTGCCGAAAATGGTCTGCAAAAAAAGCTTGTTGATTCTTTTTATTTTTTTATAGGCAAAACATCATTAAAAATTGCACTTGAAGAGAAAGAATTTTTAGTTCTCTCCTTAATTTACAAACTTATTTATTTTGTAAATAAAGATGCCAAGCAAAATGGTGTTGATGCCGAATTACAGCGGATTAGTTTTAATCTTTTTCTGTATGAGCTGCGACTAATCTACACAAAGTATACCTCTGATACTTCACAACATTTTACAAGAAAAGAGAGCCTAATAATTCGATTTCTTACGATTTTAGCGATTCACTATAAAAAACAACATAATGCGCCGTTTTATGCTGGCGCTCTTTACGTGACAACAGGTCATCTCAACAAAATTGTCAAACAAGTGACCGGTAAAACCGTAAAAAAATTGATAATTGAAACTATTATAAGCGAAGCTGAAAACTTACTTGAGGATCTGCAGTTAACAATTGTAGATATCGCATATGAACTGGAGTTTCCAACAGCAAACAGTTTTAGTGTTTTCTTTAAAAAGCATACTTCAATATCCCCATCTCGGTACCGTTCGAATGCAATGGAAAAGTTTAAAACACGCTAGTTTTTATTGCATTAAATGTCAATTTAAACAATAGTACGATGATTAAAATATATCCTTTAGAGTGGTTAGATAATTTAATACTACAAACCTTAAAACCCGAAAATATAAATAGTACTTCGATAACGAAGCAAGATTTAGCTCTTATAAGTGCGGATCTGTCAAAAGAGTCCAGAAAAATCCAAATCCAAATTAAAAATGAAGTTTTTGCCATGCACAAGAAAAGGCAAATTAGACTTTTAGTCAGGAAATATCATTCCAGTTTTATTTTTCTACTTGACAACATCGTTGAGAGTAAAAACAACCACTTATTTAAAAATGATGAACTGGAAGTTATTGCCGATCTTGTAATCACAAGCTTAGATGGACTTCTTTCGTTTATTGAAGCCAGATTTTCAAGCTTCTTAAGTCTGGACCATCGCGTACCCTTGACTTATACGATGGTATCAAGAAACGAACTTCAGCTGAAAATCAAAAAACTAAAGTCAAAAAAAATAGTTTTTGATACGGATCAAAATATACTGCGGGTTATTATAAACTGTTTAAATCAAGTATTACAATCCCGTACTGGCTATAAAACCACTTATCGACATCTTCTTTATCAGAAAGAGCTACTGCGAAAAATTGAAGAATTTGATTTTTCGAAAGAAAGTGATATTTTCTTCACTGCGTTTGATGAGCTTCTAATTGAAGCTAATTTTAACGGTTTGGATTATGTTCATTCTCTGAGTAACCGAATAAATGCCAGGTTACAGATTCAGCGAAATTTAAAGGACCATATGAATGAATTGTTATATTTATTTAAAGAGTTTAATCAATTATATTCCTGTGAAAAATTCAGTTTCGATCCCAGTCAAAAGAATATTAAAGAATCTCTAAGTGTATGGTTCGGACATGAAATTGATTACCTGAAGCAAAAGATGGAATTGTCTGGAGATCTTAATACTGCAGATACTTTACCGCAGACAGAGCAGAAAGATGAATTAACACAAAGCAAAATCGAATGTATTTTATCTTCCGATCAAATTGCTCTTATACTTCGTGCAAGCGATGAATCTCGTATTCTAAGAGCCAAATCGATGAGCCACGTTTTTAAAACAATTGTACCTCACTTATCTACACCTTTTAAAAAAGATCTTTCTTATCAATCAGTTAGAAGTAAGTCATACAATGCCGAGGAAAGGGATAAGGAGATAGCAATCGAAATACTTGAGAAAATTATAACTAAAATTCAATCGTACTGACATTCTTAATCAGTACGTAATATAAAAGAAAAAACTACTATGACTAGAGTAACAAATTTTATTATCCACGACATATTACTAAATAAGATAAATTATGACACTAATTGCAATATTTTTCCCGTGTGTTTCTTTTCTTTTAAGAGGAAAGATTTTTACAGCAATTATTTGCTTGATTCTTCAAATTACATTAATCGGATGGATTCCCGCAGCAATTTGGGCGGTAATCTCATTGCAGAATTCCCGTGCAGATAAACGCAACAATAAACTGATAAAAAGTTTAAGAAGTAAATAAGATATTTAGAAAATTACAACTTTAGGCTTACAAAACAATAATTGATTGTTTTGTAAGCCTTTTTTTGTTGTAAAATTTTAAGGGTACAAAAAGGGTACAGAAAAAGTTGTACTTGTAGTAGTTTAATCTTAGTCGTTCCTTTGACTTGTAGAATAAATCATATCCAATTTTAAGATAATGATTTACATAGACGAGCTGAATGTTGAATGATAAATGATGATGACTATGTTTACAAATGTTTCATGGGGCAGCTACCTTACTGCTGTGGGTATATTACTATTGATCTGGTATTTGGTATTAATACTGAAATTTTATAGTAGAGATTTACGGAAACTTTTCTCGGGAGAGAAGAAACTCAATTTTCCTCTAGTTAAAAAAACTTCTAACAAACTTGAAAGCCAAAGACACCAAAAGTCTTTGTCTTCCTCTTTTTCAGAATCGTTTGATACTTTAGAAGATGCTGAGGAACTCTCCACCCGTATAGTACAGGTAGTAGAAGAAAGCTCTCAAATGAGCTTATCAAAAGAACAATTTCAAAATTACCTTAAAATGGTATTGGAAGAATACCCATACGTGAAGATCTCTTCTTTACGTGAAAACATAAGCAATCTAATAGTCTCTGAAAGCGAAAAACACCCGCAGTTCTATTTAACGTTTGACCAGGCGGATACTCTGTGGGAAGAGACTATTTCCTAAAATTCAGCGGAGGAATAATCCCTGTTCTCTCTGGTGCGGTATGGCTTTATGTGACAGGAAAAAGAGTTGCAACGGCGATATTCCTCTGCTTTTTAAAATTGATATAAACTTTAAAAATGATTTGTGATGAGAAAATGCTGGTGGAAATTAAAGGAATTAGACGAAGAAAAAGTAATGTCATATTGCATTCTTGCATTGATGTTAGTATACGAGACGAGAATTTATGCGCAGGATGGTGTAGCCGGAATTAACGAGGCGAACCAAAAAGTAAGGAGTTATTTTGATGCAGGGACAGAACTTATGTATGCTGTTGGTGCTATACTGGGTCTTATAGGAGCGGTTAAGGTTTATCAGAAATGGAATGCGGGAGATCCTGATACAGGTAAAGTAGCCGCCGCCTGGTTCGGCAGCTGTGTGTTTCTAGTTGTGGTAGCCACAGTAATTAAATCCTTCTTCGGGGTTTAAAGACAAGATCTTATGAGTAACAGTGTTTACCAGATCAACAAAGGAATCAATCAGAGTATAGAATTTAAAGGCTTGAAGGCTCAGTACATATGGTATTTGGGAGGGGGTGTTGTATCGCTTATGATTCTTTTTGCAGTGATGTACATTATTGGTCTGCCTTCATTATTGTGTGTTGGTTTTATCGGGACTGCAGGTACTTTTCTTGTTTTTAAAATATACAAAATGAGTAACCAGTACGGAGAATACGGCATGATGAAGGCGCTGGCCAAAAAGCAGGTTCCAAAATGTATAAGAGTTTACAGCAGGGCTATTTTTTTACAGATATAGTTATAGAACGTTAATAATGAAAATGAAGGGGAGATGGAAAAGAGGATGGAAGATTTACTGCCTATTATGGCAGTGGAGCATGACTGTATTTTATCAAAGCAGGGCGATATAACTATTATTTTCAAGGCTGAGCTGCCTGAGATTTTTACTTTGTCTGATCAGGAATATGAAGCTTTTCATCAGTCGTGGATAAAGGCAATAAAAGTGCTTCCAAAATTCTGTGTTTTTCACAAGCAGGACTGGTTTTTAGAAAAGAGTCACAAAGCTGATTTTACGAGTGATGACAGCAGTTTTTTAACCCGGAGCAGTGAGCGGTTTTTTAATGAAAGACCGTTTTTGGATCATTCCTGTTACATCATGCTGACAAAGAAACCGCTGGGAAGAAAGAATTCAAGTTCGCTTTTCTCAAATCTACTTAGGCGTTCGATAGTACCGGAGGAAACTTTGAAAGCACAGCTGTTACAGGATTTTATTGACTGTACAGGCCAGTTTAAAAGAATTATGGAAGACAGCGGTTTTGTCAAACTTACCCGATTGAAAAATGATGTGCTTCGAAGCGAGAGCAGAAAATTGGGACTCATAGAAAAGTACTGTTTTTTATCCGAGAGCGAAGATTCATTTGTGTTTAAAGATATCAAATTTGATGAAGGGTTAGCGGTCGGTGATAAACACTGCCAGCTTTTCACACTTGGGGACGCGGCTGATCTGCCGGCCTTGTGTGGTTCGAGAATCAATTTTGACCGCTATTCCACTGATAAAACCAAATTCAGTGTTGGATTTGCATCAACTCTAGGACAGCTTTTATCCTGCAATCATATTTATAATCAATATCTGTTTATAGAAGACGCCCAAAAGACTATTCAAAAACTGGAAAGCAAAAGATTAAGGCTTCAGTCTTTGTCGGCATACAGTAGAGAGAATATGATTGCCAGAGATGCAACGAATGATTTTCTGAACGAAGCGGTATCCCAGCAAAGACTTCCGGTCAAAGCACATTTTAATGTCTTGGCTTGGAGTACAGAAAAGGAAGAACTGAAGGATATTAAAAACAAAGTATCATCAGCATTGGCACAGATGGACGCAGCAGCCAAGCAGGAAACAGTCGGCGCTGCGCAGATTTTCTGGGCAGGGATGCCGGGCAATGCGGCAGATTTTCCAATGAATGATACTTTTGACACTTTCACCGAGCAGGCAGTATGTTTCCTGAATATGGAAACAGGTTACAGGTCTTCACTCAGTCCTGTCGGTATCAGACTTGGGGACGTCCGAATACATCAAGTATTTGTTCAAGACCGTGCGGAAATTTTTTGGGGAGGCTATTGTAGTTACTCAGGAGGTTGAAGATATTATTTCCTCGCCAGTTGTCAAACAGGCCATTATCAATAACAGTGACTGCAAGATCCTGCTGGACCAAAGCAAGTACCAGAATAAATTTGATCAGATACAGGAACTGTTAGGACTGACCGAAAAAGAAAAGGCATTGGTGCTATCGGTTAATAAAGCGAATGATCCTGATAAGAAATACAAGGAAGTCTTTATTTCGCTGGGGAGTATGCTTTCAAAAGTGTACCGAACAGAAGTTTCACTTGAGGAATATTTGGCCTATACAACCGAGGAAAGCGAGAAAGTGAAAATGAATGCCTATGCCCAAAAGTTTGGAGGCGACATCAAAAAAGGAATCGCCGCTATGGCCCGCGATATAAGAAACGGAAATTAAATGAAAAGGAAAAATGAAAACAAAAATAATTACGTGCATAATCTGTCTATTGCTAATCAGCACGCCGGTTAGACCAGCTGAAAAGACAGCTGCACTGCCAATACTGGAAATAGTAAAAGCGGTCACCAAAAAAGTGATAAAAGCAATTGATCTTAGGATTCAGAAACTTCAGAACAAAACGATCTGGCTTCAGAATGCCCAGAAGAAGATAGAGAATGTACTTTCTAAATTAAAGCTGGATGAAATTTCGGATTGGACTAAAAAGCAGAAAGAGTTGTATAAGGGCTATTATGAAGAACTGGCAAAGGTGAAATCGATTATAACCTATTACCATAGGATAAAAGATATTACCAAGAAACAGACAAGACTGGTAGAAGAATATGAAAGAGCCTGGAATTTATTCAAACAGGATACTCATTTTAAAGACAGCGAGATTCAGTATATGGAGCGTGTTTATTCGGGCATTTTGGAAGAAAGCGTGAAGAATATCGACCAGATCTTTTTAATACTGGATTCTTTCAGCACACAGATGAGCGATCTGAAAAGGCTCGAAATCATTAATGAAGCTGCAGATCAGATAGATGCCAATTACGATGATCTCACTCTTTTTAATCAGCAGAATGTGATGCTTAGTCTTCAGAGAGCCAAAACAGAGGCAGATGTAAATCAGGTCAAACAATTTTACGGAATTCCGTAATTACATGAAAATATCATGAAAAAAATAATCTCATTATCCTTGATCGTGCTGTTTATGCATCAGGGAATTCAGGCGCAGGCCAAACAGAGAAAGGAATTGCTTTTGCAGATCGCTGCTCTTCAGGTTTATATTGATTACGCCAAAAAAGGATATTCAGTTGTGTCAAAAGGACTGAATTTTATTGGCGATGCAAAGAGGGGAGAAGTGAATCTTCATGGTGATTATTTTACTTCTCTACTGAAGATTAATCCAAAGGTTAAGAACTATTATAAGACAGCAGAAATTCTCTCGATGCAGTTTAAAATTATGAAAATCTGTAAAAGAACTTACAGTGATCTTAAGTCAAGTGATTTATTTCATGGTGATGAACTGGATTACATCGAGCGTTCTTTTGAAAAACTGCTTGAGAACTGTATTGATACCCTTGACCAGCTTTTGGTTATTACCACCGATTCCAAACTGGAACTTAAAGACGACCAAAGGATCGAGCGTATTGATGCGCTGCACAAAATGATGCTGGAGGATTATAATTTCTGTTTGTCTTTCAGCAATGAAGCGAAACTTCTGTCTTTATCAAAGAACCGTGAAAAAGGAGATGTCCGAAATGCAGGAGCTATCTATGGATTATAAAATAAAAAGCGATGAAAAAAATATTGATTTTAATATTGACAATCTCCATGACAATTGTTTCCAACAAAGCAAATGCACAGTCAGCAGAGATCCAGCAGCTCATCCTGAACATTGAAAAACTCTCCCAGTTTAAAAAGATCTTGAGCGATATGAAAAAGGGTTATGAACTTCTTTCCGGCGGCTATAAAACAGTCAAGGATATCTCAGAAGGAAATTTCAGCCTGCATAAAACTTTTCTGGATGCCCTTATGCAGGTGAGCCCTGTTGTGAAAAATTACAAAAGGGTAGAGGATATCATAAATTTTCAGATGCTGCTGATGAAGGAAAGCAAAAATGGACTCAATCGGTTTGTAAAGAGCGGCAACTTTAGCGAAAAGGAAATCAGCTATTTTGAAAAGGTTTATGGAAATCTTCTGAGCCAGAGTTTAAGAAATCTCGATGAACTCACAATGGTTATAACAGCTGACAAGCTCAGGATGTCGGATGATGAAAGGCTCCAAGCGGTTGATGATATTTACGTGCAGATGCAGGATAAGCTTTTGTTTCTCAGAAACTTTAATGTGTCATCAAACTTGCTGGCGTTGCAAAGAGCTAAAGAAGCGAAGGATGTTTATGCTTCCAAAGAACTTCAGGAACTAAAAAACTAAAGCGATGAACATTTTTAAATCTTGCAAAACGGTTCTTTTCATAACCGTCGCATTTTTAATGCCTTTTTTTATCCATGCACAAGGTCTTGGAGATAATATGCAGAGCCTTCATTCCGTTTTGGACCAGTTGTATGACGAGATGATGCCATTGTGCAGTAATCTTTTAGCAGTCGGGCAGGGAATAGCCGGATTCGGGACAATTTGGTATATAGCTTCCAGGGTATGGAGGCATATTGCCAACGCCGAACCCATTGATTTTTATCCACTTTTCAGGCCTTTTGTAATTGGGTTCTGTATTATGATTTTCCCTTCGGTATTAGCGCTTATTAATGGAGTGATGAAACCCACAGTTACAGCAACTGCTGCTATGGTTACAGGATCGAACAATGCTATTGCAGTTCTTCTCAAAGAGAAAGAAAAGGCCATCAAAGAAACTGATCCGTGGAAGATGTATGTAGGGGAGGCGGGAACTGGAGATCGGGATAAATGGTATAAGTATACCCATGATGAAGATCCTTCCAATGAGAGCATGCTGGCCGGAATCGGCAACGATGTCAAATTTGCAATGGAAAAAGCTTCCTATAATTTTCGAAACTCTGTCAAGGAATTTATGAGTGAAGTGCTAAGAGTTTTATTTGAAGCCGCGGCATTGTGCATTGATACGCTCAGGACATTCCAATTGGTGGTGTTATCTATTTTGGGACCTCTTGTGTTTGGAATCGCAGTTTTTGATGGCTTTCAGCATACGCTAACGGTATGGCTGGCAAGATATATCAACATTTACCTGTGGCTTCCTGTTGCCAATATTTTCGGAAGTATTATAGGGAAAATTCAGGAACTGATGCTAAAACTGGATCTGTCACAGGTGCAGGCAACAGGAGACACCTTTTTCAGCAGGACCGATATGTCTTACTTGATTTTTATGATTATCGGAATCATAGGATATTTTACAGTTCCATCGGTTGCCAACTATATAGTCCACGCTGCCGGAGGAGGCGCCTTAGGTCAGAAAGTTACCGGACTCTTTAGTAATTCAACCAGTTCAGTAGTTTCCAAAACATCAATGGGAGCCGGTATGGTGATGGATTCAATGGGAAATGCAGCAGGGCGGATGTCTCAAAGCATGTCATCATCGACAGGAAGTGCTCCTTATTTTGAGGAGAAAGGAAACTATATGAGCGACAGGCTTAAAGGGAATTCAAAATAATCAAAAAAAATCTGCTCATGTTTACCAAAATGAAAAATATTGATACCGCTTTTAAATATGTCAGAGGCTTTACGATGCTGGTTATTGTGGGATGTATTATGATATGCTGTTATACACTTTATAAAAGTTTTGAGTCGGTAACCCAGATGCAGGATAAGGTTTATATACTGGCAAATGGCAAAGCGCTCGAAGCTTACGCGTCGGAGAGAAAGGATAATGTACCGGTGGAAGCAAGAGATCATGTAAAGACATTTCACAAGTTTTTCTTTACCCTTGATCCTGATGATAAAGTTATTAAAACCAACGTTACAAAAGCGCTTTATCTGGCTGATGACAGTGCTAAACGGATTTATGATGACCTGAAAGAAAACGGATTTTACTCCGGAATTATCTCGGGCAATATTAGTCAGACCATTCAGATTGACAGTATCGCGATTGATACCGGTGAATATCCGTACCGGTTTAAATGTTTTGCAAAACAGAATATTATAAGAACAACCAGTATTTTGAAAAGAAACCTTGTAACAGAGGGAAGTCTTCGCAATGTTTCAAGGAGCGATAATAATCCCCACGGCTTTTTAATCGAACGCTTCAATACCATCGAAAACAAAGATCTAACGGTTGAGAATAGAAAATAGACGTTGATGAAATCATTATTCAAAAAACAGGAAACTCCTTTTGTGTATCACAGGTATTATCATTCTGCACAGACAAAATGGGCCCAGAAAATGGATGTACTAGTAAATGGTCTTTCCAGAAGAAAGCTTATCTGCCTTCTGATTTCATTTACCATTCTAACAGGAAGTTACTTTATCTATAACATTTATACAGCATTTTCAAAAAGTGATTTTCCAACCGTTCAAAAGACAGCTGTCATTTCAAAAATTAGAACTACCAATTTTAAAAAGTAAAATTATGGAACATAAAACAATATCAATCAAAGAATCCAAAAAGCGAAAAATGCTTTTGGTTATGCCCCTTATAACACTTCCTTTCATCACTATTCTCTTTTACACTTTGGGAGGAGGTAGAATGGAAGCGATGGGAGGTAAAAATGAAGTCAAAAAGGGATTTAATTTTAATCTGCCTCTTCCAAAATTTAAAGAAGATTCAGCACTTGATAAAATGAGTTATTATGATCAGGCAGCAGTAGATTCTATTAAACTTCAGGAACAGATTAAAAAAGATCCTAATTATTCCAATCAAAAAACAGTACAAGAATCTATAGGAGAGTTTTCAGATACGGATTTTGAAGTTCAACGATTTCAAAAAGGCAAAACAGGTTTTAATTCGTCATCATTTCAAAACAGGAACGAGCAGAAAGTTTACCAAAAACTGCAGGCACTTCAAAAAGCAATCAGCCAGCCTGCAATAACCGACAATTATGGTCAGGACATGAGAGAGTTTGAAAACTACGGCTCATCAAAAGGCGTTTCCGATGAGGTAAAGAACTTAGAGCAAATGATGAGTAAGATGGGAGAATCACAGGAACCTGACCCGGAACTCAAACAGCTTGGAGGAATGCTTGAGAACATACTTGATATTCAACACCCATCGCGTGTGCAGGAAAGACTAAAACAGTCTTCAGATAATGAAAAAGGAAAAATCTTTACGGTTAACCGTAAAAAAGAAGAAGATAATACAACATCGCTTCAGAAGGATAATTCTATCTCAAGTTCTTTAAAGAGTAATTCTTTTTATACAGCTGATGAGAGTCTGGAGCACGAGGAGAAAGAGCAAAATTCAATAGAGGCAGTGATCCATGAAACTCAGACCATCGTCAACGGGTCTGTGGTCAAGCTCAGACTAAGCAGTGATATATCTCTGCAAGGCACTATGATTCCCAAAAACACATTTTTATACGGAATAGCATCTTTGAAAGGGGAGAGGCTGGAAGTTAAAATCAACAACATTCAGTTTCGAAATTCAATTTTTCCGGTGGAATTAACGGTGTATGATATGGATGGTATTGCCGGGATTTATATTCCAGGTGCTATCAACAGGGATGTAGCTAAGGCTTCCGCTGACCGTTCTATTCAGACATTAGGGCTGACCGGAGTTACGGATTCTTGGGGAGCGCAGGCGGCCGGGATGGGAATTGAAGCAGCGAAGACCCTGATGAGTAAAAAAGTGAAACTGATTAAAGTGGTTGTTAAAGCCGGTTATCAGGTACTGCTGTATGATGAGAAGCAAAATAATATGAACAATTATAAAAATTAAAAGATGAAAATTAGAAATTGGATTTTTATGTTATGCTGTTTGCTGACAATGCTATCAGGCTATGCACAGTTTGTGAATAAAAAAATAGGTTTGAATCAGGAAGAGTTTAAAAATCTTCACATAGGATATTCGAAAACTACCAGTATCGTTTTTCCATATGCTATTAAAAGTGTCGACAAGGGAAGTCCGGATGTTTTAATGCAGAAAGCCAAAGGAGTTGAGAATATTTTACTGGTCAAAGCGGCAAAGGAGAATTTCAATCAGACCAACCTCACTGTAGTGACAGCTGACAATAGGCTGTATGTATTTGTTCTGAACTATGATGAATCCTGTCCTGATTTAAATATTAAAGCCGATAATACAGCTGTTGTAAGTGGGAATATTTTGTTTTCAATGGAGAATGATAATCAAAAGAAAATTGAGCAGTATGCAAGCCTCGCTTTGTCTAAAAAGAAAAAATTAGAAGGACTAAAACGTTCAAGATTTGAAATGAAACTGGATGTTACAGGAATATTCATTCATCAGGATATATTGTACTTCAGACTTTTGCTGGGCAATAATTCAAAAATTAATTATGAGATCGACCAGCTGAGGTTTTTTATAAGGGACCGCAAGAAATCAAAGCGCACCGCATCCCAGGAAATAGAAGTAATGCCTTTGTATACAACTTCTGCCTCTTCATTAATTCCGGACAAATCTGAAGTGAATATAGTTTATGCCGTATCCAAATTTACGATCCCCGAAAAGAAATACCTCACTATACAGCTTATTGAAAAAAATGGAGGCAGGCATATAGAAATAGATGTTAAGAATAACGATCTAATAAATCTGGATGTTCTAAACAGCTTATAAATGAGTAATAACTAAAAAAAATAATTGTCATGAATCAGAAAAATTTAGAATTCTTGAAAGATCAGCTGAAATATACCGGCTTTGGAGAAACGTTCGACCAGGACTTGAAGGAGAAAATGCTTAAAGGAGAAACAGAATTTAAGCTTATGAAGGAAGGTGTCTATGGAACAGATTCCATGACTGCAGTGCTGAATTTTAAAAAATCAGATCAAAGCGATTTGTATTTTTTTAATTCCTATCATGTAAACCTTAAAAAAGAAGATTCCAAACAAGGACTGGAACAGACTTTTTATATTAATAACAACAGCAGTAATATTACCCTTAAAGAAGCTTATAATTTAATGGAAGGCCGCTCGGTGAATAAAGACCTGAAAACAAGGGAAGGTGAAGTTTATAACGCGTGGCTGAAATTAAATTTCAAAGAAAGCGACGGCAATTCAAACTTCAAATTGGATCACTACCACCAAAATTACGGTTACGATCTGGAAGCAAGTCTTGAGAAACATTCAATTAAAGAACTTAATACTCCAAAGTACAAAGAAGATCTTTTAAACTCGCTAAAAAAAGGAAACCTGCAGTCTGTAACTTTTGTTGTAGCGGGCGTGGAAAGCAAGATGTACGTAGAG
>NZ_RCZH01000011.1 GCF_006438875.1 Flavobacterium pectinovorum
ATGCGAAGCTGCTATGCTATGAGGTATTAATCCAAATTTCTCTGGGCTATCCCTCTGTAAAAGGTAGATTGCATACGCGTTACGCACCCGTGCGCCGGTCTCTAGTTCCGAAGAACTATACCCCTCGACTTGCATGTGTTAAGCCTGCCGCTAGCGTTCATCCTGAGCCAGGATCAAACTCTTCATCGTATATTGTYGATCTTAATAAATCAAGATCGTATTGTTATTCGAATCAGTCTCTATCGGTTATTCTTTAATCTCTCGATCATCTTACTCTTTATTCTTTGTTTTAACATCTCTGTTAAAACGGCTGTCAATTCAATATGTCTACGAACGTGTATTTCTTTTCTTTCGCTTGTTTCTCAAAGCGGGTGCAAAAGTAGAAAATTTATTTTCAACTGGCAAGTAAATTTTGAAGTTTTTTTAAGAAAATTTAATTTCCTTTTTCYTCTCATTTTCTAACCAATCTATCAATGAACTTCCGTTGTTTTGCGGGGTGCAAATGTAACATCCAATTTCAAATCTCACAAGCTTTTTGCAATCTTTTTTGAAAATAAATTTTCGTTTGGATTTCTTTGCTTGTCAGTATTTCAGGGAACGTCTGTCGCTCTTGCGGGTGCAAAAGTAGCGAGTTTGTTTCGTTAAACAATACCTTTTAACCGAGTTTTTTTAATATATTTTATAAGTCACTGGTTCTGCGTTTTTTAACTTTGAAAGTTTTTTGTTGCTTTTGGGGTTTTGCTTGTTTTACGGGGGGTTGCCGCTAAGGCACTAAGACGCAAAGACTCATTTTGCTGGTGTTTTGGTTAATCGCGCAATCCCGATCCCGAAACTTCGGGACGGGAGCGAAGGCGCAGAGTTTTGGTTTTGCGGTGATTTTATCCCGGAAATTCTTCTGGAAACTGCTGCCCTAGCCCCGATAGTAACGAAAATCCTTTTGCTTTTTCCTTTAAAAAGCAAAAGATTGTAGTGGATAGCGGGAAATAGCTCCTGATCTTATTCAAATTCNTTGAAAGTTTTTTGTTGCTTTTGGGGTTTTGCTTGTTTTACGGGGGGTTGCCGCTAAGGCACTAAGACGCAAAGACTCATTTTGCTGGTGTTTTGGTTAATCGCGCAATCCCGATCCCGAAACTTCGGGACGGGAGCGAAGGCGCAGAGTTTTGGTTTTGCGGTGATTTTATCCCGGAAATTCTTCTGGAAACTGCTGCCCTAGCCCCGATAGTAACGAAAATCCTTTTGCTTTTTCCTTTAAAAAGCAAAAGATTGTAGTGGATAGCGGGAAATAGCTCCTGATCTTATTCAAATTCAAAGTCTGAAATCCCAAATTCCAAATCATATCTCTTTAATACCTCGCAGGTTTTCAAAGTCTGTCGGGTTGTATGAATAAAATTATCCTTCCTATATATAATGCAACTTACACCTATATAGTATCACTTATTTAAAGTATCAAAAACTTCTTTTGTGATTTGAATACTTTTCAATTTAAGCTGATGATCGAAGATTGGGCTGGTCACCATTAATTCATCTATTCTTGCGTAATCGATAAACTTTTTAAGATCTATTATCAACTGCTCTTTGTTTCCTGTAAAGGTACACGCAGTCATTTGATCTACATGAAAACGTTCTTCTTCGCCCATGATATCATCTAAGGATGGAACCGGTGGCTGAAGTCCTTTGCGATCACCGCGAATTAAGTTGAGAAACATTTGATACAAACTGGTGGATAGAAATTCCGCTTCCTCATTGGTATCTGCTGCTACGATATTGACACATGCCATAGTTTTGGGTTTGTCTAAAACATTAGATGCCTGAAAATTTTCGCGGTAAAATTCGAAAGCCTGTATCATTTGGCGTGGTGCAAAATGTCCGGCAAAGGCATACGGTAATCCGTATGCAGCGGCAAGGGCGGCACTTTCCATACTTGAGCCTAGAATCCAGATTGGCACATTTGTACCTTCGGCTGGAAAAGCGCGAACTTTTGCTGTTGCGTTTTCTGCTGAAAAGTAATCTTGTAGTTTGGTTACATTTTGAGGAAATCGCTGCGCTTGCTCGAAAAAATCTTTTCGGATTGCTTCTGCAGTTGGCTGATCTGTTCCGGGCGCTCTTCCTAATCCTAAGTCAATTCTATTTGGATAAAGTGTTTCTAAGGTTCCGAATTGCTCGGCTACGATTAAGGGAGAATGATTCGGCAACATTATTCCGCCTGAACCTACACGAATATTTTTTGTCTGGCTTGCGATATAGCCTATTAAAACTACTGTTGCTGAACTGGCGACATGTGCCATGTTATGATGTTCTGCAAGCCAAAAACGCTTGTATCCTAATTGATCTGCGAGTTGCGCTATGTCTTTTGTTTTTTGAAATGTTTCTGTGGCGTTGCTATCCTGAGTGATGATAGCGAGCTCAAGTAAAGAGACTGAAATTGGGTTTTTCATATAAAAAAATGCTAGTATACAAAATTAACTCATTTATACGGTTGCCTTTTCTTTTCTACTGTTAATAGAATTATAATATTTATCTGCTATCTCAAAACACTTAAAAACAAGCGCATTGTAATAATTAATTACACTTTTACAATAACAAAACTAAATTCAATCGGAAATAAAAACCACTTACTTAGTTTCGAAAACATTGTTTACGTTACCCGTTTTTTAGCTATTGTTTTATTTTGCTCTGGTTCTTTATTCTTTACTTACACTCACTTCAACTGAATTGTAATTAATTTATGCTTTGTTTTTCCGTCACTTGAAATTTTAAAATCAGGAGAATTTGCTTCTACTTCAAATTTTGAAGGTGTATCAACTAATAATGAAATAGCACGATATCTAAATGTTTCGGGGATTTCAGGAAGTTCAATTGTTACTAGACCTTCTTTATTATTTTGCTCGTAATTGATTTTGATTCTGTCACGCAGCCAGATATATTCGTAAACTTCCTGCCACGGCGCCATCCAGATACTATCATCTCCTTTTGCTCCATATTTGTCGGCAATAGTTGTCATGTAATATTTAAAATCCTGAAAACGCATGCTCAATGACCACAAATTTTGGTTTCCAACTCCGTGAGTAAATTCGTTATACCAAACCGGATTTTCCGATTTTGCGACCGCTTCTATCGTTTTTAGATAATTATCCATTGTTTGAAATCCAATTGTATCATTTGAACTATGTATAAAAGTCCTCGCATAAATCATTTTATCAAGATTTACTTTTTCTTTCACATTTATTGTTGGTCCTGAGCCCACATAAGAAGCTACCGAAAAAGATCCATTTGCAAGTGCGTCTCTTTCATATTCCAGTTGGTATCCGGGATCGCTTTCGCCACCAGGAACCACAAACTGCGACATGGTAAATCCTAAATTTTGTTTTATAGAAGTTGTATTTTCAGTCACTTCGGTCAAAAAATTTGTGCCGTGTTTGGTTGCATGATGAAAGCCGTGATTCAAAACATCCCAACCTGTATCGTACATTTCTTTTACTTCTGCCCACGAAAGATGGCCGCGTGAAGCCGAAAAATCTCCAATTGCAGCACCGTTAATAGCCAAACCTAATTTAAAGGGTATTTTATTCCCAAGACCATTTGTATAATAAAGTCCTTTTGAAGTTGTTCCGTCTCCTCCCTGATCATATTTCCATTCGCTAATCATTCGTCCACTTATTTTTCCTCCATTCAATAAAGGAAAAGCGGTTAGATAAGTCGATCGATATCCATCATCAACGGTAAAACTATAAGCCAAATGTTTATTGAATTTTAAAGCGGAAGTTTGAATTTTGGCTTTCTCAATTGTCTTTAGTTTTATTTTAAATGAAATTAGTTTCGGCTTTAAGGAATCTACTTTAAGATTTGAATTGTTTGCTGAGCAAAGAAACATTCCGTTGATAAGAAGAACGGTCAATAAAAATATTTTTATTCGTAGTTGTGGTATTTTCATTTGAAATAGCTGATTTAGAGTTTCTAAAGATACATTTCTTTAAAAAAGATCGCCTAAAAAAAATGATATTTCAATAGTTCAAAATTGTATTTAACGATATATAATAATTCTCATCACGCAAAATTCAAACAAATCTTTTATAATCAACACTTTACAAATAAGGCATATGGTTTGTTATCTCTTAAATATTCAAAAAACTCAAACTATCTTATCATGTACCTATCTAATACAAAAACCATTGTGTTTATTACGGGAGCATTTGTGAGTCATTCTTGCTGGCAGGAATGGATTGTTTTTTTTGAAGGTAAAGGATATAAAACCGTTGCTCCGCCGTGGCCTTATAAAAATGAATTGGCCGAAACTTTAAGAGGTGAACATCCTAATTCTAAAATTGCGCAACTACGCCTCAATACCTTACTTGATTATTATACTGAGATTATCGAAAAACTACCTGAAAAACCTATTCTAATTGGTCATTCTTATGGAGGGCTTTTGACACAATTATTGGTTCAAAAAGAACTTGCCGCTGCGGGAATCTGCATTCATTCTGTTCCGCCACGAGGTGTTATTAGCACAAGTTTTTCATTTTATAAAGCTATCTGGAAACCTCTTGGGTATTTTTCTTCTTCAAAAAAAACATATTTAATGTCGTTTAAGGAATGGCAATATGCATTTACAAACGGAATGTCTTTTGAGGAACAAAAGGAATCTTACGAAAAACTGGTAATTCCCGAATCTAAGCTGGCAATGCGAGATGTATTGTCTAATAAAGCTAAAATTAATTTTAAAAAACTACATGTACCCATACTTTTTTTATCGGGTTCTAATGACAATATTATACCGTCGTCTCTCAATTATTCTAATTTTAAGAAGTACAAAAACCTGCATTCTATAACGTGCTATAAAGAATTTGAAAATAGAAATCACTTTGTTCTGGGACAATTGAACTGGAAGGAAACTGCCGATTTTATCGTTAACTGGCTGGAGAAAATTAACTTAATTTAATTCTCTCTTGATTTCCAGTTTTTTGATTTTTGAATTCAATGTTGAAGGATGTATATCCAGAATCTCTGCCGCACCACCTGTTCCTGATATTTTTCCGTTGCATTTTTTCAGAATGTACAAAATATAATCCCGTTCGTTTTCCAGAATAGTTTTAATCGAAAATGATTCATTTACCTGATCAGGATGCATTCTTGATGATGACGAAAATTCAATTTCTTTAATCGTATTTCCATCTGTCAGCAAAATGGCACGTTGAATTACGTGTTCTAATTCTCTAATATTCCCCGGCCAATTGTAATTCATAATCTGCTGTAATGCATCTTCAGAAAGGACGGGCGTTTTTCTACCCATTTTCTCACTGTAGACTTGCATAAAATAACGCGCTAATTCCGGAATATCTTCTTTTCGCTTTTTTAATGGCGGAACCAAAATTGGAAAAACATGCAGACGATAATACAAATCCATTCTAAATCGTCCACAGGCAACCTCTTCTTCTAAGTTTTTATTGGTAGCGGCAATAATTCTAACATCTATTTTCAATGGAGCTTTTCCTCCAATACGTTCAATTTCTCTTTCCTGCAAAACACGCAAAAGCTTAACCTGAAGTTCAAGCGGCATCTCTCCTATTTCGTCTAAAAAAATAGTTCCTCCATCAGCCAATTCAAACTTACCAATTCGTTTGTCTAATGCTCCGGTAAAAGCACCTCTTTCGTGTCCAAAAAGCAATGATTCAGCGAGATTTTCAGGAATTGCTCCACAATTTATAATCACCAGAGGTTTGTCTTTTCGAGGAGAAAGTGCATGAATGCTTTGAGCTATCTTTTCTTTTCCTGTTCCGCTTTCGCCCAAAACCAAAACGGAAGTATCAGAGGGAGCGACTTTTCTAATATAATCAAAAACAGTTATCATTTGGCTGCTGTTTCCTATTATCCCTTCAAAACCAATGGCTCTTTTTTCAGAACTTGAACTCTTACTTACGGTCTCTTTTTTGACTTTTTCATCCACATTCAAAACTTCTCCTGAATAGGCTTTATTAATAAACTGGAGCAGATTATTTTCTAAATTGGATAGTAATTTTAAATTTTCATCTGAATATATACTGAAGTTTCGGCTGTAAAAAGTAAAATAAAATCTTTGTACTGATGCGATTGTAATGGGGAAAACTAAATACGATTTGATTCCGAAATTATGAGCTACTAAACTTTTTATTGGCGCTTCCTGAAAATTATTAATCAAAGATTCTTCACTATATATAATAGGTTTGCTATCTTGTTTTGATTTTTTATAAGTCTCATTTAATTCTTTTATCGAAATATCAGCTATTTTAGATAATTTTTCTGCACTGATAATTTGATAATCGTCTATGTTTTTTCGCATAATACCCAAATTATCATAATGGGTTGTATTGACAAAACCAACTTCCAGATAATCAAACGAAATAAACGATTGCAATTTTTTTGCTAATGCCAATAAGCTTCCCTCCCATTTCAAATCTGAATTTACAATTTCGTTAATCCCGTTTTGAAGCTGTAATTGTTGTAATAACTGTGACTCTAAGCTATATTCCTGACGATAAAAAGCAATTTCTAATGTGGTTAGAACATCTTGTTCCCTAAATGGTTTTACTATAAATCCATACGGTTCTGTAGTTTTTGCCTGATCTAAAATACTTTTACTTGAATTTGCCGAGATAAAGATGAATCCAATATGTTTTTCTTTTAAAATTTGAGCCAGTTCGATCCCGTTTCTAGTTCCTTTTAGCATGATATCCAAAAAAACCAAATTTGGTTTTACACTTTCAATTTGTTCCAAAGCCTGATCTACAGAACGTGCAATTCCGGTTACCTCATAATTTGCCTTTTCAAGAATTAATTGCAAATCATGTGCTTCAATAAATTGATCTTCAACAATTAAAATTTGCTTTTTAAAGGCTGTTTCAGATGTATTATTTGTTCCGCAGGAAACCGTTCTCATAATTGTGGTATTTTTAGTGTTACAATCGACGCAATATAGTGGTATAAAATTAGTTAATTATCCGAAGTAAAACTGTTATTTTTCCAAATATAAATCATAAAAAAATGCTTTTATGTGAATTTTCCTGATATTATTTTAAAAATCCGGATTCGATTATCTCTATATTTGTTGGGTGCCAAACCACTAACAGTTTAATCGTAAACCAAATATGAAACAATTGTATTCTCTCTTTTTTATGCTCTTTATTTTATTTCAATCTTCGGCACAAACTTCGCCTTCTGTAAGCAAATATGATTTAAAGAAAAAGCGACTTTTGATTCAGGCTTGTTCCATGTATTTGTACAATTCAAATCAAGGTGCCATAGATGTTGACAGCTCAGTGGTTCTAGCCTGCAAAGCTTACAAATTACCTGTTTCTCTGGCTTATGATGAAAGTTTTAATAATGGTTCTGTTTTGATTGGAAGTGATCTAATCGAAAAAGGAAACATCAATTCCGTCCACCGACTTTTAACGAAATCAATAAATGAAGATCAAATCAAATTACGTCTTCAACTAGGAAACTTTTATCTTTTTAAACCCGGAACAAAACGAGAAGATCTTCAAAATGCATTCGTATATATTAAGGACGCAATTGATATCAGTAATCAATTAAATATAAAAAAATGGCAACATCAAAGTTTACTGTTACTAGGTAAATACTATTTTCAGGCCGGTAATTTGCCTGAAAGTAAAAAATGCTTTTTGCAGGTTAGTAATGAATGCCGAAAAGAAAAGGATCAGCTTGGTCTTGCAGATGCTCTCGACGTTTACGGAACTTTTTTGTCTAATCTTGATCCCGAAAAAGAAAAAATTCTCGAAGAAGCTATTTCTCTTTATGCCTCATTAGGTATGGAAGAAAAGAGAATAGAAAATTACATGAAGATTACGACTATTTATTTCTGGACAGGAAAAGTAAATGAGGCAAAAAAAAGATTGTATCAAAATTTGGTCGATCTGCGTAAAATTGGTTTTAAACACGAACAATTTGATGAAACTACGATTTCTTATATTGAATTGAATCAGTACAATATGAAAAATGCGCTGTACTATGCCTTAAAAAGTGTAAAACGAATGGAATCAGAAAAGGATTATACTCTGGCTGATGTTTTTTATATTCGTTTGGGCAATGTTTACAATGTAATTGGGTATAATGAGACAGCCCTGGATTTGTATAAAAAAAGTATTGAGTTTGGACAAAAAGGTTTAAACAGCGGCCATTGGTATAGAAGCTTTTTAAGTGCTGTTTCGGCCTTGTCAATAAAAGGTAAAAACAAAGAAGCAATTAATTATATCAATTCAATGACGGTCAATTACCCGCCAAAGAATGCTTTTGATAAAATGATGCTTGCTTATACAAAGGCTAATTGTTATGCTGCATTAAAGAATTATAATTTGGCCGAGAAAAACTTTAAGGAAATCGATATTTATTCAGCCCAATTAATTACTCCTGAAACCGTCAAGGAAGTTATATCGTGTTATACCTCTGCAGCTTATTTTTATGCCACTATACATCAGGCAAAAAAAGCCCAGTCCTACGCAGACAAAGCTACCGCATTATCAAAAAAATATAAAACGCAGTCTAATAAAGATAATCTTGAAATAGCATTATTTTTAATCGATTCTCTTAATGGAAATTACCGTTCGTCTATTGTGCATTTTCAGAATTTTAAAAAAATAAGCGATTCGATTCATGGCACATCCAAAAACAAACAAATAGAAGAACTGAAAATTGAATATGAAACTAAAAATAAAGAACAAAAAATAAAGCTTTTAAATGATCAGTCCATCTTACAGAAAAGTGAATTGCAAAAATCAAAACTCCTTAATAATTTATCGATTTGGAGTTTGATTTTATTACTGATTACAGTTGGTTTACTATACAATCGCTATCGTTTAAAACAACGAAATCATGCTAAACTTGAACTCAAAGAAAAAGAAATCAAACAGAAAAATACTAATCTAAGGCATTTACTCGATGAAAAAGAATGGCTTTTGAAAGAGATTCATCATCGTGTAAAAAACAATCTTCAAACGGTAATAAGTCTGTTGAATTCTCAATCTGCTTATTTGGATAATGATATGGCTTTATCCGCAATCAAAAACAGTCAGCATCGAATTCATTCCATGTCTTTAATTCATCAAAAATTGTATAATTCTGAGAATATTTCGACGATAAATATGCCCAATTATATTAAGGAATTAGTTGAATATTTGAAAGAATCCTTTTCGCTCGGACAAAGAATTCGATTTGAAGTAAAAATTGATCCATTAGAATTAGACGTTGCACAGGCAGTTCCGCTTGGGCTAATTTTGAATGAAGCAATTACCAATTCTATAAAATATGCTTTCCCTGAAGACCGTACGGGAATGATTTACGTAACGCTTGAAAAAATCTCGGAAAACAAATATCTGCTCACAATTTCAGATAACGGAATTGGTATTGATGCTGATTTTAGCAGTAAAAAAATCAATTCCTTCGGGATGAGTTTAATAAAAGGTTTGAGTGATGATTTGGATGCTAAATTCTCGATGGAAAATAATAACGGAACAATTCTGAAAATTGAATTTTCGCAAGAATTTCCAATCAATCAAAAAAGTAGAACAATTTAAATCCTAAATTTGTATCTCACAAATCAATTTCGATTGAAGACTTTTCCTCAAATGACACATAAAATTTTAATTATAGACGACGAAGAAAAACTTAGAAGTCTGTTGGCACGCATTATAAAATCTGAAGGATTTGAAGTTATTGAAGCCAAGGATTTAAAATCAGGTTTTAAAAAACTCGAACAAACTGATATTGATGTTGTTTTATGTGATGTAAAATTACCTGACGGAAATGGCGTTGATTTTCTTCAGAATATAAAAGGTAGTTTTCCTTTAATTGAAGTTATTTTACTAACCGCTTTCGGAAATATTCCCGATGGAGTTCAGGCAATGAAAAATGGCGCTTTTGATTATATTGTCAAGGGCGATGATAACGACAAAATCATTCCGCTTTTATACAAAGCAGTTGAAAAAGCGCATTTGCAAAAAAAGGTAAAACAACTCGAAAAACGTATTGGCGATAAATATTCATTCAATACCATTATCGGAAAATCTAAAGGAATTGAGCAAGTTATTGATCTTGCCAAAAAAGTTGCCAAAACCGATTCGACCGTTTTGCTTACGGGCGAAACCGGAACCGGAAAAGAAGTTTTTGCGCAAGCCATTCATGAAAATAGTAATCGTGTCGGGAAATCTTTTGTTGCCTTAAACTGTAGCACTTTCAGCAAAGAAATTCTGGAAAGCGAACTTTTCGGTCATAAACAAGGTGCTTTTACGGGAGCTTTAAAAGACAAAAAAGGTTTTATTGAAGAAGCCAATGGCGGAACTTTATTCTTAGACGAAATTGGCGAAATGCCAATAGAACTGCAAGCCAAATTATTACGCGTTTTGGAAACCAGTGAATATATCCCAATTGGAGATACAACTCCCAAAAAATCAAATTTCAGATTAATTGCCGCGACCAACAGAGATTTGAAAATAGAAAGTGAAGAACACCGTTTTCGTTCTGACTTATATTTCCGATTGAACATTTTCGAAATTAAACTTCCTCCCTTAAGAGAAAGAATAAAAGATATTGCTCCTATAACGCTCTATTTTGTCAAACAATTTTCTGAGAAAACGAATAAAAAAAACTTAGAAATCGCTGACGATTTTCTTCAGAAATTAGAAAGTTATTCCTGGCCGGGAAATATCCGTGAACTTAAAAATGTTATCGAAAGATCTGTAATTTTAAACAGCGGCACGATTCTAACTTCGGATGTTTTGCCTTACGAAATGCAGCATCAGCCTGAAAAAGCGACCAAATCAATGTCGGCTTTTTCTATGCAAAGTGTTGAAAAGTTACATATACAGAAGGTCTTGAATTATACAAAAGGCAATAAAGCTGAAACGGCTCGTTTGCTGGAGATTGGGATTGCTACATTGTATCGAAAATTAGAAGAGTATAGTATACAATAGTATTTAATTATTTTAAACACATAGAAACATCTATTTAAAATTTCAATCTGAAAGTATTTTTTAGAAAACTAGTTTTTCCACATAAGTTTACCTTTCAAATTAATATTTAATATTCATTATATTAGCATAAAAAAATGAAAATTTTTTATGCAATCGCAAAAGAAGGTATTGAACCTCACGAATTCGAAATTGAATTTTTCGGCGATAAAACTGAACATAAGGCCGTTTCTGCTGTCAATGGATATATCAGTATTAATAAAATATATAAACAAGCGACAGATGCAGATTATGATCGAAGATTTTGTACCGCTATGTATAAAATTAAACCAATTTTTAAGGTTCCCTTTTTTCTTGATTATCAATTATCACGTTATGAAGGAAATCAATCAGAATTCTTAGCACAAATAAGATATGTAATTCTTCCTAGATCAAAAAATGGTAAATTGGCACATGCGGAAATTATTGAAAAATGGTTAGAATCAAAAGAAGAAAAACCCAATATAGGAACTTACTCAATTTCGACAGGTGATGTGAATGCCCCAATTCAAATTCAACAAAATTCAAATCATTCCTCTCAGAAACAGAAAATATCTTATAGTCCTTCAAACATAGTAGACCTTTTTTCTATACTAAAAAATGATATCGAAAAACTTGATACTTCAATAAGAGGAGATTTCGAAATGGAAATGAATTATGCCATAAAACAACTTGAAAAAGAAAATAATATCGAGCCACAGCTTCTAAATATCGGATCTCTTATTTCAAATATTGGATTACCAATCTTCACCAACTTGACCTCATCAGGAATTTTTGAAACAGTAAAACCATTATTAGGACTATAAAAAACTGTAATGAGTATTTTCATAATATTTTTTTACAATGAATACATTTACATCTATTTAAATAATTTTAACTTACTGTAATTACCCTTATCATTTCAATAAAAGCTTATCATTTTGATAGGCTTTTTTTATGTCTGATTTTCGGCACGAAACCTCAAATGCTTTATTTACAACACTTTAAACATTGTTGCCTTTTTTCGGTCTGACTTTTGGCATAAGTGGGAAGAACATAAAAATTCATCCAAAATGAAAAATCAAGTAACCTCAATCTACAAACAAGCTGAGCGCTTTGCCGAGATCACAAAAAAATCTATAATTTCCGGTAATATCGTCCGTGCAAAAAAATGTCTGGCACTTGCTGAACGTTTATTTATTAGCGGAAGCATCGAAACTAAAAATGCCATTTCTAATGTGTATGTTTTCTCTGTCTCTTCTTTCATGGAAGTACGTCACTGCAACATTTCACACCTTTTTCCTCAAACGCTTAAAGCGGAATATATAAAACAAATTAATGCTTCGGGCGTGTAAAATGTTTAATCGATTAACTGTTTAATTGGTTAATCGTCCAAAAATCTAAAATCTGAACTCTTAAATCTAAAATAATTATGATCACTATTCTTTTACTCGCATTGGCTGTTTTGCTGTTTGCGATCTGTTTTAAATCAGTTGAATTCTTTGAAAAAATCTAAATCATGACTGCACTATTTATTATTTCTATCGCCGTTTTTGGCTATTTGGTTTATGTATTAATCAAACCGGAAAAATTTTAATGATGTAAGAAGTTATAAGTGAGATGTTAGATGTTATGCGTCAGTCTCCTTTTACAAATCACATCTCACAACAAAAATAATCTCAAAAATTATGAACACAGAATTATTTGGCGTCATCAGTATTTTTATCATTTCGATAGTTTTAGCCATTCCGTTAGGAAAATATATCGCTAAAGTTTATTTGGGTGATAAAACATTGTTTGATCCGATTTTCAATCCAATTGAAAAATTTATTTTTAAAATCAGCGGTATTAGTTCCACTGAAGAAATGAACTGGAAACAACACTTAAAAGCACTTTTAAGTATCAATATGGTTTGGTTCTTTCTCTGCTTTTTTGTTTTACTGTTTCAGGGATCGCTGTTTTTAAATCCTGATAACAATCCGTCTATGAGCCCGGATTTGGCGTTTAATACCGCCATTTCGTTTGTCGTAAATTGTAATTTACAGCATTATTCAGGCGAAAGCGGAGTTTCTTACCTATCACAAATGTTCCTGATGTTCTTGCAATTTGTTTCTGCTGGTGTTGGTATGGCTTCTGCAGCAATCATTTTTAATGCAATGAAAGAAAGAACTACAGATAAACTAGGTAACTTTTATAATTATTTCATCAAAAGTTGTACGCGTATTTTATTACCACTTTCTATTATTGTCGCTACAATTCTAGCATTTAGCGGAACTCCAATGGATTTTGACAGTAAAGATGCTATTACAACTTTACAAGGCGATCACGTAGAAGTTTCTCGCGGACCAGCCGCAGCATTTATCGCTATTAAACATTTAGGTACAAATGGTGGTGGTTTTTTTGGAGCCAACTCGGCACATCCCTTAGAGAATCCTACTTATTTTACCAATGCAGTTGAACTTTGGTCACAATTAATTATTCCGTTTGCGATGATTTTTGCTTTAGGTTTTTACTTAAAGAAAAAGAAATTATCATACGTGATTTTCGGAGTCATGACGGTTGGATTCTTATTACTCGTTATCCCAACAGTTATAAGTGAAATCAACGGAAATCCTGCCATCGAAAAAATGGGAATCGCCCAAACAACCGGAGCAATGGAAGGTAAAGAGGTTCGGTTTGGACCTGCCATTTCTGGATTCTGGAGCATTGCAACAACCGTAATTTCTACAGGTTCTGTAAATAGTATGCACGATAGTTCAATGCCGGTTTCCGGTGCAATGGAATTGCTTGCCATGATGGTCAATGCCTTTTATGGTGGTTGTGGTGTTGGTATTCTGAACTTCTATATTTTCATCATTCTGGCGGTTTTTATTTCCGGATTAATGGTTGGTCGAACACCTGAATTTCTAGGTAAGAAAATCGAAGCACGGGAAGTTAAAATTGCTGCTTTTATTGCGATTCTTCACCCTTTATTAATATTATCAGGTACCGCTTTAGCTTCTTATTTTGCTGCACATGATACTGCAATGGGTTACTGGTTTAGCGGAAATGCAACGGGCTGGTTAAACAATTCAGGTCATCATGGTTTCTCAGAAATGTTATACGAATATACTTCGAGCGCTGCCAATAACGGTTCTGGTTTTGAAGGTTTAGGTGATAACAATCCGTTTTGGAATATTACTACAGGAATTGTGTTATTGTTGAGCCGCTTCATTCCTATTGTTGGTCCACTAGCAATTGCAGGATTATTGGCTAATAAAAAATATATCCCGGAAAGTGCCGGAACTTTAAAAACTGACACTACTATTTTTGGAGTAATGGTTTTTGCTGTAATCGCGATTATTGCTGCTTTATCATTCTTTCCAGCGTTGGCTTTAGGTCCATTGGCAGAATACTTTACACTAAAATAAGAGTGTTGAATATTTTAAACACATAGAAACATAGAATTGATTATCTATAAAAAAGAGTATTAAGAAAACTAGTTTTCACACATAGCTATGTGTTTGTATGCAAGTGAAACACCTTACTCTCAATGCGAAAAACTATATCTCTATGTGTTTAAATAAATATTCAGCTAAACAAAATAACATAAAGAAAAATGACAACTAATAAATCCACATCATTGTTTGAGAGTAAGCAAGTAAAAGAAGCCTTAGTGCAATCTTTTGTGAAGCTGAATCCAAAAATGATGATCAAAAATCCGGTAATGTTTACCGTAGAAATTGGAACCGCTATTATGCTTGCTGTTTGTATTTCCATTTTAATGGGAGCAACAGATCAAGGTAGTTTCATCTATAACTTAATTGTATTTTTAATATTACTGGCAACGCTTTTGTTTGCCAATTTTGCAGAGGCTATTGCCGAAGCCAGAGGAAAAGCACAAGCCGATAGTTTAAGAAAAACACGTGAAGAAACTCCTGCAAGACAAATTTTACCTAACGGAGATATCAAAAACATCAGTTCATCTGAATTGAAAAAAGGAGATGTTTTCGTTTGTGAAGCCGGAGATTTAATTGCAACCGATGGTGAAATCATCGAAGGTTTAGCCACTATCGACGAAAGTGCCATTACGGGAGAAAGTGCTCCTGTAATTCGGGAAGCCGGAGGTGATAAATCATCTGTAACCGGAGGAACAAAAGTACTGTCTGATAAAATTAAAGTAATCGTAACATCCGAACCTGGCGAAAGCTTTTTGGATAAAATGATTGCTTTGGTTGAAGGTGCGAGCCGTCAGAAAACACCAAACGAAATTGCTTTAACTATTTTGTTGGCCGCTTTTACATTAATCTTCGTAATTGTGTGCGTTACCTTAAAACCATTTGCAGATTATGCACATGCACCTATAACAATCGCTGCTTTTATCGCCTTGTTTGTTTGTTTGATTCCAACTACAATTGGTGGTTTGCTTTCTGCGATTGGGATTGCGGGAATGGACAGAGCGTTGCGTGCCAACGTAATTACTAAATCAGGAAAAGCGGTGGAAACTGCCGGAGATATTGATGTATTGCTTTTGGATAAAACCGGAACAATTACCATTGGGAACAGAAAAGCAACGAATTTTTATCCTGCAAAAGGCGTATCTGAAGAAGATTTTATTAAATCTGCCGTGTTAAGTTCACTGGCAGATGACACTCCGGAAGGGAAAAGTATCGTGGAACTGGCAGGAGCCGAAACTGCCAATAAATTATCAATTGAGGGTGCTGCTTTAATCAAATTTACTGCAGAAACCAGAACTTCCGGAGTTATTTTAAAAGACGGTACCAATATTAGAAAAGGTGCTCAGGATGCTGCAAAAAACATTTCACTTCAAGCCGGAAATATTTTCCCAGAAGATACTGCGCAAAAAGTAATTGATATTTCGTCTAAAGGTGGAACGCCATTAGTTGTGATTAAAAATAATCAGGTTCAAGGTGTTATCGAATTGCAGGATATTATAAAAACCGGAATGAAAGAACGTTTTGACCGATTGAGAAAAATGGGTGTAAAAACGGTGATGGTTACCGGAGATAATCCGCTTACTGCGAAGTTTATTGCCGAAGCTGCTGGTGTTGATGATTTTATTGCCGAAGCGAAACCTGAGGATAAAATGAACTACATCAAAAACGAACAAAATCTTGGTAAACTTGTTGCCATGATGGGTGACGGAACTAATGATGCTCCTGCCCTTGCACAAGCAAATGTGGGTGTTGCCATGAACAGCGGAACTCAGGCTGCAAAAGAAGCCGGAAACATGGTCGATCTTGACAATGATCCAACCAAACTGATCGAGATTATCGAAATTGGAAAACAGCTTTTAATGACTCGCGGAACTTTAACTACTTTTTCTATTGCAAATGACGTTGCGAAATATTTTGCTATTGTTCCTGCTCTTTTCATTACTGCGATTCCTGCGCTTGAAGGTTTGAATATCATGCGTTTGCATAGTCCTGAAAGTGCCATTTTATCTGCGGTAATTTTTAATGCGATTATCATTCCGATATTGATTCCGCTTGCGTTGAGAGGTGTTGATTACAAACCAATTGGTGCAAGTGCAATCTTAAAAAGAAACCTGTTGATTTATGGTTTAGGTGGATTGATTGTCCCTTTTATCGGAATTAAATTAATTGATTTATTGGTAGCGCTTTTTATGTAGCTGCTAAGGCGCTAAGTTGCTAAGGTTCTGAGTTTTTTTCTTAGTGTCTTAGAAACTTACCGCTAATAATCTTCAAAAAATCTTAGAAACTTAGAGACTTAGTCCCTTAGAAACTCAAAAAAAATGAAAACAATATTTTCACTATTAAAATTGACACTGCTTACCGTAATTCTGTTTGCAGTAATTTATCCTCTTGCGATTTACGGAATTGCACAATTTGCTCCAAATCACGGAAAAGGAGAAACTATTTCGGTTAACGGAAAAGTGGTTGGATACCAAAAAATTGGTCAGAAATTCGATAAGTCAAATTATTTCTGGGGAAGACCTTCGGCTGTAGATTATAATGCTGCAGGAAGTGCCGGAAGCAATAAAGGACCAAGCAATGCTGAATATTTGGCTTTGGTTCAAAAAAGAATTGATACGTTTTTGGTTGTTCATCCTTATTTGAAAAAATCGGAGATTCCATCAGATATGGTTACAGCTTCCGGTAGTGGTTTAGATCCGAATATTTCACCACAAGGTGCTTTGATTCAGGTTAAACGTGTTGCCAAAGAAAGAAAATTATCCGAAGATAAAGTAAAAGCTTTGGTTGAAGCGAATATCAACACACCAAAAGTTATGGGAACTCCAACGGTGAATGTGTTGGAATTGAATGTGGCTTTGGATGCTCTTTCTAAGAAAGGTTCTTAGGTTTTGAGTCGCTATCCCGAGGCTTCGGGACTAAGTTTTTATCCTAACAGGTTTTTAAAACCTGTTAGGTATGAGAAAATATGCATCAACTATTAATCATAAAATAACCACAAACTGTGTGGTTGCTTCGTCCCAAGTAAACCCGACAGGTTTTAAAAACCTGTCGGGTTTGATTACCAATAAAAATTAATACCATACCTAACAGGTTTTGAAAACCTGTTAGGATAATAAACGCCCTTTTTTGCCCCAAGCCCTAGCCCCGATAGTAGTGGAAATCCTTTTGTGCGGGGGTTCCGCACAAAAGATTGAAACGGATAGCGGGATTAGCTCCAAAAAAACCTACTAATAAAATTAATTAAACGTGACAAGTTTAGAAAACTGTCGGGTTTGAATACCACATTAAAAAAATGAAAAAAATTATACTTACGGCTTTAATCGCTTTTGGTTTTAGCAATTTGCATGCACAAGAAGAATCAAAAAGTCCGTTTACGTTTTCGGGATATGTTGAGACCTATTATAGTTATGATTTCGGAAAACCGGACGATCATACCCGCCCGAGTTTTTTTTACAATTATAATAAAAGCAATGAAGTAAATATCAATTTAGGTTTGGCGAAAGTGAATTACCAAAAAGATAATGTTCGTGGAAATTTTGCTTTAATGGCCGGAACTTATGCGGAGTACAACATGGCGGCTGAACAAGGTTTATTGAAAAATATATATGAGGCAAATGTGGGTGTGAAGATTTCGCAAAGCCATAATTTGTGGATTGATGCGGGAATTATGCCGGCACACATTGGTTTTGAAAGTGCGATTGGGAAAGATTGCCAAACTTTAACGAGAAGTATTCTGGCGGAGAATTCTCCGTATTATGAAACGGGAGTTAAAATTGGTTATACGTCAGAATCAGGAGAATGGTATTTGGCCGGAATGTATTTGAATGGCTGGCAACGTATTGAGAAAGTGGAAGGCAATCATACGCCTGCTTTTGGAACGCAGGTTACATACAAACCATCTGATAAAATTGTTTTGAATTGGAGTACGTATGTTGGAAATGAGCAGCCGGATATCGACAAAAAATGGCGTTATTTTAATAACTTTTACGGACAATTTAAGGTAACGGATAAAACAAATGTTACAGCGGGTTTTGATGTTGGATCTCAGCAAGCGGCTAAAAACAGTAATAAATACGACACTTGGTTTTCGCCTGTTTTGATTCTGCAATACAAACCAACGAATAAAATTCAGCTTGCAGCGCGTGGTGAATATTATAGTGATGAAAAAGGGGTTATTATCGCGACGAAAACTCCAAATGGTTTTAAAACTTACGGTTTTTCAGCTAACTTTGATTACTTAGTTACTGATAATGTAATGTTTAGATTAGAAGCAAGAAATCTTTCCAGTAAAGATGAAATATTTACAAAAGACAATCTTCCAACGAATACGAATGCGTTTGTAACGACTTCGTTGGCGATTAGTTTCTAGAAAATATTCAGCCAAAGATTTCATAGATTAAACGGATTTTTTTCGCCACGAATTACACAAATTTTCACTAATTTTTTATTTAAATATAATTCGTGGAAATTTGTGTAATTCGTGGCAAATAAATCTACACAAAGCCATTTAAAAATCCTTTTAATCTGTGAAATCTGTGGCTAAAAAAAAATAAAAAACTTTGTGTCTTAGCGCCTTCGCGGCAAATACTATGGAACAGGAAAAAGAAAATAACGCACAGCACTTTCTCGATTTAATTCAGAAATCACGAAAAGGAAAGTTTAAAGTCTATATTGGAATGAGCGCCGGTGTGGGTAAAACGTATCGGATGCTACAAGAGGCACATTCGTTATTGAAGAACGGAATTGATGTGAAAATTGGTTACATCGAAACGCATATGCGAAAGGAAACGCATGAGCTTTTGTCTGGTTTGCCTGTGATTCCACGGCGAACCATTTTCTATAAAGGGAAAGAACTGGAAGAACTTGATGTGCAAGCAATTATCAATCTGAGACCTGAAGTTGTAATTGTCGATGAATTGGCCCACACGAATATTGAAGGAAGCAAAAACGAAAAACGCTGGCAAGATGTCCTTGAAATTCTGGATGCGGGAATCAATGTGATTTCGGCAGTGAATATTCAGCATATTGAGAGTTTAAATGAAGATGTAAAACGCATTACGGGTATTGATGTTCAGGAACGAATTCCTGATAATGTTTTGCGATTGGCAGACGAAGTCGTGAATATAGATTTGACATCTGAAGATTTGATTGCGCGTTTGAAAGAAGGGAAAATTTATACGGCTGATAAAATTCAGACGGCTTTGATGAATTTCTTTAAATCAGATCAAATTTTACAATTACGCGAATTGGCTTTGAAAGAAGTGGCAAGTCAGGTGGTTCGAAAAGTAGAAAATGAAATACCTCAATTACATCCGTTACGACACGAAAAACTTTTGGCTTGCATAAGCAGTAACGATAAAACAGCCAAAATTGTGATTAGAAAAGCAGCGCGTCTGGCGAGTTATTACAATGGATCATGGTATGTTTTGTATGTAGAAACGCCTAAAGAAAGCAGTACCAAAATTGCGCTGGACAAACAACGTCATTTGATTAATAATTTTAAACTGGCAGTGCAATTGGGCGCAGAAATCATTAAAGTAGAAAATAAAAATATTGCCGATGCTATTTTAATGGCGGTTGAAGAAAAACATATCACAACTGTTTGCATCGGAAAACCGCATTTGAATTTATTTAAAGTAATTTTGTCTACAACGATTTTCAGACGCTTGCTAAATAGTCTGTCTTTATCGAATGTAGACCTTGTTATTTTATCGTAAAAAATTTCTAAACCATATAAGTTGTATAAGTTCATTTAATAGGGCGTGTGAAATTTTAACCGCAAAGGACGCGAGGTTTATTTTCTTTGCACCTCTCGTCTTTTCCTTAATTACGTATCTTCTTATATTTTCTTATATAACTTATATGGTTCAAAATAAATAAAATGTTTTTAAACCAAACATCATGAGAATTAAAACTAAATTGAATCTGGGAGTTGGGTTATTATTTTTGCTAATAATAATACTTACATTAGTGAGTGCCTTTTATATTTTCTCGATAAAAAAAGACACTGAAAATATTCTAAAAGCAAATTATAATACGCTTGAATATTCTAGAAATATGCTTTTGTCTTTGGACGAAATTACTATTAATAGGGATAATGCGATTATTACTTTTAAAGAAAACCTTCAAAAACAAACACAAAATGTTACTGAAGCGGGAGAAAAAAAAGGCACAGATAATTTGAAGAGAAATTTTGTTCTTTTAGAAAAAAACAGCTCCGATGAAACTTTAAAAATGCAAATCAGACAAGACATTTTTGAGATTATGAAACTCAATATGAATGCCATAAAACAGAAAAGCGACATTGCAAAACATACCGCTGAAACTGCCAATTTATGGATTGCTATTGTGGGAACTTTGTGTTTTTTAATCGCCTTTAATTTATTGATTAATTTACCTAATAATATTGCCAACCCTATTAAGGAATTGACTCAGAGTATTAAGGAAATTGCAAATAAAAATTATTCAGAACGTGTGCATTTCACCAACCATAACGAGTATGGAGATTTGGCAAAATCGTTTAATACAATGGCGCAAAAACTCGAGGAGTACAATAGTAGCAACTTATACAAACTATTCTTTGAGAAGAAACGACTGGAAACGCTTATCAATAATATGCACGATCCTATTATTGGATTGGATAATAAAGGTATTGTTTTGTTTGTGAATGATGAAGCGTTGAAAATTATCGGAATGAAATCTGAAGATGTTATCGGGAAATCTGCTTCTACATTGGCTCTGTCAAATGATTTAATTCGTTCGTTAATTCTGAAAGAACTAGCTACGGATTCTCAGAAAAAACAACCTTTGAAAATTTTTGCCCATGGAAAAGAAAGTTATTTCGATAAAGAAACCATTAATATTACGATAACACCAACCGGAGAAGAAAGAGAAATTAATATTGGCGATGTGATTATTCTGCGAAACATTACGCTTTTTAAAGAACTTGATTTTGCTAAAACCAATTTTATTGCCACCGTTTCGCACGAATTAAAAACACCAATCGCGTCTATAAAATTGAGTTTGCAATTGCTTCAAAACAACAAAACGGGCGATATGAACGACGACCAGAAACAATTGGTCGAAAGTATTAAAGATGACAGTCAGCGTTTATTGAAAATCACGGGAGAATTACTGAATTTATCTCAGCTTGAAACGGGAAATATTCAGCTAAATATTGAAAAAAGCGATCCGTATGCCATCGCAAATTATGCAACGGAAGCGGTAAAAGTTCAGGCAGATCAAAAACAAATAAAGCTAATAATTGATGCCAATGAAAATCTGCAAGATGTAAAAGCCGACAGCGAAAAAACAGGCTGGGTATTGATTAATTATCTTTCGAATGCTATCACATATTCGTCCGAAAAAAGTACGATTATCGTTAGATTAAAACAGGAAAACAACCAAATTGTATTTCAGGTTATCGATACCGGAAAAGGAATTGACGCGCACTATAAAGACAAAGTTTTTGATAAATACTTTCAGATTCCGGGAAGTCAAAAATCAGGAACAGGATTAGGTTTAGCCATCAGCAAAGAATTTATTGAAGCGCAAAATGGTAGTATTGGCGTTGAAAGCAATTTAGGTTTGGGAAGTACTTTTTGGTTTTCATTGAAGGTTTAAAAAAAGAGCCGTAGCCTCTATTAAAACTCCAGCGGAGTATCATATTTATAGCTAATTGATAAATTATCTATTTAAGCTCCAGCGGAGCGATATCTTTCGTCATTAAATATGTCACCCTTCTAGGGTTTAATAAAATGTGATAACAATTTTCTATAAATATAACTTCCCGCCGGGACTTAATTTACTATAAATTATTTTACCAATATTTAGCCAATCTTAATCAAACTATCTCATTTAAAACCAAGAAATTAATATTGACTTAAGGTTGTATTAAGCCAAAAATAGTTTGATTGAACATTCGTTATTATTGCAACTTATAACGATAACGAAAGATGTTTTACAAAACGATTTCTCTGGTATTTTTATTTGGTTTTTTGAGTGCAAATGCACAACAAAATGACTCAATAACAAAAATTGACAGTACTTCACATCAATTAAAGTTCAATTACAAACAATTAATTATTCCGGGTGTGCTAATTGGTTATGGAGTTATTGGAATTGCAAATGATCAGCTTTTAAGTTTTAATCACCAAATCCAAAGTGAAGTTACTGAAGACATTGACAACAAAATCACTATTGACGATTTCTCTCAATATGCGCCCGCAGCATCGGTTTATGCTTTGAATGCTTTTGGTGTAAAAGGGAAAAATAATATGCGGGATCGTTCGGTCATATTTGTGACTTCGTATGTTATAATGGCTTCGACCGTCTTGGGTTTAAAGTCGATTGTTCATGAAGAACGTCCGGACGGAAGTTCAAATAACTCTTTTCCTTCTGGTCACACCGCAACTGCTTTTGCAGGAGCTGAGTTTTTATGGCAGGAATACAAAGACAAATCTATTTGGTACGGAATTGCCGGTTATGCCGTTGCAACCGGAACGGGATTATTTAGAATTTACAACAATCGCCATTGGTTAACGGATGTTGCTGCCGGAGCCGGAATCGGGATTTTAAGTACCAAATTGGCCTATTGGATGAATCCGTATATCACCAGAAAACTTTTTAAATCATCGGCTGAAAATAAATCAACTTCTATGATAATGCCTTTTTATAATGGTCAACAATATGGGTTGGGATTTGTGAAGGTTTTTTAGTTTTTTTTTATGCCATTACCGATAGCTATCGGAATACAAGATTAAAAGGATTTTATTTTCTATAATTAAAAAGCTCCAGCGGAGCATCATATTTATAGCTTATTATAGATTCCCAATTTAAAGCTCCAGCGGAGCGATATCTTTCGTCATGAAATATGTCACCCCGATGGGGTTTATTAAAATGCAATAATAAATTTCTATAAATATAACGTCCCGTTGGGACTCTTTTATGTAATTTTTTTTGCCACAAATTACACGGATTCTCACATATTTCATTCAAATATAATCAATACAATTTGTGCAAATTTGTGCAATTCGTGGCAAAAAAAATAATCCTTTTAATCCTTAAAATCTGTGGCTAAAGACTTTTCTACGTATTCGAAGTATTATTCTTAATCTCCATTACCTCTCTTTTAACTTCGAGAAGCAAATCTTTCATACTTTGAGATTCTGTCTGTTCATGACGTTTATCGCTTCGTCCTATATTACATTCGTATTCCCATATCTCTAAAATATCTGAGGCTTTGACTTCATAATTCGGATAAAAACGATTATCAGATTCCAGAACCAATGCATTTTTTTTGTTTTTGTTCAAACGTTTATACACCATTCCTTCGTTTTTGGTAATCAATATATACGTTTTACCATCCATCACCTCTCCCAACCTTTCTACATAACGACCAATAATAATCGATCCGTCTTCATGCGGTGGCATCGAATCGCCTTCAACAGGAAATCCGCGGTGTTTTCCAGGTCCTAAAAACGGAAGGGAAACTTGTTGCAGGCTCTCAATATATTCCGGATCGGCATATCCGTTTAGGTACCCGGCTTTTGCTTTTTGAGATACAATTTCGATATAATTCTCTCCAAATCGATCTACTTGTATGGGTAAAATAAGTCGATTGCCTTCTAATTTTATCAAATTTTCTACGTCTATCTTTCGTATATCGACAGACAATATTAAGTCAATGCTCATATGAAAATATAAGGCAATTTGCTTTAAGATATCGTACGGTGCCTCGGACGTTCCATCCTCGTATTTAACGTATCTTCCTCGGGTAATTCTTAGGTTTTCAGCTAATTTCTCCTGCGATATTTTATGCTTAACCCTCAATGCTCTGATGTTATCTGAAAATAAGGACATAATTAATTTGTTATAATTTAGAACAACAAATATACAAAAAAATGTTATCATCTGTACTAATTTTGTTGCATACAAAAATAAGGAAATGGCAAGGGCAATTGTACACATGGATTTGGATACCTTTTTTGTATCCTGTGAAAGACTAACCAACTCAGAATTAAGAGAGATACCTCTTATTATTGGTGGCGGCGATCGTGGTGTTGTGGCGTCTTGTTCGTATGAAGCCCGACGCTTTGGAGTGCGTTCTGCGATGCCTATTCACATGGCGATGAAACTTTGTCCACAAGCCAAAATCATGAAAGGTGATATGGAATTGTATTCTCGCTTATCACATGATGTTACGCAAGTGATTCAGGAAAAAGCTCCAATAATGGAAAAAGCCAGTATCGATGAATTTTATCTCGATATTACCGGAATGGATAAATTTCACGGCAGTTATAAATGGACCGATGAATTGGCACAATCTGTAATTAAAGAAACTGGGCTCCCTATTAGTTTTTCATTATCTATTAATAAAACCGTCTCTAAAATCGCTACTGGCGAAGGCAAACCAGTAGGGAATCTCGAAATTCCGGAACAAGGTGTACAAGCCTTTTTGAATCCATTATCGATTCAAAAAATTCCTATGGTTGGAAATGTGACTTTTCAGCTTTTGTCCCGAATTGGTATTCGAACCATACAGACTTTATCTGAAATGCCTGCCGAAGTTTTACAGCAAATGATTGGTAAAAATGGCTTGGACATCTGGAAAAAAGCCAACGGAATTGATCATACGCCTGTTGAACCTTATAGCGAAAGAAAATCGATTTCTACCGAACATACTTTTTCTCAAGATACTATTGATCTCGCAAAACTCAATCGAGTGCTTCTGGGAATGGTCGAAAAACTGGCTTTCCAACTTCGATCTGAGCAATGGCTAACTTCAACAATTACAGTTAAAATACGTTATGCCAATTTTGATACCGAAACCAAACAATGCAAAATCGCTTATACTTCAGCAGATCATATTCTGACCAAAAATGTAACGGATCTTTTTGACAAGGTGTATCAACGTCGTATGCGATTACGTTTGATTGGTATTCGCTTCAGCGGATTGGTTCGCGGAACGTATCAAATTGATCTTTTTGAAGATACTCAGGAAATGTTATCACTTTATGCCGCGATGGATAAAATGAAAAGCCGTTACGGTTTCGATGCCGTTATGCGTTGCGCAGGAGCTCATTTTAAACCTAATAATAAAGACGAAATTTTAAAACGTATCAAATAAACCATGTACCTCAATTGTCATTCATATCATTCGCTTCGTTATGGCACGATTTCTCTCGATAAACTTATCGGGCAGGCTATTTCTTGCGGTGTAAAAGCTATGGCACTTACGGATATTAATACCGTGACAGGAATTTATGATTTTATAAGAGCCTGTGATGAAAAAAAAATCAAACCTCTTGTGGGAATGGAATTTCGATGGAATCATCAATTTCGATATATCGGTCTGGCTAAAAATGCCGAAGGATTAGGCGAAATGAATCGGTTTTTAACGGATCATAATTTCAGCGGAGAATCTTTGCCTTTAATTGCTCCTGAATTTAATTCGGTTTTTGTTATTTATACTTTAGAAAATGCTCCGAAAACTCTTCGGGAAAATGAATTTATCGGAATTCGTCCCGATGAAGTTTCTAAGCTTTTTACTTCTGAATTTAAAAATAGAATTTCCAAAATGGTAATTCTTCAATCGGTAACTTTTACAAATAAAAAAGAATTTAACCTGCATAAAATTCTGCGTGCGATTGATACGAATATCATTTTATCGAAACTTACAGAAGCTGATTATTGCAGAACTTCTGAAAAAATATTGCCTTTAGAAGCGCTTTTGCCTTTCTATGAAAATTACCCTGAAATTATTGCCAATACGCAACACATAATCGATTCTTGCAATTTTGAATATGATTTTAAAGCTCCCAAGAACAAGAAATTCTATACGGAGAATCGTCAGACTGATATCGCAAAACTGACGGAATTAGCTCAGGAAGGGTTAATTTGGAGATATGGCGAAAATCATACTTTGGCAAAAGCCCGTATCGAAAAAGAACTCAAAGTAATTGACGAATTAGAATTTAGCGGTTATTTTTTAATCACTTGGGATATTGTTCGATATAGCAATAGTCAGGGATTTATGCACATTGGCCGAGGCAGTGGCGCCAATAGTATTATCGCTTATTGCTTAGGAATTACCGATATCTGCCCAATAGAACTCGATCTATATTTTGAGCGTTTTTTGAATTTAAATCGAAAAAGTCCTCCTGATTTTGATATTGATTGGAGTTGGAAAGAACGTAACACAATTTTAGAATATATCTTCGATAAATACGGCCGGGATCATGTTGCTTTTTGCGGAACCAATGTCGAATTTAAACACCGGTCTATTTTTAGGGAAATCGGGAAAGTGTTTGGTCTTCCAAAAGAAGAATTAGACATGCTTGCCAAAAATCCAACGACATTACACGAGACCAATTCTGTTGTAAAATTTGTACAGGAATATGGGAATATGATGCTGAAAGGTAAATATCCGAATCAGCGTAGTATGCACGCTTGCGGAATTATTATTTCTGAAGAACCCATTACCAATTATACACCTCTGGAAATGCCTCCAAAAGGTTTTCCTATTGTGCTTTTTGACATGCATATTGCAGAAGAAATTGGTTTTGAAAAATTCGATATTCTAAGCCAGCGTGGTATTGGTCATATTGATGACAGCGTAAAATTGATTGAGAAAAACCGAGGTATTAAAGTTGATATTCGCAATACTTCGATTTCTAAAGATGAAGCAGTTTGTAATATTTATTTAGCAGAAGGCAAAACTATTGGTTGTTTTTATATCGAAAGCCCCGCCATGCGCGGTTTATTACGCCGACTCAATTGTGATAATTATAAAATTCTGGTAGCGGCTTCTTCAATAATTCGTCCCGGCGTGGCACAATCCGGAATGATGAAAGAGTATATTTTTCGTCATAACAATCCGGACCAGTTTCAATATTTTCATGAGGTTTTTAAAGAACATCTTGGCGAAACTTATGGTATTATGGTATATCAGGAAGATGTTATTAAAATTGCTCAACATTACGGAGGACTTCCGGCTGCTGATGGTGATATCCTGCGTCGCGCTATGTCCGGAAAAGGAAGATCTTTAGACGCTTTACAAAAAGTAAAAGATAATTTCTTTGCTTCTTGTGCTCAAAAAGGACATCCGGAAGGGCTGAGTCAGGAAATTTATCGTCAGATTGAATCCTTTGCCGGATTTTCTTTTTGCAAAGCACACTCAGCTTCTTATGCTGTAGAAAGTTACCAAAGTTTATATCTCAAGATTAATTATCCTGTGGAATTTATGACGGCGGTAATCAATAATCAAGGCGGATTTTACAGAACTGAAGTTTACGTACACGAAGCACGTATGTCTGGCGGAACGATTCTTAATCCATGTGTGAATAAAAGCGAATATCAAACTACGGTTTATGGAACTGATATTTATCTCGGTTTTATGCATTTGCAAAGTTTAGAATCTAAAACGGCTCATTTAATCGAATCTGATCGGGAGAAAAATGGTAATTTTCTTTCTTTGGAGAACTTTATTAATCGGATTCCGATTGGGATTGAAAGTATGAAAATTTTGATTTTTATAGATGCTTTTCGCTTTACAGGAAAAACCAAAAATCAGCTTTTAGTCGTTGCAAGTTTACTTTTAAATAATTTCAAACCTGAGAACAGAAGTTTAATGCTAATGCAGGAACCCGTTAAAGAATATAAACTTCCCACTTTGGAACGTTCTTTATATGAAGATGCTTTTGACGAAATTGAGCTTTTAAGTTTCCCTGTTTCCTGTACTGTTTTTGATTTGCTTCAAACCAAACATCGTGGTGATATTATGGCAAAAGATTTAGTCGCACATCATAAAAAACAAGTTCGTATGCTGGCTTATCTGATTGCCCGAAAACAAGTTCCTACCAAAAAAGGCAATATGTATTTTGGAACGTGGATCGATCATGAAGGTACTTATTTTGATACCGCACATTTTCCGGATTCTCTGGCACAACATCCTTTTCAGGGTGGCGGTTGTTATCTCCTTTTAGGAACTGTCGAAGTCGATTATCATTTCCCAACGATTACGATAACCAAAATGGCAAAAATGCCTTTTATTCCTGATCCGCGATATATGGATGCAAAAGATCAATATAAAACGCAACAGTTAATTAAGGAAGATGTTAGTCCCACGCATCGGGAACCATATCCGCAAGGACATGAAATTAATTTGCCCCGACATAGAATGAAGTTTTCAAATTAAAATAACTTATAGATTTTACAAGAATAAAAATAGATTTCACGTTATATACATAAGATGAAAAAGCAAGAATATGCCATAGTAGACATTGAAACCACAGGTGGAAACGCCAGTGGCAGCCGCATTACAGAAATTGCCATTATCATTCATGACGGAGAAAACGTGATTGATCGTTATGAAACGCTTGTTAATCCGGAAAAGGAAATTCCGATTTCGATTTTTGCCCTGACAGGAATTAATAACGAAATGGTTGCTAATGCACCAATCTTTGATGACATTTCAGATAAAGTTTTGGAAATGCTTACTGACAGAATCTTCGTCGCACATAATGTCAATTTTGATTATTCTTTTGTTCGCCATCAACTCGAGCAAGCAGGTTTTAAATGGACAGCAAGAAAACTATGCACCGTTCGCGCAGCAAGAAAAATCAGACCTGGTTTTGCATCATACAGTTTGGGAAAACTTTGCAATTCGCTCGACATACCTTTAGAAAACCAGCATCGTGCCGGCGGTGATGCAGCTGCGACTGCTATATTATTCTCGCGATTACTCGAATGGGACGATGAAGGTCATATTGAACAAATGATCAAAAACACGTCACAAGATCAGCGTTTACCGCCAAATCTCCCTCCTGAAGATTTTAATAACTTGCCTGAAAAACCAGGTGTCTATTATTTTTATAATGAGGTTAAAAAAGTAATTTATGTTGGAAAAGCAATCAACTTAAAAAAACGCGTAGCATCTCATTTTAGCGGTCATAAAATTAATCCGCAAAGGCAACATTTTTTAAGGGATATTTACTCCATTTCCTTTGAAGTCTGTGGCAACGAATTAATGGCTCTTCTATTAGAATGTACCGAAATTAAACACCTTTGGCCAACTTACAATAGAGCGTTAAAGCGGTTTGAACCCAAATTTGGATTGTATCAATATGAAGCCCGCAATGGATACAAATATCTGGCAATTGGAAAACTCAATAAATTTCAGTCGTGCATTGAGCATTTCAGCAGTATACATGAAGCAACAAATATATTGCGGAGTTTAGCAGAACAATTTGAAATTGATTATAGATTTTGCAAATATTCGAGACCTGAAGAAGGAGAAATATTTCAAAATAACGATATAAAAGATTTACCGGGTGTTTCACTCCACAATGAGCAAGTCGACAATGCTATTGATTTTTTATTAAACAACAGACCCACTTTTGCAATTATAGAGAAAGGAAGAACAGCACAAGAACGAAGTTGCATCTGGATAGAAAATGGTCATTTTTATGGTATGGGATATATTCCAACAGATGTTGCGATTACTGATCCGTCAGAAGTAAAAAATTATGCTACGCCTTATAAAAGCAATCAATACATTGTGCAATTGATTTTTGCTTATGCAGAGAAAAATCCCCGAAAAGTATTCTTTAACAAACAGTTTCTGAAATAAGAACATGGATTTGTGTAAATGTAAAGGCGCAAAAAGCTGTAAATTTAATGATACAACTAATTAAATCTACTATGAAAATAGCAACTTATAACGTAAACGGGGTCAACGGGCGCTTAAACGTATTACTGAAATGGCTTGAAGAAACGACTCCGGATATTGTGTGCCTGCAGGAATTAAAAGCGCCGCAGGATAGATTTCCGATTAAAGCGATTAATGATGCAGGATACAATGCCATTTGGCACGGACAAAAGCAATGGAATGGCGTTGCAATTCTGGCGCGCCATATGGAGATTGAAGAAATAACACGCACTCTTCCGGGTGATGATGAGGATATTCAAAGTCGTTATATTGAGGCTTTGATTAATGGTATTGTAATCGCATGTCTTTATCTCCCAAACGGAAATCCTGCGCCAGGACCTAAATTAGAATATAAATTAAAATGGTTTGATCGTCTGGCTGATCGTGCCGAAACACTTTTGAGTTTAAAAGTTCCGGTAATAATAGTTGGAGATTATAATGTGATGCCAACAGAACTGGATGTTTATAAACCTGAGAAATGGGTAAACGACGCTCTTTTTTTACCCGAAGTTAGAAAAGCTTTTGCAGCTATTGTCTCGCAAGGATGGACAGATGCGATTCGAACCTTATATCCTGACGAGAAAATTTACACCTTTTGGGATTATTTCAGAAAGGCTTATGAGCGGGATGCCGGCCTTAGAATTGATCATTTTTTACTAAGTCCACAACTAGCAAAAAAACTGCTTTCCGGAGGAGTTGACCGTCATGTGCGGGAATGGGAAAAAACAAGTGACCATGCTCCTGTATGGATTGAAATTGACACAAAATAACTGAACAATGACATTATTTAGCGATACCGAATTATTTGCCACAGGTTTAGCAGGAAAAAAAGTATTTGACCTGCCTGATGCAGAACTTATTTTGATCGATAATTTCTTCACCAAAGAAGAATCTGATCGTTTTTATGAAAAATTACTCCATCAAACTAAATGGAGAGAATACGAAATGGAAATGTATGATAAAATCGTTACAGCTCCCCGAATGATTTCCTGGTATGAAGACAAAGATAATACCGGAGCAGACCAAAATGGTCCTGACTGGACTTATGAATTATTAACTATTAGAGGTCGCGTTGAAAGAGAAACTCAGCTTGATTTTAATAGTTTATTGCTCAATTTATATCGAAACGGCAATGATGGGGTTGCATGGCATAGCGATAAAGAGCATAATTCAGGACCAAATCCTATTATTGCTTCTGTAACTTTTGGAGAAACCAGAATGTTTAGAATGCGTCATAAATTCCGCAAAGAAATTCCGCAAGTAGAAATTCCTTTACATCATGGTTCTTTTTTATTAATGGCGGGTACAACCAATAGTTTCTGGCAACATCAGGTTCCTAAAACGGCCAAAAATGTTTTACCCAGAATCAATTTAACCTTTAGAAGAACTAAACGAAGTGAATGATTATAAATGACTATAAATGAGTTTATAACGACGAGGAAAATTCCTCCTCTAAAAGTTAAAATACTCAGTGTATGCACCTTTTATTAGGCAGAACCTATCTTTTTTACTATTTTTGCAACCTTTTTTTATATATAAATTACCAAAATGGCTCACTCAAACAATGATTTATTGCGTTTCTTAGATGCGCAAAATAAACTTTATCTTACTGCTTTTTCTGAAATCAAAAAAGGAAAAAAGGAAACACACTGGATGTGGTTCATTTTTCCTCAGATTAAAGGATTAGGCACAAGTGATACAGCAAATTATTACGCCATTAACGATCTGAAAGAAGCAACCGAATATTTGGAACATCCTATTTTAGGAAAACATCTTATAGAAATTTCAGAATTATTTTTGACTTTTAAAAGAAAATCAGCAGATGGGATTTTAGGTGATTTAGATGCACGCAAATTACGTTCTTCTATGACACTTTTCTCTTTGGTAGAAAATACAAATCCTGTATTCCAAGAAGTTTTAGAAGCTTTTTTCTCTGGAGAATCAGATCCTCTTACGTTATCTATTATTAATTCAACTATAAAATCATCTGTCGAAACTGAAATGGTGTAATGTACTCCAACGGTTTTACCGGATTATTTAAATTAAAAGACACTACGTTTTTTTGCTTTCGCAAATTGGTAGTGTCTTTTTTTTTAGCCCACGGATTTGGCAGATTAAACTGATTTACGCAGATCTCTATTTTTTTTGTCACTGAAATAGACAAAAATTGTGGTTATCATTGCGAAGAATGGATTAAAATCCATCCCTACAATATATTTTGTTCCTCCGGAACCCTTTCTAAAATTCCGAAGGAATGGGTTATTTTGTAACAAAGTCCCAAGGCTTCGGGATTAATACGTTGAAAAAGACAAAAAGATTTGGTTTTATCATAGAAATCGAAATGACAAGATTATGGATTTATCAAAATAATTACATAAAAAATGCCTTGTCAAAAACAAGGCATTTTATTTATTTTAATCATACAGGAAACAACAAAAAGTTAAAAAAAACTAGCCTAAACCCGTTTAATCCTTAAAATCCGTGGGCAATTTAACCTTTGCTCCTTTGTACCTCTGAACCTTTGTACCTTTTTTTTACTCTTTCGGTTTTGTTAAATAATATACCGGAATTCCTGTTAGCATAATTAAAACTCCCCAACCACATGTTGAAAACTTTGTGATTAATAGTGAAATACAAATTGCTGCTGCAATCACGATATATAACATTGGTAAAAATGGATACCCGAATGCTTTATAAGGTCTTTCTACATCCGGCATTTTTTTACGTAAGATGAAGATTCCGTAGATTGTTAATATGTAAAAAATCAATACTATAATAATCACAAAATCTAATAAATCTCCATATTTACCTGTCAGGCATAAAGCCGAAGCCCAAATACATTGTGCCCAAAGTGCCCAGGCAGGAACACTTGATTCGTTTAAAACAGCAGCTTTTTTAAAGAATAAACCATCTTTTGCCATTGTATAATATACTCTTGCACCAGCCATAATTAATCCGTTGTTGCAGGCAAAAGTCGAAATCATGATCATAATTGCAATAATCAATGTTCCGATGTTTCCAAAAATATAATGCGAAGCTACAACTGCTACTCTATCTGATTTTGCCAAAGCAATTTCATTTAAGGGAACTACAGCCAAATACATCAAATTTGTCAAAACATAAATAATCGTCACAATAAAAGTTCCTAAAAACAAACTGAAACCTACATTCCGTTTTGGGTTTTTAATTTCTCCGGCGATAAAAGTCACACCATTCCAAGCGTCACTTGAGAATAATGATCCAACCATTGCAGCAGAAATTCCTGTAATCAAAGCTTTCCCTCCAATTGGCAGCCATGAACCACTTTCGGCATTGTACGAACGAGGTGTCCATGCATCTGTCCAGTTGGCATCCCAAATCGAAGCTTTTGCTCCCAATGTTAATCCAAAAACGATTAAACCTAGCAATGATAATATTTTGATAATCGTTAAAACTGTTTGAAGAATTTTTCCGTTTTTTACACCACGGCTATTAATGAAAGTCAGTAAAATAATCGTAACTATTGATACTAACTGTGCGGCATTGAGTTTAAAAGAACCTAACTCATAAAGTATGTTCTCATCGCTTAAAGGCTCATAAAGATAAGCGGCAAACTTCGAGAAAGCCACACCAACAGCGGCAATAGTTCCGGTTTGAATTACAGCGAAAAAACTCCAGCCGTATAAAAACGCAATTAATTTATTGTATGCTTCTTTGAGATATACATACTGTCCTCCGGCTTTTGGAAACATTGCGCTTAGCTCACCATAACTTACTGCGGCTATAATAGTGATTAATCCGGAAATCAACCAAATTAGCGTTAGCCATCCCGCAGATCCTACTTGTCTGGCGATATCAGCACTTACAATAAATATCCCGGATCCAATCATCGACCCCACAACAAGCATGGTTCCGTCTAATAATCCGAGTTCTCTTTTAAAATGTTCCTGGTCGTTTTCTTGCATTATTTTGGTTTTTGGGTTGGTTAAAGATATACTTTTTTTAGAAATTTTAGAATTTAGATTGTTGATTTTAGGTTATGTTGAAAGTTATAATTTTCAGGTTCAATACAGTTATCAAATCAAACATTTAAAATAAAAATATTTTGGGCGTGTTTCGCCGCGGCGAATCGGGCTTCCGGCTATATTTCTTGCATTGTTTCGTTTGCAAAAGGATGCTACCTCTACCCTCACGCAAATTTCGTTTTCATTAGAAGTTTTAGATAATAATTACGTTTACGGATTTCCATAAAATAATACTTTTTCATCTGTTTACATTTGATAATCAGAAATAAACTTAATGACTGTAACGAATAAAATAACGTCAAATGATTAAAGAAACAAATCCAAACAAACTTGGATTACTAAATCTTATAGTTTTAATTCTATCAATTTATGTATTAGGTGCATTAATAATCGATTCCGTTTATATCCTTCCCAGAGAAACTTCCTTATTATTAAATTATATTGACAATGGAATTTGTTGCTTCTTTTTTATTGAGTTTTGTATTCGTTTTAAAAGAGCAGAAAACAAATTAAAGTTTATGCGTTGGGGTTGGATAGATTTAATTTCCTGCGTACCAATGATAAATGTACTTCGCGCTGGTCGATTATTACGGCTAATTAGATTACTTCGAATTGTTAGAGCATTTAGAACAACAAAAAATGTAGTTGAACATATTTTTGCAAACAAGGCTCAAGGCGCATTCACTTCTGTATCAATAATTGCCGTTTTACTTGTGATTTTTTCTGCAATTGGAATACTTCAAGTTGAAAATGATCCAAATAGCAATATCAAAACTGCTGAAGATGCAATTTGGTGGGCATACGTAACCATTACTACAGTGGGTTATGGGGATAAATTTCCTGTAACAACTGAAGGAAGAATTATTGCTTCTATTTTAATGACTGCAGGGGTTGGTTTATTTGGCACATTTACAGCATACGTGGCATCTTGGTTTGTTACGCAAAATAAAAATTAATTTAATCATTACTAAAATGAAAAAGCTTTTACTAATTCTACTCTTATTTGTACTCAATTCTTGTGTTACAAATTATTACTTTGTAAACATTGACGAAGATGCTTCTATTTATACTTCTAAAGAGGGAACAGAATTAATTGCAACAATTCCGAAAGGATCTGGTGCTTACATAAATTCAAGTGACAAAAAAACAAGAAAAATAAAATGGAGAAACTATAAAGGCTGGGTAATAAATCCCGTTTATAGCAATGCAAGCATGTCAAATAATTCTACCAATTATACTTCTCAAAGTAGTAGTAGTAGTAGTAGTAGTAGTAGTAGTAGTTATAAATCTTCTTCTAAAACTTCCTCGGGAGGAACAGTTCAAGTAAAAGGTTATACTCGAAAAAATGGTACATATGTTCAACCACATACCCGAAGTGCTCCGAGAAGAAAATAATTCAAATATTTAATGGTGAATTCTGAAATAAAAAAGGATGATTAAGCTTGACTTAAAAATACCTCTATTAAGTCATCTAAAAAATCAAATAAAGCTACATCCTAAAAAATGCTAGCTTTTTTTAATTAAAAACAATAATTATATATCTTCGGAGTGAGTTTATTTCAAAAACAAACTGTACCACAAATCTCATTCTTTAGATGCATCAACACGAAGTAATAATCAATAAAATTGCACAAGACAAAATAGATTTTGAACTTGGTACAAAGCTTATATTAGAAAATGAAGAATATAATTTTGAAATACTTTTTGTAACCTTAAAAAAAAATATTTTCAACTCTATTCCTGACAAAACAGATTACAATACTAAAACCTATCAAAACGCAATAAATACAATTCCCTTAAAACCAACTTATACTCCAATTGTAATTCTAAAAAATTTCAGTACAAAAATTGCCTTTAACAAATTGGCTACACTTCCTAAAAATGAAAATACAAAAACAATAATTTCATTACTTTGGATTTTTAAAGCCACCGATACTGAAAGAAGAAATACAGAATGCAAAAATGGTTGCGGACATTTTTGGCATGAAAATTTGAATCCCATTTAATATTAAATAATACATTTAAGCATGAAACAAATACTATTTTTTATTTTATTATTTAGTTTAAACTCCTATTCACAAAAAGATTTAGATAAAAAAATTGCTGATGTAGTTACTGAAGGTAAGACTTTATACAAATCTGAAATGGCTTCATGGTATGGAACCGATTTATTTCTGGAGAAATATAAAAATCATGAAAATATTGGTGGTTATTTTTCTTACTCAGAAGATGAGAAAGCTAAATGTATTTTCTTTTCAAAGGGCGAAAACCCAAAAGTTATTGGTACCATAGTATTTGACAATACTTATAATATTCAAACAGCAAAATCAGAACTTGAAGAAAGAAGCTTTTCTAAAAATGAAACTGACTTATATTTAATAAGGTCAAAAGCGTTCAATACCATAAAAACTGATACTATTTTTAAACAATACAAAAATTCGAATCTAAATTTGATTCCGATAATTTCCAACAACGAAAAAAAGGTTTACGTTTTAACTGGACCAACCAATAATGGAGTTGTAATTTATGGAAATGATTACTTGTTAACGTATAATGATAAAAATGAACTACAAAGCATTAAAAAATTACACGCTAATATTATTGTGGTGAATTTTGGCGATGAGAAAAATATCACATTGGCATCCATTCACAGTCACWTGCCTGCAACTGGAGAATTAATGACAGCCACAGACATTTGCACCACGATGCTTTACGAGAAATTTACTGGTTGGGCAAATGTATACGTAATTTCAGAAAAGTATGTTTCAATTTGGGATTGTAAAACTGACGAACTAAGCGTTATTACAAAAGAGGCTTTTGAAAAAATCAGCAAATAAAACATTCACTTGACCAAATTCAACTGTTAAACAAAATAAACCCTCGAACTTTATTTCTATTTATTTTCAAATACTAAGATTTAATCCTATTCTGATTAGGTCAAAGTTTATATGCTTCTGTTTTTTAAAAAAAATACACATAAATAACTTATTATCAACACATTACATGTAATTAAATAAATTTAACAAGAAAAAATAGACCATCCGTTAAACTCTATACTTTTTTTGCTAAATTTGATACAGGAGTTAATCGGCCTTAAAATTTCAAATATTTCATTAACAATTGTTTAATTTTTAATCCAAAAAACAATCACCCCAAACAGATTATAAAAACAGAGAAAAACCGCTTACAAAGCAACCTTTGCAAGACAGAAGAATTAATTATTAACCTACAAATTCAAAAAATTATGTCTAAGGTCAATTTCTTAAAAAAACTACGTTTTCCGAATGTTTTTATTCTTTTATTAATTGTATTCATCTCTTGTGCTTTATTAATTTGCATTAACATTTTTACGATTAAGATTTTATCTGCCAACAGAGCCTATGTCAATGGTGAATCACATTATTCTAAAGGACAAAAAGATGCTTCGAGACATCTCATAACCTATCTTTTTACTAAAGATAAAAATCAATGGAAATTGTATCAGGAAGAATTAAAAGTTCCGCAAGGAGATGGTATTGCACGCGAGACACTTTTAAAAGCCGGTGACAACGAAGTGGCTCGAAAAGCCTTACTTGTAGGCAGAAATCATCAGGAAGATCTGGATGATTTAATTTGGTTGTTTGTCAATTTTAAACAAGTTTCTTATTTATCAAAAGCTATACATGAGTGGGGCCAGGGAGATCAGTTAATCTTTAAATTATTTGTTATAGGCGAACAAATAAATGCCAAAATAAGTCATAATATCTTAACCATTGCCGATCAGAAAAAGTTTCTTCAGGAAATTAGTATCCTAAGCGACAAACTCACTGTTAACGAACGAAACTTCTCCAATACATTAGGTGAAGGAACCCGAAAAATAAAGTTCTTACTTACGATTTTTAATGTCATTTTTATACTTATTATCATTTGCAGCGTTTGCCTTTATTATTCAATAATGGTAAAACGCTTATTATTTTCAAAGAAAGAAACTGAAGCTAAAAACGAAAACCTGATTCTTGTCAATCACGAACTCGATCGCTTTGTTTATAGTGCTTCACATGATTTGAGATCTCCTATAACTTCTTTAAAAGGTTTAATTGAGATTACGCAATTAGAAGATGATGTTGATCAAATTAAAGAATATCTGAGTTTGATGTATCAAAGCCTTATTAAACAAGATCAATTTATCAGTGACATTATTGATTATTCAAAAAATAAGCGAAAACAAATTATAATGGAACCTGTAAGTTTGCAGGATTTGTTTAGTGAAGCTATCTCACAATTAATGCATATTGAAAATGCTAACAGAATAACTTTTAGACAAGAATTATTAGTTGATCAAATTCAGAGTGATGGATTGCGTTTAAAAATCATCATTAGCAATCTACTTTCTAATGCCATAAAATATGCTGATATTACTAAGCAGGAAATGTTCATCTCCATAAAAACTTACATTCAGGAAGGTTCTAATAAAATTGAAGTTGCCGACAACGGAATTGGAATCAACGATGAATTTAAAGATTATATTTTTGAAATGTATTATGGTACAAACAAAAACAAAGGATCTGGTCTGGGCCTTTATATTGTAAAAGAGGCTGTGGAGAATATTAAAGGAAACATTTCTGTGTTTTCTGAAAGCAATATTGGCAGTAAGTTTATTGTAACAATCCCAAACGCATATGGAACTTAACCCTTTATTTTTGTTAATTGAGGACAACCTGATCGACCAGCTTGTTACGAAGCAATTACTAAAAAAAATACTTAGTATTGAACAAGTAACTATTGCAAACAACGGAAAAGAAGGAATTCAATGGCTTAACAACAATAATATAAGGAATAAACAACCACTCATTATTTTACTAGACATTCAGATGCCTATTATGAATGGCTTTGAATTTTTGAAAGAGTTTCACAAACTTAACAAGAAAACAAAAAAAAGGGTTCAAATTTATGTACTTTCTTCAACCCTGGATTCTGATGAAATCAGGCAGATAGAAGAGAATAAGTATGTAACCGATTTTTTGAACAAACCCTTTCCAATAGAAGAATTGAAAAACAAGCTTTTATTATATGAAAAACTATTGTAAAACGCGATTTACCTGTTTAAAAGTTCTGCCGTAGTAAGGCTCTTTTGTCGAAGAAATCATCACTCCGCCATGCGTTGAAGAATGAACAAATTTAATTTCTCCATCTAATACCTCAACTACCATTCCAACATGATTAATTTGACGTCTTCCATTGGTTCTAAAGAAAATCAAATCCCCTTTTTGGGCTTCTTCTGAATTGACTTTGAAACCAATTCGGGATTGTTCGATTGAGCTTCTTGGAAGTTTAATATCGAAATTATTAAAAGTACAAATCATTAATCCTGAACAATCAAAACCAGCTCTTGTGGTTCCTCCCGATCGATATCTTATTCCAATATTTTCAGTTGCATTTACAATTAATTGATTGACTAAATCTGAATGATTACTTACTCTAATAACTGTTGATGAATCATTTTTAACTTCTGAATTTTCTACAACCTGAACCGGAGAGATTAATCCATCTTTTGTTTCCGGTGTTATTTTTGAAGCTTCTAAAACAGCTGCTTTTTCTTTTGATGTATGAATCTTCAACACGTAACCAACTGGCAATTTTCCTTTGATAAATGGATTTTGCTTTTCCAGTTCTTTAACTGTTATTCCGTATTTTTTAGCAATTGAGTACTTTGTTTCTTTAGATTGTACCTCAACAACTACCTCAACATCTGTTGTTGCTGGAATAATTTCTGGTTTTGAAACTTCTGAAGCTGCTCCGTTATTCTCTGCAATCTGAGTTTGAGACGCAACAGAACTATCTTTTATTTGCTGATCTGCTTTTTCTTTTGAAGTTCTAATTTTTAAAACAGATCCAACAGGTAGTTTCTTTTTGATAAATGGATTTTGACGTTCCAATTCTGCAACTGTGATTCCGTATTTTTTTGCAATCAGATATTTTGTTTCTTTTGGTTTTACCTCAACAACAACTTCTGCATCTGTAGAAGAAATTATTTCCGGCTTCTCTATATTTTGATTTTTCGTTGTCTTTTCATTCGACACAATAGCAGTAGAAGGAATATTCAGTTTCTGTCCTATTTTCAAATCTTCATTTTCTAACGAAGGATTTGCTTTCTTTAAATCATCAACAGAAATATTATACTTTTTTGAAATTACCCAAAGATTTTCTTTTTCCCGTACTTCGTGCTGACCTGAATTTGAAATCACTGCAGAAGTTGTATTGGTAGCAATTTCAGTTTTTTTCGTAGTCCCTTTTTTATTGTTATTCGGAATTAACAGAACCGAATTTAATTTTAAAACTTTAGGAGCATTAGGATTCGCTTCTTCAATATCTTTTGGTTTTACTCCATATTTCTTAGCAATAGTAGTAAAATTGTCTCCTTTTGAAATGGTGTGTTTGATGTATTTTTCCTGAGAAAATGCACTTATACTAAAAAAAAACAATACTATTATTAACCTGAAAACCATTATCTATTGAAATTTTATTTATTTATCATTCTTCTTGGGGATGAAGCTCTCTAATTTTAAACTCAAAAACAGCAATTATATTACCGGAAAGGCGAATTTAACTTTTTAATGTAAAAAAAACACTTTTTTTAACAACTAATTTAGTTGAAATTAACAGAATCGGCATAGAAATTGAGCCAACATTTTGAAACAGTACACTTTAGAAAAACCGCTGTTTTTAAGTCCAAAATTAACCAAAACCCAAAAGCCTTGTGAAAAAACTACTCGTAATTCTCTTTCTTTTACCTTTGGTATCAATAGCTCAAAACATAAAAGGTATTGTTGTTTCTGAAAAAAGCGGAAATCCAATTGCCGACGTTAACGTTTTTGCTCTATTCTCGAATACAAATACCTTAACAAGTGAAAATGGAGAATTTAATTTCAAACTTCCAAATGATTTTAAGGAAGAAGGTGATTTTCAATTTTCGCATATGGGATATGTTACTAAAAAAATCTCATTAGCAGATTTAAGAAAACTCAATTTTAAAATTGCATTGTCTGAAGAAGTTGAAAATTTATCCGGGCTGACAGTTAGTGGCAATCAAAGAGCAAAACTAAAATCGAAGCTTTCTTACACTAAACTTGCACCTTTAAAATATGGCATTTACTCCTTTGGATCCGTTTTAAACGATGGCAAAATTTATATTACAGGCGGAGACGCAACGTATAAATTGGAGTCATGGGAAAAAATAAAGAGAGAAAGACCTGATTTTACCATACAGGATTACCTTAAAGAACTTTCAATTGAATCTAACGTCGAATTCTACAGGAGCAACTTACAGATTTATGATATAAAAACGGACTCGTGGCAATATTTAAAACTTAATTTCAAAAAGAGAGCTTATCATAACCTTAACTTTTACAACAATACACTCTATGTTATTGGCGGAAAAAATATATCTCCTAATGCGGTATTTCAATATTTAGAAAATGAAATTGAAGTTTTTGATCTCAATAATCAGACTATAAAAATTGACAAAACATATCCGCATCAGGCTTCAAATGCTGTTTCTATTACTTATAAGGATGACATAATTATAATGGGAGGCTCAACAAAAGCGAAAGAAAAAGGCTCTACAGCATTTACAAACAAAGTACACCTATATAATATTAATTCCGGTTATTGGTATGAACTGGCCAGTATGCCAACTGCAAAAGAAACTTCTGGAGTTCTGGTTGGTGATAAAATTTACCTGATTGGAGGCAATAATGGAAATCCTATATCAGAGATCGAAACTTTTGATTTAATTACTGAGAAATGGCAAACGGAAGGAGAGCTGTTTTCGGGTCTTGAGAAACCTGCCGTTACTTGTCATGATAACATTATTTATTTTTTCGAAAATAGAAAAATGTATGTCTATGATATTAAATCAAAACAACTGAAAGAGTATATTGTAGACTTAGGTTTAAAAGATTCTGCCATGTATTTCGACAACAACAAATTATATATTTTGGGAGGATCTATGCAAAGCAACAATTCTAAAACACCAACTTCAAATGTATATAGTATTGCTATTGATGAATTTGAAACTACAAAACCAGATCACATCAAAATTATAGCTCAAAACTCAAATTTAGTCAAGGAAATAGAATAATTTCTTAAACTGGAATTGCAAATACCTAGCAGGTTAAAAAAAACCTGTTAGGAAATCTAAATAGAATCAAATTTTCTTTTGAAAACGAATGTCCTAGCCCAGATAGAAGCGGCATCCTTTTTTATGGCTTTTTTCTGCCATAAAAAAGATATAGCGGATAGCTGGAAATAGCTCCAAATAAAAAAACGCCCTGTTTTCACAGAGCGTTTCTAATATACTTGAATGATATAAATTAAGCTTTTCCGGCAGCAATTAAGTTTAATGCTGAACCTGCAACAAACCAGCCAATTTGACCTGCGTTGTACGTATGGTTTGCCAAAATAATATCTTTTGTACCATTTGCATGAACAAACTCTAATGTTAATGGTTTTCCCGGAGCAAACTCCGTTAAATCAGTGAAATTAATAGTATCGTCCTCTTGAATTTTATCGTAATCAGCTTCGTTTGCGAATGTTAATCCCAAAAGTCCTTGTTTTTTAAGGTTTGTTTCGTGAATACGAGCAAAAGATTTCACCAATACCGCTTTAACTCCTAAGAAACGTGGCTCCATTGCGGCATGCTCACGAGAAGAACCTTCTCCATAATTGTGATCTCCCACAACGATTGACGGAACTCCGGCAGCTTTGTATGAACGTGCTACAGCAGGAACAGCATCGTAAGTACCTGTTAACTGATTTTTAACTGAATTTGTTTTTTGGTTGAATGCATTTACGGCACCAATCAACATATTGTTAGAAATATTATCTAAGTGTCCGCGGAAACGCAACCATGGTCCAGCCATCGAAATATGATCTGTTGTACATTTTCCGAATGCTTTGATCAATAATTTTGCACCTGTAATATTTTTACCATCCCAAGGATCAAAAGGAGCTAATAATTGCAAACGCTCTGATGTTGGGCTTACAACAACCTGAACTCCTGAACCGTCTAAAGCAGGAACCTGGAAACCCGGATCTTTAACATCAAATCCTCTTGGTGGTAATTCGTCTCCTGTAGGAGCTTCTAGTCTTACTTCTTCTCCATCTTCGTTGATCAAAGTATCTGTTAATGGATTGAACCCTAAATCACCTGCAATAGCCATAGCGGTCACCAATTCCGGAGAACCTACGAAAGCTAAAGTATTTGGATTACCATCTGCACGTTTTGAGAAGTTACGGTTGAAAGAGTGAACGATAGTATTTCTTTCTTCTTTCTCTGCTCCGTCTCTATCCCACATACCAATACATGGTCCGCAGGCATTTGCAAAAACAGTTGCTCCAATTTTCTCGAAAGTATCAATAAAACCGTCTCTTTCGATTGTATAACGAACAACTTCTGAACCCGGAGTAATGGTAAATTGAGATTTAGTTTTTAAGTTTTTAGCACTTACTTGTCTTGCCAAAGAAGCTGCACGCGAAATATCTTCGTAAGAAGAGTTGGTACATGAACCAATTAAACCAACCTGAATTTGTAACGGCCAGTTATTTTTGATTGCTGTTTCTCTCATCTTAGAAATTGGAGTAGCTAAATCCGGCGTAAATGGTCCGTTTAAGTGTGGCTCTAATTCCGTTAAGTTGATCTCGATAACCTGATCAAAATATTGTTCCGGATTAGCATATACTTCCGGATCTCCTGTTAAGTAAGAAGCTACTTTATCTGCTGCATCAGCAACATCTGCTCTGTTTGTAGAACGCAGGTAACGACTCATAGAATCATCGTAACCAAAAGTCGAAGTTGTAGCTCCAATTTCGGCTCCCATATTACAAATAGTACCTTTTCCTGTACAAGACATAGAAGTTGCACCTTCTCCAAAATATTCTACAATAGCACCTGTACCACCTTTTACAGTAAGAATACCGGCAACTTTAAGAATAACATCTTTAGGAGCTGTCCATCCTGATAATTTACCCGTTAGTTTTACTCCAATTAATTTAGGGAATTTTAATTCCCAAGCCATACCGGACATAACGTCTACGGCATCAGCTCCACCAACACCAATAGCTACCATCCCTAAACCACCTGCATTTACAGTGTGAGAATCGGTACCAATCATCATTCCTCCCGGGAAAGCATAATTTTCAAGTACTACCTGATGAATAATTCCAGCTCCTGGCTTCCAGAAACCAATTCCGTATTTATTTGAAACTGACGACAAGAAATCGAAAACTTCGTTACTTTGTGTTTTTGCTCGTGCTAAATCTGTTGCAGCATCTACTTTTGCCTGAATCAAGTGATCGCAGTGAACCGTTGTTGGTACTGCTACCTTAGCTTTTCCAGCGTGCATAAATTGCAATAGTGCCATTTGAGCGGTTGCATCCTGACATGCAACACGATCCGGAGCAAAATCAACATAATCTACTCCTCTTCCAAACGCCTTAGTTGGATTTCCATCCCAAAGGTGATTGTACAAAATTTTCTCAGTCAATGTAAGTGGACGACCAACTATCTCGCGTGCTTTGTCAACACGACCTGGCATGTTCTCATACACTTTTTTAATCATTTCAATATCAAAAGCCATAAGTTATAATTGTTTTTGTTTTTTTTTATTTTGAACATCACAAGTTACGAAAAATAGAGTACGTAGAAAAGAAAAAGCCCGAGTTTATCGCTCGGGCTTTTTATATATATAATGATTATACCTAATCTTATGATTACATCACCAATAGCTTATGAGAAGGTGCAAATCTAGTTAGACTAATACCATCTACTGCAGCTGTATATTCAGCAAGTGTAGGTGTTCTGCCAAGGATTGTAGACAAAACTACTACTGGTGTAGAAGAAAGTAATGACTCTCCTTTTTTACCCTCAGTATCTTCTACAACTCTTCCTTGGAAAAGACGTGTTGAAGTCGCCATTACAGTATCTCCTTTTGCAGCTTTTTCCTGGTTACCCATACAAAGGTTACATCCAGGACGCTCTAAATACAACATGTTCTCATATTCAGTACGTGCAGCACCTTTAGGCGCATTATCATCGAATTCGAAACCGGAGTATTTCTGTAAAACTTCCCAGTCACCTTCAGCTTTAAGTTCATCTACAATGTTATAAGTAGGCGGCGCTACTACAAGCGGCGCTTTGAACTCAACTTTACCATGTTGCTGTTCTATGTTTTTAAGCATTTGAGCAAGGATTTTCATATCGCCTTTATGAACCATACAAGAACCAATAAATCCAAGATCTACTTTTTTCTCTCCTCCGTAAAAAGATAGAGGTCTGATGGTATCGTGCGTATATCTTTTAGAAACATCAACGTTGTTTACATCTGGATCTGCAATCATCGGTTCGATAATCTGATCAAGATCTACTACAACTTCAGCATAATACTTCGCATTAGAATCTGGAGTCAACGCTGGTTTCTCAGCTGATTTAATCTCTGTAATTCTCTTATCTGCTTTATTAATCAATCCTTGAAGAACTTGTTTTTCATTGTCCATTCCTTTGTTGATCATGATCTGGATTCTGCCTTTCGCAATCTCTAAAGATTCAATTAAGGTATCATCTTCAGAAATACAGATAGAAGCTTTTGCTTTCATCTCTGCAGTCCAGTCTGTAAAAGTAAATGCCTGGTCAGCAGTAAGAGTTCCAAGATGAACTTCAATAATTCTTCCTTGGAATACGTTTTCACCACCAAATTTCTTAAGCATTTGAGATTGTGTTGAATGAACTACATCACGGAAGTCCATATAATCTTTCATCTCTCCTATAAACGTCACCTTTACAGATTCAGGAATTGGCATCGAAGCTTCTCCGGTAGCAAGAGCAAGAGCAACTGTTCCTGAGTCAGCACCAAAAGCAACACCTTTTGACATTCTTGTATGAGAGTCACCACCAATAATGATAGCCCACTCGTCTATTGTAATATCGTTAAGAACTTTGTGAATTACATCTGTCATTGCATGATAAACACCTTTTGGATCACGTGCAGTGATTAAACCAAAATCGTTCATGAATTTCATCAGTTTTGGAATGTTTGCCTGCGCTTTTTTATCCCAAACCGAAGCTGTATGACAACCTGATTGATAGGCACCGTCAACAATTGGCGAAATTATTGTAGCAGCCATAGATTCTAATTCCTGAGCTGTCATAAGACCAGTCGTATCTTGTGAACCTACAATGTTAACCTCTACACGAACATCAGAACCCGCATGTAAAACTTTACCTGGAGCTATACCAACAGCGTTTCTGTTAAAGATTTTTTCAACTGCCGTAAGACCTTGTCCTTCAATAGAAATCTCTTTTGATGGAGCAAATACAAGAGGAGCTTCGATATCTAAAATTTTCGCTGCTAATGTCTGAAGCTTTTTACCAAATACAATTGCGTATGATCCGCCAGCTTTGATAAATTCCATTTTCTGAGGAGTAAATGCCTTAGAAATGTCAATTAGTTCTTTATCGCCATTGTAAAGTTTCTTAGTTTTTGTGTTTATTGTAAGTACAGTTCCTGTAGCAACTGAATATGCTTCTTCCAAAATTGGTTCATTATTCTCATTACGAATAATATTACCGTCTGTATCAAGCTTTTTTACCCAGTTTTTAAGATCTAAACCAATACCACCAGTAACATCTACAGTTGTTAGGAAAATTGGAGATATACCATTTGTTCCTGCAACAATTGGAGCAATATTAATAAATGGAACATATGGACTTGCTTGTTTACCGGTCCAAAGTGCCACGTTGTTTACTCCTGACATTCTTGATGAACCAACACCCATTGTACCTTTTTCAGCAATCAACATAACGCTCGCGTCAGGATGTTTTGCCTGTAATGCTTTAATTTCTGCCTGTGCTTCAGGAGTAATCATGCATTTACCGTGAAGTTCACGGTCAGAACGTGAGTGCGCCTGATTACCCGGAGAAAGCAAATCTGTCGAAATGTCTCCTTCACCAGCGATATAAGTAACTACTTTAATTTCTTCAACTACTTCTGGCAATGAAGTAAAAAACTCTGCCTGTGCGTAACTTTTGATAATCTCTATTGCAATTGGATTACCATTTTTGAATGCTTCTTTAAGACGATCTGTATCTGCCTCATAAAGGTAAACTTGTGTCTTAAGAACATCTCCTGCATCTTTTGCAATAGAAGTATGATCTCCAAGTGCTAAATCTAACAATACCTCAATAGAAGGTCCACCTTTCATGTGTGACAATAACTCAAAAGCAAAAGCGGGTGTTATTTCTTTTACTTCTGATTGACCCAGAATAATTTCCTTTAAAAACTTCGCTTTTGTACCAGCAGCACTTGTAGTCCCGGGTACAACATTATAAATAAAAAAGTTAAGAGAATCTTCTCTGTACTCGTTATTCAAATCTTTAATTTGTTCAATGATTTCGCTTAATAATTCAGCGCCATCAATTGGTTTCGGGTGAAGCCCTTGACCTTTTCGTTCTTCAATTTCTTGGATGTAATCCTGATAAATATTCATAATAAAAGTCTTTTCTAGGTATTTTATTTTTTTTGTACGCAAATTTAGGTATTAAAGCCGAGAATTAAAAAAAATATAATAGAAGTCGCCTTTTCAAAAATTATTATTGTTAAAAAACGATTTTGACTGCCTGTTTTTGCTAAAATAGCAGTTTTATATTAAAAAAATGAATTATTAATATTTTAAAATCTTTTCTTTAACAAAGTCGGAATTTGTTGTTATAAAGGATGTCGGATTTTACCTCGATTTAAACAAAGAACCTTTCTAAATAAATAATTATAACGTTATAGTTGGCTCTTTTTGCCGCTTTTTCGAATGCCGAAAAGTGATAAGTTCAAGTTCAAATCTTCCCTTTCAAAAAAATAAATAAAAAAAGATCGAAATTCATTTTTTATTATAACTTTGCATATCAAAGTACTTTTAAATAAATACAACTATGAAACACAAATTAGAGATTTTCCAAGATTATACTAAAAAAACAGGAGTTACGATTAGTTTAGCGGTGACTGTCTTGAGCACTATTCTATTAATAATTGCTCTTACTTCCAAAGAATTCCGTTTTCATGATTTTGGATCAATTGCCGGATTAAGTTTGATATTTGAATTTATATACGGAGTTAGTCTTTCTTTTATAATTCTAAGAAAAAAAGAAAAATACATTCATTTAATGCCATTTTTAATTCTCAATTGGCTTATTGGATGTTTCTGTTTGAATATATTTATTCCTATTTTTCAGGATTTGCCAATATGGGTTTATCTAACAACTCTTGCTTTTTGTCTCTCTAATTTTTTTATTTATAGAAATTCAGAAGAAAATCAGAACAACTCTATTTATTATTTTATAAATGGAATATCCTTTATAATCATTTTATATTTTGCGATCTATCTAATTCCAATTATGCCAATTTCCTTTATCGGAATCATCGCTTTAGGATTAGGTTTCTATGGTTTAGTTCCCGCATTGGTCACTATCATTCATCTATTAACAATCGTACGAAATCTAACTCAAAACAAAATCAATTATATTTCTTTTGGTGCAGGATTGTTGATTGTACTAATTGGTCAAATTGCTTTTACAACCGGACTGAGTATGGAAAGTAGAAAAATAGCGCAATCTATTTCAATGAAATCATTTAATAATAATGAAGATCTCCCAAGTTATATTTCAGTTTCTCAGAACTTAAAACCCAATTTCTTCAATGAAATTTTACTTAAAAAAGACATCGTTTATATTCCACTTCATGATCTATTCACATTTGGAGGTTTTGATTCATTGGGCAACCAACAATATAATGAAAGAAAAATTCACAATCCATTTATCTCTATTGCGTATTTGTTTTGCGAAGATCTTAATCTGAGTAAGGACGACAGAATTAATATCCTAAAATCAAACTTTGACAAACGATTAGAAACAGAAGAACAATTGTGGAGCGGAAAAGATTTATTTACTAAAAACATCAAAGAAGATGTAAAAATATATCCTGATGCCCGTTTGGCTTACACCGAAATCACAATGAAGATTGCCTGTGATGAAGATTCATGGGAAGATCAGGAAGCAATTTATTCTTTTCAGCTTCCGGAAGGTTCCGTTGCAACTTCCCTTTCTTTATGGGTAAATGGAATTGAACGAAAAGGGGTTTTGACTACGAAAGAAAAAGCTCAAAAAGCCTATAAACAAATTGTTGGTGTAGAAAGCCGGGATCCGTCATTGATGCAATGGAAAGAGGGAAATAAAGTCGTGGTGAGAGTTTTTCCAATTAACAGAACAAATCCAAGGGAATTTAAATGCGGTTTTACAACTCCTTTAAAAGTCGAAGATAACGAAATGAAATACCAAAGTCTTTCTATAAAAGGTCCAAATATTTCAAATGCAGAAACAATATCAAGAATTCAAACTGTTGGAAACATAAAAATAGAAACAAGTAAAGATTTTGAACTTAAAAACCATTATTACATAAATCAATCAAAGGGATTAGACGATTGGGAAGCTTACATGCCAATAATCAAAAACTCTCAATCAAGTTCATTTACATGGAAGGATAAAGTTTATGAAGTAAAAGATATTCAGAAAACAATTATACCATTTAAACCTTCAGAAATTATATTGGATTTAAACAGCAGTTGGACTATTAAACAAATCGAATCTTTTACAGAGCTGCATAGAGCCAATTTATTTGTTTTTGTAAATGGAGAAAAGAAAGCTATAAATAAAGAAAACTTCAAAGCTATCGAATTAGACTTCGAAGACTTGCATTATTCTTTACTGCCTCTTTATAAAATTACTCCAAACAGTTTGATTATCACAAAATGCGGCACTTTCTCTGCCAATTTTGAAGAACTTGAAAACTCTAATTATTTAAAAAGAATAAAAACGGAAACCAAACAGCGAAATTTAAAAGTAATCAATATCTCGTCGGATATTAATCCATTTTGGCAAACCGCAAAAGAACAAAAGTATGTAGATTATTTTCAAACGAGTTCTAAAAATTGCCTGAAACTAATCCAACAAAATCATTTTGTTTTATACAAAACCGAGAAAAACACAGTCAATATTCAACTAGCTAATATTTCTATCACAGAAAACCCTAAAAACGATTCTCTTAAAAATATTGGACCAAATCATATTTACAGAATGTATGCTTTTGGAAAAGTTATGGAAGAACAAGTTAAAATCCAAAATGATTCATTGGCAAATAACCAATATGTCGATTTAGCTAAAGATGCCAATATTGTAACCCCCATATCCTCCTTGATCGTCCTTGAAACTGATGATGATTACAAAAAAAATGGAATCGAGAAAAACGTCGATACTTTAGGAAACGCCTCTATTAATAATGACGGTGCTGTTCCTGAACCACACGAATGGTTATTGATTATTATTGGATCAACAGTACTTTTCTTTTATTACAGAAAAAACAAAAGCAAACTATCTAATGAATGATTTTTTAGCTCAATATAAAAAAACAATTATCCTGTTTATTTTAATTTTCCTTTTTGGAATAAACTATACCATTGTATTAAACGGTCTTGATAGTAATCTTTTTGGAATTGTTTTTTCTATACTATTATTTCTTATTGGGGGTAGAAAAACTTCATTTAATTTGAATTACCCCCTTTTGGGATTGATTTTTCTATTAGAATTTATCAGCTATCGCTTACACACCAAATCATTGCATTTTTTGGCTTTATCATTATTCGCCTGCTTTGTCTATTATTGTTTTACACGTAAGTTTTCATTTGTTGCTTTTATTTGCATCATATTGTTTTCCTCTCTTTTTAATACTTTTTTTGATTATTTAACTGTCGAAATAAAACAAACACTTTGTTATGGTGTTTATCTGACTTTAAAAAACTTCATCTTAATAGATAAAATTGAAGGCGTTAATTTTTATATCAACCATGCAAAAATAACCATTGATACTGCTTGCATGGGGTTGTCTATGTTTAAAACAGGTTTACTTGCCGGAGCTTTTTTATTAACCTTAGAAGAAAGAAAACAACAAAAATACTTTAACATCAAACAAATTCTTTTATTCTGTTTTCTTGTAATTTTACTCAATATTATCTCGAATTACTTTAGAATAATAACGCTAATCGTATTTAATTGTACCCAAGAAAATGCACTTCATCATTCCATTGGTTTGCTTTGTTTTCTGTTTTATCAAATTGTTCCAATGTTATTTTTAGTTCGTTTTTTCAAACCCAAAAAAGAAGCAATCAAAAATGACAAAACCAATACCTTTAATTTATTTCCAATTACAATAGTAATACTGATTCTGTTTATAACCAGTTTAGAAATCAAAAAAGAACAAGATTACAAATTGCTTGACAATATAAACTCTGATTATAATAGTAGTAAAGGGATCTGGGTAAACAAAGAAGTTTTTAAGATTGTAACTCCCGGAAAACTCATTTACATTAAAACAATAGCACACAATCCTTTGATTTGCTGGACGGGAAATGGCTATAAAGTAATAGAATCAAAAGTGATCAGTAAAAATAACGATGAAATAAGCTTTGTCCGAATGGAGAAAAATAACATTCAATACTTTTCTTATTGGTGGTACGAATGCGATAATAGAAAATACACTTCTCTACCTGAAGTTTTACTAATCAAACTCTTTTATAATAAATCAATTCGTCTTGTAAACGAAACCAGTAAAACTCCTTTATAAAAAAAGCCTAACAGATTTTAGAAATCTGTTAGGCTTTTTTATGCTTTTATATTCTCTTACATCAGCTTCTGAATAATAATTTCTTCTGTAATTCCTTCCGCATCTGCCTTGTAATTTTTAATAATTCTGTGACGCAAAATTCCGGTTGCAACTGCTTTTACATCTTCAATATCCGGTGAGAACTTTCCATTGAAAGCTGCATGTGCTTTTGCTGCCAATATTAGATTTTGAGAAGCTCTTGGCCCCGCTCCCCAGTCTAAATAATTCTTTACAAATTCATTTGACAAAGCATTATCAGGACGTGTTTTACTTACCAAAGTTACCGCATATTCAATAACATTATCAGCAACAGGGATTCGGCGAATCAAATGTTGAAAATCAATAATTTCCTCCGCTGTAAACAATGGGTTGATTGTTGTTCTTACATCAGAAGTCGTACGTTTTACCACTTGCACTTCTTCTTCAAAACTTGGATATTCTAATTTTATCGCAAACATAAAACGGTCTAATTGCGCTTCCGGTAACGGATAAGTTCCTTCTTGCTCAATTGGGTTTTGAGTTGCTAACACAAAATAAGGCAAATCTAATTTATAATTTTGTCCCGCAATAGTAACTGAGCGCTCTTGCATTGCTTCAAGTAAAGCTGCCTGTGTTTTAGGCGGCGTTCTGTTAATCTCGTCAGCAAGAATTATATTGGAGAAAATTGGTCCTTTAATAAATTTAAAGTGTCTGTTTTCGTCCAAAATTTCACTTCCCAAAATATCCGACGGCATTAAATCCGGCGTAAACTGAATTCTCTTAAAATCTAAACCTAATGCCTGAGCCAGAGTATTGATCATTAAAGTTTTTGCCAATCCGGGAACACCTATTAAAAGTGCGTGTCCTCCAGAAAATATACAAAGTAAAATTTGATCTACAACATCATCTTGCCCTACAATGATCTTGGCTATTTCGGCTTTTAATTCGTTTCGTTTTTGAACTAGATTGTGAATTGCTGTTACGTCAGACATCTATGAATATATTTTAAATTAAAAAGAGTTAGTGCTATGAATTCATAAAACTAACTCTTTTTCTTTATTTAATAAAAATTATTTTTTCAACCAATTGTATACAAAATTACAATCTCTGTACTCTCCGATAATTTTGATATAAGTATCTTTTATTTTTGTATCAAACCATTTTGAAATCGTTGTGATTTGCTTTTCTTTCAATGCTAATTCTTTAATTTTTGTATAATCTTTAGCATAATCAGCAACGTGCTCGTCAATTCTATTGGTAACGGTAATTAACTTATACGTTTTTTTACCTTTATCGTCTGTGTTTAAAAGCGGTTGTGAAACTTCGTCATCTTTTAAATTTGAAACCTGACTGTATAATGTCGGGTCCATTTTTGTCAATTCAAAACGTGTATCCTGTGTATTAGGATTTACTAAAGTTCCTCCGTTTGCTCTTGTTTCTTTTTCATCAGATTCTGTTCTTGCAGCATCAGCAAAAGAAATCTCTTTGCTTACAATCTTAGCTCTAATATTAGCAATTCTTTCTTTCGCTTCTTTTAAAGCATCTTCAGAAACCGTTGGCGCAATTAAAATATGACGCAATTCAACCTCTTGTCCTTTAATTTTTTCTACCATAATAATATGGAATCCAAAACTAGTTTCAAAAGGTTCTGAAATTTCGCCTTCTGCTAAACTAAAAGCAACATCTTTAAATTCTTTTACAAAAGGAGTTTTTCTGGTCATTTTGTAATATCCTCCATTAGGTGCCGATCCAGGATCTTGAGAATATAAAACTGCTTTTGTTGCAAAACTGGAACCTTCAAGAACATCTTTACGAATCGCATTTAATCGATCTTTAACTTTTTGCTTATCTTCTGCTGAAACTTTAGGCTCAACCACAATTTGAGCTACTTCCATCTCTGCTCCAAAAGTCGGCAATTCTTCCTTTGGTATTTTTTTAAAAAAGTTACGAACCTCTTCAGGAGTTATTTCTACTGCATCAACGATTTTTTTGGTCATTTCCTGAGCCAATTTTTGCTCTTTTAAAATATCGGAAAAATAAGTTTTAAATTCTTCTACAGAATTTTTCTTATAATAAGCCACTACTTTATTGATGTCTCCAACTTGTTGAACCATGTAATTCAATCGATCGTCCATCATACTTCTAACCTCGGCATCACTGACAATAATACTATCCTGAATTGCCTGATGTGCATATAATTTATCTTCTAAAAGTTTACCAAGCATTTGGCATCTTGTTATATCTTTTACAGAACCACCCTGAGCAGTAATCTCTAAATATCCTTTATCAATATCAGAATCTAAAACAATATAATCTCCAACATTAGCAATAATACCATCAACTTTCAGCTTTTGACCGGAAGGAATTTGAACTGGTTTCTTAACTACAGTATCTTTTATAATTTCCTGAGCCGAAATAATTGAGTTGAAAAAAAGTAAAAAACACATTGTCAGCACTAGCTTGTAATCAACTGTTTTTAGCTGTAATTTTTTTAATAACATTATTTTAAATTTAATTTGAATGTAAAGATCTTGTTTTTAGAATTTCGTTTTAAACTAAAATCAACTTAACCTATATTTTCAGAAATGACTCTGAAAACACTAAATATTTAAGATCTAGTTCTTTTAACTTATGCCGAACAAAAATAACAATTCAATTACATAATACAACTATCAGCTATACTATTAACAAAAAATTATATGGAGTACACTTAAATTTCACATAAGAAGCACTAATCAAAAGAGATTAATCTTTTTAAAATAGCAAAATCATTGCTTTAATAGTTCTGAAAATCCTGTATTTATCAAAATAACGACCGTATGCAAACTGTTAAATTACAATCGAATAAAAAAAAGTTTTTAACACTACAACGTTTTCGCTGTATAACTATTTTCTTATAAAAACTGATCAATACAAAAAATACATACTTTAGATGAATAATTTACAATTTACAGGTATTAAAATTACGAATTGTTCGTTTTTATACCTCAATAAATATGTAATTATAACTTTATTAATCTAACCTTAACCAAATCTCGATTATGAAAAAACCTAATGCAAAGATTTATTTTATTGCAGCAGTTGCAGCATTCCTTGGCTCCTGCTCGCAAAATGAAACAACGGAAGTCGATTCAAAAGCTGAAAGTCAGAAATTTGAAATCATTAATGTAACGCATCATGACGGAAAACCTTTCAGTACAGGAATTTCCTCATCATCTTCAACAGGAAAATATGTAGACAATCCCGGTGGCGGAGTTATGATGCAAGCCTTTTATTGGGATGTTCCTTCTGGTGGAACCTGGTGGAATACTGTAAGCGGCAAAGTAGCGGCCTGGGGTAATGCAGGAATTGGATCTATATGGTTACCTCCTGCTTCAAAAGCTCAAAACGGGGCATTCTCTATGGGATATGACCCTACTGATTATTTTGATTTTGGAGATTACAACCAAAATGGTTCTATAGAGACCAGATTTGGATCCAAAACTGAACTGGTAAATTTGATCACTAACGCGCATACTGAAAACCTAAAAGTGTATGCTGATATTGTAATTAATCACAATAGCGGAGGTCAATCTGAAGCGAATCCGTTTACGGGAACCAGCACTTGGACCAATTTTACCGGAATTGCATCTGGAAAATTCCCTCGTAATTACAATGACTTTTATAAAAATAGTTATGGCAATAATGATGAAGGAGCTTTTGGCGGCTTTCCGGATTTATGCCATGCAGCTCCAAATGTTCAAAATTGGTTGTGGCTTAGAACTGACGGAGTTGGTAAATACTACAAAAACACAATGAAATTTGATGGCTGGAGATTTGATTATGTAAAAGGTTTTGCTCCATGGGTTATTCACGATTGGAATGCAAATGTTGGTGGATTTTCTGTTGGAGAATATTGGGATGCCAACGTAAATACTTTAGAATCGTGGGCAAACAGTGCAAACAGTTCTGTATTTGATTTTGCTTGCTACTACAAAATGAATGATGCTTTTGACGGAAATAATCTTGCACTCTTAAACGACGACATGATGTGGAAGAGAAATCCATACAAAGCCGTTACGTTTGTGACTAATCACGATACAGATGAAATTTCGAATAAATTATTAGCTTATTCTTATATATTAACGCATGAAGGATATCCAACAATTTTCTATAGAGATTATGAAGAATGGCTTGACAAAAACAAATTAAACAACTTGATTTGGATTCACAATAACAAAGCTACAGGTACAACTTCGATTTTATATTCTGATAATGATGAATATGTTGCCAGAAGAAATGGATACAATGGAAATCCGGGACTGGTTGTATATATCAACAACTCAGATTCCTGGCAGGAAAGATGGATTCAGACTAATTGGGCAAATACACAAATTAAAGATTTCACAGGAAACTCAACCTGGTTTCCAACAACACAAGCAGATAAATGGGTAAAAATTCAATGTCCGCCTAAAGGATATTCGGTTTGGTCTATTAACCAGTAATTTTAAAATTTATAATTCTAAGGCTGTTCTAAAAAAACAGCCTTATTTTTTTGCTTGTACATTATCTCCAATAAAACAAAAGAGTTCCTAATTTAGGAAGTGAATATTTTTATTAAGCCGTAATTAATAGTACTTTTGCAACCTATTTATACGAAATATGAGCTTTTTAAAAGAAATACAACGCAGAAGAACATTTGGAATTATATCGCATCCCGATGCCGGTAAAACTACTTTAACTGAGAAATTATTGTTGTTTGGAGGGGCTATTCAGGAAGCGGGAGCTGTAAAAAATAATAAAATCAAAAAAGGAGCAACGAGTGACTTTATGGAAATCGAACGCCAAAGAGGGATTTCGGTTTCAACATCTGTACTTGCTTTTAATTATAAAGATAAAAAAATCAACATTCTTGATACTCCTGGACACAAGGATTTTGCAGAAGATACATTTAGAACTTTAACTGCTGTTGACAGCGTTATTGTTGTAATTGACGTTGCAAAAGGAGTTGAGGAACAAACTGAAAAATTAGTTGCAGTTTGTAGAATGAGAAACATTCCTATGATTGTTTTCATCAATAAATTAGACCGTGAAGGAAAAGATGCTTTTGACTTAATGGATGAAGTAGAACAAAAGCTAGGTCTTACGGTTACACCTCTAAGTTTCCCTATTGGAATGGGTTATGATTTTCAGGGAATCTATAATTTATGGGAACAAAACATTAATATTTTTAGTGGTGACAGCCGTAAAAACATTGAAGAAACTATTGCTTTCTCAGACGTTAAGAGTCCTGAATTAGAAAAAATTATTGGTCAAAAACCAGCAGACAGATTACGTGAAGAATTAGAATTAATCGATGAAGTATATCCAAAATTTGATCGTCAGGATTACTTAGACGGAAAACTTCAGCCTGTGTTTTTTGGTTCAGCTTTAAATAATTTTGGTGTTCGCGAATTGTTAGATTGTTTTGTTGCAATTGCTCCATCTCCAAGACCAAAAGATTCAGAAACTCGTTTAGTTGATCCTAAAGAAGAAAAAATGACTGGTTTTGTTTTCAAAATCCATGCTAATATGGATCCAAAACACCGTGATCGTTTGGCATTTATAAAAATTGTTTCCGGAACTTTTGAAAGAAACAAACCTTATTACCACGTACGCCAAAAGAAAAATTTAAAATTCTCTAGTCCAAATGCGTTCTTCGCTGAGAAAAAAGAAATTGTAGATATTTCATATCCAGGTGATATTGTAGGCTTACACGATACCGGAAACTTTAAAATTGGTGATACGTTAACTGAAGGAGAAATCATGAGTTTCAAAGGAATTCCAAGTTTTTCTCCAGAGCACTTTAGATACATCAACAATGCTGATCCAATGAAAGCCAAGCAATTGGACAAGGGAGTAGATCAATTAATGGATGAAGGTGTTGCGCAGTTATTTACCTTAGAAATGAACAACCGTAAAGTAATTGGAACTGTTGGAGCACTTCAGTATGAGGTTATTCAATACCGTTTAGAACATGAATATGGTGCAAAATGTACGTATGAGAATTTCCCTGTACATAAAGCGTGTTGGGTAAAACCTGATGATGCTAAGAATGATGAGTTTAAAGAATTTAAACGTATCAAACAAAAATTTCTGGCTCACGATAAATATAATCAATTAGTATTCTTAGCAGATTCTGACTTTACAATTCAAATGACACAGAACAAATATCCAAGTGTAAAATTATTTTTTACTTCTGAATTTGATTAAATTTCATTCTATAAATACCATAAAAAAAGCGCTAATTTTCATTAGCGCTTTTTTTTAATTTGAATTAATCCAACCTTTATACTAAGTCATTATATTCGATAAATTAAACTCTTTTTATTCAGAKTAACCAAATTAAAACAATACAATCAAACCAGAAAATTTAGTCGACGAAAGTGGATTTAAATCGGGTAAACTACATTTAAAAACTCTTTTAAAAACATTGCCAATGGTTACAACCATTCATATACAATGCACGTGTCAATCCGTTTTCCAAGATTGAAACCCTGAGTTATACATCAATGTCATTAAGTTAAGAAAAATAGCTTTAAAATCTTAGCTAATAAATCTCTCGTGAAGGCATAAAATCGCAAAGATTTTGTCATTTCGAGGAACGAGAAATCTTCGCAAGAAGCTCGGCAAAGATTAGATTCTCGTTGCGGACTTACTCGTGAAGATTTCTCGTTCCTCGAAATGACAATATCGGGTTTAAACTTTACGTCTTTGTAACTTTTTGAGGAAATTTATAATCAAAAAACCTACCTTAATGACATTGGACTATAAATAAACAGCTCCGAATACAAAACCGAAAATTTCTTTTTATTCAGGTTATCTGTTTTTTTCATAATTCTCACTTTTGCATTTTGATCTATTTAATTTTAACCTTAAACAAAAAAAAGCCCCATTACTGGGGCTTTTAAAATTTATGCTTGTCCTGCCGGACCAAAGTTAAGCGGTATTGGTGCTTGTTCTGTCTCTTTGATTTCGCCATGAGCGGCTTCAAAGCGATGAATATTTTCACCAATTGCTTTCAATAATCTTTTAGCATGTTGTGGTGTCAAGACAATTCTTGACTTTACCTTGGCTTTAGGAATACCGGGCATAATGCTCACAAAATCTAAAACAAATTCTGATGATGAGTGATTGATAATCGCAAGATTGGAATAAATTCCTTCTGCAATAGTTTCATCTAACTCAATATTAATCTGCTCTTGTTGTTGTTTCGGATTACTCATAGTTTCCTAATTAATAAATATATTCTTCTTTATTAGCCATCATTTCATTGTAATCGTCTTTTGATCCTACGATAGTGTTATCGTATTCTCTCATACCAGTTCCTGCAGGAATTCTGTGTCCAACAATTACATTTTCTTTTAATCCTTCTAAATCATCTACTTTACCAGCTACAGCAGCTTCGTTAAGTACTTTTGTTGTTTCTTGGAAAGAAGCAGCAGAGATGAATGATTTAGTTTGTAGCGAAGCTCTAGTAATACCTTGTAGAACTGGCGTTGCAGTTGCAGTAATTACGTCTCTAGCTACAACTAGATTTTTATCATTTCGTTTCAACAATGAGTTTTCATCACGTAAATCACGAGGAGAAATAATCTGACCTGGTTTCAATACAGCAGAATCTCCAGCGTCTTCAACTACTTTCATACCGTATAATTTATCATTTTGAACGATAAAATCTTTAGTGTGAATTAATTGATCTTCTAGGAATAATGTATCTCCTGGATCTTGAACTCTTACTTTACGCATCATTTGACGAATAACTACCTCAAAGTGCTTGTCATTAATTTTCACCCCTTGTAAACGGTATACCTCTTGAATTTCATTTACCAAGTACTGTTGAACAGCAGCCGGCCCTTGAATTCTTAAAATATCATCTGGTGTAATTGCACCGTCAGACAATGGTATTCCTGCTCTTACGAAGTCATTTTCCTGTACTAAAATTTGGCTTGAAAGTTTAACTAAATACTTTTTAATCTCACCAAATTTAGATTCGATAACAATTTCACGGTTACCTCTTTTGATTTTTCCAAAAGAAACAACACCGTCAATTTCAGAAACAACTGCTGGGTTTGAAGGGTTACGAGCCTCAAGCAACTCCGTAATTCTTGGTAAACCTCCCGTAATATCTCCTGCTTTAGAAGAACGACGTGGAATTTTAACCAATACTTTACCTGCTTTAATTTTCTCACCGTTCTCAACCATAAGGTGGGCTCCTACTGGTAAGTTATACGAACGAATCAATTCACCTTCTTTACCGTAAACCAATAAAGTTGGAATTAATTTTTTATTTCTGGCTTCAGAAATTACTTTTTCCTGGAATCCTGTTTGCTCATCAATTTCAACCATGAACGATTGTCCTTGCTCTAAATCCTCGTAAGCAATCTTACCAGTAAATTCAGAAACAATTACACCATTATATGGATCCCATTTACAAATAGTAGATCCTTTAGTAACTACTTCACCATCCTTAACGAAAATACTAGATCCGTAAGGAATATTATGTGTATTTAAAACGATTCCAGTTTTCTCGTCAACTAATTTTAATTCAGTTGAACGTGATACTACGATATCAACCGCATTACCTTCACTGTCCTCACCTTTTACAGTTTTTAAATCTTCAATCTCAAGTCTACCGTTGAATCTTGTAACAATACTAGATTCTTCAGAAATACCTCCTGCAACCCCTCCAACGTGGAACGTACGAAGTGTTAACTGTGTACCTGGCTCTCCAATAGATTGAGCTGCAATAACTCCTACTGCTTCACCTCTTTGTGTCATCTTACCGGTAGCTAAGTTTCTACCGTAACATTTAGCACAAATACCTTTTAAAGCTTCACAAGTTAATGGAGATCTAACCTCTACTTTTTCAATCGGAGAAGCTTCAATAACTCTCATGATTGCTTCAGTAATTTGTTGACCTGATTGAACTAACACTTCATTAGTAAGAGGATTTATAACATCTTGCAATGCAACACGTCCTAAAATTCTTTCTCCTAAAGATTCAACAATTTCCTCATTTTTCTTCAAAGCAGAAACTTCAACACCTCTAAGAGTTCCACAATCTTCGATGTTAACAATAACATCTTGCGAAACATCATGAAGTCTTCTTGTCAAGTATCCTGCATCGGCAGTTTTAAGAGCCGTATCCGCAAGTCCTTTACGAGCACCGTGAGTAGAAATAAAGTACTCAAGGATCGAAAGTCCTTCCTTAAAGTTAGAAAGAATCGGGTTTTCAATAATCTCACCACCACCGGCAGTAGATTTTTTAGGCTTAGCCATCAAACCACGCATACCAGTTAACTGACGAATCTGTTCCTTAGAACCCCTCGCCCCAGAGTCAAGCATCATATATACAGAGTTGAAACCTTGTTGGTCTTCTCTAATATTTTTCATCGCTAATTCTGTCAACTGCGCATTTGCAGAAGTCCATACGTCAATAACTTGGTTGTAACGTTCGTTATTTGTAATAAGACCCATGTTATAATTCACAGAAATACCTTCAACTTGCTCTCTGGCATCTGCAATTAATTTTGTTTTTTGTTCTGGAATTCTAATATCACCAAGAGAGAATGATAAACCTCCTCTAAATGCGAATTTATAACCCATATCTTTCATATTGTCCAAGAAAGCAGCAGTAGTAGGTACATTAGTCACACTTAAAATGTGTCCAATAATATCTCTAAGGTTTTTCTTAGTCAATACATCATTGATATATCCGGCTGCTTCAGGTACTACTTCATTAAATAATACACGTCCGGCAGTTGTTTGGATAATTTTGTACACTAATTCTCCAGCCTCATTAAAATCTTTCGCTCTGATTCTTACACGAGCATTCAATTCTAATCTTCCTTCGTTTAATGCAATATTTACTTCTTCTGCAGAATAGAAAGTTAAGTCTTGACCTAAAATTACATGTTCTGGTGTTGAGATACGTTCTTTGGTCATATAATATAGACCCAAGACCATATCCTGAGAAGGTACAGTAATTGGAGCACCGTTTGCAGGATTCAGAATATTATGAGACGCCAACATTAACAATTGTGCCTCTAAAATAGCTTCTGGTCCTAATGGCAAGTGAACTGCCATCTGATCCCCATCAAAATCGGCGTTGAAAGCCGTACATACTAATGGGTGCAATTGGATCGCTTTTCCTTCAATTAATTTTGGTTGGAAAGCTTGAATACCAAGTCTGTGTAACGTAGGAGCACGGTTAAGTAATACTGGGTGTCCTTTAATTACATTTTCAAGGATATCCCAAACTACAGGCTCTTTTTTGTCTATAATTTTCTTAGCTGATTTTACTGTCTTAACAATACCTCTTTCAATCAATTTACGGATTACGAAAGGTTTGTATAATTCAGATGCCATATCTTTTGGCAATCCGCATTCGAATAATTTTAATTCAGGACCAACAACAATTACCGAACGAGCAGAATAATCCACACGTTTTCCAAGTAAGTTTTGACGGAAACGTCCTTGCTTACCTTTTAAGGAATCAGATAATGATTTTAATGGTCTGTTAGATTCTGTTTTAACAGCAGAAGCTTTACGAGTGTTATCAAATAATGAATCTACAGATTCCTGTAACATACGTTTTTCGTTTCTTAAGATAACTTCTGGAGCTTTAATCTCCATTAATCTTTTCAAACGGTTGTTACGGATGATTACACGACGGTATAAGTCATTTAAATCTGAAGTTGCAAAACGACCTCCATCAAGTGGCACAAGCGGACGTAATTCTGGTGGAATAACAGGAACCACTTTCATAATCATCCACTCAGGACGATTTTCGCGGTTTAAGTTAGACTCACGGAAAGACTCAACAACTTGTAATCTTTTTAAAGCTTCAGTTTTACGTTGTTTAGATGTCTCGTTGTTAGCACTGTGTCTTAATTCATAAGATAAAGCATCTAAATCGATACGAGCTAATAAATCCATAATACATTCTGCTCCCATTTTGGCAACAAATTTATTAGGATCCATATCATCTAAATATTGATTTTCTTGTGGAAGAGTATCTAAAATATTCAAATATTCCTCTTCTGTTAAGAAATCTAATCTTTGTAATGATTCTCCATCTGCATTTTTAGCAATACCAGCTTGAATTACCACGTATCTTTCGTAGTAAATGATCATATCTAATTTCTTAGATGGAAGACCAAGGATATAACCAATTTTGTTTGGAAGAGAACGGAAGTACCAGATGTGAGCAATTGGGACAACAAGGTTGATGTGTCCTACTCTGTCACGACGTACTTTTTTCTCCGTAACTTCAACACCACAACGGTCACAGATGATACCTTTGTAACGAATTCTTTTATATTTACCACAAGCACATTCAAAATCCTTAACAGGTCCGAAGATTCTTTCGCAAAAAAGTCCGTCACGCTCTGGTTTGTGAGTTCTGTAGTTAATTGTTTCAGGTTTCAACACCTCTCCTCTTGATTCTTTCAAGATAGATTCCGGTGAAGCTAATCCTATCGAGATTTTGTTAAATCTTTTTATAGGATTTTTATCTTTATTATTATTTCTATTATTCATCATAGTTTTTACTATTGATTTATCTGCAATTAAAAAATTGATTTTAACTTATAACTTCCTCTTCAAAAAAGAGTAAAACCATCAAGCCACTACCACGGATTACTTCTCTAAACTTCAAACGTGATGTTGAAGTGCTAATTACAAAACCATAAGGTTTTAAATAAAAAATCGGAACGGGTTACGGGTATAAATCCTAAAAACTTTTATTTTAATAAACAGCTTCAGTCCCAGTTTTCAGTGTTGAACTGAATACTGAGACTGTAACTGAAAATTTTATTTATTCTTCTAAACGAATGTCAAGTCCAAGACCTTTTAATTCATGCATTAATACATTGAATGATTCCGGCAATCCTGGTTCTGGCATAGACTCTCCCTTAACGATAGCTTCGTAAGTTTTAGCTCTACCAATAACGTCATCCGACTTAACTGTTAAGATTTCACGAAGTGTACTTGATGCTCCATAAGCTTCAAGTGCCCAAACCTCCATCTCTCCAAAACGCTGACCTCCAAATTGAGCTTTACCTCCAAGTGGTTGTTGAGTAATCAACGAGTATGGTCCGATAGAACGTGCGTGCATCTTATCATCAACCATGTGTCCTAATTTAAGCATGTAAATTACACCCACAGTTGCAGCTTGATGGAAACGCTCTCCAGTACCACCATCATAAAGGTAAGTATGTCCGAAACGTGGTACTCCAGCTTCATCAGTTAATTCATTAATTTGATCTAAAGAAGCACCATCAAAAATTGGAGTAGCAAATTTTCTACCTAAATTTTGTCCAGCCCATCCAAGAACAGTTTCATAAATCTGACCAATGTTCATACGTGAAGGTACCCCAAGTGGATTCAATACGATATCTACCGGTGTTCCGTCTTCAAGGAAAGGCATATCTTCATGACGAACGATTCTTGCAACAATACCTTTGTTACCGTGACGTCCTGCCATTTTATCCCCTACTTTCAGTTTACGTTTTTTAGCAATATAAATTTTCGCTAATTTCAAGATTCCAGATGGTAATTCATCTCCAACTGTAATAGTGAATTTTTCTCTTCTTAAAGATCCTTGTAAGTCGTTCAGCTTAATTTTATAGTTATGAATCAAATCATTAACCATTTTATTTGTAGCGTCATCAGCAACCCATTGACCTTTGCTTAAGTGAGCAAAATCCTCTACTGCATAAAGCATTTTTTGAGTATATTTTTTACCTTTTGGTAAAACTTCTTCACCCAAATCATTCATTACACCCTGAGATGTTTTTCCGTTAACGATCAGGAATAATTTCTCAACCAATCTGTCTTTTAATTCAACAAATTTAGTTTCGAATTCCATTTCTAAAGCGCCTAAAGCATCTTTATCCTGAGTACGTTTACGTTTATCTTTTACGGCTCTTGCAAATAATTTTTTGTCAAGAACTACACCATGTAAAGATGGAGAAGCTTTTAATGAAGCATCTTTTACATCTCCCGCTTTATCCCCGAAGATTGCACGAAGCAATTTCTCTTCCGGAGTAGGATCTGATTCTCCTTTTGGTGTAATTTTTCCAATCAAAATGTCGCCAGGTTTAACCTCTGCTCCAATTCTGATCATACCGTTTTCATCTAAATCTTTAGTAGCTTCTTCAGAAACGTTAGGAATATCGTTTGTTAACTCTTCATTTCCTAACTTAGTATCTCTAACCTCTAATGAATAATCATCAACGTGGATAGAAGTAAAAATATCATCACGAACTACTTTTTCAGAAATTACAATCGCATCCTCAAAGTTATACCCTTTCCATGGCATGAACGCAACTTTTAAGTTTCTACCTAAAGCTAATTCACCATTTTGAGTAGCATATCCTTCTGATAATACTTGCCCAAGAATCACTCTGTCACCTTTTCTTACGATTGGTTTCAAGTTGATACTTGTTCCTTGATTGGTTTTTCTAAATTTAATTAAGTTGTATGTTTTTTCATCAGAATCAAAACTAACCATTCTTTCTTCTTCAGTACGGTCATATTTGATAGTAATGATATTAGCATCAACATATTCTACAGTTCCATCTCCTTCAGCATTAATCAATACTCTGGAATCTGAAGCCACTTGACGCTCTAAACCTGTACCAACAATTGGTGCTTCCGGACGGATCAAAGGAACCGCCTGACGCATCATGTTAGATCCCATCAAGGCTCTATTCGCATCATCATGTTCCAGGAAAGGAATCAATGAAGCCGAAATCGAAGCAATCTGGTTAGGAGCAACGTCTGTATAATGTACTGCAGAAGGTTCAACAACCGGGAAGTCACCTTCCTCACGGGCAATAACATTACTTGCAGTAATTTTACCTGTTGCATCCATTTCAATGTTTGCCTGAGCAATCATTTTTCCTTCTTCTTCTTCAGCACTTAAATAGATAGGTGTACTTACTAAATCAACTACACCATCTGTAACTTTACGGTAAGGAGTTTCGATGAAACCCATTCCGTTAACTTTTGCATAAACACCAAGAGATGAAATCAAACCAATGTTTGGTCCCTCTGGAGTTTCAATCGGACATAAACGACCATAGTGTGTATAGTGAACGTCACGAACCTCAAAACCAGCTCTCTCTCTCGAAAGTCCACCAGGTCCAAGTGCAGATAATCTTCTCTTGTGTGTAATCTCAGCTAAAGGATTCGTTTGATCCATAAATTGAGATAACTGGTTCGTACCAAAGAAAGAGTTGATAACTGATGATAATGTTTTAGCATTGATCAAATCGATTGGTGTAAACACCTCGTTATCTCTAACGTTCATTCTCTCACGAATAGTTCTGGCCATACGTGCTAAACCAACACCGAATTGTTGAGACAATTGTTCTCCAACTGTTCTAACACGACGGTTTGATAAGTGATCAATATCATCAATCTCTGCTTTAGAGTTGATCAATTCGATCAAATATTTTACAATGGTAATGATATCTTCTTTGGTAAGCACTTGCTTTTCCATTGGAATATCTAAACCAAGTTTTTTGTTCATTCTATAACGACCAACTTCACCTAAGTTATAACGTTGATCAGAGAAGAACAATTTATCTATAATACCACGAGCAGTTTCCTCATCAGGCGGTTCAGCATTACGCAACTGACGGTAAATGTGCTCTACAGCTTCTTTTTCAGAGTTTGTTGGATCTTTTTGTAACGTGTTGTGAATAATACCATAATCTGCCTGGTTATTATCTTCTTTATGTAACAAAATAGATTTAACGTTAGAATCGATGATTTCTTCAACATTATCTTTGTCGATAATAGTATCTCTATCAAGGATGATTTCGTTACGTTCGATAGAAACTACTTCACCAGTATCTTCATCAACGAAATCCTCGTGCCAAGTGTTCAATACACGCGCAGCAAGTCTTCTTCCAATATATTTTTTAATACCTGTTTTAGAAACTTTAATTTCTTCTGCCAAGTCGAAAATTTCAAGGATATCCTTATCTCTTTCAAACCCAATTGCACGGAATAAAGTTGTAACCGGTAATTTTTTCTTTCTATCGATATAAGCATACATTACGCTATTGATATCTGTAGAAAATTCTATCCAAGAACCTTTAAAAGGAATTACTCTGGCAGAATAAAGTTTTGTTCCATTTGCGTGGAATGACTGTCCAAAGAAAACCCCAGGAGAACGGTGTAGTTGAGATACTACTACACGCTCAGCACCATTGATAACAAAAGTACCGCTTGGAGTCATATAAGGTATTGTTCCAAGGTAAACATCTTGTACAATAGTTTCAAAATCTTCGTGTTCTGGATCTGTACAGTATAGTTTTAACCTGGCTTTTAAAGGCACACTATAAGTAAGACCTCTCTCTATACATTCTTGAATTGTATAACGTGGTGGATCAACAAAATAATCTAGGAACTCCAATACAAAGTTGTTTCTTGTATCTGTGATTGGAAAGTTTTCCATGAAGGTGTTGTACAACCCTTCGTTGCCTCTTTCGTCAGATTTAGTTTCTAGTTGAAAAAAATCTTTAAAAGATTTAACCTGAACATCTAGGAAATCCGGATAGTCAGGAATATTTTTTGTAGAGGCAAAATTCAATCTTTCAGTCTGATTTGTTATCATCAATGGACAAAATTTTGATTAAAAAAAAGTAATTTTTTGTGTAAAAACACACTGTTTAATCTATACTTTCTTATTATAATCAATACATCTTTAAAAATGAACCAGTAAAAATTCAATTTTTTTTCTTCGTATTGATCAAAAACTTTTTCGTATTTTAAACTATTTGAATAATAAAATTGGATATATTTTATTATACGAAAAATGGTTTAGGCCATTGAGCGTTCACTCAAGACCTAAACCTAGTTCTTAAAACCGAGTAAACTTATTTAAGTTCAACTACAGCTCCAGCTTCTTCTAATGATTTTTTAAGACCTTCAGCCTCTTCTTTAGAAACACCTTCTTTAACGTTACTTGGAGCACCGTCAACTACATCTTTAGCTTCTTTCAAACCTAAACCTGTAAGTTCTTTAACTAATTTTACAACTGCTAATTTAGAAGCACCAGCTTCTTTTAATACAACTGTAAATTCAGTTTGTGCTTCTTCAGCAGCACCTTCTCCACCACCAGCAGCAACTACTACAGCTGCAGCAGCAGGCTCGATACCATACTCGTCTTTTAATATTGTTGCTAATTCGTTAACTTCTTTAACTGTTAGGTTAACTAATTGTTCTGCGAATTGTTTCAAATCTGCCATTTTTTCTATCGTTTAAAATGATTTGTAAAATATAATTTATTTATTGTGCGCTATTTAAGCAGCAAGGAAATAAAATTCCCTGCATTTGTTATTATGCTTCAGTCTCAGCCTCTTCGCTTTTAGCGAATTGGTTTTGTAAAGCAGAGATAACTCTTTGTGCTGGTGATTGCAATAATCCAATAAGTTCTCCAAGAAGTTCTTCTTTAGATTTAATAGTTGCTAATGCATCTAATTGATCATCTCCAATATAAATTTCAGAGTTAATATAAGCTCCCTTTAATACAGGTTTAGCCGATTTTTTTCTGAAATCTTTAATTATTTTTCCAGGTGCATTTGCAACATCTGAAATAAATATAGCACTATTACCAGTCAATACTGAAGGTAAATCACCATAGTCATTAGCAGAAGCTTCCATTGCTTTTGCAAGCAAAGTGTTTTTTACAACCTCTAATTTAATACCTGCTTTATAACAAGCTCTTCTCAAGTTTGAAGTCGTTTCTGCGTTTAATCCAGAAATATCAGATACATAAATAATATTTGTACCAGCTAACTGTGCAGTTAAATCTTCAATCGCGATTGATTTTTCTTCTCTAGTCATACTAAAAATTATTAACTACCAATTATACTGCTTTAGGGTCCAATGCAATTGCAGGACTCATAGTGCTTGTAAGGTGAATACCTTTAATGTAGGTACCTTTAGCAGCAGTTGGCTTAAGTTTGATTAATGTTTGAATAATTTCGTGTGCATTGTCATAAATTTGCTCAGCTCCAAAAGAAACTTTACCAATTCCTGCATGTACGATACCAGTTTTATCAACTTTAAAGTCAATTTTACCAGCTTTAACCTCTGCAACAGCTTTTGCAACATCCATAGTTACAGTACCTGTTTTAGGGTTTGGCATTAAACCTCTAGGTCCTAAAATACGACCTAATGGACCTAATTTACCCATAACAGCCGGCATTGTGATGATAACATCAACATCTGTCCAACCATCTTTAATTTTTTGTAAATAATCGTCAAGACCTACATAATCAGCTCCGGCAGCTAAAGCTTCTGCTTCTTTATCCGGAGTAACCAATGCTAATACTTTAACGTCTTTACCAGTTCCATGAGGTAATGTAACTACACCTCTAACCATTTGATTCGCTTTTCTTGGATCTACACCCAAACGAACTGCGATATCAACAGACTCATCAAATTTTGCAGAAGCTATAACTTTAATTAATGCAGCTGCATCTTTTAAAGAGTATAGTTTGTTCTTTTCAATTTTTGAAGCAGCCTCTTTTTGCTTTTTTGTTAATTTTGCCATTTCTTTCTCTTAATTAAAAAGGAGCATCTCCTGATACAGTTATACCCATAGATCTAGCAGTTCCAGCGATCATGCTCATTGCAGATTCGATTGTGAATGCATTTAAATCTACCATTTTATCTTCAGCAATTGCTTTGATAACGTCCCAAGTAACACTAGCTACTTTTTTACGATTTGGTTCACCTGATCCAGACTTTAGCTTTGCAGCTTCCAATAATTGGACAGCAGCTGGAGGAGTTTTTACAACAAAATCAAATGATTTGTCTTTATACACAGTAATTTGTACTGGGCATATTTTGCCAGGTTTATCTTGTGTTCTAGCATTAAATTGCTTACAGAACTCCATGATATTAACCCCAGCAGCTCCTAAAGCAGGTCCAACCGGTGGCGACGGATTCGCAGCACCTCCCTTAACTTGTAGTTTAACTACCTTACTAATTTCTTTAGCCATTTTTTAAAAAATTTAACACCATAATCATTGGAAGCGATTATAGTGGTTATTATAGATGTAACAAAAATTATACTTTTTCAACTTGCATAAAGCTCAATTCCAATGGTGTTTTTCTTCCGAAAATTTTCACCATAACTTCAAGTTTACGCTTTTCTTCATTGATTTTTTCAACTGTTCCGTTAAAACCATTAAAAGGACCATCGATCACTTTTACAGTTTCTCCTAAGTTGAAAGGAATAGAACGAGTATCTGTATTTACAGCTAACTCATCTACTTTACCTAACATTCTATTTACTTCAGAAAGTCTCAAAGGAACAGGTTCTCCGCCTTTGATCTCCCCTAAAAATCCAATTACACTAGTAATAGACTTAATAATATGAGGTATCTCACCAACTAAATTGGCTTCGATCATAACATATCCAGGGAAATAAACTTTATCCTTAGACATTTTCTTTCCTTCTTTTACAGTAACTACTTTTTCTGTAGGTACTAAAACTTGGGAAACATAATCACCCATACCTAGTCTGGCAATCTCAGTTTCGATGTAAGCTTTGACTTTATTTTCTTGTCCGCTTACAGCTCTAACTACATACCATTTTTTCACATTATTATCTGCCATCACAAAAAAATTATCCTTTTAACCAGTTAAAAAATCCAGCCAAAGCTTTTGCAAAAAATTCGTCAACTCCCCATGTTGCCAAGGCGAATATAACCGAAAATACAGCCACAACAATTGTCAATTTTTGAACCTCAGCCCAAGCTGGCCAAGTAACATTTGACTTTAACTCTTCGAAAGCCTCTGATAAATAATTAGTAACTTTTGTCATTTGATATATTTTATATTGCACGGGCGGAGGGATTCGAACCCCCATCAACGGTTTTGGAGACCGCTATTCTACCCTTGAACTACGCCCGTAATTAAAAGCCAGTGATTTTAAAAAAATCAACTGGCTTTTTATAATTTTTATAGGATTATCCTACTATTTCAGTCACCTGACCTGCTCCTACTGTTCTACCACCTTCACGGATAGCAAAACGTAAACCTACGCTCATTGCGATTGGGCTTAATAAAGCAACATTGATTGTCAAGTTGTCTCCTGGCATTACCATCTCTACTCCTTCTGGTAAAGTAATAACTCCTGTTACGTCAGTTGTACGTACGTAGAACTGTGGACGGTAGTTATTATGGAATGGAGTATGACGTCCACCTTCTTCTTTTTTCAAGATATAAACCTCAGCTTTGAAAGTAGCGTGTGGTTTTACTGATCCTGGCTTAATGATAACCATTCCTCTTTTGATAGATTCTTTATCAACACCTCTTAACAATAAACCTACGTTATCTCCAGCTTCTCCTCTATCAAGGATTTTACGGAACATCTCAACTCCTGTAATAGTAGAAGTCAATTTATCAGCTCCCATACCAATGATTTCAACAGCATCTCCTGTATTAGCAATACCAGTTTCGATACGACCTGTAGCAACAGTTCCACGACCAGTAATTGTAAATACATCCTCAACTGGCATCAAGAATGGTTTTGCAGTATCACGAACTGGCTCTTCGATCCAAGAATCTACAGCTTCCATCAATTCAATAATTTTAGGAACCCAAGCAGGATCATTATTCAATCCTCCTAAAGCAGAACCTTGAACAACAGGACCATTATCTCCATCATATTCGTAGAAAGATAATAAATCTCTAATTTCCATTTCAACAAGCTCTAATAACTCAGCATCATCAACCATGTCTACTTTGTTCATGAAAACTACCATTCTAGGAATACCAACCTGGCGACCTAAAAGGATGTGCTCACGAGTTTGTGGCATTGGACCATCTGTAGCAGCAACTACCAAGATAGCTCCGTCCATTTGAGCAGCACCAGTAACCATGTTCTTTACGTAATCCGCGTGACCTGGACAGTCAACGTGAGCGTAGTGACGGTTAGCTGTTTCATACTCTACGTGTGATGTATTAATAGTAATACCTCTTTCTTTCTCCTCTGGAGCGTTATCGATTTGATCAAACGATTTTGCTTGACAGTAACCTGCATCAGACAATACTTTTGTAATTGCTGCAGTTAATGTAGTTTTTCCGTGATCCACGTGTCCAATTGTACCTATGTTTAAGTGCGGTTTGGAACGATTAAAATTCTCCTTTGCCATTTTACTTAATTTTTAATCTTAGTTATATATTAATTTTCAATTTCCTACTTACTTGAGCCAACTACGGGAATTGAACCCGTGACCTCTTCCTTACCAAGGAAGCACTCTACCCCTGAGCTAAGTCGGCAGAGTTTTAATTTTAGATTCTTGATTCTTGATTTTAGATTAAAAACAAAACCCGAATCAAATTCAAATTTTCATTTCAACAAATCTAAACTCCGAAATCATTAATCTGAAATCAAAATTGTGGGGAGAGCAGGATTCGAACCTGCGAAGTTCACACAGCAGATTTACAGTCTGCCCTCGTTGGCCGCTTGAGTATCTCCCCTTTATTTTATCAATAATTGCATGAACAATTTCAAATCGCATTTGAAATATTTAGAGCCGGCGGAGGGACTCGAACCCACGACCTGCTGATTACAAATCAGCTGCTCTAGCCAACTGAGCTACGCTGGCAATATCAATAAAAAAGTCCGCTATTTCTAACGGACTGCAAATGTAGCTATTTTATCTTTGTATCAAAACATTTTTTGAAAAAATTTTTCAATTATGCTCAATTATATATGTGCTCTTATTTTTTCTTTCCTTTTTACCAGTACACGCTCTAAAGATTCTGCCGAAAGTTCGACCGCTTCTTCAAATGTCTTACATTGCTTTTTAACCAAAAAATCATCCCCGGGAACATTAATCTTAATCTCTACTGCCTTATTTTCCTTATCACTTGTTCTTTCAACTTTCAAAAAAACATCGGCCGAAACCACGCGATCGTAAAATTTTTCCAATTTATCCATTCTCTCCTGAATAAAATCTACCAACTTTTTGTCAACAGTAAAGTTAACTGCATGAACATCTACCTTCATAATACTAATTTTAGGGTTAAACATTTCAGAACTATTATTTGTTCCGAGGATGCGCATCAGTATACACCTTTTTAAGCTCTGCTAAACTATTATGAGTATAAACCTGCGTAGACGCTAAACTCGAATGTCCTAATAATTCCTTAACTGAATTTAAATCCGCTCCGTTATTTAATAAGTGAGTCGCAAAAGTATGCCTAAGCACATGCGGACTTTTTTTTACCTTTTCGGAGACCCTACTAAAGTAAGAATTTATTAATCGATACACAAAAGATTCGCTCAATTTTAACCCTTTCCTGGAAATAAAAAAATAATCATGATCTACTATCTTTTCCAACTGAGATCTTTCCTGCAAATACAAACTAAATTGCTCCACAATAATAGGTAAAATCGGAATAATGCGTTCTTTATTTCTTTTCCCCAAAACTTTAACCACATTTGAAGACAAATCAACATTACTGTTCATTAAATGTATCAACTCCGCTCTTCGCATTCCGGTGGTGTAAAACAAATCAATAATAAGTTTATCTCTGATTTCTTCAAAACCAATAGGATTATCAATATCAGACATTAAATCTGTTAATTCTTTTTCTGAAAAAGGAATCTGAATGATTTTAGGTATTTTCAAAGCTTTATGCTTCAACATCGGATTAACTTCTATTTGCTTTGTTTTTAAAAGAAATTTATAAAATGCTTTCAGAGAAGCCATTTTTCGATTTACAGAAACATTTGAAATATTCGCATCTACCAAAGAAACAATCCAACTCCTTATTTGACTATAATTTACCTGCTCAATATTTTCCTGTTCAAAATTATCCTTATTAAACATTTCAAAGAACAAAATATCATTCAAATATGCATGGACCGTATGTGGCGAATATTTTTTCTCCAACTGAAGATAATCACGAAATGCTTCTTTATTTGATTTCATAAGAATAGACACTTTTTCATATTACACAAATTCACATCCTACATATATTATATATAAAGAATACTATTTATCTCAAATTTAAGCATAAAAAAACCGTCAGTATCAATATTTTGATAACTAACGGTAATTATTTTTGAAAAGTCTAATACTAACTTTCTAAACCATCTCTCATGTTTTGAATGTAAGCCGCTTTTTGAATTTTGATTCTGTTTTTAACAGAAGGCTTAATAAAAGCAGTACGTGCTCTTAGTTGACGAACAGTTCCTGTTTTATCAAATTTTCTTTTATAGCGCTTTAATGCTCTATCGATATTTTCTCCGTCTTTAATTGGTATAATTAACATAATATAGACACCTCCTCTCGTTAAGGGTGCAAAAGTATATATTAATTATGAATAATGAGTTATGAATTATAAATTATTTTAAAAAACATTTCTTTAGTGCCAGTTTACAGTCACAGGCTGGATTCACTGTTTACTGAGACTGAATACTGTAAACTAGTTTATTCTTTTAGCAAATTTCTTGCAATCACTACCTTTTGAATTTCAGTAGTTCCTTCTCCAATTGTACACAATTTAGAATCTCTATAAAATTTCTCTACAGGAAAGTCTTTTGTATAACCATAACCTCCATGAATTTGAACTGCTTCGTTTGCAATTCTCACGCAAGCCTCAGAAGCATACATTTTTGCCATTGCACCAAGAGTCGTAACAGGTTTATGCTGTTGTTTCAAGAAAGCTGCTTTATGTAGCAATAATTCCGAAGCTTCAATTTCTGTTGCCATATCTGCCAGTTTAAATGAAATTCCCTGGAAGCTACTAATTGGCTGCCCAAACTGATGTCTTTCTTTAGAATATTTAAGTGCTGCTTCATAGGCGCCTTTTGAAATCCCTAACGATAAAGCCCCAATTGAAATTCGGCCTCCATCTAATATCTTCATTGCCTGAACAAATCCCTGTCCTACTTCTCCTAATCTATTAGCATCCGGAACGCGACAACCATCAAAAACCAATTCTGCAGTTTCACTGGCACGCATTCCTAATTTATTTTCTTTTTTTCCAGATGTAAAGCCTTTCATTCCTTTTTCAAAAACAAAAGCGGTCATTCCTTTAGAATCACCTTTTTCTCCGGTACGAACAATTACGACTGCAATATCACCGGAAATAGCGTGTGTAATAAAGTTTTTTGCACCGTTTACAATCCAGTCATCACCATCTCTTACCGCCGTTGTATTCATTCCGCCGGCATCAGAACCAGTATTATGTTCTGTCAATCCCCAAGCTCCTATATATTCAGCCGTTGCTAATTTTGGCAACCATTTTTTCTTTTGTTCTTCGTTTCCAAAAGTCAAAATATGATTTGTACATAACGAATTATGTGCTGCAACAGATAATCCTATTGAAGGATCAACTTTTGAAATTTCTTCAACAACCGTAATGTATTCATGATATCCTAAACCAGAACCTCCATATTCTTCCGGCACTAAAACTCCCATAAATCCCATTTCACCTAATTTTTTAAATAAGGGAATTGGAAAAATCTGAGCTTCGTCCCATTCCATTATATAAGGTCTTATATTTTTATCGGCAAACTCTTTTATAGACTGAGCAATCATCGACTGCGTTTCATTGTAATCAAAATTCATTGTGTGCTATTTTTTTAGAACTCCAAATATAAACTAATTATTTTTGCTTTATCAACAGGAAAACCTTTAATTTTTGACAAATCCTCAATATTATTAAAATTTCCGTCCATACTTCGAGTTGTTACTATCTGTCTCGCCAAGGCATATCTGAAATAAGGAAACTGAGATAATTCTTTTAAAGAAGCATCGTTTATTGCAATTTTCTTCAAATTTGAAGGTATAACAACTTTAAAATGTGAATTTAATTCCACAATAACTTCTGGCGAAAGTCCCCAAACATCCTTCATTTGTTCCATCGAAACAAAACAACCAAAAATATCTTTTTGTTTTAATATCCGCAAAGATAAAGCTTCTCCTATTCCATATACTTTTATTAAATCTTCCTGAGTTGCCAGATTTATATCTAAGATTTCTATTTTTTCTTTCTTCAAATAAGATTTCTGAACATACTCTTTCTTTTCTGTTTTAAATGCTGCTTTATTCTGAGTCCAATCCGGAAATTTAAACAATGGCGAAATAACACTTAATAAAGAATCGGAAACTTTTGTGACTTGCTGAAACTCCTCGATGGAATTTACATATTTATTCTCTTTTCGAAAAGTCACTAATCGATCAATCTCTTCCATCGACATCCCAAGTTTATATCCTTTATAATCTGAGATAAAATTTGGATTAAAAGTATAGACCTTTGGCTTCTCATTATATTTTATCAACTTTAAGGAATCTACCTCTGTTTGTAGCGAAATCCATTGTTGCTTTTCAGGGAAAGATTTTTCAGGAACACTAAAGTCTACAAAAAAGTAAATTGCCTGTAGCACTATTATAAGTATGAAAAGCAAAAAAATTCCTGTTCGCTGTTGGCTTGTAAACTTAAATTGTTGCAATACTATTTTGAAATTCATTCTATACTATATTTTTTATCTCTAATTGAAATAAGATTTGTGCTAAAATAAATTAATTTATTAAGAAAAATAGTAAAAATTTGACTAATTTGCGAATTGATTAATCTGTTGCAAAACACTAATAATTTTAATGAATATAAGAATTTAAAGAGTGTTTCCTGTGGGTATTATCACATAATTAAATATTTTATAACTTAAAACATGATTATTGTTTTTATTTTTTACAAAAAACAATACATTTGGAGCTTAATAACAATAAACCAATATTATATATGTCAATTTGGAGAGTTAAACCAATATCTGCCTTTGAGGCCGATATGAAAAAAAGTGATTTAAAAAGAGTTCTAGGAAAGTGGAGCCTTACTGCAATTGGAGTTGGTGCCATTATTGGTGGAGGAATTTTTGTTCTTACAGGTACAGGCGCATATTATCACGCAGGTCCGGCATTAGCACTTTCTTTTATCATCGCGGGTATTGCCTGCGTTTTTGCTGCTCTTTGTTATTCTGAGTTTGCGTCAATTTTACCCGTTGAAGGTTCAGCTTATGCTTATGCTTACGGTACAATTGGAGAAATTTTTGCCTGGATTATCGGTTGGGGTCTTATCCTTGAGTACGCAATGGGATCAATGACCGTCGCGGTTTCCTGGTCGGGGTACTTCAATAAATTACTTAAAATGTTTCATATTAAACTTCCTGAATGGCTCACAACAGACCCAGCCAGTTATACTGGAGAGGGTTTTTCTATGAATCTTCCTGCTTTTTTAATCGTTCTTTTAGTTATTTCGTTGCTAATTAAAGGTACAAAAAGCGCTGCGAAAGCAAACAATATGATTGTAATCCTAAAAGTTTCTGCTGTAATTTTCGTAATCATAGCTGGACTTTTCTTCATCAATACTGCTAACTGGCATCCGTTTATTCCAGCTGCTACTCAAATCATCGAAAAAGAAACAACTCATAATGCTTATGGATTTGGAGGTATCGTTTCTGGAGCTGCTGCAATTTTCTTTGCTTATGTAGGTTTCGATGCTGTTTCTACACAAGCTGGAGAGGCAATCAATCCTAAAAAAGATGTTCCGTTTGCAATTATTGCTTCTTTATTAGTTTGTACTACGTTATATATTCTTGTTTCATTAGTGTTAACAGGAATGATGAATTATAAAGATTTCAACCCTCTAGGAAAATATCCTGAAGCGATTAAAGCACCCGTCGCTTATGCATTTGATATTGCAGGACAACCTTGGGCAGGATTCATTATTACAGTTGCTGCAACTATTGGTTTAATTTCAGTATTAATGGTAATGATCATGGGACAATCAAGAATTTTCCTTGGTATGTCTAAAGATGGTTTAATTCCTTCTGTATTTTCTAAAGTAAATCCGATTTCAGGAACACCAAAGACTAACTTAATGATTTTAGGCGGTATTATTGCTATAGTTGCTGCTTTTACGCCAATCAACAGATTAGCTGATATGACAAGTTTTGGTACTTTATTTGCCTTTACAATGGTTTGTATTGCTGTTTGGATTTTAAGAGTAAAACAACCTCAATTAACCAGAACTTTTAAAGTTCCTGCTTTACCGGTAATTGCAGTTTGTGGAATTGCAATCAACACTTACCTAATGATCAATTTGAGTTTAGATGCTCAATTACTTTCACTAGGATGGTTGGCGATTGGTATTGTAGTTTATTTTGGATATAGTAAAAAAAGATCCAGACTTAACCAACCAAGTACTGAAACTGAAACAGAATAAATATCAATATAATTTTATAAAAAAACTCCATTAGTAATTGCTAATGGAGTTTTTTTTATTCTATAAATCAAAAACTGATGTTCTTTTTGCACGAATTAAATCTTTTAGACGAATCCAAAATGCAAGTGTCAGATAGACTCCAAAGCCCAAACCTGCGGTTACAAACGAAATATAAATAAAAAATAACCTAACACTGGTTACACGCATTCCAAGTTTGTCAGCCAATCTTGAAGAAACATGAAATCCATATTTTTCGAAAAAGAATTTTAGTTTTAAGATAGCAGACATATTTGATTTTAGATTTTATCCTTCGACTCCGCTCAGGATGACATTCGACATTGCTTAGAATGACAAATGTACAAAATTATCTAATTGACACATTTTCTAATTAACTAATTACTTTTCAGTAATTCCATTCCCAATGCGCATTTTAAACATGCTTTTTTGTTACAATATTCATTTTTAAGTTCTAATAAAGTTTGAGTTTCAAAAGCATTTTTAGAAAGAATCCCAAAAGATTTAAACTTACTTATAATCGTATTGTTTTCCGGTGCAACTTCATCCATAAACTCAATTAAATCTTCAGAAATTGTTTCGCCCATTGTTGTGAAATATGCAAATTGAAGCGGAATAATGGTATTTATAATTACCAAATCCAGGAATGCTTTCGATAAATGTTTTGCTTTCTTCGGACTTTCTTTATCAAACTGATAATGGTTTTGCCAATACGAACTAGCAGAAACACCAAGCAAGTTGTACACTTCCCTGACCGACTTTAGATTTATTATCTTAGAAAATAAATTTTGATGTTTTGCATACAAATTTGCCAATTGCGAAAGTCGAATTGTTGGAAAATTATCCGGCCGATGTTTGAAAAACTGAACGTAATCAATATGACATTTTTCAAACTGATATTTATTCAGAAGATAAAAATATCTAATTTTCAAATCTGTAAAATAAACATCTTCTCCGTCCTTATCCAGTAAACCGGCAGTTCCTAAAAGTAATGCTTCCAGATTTTCTACTTCGAAACTTTCTTTTCGGATTACTGAAAACGGAATAGCCTTAGCTATTTGCAAGAAAGAAACGCCATTTGTATTTAATCCAAAATTCTTTGCTAATAAACAGAATAAAACAGCTTCCCAATCTTGTTTTGTTTCTTCGAGCAAATCGTAGATGAATTTTGATTTACGCTCTAATCTTTCAAAAAACAGTCTTTCCTTCCAGTTTTTAAATACAAAATCATCAATTTGAGAAATTTGTCTTTCGCAGAATATCCATGATTTGGGAGTAAGAAGCGATTTATAAGAAGATAGTACCTCAGACGAAACATAGTTTTTTAAAACTAAAACCGGAATTTCGATATTGTTTTCTCTATATATTTCCGCATCATGCTCCCAAACGACATGCAAAATTACATTTTCGTATGCGCTATCTTTTTCGTGATGATGTACATACCAATCAGAAGATTTAATATGGATCTCGATATTTCCAGCCCATTTTTGATCTCCAATTTTAATTTGAGCATTAAAGAAATCAGGACCAGAAAGTTCTAAATAATCTCCTGTTTTAATAATAGTGACAGATTCATTTTGTGTAGTTCTTAAATTCAAGGTTTCAAACTTCTTGAATTTCCAGAGATAATGAAGAAAATCTTCTTTCATTTATTGGCTTTTATGATGATTTATAAAAGCCTAAATCTAATCAAAAAATAATACTAATCTTACAATTATATTGTTTTTTATTTCAACAAATACAACTTAGCACATGCCCTGGCATCAGATAATGCCTCATGATGACTCAACTGAATCTTCATTTCCCTACAACAATCACTTAGTTTTGTAGGTTTTAAACCTTTTGCTTTATAAATTTTGACCGTACATTCCCATTTAGAAGCTATATTTAAATCTTCATAGTTTAAACCGTGCAGTGCCATTGATTTACTTAGAACATTCCGATCAAAACTTTCGTTATGCGCCACTATCACTCTGTTTTTTAATCTTCTTTCAATTTCGGGATAAACTTGCAAAAATGATTTGGCATTAATTGTATCCTTCGGATAAATACCATGAACCCGAATCGTAAACGGATTATATTCGTTATTAGGTGGTTTAATCAAAGTAACAAACTCATCTACAATTATTCCGTTTTGTACGGTAACAATTCCAACAGAACATGGATGATGTCCAGTCGCAGTTTCAAAATCTATTGCGGTAAAGTTCATTTTAAAATTTAATTAAGCTAAAAAAAACCATAAATCTGATCTCAATAATTAGATTTATGGTTTTATAAAATTATAAACTATCTTTTATTTTATTGATCCAATGATATCATACTTTGTAATAATATGATGACTTCCATTTTCAAGATCTACTAAAACAGCATCATTTTCTTTGGTAAACAATTTAGAAACTTCCTCTATTGGAGTTCCTAATTTTACAATGGGAAATGGTTTTCCCATTACTTCTTTAATTGGTTTTTCGGCTACGTTTTTATCCGCTACATAACTTCTAAACAAGTCTGTTTCGTCAACAGAACCAACAAATCCGTTAATATCTACAACCGGAATCTGTGATATTTTATATTTACGCATACGTTCAATTGCGTGCGAAACCAATTCTTCTGTACGAACAACGATCAATTGTTTGTCGATATGATCCTTAATTACGTCTTCGGCTTTAGTTACGTTTTCTTCTAAGAATCCACGCTCACGCATCCAATCGTCATTAAACATTTTACCAACATAACGACTTCCTGAATCGTGAAAAAGAACTACTACAACATCCTCTGGTTTAAAATGCTCTTTTAACTGCAACAAGCCTTTAACACAAGCTCCGGCAGAATTCCCAACAAAAATAGCTTCTTCAAGGGCAATTTTTCTAGTATAAACCGCAGCATCTTTATCAGTTACTTTTGTAAAACCGTCAATTAATGAAAAGTCAACATTCTTAGGTAAAATGTCTTCTCCAATTCCTTCGGTTATATAAGAATAGATTTCATTTTCATCAAAAATTCCCGTTTCATGGTATTTTTTAAAAACAGATCCATACGTGTCAATTCCCCAAATTTTAATATTTGGATTTTTTTCTTTCAAGTATCTTCCAACTCCTGAGATCGTTCCTCCAGTTCCTACTCCAACCACAAAATGAGTAATTTTACCATCCGTCTGTTTCCAGATTTCCGGTCCGGTTTGCTCATAATGTGCCAATGAATTAGACATATTATCGTATTGGTTTACATACCATGAGTTTGGTGTTTCAGAAGCCAGACGCTTTGAAACTGAATAATAAGAACGTGGATCAGTAGGCTCAACATCAGTAGGACAAACTACTACTTTTGCACCAACTGCACGCAAAATATCCATTTTTTCTTTAGACTGTTTATCTGATATTACACAAATTAACTTGTATCCTTTTATGATTGCTACAAGAGCTAATCCCATTCCGGTATTTCCGGAAGTTCCCTCGATAATAGTTCCTCCGGGTTTTAATCTGCCATCTGCCTCTGCGTCTTCAATCATTTTTACGGCCATTCTGTCTTTTACAGAATTCCCCGGATTAAAAGTTTCGACTTTTGCCAATACCAAGGCATCAATTTCAGCAACAATTTTGTTGAGTTTTACCAATGGTGTATTACCAATTGTTTCTAAAATGTTTTTTGAAAAGTCCATTTCTATTTAATTTAATATTTGGTTTTTAATGTAATAAGAATCTAATTTTATTGGAAGAAATTCCAAACTAAACCAAATCGGATAACAAAATCACGATAAGGGTTATTAGGTGCTGAAAAATAATCGCTTTTAGAAAATATAGCATTTACATGTTCTGCTTTTAAATAAAATCGAGTCTGGCGAATTCTTGCATTTACGAATAAATCAAATAATGGATAACCACCAATTTTCTCGTTTTTCTGAATAAAAAATTCTCCCACAACAGGATTGTAACCGTTACCATAATACTTGGTAAAATAATTAAATATTACTCCGGTTTGCATGTATAGAGCTTTCTTGAAGAAATATCCTGAATAATAAAATGTATTTCTGGTCACAAAATCAGGCACATTTAAAATCAAATCAGATTGATCTACTTTTTGATATAAAAGTGTATTGTCAAAACCAAAAGGTCCAAATTTAAACTCTCTGCTTGCTTTTATAGTCAGATAATTAATTGCATTTCCATATTGCGCCGGGTTTATAATTTCAATTTGATTCGCAATCTCCAGTGGTGATGAAACATCGGCAAAATACAAATGATCTTTTAAAACAGAATATTCAACCTCAGCATTCAGCCAGGGTGTAAAAACATTTGCACTAAGTGTATTGATCTTTTCGTTCTTATAACTATGTGACCAATTGTATTTTACGTAACTGCTTTGATATAAATTGTAATTGTTGTTTGGCAATTTATTGACGTTTCTATATCTAAAATCAAATTGTATTTTATCATTCAGATTGTATCTTAATTTAGCATCTAAGTCAGAAAGTGATACATCTGTGATTGATCTTGAATATAAAAAACGACCATTCCATTTGTTTTTTTGATATTCATATTGTCCTCCAAAATTATTAATCTGTTGATATATATTATCCGGAATTGTTCTTCCATCTTTAAAAACAATAATCCTGTCATATTTATAATTTGATCTGTAATCGTCTATAAAAAAGTTGAATTTCCCTAATAGAGAATTTTCATAAGTAGCTCCAACTTTATTGTATAATTTTTCAAAACGAGTCTGATCATTAATATTACTTGTTGCATAAGACTCTCCAAAACGTTCAACCGGTTCTCCATCTACTGTAGAAATAACTGTTGGCTGATTGTATTCGAAAAATTTATATTCGTAATTAAACTGATGTGTTATATATAAATTATTACTTCCGTTTGTTGGATTTATTCTGAAAGCATGATCAAAAAACAGACGTCTTCCTTTTAAAAATGACTTGGCATCTGTAAGATAGACTTGTAAACGCTGACGATTTTTATAATCTTTATTGTCACTTTCAAAATCTGTTGGCGTTGTTATTCCGCCATTTTCTTCATTAGAAATATCCTGAGAAACAAAATGAGCATTTAAAGCATATCTTCTGTCTGTAGTTGCATAACTTGTTGTAAACCTAAAATTTCCGGCACTTACCAACTGGTTTATATAATCTCCCTCTGAACGTAAACCTCTGTAAGCAATAGAGAAGTTAAGATTTTTGGATGTGTTTAGTGTAATAAATGAGTCTACGTTTTGTCCTTTATTTATTGTTGTATTAAAAAATAATTCGGTTAACGGGGTTGCAGCTGAGTAATATTTAATTTCGTTTGCTTCCATATAATTAAAATGTTTTGCCTTGAATCCAATTTCAGGATAAGGCGAAAAACTAGTTAAATTATATTGCAATGTATTGTAATTCTGTCCAATATTTGAGAAAGGTAACAATCCAAAAGTATCTTTTCTAAGATGATTTTGTCTATAGGCACTTTTTAATGTCAGTGAAGTGTCTGCATATGTTGTATCATGTTCCAAGGCAATGATTTGGTATTGATCAATAGTCGCTACTAACGATTTTTTCTTCTTTAAAGTATCCGTTATACTAGAATATTTTGTGTTCATGTCTAAACCATTTTTAGGAACGATTTTTTCTTGAGAAAACAATAAAGTTGGTACAACTAATAGATATAGAAAAATGAATATTCTCATTTGATGGCTTTATAGGTAATTATTTCGATAAAATTTATCAAGCAAAGGTAAAAGATAAAAACGTATAAAAAAATACTTTTAGTATTGGGTAGTTTTTAATATCAAAGACCGTTTTAATAAAAAAACCCTCAATCAAAAGTGATTGAGGGTTCTGTAAATTAAAGTTCGTTTTGTTTAACTAATGGGTTTGCGTTGATTTCTGCTTTTGGAATTAACCATTGCCATCTTTTATCTGTCGGTGGCACAATCATTATTCCGTTTGTAATTCCTGAATCATGATTTGCTCCTGTTCTGTCTAAAGAGGCATTTGTTCTTTTTAAATCAAAAAATCTAAATCCTTCTCCCCATAATTCTATTCGTCTTTGCATTAAGATTTCATCAACCAAAGCTTGCCCTGTATTAATAGATAAAACATAATCAGGATCTCTTGCTTTCTCAAAATCAAAAAGAATTTTTGCTGCATCAGCATGCCCTAATCTTGCTTTAGCTTCTGCTTCGATAAGATACATTTCGGCAGCACGCATATATGGAACATCACATCTGCTATCTCCAGTACTCACTGACAAGAATTTTTGACTTGTATAAGGGAATTTAGCAAAAGCACTTCCTAAATCAAGACCCGGATGCTTACCATCTTTACTAAAAAGAGTTGAACGTACATCTGTTGACGGAATCAAATTATATAATTTACTATTTATTGCTTTTGGGCAAGAACGAATAACCGTCGAACTAAAGTTTCTAGACATATATGCTCCAAAGTTTCCGAAATATTGTGTTTGAACTTCATTAATATGGCTACCCCACATCCATTCTTTGTTATTGTAATCATTAAAGCCTTCTCCATATTCTGTTACAGACATTAAAGTCATTCCTGACCTGGCTTTGTTCGCATAATCGGCAGCAACAGCCCAATCTCCCTGAGTTAAAGCGACACGGGCTTTTAATCCCTGAGCCACCTTTAGATTCAAGTGAGAATTATTTGGTTTTGAATATCCTACTAATAAAATATCTGCTTCCTCTAAATCTTTATTAATTTGAGCATACACTTCTTCTACAGTAGCCCGTGGCAGGTTTTCATTTCCTACAGTCAAAATAATCGGAACTCCCGGTTGAGAATTCGTTTCTCCGTTTACATACCTCTTTCCATATAATTGTACCAATTGAAAATGACAAAATGCACGATACAAAAGAGCTTGCCCTTTTACAATATTTTTATCAGCAACTGATCCAATAGCGACATCTGTGGCATTTATTATTGTATTGGCATTTCTAATTATTCTGTAGTATGTTCTATAAGGAAAACGAATATCCTGAGAGTTTTCACTGCTTAACCCGCTCCAATTATACACTAGCAAAAACCAACCATTTGTCACAGGAAATACAACATCTTCTCCTACAATATCTGTTTGTTGCATCAATCCTCCTAAACCACTTTCGTTTTGATTAGTTTCATATGTAATATACAAAGATCTATGAATACCATTTAAAAGGGTCATTAAGTTTTCAGTCGTTTTTGTCGCGCCATCGTAGTCTACAAACTCTGTTGGTCTTTTTTCTGAAAAATCCGCTGAACAAGACCCTAGAAATGCGCTTATAATTATAAAGAGTACTTGTTTTATATAATTTGACTTCATATTATTAAAAATTTAAATTAAAACCTAACGTAATTACTCTTGATGGAATATACCTGTTTTGAGTTGTTCCATTAAAAGTTTGAGTTGGATCCATTCCCTGACGTTTAGTAAACAGCAATAAATTTTCTCCATTTACATACACAGTTGCATTATCAATAGCTAATTTGGATATTAAATCAGAAGGTAATTTATAGGATAAATTAATCTGTCTTAGCGCTAGATAATCAGATCCTTTTAACCATCTATCCGAAACTGCACTAGACTGGGTATTTCTACTTACATCTAATCGGGGCACATTTGTAATATCTCCTGGTTTTTGCCATCTGTCAAGAATATCTGTGCTTAAAGCCGACCCGTAATTATTCCCTGTATGCATTAAAGTGGAATAATTTGAATCGTACATTTCGCCTCCTATTTGGTAAGAGAACATAACGTCTAATTGAATTCCTTTATATTTAAAAGTATTACCAAAGCTTCCAAATAAATCTGGTATTGCTGATCCTGCATAATGAAATAAAGCCTTGTTTTGATCGGTAGTTACATTCACACCATTTACAACTCTTCCGGTAGGATCGTTTGCAATCATTTTATCAGCGTCTGCAACATATAAAGCATAGCCATCCGCCGGATCCACACCATACCAACTTCTTAACCAGTAATCATAAATCGAACTACCTACTGTAAGTTTCTTATTTCCATCGATAATTTCCTTTTGTGGCAACTTGGTAAGTTTATTACTTATCGTTGATGCATTTATATTTAAACTCCAGAAAAAATCATTTGTCTTAAGGATTATACCGTCTAAAGAAATCTCAAAACCTTTATTCACCATCGATCCAATATTTTCAACTCTATAATCTAAACCTGAAGACAATGCATTGGGAACATCAAAAATAAGCCCATCAGTATTTCTATTATAATACTCAACACTTCCCCTAAGTCTATTCTTAAACAATCCAAACTCTACGGCAATATCTTTTTGAGTATTAACTTCCCATTTCAAATCTGGTGCTGCTGAACCATATATTATCACCCCGCCTTCACTGCCATTATCATTACCTAATTTATAAGTAGATTGACCTATATAATAATTTAAGCCTTTCGTTTCCGTACCATCTTCATCTCTATCAGAAGCAATATGAGAATCATTACCAACCTGTCCTATTGAAGCCCTTAACTTCAAATCATTTACCCACGTAACTTCTTTAACAAAACTTTCTTTAGAAACTATCCAAGCTCCGCTAAAAGACCAAAAATTACCCCACTGGTTATCCTTTGCAAATTTTGATGATGAATCTCTACGCAACGATCCTGAAAGAATATATTTATCCCTATAATCATATCCAACTCTCGAAAAATAAGATTCAGTTGAATAATTTCTCGTAATAGATTCTAAAGCAGTAGTTGTAGCATAATTGATGAATTCTATATTATCTGGCGAAACCTGACCTGTCTTTACACCCGTGGTCCAATTTCTTTCATAATCAAAACTTTCATGCCCCAACAATGCAGTAATAGAATGCCTTCCTATTTTTTTGGAATAATTTAATAATTGATTATAAGTCACACCCGTAAATATCCTATCCTCTTTAGCCATTAATCCGGTAGGTGCCCCATCACCTATTTGAGTATTATAGGAATAAGTTCTATTAGAATACGTTTTATCAATAGAAGCATTTGTTGTGAATTTGAAATCTTTCAGAAAACTTATTTCGAAAAAAGTTCTTCCTGAAAGAGCTAATCCCTTTTTAACATCTGTATTATTTAGTGTTTCATATACTACATTTCGACCGTTAGAAGCTCCGCTGCCACGAGTTGTAGAATATACTTTATTACCATTCTCATCTAAAACATAATCACCATTTTCTGTGTGATCAAAAACAGGATAAATTGGCCCCATATATCTTATTGTTCGAAATGGATTGTTGAAAGAATTTGTATTGGCTACGCCATCAGTTCCTAATTTAGAATTAGTTAAAGTCCCTGAAATATTCATTCCGGTTTTAAACCAGTTGTTTAAACTTGTATTTAAATTCAAACGTCCTGTTGTTCTTTCGAAGCCTGAATTTCGTATATATCCCTCTTCATTAAGGTGCCCTAAAGAAGCAAAGTAATTTGATTTTTCCGATCTGCCCTGATACGAAAAATCTATATTTTGACGAATACCGGCTCTTTCCAATTGTTTTTCCCAGTCTAAATCATGAGGATATAATAATTGTGCATTAGGATTTAATTTTCCATCAGTACCCACAACACTGCCAATTGGAACATTAAACGGATTTGTAACCAAAACCGTTCCCACTCTGCCAGATGCATAAATATTAGCTGCATCAATTTGCGCTTGCGTAGCCATTGGACGGCTATTTCTTATTGCTTCCCATTCTAAAGGATAATATTGATATGCATCTACCCTTTTATAATCTTTAATAGATCGTGAAGTCAAACCAGTACTCATATTTAGAGAGAATTTATCTTTAAGTGATTTCCCCGTTTTTGTCGTAATTATTATTACTCCATTTGCTGCTTTTGATCCGTAAAGAGATGTTGAAGAAGCATCTTTTAAAACCGTTAAACTCTCAATATCATTTGAGTTTATATTACTAATATCTCCCGAAAATGGAACCCCATCCACAATATACAATGGCGTATTCGAACCATTAACAGAACTAAAACCTCTTATTCTTATTGCTGGCGCTGATCCTGGCTGTCCTGCTGAACTTTGAACCTGAACTCCCGAAGTACTTCCTTCTAAAACTGAAAGTGCATTGGTTAAAGGCCTATTTTCAAGTTGTTCTGATTTAATTTGAGTCGCTGAACCTGTATAAGAAGCTTTTTTTGCATTACCATAAGCCACAACCACAACTTCATCCAGCTCCTTTCCATCTTCTTTCATCTTGGTATTAACCGTCGATGAATTTCCCACAGTCACTATAGCGTCCTGCATTCCCATATAAGAAAATACCAATGCATCACCAGTTTTTGCCTTAACAGCAAATTTGCCATCCAAATCTGTTTGAGCACTATTTTTTGTGCCTTTTACAGTGACATTCACTCCGGGAATTGGTCCGTTATTATCTGAAACAACTCCAGAAATAGTTCTTTCCTGTGCAAAAGACAATTGCATCATTAACATTGTTAAGAATGTTAAAATACGTGTAAATTTTAATCCCATCTTAAGTTATTTTTCGGTTAATAATTAACAAAAATGAAATTAATTTCTTACAATAGCAATTTAAGCAATGTTAAATATTGAAATTTTTCTTACTTTTTTAGCTTTATATAAACAATAGTTTACAACAATAGTCTATAAACCGCAGTGTATCTGAGACTTATAAAACTTATTTGGAGTTTAAAAAAAAAATGGATTTTTTTTTAAAAAAGGAGAAATACATCCCCGTTATCATCATTTCGTCTGTTTCGATTCCTGATTTTTAGAAAAAAAGTTTAATATTTGCCTTTTAAAATTTGAAAAATGCTTGCAAAAAATTTCTCTGGATTTATTTTCGAAACTGGAACTGATGAAGCCGGTCGTGGTTGTCTCGCAGGACCTGTAACGGCTGCTGCAATAATTTTGCCCGTTGATTTTGAGCATGAAACCTTAAATGACAGCAAACAACTGTCTGAAAAAACAAGATTTTTTTTAAAACCAATTATTGAAAAGCATGCAGTTTGCTTCGCAGTTACGCATTTATTTCCTGCCGAAATTGATGAAATAAACATTCTAAACGCTTCGATGAAAGGAATGCAGGAATGCATTTTAAAATTAAATCAGGTTCCCGAATTTATTATTGTTGACGGAAATCGTTCCTTGAATGCAAAACTGGGTTTAAAAAATATAGTTGGTAAACAATTTTCTACAACCGAAATAGAACTCTTAAAATCAATTCCCAACCAAAGTATCATAAAAGGCGATGCCAAGTTTTTGAGTATTGCTGCTGCTTCTATCCTGGCAAAAACATATCGCGATGAATATATGGATCAAATCCATGAAGAATTTCCGATGTATAACTGGAAAAAAAACAAAGGCTATCCAACTAAAGAACATCGGGAAGCCATTAAAAAATATGGCCCTACAAAATACCACCGCATGAGTTTCAGACTTTTGCCGGATCAATTAGAGTTTGATTTCTAAAATAAAACAAGAAAGGCTTATCAAATCTGATAAGCCTTTCTCATTTATATTTCCCTTAAATTTCGATCCCTTAAAATCGATTCTATTACAATCTTATCTTTTACTCTTTAAGAATTCAGCAAATTGTTTTGTATCAAAATAGAAAGGTTTGACAGCAGTAATTTTACCATTTTTTAAATCGAAATGTTCTGAAATTGGCATCAAAAGCGTTTTGCCGGATTTCTTTGCTTTGCACTTTATTGTAAAATAAATTATTACTTCATTTTTGGTAACATCGCTAAAATAAACTGGTTCTTTTTCTATTTCCAAATCAAAAAATTCGCTTGATTTTGCATACATTTTAGTCCATTCATCAAAACCTTTATAAGTTCCTCCATAAGGTAAACCTGCGGCTTGACTGTAAATTGCACCTTCTTCTATTAAAGCAGACATTGCCGTAAAATTTCTGGTTTTAAAGAGACCTTCATAATATTGCGCCACAACTTTAAAATTATCTGTTTCCAGATTTTTCAAAATTTCAGACTCTGACAATGTAACTTCTGAATCCCAAAAACCAATAATTTTACTCACCTGACCCTTTCCATTGAGTCGCGCAAAATCACGTCCACCCATTATAAGTTTATTTTTTGAGTCCAGAATTTTCCAATCCCAACTTACATAATTGTCTTTTACAACTTTTGGGCCCGACGTTATTACAGCATCCGGAAATTTTTTATAGAACTCGTTTATCACATTATTTAAGGCAACCCCGCCCTTAATAGATGCCGAAGGATCCTCAAAAGTACTGTCGTCCAGCCAAATAGTTTTTATTAATTTTAGCCGCGTATCACTATTATGTTCCAGCCATACTTTTTCATAAACTACAATTGGATTTAATTTATCTTTCTTTTGAGCAAAAAGACCATTAAGCATAAAAAGGAAGCAGACAAAGTAGATTTTTCTCATAAGTTTTTAAATTTAGTTAAAGCTTTTTAGAAGTATTAACCCAAATTTACCATAAAAACATCAAAGAATTACAACGTTTCCATAATTTAGCATCAATTCAAAATCAGGATAGAAATCCAATAATTTTTGACATCTTTTATTTCAAAAACAAACTCCTATCTCAAAACAGAAACTTCATTTATATTCGTGAACGTAGCTTTAATTTGATTTTCCCACTCCAAAATATTTTCGGCAGAAGCCCTATCCGCTTTATCAAAGTAAAAGTGTTCTTGAATTTCCAGTCCGCAGTAATTGAAAATTCCCGTATCAGAAGTTAACGCCAAAGCTTTATCCATTCCGATCGCTTCATATTCTGAATTTGATTTTCCATGCGAATTGATAATGATCGCTTTTTTCCCTGTCAGTAATCCTTTTTGAACGCCCTGATCATATCGATAAGCAAATCCATAACTAAAAACACGATCAATAAAACCTTTCATAATTGCCGGCATTCCAGTCCACCAAATCGGGTAAACAAAAATAAGCTGATCTGCCCAGGTGATATAATCCTGTTCTGTTTGTACATCATTTACCACTTTGCCCATGCGTTGTCCGTTCATATCTTCTAAAGAAAAAACCGGATTAAAATTGATTTGATTTAAATCACGAACAACAACTTCCTGCCCTGATTTTTCTAGACTTTCAACAACTGTTTCTTTGAAGAAATGGTTTAAACTTGCTGAATTTGGATGCGCATAAATAATTAAATTTTTCATGTTTTCTATTTTTAAAGATTGAACATGACAAATGTATAACCGAAGATTTGGCCACAATTGTAAGAAAACGAAATCTAGTTTTCACGAAATAGCAAATCCGTTTTTATCCGCGTTTTTACAAAGTAAATCTGTTTTATCCGCGTCAAAATTAGACGCTGATTTTACTGTTCGCTAAAGCAAAAACGCTGATAAAAACGGATTTTTCTAATTACTTTCTGGATTAAACTGTTAAGTAATTTGATAGATTCCCCCTTAACTTAATGACATTGTGCTCGGTTTAATTGTGAATTAAAATGATGTAGAAATAGTCAAATCTTTCCAGTTTGCTAAATCTGTTTTCACAATTTCAATTTTGCTGTTTGCCATATCATAGGCATCTTGTCCTAAAAACAAATGAAGCGGCGGATTTTTCTCCTTGCTGATTTGAATCAAGGCATTAACTGCTTTTTCAGGATCTCCAGGCTGATTTCCGTTAATTTCATTTTGATGCGCCAAAACAGATTGACGTGCTTCTTCATAATCAGCAATTGGATTTTTAGGCAATCCCATTGAATCTGCAGATAAAAAGTTAGTTCTAAAATACCCCGGATAAACCAAAGTCACATTTACGCCAAAAGCTTTTGCTTCTGCCTGCAAACCTTCCGTTAAACCTGAAACGGCAAATTTTGTAGAACAATAAATTCCCCAACCTGGAAAACCACCGTGATATCCACCAATTGATGAAATATTAAAGAAATGTCCTGATTTATTTGCTCTGAAATGTGGCATAGTATTTCGAATTACATTTAATAAACCAAATACATTTACATCAAAATTACGTCTTGATTCTTCGTCCGAAAGTTCTTCTAAAGTACCAATTTGACCATAACCAGCATTATTTACCACTACATCAATAGTTTTAAAATGACTAATCGTTTCTTGAACTGCTTTTTGAACACTGCTTTCCGTCACAATATCCATTGCTATAGGTAAAAAGTGATCTGATGTTGCGCCAATTTCAGTAATTAATGCATTTACATCTCTTGAAGTTGCAGCAACTTTATATCCGTTTGCCAATAATTTTTTAACCAAAGTTAATCCTAAACCTTTTGAGGCTCCAGTTACGAACCATACTTTATTTATATCCATTTTTTTAATTTAATTAGTTTGTAAAACTTGTAGCATTTGTAATTGTTTCCCATTGCTTAAACTCTTTTTCCAAAGATTGAATTTTAGCATTTGCACGCTGATAAGCATCGTTCCCAAGCAAAAGATGTAAAGGAGGTTCCGGCATTGCAACAATTGCAATCATAGCAGCAGCGGCTTTTTCAGGATCACCAATTTGTTCTCCATCCATTTTTAAATATCGGGCATGAGAATTTCTGACCTCCTCGTATTCTGAAATAGTGTTTTGGGGTAATGTAAGCGAATCAGGTTTAAGAAAATTGGTTCGGAATGCTCCCGGTGCAACGACAGTAACTTTGATGCCGAAAGATTTCACATCTTCGGCCAAAACTTCAGATAAACCAATAACCGCAGCTTTTGATGCCGAATAAACTGCCCATCCTGTTGCTCCGGTAAATCCTGCAATTGAAGAAATATTAATAATATGCCCTGATTTTTGTGCTCTTAAATAAGGCATAACATTTCTAATCACGTTTAAAGTGCCAAAAACATTTACATCAAAACTTGCACGTGTTTCTTCGTCATTTAATTCTTCGATGCTTCCGCCAATGCCATATCCGGCGTTATTTATGACAACATCAATTCTGTTGAATTTTTTCACGGCTTGAGAAATTGCTTTCTCAACCTCTTTATCATTTTTAAGATCAACAGCTAACGGAAGAAAATTTTCTGAATCAGAATTGGTTACTTTGATAAGATCATCAATATTTCTTGATGTTGCAACCACATATTGACCTGCTTTTAATAATTGATTTACTAAACTCAAGCCCAAACCTTTTGAAGCTCCGGTTATAAACCATACTTTTTTAGTATCCATATTAATAGTGTTTTAATTAGAATACAAAAGTATGACGCTAACGGTTCTTTGCGCTAACGTGATTCAAACCATAAATTACAAAAATCAAACAGTTCTAAATTGTCGTGGAGTAAGCTGAATGTTTTTCTTGAAGAAATTATTAAAGTGAGTTGGCTCTTCGAATCCCAAACTATATGCGATTTCTGAGATATTCCAATCCGTGTGTTTTAAAAGGATTTTTGCTTCCTGCAAAATGCGTTCTGCAATAATCTCGGAAGTCGTTTTTTGTGTTGTTTCTTTTAAAGCTCTATTAAGATGATTGACATGAATAGTCAACTGATCGGCAAAATCAGCCGCCGAACGTAATCCAAAACGCTGTCTTGCATTTTCAATAGGAAATTGTCTTTCGAGCAATTCCAGAAACAAAGACGAAATTCGGCTCGAAGCATTAGAATGCTGAGTAACAGAAATATTAGCCGGCTGTAATTTCATGGCACTGTGGATCAATTCAAAAACCAAATTGCGCAAGACATCATACTTATAGGTATAATCAGAATTTATTTCGGTAATCATTTGCTCAAAAATACTTTTTATTTTTTCTACCTGATCATCATCAATAGCAAAAACGGGAGATCCGTTGGGTTTAAAAACCGGATATTCTTTTAGATTGCCAAACTGATGAAAAAAAGCTTCTGTAAACACGCAAAAAAAGCCCGTTTGCTGTTCCTCTAATTGTTCCCAGTTGTATGGTACTTGGGGATTGGCAAAGAAAAGTACCTGCTTTTCAATTTCTACAATTTTGTCTGCATAGTGTACTTTGTTCTTCCCGATAATCAGGCTGATCTTAAAATAATCTCTCCTGCTGTACGGAATAGGTTTTGCGCTGCAGCCCATAAAATCATCCAATACAAAAACATTAAAATGACCGATTTCTTTTTTGAGATTATCGGGCATAAAAAGGAGTTTTTTTCGGTAAAAATCTTCTATACTTTCTAGCTTATCCATTTTACAAAGTTACAAAATTCAAACAATCTATTCAGATTTAGAACTGCAAATGTCATTTTGGAATTTCAGGAACTTGGTTGGAGAAATATTCATATAATATTTAAAATCATGTATCAATTGGCTTTGATCATAATAACCACATTGATCTACAACAGAAAGCCAATCGGTTTTAGAATTGCTTAAAATATCTTTCTGAATAGCTTCGACAGCTTTCAAAAACCGTTCATAACGACTGATTTCTTTAATAGTATAGCCGAAAAATTTCTTTTGATTCAATTGAATATTACGTTCTGACTGATTGGTTTTTGACGCAATCGCTTTTATGGGATTTAAATTTTCATTTTTAAAATCGGCCAAAAGCGTTGTTAAGATATTTTGCTCTCTCAAATAAGGTTTGCAGAATTCTAATATATAATCGACACGTTCCTTTGTATCAGATAATTTATTCAGTTCTTCCCATAAAACAGAAAAACAATTCTCAGCAATTAAAACATCCGGATGAATAGGCAATGAATGCGTTAAAAGTGCATTCCCGAAGAATCTATAAAAAGCATCTTCTTTAAAATTGGCGACTAAAATCTCTGAATTGGGTTCTAAAGTATAATCAAATGCTTGTTTTATGGGTCCCAAAACAATGCATTTTTCGACTTCGAGAGTAGAATTTTTCTCAGATTTTAAAGATGATTTTGTCCCGAAGTTAAAAACAAGAATCGTTTGAAAACTAGGTAATAAAGTTTTTGTAATAGGAAATGCCGTTTTGTTTTCGGCAAAATAAAAATGAGAAAAAACAGTTTCAAATGCTGAAGGAACAGCAATTCTAAAATTGTTATTTACTTCAGCATTTTTCATACTATTTATATTTTAAAAGGTAGTTAGGTGCAGTTTTAACACAGAGAACACAAAGTTTTTTACCCCAAAGACTTTGTAAAAACACAAAGTTCACAAAGCCAAATCACACAAAGCTTTGTGAACTTTGTGTTTTTTATACGTAAAGTAAAATTAATCTTAGCGTACTCTGTGTTTAAATCTTATATTATGAAACAAATTCTGCTTCAAACAAATTCGTCAAATGTTTTACGATTTTGGCTTTTACTTCGTCTTCGTCAACTCTTTCTACACCAAGTTCTACTTGCAATGAAGTAACACCTTTTCCGCGAATTCCACACGGAATAATATTATCAAAATAACCTAAATCTACATTTACATTCAAGGCAAATCCATGCATGGTTACCCAGCGTGAAGCGCGAACACCAAGTGCACAAATTTTACGCGCAAACGGAGTTCCAACATCCAGCCAAACCCCAGTCTCACCTTCGCTTCTTCCGGATTTCAATCCATATTCTGCCAATGTCAGAATAACTGATTCTTCCAGAAAACGTAGATATTTATGAATATCAGTAAAGAAATTCTCAAGGTCTAAAATCGGATAACCTACTATTTGTCCCGGTCCGTGATACGTAATATCGCCGCCACGATTGATTTTATAAAAGGTTGCACCTTTTGCCTCAAGTTGTTTTTCGTTTAATAACAGGTTCTCTAAATCGCCACTTTTTCCCAACGTATAAACATGTGGATGTTCTACAAATAGTAAATAATTGGGCGTTGGCAAATCAAGTTCTTCTCTTCTATTTTTGATTTTTAAGTCGACTATGTCCTTAAAAAGTTCTTCCTGATATTCCCAGGTTTCTTTATAGTCTTTACTTCCTAAATCCTGAAGTTGAATTTTTTTGTTCATTTTAATTATTTTTCAAACTCGATTTCGAAGTTGAGTTTGTCAGGATTCTCCATATAATCCGTGAAAGGGTATTGAATTGTAATTGATTTTCGATCTTCACTAAACGTAGCATTTGGGTTTGAAACCTTTTTGATTCGCTTAGGAAAATGATATTTTATAATATAGTTTGACGACGCAAAAATCATTTTAGACATATCCGCAGCAGAATCTTTTGCTTTTTCAGCCAGTTTTTGCTTGTCGATTACTGCTTTACGCGTAAATTTCTTTCCGTCATAGGTATAACTTAATTTACTATTATTATCTCCTAATCCTTTACTAAAAGGAGCTGCAGCATTTGCTCCGCCTTCTAATTTTTGAAGCGCACTCATAGATTGCAATGCATCTTGTAACTCATTTACGTTTTTAAAATCAGTAGAAAGCGTCATTAAAAACTCTTTTTTCTCGGCATTCATTTTTGTATTTACTACAAAGTTTTCCAGTTTTTTAAGTTCTTTTTGAGCTTCAGGAGACAATTTTGCAATGCTGTCTTTTTTCTCTTCAAATAATTGTTTGAAAGTAAAAGTTGTATCGATATTTTTCTTGGCATCGGCTCCCATTTGATCACCAAGCTGGTCGCCAGCCATTGCCATTAAAGAAGAACCGTCCATGTCTACAGAAAACTTTCCAGTTCCGTTATCGTTTACGTAAATGTTTTCGGTTAAGGTGCAACTTGTTAATGTTGCTATTAAAAAAGAAAAACTAAGCAGTTTATATAATTTCATAGGGACTAATTTTTTATCAAAGATACGAACTCTATTTTATTTGGTTAATCGTTTAGATGTTTAATTGTTTATGTAAAAATTGCCCACGGATTTTACGGATTTAAACGAATCTAACACTGATTTTTTATTTTTGAAGCGACGATCTTTGTCAAAGTTTTAAAACTTTGACTATAAGGAACTTTAATTTGATAACATTAAAAAAATATTTCACACAAAATGATCACAATCTTGTTCATTTCGACCAAAACTACTTTATGTGATTTACTTCGTCTGTTCATCATCGCTCGGGTCTCCCTTCGATCAAAATGAACAAGATGTGTTTAAACTTTGCGAAGATGTATTGAAATCCATCCCTACAATATATTTTGTTTCTTCGGAACTGCTTTAAAACTTTGACAAAGATAAACCTGAAATAACCTGCGTTCAACCCGTTTAAATCCGTAAAATCCGCGGCCCATAACTTACTCTAAAACAACCTCAAAACTTGTCATTTCAGGATTTTGCAAACAATCTGAAAGTTGAAACTCTAAGGTTAATGATTTTTTATCTGCACTGATATTTGCCTTTTCGTTTGAAACCGATTTTATTTTCTTAGGAAAATGATATTTAAGAATATAAGATTGGGTTAGTTTTAAAGACTTATATTTAGGATCAGCGTTCTTAAATTGATTTTTTGTTTTTTGAAGTTCCTTTGGATTTGTGACGGAAACTAATCGTTTAAAAACTGTTCCGTCAAAATTGTATTGTATGTTGAAATAATGATTTTCGGCTGTTAAAGCATAATTATATTTGATATCATTGGCATAATCTTCTGTCTTGTATAAATCCGGAATCTCTGAAACTTTATTAAAATTAGATGACAATACGGTTCTAAATTCTTTTTCGAAAGAGCTTTGTTTTATATGCACTTTTACATTCGAATATTTTTGGAATAATTGCTGTTCTGTTGGCGTGTATTTCAAAAATGTCTCGTTATATTTCTTAATATAGTCCTGAAAAACATAACTTGTATCTTTAAAAATTTCTTCATGGGCATATTGATCTCCTGCCAATTGCATATAACTATTTTCGTTACGAAGCTGCACAACTTCAATCGTTCCGCTTCCGTCCGGATTGATTTGAATGGTTTCGGTAATTTGACAACTTGTTAGGATAAACAGAATTATTAAGGCTGATATGTATTTCATTTTTTTTGAAAGGTACTGAGGTTCTGAGAGGCTAAGATACTGAGGTTTTTGTTTAATTTCTTTTTTTGTTTGTCATTTCGACGAAGGAGAAATCACATCCAGTATTCTACAAAGATTGGCGAATTTCTTTGCGTCCCGAAGCTCAATGTCATTAAGTTAAGCATTTAAAAAATAAAATCCGTTTTTATCCGCGTTTTTACGAAGTAAATCTGTTTTATCCGCGTCAAAATTAGACGCTGATTTTACGGATTCGCTAAAGCGAAAACGCTGATAAAAACGGATTTTTCTAATTACTTTCCTGATTAAACTGTTAAGTAATTTGATAGATTCCTCCTTAATTTAATGACATTGCCCGAAGCTTCGGGATAGTGTGATTTCTCCTTCGTCGAAGTGACAAAACAACCGATAAACACCCAACTAAAAGGTCTTTTGAAAACTGAAATTTCTAAAATAGCCCCGATAGAAGCGGTATCCTTTTTTGCGTTTTCGGCAAAAAAGATACAAGTGAATAGCGTGACTACAGGTCATTGAAATCCCGTAAATTACTGCTTCAAAAAATCTAAAAACTGCATTCTGAAATCTACATTCTTTTCTTTATCTTTGCACACTTAAAAAAGAGCACAAAATGGCATTATCAGAACAAGAAATCATTAGAAGAGAAAAACTTCAAAACTTACGCGACTTAGGAATCAATCCTTACCCAGCTAATCTTTTTCCTGTAAATCATACTTCGAAGCAGGTTAAGGAATCTTTTGAAGAAGGTAAGAAGGTGATTGTTGCCGGACGTTTAATGAGTGTGAGAGATCAGGGAAAAGCTTGTTTTGCCGAATTGCAGGATAGCGAAGGACGTTTGCAATTGTACGTGAATCGCGATGTTTTGTGCGAAGGTGATGATAAAACTTTATACAACACGGTTTTTAAAAAATTAACTGATTTAGGTGACTTTATTGGTATCGAAGGTGAATTGTTTACTACAAAAGTTGGTGCGCAATGTATTCGCGTTGAAGGATTTACTTTTTTAAGTAAAACATTACGTCCGTTGCCTTTACCAAAAGTAGATGAAGATGGAAACATTCACGATGCATTTAATGATCCTGAATTACGTTACAGAATGCGTTATGTGGATTTAACAGTGAATCCTCAAGTTAAAGAAAACTTTATCAAACGTACGAAGTTGTATACTGCAATGCGTGGTTATTTTAACGATGCAGGATATCTTGAAGTTGAAACTCCGGTTTTACAATCGATTCCTGGTGGTGCGGCGGCACGTCCGTTTATTACGCATCATAATTCGCTTGATATTCCGCTATATATGCGTATTGCAAACGAATTGTATTTGAAAAGATTAATTGTTGGTGGTTTTGAAGGTGTTTATGAGTTCTCTAAAAACTTTAGAAATGAAGGAATGGACAGAACGCATAATCCTGAATTTACCGCTATGGAAATATATGTAGCCTACAAAGACTACAACTGGATGATGGAATTTGCTGAAGGTTTACTTGAGCATTGTGCGATTGCCGTAAACGGAACTAGCGAAGTTACTTTTGGTGAACACCAGATTAACTTTAAAGCGCCTTACGCTCGTGTGACAATGACGGATTCTATCAAACATTTTACAGGTTTTGATATCTCTGGAAAAAGCGAAGAAGAATTGTTTGACGCTGCCAGAGGTATGGGAATTGACGTTAATAATACAATGGGGAAAGGAAAATTGATTGATGAAATTTTTGGCGCTAAATGCGAAGGAAATTATATTCAGCCAACTTTCATTACGGATTATCCAAAAGAAATGTCGCCTCTTTGTAAAGAACACCGTGACAATCCTGAACTTACGGAACGTTTTGAATTGATGGTTTGTGGTAAAGAAATCGCAAATGCTTATTCTGAATTGAACGATCCAATTGATCAACGTGAGCGTTTTGAAGATCAAATGCGTTTGGCTGCAAAAGGTGATGATGAAGCTAATGGAATCATCGACGAAGATTTCTTAAGAGCATTAGAATACGGTATGCCTCCAACGTCCGGAATGGGAATTGGTATGGATCGTTTGATTATGTATTTAACAAATAACGCATCAATTCAGGAGGTTTTATTGTTCCCACAAATGCGTCCGGAGAAAAAACAATCAATTGAATTGTCTGATGAAGAGAAAGCAATTATCATTTTACTAAAAGGAAACGAAAATAAAATGGATCTTGCGCAACTAAAAGTTACAGCTAATTTAAGCGGTAAAAAATGGGATGTCTCAATGAAAAACTTATCTAAACATGGTTTAACAAAAGTTGTTGTTGATGGTGAGTTTAAATTTGTGGAATTAGCAGAGTAAATTCTTTTAAAAACATATTAAATTTAAAAAGGAGCTTTTATTGAAGCTCCTTTTTCTTATATAAAAATTTTCCTTAATTTTGAAAACATGGAAAGAGCAAAACTTATTGTTAAAAATTTCGGACCTCTAAAAGATATTAATATCGAAGTTAGAGAAATGGTTACTTTTATTGGTGCGCAGGCTTCTGGAAAGAGTACTTTGGCTAAGTTAATTTCTATATTAGAAGATGAAAATTTTAGAAGAAATAGTAAAATTACATTTGAAGAAGAGCTGAACAAGTATAATATGAAATCATTTCCCAATGATGGAACTATTATCACTTATTCCAAAGGAGATTATAGTTTTACATTTAGAAATCACAAATATTCAAAGACAAATCCTAGAGAGTTAATTAAAGAACAATTTGTAGATTTTTTAAAAAATAGTAAGTCCAATAAAGAAAAAAATGACGAATTCAAAAATCTTCTTAAACATGATTTGGTATCTAATTGGGAAAATCAATTTACTCCACAAATAGTTAACGATATTTTTAAAAAATTAAATGCTTATTTCAATAATGGTACTAAACCATATGAAATTTCAATAGTAGATTTTTTTCTCCATTATGAAAATATATTAACAGAATATGGAATAAATATTAAATTTGATTCATTATATATTCCTTCTGAAAGAAATTTCCTTCACTTAATTGTCGAAAATACCTTAGGATTGATTAATAATAATATTCAAATTCCAAAACATCTTTTAGAGATTGGACAAGAATACGAAAAAGCAATTCATACAATAAAAGAATTACCATTAACTATTATTAATAAAAAATTCAAATATAAAAGAGAAGGAAAAACATCTTATATATATCATAATGAAAATGAAAAAGTAGATTTATTAGAGTCTGCTTCGGGATTACAATCTATTATTCCAATTTTGCTTTTAGTAGAGTATTCAAAATCATTGAAGGAAAAATATAATTTTAATTTTGTTGTTGAAGAACCTGAATTAAATTTATACCCAAAAGCACAGCATGAATTGATAAAATACTTAGTTAAAAATTGTTTATTTGATAGAAAAAATTTAATTCTTACAACTCATAGTCCTTTTGTTTTAGCTTCTATAAATAATTTATTACTAGCTTATGATAAAGGTCAGAAACATCCAAAAGAAGCAAATAAAATCATTAAAAAAGAATCTTGGTTAAATCCTAAAAGCTTCATTGCTTATGAGTTGAAAAATGGAAAAGCAAAAAAAATAATGAATGATAAGTTAGGGCAGATTGCGGAAAACATGATTGACTCCGTTTCTGATACTTTTGCAGATGAATTTGATAAACTTTTAGATTTATGAGTTTTGAAGAATTATTAGCACATTTTCCTGATTTAGAAAAAGATGTTTGCTACAAAACATTAGAAAATTCGGTTTACTATCTTGAAGAAATTAAAGACTCTACAGTTCAATTAAAAACTGAAGAAGAATACTGGAATCTCTGTTTGGAAAATGAAAATCTAAAAGAAATTTTGTTTCTAGAAAACGAGTATTCAATCATGAAAAATGAAGATTCAAAAAAGTGTGATTGGGTAATATTCGGAAACAATAATATTCATTTTATTGAATCAAAAGATGTTAAACCAAGAAATAGAAGAAAAGAAAGAATTGATGCAATTAAACAATTGATCGCAACGATTGAATTCTATAAATCTAAAGTTGATTTAGATTCAATTACAATTTTCTCTCAAATATGTTTTCAATCCAAATCAAAAACAATTAAAGCTGGGGATCAGGCACGAAAAGTGCTATTTAAGCAATATAACTCAGAATTTTCAGAAGGTAATCTTATTAAATTTGAAAACCCAAAACCCGACAGGTTTTAAAAACCTGTCGGGTTTTGGGTTTTAAAACGAATATTTCTCCAACTTCTTCCCATCAATATCCAAAACCTTTGCGTCATCTCTTGAAGCTTCCTCTTTGACAACTTCCTGAACAGATGGATTTGACGGATATTTTCCGTTTTTCAGTTTTAAAAGATGGAATTTTCCTCCACTTACAGCTATTAAATCGTAAAATTTATCTGATAATGAAGTTGTAATATAAATCGGAAAATCAGTTACGGTGAAAGAATTGATTAAACTTCCGTCGTTATTCAGGATATATCCCGAACAACCTCCGCTTCCGCAGAAATAAGAATTCGAGAAACCTACAAAATATTCGTTCTTTTTATCATTATTCAAATCGAAAGCGCTATAATAAAAAAATCGATCTTCTTTTGTCATAGCCGGTAAATCTTTCTTTAGCAAAACCAAAAGCTGCTTTCTAATTAATTCTACTGCTTTATCATCTTTTGGAGCAACATCGCTAAGATCTGCTGTTCCTGAAACTGTTTTAGATATTGTATCGGTTACAATTGTTTTAACGATATTTTCTTTTACTGTTTCTTTCTTCTGACATGAATACATTGCCAATATTGCCAATGCCACTAAAATTTTATTTTTCATAGTTTCTATTTTTTAAGTTTGTGTACTAAACCTATCGCGTTTTCCAATTCAATTTAAGCCAACAAAGCGGCTTTATTCTCAATATCATTTTGAGCCAATAAGGACTTTATATTATTGAATGTGACTAAAGCGATTTGCGTTAAAGCTTCATTGGTAAAAAATGCCTGATGTGCTGTTACCAAAACATTTGGAAAACTCATTAAACGCTGAATTGCATCATCCTGAATAATATCATCTGAAAGATCTCTAAAAAATAGTTTTTCTTCTTGTTCGTAAACATCGATTCCCAGGTATCCAATTTTACCTTCTTTAAGGCCTTCAATAACAGAAGCTGTTTCAATCAATCCGCCTCGACTTGTATTGATAATCATCACGCTGTCTTTCATCAAAGCAATTGACTTTTTATTGATTACATGTTTGGTTTGATCGTTTAGCGGACAATGCAGCGATACAATATCACTCGATTTGAAGATTTCTTCCAGTGAAACAAATTTTACTCCGTCTTTTTCCATTTCTGCATTCGTTACAATATCATACGCCAAAACTTTGCATCCAAAACCTAAAGCGATTTTGGCAAAAGCTTTTCCAATATTTCCCGTTCCAATGATTCCGATTGTTTTTCCGAATAAATCGAAACCTAATAATCCGTTTAAAGAAAAATTCTGTTCCCTAACTCTGTTATAAGCTTTATGCGTTTTTCGATTTAAGGTCAAAATCATTGCCATCGCATGTTCTGCAACTGCCTGAGGGGAATATGCAGGAACACGACAGACTTTTAAATTATACTTTTTTGCCGCTTCCAGATCGACATTGTTAAAACCTGCACAACGCAAAGCAATAATTTTAACTCCCTTTTCTGCCAATTGTTTTATAACAGTTTCATTGACAATATCGTTTACAAAAACACAAACAATTGAAGCATTTTCGATCAAAATAACGGTTTGCGAATTTAGTTGTGTTTCAAAAAAATCTAATTCAAAACCAAAGTCCATATTATATTTATTAAAGAAAGTTTTGTCATAAGGTTGGGTCGAAAAAAGGGCGATTTTATTACTATTTGATGTAGTCGATAAACTCATAATATTATTTATTTGATTCTTAAGTAATGGTTTTACTAAGTTAAGTAATTAAATCTGAAGTAAATTTCTGATCATAAAAAAAGAGCTTCTGCTAAAGCTCTTTTATCAAAATAGTTTTTTTAATCTCTAAATTTCAAATGATCTGTACTGAAAAGTAACCCAATCCCACTGTAAGGATCTTTTTTCAAATCATAAAAATTGTTTACTCCTTCCAAATCTTTATACAAATCATATAGTATCGAAGATTCCTGAAATCCATCTATTGTATGGTTTATAATAGTATCAGATAAACAAGTTAGTTCTTTTGTAGCATTTGTAACACCTATATTATTCCCTGTTTCCCAATCCCAAATAATCCAATCCCAACGATGCTTTTTGTGCACACAATCCATCCATAAATACGAAAGGTTTTTGATTTTTATTTTTCCTAATTCTTTCTCTTTCCAAAACTCAACACTTTCAATTATCGCTTTGATTGCATCTTCAGGTTCCTTGTAAAGGAAATCAGGATTTGAGATTTGAATAATCTTTGTAGCGTCTTCAATTTTGGTGTTAATTGTTTTTAATTCCTTTTCGTTCGGTTTTCTTAAAAAAGCGAATTCAATGTCCTGACGTTCAAAAACATTTCCTGGTGATTTCAACAACATTTCTGAAGGAATACATTTTGTATTAGAATATTCGTCAAGAAACTCTTCCTCTGGATCAAATGAAAAATTTTCACTTTCATAAAAACCGGAAACATATCGCTGCTCAATTTCTTTTATTAACTGATAAGTTTCATAATTTATATCTTCTTTTATTTCATCCTCATTTTTAAACCTGCAAAAATAATCCGGCTGCAACATCCAATACAAACATAGAGCTGTTCCTTTGTCAAGATTTTTTTGTTTGATAATCCATTCAAAAGGTTCAAGTCCGTCATCATAATTCCAATGCTGAACAAATTGATGCAATTCGAGAGCTGTTAATTTTTGATACGACATCTCGTTATTTACTGCTTTAAGAACACGGTTTTTACTTTTCTTATTGAATAATTCTTCCATTTTATCTTCTAATGCTTGACTTTATATTCTAAACAAATTTAAAAACCAATTCTTACAAAAACACTACAAATAGTGAAAAAGCTCTTAAATTATTAGCTAGAAAGCTCTATATCAAATAATTCGGCTCCTTTTTTATTTTTAATTTGTTAAATAATCTATAATTCTGATTATCAGATTAAACCTATTGAATTTGAAAAAGTCTAATTCTTATAACAATTAAAAAACTTACATCATGAAAAAATTATTTATTGCAGCTTTGTTATTCATCGGAATAGCGAGTTTTGCACAAGAAACAGATCAAAAGCCAACTCAGGAACAAAGAGAAAAATTAACTCCGGAACAACGCTCTGAGAAACAATTAAAAAAACTTACCTCTGAGTTAAATTTAGATGCAAATCAACAAGCGCAGGTTAAACAACTTCTTGCCGACCGAAATGCTAAAGCAGAAAAATTTAAAGAAGCTCGTAAAGCCAAAAAAGACAGCGATGTAAAACCTACTGCAGCTGAAAAAGAAGCTTTCAAAAAAGAGGTAATGGCTGAAAGAGATGCAAACGATGCTAAAATGAAAGCGATCTTAAATGCGGACCAATACACAAAATGGAAAGCAATTCAAGAAGAAAACAAAGACAAGGCAAGAGAAAAAATGAAAGAATACAAAAAAGAAAACAACTAATTCTTGTATAAAAAAAAGAGGCTCAATTTTGAGCCTCTTTTTTGTTTTTTAGAATGTCTTTGAAACCTTATCAATTGCATTTATCGTGAAATCTAAATCTTCGTATGTTAATGCATCTGTAATAAACCAGGTTTCATATGCCGATGGCGCAATATAAATACCTTCATTTAACAAACCGTGGAAAAATTTTTTAAACGTTTCGTTATCTCCTTTTGCAGCCGTTTGAAAATCAACAACCGGATTTGCATCAAAATGTACAGAAATCATAGAACCTACTCTATTGATGGTAAAAATAACATTATTTGCTTTTAAAACCCTATCTATTCCAGCTTCTAAATATGCCGTTTTTTCGTCTAAACGGGTAAAAATTGCACGATCATTATCAAGAGATTGCAACATTGCTAATCCCGCAGCCATTGCCAACGGATTTCCAGATAATGTTCCAGCTTGATAAACAGGACCAAGCGGTGCAAGATAATTCATGATTTCGGCACGGGCAGCAAAAGCTCCAACCGGCAAACCTCCACCAATTACTTTTCCGAAAGTAACAATATCAGCATTGACATTAAACAATTCCTGAACTCCACCACGAGCCAAACGAAAACCGGTCATTACCTCATCAAAAATTAGCAAAATTCCGTTTGCAGTACACAAATCTCTTAAACCTTGCAAGAAACCTTCTTGAGGCGGAATACATCCCATGTTTCCTGCAACTGGTTCGATAATTATAGCTGCGATTTCGTTTTTATTAGCTTCAATTAAAGTCTTTACATTCTCTAAATCATTGTATTTTGCCAACAAAGTATCTTTTGCAGTTCCTTCTGTAACTCCGGGACTATTTGGAGATCCAAAAGTTACGGCTCCACTTCCGGCCTGAATCAAAAATGAATCTGAATGTCCGTGATAACAACCTGCAAATTTAATTATTTTATCTCTTTTTGTAAATCCACGAGCCAGACGAATCGCACTCATACAAGCTTCTGTACCTGAATTTACAAATCTGATTTTATCAATGTTCGGAACCATAGAAACTGCCAAAGCTGCAATTTGAGTTTCCAATTCAGTTGGCATTCCAAATGAAGTTCCTAATTTTGCTTTTTCGATCACCGCATCAACAACAGGTTGATAAGCGTGACCCAAAACCATTGGTCCCCATGAGTTGATATAATCGATTAATTTATTTCCGTCTTCATCATACAAATAAGCACCTTTGGCACTTTTTACAAAAATAGGAGTTCCACCAACCGCTTTAAAGGCTCTAACTGGTGAATTTACGCCTCCCGGAATTACTTTTTCTGCTTCAGCAAAAAGCTGACTACTTCTTTTATATATCATTAGTTATTTTAGATTTTTGAGTTCAAATTTTAGATTTATCAACTTAAACCTGTTATTAACTCATTAATTTTTTTTGTTCAATTTATTTTTTTCGCAGACATTGCATATCCATGATGTGTATCAAATTCTTCTCTCAAGATCCACTTATTTTCACATTTACTGCATTCCTGTATTTCTTCCTTTATAGTATCACAACCAGCGCTTTCCTCTAAAATTTTCTCTGTGAAAATTAACGTTTTTGGAGAACAAGTTAGTCCGGAATATTTTTCACATTCTTTTGGATTCCCACATTGTAAAGAGTTATCATAAAAATAAGCCTCTGCAAATTCAAAATATTCAATTGGATAGTAATTTGGAGAATCAAATGGAATATATTCCTTTGATGTAACATCGTTTACCTGCAACCATTTTTCAATATTTTGGTATTCAATCATTTTCCACAAACCACTACATTTTGAGCATTTGTAAATTAAAACTTTCACTTTTCCTTCTCTTAGAAAATAAGAATCTAATTCTGTTAGGTTTTCCTTTTCACAATTAAGTTCCAGATTAGATCTCTCAAAATTTTTACAATATTTATAGATCATTATTATTTTAAATTAAACTGAGAACTGCCACTGAAAACTGAGACTTAAACTATTTCACTTTCAACTTCTGCCCAACAGAAAGCGCATTATCCGAAAGATTATTTTTCTGTTTTAAATCATCAACCAACACATTGAATTTTTTTGAAATCGAATATAAAGTATCTCCTTTTTGAACTTCATATAAGGAAAGATCGTTTGAAGATGTATTTGAAGTCGAAATTGGAGTTGAACTTTTTGTCGCAACAGATTTCTCAAAAGGTTTGTAGTTTCTGCCCGTAACCTGACAATCATATTGATGCAGATTATAACGCTCGATATAACTTATTAATTTATCCGGATAATTAGGATCCGTTGCATAACCGCAAGCTCTTAATCCTTTTGCCCAAGCTTTATAATCATCTTTTTCATAAGTGAATAAACTTGCATATCTCTTTTTTCCAACCAAAAATAAAGCGTGATCTCGATACGATTCTGAAGCTTCTGTGTATTTTCGAAAACATTCCTGAGCCGAATCATCATCGTGACGAACGCTTTCGCCAAGCCAGTCATTATGACATTTTATCCCAAAATGATTATTTGCATCAATAGCCAAATCTCCCTTTCCGGCACCAGATTCCAGAATTCCCTGTGCCAAAATAATACTTGCAGGAATACCATATTTCTGCATGTTTCCCATTGCAATATCTTTGAACTGTAAAATATAATTATTGACTAAATCGGTGGTTACAACTGTTTTTGAAGTAGACTGAATAACCTCAGTTGTATTATTTGTAGAAGGGTAATTTTTGCCAATTGGCTTAGAATAAGCTGGCTTTTTGGTTGTTGCCACTCTTGGCCTCTGTACTGCTGCTGCTTTCTTGGTTGTCGCAATAGTAGGTTTACTAGAGGAACAACTCACTAAAGTTGCCAGAATTAAGAATGTAATTATTTTTTTAACCATTGCTTTTGAGTATTGGTAATTTTTTCTGCTTCAATTTTATATTCATTCCATCAATTCCCTGTAATCCACCGGTATGAATGAGTAAAATTTTTGAATTTGCAGGAAAATAGTTTTTATATATTAAATCTATAACGCCAAAAAACATCTTTCCTGTATAAATTGGATCTAAAGGCACTTTATTTTCTTCAAAAAAAGCATTGATAAATTCAATTAATTCTAAATTTATCTTCCCATAACCTCCAAAATGATAGTCAGAAATTAAATTCCAGTTATCTTTTTTTGCAAAAATACGAAWTTCATCGGTTAAAAAGTCACCTTTTAACGCCGGAAACCCTAAAATTTTCTGATGTGGCAATGCACTATTGATTAATCCCGAAATGGTTCCGCCCGTTCCTACCGCACAGCAAACGTAATTAAAAACCGCATCCTCATCAGTCAAAATCTCTTCGCAGCCTTTTACCGCCAAATCATTTGTACCACCTTCTGGAACCAAATAAAAATCGCCATACCTATCTTTTAGCTTTTCTATAAAGGAAATTTCACTTTTAAGCCGATAATCTTCTCTTGAAACAAATCCAAATTGCATGCCGTTTTCCTGAGCAAATTTCAGTGTTGGGTTTTCTTCTATTTTATCAAAAAGTTCATCGCCCCGAATAATTCCGATAGTTTTAAAACCTTGTTCTTTTCCTGCAAAAGCTACCGCCGCAATATGATTCGAAAAAGCACCTCCAAAAGTCAATAAAGTAGTTTTATTTTCGGCTTTCGCCTGAAGCAAATTGTATTTGAGTTTTCTGAACTTATTCCCCGAAACAAAAGGATGAATCAAGTCTTCTCGTTTTATTGTCAGAGAAATATCGTTTGGGAAAGTGATATGAATTTCTTGGTTCAAAATCTATTTTTCTTTTAATGTTAAGTAATTTAAAAATCCGAAAAAAGATCGGTTTTTCAAATAATCAGAATCCGTTTCATTAGTATAAGCTTCCCTTTCGAAACTTATATTTCGATACGCCAGATCCTTATTTTTATATTGAATTAACCTTATTATATATTCTAAAACATAAAAGACATAAAAAGGCAGAACCAGTAATTCTAATTGTTGTCGAAGATGGATTTTTTCATGATTGACAAAAACGGGATTTTCTTTGTCCTGATTGTATTTCAAAAACACAAACGGAAACACAGCCATTCCTCGATATCCTTTCGGAATTAAATATTTAGCAACAATCAGAAACATTAGCTGTAAAATTTATAAATTTGTAGATAAAAAATGTTCGATTTCGTTAAAATCATAATCGACACAATCAATTTGATTTTAATAAAATAAAAACAGGAACGCTAAACAGATTTATGGAAGAGCAAAGTAATGAAAATAAACTAATCGAAGGGGAAGATTTTTACTATACGCCCGAAGGTTATAAATGCTTTACCGAAAAACACCATTTAAAACGGGGTTATTGCTGCAAAAGCGGTTGTCGTCATTGTCCGTACGGGTTTGATAAACGTACGGGAAGAATTAGAAAACAGTCTAATTAGAAAATGTGCCAATTTGATAATGAGATAATTCCTTAATTAGTCAATTTAAAAATGTGTCAATTAGATGATTCTAAAATCAATAATCTAAACTCTAAAATTATAAATGGATATTCGCTCAAGAAAATTTAGGATTAAGATCCACAAATCCTATCACAGGTCGGATATTCGTTATCCCTAGCTTTAATTAGAAAATGTGTCAATGTGCCAATGAGTCAATTTGAAAATGAGATAATTGTTTCAAATAGAATTTACATTGATAGGTATTTCGCTCCTATGGAGCTTTTACAAAATAAATTATATGGTTTTCTATAAATATAACGCCTTTCTAAGGCTGAGAACAAATCCGTAAGGATTGAAATATTTATAGAACCTAATTTACCGATCAGAATTTCAGCCCCAGCGGGGCGACATAAAAAAACAAATTAATTTAGACGCTTGATTATTCGGATTCAAAAAATCTAAAATCAACACTCTAAAATCTAAAATAAAAATAATGACTTTCAAAGCAGAAATACAACAAGGAATACCAAGCATATTACCTCCAAAAAAACAATACGATTTAGCCATTAATCACGCTCCAAAAAGAAAAGAAATCCTTTCGGCTGAAGAAAAAAAACTGGCTTTAAAAAATGCATTACGTTATTTTGAAGCTAAACATCATGCCGAATTAATCAAGGAATTTTCAGAAGAATTAGAAACTTACGGACGTATTTATATGTATCGCCTTCGTCCTGATTACAGAATGTACGCGCGACCAATTGACGAATATCCGGGGAAATCATTGCAGGCAAAAGCGATTATGCACATGATCCAGAATAATCTTGACTATGCTGTGGCACAACATCCGCATGAGTTGATTACGTATGGCGGTAATGGAGCTGTTTTCCAGAACTGGGCCCAATATTTATTGACAATGCAATATTTGTCTGAAATGACAGATGAGCAAACGTTAACCATGTATTCCGGACATCCAATGGGATTATTCCCTTCCCATTCAGAAGCTCCAAGAGTTGTGGTTACTAACGGAATGGTGATCCCAAATTATTCTAAACCGGACGATTGGGAGAAAATGAATGCTTTGGGCGTTTCGCAATACGGACAAATGACAGCTGGAAGTTATATGTATATTGGACCACAAGGAATCGTACACGGAACTACAATTACGGTTTTGAATGGTTTTAGAAAAATAAAATTAAATCCAGAAGGAAACCTTTTCGTGACTTCAGGTCTTGGCGGAATGTCCGGTGCACAGCCAAAAGCCGGAAATATCGCGGGTTGTATTACGGTCTGCGCCGAAGTAAATCCGAAAATCACTAAAATTCGTCACGAACAGGGCTGGATTAATGAAATTGTAACTTCGACAGAAGAATTAGTCAAAAGAGTGACTTTGGCAAAAGCCAATAAAGAAGTTGTTTCGATTGCTTATTTAGGAAATGTGGTTGATGTTTGGGAATGTTTCGACAAAGAAAACATCAAAATTGATTTGGGCTCTGATCAGACTTCGCTTCACAATCCTTGGGCTGGTGGTTATTATCCTGTTGGAATTTCTTTTGAAGAAGCTAACGAAATGATGGCAAACAATCCTGAATTATTCAAAGAAAAAGTACAGGAATCGTTACGTCGTCAAGCAAAAGCAATTAACAAACATACGGCAAAAGGAACTTACTTTTTTGATTACGGAAACGCCTTTTTATTAGAAGCTTCTCGCGCTGGTGCTGATGTAATGGCAGAGAATAACATTGATTTCAGATATCCGAGTTACGTTCAGGATATTATGGGGCCAATGTGTTTTGATTATGGTTTTGGTCCTTTCAGATGGGTTTGTACTTCAGGAAAACCGGAAGATTTGCAAAAGACAGATACTATTGCAAGTGAGGTTTTGGAAGAATTAGCGAAGACTTCTCCAAATGAAATTCAGCAGCAAATGCAGGATAATATTAAATGGATAAAAGGTGCGCAGGAAAATAAATTGGTTGTAGGTTCTCAGGCTCGTATTTTATACGCTGATGCTGAAGGTCGCATTAAAATTGCAGAAGCTTTTAATCAGGCGATTGCAAAAGGCGAAATCGGAACAATTGTTTTAGGACGCGATCATCATGATGTTTCCGGAACGGATTCACCTTACAGAGAAACTTCAAATATCTACGACGGATCTCGTTTTACAGCCGATATGGCGATTCAGAACGTGATTGGAGACAGCTTTAGAGGTGCAACATGGGTTTCTATACATAATGGCGGTGGAGTTGGCTGGGGAGAGGTTATAAATGGTGGATTTGGTATGGTTCTTGATGGTTCTAAAGAGGCTTCAAAACGCTTAGCATCAATGCTTTTTTGGGATGTTAACAACGGAATTTCAAGAAGAAGCTGGGCTAGAAATGACGAAGCTATTTTTGCAATAAAAAGAGCAATGAAAGTTCAGCCATTATTAAAAGTGACTTTGCCTAATATAGTCGACGAAAATCTATTTTAGACAAATAATGTCATCCTGAGGCTTAATTTTTTTCAAAAAAAAGCAATATAAATGACATTTACCGCAAAGTTCACAAAGGTTTACGCAAAGTTCACGAAGCTTTATCCCTATTCCGCTTTGCTTTGAGATCGCTAAGGGATTGTGAAAAATTAAAAACGTCATTGGTAGCGGAGTCGAAGGACAGACAAAAACAAGAACATTAAAATTCCTAAATATATGAAAACATTCAAATTAGTACCCGTTTTTTTGCTCTTGATACTAGCTTCGTGCAGTACGGTTAGTGTTTATTCTGATTATGATAAAAACGTAAATTTTGCACCTTATAAAACTTATGCTTTTTTTAAGCCGGGAATTGATAAGGTCGAAATATCTGATTTGGATAAAAGACGTATTCTACGTGCCATTGATGATCAAATGCAAGCCAAGGGTTTTACCAAAAGTGAAAATCCTGATTTATTAGTAAACATTTTCACTAAATCAAGAGAACAAGTTGACGTTAACCAGTTTAATGCCGGTTGGGGTTACGGATGGGGATACGGTTGGAATCCTTACATGATGTATGGATATGGAGGACAAACCACTGTTTCAACTTCAACACAAGGAACTTTGTTTATCGATTTGATCGATGCCAAAAAGAAAGAAATGATCTGGCAAGGTGAAGGTGTTGGTACTTTAACCAAAAACGTGGATAAAAAAGATGAAAAAGTTGCTGAATTTGTAACTAAAATTCTGGCGCAATATCCTCCGGTTAAAAAATAGTTTTCAGTCTCAGTTTTCAGTCACTCCCGATAGCTATCGGGATCAGTTTTTGTAAAAACAAGAAACAGTTATTGAATACTTTACAAAATAATTAATACATTTGCCTTTCAATTATCTGAAATGAAAAACTTAAATATCATTATTATCTCTATTAGTATTATTGCAATTCAGCAATAATGGTGAGGTATTATATAAATAAGTAAACAAAATACAATTTATTAAACCTCCCAAATCGGGAGGTTTTTTTTTAGAAAAGAATTAAAAAATAGCCACGAATTTCACGAATTAGCACGAATTAATCTTTTGCTTCAAGCAAATAAAAATTAGAGAAAATTTGTGCAATTCGTGGCAAAAAAACAAACCCAATGAATCTATTTAACGAAGTACTTGCTGCAAAAAAACAGCTTGAAAATGTAGTTGCCGCTACACCACTGACACAAAACCTGAATCTCTCGGAAGAATTTAAGTCTGTTATTTTATTAAAAAGAGAAGATCTTCAAATTGTCCGGTCGTACAAAATCAGAGGCGCTTACAACAAAATTTCTTCGTTAGATGATGCCGAAAAAGCAACCGGAATTGTTTGTGCAAGTGCCGGAAATCATGCTCAGGGCGTTGCCTATTCCTGTCATCTTTTGCAGATAAAAGGCAAAATTTATATGCCAAAAACAACGCCAAAGCAAAAGTAAAACAAGTGCAATTGTTCGGAAAATCATTTGTTGAAATTGTTCTTATAGGAGATACTTTTGATGATGCTTATGCTTCGGCTACTGCCGATGCTATCAAAAACCATAAAATATTTATTCACCCTTTTGACGATGAGAAAGTCATTGCAGGTCAGGGAACTGTGGGATTAGAAATTCTGGAAAGTTATAAAGAACCTATCGATTATGTTTTTGTTCCGATTGGCGGTGGCGGACTTGCTTCCGGTTTATCTGAAGTTTTTAAACATTTGAGTCCAAATACGAAGATTATTGGCGTTGAACCAAAAGGTGCTCCTTCGATGAAAACTTCGATTGAAGAAAATAAAAATACTGCCTTAACAACGATTGATAAATTTGTAGATGGCGCAGCAGTAAAACAAGTTGGTGATAAAACTTTTGAAATTTGTCGTTATAATTTAGAAGATATTATTCTGGTTCCTGAAGGAAAAGTATGCACCACAATTTTACGTTTATATAACGAAGAAGCAATGGTTGTAGAACCTGCAGGCGCATTGACAATTGCTGCATTGGATTTTTATAAAGATAAAATAAAAGGAAAAACGGTCATTTGCGTCGTAAGCGGAAGCAACAATGATATTGAAAGAACTGCCGAAATAAAGGAGCGCTCTTTATTATATGAAGGTTTAATGCATTATTTCATGATTCAGTTTCCGCAACGTCCGGGAGCCTTAAAAGAATTTGTAAACAATATTTTAGGTCCTGATGATGATATTACTTACTTTCAATTTGCCAAGAAAAACAGTCGTGAAGTGGGTTCTGTAGTCGTTGGATTAGAATTAAAAAACAAGAAAGATATTCTGGCTATTAAAATGAATATGACCAAAAATGGTTTTGAATTTCAATACTTAAATGACAACCAGGATTTGTTTACGCAATTGATTGGATAAAAAGCAAAAGGCTGTCTGATATCAGAATCAGACAGCCTTTAAATTCAAATATAAAATTACTAATTGAATTCTGGATTTGAAATTATTGTTTTAAAACTTTTTTAGAATAAGAACCTTTAATGTCAGTAACTCTCACGATATAAAGTCCCTTTGGTAATTTCGAAATTTCAACTTCTGTTTCGCTTCCATTTTCAAAATTAACGGTTCTTTTTAAGACACTTTGACCACCAACCGAATAAACTTCAACTTGACCTGAGCCAGAATTTGGCGTATTGATTTTTAAATAATCATTAGTCGAATTAATATAAAGAGAAAAATCAGATGTTGTATTAGGTTCCGTTATTGCAGCTTTTTTACCGGTTGAAGTTTCAACTTGCACCAATTGCCATTGCTGATTTAATCCGCTTGTATAAGCCCAAACCTGAATATTGGCTCCATTTGCTGTAGAAACATTTTCAACATCCAGAGATTTTCCGCTGCCTACATTAATGATTTTATAGTAACCTCCACCAAGACTGGTAACCGTCCACTTAAATTCATTTGAAGCTGAGAATGTTTTTTGCTGTACTTTTAATCCGTCTCCGGTCCCATTATTTTCAGGCGCCAAATACATTCCGGTTGATTTCACAATGATATAAAAATTTCCACCTCCGTCAGAAACAAATTTCCAACGTTGATTACTTCCTCCGCCACTGGTAATATCATACTGCTGAATACGACCTCCGCTTGTAGTCGAATTATCAGCTACATCAAGTCCTTTATTACTGTTTCTTGAAATGATATTGTAGTATCCGGGATAAGTTGACGTCGACGCTGTAACTGTTATAGCACTTGTTGCTGTTTTTGAACCATCGACAGTTGTTACAGTTATTGTTGCTGTTCCTTGCGAAACTCCTGTAACTAATCCGCTTGCATTTACAGATGCTACACTAGAATTACTTGAACTCCAATTTACATTTTTATTAGTTGCATTGCTTGGATTAACTGTCGCTGTTAATTGTGTTGTTGATCCAGCTGAAATTGAAGCTGAGGTTGGGTTCAAACTTACGCTTGTTACTGCAACCGGAGCGCTTGCTCCCCAATTAAATGTTACTGCCGATGCAGCCGGAACCGCATAATCAAATGCTGATGATCCCGAAACAACTCTAATGGTATTTGCTGATCCTGAATTGTAAATTACAAGTGCAATTGACCCATCAGGATTTTTGAATCCGACGGAAAGAATACTTCCGTTTGAACTTGATGAGGCAATTCTTAAAGCACCGGCTTTTACAAATTTCGAAATTTGTCCAATAATATAATACGCTACATTTTTAGTATAACTTGTACTATTATTAACTGTAACTGCACCTAAACAAGTTGTACATCCTCCAGGAGTATGTGGTCCAAGACTTGAATTATTAGCCGCATTCCATTCCAGAACTGTTTTTGCCCAGTTAGTGGTACTTCCAATCACTACATTTTGCATGTGCCAGCCAAAATCGCCGCTAAAACTTCCTCCGGAACCCGTGAATTGTTCCGTAAAATAGACATTTTTATTGGTTGCATTTTTTACTGTTGACATCGCTGAAATATTTCCTAAATACAAGTGAAATGCTGCTCCATCAACATAGCTGCTGTTGTTTAAAACATCGATGGGATAAGCAGTATTATCGCAATTATGATCAAAAGCGATAATTTTTATTCCGCCATATCCGGCTGCCGCCATTTGAGGACCTAATTGTTGATTGATAAAGTTTTTTTGTTCTGTTGAATTCATCAACATACTTGGTTCATTATTTGGATTCTCAGGTTCGTTTTGCGGCGTGATTCCCCAAATCGAAAGTCCCTGCGCTGTCATAGCATCAAAGTACTTTACAAAATATTTGGCATAAGCTGCATAATACTGTGTTTGCAAATTTCCGCCAAACCAGGAATTATTGGTTTTCATCCAACGTGGCGGCGACCAAGGCGTTGCTAGTATTTTTATGTTCGGATTTATTAATTTTATCTTCTTAAGTATTGGAATTAAATAGGTTAAATCTGGTCCGTTCAAACTAAAATTATTCATATTAACGTCTCCCGAAGTTTCATTATAACTATAAGAAGAACTGCTTAAATCTGAAGCTCCGATACTAATACGAATCACATTTGCGTTCAAACCTGTAGTAGGATTATACAAATCGTTTAGTAATTGATTTTGTTGCGTTGCAGCCATTCCGCTTATTACCTCGCAACTTCCTTCTGTAAGTGTATAACCAAATCCGTCCATGGTTTGGTAAGTTGTTCCTGCATTGACTGTTACAGTCGAAGGATTAGATCCTGAATTGGCTCCAAAGCTCACAGTGCCTTGTTGTTGCAGTAATTTCGTTTGATCTCCTGAGGTTATCCACGGCGTAACCGTTTGAGCATTTACTTTAGTAATAAACAAAAGCATTATAATGACGTTTATCATTATCACAGCTTTTATTCCGTTTTTAGGTTTTTGGGTAGTTTTGTGCATAGTTTTTTAGTTTTTTGATAATTTAATTTTTCTCATTTTTTAAGATTAATTTTATTAATACAGATCAATATTATGTTAAATTTAATTAAAATGACAATTATTCAACTTTACAAATACACATCAAAATGAAAATTTTCCTTAACAAAAACTTATCTATTTATTTTTCAACTATTTGATTTTTAATATTTTAAAAATAAAAAACAATCAATTTCTTACTTAAATTTTGTAAGAATATAAAACTCACCAAAATTTGGCGGAATAGCTATCAAAATTTACTATAAAACAAGAATATTTTCCGATTAATTCACTTTAGATAAAATAATCTTAAAATGATAAATATCAGAAAACATGCACCATCATATATTGTATTTTTGTAATTCACTTTACAGCTTAAAACATGGCAACTCTTAAAGATATTTCGAACCTCGAGGATATAAAACTAATGGTCAATACTTTTTATGATAATGTTAGAAAGGATGATCTTCTGGGTCCAATTTTTAATGATAAACTGCAAGATCGATGGTCAGAACATTTAGAAAAAATGTATGGCTTTTGGCAGACTATTTTGTTTGATGTTCGTGCGTATTCAGGAAGTCCTTTTCCTCCACACAAACAATTGCCGGTAGATAAAACGCATTTTGATCGTTGGATTCAGATCTTTAATACTACAATTGATAAGCAATTTTCAGGAACAATTACCGAAGAGGCTAAAATGCGTGCGACAAATATGGCTTTTATGTTCAATCATAAAATTGAGTATTTTAGAAATCCGGAAAATCAGTAACAGAAAATTTATCAGCCACGAATTTGCTTCGCCTGTTCGCTATCGCTCGGGTCACGAATCAGCACGAATTAGTTTGTGGAAATTTGTGCAATTTGTGGCTAAAAAAAATAACTGCAAACATTGGAGTCGCCGAGGAATACAACAAAATACACAACAGAACACCATCGGGGTGGGATTTTAGCTACCAATAAAAAATGCTAATATCGCCCCGCTGGGGCTTATTTTTGGGTTTTGTATTACATAACTATAAACATATTGCTCCTCTGGAGCTTTAATTTAAAGAATCAATAAATACATACATATTTATCTTAATACAAATAATGAAACTCATAATTTGATTAATTACACCAACAGGTTAATTGTAATTAAAGAAATCCTTTTGTTTCTTTAAATAAATAGTTCTTTTGAAAACTGAAGCCATAGCCCTGATGGAAGCGGCATCCTTTTTATTTTTCCTTTAAAAATAAAAAGATACAGCGGACAGCAGGAAATAGCTCCTAAAAACCAAAATAAATAACAAGCAAATATCTAACGAAACTGCAATAGAAAATCATTTCACACAAAAAAATTGTGATGAATAGCAAAAAATAGCGTCTTAAATTCGTAATTTTACATTCTAATCTACAACGTTTTCGAAATGAATGCAAGTATTGAAACAAACCCGTTATTAGAGCGATTGCCTAAACATTTAAAGCAATTTATTAAACCGCAGGATTATAGCGATTATACGCCGATTAATCAGGCTGTTTGGCGCTACGTAATGCGTAAAAATGTAGATTATTTATCGAAAGTTGCACATCACTCCTATTTGGATGGTTTGAAAAAAACCGGAATCGAAGTTGATTCTATTCCGAGTATGTACGGAATGAATCGAATTCTGACTGAAATTGGCTGGGCTGCCGTTGCCGTCGATGGATTTATTCCGCCAAATGCTTTTATGGAATTTCAGGCTTATAACGTTTTGGTAATTGCGTCAGATATTCGTCAATTAGAACATATTGAATATACGCCTGCGCCGGATATTATTCACGAAGGTGCCGGTCACGCTCCTATTATTGCGAATCCTGAATATGCTGAATATTTACGTCGTTTTGGAGAAATTGGCTGTAAAGCGATTTCATCACACAAAGATTATCAGATGTATGAAGCGATTCGATTGCTTTCGATTTTGAAAGAAGCCGAAGATACTCCGCAAGATAAAATAGACGAAGCTGAAAAAGCGGTCGCCGATTTGCAGAATAATATGGGCGAATTGTCTGAAATGGCTCAAATTCGAAATCTGCATTGGTGGACTGTTGAATATGGTTTGATTGGAACTGTCGAAAACCCAAAAATATATGGTGCCGGATTGCTTTCTTCTATCGGGGAAAGTGCCTGGTGTATGACGGATAATGTAAAGAAAATCCCTTATGATATCTCGGCTGCAAATCAAAATTTTGATATTACGCAGTTGCAACCTCAACTTTATGTAACGCCAAATTTCTCTTATTTAAGTTTGATTCTCGAAGAATTTGCTAATAAAATGGCTTTACGAACCGGAGGACTTTCGGGGATTCAGAAGCTGATTCATTCAAATGCTTTAGGAACTATTGAATTGAGTACAGGTTTGCAAATCTCGGGAGTTTTCACCAATGTAATTGAAGATGAAGGAAAGCCCATTTACATTCAGACCACCGGAAAAACGGCTTTATCTTATCGCGAAAAAGAATTGGTTGGACACGGAACTTTAACACATCCACACGGATTTGGAAGTCCGATTGGGAAACTGAAAGGCTTTAATTTAGCGATTGAAGACATGAGTCCGAAGGATTTACAAGCGTATTCTATCGTTGAAAACGAAACCGTAAAACTAGAGTTTGAAGGCAATATTATTGTTGAAGGCGAAATCATTACAGGTTCAAGAAACCTGCACGGCGAAATTATCCTGATCAGTTTTAGAAATTGTACCGTAACTCACGGTGAAACGATTTTGTTTCAGCCTGACTGGGGAAATTATGATATGGCAATTGGTAAAAAAGTAGTTTCTGCTTTTTCCGGTCCAGCCGATGTGAATAGTTTCGATTTGATTAATTCTGTTCCAAAAACTACTACTATTAAAGCTAAACATTCTGACGAACGTGATGATTTGGAGGTTCTTTATCAAACGGTTCGCTTGATTAGAGAAAATAAAGATTCTAAAGCAGAACTAAAATCTGTTTTTCAAAAAGTAAAAGAAAATCATTCTAATGATTGGTTGCTCTCGGTTGAAATTGCAGAGCTTTTGAAAAATTCTAATGAAGAACAGCTTTTACAGGAAGTCTTGGTTCATCTGGATCAATTGAAAATTAAACGTCCGGAAGTAGCGCATTTAATTGCTGGCGGATTGGATTTGATTTTTGATAAAGAAGCGGTTTAATGGTTTTGCCACGAAGGCGCTAAGGCACGAAGATTTTTTGATAGTCTTAAATTTTTTCTCGCAGATTTGGCAGATTGAGCAGATTTTATTTGGCGCAAAGTTTTATTAAAGTAAGGATTAACCGTACTGTTTGTCATTTCGAGAAACGAGAAATCTCCGCAAGAAGCTCGATAAAGATTGACGACTTTCTGTGCGGAGTTTCTAGTGCGATTTCTCCTCCGTCGAAATTGACAAGATTGGAAAAAACCTATGAACCTTTGTCGCTATGAACCTTTGAACCTCTCCTTTACAATTTCAAATCCTGATTTAGCTCTTTTTCAGATTCGATTGTTTTTCCGTTATATTGTAATTTCCAACCCATTGAATTGGTCAGGATTAGGATTTTAGACAATTCGCTTATTAATCTGTTTTGAGCGTTGGTTTTTAAAGTCGAATTTTCGATTTTCTTTGCCAGATTGGCTTTTACAGATTTATTGATTTTATTGTAATCGTCTCCTGTAAACGGATTCAGTTTACTTTGTTCGACATCATAAAACTGAATATCAGGATTGATCGTGATTTCTTCTTTTGGGATATTTAATATTGTGATGGTTTTGTTTTTTTCGTCGATATCATATTTCATTTTATGCAAATCGTAGGCTACCGTAACATTTGCATTCACAACAACAAGTGCTTTCTTTTCGAAAGAAACCATATCCATCAAATATTTCTGCTGATTTTTATAGGTGATCACTTCTGAAAAATGACCTTCGGTGACAACCAATTTACCCACATTCAGGATTTGTTGCTGAATCAAATTGGTGTTATAATCGATGGTAGAATCATCTTCTTTTTTGAACTGACAATATTTGAAAGCCAAAACGATCAAAAGCACAACCGAACCTAAAACTATAATCCTTTTTATTAAATTTTGCATTCCATTATTTTATTAGACCAATTTACTTCTTTTTTTCAAAAAGCGCTCTATCTGGGTGAGGTTTTCTGCCACGAATTTCACGAATTTACACTAATGATAGCAATCTATAATTCGAATTTTTCGAATTAAAAATTTGTGAAATTGAATATTATGCGCAAAGTATGTATTAGTGTAAATTCGTGGAATTCGTGGCGAAAAAAAAAGATAATTCGTGGCGAAAAAACCTAAAATGGATATCCAATTGCGATATTCAATATCAGATTGTCTTTTCGCCATGGGCCACTTCCAAAATCAATATCTTTAATTACCCATCTCTCTCCTTCTGGCAAATAAGGTTTTCTAAGCGGAAATGCTAAATCTGTTCTTAAAATCAGGAAAGACAAATCAAAACGTAATCCTGCTCCCGCTCCAACGGCAATCTCTTTCATGAAATCTTTGGTAATTTCTCCGCCTGGTTTATCAGGATCAGCATTTAAAAGCCAAACATTTCCTGCATCTATAAATAATGCGCCGCGAACAATACTAAAAAGTTTCGCTCTATATTCTGTACTAAATTCCAGTTTTAAATCTCCTGATTGATCCGGTAAATAATTATTTGTTGTTGCTACATTGAGGTAACTTCCCGGTCCAAGAGATCTGGCTCTAAAAGCACGAATACTATTGGTTCCTCCCACCACAAATTGTTTGGATGTTGGCAAAGCACTTGAATTTCCGTACGGGATTCCGACTCCAACAATGATTCTGCTTGCTAATTCGCTTTCTTTTCCTAGTTTTAAATAATGTCGGAAATCGCCTCTCATTTTTACATATTGGCTAAACGGAACATCAAAAATATTCTTCTGATTTCCTTCTTTCACATTTGCTCCAGATACTAAACCTGTAATGTTTCCTGCCAAATCCAAATCTCCGCTAAAATAAAACGTATTCTTTTTACGCTTCTGCATTGTATTGGTGTACGTATACGTATAAGTTGGACCAAAAATCAATTGCTTCTCGATTACTTTTCCTAACGATGCATCCTCATCAATATCTGCCAAATATTCCTCCGTAACATGATTCGGACTTACATAAGTAACATCAATAATGTTTAACTGATGTTCTTTTCGAATATTTTCTTTCCATTGATATCCAAAAGATGTTTTAAAAGAATTTAAAGCATACAATTGTGTTCTGTTTTGATATTCATATCGCAAAGTCGCTTTTGTCCTTGGAACAAATTCGCTTGAACCATCAACATGAAAAAACGGAACAATAAATCTTGGCCAGGTCAAACTCGTTTCTGTTCCAAGTTTATAGATGTTTTTTCCGTTATTATCTCCCGAAAGCTGAAAATCGGCACCGCCAAAAACAGAAACCGTAAGCAACTCTGCTCCTCGAAATAAGTTTCTATTATTCCAGTTTACATTCACTTCTGTACCGGTATAACTAGCCGAATTTGTTTTTCCTAAAACCTCAACGCGAATAAATTTCTTTGGCAAAAGCGTTAGATAATAATAGGAATCTAAAGTATTTGGTAAACTATCCGAAAGTTTAAATTCGTTTTTTACAAAGCTAAAAGTTCCCAAATTCACAAAACGATTCAGTGTTAGATTATGATCTTTTCTATTGTACAAATCTCCTTTTTTGAAATAGATTGCCCTATCAAAAACTCTCGGTTTAAAAGTATCTGCAGTATCAATAATTGTAAAATCTTTGTACTGAACAACATCTTCAGGTTTATACTTAACGCTGTCTTTAGAAATTACAAAATTCGGATATACTATAATTTTATTAATCTTATAAGATGTAAGCGCTTTTGCAGGTGTATCGGCTTTTATCACCAATCTGATTTTTACTTCATGATCGCCTTTGCTGCTATCTACCTGAGCCAAAATATAATCAGGATTAAAGTAATAATACCCTTTTTCTTTAAGTCTTGCGTCTATACGTTCGCGTTCGGATTTAATAATATCAAGATCATATGGTTTACCAACTTTCAATAAACTTCTTCGGCTTGATCTTGCAATTAATCTTGACATTGCCAGTGAATCATCCGGAAAAGTCACACTTTTGATGATATATTGTTTTTTGGGTACAACTGTATATTCTGCGGTTACTCTTTTGTTATTCACTGTAGAATCGGCACTTACGCGGGTTTTAAAATAACCACGGTTTTCAGTGAAATTTCGGAGAACTGATGCATTATAATCTAAATCGACTTTGCTAAAAAGCACTGGCGGTTCACCTACTTTATTTCGCAACCAATATCGAATTCCCTTATCTTTTTTCGGTACGCCTGCAATATTATAAATCCATAGCTTAGGACGTAAACCCAGAAATTGTTTATTAGGTTTTGGACGCAATAAACCTTCAAGTTCGGTCTCCAGTTCTTTTCGTGCTTTCTTTTTTATAATAGAATCTTTTACAGTCACAGAACCTCCTGTGTACAATAATTCTCCATCAGGTAAATACTTTGTATTGCTGCATCCAAAAACAAAAAATAAGGATAGCGCAATAAAATATCTGATGTATTCCGTTTTTATATTGCTATGTTTTTTGCTCATTTCCTTCAATTTGATTTTCTTCTTTTTCCTTGTCTTCCTTCTCTTTCTTTTTTGCTTTTTCCTTGCGTATTTTTTCTTCCTTAATCATTTCTTTCTCTGCCGCAGTGCGATGAAAAAGCTCTCGGAATTTATTGTAACTCATCGTGATAATAAACGCAACACCAGTTTCCACAACTTGTCCTTCGACCGCAACCTGATATTCATTTTTTCGATACGCACGAACCATATATCGACCGTCTTTTGTAAGCTGATAATCCAACGCTACATCGCCTGCAATGTTGGTACTTTGTTCGTTGGCGCGTTCCTGACCTTCGACCGCAAAACTGCTTCCTACGGTAACTTTTAATCGATCATCCAATAGTTTTTTCGAAACTCCAACATTCAGATCCGTTCTGTTTTCTCTGGTTCCTGTAGTATAATCATCTGTAGACTCCAAATCAAATTCTAATTGAACTCCGGAAATTAATTCTCCGGCAAGGTCATTTAATTGCTGTGACAATATCTTGCTAACACTTTGTCTTGCAAGAGATTCTGCACTTGTGCCGCCACTTTCACTCGCAAACGGATTTTCACCAATAAATCTATTCAATAATAAAAGAGCAAAAACTTGCTTGTTTAATTCGGCTGGTTCTTGTCGTAATTGTTGCAATTTCGTTTGCGTAAGAGACACAACATCTGTCGAAACATCATAATTTCCGTCCGGAAGTACAATATCAAAAGTAATTTCAGGTTTGAGCAATTCCCCATTCATTTTCAATAAAGTTTGAAACGGAATTTTCTGTTTATAGGTATTTCTAACTGTAGGATTATCTGTTGGCAATTGATTTCCAAGTAAATCTATTGGCGCTGCTTCAACATTATAAATTGCTGTAATATTCAAAGTCGCCATTGTTGGCTCGCCATTCCAGGTAATAGAACTTCCTTTTTGAATATTAAATTTTCGTCGGATCATATTAAAATTCATCTCGTATGCACCATCTGAGAATTCATATTTACCTGTCAGTGTTGTTTTTCCGGACGGATCAATTCCACCTGTAAGTTCGGCTTCTCCTTTTAGATTTAAATAATCGCCGTTTCCTTTGTCGATCACCAAAGTAAGTTCGGCCTCTTTGTCGATCGAAATAGCAACGCTAACATCCATACCAATTAACTGCGATTGATTCAGCTTTTGCTCCATTGCAGCAGTTTGTTTTAAATACTGATTATCTTCATCGACAAACTCTACAATTCCTTCCCTGTCTGCAATCGAAGGATCTGACTGAGGCAAAACAACGGTAAATTTAGTATCCTTATTTATTTTGATATTTCCGCCAATAACTGGATTTGCAAGAGTTCCTTTGATATTTAATTTAGTATCTAAAATCAAATCTCCATAAAACAAATCATTGTCCTTTTCTTTAGAATGTATCGCTCTAAAATCGTCTGCAACAACAGTCAATCCAAAATCAAAATTGGTATAATCTGCAGATTTAATTGTTCCGTTGATCGTTAATTCATTGTCATTTTCATCATGAAAAGTGAAACTATCAAATGTAATTACATCGTTTTGAAGTGTTATTTTTTCTTCTTGGGTTTTAAAATAAGAATTGAATTTGGTTACTCTGAAACCTGTATTTTTAAAATCCAATTCTCCGTTTACTTTTGGCGCGGCAGAAGTTCCTGTAATTTTAAAATTCCCTGTTAAATATCCTGTTCCTTCGGTAAGATTTCCCATGCTGAAACCCTGAATACTTTTGATATTCAACTTATTTAAATCGAGATTAAAATCAAGATTTCCATCGTCAATTTTATAATTTCCGGTCAGGTTTACGTCATTTTCTTCTCCGCTTAGCGTAACATTTGCTGCCAATAAATTATCGGTTTTATTATCGACTTTTATGGCAATATCTCCAACTGGTTCACCTTTAAATGCAAATTTGTCTATTTTTATGTCTGATGTAAAAGTTGGTTTTGTCATTACATTTTCAACTACCGCATTTCCATTAATCAAACCTTGCATTAATAGTTGATCTTTTTTGACTATGTTCATAATAGTCTCAATCTTGAAGTTTACAAAATCAACGTGCAATGGTGCATTATCCTGATTTCCTTGTGATTGAATTTTAAGTTCGTTACCTGAATTTTCTAAAAAGAATTTATTAATGTACAATCTTTTACCTCCAAATTCAATTGCATTTTCCGGATCGACATTCCATTTATCATAATTTAAAACGAAATTTTCTGCATCAATTTTGAAAATGTTTTTAGAATCTTCTGTTTTAAATTCTCCCGCAATAAAATACTGCTGTTTGTCTTTGGCATCTTTCACTTCAAGTGCATAAGTCAAAATATTGTTTTCGACTTTTCCTGATAAACTCGTAAACGGAATTTTTAAAGAACCACTTTCTATCGTTGCGACAGAAATTTGATATTCTAAAGCATTTTCCTTTGCTTCGATATTTATTTTCCCGTCGGCGATTGTATTCTCTGCGTAAACAATTCTCGGAATCGTTCCTTTTATTTCCAAAGAATCCGTTACGTTATTGTATTTTCCTGTGATTTTAATGGGTTCTAAACCTGTCAATTTCGGAACCAATTTGAAGAGAATTGGATCGTTATCAACTGTTAACGTAAAGGCCAATCGCTGTTCGTCTGATTCACCGTTTGCTTTCGGATTTTTTAGATCAATATATTTTGACAACGATTTTTTTATCGCTGCCGCTAATGTGGTCAGTTTGTATTTTCCGTCAACTTCAGCTTTTAAAAACTGAGAGGAAATTTTGATATTATTTCGGTTATTATCTGCAAAAGCAATTACCCGAACCGAATCTAAAACAATTGGTTCAGCTTCCTGTAAAATCTGAATGTTTGAAAGAAACACTTTTCCGTTCAGAAAATCAGGATTACTATTAGCAATATCTGCATCTACATTTCCGCGTAATTTCATTGGTCCGGCATGAAGATTTAGTTTTTCTAAATCGGCAATATCAAGGTTTAATTTTAATTGAATCGTTGGATATTTGTCTTTTGTGTTTCCGCTTGCGACAAGATTAAAATTTAGATTTGGGTCTTTCATTCCTGATTTTACCGCGAAAGATCCGTTTTCTATATTTCCTTTTAAAGCCAAATCTTTGTAGGTATATTTATTAAAAACCGCTTTCTGAACCAAACCGTCAAATTCTGCCTGAGCCGTTTTTGGGTCTAAACCTTTGCCTTTTACTTTCGCTTTAAGCGTAATTTTTCCGATCGAATCGTTTTTGATTAATCTTCCTAAATCAAAATCCAATAAATAAACCGTAGCATCGTATTTCTCTCTTTTCTTAACACGCTGATCAAACAAAGCATCGATTTTTGCATTTCCAAAACTGCTGTTTAAAGCTAAATTGGTTTTGAAATTCTGAACTGAACCTTTAAATTTTCCACGTAAATTAAGTTGTGATGGTAATTGAATGTTTTTCGGAATTGTTCCGGCTGGCACAAACGAATAAATATCTTTAGAGGTACTGGAAAGTTTTTGAATATCTAAATCATAATAGGCTTTTTGAGCATCCGGCAAACCTTTTATTTTCCCCGACAGGGCAACTTTTGTCGTTCCTATTCCACTCATTTCAAATTGCGGAATATTCAGGTCTTTTACTTTTCCGCTCAGGCGTGTATTCAAATACAAAATTGCATTTGGATTACTCTTAAACGGATTTGTTTTTTGTAAATCGGGAGCAAAAAGCAAAATGTCTTTAAACCCAATTTTTGATTGCTTTAGATTAGCGTCTAAAGAAAGGTTTCCCAAATCTTTAGAAAGTGACGCAATGGACGAATAGGTAACTTTTACTTTATTTTGAAGAAGTGTTTGCGGTGTTTTCAAATACAAATCATTCAAATATGCATTTTTCGGTCCATAAAAGAAATCCGTTTTTAAAGACTGAATCTGTAATCCGCTTTTATCATTTGCCGTTAACGCTTTTATATTTCCCGAAATAGTATCATTTCCGTAATATAGTTTTTCCGCTTTAAAGTTAAATTTAGACAAATCCATGTGACTGTAATCAATTCCTTTTGAAACGGGTTTTGATTGCATATCATCAAACTTGAAAGCTATATTCTCTAAATTAACATCGGCAAGTTTCACTTTCCAACCTGTCTGTTTTATTGCTGTTGAATCTAAATCTGGCGCTTTTATTTGTTTGTCTTTTGCTCCTAAACGTAAGTTCCCTTTTAAGTCTTTTAATTCGAAAGTATCAAAATCCAAAAGTTGATTATTCAGGTCTATTTTATTGACGGATAAATCCAAATTTCCCAGTTTTATTCCGGAATCTAATTTGGAATCTTTATTATCATAAGCAATATCAATTTTTGCCAATTTGATTTTGCCTAATTTTAAACTGAAGTCTTTTCTCTTGGAAATTGTATCTACCGTTTTCACCGAAACTTCAGCAATTTTTTCTACAACGTCCTGATTCAAAACTACTTTTAATCCGTTCAAATCAATATTCGGAATATCGAAATTCATTTTATCTAAATCGAATTCTTTGAATTTAGTGTCAAAATGTGTCAGTTTTACTTTGACATCATTTTTAGAAAAATCATCCTTAAAATTAAATTTAACATTGTCGAGATTTACCTTTACAACTGATATTTTAAAGGGTTTACTATTTGGATCTTCTACTTTTGGTTCTTTAGATTCGAAAGCTTTTATGATATAATCGAAGTTGAAAACGCCCTCTTTATTTCGTGAAATATTAGCTTTCACATTTTCCAATGAAACTGAATTAATTTCTAGTTCACTGCTTACCAATTTAAACAAATCGACATCGAGTTCTAAACGTTTCCCTGCCAGTAAAGTGTCTTTCTTTTGATCTTCAAAATAAAAACCTTCAAGAACTACATCTTTAGGAAATTTTATCGAAATATGATCTAAGGAAACTTTGGTTTTAATTTTATCATGCAAATACGTAATCGCCTTGTCCTTTACATAATTTTGAATAGACGGAACCTGAATTAAAATAATCAGAAGTAATAAAAGCACAATAACCGAAGCCACGCACCAAAGCAGCACACGTAGTGTTTTTTTAAGAAAATGAATTGGTTTCTTATTCATACGTCAATAAAACACGTTAGATTAAAGTTGCGTTATTATAAAGCTGTATTTCTACAGTTTACAAAATTGAAAAAATTAAACTTTAACAATTTACATAATTATGCGCAATTATTCTAAAATTTTACGGACAAATAATTATTTATTATGCCACAAAGACGCTAAGGCACAAAGATTTTTTTAGCTCTCGCAAAGTCACAAAGTTTTTTTGTTTCACGCAGATTTGGCAGATTGAGCAGATTTATCCGGTTAGTGTGCTATAAATCTGCGTAAATCGTCTAGCAATTTTTTATCTGCTCAATCTGCCAAATCTGCGTGAGAAAATAATTTTAAAATCTTCATAAAAAAACCCAATATTGCCGCTTTTAAATATAGTAAGCACTTATTTTTAATTAGTTGATAACGTTTTTTTTTAATCTCGCAAAGTCGCAAAGTTTTTTTTATGCCACAGACTAAAGGACTAAAAAGATTCCCAAAAAAATCTGCTAAATCTGCGAGAAATAGTTCTTGACTCAAAAGTCGATAGTTCTGCTCGCCTTTGAATAAATTTACTCTTTTTTAAACTAATCCAAAATAAAGGCAAAGCCAAGAAGGAGAAATATTTTAAAATTTAATATGTGGTAATTTTTCTCCCAGAAGATTAATTTTTTGCTGCAGTTTAGCTAAGAATTTCTGATGTTGCTCAGATTCTGGATTGAAGCTTCGGTGACGCAGGCTTTTTTGTATTTCTTCGATTTCCTGCATGGTCGGAATACTGTTTTCTGCAATGTAGTTTTCACTGAATTTATGCCAGATATAGTCAATTGCTACTTGGTTTGGATGCAGCATATCTTCAGTATAAAAGCGATAATCGCGAAGTTCATCCATCATGATTTCGTAAGAAGGAAAATACTCTAATTTTAGATTGTTGATTTTAGATTGCAGATTGTAATGAACTGCTGCAAATAAATGCGATTTACTCAATTGATTTTCTGCAAAACCATCCTTGATATGACGTACCGGAGAAACGGTAAAAATGAAATTTATATCGGGATTTAAAACCTGAATGAGTTCGATTGTGTTTTGAATGCTTTTCTCAATTATATCTACCGATAATAATTCTTTTGAAAACTGTTTTTGAGGAACTTTATGGCAATTGGCTACTATCTCATCGCTTTCCAGATTTCTATAAATCCAGGAAGTTCCGTAGGTTATAATAATGTGCGTAGCTTCTTGTAATTGTTTATTGGTTTCTGATATAGCTTTATTCAACGTTTCCAGTAATTCCTGTCTGTCGGAGTTGCTTAAATCCGAATGTACTTCGTAACAATGCCAACGTTCATTATAAAAGAAAACGTCTTTTTCGGTATAAAATTCCTCCTTAACAACTCGGCTAAATAATTTCTCGATCGAAACCGCATTAAATATAATCCCAAACGGATTTGTGGTATTTTGAAATTTAAAATAATCAAATTTCTCCGCCATATTTTCTGCAAAGCAAGAACCAAAAGATACTACTTTCGAATTATAATCGATTGGATTATTGGTTTTAGAAATTGGTATTTGGGTTCTGAATTGCATGTGATTTAATTTAAATACGAATTTCACGAATTTTCACCAATAAAAAAAATGAACTTAATATGTATATTTTATAATTTCCTCTAAACCTCCTCCATTTCCTAATCGCTTTTGTTCACTAGGAAAATCATTATTATAGTATGAATACAAAAAAGTTCGCTGTTGAGCAGTAGAAGCATTAGACATTTTAATCATATTATTAAGTGATGCAGATAATGGTCCATTTAATAATAAATTCAGACCTAAAATATTACTCAATGGATTCTTTTTTGTATCGTATTCATATTCAAATACTATATCTACTTGACCTTTATTCATGATTTCATTCTTTATTATATTACCATTTTTATAAGCATATTTTCCAGATGAAGTAATAATTTTACCCGATGCTGAATTAATTTCTCTTCTATCATAAGCAATAGTACCATCAGTATTATGTGTATATTTTATTTCAAGATACTTAGTTTCATTAGGCATTCTTTGAATCTCAATACTCATTTTCCCATTAAGATAGGTGTATTCTCTAATATTTTCAAGAACTGTAAATGATTGAAATTCTTCAACTTTTGTAATTAGTTCACCGGTATAAGTATATTTAGCCACATAACCATTATTATCAGTTGAACTTACTATTTTATTTCCGTCATATTTTATATCTGTAAAATACATCACAGAATAATCGGGAGTAAGATGAACAATTTTTGTTAGTTTAAATGCAGTTTCAGTATTAGAATCTGTTAATGAATCATTACTAGAACAAGAAGTAAACACTAATGTTAAAGTGCCAAAAAGTAATAAAAGGTTTTTCATTGTTTATGGTATTTGTTTTCGGTCAGCAAATATAATTTAAATTGTTTCGAATAAAAAAGTTCAAAATTTCACTACAAAACAAGAATCCAAATAGAGTACTTTCAAAATTATACTTAATTGGATTATTGATGTTTGGGTTCTGAATTGCATAAGATTGGCTTGTGTAAATTTTGACTGTTTTTCACAAAAAAAGCCATCAGCAAAATGCTTCTGGCTTTTAGTTTCAAATTTGCCCCCTATGTATTAATAAAAATATTCTGAAGTATATTTTAATCCTTCGACATTATCTACACTTTTTTCAGGATATCCTGCTGAATTGTAAGTATAACTATAAGTTGACCAAACAGTTGCTCCTGAAGTATCAGAAACTTCGTTATGAAAAACGCCAGTTCCTTCTCCATCTACAAAAGAAATTTTATCTAAACCTAAAACATTTTTTGCTGCATTATTTTTTGCATCATAAACATATTTATGATTTGGTGAATTTGTACTAGTAATTTCGCTTACATCACCACTAACAAATGTAATTGTTGATGTTCCTCCCTCTTCAGTTTGAGTTTTATCATCTCCTCCATATGATTTCACTGAAATTGTACCATTTGCATTATAAGTATAAACTTCTTTATAACCTCTCAATTCATCATTCTCTTTTTCAACTCTAACAAAAGTTGCTAACTTTCCATCTGCACTATAAGTAAATGAATTCGTTTGTTCAATTTCTCCAGTAGGAAATTTAAATTCTATTTTAGTAATTAAATCTCCGGTATAAGTATAATACATATTTACTTCTCCAGAATCATCAATCACACTTACTAGCTTATTTCCGTTGTATTTGTAATTTACTGTTGATTTTCCGTCTGTTCCAGTTAAAACCACTTTTTTAAGTAAAATTGAATCAGATGCATCAGAAGATGAATCATCACTAGAACAAGAAGACATTAGCACCATTGATAAGGCACCAAAAAGGCATAAAATTTTTTTCATTTTGATTGGTTAAATTTGTTGTTGCAGCAAACTTAATACAACACAAAATCAAAACCTTACGGGATCCCGTATTAAAAGCAAATAATAATCCGATTTTTAATTAACACACTAATAACTTACAACCTACGCCATAATTAACTTAGGAAGTTCTATATCAAATTACTCCTTATTAATCAAAAAAAATCCCCAAACTCAATTATTAGTGATTGGGGATTTTTAATAATCTAAAAAGAAAATTAATAAGTAATCTCTAATTTAAAAGAATCTTGAGCATCTCCAGAGAACACCTCAGAAAGGAAATTACTTGCATTGTATTTATTTGTAGTCGTTACTGTTGCTGTTTCATCAAGAGCTCCTTCGTTATCATAACTTTGAGTAACATTTTTTACTGTATTATTCGCAGAAGAAAAGTCAAAATTATCATCCAAATCTAATAAAAGTTTCACTCCTGTTATATTAACAAATGGGCTTTTCTTATCATCAAATGTACTTGTTATTTTTTCTCTTAAAACTCCATCGATAATTTCAGAAGAAATCATATTACCATTAGCAAAAGTATAACGAGTTGTAGTATCGTATTTAACTTCTTGCCCATCGATTATTTCAGACTGATTTGCATTAACCGTTCCGTTTGCATTATAAACAAAAGTTAATTTTTGTGGAGGAGTGCTACCAAAAGCTTTAGTAGTAATTTTTGAAATTAGTTTTCCGTTTTCATACGCATAAACATCTGTAGATTGCAAAACACTTGAATAATACAACTCAACTTTTGTGATAAGATCTCCAGTATAAGTATATACAGATCTTGCAGCAGTAGAAAGTGCAATGTCTTTTAACTTATTTCCATCATAAGTAATAGTATAAGTAACACTTCCGGATTTTCCGTTTTCAACACTAGTTTCAACAATCTTTTTCGGCAATAATGTGTCAGATGCAGCATCGTTTGAAGAATCGTCACTAGAACAAGAAGTTAGCATTAAAGCTAAAGCACCAAAAAGGCATAAAATTTTTTTCATTTTGATTTGTTAAATTTGTTATTGACGCAAACCTAATACAACCTAAAATCAAAACCTTACGGGTTCCCGCAATAAAATCATAATAAAATTCCAAAGACTTCTTAATCTATTAATGGCAAACAATATAGACACATAATTATCTTTGTAAAAAATTTAGTCAAAAGTAAAACAACAAAGAAATGATTAGCTTTTTTCTTATTTTTTTATTATTCCAGTTTTAAAAAAAATATGTTTCCAAAAAAATTAAAACATCCAAGACTTAAAAAAATACATTGATAATTTCATGTGTGAAAAAAAATTACATTTTTAATAACTAAAAGCAACTTTACAGAGCCAAACTATTCATTACTTTTGCATCTCCAATAAATTTAAATTCACTTATGAAATTACTATATTCCTATATAATCAAACATAAAATGCTTCTGTTTTTTGCGTTGATTATGGCCTCTATCAACATTTGTTTCAGCTTATCTGACTCTATTATTACTGGTAAATTAATGCAGGATTGCGGTGTTGGTTTGCATAAATATGTCGGAAATGAAATGGGATTTATAAAATCTTTATCCTTCTGGCTTGGGCTTTCGCTTGGTGCCGCGATGATTTCCAGAATTACCAAAAACTTCCAGGATTACTTTACCAATGTCGTTATTCAGCGTACCGGAGCACAAATGTACACGGACGGAATTAAAAAATCTCTCGATTTGCCTTACGCCGAATTTGAAGATCAACGAAGTGGCGAAACTTTAAGTAAATTGACTAAAGTACGTTCTGATTCTGAAAAATTGATTACGCTTTCTATTTCATTGATTTTTCAAACCATTATCGGATTCATCTTTGTAATTGTTTACGTTGCCCGAATTGATTATCGTATTTCGCTTATATTTTTGGTTACCGCTCCTATTATTGCTTTAATCAGTTCTTATTTAGGAAAAAAGATCAAAATTGTTTCTCGAAAAATTGTCAATCAAACCAACGCTTTGGCGGGATCTACAACCGAGAGTTTAAGAAACATTGAACTTGTAAAAAGTCTTGGATTAACGTATCAGGAAGAAAAACGTCTGAACTTAAATACTTTTAAAATCCTTCAGCTTGAATTAGAGAAAATCCGCTTTATCAGAAGTTTAAGTTTTATTCAGGGAACAACAGTTCACTTTTTAAGAACTTGCGTTGTTTTTACTTTGTATTATTTCTTGTTTGGACAAAAAATTATTGTTGGTGATTTATTGACAATGGTATTTTTTACTTTCTTCATTTTTGGTCCTTTACAGGAATTAGGGAATTTCATTATTGCTTTGAATGAAACCAAAGTTTCAATGGAAAACTTCAAAACATTATTAAGTGCTCCAAAAGAATTTCGCCCTAAGAATCCTAAACATGTTGGGGCAATTCAATCTTTGTTATTTTCGAATGTGAGTTTTCAACATAAAACGGCAAAATTTAAAGCCGTTGAAAACATCAATTTTGAAATTAAACAAGGTCAGACTGTCGCATTTGTTGGACCATCCGGTTCCGGAAAAACAACGTTAGTAAAATTATTGGTTGGATTATACACACCTGCTGAAGGTCAGGTTCTTTATAATGAAATTGATTCGGCGGAAATTGATTTATTGGATTTAAGAAAACAATTAGGTTTTGTAACTCAGGATGCACAATTATTCTCTGGAACAATCCGTGAAAATTTATTGTTCGTAAAACCAAATGCAACCGATGAAGATTTATATGATGCTCTTAAAAAAGCAAGCTGTGAAAAATTATTGAAACGTGCCGAAGATGGTTTAAACACTACAATTGGCGAAGGTGGAATTAAAGTTTCCGGAGGTGAAAAACAACGTTTGTCTATTGCACGTGCCATTTTAAGAAACCCGAATTTATTAATTTTTGATGAAGCAACTTCTGCATTAGATTCAATTACTGAAGAAGAAATCAATGCTACAATCAGAAATATATCTGATAAAAACCGAATTACTGTTCTAATCGCACATCGATTATCTACAGTACTACATGCCGATAGAATTTTTGTATTAGAACAAGGTAAAATTATTGAATCGGGTAAACATGAGGATTTAATACTCGAAAAAGGTTTGTATTACGCTATGTGGCGTCAGCAAATTGGGGAGAGAAAGTAATATTTAATCGCGCAAAGACGCAGAGTCGCAAAGTTTTTGACTTGATTATTTCACTATTTTTTTATGTATAATCTAAAGGTTATTGACAATCCGTGTAATACCAAACTTAATTAAAGGCACATTAAAATTTATCAGCAATCCTAATTTGATTTTTGTGATTTTTAAGTATGTCATAATTTGTTTAGCATGAACTTCTGTTATTTTTTCAATTGATTTTATTTCTAGAATTAATTTATTTTCAATAATTAGATCCGTTCGAAAACCAATATCAAGTTTTAATTCATCCCAAATAACGGGAAGTGTTTTTTGCCTTTCGACAAATAGCCCTTTTTTAGTTAATTCGTAATATAAAATTGCTTCATAAACCGATTCTAACAAACCGGGACCAAGTTTTACATGCATTTTGTAACAGATATCAACTACAATAGCTGAAAGTTCATTTTCGTTCATACTTAAAAATTAAAGTATAAACTTACAAAAATTAAATTACTTAAATAAAAAAGTCGCAAAGCATATAAAAACTTTGCGACTCTGCGTCTTTGCGCGAAATATAAAAAAACTTACTTCACGAAATCAACTGCGTGAGACAAAGCTTCCGCGATTCCTGCAGCATTTTTACCTTTTCCGGATGCGAAGAAAGGCTGTCCTCCTCCGTTTCCTTCAATATATTTTCCTAATTCTTTGATTACTGCGTTTGCATTTAAGCTTTTGCTTGCAACTAATTCTTTAGAGATATAACAGTGAATATTTGGCAAACCATCTTCTATAGAAGCTAAAAACACAAAAGAATCTGCTTTTGAAGCTCCTAAAGCCGAAGCTAAATCTTTCGTTGAAGCCATGCTTAAATCTACTTGTTTTGCAAGAAAATTTACTCCGTTAACTTGTTGGAAATCTTTCTCTAATTCCGTTTTTAATGCACCTACTTTTTCTTTAAGCAATTGCTCGATTTGTTTTTTCAACTTAGCATTATCATCTTGCAATGACACAACTGCTTTAATCGTATCCTGTGGATTTTTTAATGTTTCTTTTATTTCAGATAAAGTATTCTCCTGATTTTGATAGAAGTTTTTTACTGCATCTCCTGTAATCGCTTCAATACGACGAATTCCAGCCGCTACTGCACCTTCAGAGATGATTTTAAAATGCCAGATTTCTGCTGTATTTTTCACGTGGATTCCACCGCAAAGTTCTTTACTGTCACCAAATTCAATCATACGAACATTATCTCCGTATTTCTCTCCAAATAAGGCCATAGCACCTTTGTCTAATGCTTCTTTAATTGGAATATTTCTGTGTTCTACCAATTGCAATTGTGCTTCGATTTGTGCATTTACACTTGCTTCAACCTGACGTAATTCATCCTCTGAAACTTTAGAAAAATGCGAAAAGTCAAAACGCAAATAGTTCGGATTCACCAATGAACCTTTTTGCTCTACGTGAGTTCCAAGAAGGTTTCTCAAAGCCAAATGCATTAAGTGCGTAGCCGAGTGATTTTTAGAAGTTGAACTCCTTAAATCGGTATTTACTTTTGCTGTAAAACCAGCTTCAATATTTTCAGGTAATTGTTTTGCAAAATGCAAAATCAAATTGTTTTCTTTCTTCGTATCGATGATTTCGATCGTTTCGTTTGCAGAAACTAATGTTCCTTTATCTCCCACTTGTCCTCCACCTTCCGGATAGAATGGTGTATTATCTAAAACGATTTGATATAGAATTCCGTCTTTCTTAGAATCTACTTTACGAATTCTGGTAATTTTTACGTCGTTCTCTACTTTGTCATAACCAACAAATGTCTCTACGTTTCCTGGAATTAAAACTGTCCAATCTTCTGTTGAAACTTCTGATGCAGCGCGTGAACGATTTTTTTGTTCCTGCATTGATACATCAAATTCTCCTTCGTTAAGTGACATTCCTTTTTCTTTCAGAATCAAAGCCGTTAAATCTTTCGGGAAACCAAAAGTATCATACAATTCAAATGCTTTTGCTCCTGAAACTTCTGAACCTGTAGTTTGTGCAATTACATTATCTAACAATTGTAATCCCTGATCTAAAGTTCTTAAGAAAGAAGCTTCTTCTTCGCGAATTACATTCGTAACCAATTGTTGCTGCGATTTGATTTCCGGGAAAAATTCTCCCATTTGGTTTGCCAGAACTTCTACCAATTTATTGATGAAAGGTTCTTTTGTACCTAAAAATGTAAATCCGTAACGAATCGCACGACGCAAGATTCTACGAATTACATAACCAGCACCAGTGTTTGATGGCAATTGACCGTCAGCAATTGCAAAAGCAACGGCACGAACGTGATCAACCACAACGCGAATTGCGATATTGGTTTTATTTTGTTCTTCGCTGATGTTTTTTACTTCATCAGATGTATATTTTAAACCTGTAATTTGTTCTAACTTCTCGATAAGAGGCGTAAAAACGTCGGTATCATAATTTGATGTTTTACCTTGCAAAGCCATACACAAACGCTCAAATCCCATTCCGGTATCTACGTGTTGTGCCGGAAGTTTTTCAAGAGATCCGTCAGCTTTACGGTTGAATTCCATGAATACATTATTCCAGATTTCTACCACTTGCGGATGATCATTATTTACTAAACTTTTACCAGAAACTAGTGCTTTTTCTTCTTCTGTACGTAAATCAACGTGAATTTCAGAACAAGGTCCACATGGTCCCTGATCTCCCATTTCCCAGAAATTATCCTTTTTATTTCCAAGAATAATTCGGTCTTCATCGATTAATGTTTTCCAGATATCCCAAGCTTCCTGATCAAAAGGAACGTTATCTTCTTTGCTTCCTTCAAAAACAGAAACATAAAGATTTTCCTTTGGAATTTTATATACTTCTGTCAAAAGCTGCCAAGCCCAGTTGATCGCTTCTTTTTTGAAATAATCTCCAAAAGACCAGTTACCCAACATTTCGAACATCGTATGATGATAGGTATCAAAACCTACATCTTCAAGATCATTATGTTTACCGGAAACACGAAGACATTTTTGCGTATCGGCTATTCTTTTGCTTTTAGGTGTTCCGTTTCCTAAGAAATATTCTTTAAACTGGGCCATTCCCGAGTTATTAAACATTAAGGTTGGATCGTCTTTAAGCACAATAGGAGCCGACGGAACGATTAAGTGTCCGTTGCTTTTAAAAAAGTCTAAAAATTGTTTACGTACGTCTTGTGATTTCATATTTTAATTAAGAAAATGTATCTGTTGAAAATGTGACAATTAGAAAATGTAATAAATATGTTTATAATTAATTATCTAATTCCCGCGTTATCTAATTATCTAATTGTTTTTTATTCTTGAAAAAAAGCTTCGAACAACTGAAACATTTATTAAATTTGTTCGACTAACTTATTTTACAAGCTACAAAAATAGGGTATTTTAAAATATGGCGAAAGTAAAATATTATTACGACTCAGAAAATCTGGCTTATACAAAAATAAAAACCAGAAAAAGGATCAAAATTGGTTATGCATTGCTGTTTTTGGTGGCGTCTGCGCTGTTTGGTTTCTTTGTTTTTATACTTTTAATAAACACACCTTACTTTGAAACTCCAAAAGATCGTTTACAGACACGTGAAATTGAAAATTTGAAACTGCAATATGCAATTTTGAACAAAAAAATGGACGAAATTGACGATGTAACAGAAGCATTAGAAAATAGAGACAACAATATATACCGGGTTTATTTTAATAAAACTGAAATTCCGGATTCCATTAGAAAAGCAGGTTTTAGAGATCCTAATCGGTACAAAAAATTAGAAGGTTATAATAATTCACAATTAGTATTAAATACGACAAAACGAATTGACAGATTGTCTAAAGAATTAGCGATTCAATCGAAATCACTGGATGAAATTTTAAAATTGGCCAGTGTAAAAGGAAATTTATTACTGGCAATTCCGGCGATTCAACCTGTTCGAAATGAAAACTTAAAGCGAATGGCTTCGGGTTTTGGATATAGAACTGATCCTTTCACGAAAGTGCGAAAAATGCATAACGGAATGGATTTTACCGCTAATACAGGTTCTCCCGTGTATGCAACAGGCGATGGAGTTATAGAAAGAGCAGATGATGCAGCGTCAGGATTTGGAAATCATGTTGTGATCAGGCATGGTTTTGGATACGAGAGTTTGTATGCGCATTTAAGCAAATACAATTGCAGACCCGGACAACATGTCAAACGTGGCGATGTAATTGGGTATGTGGGAAGTACCGGAAGATCTGAAGGTCCGCATTGTCATTATGAAGTTCACAAAGACGGGAAAGTCGTAAATCCGCTGAATTTTTATTACGGAAATATGTCAGCTGTCGAATATGTCGCAATTTCGCAAATGGCAAATCAGGAAAATCAGTCATTAGATTAATACTGCAAAAAGTAGTATTTTTGGAATAAATAAAGAAAATAAAAAATCATGCATATTGAGCTTTCAAAAGATAAAAGATATTACAGCATTGGCGAAGTAGCCAAAGCTTTTAATGTCAATGCATCATTGATTCGTTTTTGGGACAGCGAATTTGACATTTTGAAACCTAAAAAAAATGCCAAAGGCAACAGAATGTTTACTCCTGACGATATTACAAACCTGCAATTGATCTATCATTTGGTCAAAGAAAGAGGTTTTACGCTTGAAGGTGCCAAAACACATTTGAAAGAGGGACAGAAGAAAACATTAGATAAATTCGAAATAATACGTAAATTAGAGACCATAAAAACACAATTAACCGAAATTAAGAACGAATTATAACTTTATAATAAAAATTAGAAATAAACTTAAATCAAAACTGATATGAAAAAATGGTTAATCCCCGTAGGAATTATTGTAGTACTTATTGTTATTATTGCTTTTTGGTCAATTGGAATTAAAAATACCGGTTTGCAAAAAAATCAGGCAGTTAATAAAGAATGGGGAAATGTGAGTACAACTTACCAAAGAAGAAATGATCTTATTGGGAATTTAGTTAACACTGTAAAAGGTGCAGCAGATTTTGAAAAATCAACTTTGACAGCTGTTATCGAAGCTCGTGCAAAAGCAACTTCTGTAACAATTGATCCAAGTAATGTAACTCCGGAACAATTAGCGCAATATAACCAGGCTCAAAGTGGCGTATCTTCATCTTTGTCCAGATTATTAGTTTCTGTTGAGCAATATCCAACATTAAAAGCAAACGAAAATTTCTTGAAATTACAAGATGAATTGGCTAGTACAGAAAATCAAATTCTAACTGCCAGAACTCGTTTTAACGAAGCGGTACAAGATTACAACGGTTATATTCTTGCTATTCCGAATAAATGGTTCTTAGATTATAAAGAAAAACCATATTTTGAAGCTGTTGCAGGTGCTGATAAACCAGTTGAAGTAAAATTCTAAGAAAGATTTAATATTTTTGATTAACGATTTTTAGGTTGTAGATGAATTCTGCGATCTAAAATCTGAAATCCAAACTCTAAAATAACTCGAATGTCAAAAGTAGAAGATTTTTTATCCAAAGAAGAAGAACAAGATATTGTTGAAGCTATTCGCGTGGCCGAAAAAAACACTTCTGGCGAAATTAGAGTACATATAGAACAAACAACTTCTAAAGTTCCTTTTGACAGGGCTTTAGAAGTTTTTTATGATTTAAAAATGGATGAAACCCAACTTCAAAATGGGGTTTTATTTTACTTTGCTGTTGCAGATAAAACTTTTGCAATTTGCGGGGACAAAGGCATAAATGATGTTGTAACATCCGATTTTTGGGACTCAACCAAAGAAAAAATGGTAGCACAATTTAAATCAGGAAATTTCAAACAAGGAATTGTTGATGGTATTTTAAGTGCCGGCGAACAATTACAAAAGAATTTCCCTTGGTTTGAAGGCGATACCAACGAATTATCAAACGAAATATCAAAAGGTTAAATGATGAAAAATTCCAAAAATAAAAGCTCAAATTCTAAAAGAATTTTTCAGTTTACCTTTTTACTACTAGCGTTTTTTACCTGTAATGGTATTTTTGCACAATTTACAATTCCGGAAAAACCAAGCCTGCAAACTTCTGTTTACGATTATGCAAATGTTTTAAGTGCATCTGAAAAAGCACAATTAGAAGAAAAACTAATTCGTTATTCAGATTCTACTACAACTCAAATTGTGGTCATCACCATTGAAAGCTTAAAAGGCGAAGATGTTAGCCAATTGGCAACAAAATGGGGACAAACCTGGGGAATTGGAGGAACTGCAAAAGATGATAATGGTGTTGTAATTTTGTTGGCAAAAAACGAGAAAAAAATTGCCATTAATCCAGGATATGGAGTCGAAGATCGTTTGACTGCAGGAATTGGTGGAACAATAATTAGAAATATTATTATTCCCGAATTCAAAGCAGGAAGTTTTTATAATGGTCTAGATAAAGGAACTGATGCTATAATAGATGTCTTTAAAGGAAAATTTAAAGGCGAACGCAAGCAAACCCAAGGAAAAAACTTTCCGATATTCCCTTTTATTGTAATTGTTGTAATTGTATTAATTTTGCTGTCCCGAAATAAAGGCGGCGGAGGAAATAATGGCAATAATGGCGGTGGAGGTCCTAGCCTGATGGATGTGATTCTTTTAAGTAGCCTTGGAAGAAGCGGCGGAGGCGGATTTGGCGGAGGTTTCGGTGGAGGATCGTCCGGAGGCGGTGGCGGAGGCTTCGGTGGAGGTTTTGGCGGCGGCGGATTCTCTGGTGGAGGTTCTAGCGGAGGCTGGTAGTTTTTTTAGTTTTCAGTCGCAGTTTTCAATTTTTGTATCAAGTTAAAATTCATTTATGAAAATTAGTTTTTATTTCTTTATTTTTTGTTCTTATTTCACGTCTTATTCACAAGAATTTTTTGACACTGATAGAGTTGAAAACAGTAAACAAATTGAAGAACTAAATAATTTTATCATTCAGGATCCAAGTGCTGAAAATTATTATTACAGAGGTTATAATAATTATTTAAATGAAAACTATGCAGAAGCATTATCAGATTATAATCAGGCGATTTCATTGACACCAAATGATTTTAATGTTTATTTCAGCAGAGGAAATCTAAATATAAAACTAAAGGATTATGAAAGCGCAATTGCCGATTTTTCAAAATGTATTTCATTAGATAAAAACTCGCAAAAGGCTTATTTTAACCGTGCATTTGCAGAGCGAAAAATATACAATCGTACGGGTGCAATAGATGATTACTCTAAAAGTATCGCTTTGAAGCCAGATAATTTATCAGCCTATCAAAATAGGGGATTATTAAAAAAAGAACTAAATTTACATAAAGAAGCAATAGCCGACTTTGATAAAGTAATCGCAATTGACCCAAAATCGATTGATGCTTTTCAAAATAGAGCTGTTTCAAAAGCAATGCTTCATTCAAAAGATGCTTTGGCAGATTTTGATACAGCCGTAAAATTGGCGCCTGAAAAGGCAGAAGGATATTTTAACAGGGCACTTTATTTTATTAATTTCAAAATAAAAGGAGATTATTGCTCAGATTTAAAAAAAGCTTTTAATTTTGGCTATTTACCGGCGCAGGAGTTACTAATAGATTATTGTAAAATTTAATACCAAAAGATGTTATCACATAAAGCAAAATACGCCCTTAAGGCCTTACTTTATTTAGCAGAACAAGACGAAAATCACATTTCTAAAACTATAGAAATTGCTGATGGAGCCAATATTCCTAAAAAGTTCTTAGAGCAAATTTTATTGGATCTAAAACGTGGTCGTTTTGTGAGCAGCAAGCAAGGAAAATTTGGTGGATATTATCTGATAAAATCTAAAAATGAAATTACTCTTGCAGAAATTCACCGATTATTTGACGGTGCAATTGCGCTTTTGCCATGTGCTTCTTTAAACTTTTATGAGCCTTGCTCCGACTGCAAAACTGAGGAAGAATGCAGTCTAAGACATGGTTTAATGCTTATTCGCGACGAAACTCTTAAAGCGATGCAAGGCATTACAATAGCCTCACTTATAAAAAAATAAAAAAATATTTTCTATTCCCTAGTAGATTGATAGAATTTATATATATTTGCAAAAAATAATTAACAAACCATTTACAAAATTTTAACCTATGAAAGTAAATTACAGTCCATCAGGTGTAACCAAAAATCTTTTGCAAAGAAAACAAAATCAATTCACTAGCGTGAAAAAAAATTCATTTATGATGTGTATGTGTTGGTAAAAAAAATTTTAATTTAAACTCTACTAATCACATATACTTAATATAAAAAATGAAAAATTCTATAAAAAATATACTTGCTTTATTATTCGTTTTAACTTTCTCTGTTTCATTTGCACAAACTGTTGAAGGTGTTGTTTCAACAAGCGAAAACATTCCACTTGAAGCTGCTAACATTGTTATTAAAGGAACAACTTCTAACACAACATCAGATCAAAACGGAAAATTTACTATTGATACAAGAGGAAAACTTCCTTTTACTATCCTAGTTCAATATGTAGGTTATAAAACTACGGAACTAGAATTTACTGCTTTTCCAACATCTGCATTAAATGTGACTCTTAATGAAGAGAACGCACTTGTTGAAGTGGTGGTTTCTTCAAGACGCCGTATAGAGAAAGTTCAGGATGTGCCTATCGCAATATCAGTTATTACTGGTAAACAAGCAGAACAAACGGGAGCTTTTAACGTAAACCGTATTAAAGAACTTGTTCCATCAGTACAACTTTACTCTTCAAATCCCAGAAATACCGGTATCAACATTCGTGGTCTTGGTTCTCCATTTGGACTTACAAATGACGGAATCGATCCTGGAGTTGGTTTCTACGTAGACGGCGTTTATTATGCTCGTCCTGCTGCTACAACTTTAGACTTTATTGATGTAGAACAAATCGAGGTTTTACGTGGACCACAAGGATCATTATTTGGTAAAAACACTACTTCGGGAGCGTTTAACATTACGACTCGCAAACCAAGTTTTACTTCTGGTGCTGACTTTGAGGTAAGCTACGGAAATTATAACTTTTTGCAAGCCAAAGCTTCGGTTACAGGAGCTTTGAGTTCAAAACTTGCAGGTCGTTTGTCATTTTCCGGCACACAACGTGACGGTTTAATTGATAATGTTGCTACAGGAAGACCTACAAACACCTTGAATAATCAGGGAATTAGAGGTCAGTTACTTTATACTCCTTCAGAAAATACAAATATTATATTAGCGGCTGATATTACAACACAGCGTCCTGACGGTTATGCACAAGTAGTTGCCGGAGTTGCTCCAACTAAAAGAGCCGCTTACCGCCAATTTGATGCCATTATTAAAGATTTGAATTATCAATTACCAAGCTTAAATGCTTTTGATCGTAAAATAGATCACGATACTCCATGGCGTTCAAATCAGGATATGGGAGGTTTATCTTTGAATATTGATACAAAAATTGGAGGTGGAACCCTTACTTCAACTACAGCTTGGAGATTCTGGAATTGGGATCCATCAAATGACAGGGATTTTACAGGATTACAAGTATTGGCAAAATCTCAAAATCCAACAAGACAAACTCAATTTACACAAGAAGTTCGCTACGCAGGTCAGCTTTCGTCTAAAATAAGCGGTGTTGTAGGTGTATTTTTTATCGACCAAACATCAAAAACAAATGGTACTGAAGAATCCGGTGATGCACAATGGAGATTTGCACAAAGTTCTACCAGTCCATTATGGAAAACTCCGGGACTTTTTGAAGGATACGGAATCAAAACTGATGCAAGTATCAGATCGTCCAGTGCTGCCGTTTTTGGGCAATTAGACTGGGCAATTACAGACCGTTTACATATTTTACCGGGTTTAAGATATAACTATGACAAGAAAGATGCAGATTATGCCCGTACAACATATGGTGGTCTACAAACTACTGATCCGGCATTATTGGCTTTGAAAAAATCAGTTTACTCAGATCAGTCTTTTACATCAAATACGGATAACACTGACTTTTCAGGAAATTTAACCTTGACTTATAAAGCTTCAGACAAAATCAACGCTTATGCAACTTATGCAAAAAGTTACAAACCGGTTGGTGTAAACGTAGCCGGGCTTCCAACAGATGCAAAAGGTCTGCCTTTATTAGATCTTGCGGTAATTAAGCCAGAGAAAGTAAATCATTATGAAATTGGAGTAAAAACATCTCCATTCAGAAACTCTGTTTTCAACTTAGCCTTCTTTAATACCGAAATTAAAGATTACCAAACAAACGTTCAGGCAGCAGAATTAGGTGTGAACCGCGGTTATCTTGCTAATGCGGATAAAGTACGTGTAAGAGGCGCCGAATTAGATGCAAGTTTTGTAGTTAACAGAAATCTAACGATAAATGGTGCGGCTACTTATACAGAAGGTACTTATGTGAAATTTACAAATGCACCGCTTCCATTAGAAGAAACCGGAACTACTGTTGGAGGAGTTCAGGTAGCTTATAAAGATGTTTCAGGAACAGATTTACCTGGTGTATCAAGATGGGCAGGATCTTTAGGCGGAGAACTTTCTGATGATGCAAAATTCTTTGGAAATTCCGGAAAAATATTCTTGGCAATTGATTCTTATGCACGTTCTGAATTTTCTTCAAGCCCTTCGGCTTCAAAATATTTAATCGTTCCGGGTTATGCTATTTTTAATGCCCGTTTAGGTTTCCGTGCTTCCGAAGGTTTATCTATTCATTTTTGGGGACGTAACCTTTTGAACAAAGATTATTATGAGCAATTATTGCCTGCCGGTGGAAACACAGGACAATATGCGGGTGTAATTGGTGATCAAAGAACATACGGAATCACTTTGAAATATAAGTTGTAAGCAGTTAGTTAATTTTTATATACATGAAACGAGGTAGGTTATTAAACTTATCTCGTTTTTTTTGGTTACAACGAAATCACAAAATAAGAGCTAAAACGAATTTAAAAATCCATTTACACTTCTATAGATAATTTCTGATTTGTATATATTCGCATCCTGAATTTATATCGATAAAATGAAATTTGTCAAAATACTGCTCATATTCGGCTTTATAAGTCCTTTTTTATCGGCACAAAATCTACAAAAAACAGATCAGCAAACCCTAACCTGGATTAGGTATTATAATATTTTCCCGCTTACTGAAAAATGGGCAATTCATTCTGAATTTGACAATCGCAGTTTTTTGAATCCTGTTCATGAAAATCTTTTTGTTCTTCGATTTCAAGGAAGATATCGCGTTCATAAAAACATCGATTTAGGCGCAGGTTTTGCCTACTTTAATGTGAATACACAAGATCCTAAAATTGATCCTGATTATTCCATTCCCGAATATCGAATTCAGCAAGATGTTACTTTTATTAATGATATTGCCAAAGTAACTTTTCACAACCGTTTTCAGCTTGAAGAACGCTTTACACAAAAAGCAAATAAAATAGAATTACTGGATGATTTTTATTTTGCTTTCCGATTTCGGTATAGATTACAGTCGACTTTTGATCTTTGGAAAAAAGACAAACGCAGTTTAAAAGGCACTATTTCTGATGAAGTTATGTTTAATTTCGGAAAAGACAATAAAAGAAACACTTTCGATCAAAACAGATTATACCTCGCATTACGGTATCACTTTAATCCAAATATTGGCTTAGAATTAGGGTATTTAAAAAGCTTTCAGCGACGTGCAAGTGGTGTAGATTTTTATGATCGGGATATTATTCGGTTTACGGTTTATCATAGGATTGAGAGGAGAATTAGATAATGTGGCAATTTGATAATGTGATAATTTGACTACTATTGTTAGACCTAACAGGTTTTAAAAACCTGTTAGGTCTGTATAAACATAAAAAAGATGCACTGCTGTGCATCTCTACGTTAAAACCTTTGCACCTTTGCACCTGAAAAACTTAGCACCTCAGAACCTCAGCACCTTAATTCCGCCTTTTCTTCGAACCTTTTTCGGCTGCAAAATTTCCTATTTTATAGGCTAGCGAAAACATTACGTATCGTTTTAAAACTGTGTTTTCTTCGTCCCTAATTGAGGTTGCCGAAATGGTTCTTGTAGCACTTTGATTTTGATTCAGTACATCATAAACTTTAATTTTTGCATATAACTTTTTCTCAAAAAATCCATACGACAAACTTGTATTCCAAAGGAAGAAATCTTTCTTGAAATCACCCGAAATATTAGAATTATAGGTATAACCAAAATCATTTCCGAAAATAAAATTTAACGGCCAATAATTAGTTGTCTGCAAATTGATTCTGTGGACCACATTTGAAGTCGCATCGCGCGTATAATTCTCATAATTGGTTTCATTATAGGTGAAACTGTATGATGGCGAAATCGAAAACAATTCGCCATATTCATAAGTCAAATAAACTCTTGGTGTAACAGCCGTTGACTTTGCGTTATATAAAACGGCATTTGTAAAACCTTTATCAAACGAATAACTTCCGTTGATTCCTAAACCATATCTCAAAACGTGCGCATCTCTTTTTAAGGATTGATTCCAATTTCCGCCAATTGAGGCGATGTAAGTTCCTGATATATTGGCGTAAGTGGTTGTTCTTTTTCCGCTATCGTCATAAACTGAAGTCGAAACAACATCATTGTTATAATAATCTGCTTTGATAAACATACTATAACCGGAACGTGTTCTAAAATCAAAGTTCTTAAAATCGATACCGGCACTATTCTTTTCTATCGGATTCAAATTTGGATTTCCGATTACGGTATTCAGCGGATTCATTAAATTAAGAACCGGCAATAATTGGGTTGCACTTGGAAGCGCGTTCGAATAATCAAATTTTAAAGTCAGATTTTTAGAACGGCTAAACTTATATCGTATTAAGGCATTTGCAAAAGGCAAAGCATATGTTTTATTCAAATCAGTCGAATTTCCTGCGTATAACGAATGATTATCATAATTAATAATAGAAGTTTTGGAAGTAAGATTAATTACTAATTTACTTTTTTTCAAAGTAATTCCCACGTTCGGACTTACTGAATTTTGCTGCGAACTAATATAATTCGTCAACGATAAATTCAAATCTGAATACGATTCTGTAGCCGCATCAAAATCAAAAGTTTTTTGATCGTTTATTGTTTTCGACCAGTCAAAATCAGTACCAAATCTAGCTTTTAACGAATCTGTAATAGGCTCTGTATATTCCAAATCTAAAGAATAAGAATCTGAACTGGTATTATTTTTACTGTTTTGATTTCGGTCGTCGTTTGGTTTGCTGTCCTGATAAAAAATCGTTTGAGAGAGATTCAGTGCATTCGAATCGTTTCTGCTGTTATTATTATTAAAAACCACACTTAGATTACGAGATTCTTTTTTGAATGTTTTATTGAAATTAATCGTATTGATAAAACTATTATTTGTGCTTTCGCTTTTAGATTCCGATTTGCTTTCGTTCAATGCCTGTCCGTTTTCATCCTCAGATGCCGTACTTGATTTTGAATCACCATTTGTTCTGGTTTGATTGAAAGTCGGCGCAATATAAATATGAGTTGTTGGATTAATTCTGTAATCTAACTCTAAATTGACTTTGTTTCCCGTATTTTCATTTCTTGTTTTTGAATCTGATGCCGTTAGAATATTTCCGGTTGGCAAAAAGTTCTCCTGATTTGATTTACTGTCGTTATTATTAATCGAGTTCGAGAAATTATAACTGGTCGTAACATCTAATTTTTTAGACCATGCATCAAAATAATTAATTCCTGCCATATTAGATTGCGTAATTCCTTTTCCTCCACCGGAACTTTGGTTGACGTTCTTACTATTTCTCCCGCCGCCCATACTATCAAATACATCATCCATAGAAAAACCTGTCGAATTGATATTATTAGACGATGCCAAAACACTAATTTTTTGCTGATCTTTGAAAAAATTCAGCATCAAACTGCTTTCGTAACGATCATCAGAACCATATCCGCCAAGGATTTTCCCAAAGAAACCTTTATTTTTCTTTTCGTCAATCGTCAAATTTATAGTCGAATTATCAGAAGTCGATTCTTGTTTGGCAAGTTCTTCTTTCTTGGTTTTAAAATCTGAAACCTGAACTTTTTTGATAATATCGGCTGGCAGATTTTTTAGAATCAAAGCACCATCTTTATCAAAAAATGTTTTTCCGTTGACCAAAAACTGTGTTACTTCCCTTCCGTTTACGGTAACTTTTCCATCATTATCCACATCAACGCCAGGCAATTGTTTCAATAAAGCTTCGACATTGGCATCCGGACGAACTTTATACGAAGCCGCATTAAATTCCAGGGTATCTTTTTTAATTGTGATTGGCGGTGCTTCTGTCTTAATAACAACATTGTTTAAGGCATTTACACTTTCTAATAAATATAATTTTCCGAAATCTTTACTTTCCAAAATTCCTTTTTGCTCCTCAACCAAAGGCTGATAACCCATATAATTCACTTTTAGAAAAACAGGTTTCTCTATTTTTTTAGTATTTATTCTAAAAACGCCATTTTTATCCGTTGTTGCATATTCAATAACGGTCGAATCTTTAACAGTCGAGAAATAAACGGTAGCCATTTCCAGAGGAAGCTGTGTATTGATATCAATGATGGTTCCTTTTATAACAATATCATTGCTTTGGGCATTTGCCGAAGAAAAAAGAAGAAGAAAAAACAATAAATAAGCGAAAGATTTGGTCATAAGAAATGGTTAGTTATAGCATTAAGACTAACAAAGGATCGAAAGGTTTAACGTCGTATTTGAATTTTTATTAGGTTTTTTATCTCAAAAATTAGTCCACAACTCCGGCAATCATTTTTTATTTTGATTTTTATCTCCTAAAAACGTCTGTAAAAAGGGGAAAATAACCCTGACAAAAACAGTATATAACCTTACTTCTATCTTATAAAAATACAAAACCTTTGCGATGTAGAATTTATAGGACACAAAGATTTATAAAGATTCTGAAAAGACATCTTAGAAAACCAAAAAAGAAATTAGTGAAGACTATTAAAACCAAATTACCATGAAAAATATTTTTAAAGGTTCCTTACGAGGATATGTATGCGAAGATTGTATTGAAGATATATCTGAAGTTGAAATTCTCTTCTATCTTCCATACAGAAGAGAAACTCGCACAGAGGATCAGGTTACAAATGCAAAAGAAGCGTTTCATTTTGTATCAAAAGACGAAGCAAAACAAAGACAAGATTTATTTATTGGCAAAACCAAAACGGATGCCAAAGGCAATTTTGAATTTGCAATCGATGAAAGACATTTAAATTCTGATATAGATATAGATTTTGTTTGCGGAACAGTTCCTCCCAAATTTCCAAAACCAAAAAGAGAAGAGGTAGTACAGTTTCACATCACCACGTTATCAATGCGTTCAGAACTTGAACAACAAGTTGAAAACCAAGATTACAGATGGGAATATGCCATTGCCTACAAATGGTGGTGTTATATTAGAGGTCACTTTTTTGATGCCTGGGTTATTTGCGGACATTTAATGAATTGCAAAACGGGTAAACCTATCGCTAATGCAAAAGTTACTGCAATGGATGCCGATTTTCTAACGGATGACAATTTAGGATCTGATACAACAGATGCAAACGGACATTTTAGAATCGATTATTCGTCTGTAGATTTCAAGAAAACCTTTTTATCACCTTGGTTCAATATAGAAACTGATCCCAATTTCCTTTCTTTTCAAAGTGGTCCTGATGTATATTTCAAAGCTGAATTAGGCGGAATAAAATTGGTAGATGAAACCAAAGCAGATGCACGCAAAAATGTAGGCTATTGTCTATGTGTCAATTTATGCTCAGATATAGCCGTGATAGATCCTGTAGATCCTTTCCCAAGTGCCTGGACAGGAATTGGAAACGCTTTTAGTTCATCATTCGGAACTGATCCAGGAGATTTTGATGCTGAAGGCTATGCAGGTTCCGGAAAAAATGTTTTATTTTCAACCATCCGTTTAACGGGACAAGCCGCTTTAAAATCAGCAGCCGGACATCCTATCGAATATCGTTTTTCAGTGAGTGATACCACATTTGCAAATGACAATACAGTTGACGTTCCTCCGGCAGCAAGCTTTACAAAAATTGTTGGATTGCATCCTAATTTATTTGTTCCAGGCGTGGTTTCAAAATTGATTCGTAAAGTTTTTTCTCTTATTCACAATCAAATTACGGTGTACAGCGACCAAAGTGATTTTGATACTGAAGGCTGGTTTGATGTAAATCACGCCATTGAAAGAGCATTGATAAATGCTGGTTTAACAGCTGCTGATTTAGCTCTTTATAATCTTATTGAAGAAGATACACTTATCAGTATGAATACCGCGGCGCTCACCAGCGCACCAAATGTTCCTGATATTTTTGGTCCCGGACAAGATATTCCCGATGCAAATAATATTGGAATCGAAAAATTCTCCATTCGTTTTGAAATCAGGGAAGTAATCAATAAACCTGCCAACCAATTTGGACCATTATCAGGCGGAAAAATATTGAACTCTGTTATTATGAACAACAACCCTATCTATAGAAAATTGTCTGTAAAAGAGTTGGAAGAAAGTACCCTTTGTTCTCCAATTAATGGTGTAATACATGCAAAATACACCTTATATCATCCTTATTTAGCATCTGGCCGTTTGCACTTAAATAGCAATAGTCCTGCTATAGACAGAGATGTTTTAGACGGAGTAATCGATTCAGTATTACTTAAAAGAATAAATAACGATTCACCTCTAAATGCGCCACCAAGCAATAATAATCTAAAACGCTGTACTTACAGTCTGAAATTATATTCTTCTACCAGAAAACACGATGGAGATTATGGTGATTCTGACGGAGGTTCACCTCTAGAACAACTTTTTTTCTATGATGAAAATCAAGTCTAGAAAATAATGTAAACAAAAAAAGCAACATTTCAAACTTTGAAATGTTGCTTTTTATTTTTGTAAAAGAAAATTTTATTTCTCTCTGATATAAATATCGATTGGCACTCCTGAAAAGTCCCAATTTTCTCTAATTTTATTCTCAAGATATCTCTTATATGGTTCCTTAACATATTGAGGCATATTTGCAAAAAACACAAACTGAGGCGTTAGCGTTGGCAATTGCATACAATATTTAATTTTTACATATTTACCTTTTGTTGCAGGCGGCGGATAAGCTTCGATTACCTTCAACATAAATTCGTTGAATTTAGAAGTTGGGATTCTTTGTTTTCTGTTTTCAAAAACCTGAACCGTAGCTTCCAATGCTTTCAATAAACGTTGTTTCGTTAAAGCCGAAACGAACAAAATTGGCACATCAGTAAAAGGCATTAATTCTTCTCTAATTTTAGCTTCATAATCACGAGTCGACATGGTATCTTTTTCAACTAAATCCCATTTGTTAACCAAGATTACAACACCTTTACGGTTTTTTTCAGCCAACCAGAAAATACTCTGATCCTGACCTTCAAATCCACGTGTAGCATCGATAATCAAGATACAAATATCTGCATGCTCAATCGCACGTACAGAACGCATTACGGAGTAAAACTCTAAATCTTCCTTAACTTTAGCTTTACGACGGATTCCCGCAGTATCAACCAAGTTGAATTCAAAACCAAAACGGTCAAATTTTGTATCAATTGCATCACGAGTTGTACCCGCAATATCCGTAACCATGAAACGTTCTTTACCAATTAACGCATTGATAAAGCTTGATTTACCAGCATTTGGACGTCCAACAACAGCAAAACGAGGCAAAACAACTTCTTCCTGAACTGGTTCTGGTTTTACCGGAAACGAGTCAATCAAAGCATCTAATAAATCTCCGGTTCCACTTCCTGAAATACTTGCAAAAGTAAAATATTCTCCTAAACCAAGATTATAAAACTCAAGAGCGTCTTTCTCACGCATCGCATTATCAACCTTATTTACAGCCAATAAAACCGGTTTTGTTACTTTACGCAATAAACGCGCAACAACATCATCCATTGGTGTAATACCTTCCTCAACATCAACCACAAAAATAATAACATCTGCTTCATCGATAGCAAGCTCCACTTGTTTACGAATTTCTCCTTCAAATACGTCATCAGATCCGCGAACATATCCGCCGGTATCAATTACAGAAAACTCTTTTCCGTTCCACTCGCTTTTACCGTAGTTTCTATCTCTGGTAACTCCAGAAACCGAATCTACAATAGCTTCTCTTCTTTGTATCAGCCTATTAAAAAGGGTTGATTTCCCTACATTAGGTCTTCCTACTATCGCAACAATGTTATTCATTTTTTTGAATTTTAGATTTTAGATTGCAGATTTTAGATTCTAGTTCCCTAAAATTCTATCACTTATCAATCTAAAATGCTTTATTTTAATTTTTTGCAAAGGTAGTTAAAAAAGTGACTATCCCGAAGCTTCGGGACTAAGTTTCTAATTACCTAAGTTTTTTATTATTTTTCCTGTTATTTTTAGGATTGTTTTTTGGAGCTATTTCCTGCTATCCGTTTCAATCTTTTGGTCCGCTAAAAAGCGTCACAAAAGGATTTCCTCTTCTATCAGGGCTAAAAATCCAGTTTTCAGTTTTCAGTCGCAATTTTCAGTTCTAAACGTTATGTCTTTCAAAACCCTGAAACAATTTACCCGTTCCAATTTCTCATTTCAAACTTGAAACCTGAAACTTTAAACAATTAAGTATTCCAATTTTAAAACTGAAAACTGAAACTGCGACTGAAAACTCTTTACTGGTTATATCCAAACCTTTTAAGCATATTAGCATTGCTTCTCCAGTTTTTATTCACTTTTACAACTAGTTCAATGTGAATTTGTTTTCCAAAGAATTTCTCTAAATCAGCACGAGAATCTACGCCCACTTTTTTCAAAGCTGCACCTTTATGTCCAATGATAATCCCTTTTTGAGTTTCGCGTTCTACCATAATAATCGAACGGATTCTGATAATAGCTTCGTCTTCAAAAAACTCTTCCGTAACGATTTCAACTGCATACGGAATCTCTTTGCTGTAATTCAGTAAGATTTTCTCACGAATAGTTTCGTTTACGAAAAAACGTTCCGGTTTGTCTGTTAATTGATCTTTTGGATAATATGCCGGAGATTCCGGCAACAATTCGATGATCCTCCCGAAAACTTCCGGAACATTAAAATTCTGTAAAGCGGAGATTGGGAAAATTTCAGCATTTGGCACTTTTGCAGTCCAGAATGCTACTTGTTCCTCTAATTGTTCCTGATTTGAATTGTCGATTTTATTCAACAACAACAAAACCGGAATTTTAGCATGGATAATTTTATTAAAGAAAGCTTCATCTTTTAAGTCCTGCTCCCCTATTTCGACCATGTAAACCAGAATATCAGCATCTTCAAAAGCCGATTTTACAAAGTTCATCATCGATTCCTGCATTTCATAAGCGGGTTTAATGATTCCGGGAGTATCCGATAATATAAGTTGAAAATCTTCGCCATTCACGATTCCAAGAATACGATGACGAGTTGTTTGTGCTTTTGATGTAATGATTGATAATCTTTCTCCAACAAAGGCGTTCATCAATGTTGATTTTCCAACGTTTGGATTCCCGATGATGTTTACAAAACCTGCTTTATGTGACATTTGTGTACTATTTATTTTGCAAAGGTAGTCATATCAACTCAATACAGAAAATAAAACATTTTTTAAAGTTTTCGTTGGATTTCTCAAAAAACGGCGTATCTTTGCACCCGAAACATCGCGGGATAGAGCAGTAGGCAGCTCGTCGGGCTCATAACCCGAAGGTCACAGGTTCGAGTCCTGTTCCCGCTACTAAAAAGAAAACACCACTTGAAAAAGTTGGTGTTTTTTCGTTTATAACACTTTGCATTTATGGAAGAATTTGTTGTTTACATTCTTTTTTCGGAAAAATTCAATAAAAATTATACTGGTTATACTTCTAATTTAATTGAAAGATTCAAATCTCATAATATTCTTGAAATAAAAGGATATACTTTAAAATTTAGACCTTGGAAAGTAATTCATGTAGAATTTTTCAATTCAAAATCTGAAGCGATGAAAAGAGAAAAATATTTAAAAACAGGAATTGGAAGGGAGTTCATTAAAAATCTTATTGAAAACCAGTAGCTCGCCTGACTCATATCCGCCGCGGCGGACTCAGGTTCGAGTCCTGTTCCCGCTACGGAAAAGAAAACACCACTTGAAAAAGTTGGTGTTTTTTCGTTTATAACACTTTGCATTTATGGAAGAATTTGTGGTTTACATTCTTTATTCTGAAAAATTCAATAAAAATTATACTGGTTATACTTCTAAGTTAATTGAAAGATTCAAATCTCATAATATTCTTGAAATAAAAGGATATACTTTAAAATTTAGACCTTGGACTGTTGTGCATGTTGAATTCTTCAATTCTAAATCTGAAGCTTTAAAAAGAGAAAAATATTTAAAAACAGGAATTGGAAGAGAATTTATTAAAAATCTTATTTCCCAATTATAATTTGTCGGGCTTATATCCGCCGCGGCGGACACAGGTTCGAGTCCTGTTCCCGCTACTAAGAGAAAAAGCTTCAGAGAAATCTGGAGCTTTTTTGTTTATATACTAAAATTTGATTTAGATTGCCGGTGCGAAGTCAGGAGACATTCGCATAACTTGGAACTCTTCGGGGAGCGAGGTTTAAGCATTGCTTAAATTGTCAGTTTTTTATTCTTATTTTTCAGTCCTTCAGAAACGTCAATACATAATCTCTTATTTCTTCACGTTGCTTATCAGTTGCGTTATCGCACATGTCGCTGTGAATAGTGTTAGGCAGCTTTATAATCGTTATTCCATATTTTTTCTGTTCGGCTTCTGTAGGTAAAACACCTGGATCGGCAGGTTGGTCGCTTGAACGCAATGAATATACTTTTGGGTAAGTTGTTCTCGGTAAAGCCATACGCCTATTATCAAACGTAATAATTTTGTAAACAATGCCTGAATATTTTTGAGGGAATAATGCGGTCATATCTCCACCAATTGAGTGTCCTATGAGTGTGATATGCTTGAAGTCTATTTCAGGATTTGATTTTTTTAATTCGTTTATTACGAACAAAATATTGTCTGCTCCTCGTTCCCAAAATGGTCGCCTTACAATTTGCGGAATTCCTTTTTCAGGAATTAAACTATCTGTAGGACGTTCGTGCTGAATACTTACGACAAAGTACCCTTTTGATGCCATAAAGTTGGCGAGATCTGAATAGCCTAAATAGGGTCTGCCTTCGTTTTGACTATAACCATGACTAATGAGTACAATTTGCGGATGCTTAGTTTGTGGCTTATAAATCGCAATTGGAATTTCCCTGTTTCTTGATTGGTCTAATAAAGTCAACGTGTCCAAAGCAATGCTGAATACCGATTCATTTTTAACCGATTTTGTTAGTGTTGAGCAACTTGTCAGAAGTGCTAATGCCAAAACGTAAATTATTCTATTCATTTTATTGTCTTTTGAGGTATGTCTTTTAGCATGACCGCTAACGTTCTCGCGCTACAAGCAGTTTGGGACTAAATTAATTCCATTATTCGGATTTGCCAAATCATCCAAATAGAAAACCAACTTTCCTCCCGATACTTCGGGAAAGCCAATTACTCAAATCTGTTGTCGTAGCTATTATGCGTTCGGTTTTATTCGTTCATAATATTTTCTAATTCTGATTTTTGTCCGTTATATATTTTGAAAAAATCATTTGGATTTTCTGCTATTTTTATAACTCTTTCCTTGTGGTCGTGGTTTAACCGATAGACTTTTCCTTGCTTATCAACTGCAATGTAGTTTCCATCTTCCATATCTAAAATAGTATAAAAAAGTTTTTCGTCTATTTCAATTTCAAAGGCATTTTCAACATCCAACAGGTTTAGTTTTTCTTCATTACTATTCTTAAGAACTTTCAAAACAATTTCTTTATCTGAATTTTGTATTTTTAAATATCCGATTTCAATTTCTTCAATTTTTATGTTATTTAAGTCAAAATTTCTATGAAAATTTTTCGGATCATCAATGTTTATACTTGTCAAAGAATTATGAAAATAATGTAACTTTAAAGGAATATGCTTTTTGGATTTTTTTTCGAAAACAAGAATTCCATTTAAATGGAAAGATGTATTATGATTTCTTCTTATTTCTTCAAATACTTTAGGACTATAACTTCTATTCAAATAAATTCCTTGAGGCTTTACTGTAAAGTGGATTCCGGAAAGGTTAGATATTTCAATTACTTTTTTAAATTCTGGAAACTCATTATTTAACAATTCTGCAATTTTCATTTCAAATTGTTTTAAATGCTTTTTACTTGTATAAAAGTTGAATATATTCATGTATTTTCGATTCTCTCAAACTGACAGCTAACGTTCTGGCGCTACAGCGGGTTTGGGACTAAATTAATTCCATTATTCTGATTTACCAAATCATCTCAAATACAAAACTAACTTCCCATTAAGCTTATTGCCCAAATCCGTTGTAGTAGCTGTTAGCAGTAGTTGCTTGTGTTAACCTAAGTTCATGTCAAATATTTTTTGCTCTTTCGTTTCAATAAAACCAATTCTATTATAAAAAATATGGGTTTCTTTACGAAGTGTATTACACCTTACTCTGATTTTATTACTCTTTTTTGAGTGAGCCCATTCGATTACTTTTTTAACTAAAATTTTTCCGATCCCATTTCTTCGGTAATTTTCATCTACTATTAGACCCCCAATTTCTACAAAAGACTCAGATTCAACTCTAAGAGAATAAAAACCATGAATCCAACCAATAATATTTTCATTAACGATAATTACATAAATACAATTATCAACATTATTTAAAATTTCGGAAAGTCGATTATGTGTTTTTTCAATTGTTGATTTATAACCTAATTGATTAGATAGTTTGTTTATAAATTCAACATCATTTAATTCCGCATGTCTTAAAAACAGTTTCATACTTCTTAGATTTACTATTACTACTAACGTTCTCGCGCTACAGTGGGTTTGGGACTAAATTAAGCCCTATTTTCTGATTTGCTAAATATTCCCAAATACAAAACCAGCTTTCTATTGAGCCAATTACTCAAATCTATTGTAGTAACTGTTAAGCGACGTAATATTTTATCAACGGCAATTTAAACCTTCGCAATATATTCCAAGACTCTTTGTCTTAATAAATCCATCTCTACTAATTTTTATTTCAACAGACTCTCTTCGGGTTGGAAATTCATGATATTTCATAAGATGCAATTCAAAACCATTTTGCAAATTTCTGTACTCACTTCCTCGAATATCATTATCTAACTCATAGCCATAAGTCCTTGCCAAAAGAATCGCTTCTTCAAGATTATCAATTGTTCCTAAGAAATCGCGAAATTGTTCTTCAGTTTTTAAGCTGTTTACTCTGCCATTATCAATTATCACAACATAATTACAGCGAAAATTTGGATGTCCTCCAAAGAAAATTCCAACGTTATAATTTGGTCTTGGTTTTTCATTTATTTTTTTTCTCAATATAGAATCTCCGCCTTGTTTTAAAACAGTATAGGTTTCTGAACTAGAGTTTTGATTATACGCAACGTATTGCCAATATTTATATTTTCGATTAGGGTTTATATGCTTCGCTAAGCTGTCCAAATAATTTTCCTTTACGCTGTAACCAATTTTATGAAAATCAGTAGTTCCTACAACGTCTTTAGTTCTCATTTCTTCTTCTAATTTCACTAGTTTTTCAACTTCTTTTTTTTGGCAAGAAATGAATACGAGTATACTTAGGATGATTATGTTTCTCATTTTACTGGATTTGAAATTATGGCGCATAACATTTATTTAACTACAACGGGCTTCGGACTAAATTAAACCCTATTTTCGGATTTGCCAAATCATGCTAAATACAAAACCATTTTTGCATTAAGCCAATTGTTCAAATCCGTTGTTGTAACCTTTATTCAGTTGCCTTTATTCTCATTTTTAATTGTTCTAATCTTTGTAAAGCTTTCGGCAAATCATATTCCTCTTTTGACAACTCTTCTATTAGTTCATAATTTAGAAATCTATATCTTTTTATTCCACAGCCTTTATCGAGAATATTGAGTTCTGAACATTTTATACATTTAATTATGTCAAACTCAAAAGTAGGAATTTCATTATCTCGTTCCAATATAAAAGTTTCCAATTGAACTTTACATTTTTGACATAATATAGAAAGAATTTCATGTCTTTTCTTTTCTTCTGCTAATATTTTTTCCGAAGCTTTTCTTTCGACTTCCTCATGATCATAAGCTTCAATTCCGTATGTCCAGAAGTTTAATTTTTCATTAATACTCCTAATGTTTAAAATTGTGGCAATCTCAGCAAAATAATCCAAAACAAATTCTTTTTCTTCTGTATCTAATTCGTCAGATTTAATTTCCTTGAAATGGCGTTCAAATATGTTCTCAATTTCTTTATCCGATTTTTTTGTATTATTTGCAGAAATTAAATTCGTTAGTAAATCATTAAAAGAATTTTCAAGTGTAATGCATAGACTTTTTTCTGAAGAATTCAATCCACGATTTTCCCATTCTTCGCTTGAGAATTTTTCTGTGCTTTTTAATTTTTCTAATGCTAAAATCGTATTATTCACTATTGTTTCTTTAATGTAACTGGCAACTTATTTATATGTGACAAAATCACACAAAGCCATCCAAATTTGCGTAGATATGTGTTATAAATTTCACACATTATTTATTTTCAAATATATAGTTTTTCACTACAAACTATTAAAGGGCTTTAAATTTGATTGATGATTTTTGGCACTTGCATGAGTGGCTATGCAAACAAAAATAGAGAAAAAAGTAAGATGCACATCCTAAAACACTGCAATAATCCAAGATAATCTGGTCAGATATTTCGATGCTTCCCGCTAATAAGACAAAGCTTCAGGGAAATCTGGAGTTTTTTTGTTTTAAAATAAAAGTAAAAAGTCTGAGACTTTTATCAGGTTTACAAATTCTACGAGGCAAAAAAAACGCACAAAGTCTAGAGATATTTACCTTTTCACGAGAGCACTTTGGAGAATGTTTTTTTATTCATTCTGTTTTTCCAATATTCCAATTGGATCCGCTTTGTAAAGATCAAAGTCAACTGTTGTTTCGGTTTTTGCTAAAAAATCAATGGTTCTTTTGTTTAGTCCGAAATACGGTGTCGATGAATCAGGATTAATATCTATGTCAATCACAAACTGTATCGTTGTACTTAAATTTAATTTGTCCTTTAGATTCTTTATGATTTCTATTTTAGGTTCAAATATGTCAATCAGTTTTTTAAGGAAAGTCTCTAAATCAATTTTATAGATCCACGCTGTAGATTTCGGCACAGGCTCTTTCTTTATCATTACAGAAGTAGGTTCAATATTTAGTTTCTCCGTAATTTCTATTGTGTCAAAGTATTCGGCATCAAATGAGAAATACAAATAGTTATTGCACTCTGTTACACTATATATTAATTTTTTATACATCGTTTTTTAAAATTGTAACGAGTTTGATACTAAATTAAGCCCTGTTTTCAGATTTGCCACCCAAGCGATAGCGAACAGGCGAAGCAATCATCCCAAATACAAAACCAATTTTCCATTAAGCCAATTGCCCAAATCCGTTGTAGCTGCTATGTGACGTATTTTCTATTTAGTTTTGCAATATACTTCCATATTTGGTAAACCTGGGGGATTGCTTTTTCCGTCAGAAACTAAAACCAAAATGAGTTCATTTTCATTGATTTTAGTTATGCGTGAATTTGTTTTGTCATTAATTGTAAGATCAATGTATTTTTTCTTTTCATTAAAAGCCCATTTTCCTTTTTGTTTAGTTTTTTCTTTGATTACTAAATAGGTATTATCAGAACTAAACTCAAATTCAAAGGCAATATTATTTGGTAATTGATTTATTCTCATTCCATTCATAATCGCATAATCCGCTTTCCAAGTTTTACATAAAGCTTTATTCAGTTCGGTTTTGGTTTGTGTTATATTTTGTGCTTTTGAGTTAAAGTTTATTCCAAAAAACAAACCTAATGTTAGGTATAAAATTTTCTTCATTTAAAATCTAGATTTTCATTATTTCCGTTTAGTTTTTTTTCTAATATGTCGCATAACGTTCTTGCGCTACACGCAGTTTAGGACTAAATTAAGCCCTATTTTCGGATTTGCCAAATCATCCCAAATAACAAAAACCAACTTCCCATTAAGCCAATTGCCCAAATCCGTTGTAGTAGCTGTTAGCCGTAGTATTTTATTTTTCCATTAGTTGTTTCTGTATTTCAGGACTTATGTTTTTTCCAAGTTTGTTGGCAGTTATAAAATATTCCATTGCTTTCTTTTTATCGCCTTTTTGAAGGTAACCAATTCCTGTATAATACAATGCATCTGCTGAAAATTCAGGATTATTATCTTTCCAAACTTCATACGCCTTTTTACTATAAACTATTGCAGAATCATTATTGTTTTCTCTTAAATAAACCTCAGATAAACTATATAATCCATCTCCATATTTTGGATTGTTTTTCACTAGCTTTTTAAATGTTTCTTTTGCTGATTTAAAGTCATTTTTAAACATATAAACTAATCCCAAATTATGCATTGCAAGTTCATTTTTTGGTAATTTTTTTAATGATAGCTTATAATAATATTCGGCATCATCTAATTTATTTAATTTACGAAACGATAATGCACAATTATCAATTGCATCTGTATAATTAGAATCTATTTGTATAGCTTTTTTATAATTTTTGATTGCTTCTACATAATTCTCATTATGAAACTCATTATATCCTTCTGTATAGTATTTTAATGCTTCTGTGTTTTTTGTCGGAGAATTTAATTTTTGTTCATAATACACAGTATCATATTTTTTTTGTGAATTACCACAACCAATAATAAATAAATTAAGTGATAATAGTAAAGTAATTTTCAATTTCATTTTTTTGTTTTCTAAGTGAATATTACGGCTAATGTTCTAGTATTACAGCGGGTTTGGAACTAAATTAATCCCGTTTTTCGGATTTGCCAAATCATCCCAAATACAAAGCCAACTCCGCATTAAGCTAATTCCCAAATCCGTTGTAGTAGCTGTTATGCAACGTTTTTTCTTCCAAAGTCAACTTCTTTCCAGTAATATTCTAGCACTTTTTTTATTAGTCCATTTGTCAACAATCATATATACTTTAATTTGTTCTATCCAATATTTTTCATCCGAAATGCCGTTAAACATTAACTCGAGTGATTTGTTTGTATTAAAATTAATGATTTTCCTTTCTCTTGCTAATTTTGCAAAAGCCATAGCTAAAACCTCTTAAGAAAGTCGAATATTCTCATTTGGTAAAATGTTGCATAACATTCTGGCGGTTGGCGAGGTTGGGGAATAAAGAAGCGAGATTTTTCTTCCCAAGTACGAAACCATCTTTAATTTAGCTTAAAACCCCAATCTCACCAAACGGCTGTTATACGGTGTTTTTTATCTTTTTATTTAACAGTTCGAGTAATTTCTGTTGTTTAATGTTTAAAAAATCCGTTTGAATAGAATATTGAGAGTTAGCAGTTGGTTTGCTTATTTTATTTAGAAATCTATAAAACCACGTTTTAGTATATTTTTCTGTTGGTTTATTCAGTTCAATAAATATTTGTCTATTTGTCTTAATTCCTCGATAATGATTATTAACGATAAAAAATGATTTTATTTTATCAATCTGAATGGTTCTAGTTGAAATCAAAGCATTATGAATTATTATTTGACTATTTGTAATTGTTAAAAGGGGCTTTTTTCTCGTCAATAATAAAAGCGACAAAATAATTCCAAACGAAAATAACAAAAAAACAAAAATTAAAATTACACTTTTAAATAGCTTTCCTTCAAAATTAATCAATTTGTCACCCAAAAATATTCCTGCAATAACAAATATTGAAGAAATTAAAAGTAATAAAAATGATGTTAATTTGTTTGAATAAAAGTTTTCTTCTTTCAAGTGAATTTAATTTAAGTAATTTCTTTTGGTTAATGTATTTCCTACTGTTTTTCTAAAATGCCACATACCGTTCTGGGACTACAGCAGGTTTGGGACTAAATTAAGCCTTTTATTTTAGATTTGTCAAATCATCCCAAATACAAAACCAATTTTCCATTAAGTCAATTGCACAAATCCATTATTATGTAGCTGTTATCAGCTTTTTTTTATTCAATTATTGGACAATTAATTTCATAAGGTTCTTTTGGGAAACCATATAAAATCATCTTTTGTCTGTCTACATATTTTATTGGAATTAGTTTATCAAAATAAATATCCGTGCAAAGTGAAAGAAATAACGTTTCATTTAGTTTTCCTAGCATAATTCTGGTTCCTTCTCTATTCAAACGTTTGTTTATTTCTTGTATAACTGGTGAGTCCAAAACTTCATTGAACCYAACATTCACTTTTTCTCCATTCCAATTAAATTCAAACTTTAAATTCTGAATTTCACTTTCTGTCAATTTAGTTTCAGTAGCGATTAGTTTTTCGTAATCATTTTCGAATATACAATCTTCATTTATAGACTTTTCATCACTTAAAACTTTGTGAATTTTTCCATTTCTAAAAAACCTAATTCGATTTTGATTTATAAATTTATGTTCCGTTTCGCTTATTTTTTCACTTCTATTCTCGTTTACGATTGTTATTAAATAAATTGCATCACTTTTTTCAACGTTAAAAAAATCAATACTATTTTTATTAAACTGAATTATCTCAGGTTTCCCATAATGATCTGGAGTTTTTATAAATAACCAATTTTCTTTCATATACGATTTTTATAAGATAGCCGCTAACATTCTGGCTCTTGGCGAGGTTGGGAATTAAAGATACGAGATTTTTCGGGTTTAAAATTTCTAAGAAACAAAAAAATGCGCAAAGTCAGTTTCGATGGCTTTCGGGATTGTGCAACTTTTCATGAAAACACTTCGAAAAACGAGGTATATAACATCTGAAAAAACTGATATTTAAATGATATTTTTTTATCTTTGAAATTCAAAATTTTTAAGCCAAATGGCTTTATCTTTGAGCCTTCAGAAAATTGATATTCATTATAGAACAGAAAATACATCAGGGAAGAAACGTAAAACGTTTTAGAGAAATGCTTGGCATCAAACAGGAAGCATTGGCTTTTGATCTGGGAAATGACTGGAATCAAAAGAAAATTTCTATACTGGAGCAAAAAGATGTAATTGAAGATAATCTGCTTAAACAAATCTCAAATATATTAAACATTCCTGTTGAAGCTTTTCAAAATTTTGATGAGGAACAGGCAATAAATATCATTTCGAATACTTTTGGAGATAATGCTTGTGTTGCAAATCCTAATTCTACATTCAATTTCAATTCTGTTGAAGAATTAAAAAAACTTCATGAAGAAAAGATTGCTTTGTTTGAACGCATGCTGAAAGAAAAAGATGAAATGATGGCAAGGATTGAAAAATTAATCAATAAATAATTTAGGAATATTTCTCATTCATATATAGAAATTTAAATTACGAAATAATCATTTATAAAAAATATCAAAATAAAGCTTCAGAGAAATTTGGAGCTTTTTTATTTCAGCTAAAATGGAAAAAGTTTGGATACTTTTATAAAATTTCTAAGAAATAAAAAACTGCGCAAAGTTCAGAGACATTTGCGCAGTTTTTTATAGTCAAACTTCGAAGACCGAAATTACCAAATTGTTATTCTATCCTTCTTCGGCAAAAACATTTTATCTCCAGGTTTCACATTAAATGCTTCATAAAAAGGCGTAGTATTCATAAGAGGTCCATTAACACGCCAATTTGGTGGAGAATGTGGATTATTGTTAATCCACAAACGCAGGAACTCGTCTTTCATTTTTACTCTCCATATTTTGGCTATAGAAATAAAGAAGCGTTGATCTGGAGTAAAACCGTCAATTTTTGCATTTCCTTTTCCTTGCTCGGTCATTTTAAAAGCATCATAGGCAACTGCTATTCCCGCAATATCCGCCGTATTTTCGCCAACTGTCATCGCGCCATTAATGTGCAGATCGCCTAAAACAGTATAGGTACTGTACAAATTGATAACCTGTTGTATTCTTGACTTAAACTTTGCATAATCCTCTTTTGTCCACCAGTTTTTTAGGTTTCCATCTTTGTCATATTGAGCACCTTGGTCATCAAAAGTATGAGTTATTTCATGACCTATAACCATTCCGATACCTCCATAGTTAAGCGCATCATCTGCAGTATTATCAAAATATGGGGGTTGTAAAATACCTGCAGGAAAAACAATTTCGTTTGCAGTAGGGTTATTATATGCCGTAACTGTTGGAACTGTTGTAAACCATTCTGATTTATCGACCGGTTTACCCAATTTTGCCAATTGAAATTGATACGCTTCTGTAGCCGCCGAAACCATATTCTCAAAATAAGTACCTCTGGCTATATTTACATTCCTATAGTCCCTCCATTTATCCGGATATCCTATTTTCTTGGTCATGGCAAACAATTTTTCTTTAGCTTTTTGTTTGGTACTTTGACTCATCCACTCCAATTTATCAATTCTTTTACCGTATGCTTTTTGCAGATTATTCACGAGGACTAACATACGTTTTTTGGCATCTTCCGAAAAATATTTCTTTACATACAATTCACCCAACGCCTCGCCTAAATAATTGTCAAGGACATTAGCCATTATTTCACCACGTGATTTTTGAACAGCCTGACCAGAAAGTACTTTGGTATACTCAAAGGAGGCATCTGCAAAAGGTTTGCTTAAATCATCTGCATATCTTTCTATAGAATTTGCTTTCAGGTAAATTTTCCAATTACTGATGGGAATGGTTTTTAAAAGCTTATTCAGGGCATCATAATAAGCAGGCTGACCTACATTAATAGAATCTGTTTGAGCTCCTAAAGTATTTAAAAAAGCACCCCAGTTTATGTTGGTATGTTTTTTTACAAGATCTGTCAAAGCCAATTTATTGTAATTTGCCTGCACATCGCGAAGTTCAACTTTTGTTTTATGCGAAACGGCAAGTTGTTTGTCAATATCGTAAACCAAATTAGCATTCTTTTCAGCCTCTTTGACATTACTGCCTGTTTGTTGAAATAATGTAGCAAGGTATTTTTTGTACGATTTCTGTATGGCAAGAGTTGATGAATCTGATTTGAAATAATAGTCCCTGTCAGGCAAGCCAATACCCGTTTGATAAATTTGGGCAATGTTCATACTGCTGTTTTTTTCATCGGGTGAAACTCCAAAACCAATAATAGAGGAATTGCCCACTTTTTCTTCATTAACCACAAAGTTCATTAAGGATGGTAAATCGCTAATGGCTTCAATTTTGGCAAGCAGCGGTTTGATAGGTGTATAACCGCGTTTATCAATAGTTACAGTATCCATACCTGATGCATAAAAGTCTCCTACCTTTTGGGCTATACTTCCTGCTGGATTCTTGCTTTGCGAAATACTGTCTAATATTCCCTGCAGGCGCATTCGTTGCGGGAAATTCATAAACATATAGGTACCAACTCCGGCTTGAGATGCAGGTATTGCTACAGAATCATACCATTTGCCATTTACATATTTAAAAAAATCATTACCAGGTCGCAATGTGGAATCTATTCCGGTGATGGCAATATTTTTTTTTCCTTCATGTTTTGAGCACGCTGTAAAAGCTAAGAATGCTAAGAATGCTAAGAAGAGCATTAATGAATTTTTCATAATCTGGACTATTTCTATTAAAATGAACTAAAAAATGTTTGAAAGCCGATATCTTAAAATTTATATTCCTCCATAATTTAATTTTAGCAGAACAATATACGAATTCGGTTTTTAATTCTAAAGTTTCTACTTAAATTACTATTTATATAAATCAGAATTATAGTAGGCTATTCAATTCAATGACTTCAAAATCGTCATTATTTTGTAGTAGGTGTTTTAATATAGGAATGTGTCCTTGCCCAAAAATTAAAATAACATATTTGTCCGAAGGTTTAACTTGATTCATAATATTTGAATAAATAGCAAGATTTCTTAAATACCAATCTGATACATATTTTGCTCCGGCATAATTTTTACCAGCTCCAATCTTTGCCATAAATTTTAGATAAATTGATAAATTTCTTTTTAATTCTTCGGGTTTATTTATGTATTTTAAAACATCGGTTATTGTGCCTTTTTTCAATTTATTATCAAAATCCTTCACCATTAAATTTGCCTCGGTCCCTAAATCTTTTAGCAAATAAAGTTGATTATTTTCTTTTGCGGTCGCACCCATTAAGCTATCTGACAGTCCATAGAATTTGTCTACACAGTTTATTTGATTTAATTTTAATTTTTTAGCTAACCTAAAGCCAATTTGTTCTCTTTCTGAAACTGTAAGTTTATATTGATCTGCTAAATATAAATTATATAAACTATCGACAGAACGTTGATTTTCAAATGGTCTTTCAATCATTACTTTAGTCGCTTTTGTTTGAGAAAGAACATTAGTTAAATTTTCTAATTCACTTTGTCGTTTAGCGCTAAAAAAATCGTCCACTTTTAATTCAAATTCATCTGTATGTGGAGTTTCAAAATGAATAGTCCCAATTAATAAAATTTTAGTTTTTGGTTTGGATTCTTGTCCAAAAGTTGTTGTTACTAATAAAAGCGTAATTAAAAATGTAGAAATTGTTTTAATGAAAGTCATTTTTTTGGTTTATGGTTTAGTTTATTTTTTATCGTTGTTGTTCTCCCAAATTGACACTAAATTTTGATTCGTTATTTCTGCCACCCAAATGTAAGACCCAACTTTTATCTCTGCATGACAAACATACCAAGCCCCTTATTTTAGGGAAATCTGTATGATAAATATTATATATTACTTATTTTCAAATATAATTTTTTTTCATAATAAATCATGAAAAATACTTTTAATTCCTTAGATGATTTTAGAACGGATCCTGAGAGAAAAAGTTAAGAATACATTTCCGTAATTACCAAATTCATTAAATAATTTTAGTTGTTTAACATTTCAAAGGAAAGTACTTTCTTTTTTCAATCAAATGGTCATAACATTCTAAAATATTAAGATGCGTATCCTATAATACTACCATCATCCTCAAAAAAGTAGTTAGATTTTCTATTCTTCCCGTTACTAAAGGAAACACAATAATCATCAAAAAGCCTGATTTAACAAATGCATCTTAAATTTAGAAATTAAATGCTAAATTAGCTTACTATCATTTTCATAGTTAAATACTTATGTATTTATGACTTGATAGAAAGACCAAACCTTAATCTTGTTGAGTTTATGCTAATAGATAAACAAAATAATAAGCGTTTAATTACATTCATTGACACCGAAATTGAACCAACAAAAGGTAAAATCCTTGATATAGGTGCAATTAAAGAAAACGGTAATCAATTCCATAGAGCATCTTTAGGGGATTTTGTTCAGTTCCTCAAAGGTGATGATTATGTATGCGGGCATAACATTTTAAATCACGATATAAAATACATAGGTAATGCAATTTATGATGCTGGTATTAACCCTTCAAACATAATTGATACTTTACATTTATCTCCTTTATTATTTCCAACTAATCCTTACCATGCGTTATTAAAAGATGATAAACTTCACACTGAAGAGACAAACAACCCTTTAAATGATTCCATAAAAGCGCGACATTTATTTAATAGCGAAGTTGCCGCTTTTTGGCAAATGGATGAAACACTTAAAGAAATCTTCTCTCTGCTGTTAAGTCCTACAAAAGAATTTGGAGCTTTTTTTCGGTTTGTAAATTACAGTCGCATAAATACTGAAACAGACGCACAGATTAGATTAAAGTTTCGCGACGAAATTTGCGAAAAGTCAGATTTAACCAAAATAATAGCTGAACATCCAATTGAACTGGCCTATTGCCTGTCACTGATTAATTCATTTATAACGCACAAGAGCGTCCACTCCATTACACCTGCCTGGGTTCTTAAAAACTATCCAGAAGTGGAACGTATATTAGTATTATTACGGAATAAACCTTGTATAACAGGCTGTACTTATTGTAATAACGCCCTCGATATACACAAAGGATTAAAAAGTTTCTTTGGTTTCGATTCCTACCGAACTTATGGCGGTGAACCGCTTCAGGAAAAAGCCGTTAGGGCTGCTGTTAACAACAAATCTGTGCTTGCCGTTTTCCCTACAGGTGGCGGAAAATCGATTACATTTCAGGTCCCTGCACTTATGAGCGCCGAAAACTCAAAAGGATTGACCATTATAATTTCTCCCCTACAGTCGTTAATGAAAGACCAGGTTGACAACCTCGAAAAGAATGGAATAACTCAAGCTGTTACTATTAATGGACTATTAGACCCTATCGAAAAGGCTAAATCTATTGAAAGGATTGGAGATGGTTCTGCTTCTATTCTCTACATTTCACCTGAATCACTGCGCTCAAAGACTATCGAAAAGTTAATTTTAAGTCGGAAAGTAGCCCGTTTTGTGATTGATGAAGCACACTGTTTTTCATCATGGGGACAAGATTTCAGGGTTGACTATTTATATATTGGAGATTTTATAAAATTAATTCAGGAAAAGAAAAACCTTGGAGATAGTATACCTGTGTCTTGCTTTACTGCAACGGCCAAACAAAAGGTAATTGAGGACATACGGGATTATTTTCGTGAAAAATTATCACTGGATCTTGAAGTATTCACCTCGAAAGCATCAAGGACTAACCTCCAGTACAAGGTTTTTGAAAAGCAAAATGAGGAAGAAAAATATTTGACCACACGAGATTTAATTGAAGAGAAAAACTGCCCCACAATTGTCTATGTTTCCCGAACACGAAAAGCTTATCTGCTTGCTGAAAGGTTAGCAAAAGATGGTTTTAATGCAAAACCATACCATGGCAAAATGGATAAACAGGAGAAAACCGAGAATCAGAATACCTTTTTAAACGGGGAAACACAAATTATGGTTGCCACTTCTGCATTTGGTATGGGAGTAGACAAGAAAGACGTGGGCTTAGTCATTCATTATGAAATATCAGATTCGCTTGAAAACTATGTGCAGGAAGCAGGACGTGCAGGCAGGGATGAAAATATCTCCGCCGATTGTTTTGTTCTTTTTAATGAAGAAGACCTTAGTAAGCATTTTATTTTGTTAAACCAGACCAAACTTTCCATAAAAGAAATCCAGCAGGTCTGGAAAGCGATAAAGGATATTACAAGATTCCGATCGAAAGTATCTAATTCAGCATTGGAAATTGCCCGAAAAGCAGGTTGGGACGATAATGTTGTAGAAATAGAAACTCGTGTAACTACCGCAATAGCAGCTTTGGAAGATGCAGGATATCTTAAACGTGGACAAAATATGCCCAGAGTATTTGCTAACAGTATTTTATCTAAAAATGCCCAGGAAGCCATTAATAAAATAAACGCTTCGGGAAAATTTGAAGAAAAACAAAAAGAGCAGGGCGTTCGTATTATAAAGAAACTATTTTCAAGTAAAAGCAAACAGCAAACCAGCAACGAAACTGCCGAATCAAGGGTAGACTACATTAGTGATCATTTGGGTATAGTAAAAGAAGAGGTTATTAATGTAATTAACCTGTTGCGTGAGGAAAATATCCTGGCAGATGCGAAGGACCTGACTGCATTTATAAAGAAAGCAGACCATAAAAACCGCTCTCTTAGCATCGTTGATACATACAGCAAAATTGAAAACTTTTTACTTCCTGTTTTTAAAGAAGAAGAAAGTGTTTTTAATCTGAAAGAATTAAACGAAGAGGCTGAAAAAAGTGGCTGTGAGAGCGTAAACACTAACAAGCTGAAAACGATAATTAATTTTTGGTGTATTAAGAACTGGATTAAAAGGAAAATTTTAGACTATTCTAAAAATCATATTGCTGTACTCTGTCTTCAAAGTAAAGAGCAATTAAAAGATAAGCTTGAAAAACGCCATGAACTTGCAAAGTTTATCGTTGATTTTTTTTATGATAAAACAGTCAATGAAGCCGTAAGAGATCAGGTTGATAAAGAGGAGATTCTGGTAGAATTTTCGGTTCACGAATTAAAGGAAGCTTATGACAATAGCCCCAACCTTTTCAAAAAAGAAATAAGCATTGATGATATTGAAGATACCTTGTTTTACCTTTCGCGGATTGAGGCCATAAAGATCGAAGGTGGCTTTCTTGTAGTTTATAATCGCTTAACTATTGAGCGAACCGAACAGGATAATAAAAAGCGTTATACCAAAGACGACTATGAAAAGCTCAACCAATTTTACGAAAACAAAGTTCAGCAAATTCATATCGTGGGTGAATATGCCCAAAAAATGATTACCGATTACAAAAACGCACTTCAGTTTGTCGAAGATTATTTTCAGCTGAATTATAGTTCTTTTTTAAATAAGTATTTTAAAGGCAGCAGACAAAATGAGATTAAACGGAATATTACACCGGCAAAATTCAGGCAACTGTTTGGAGAACTGTCCCCGACACAATTGAAGATAATTAATGATAATGAAACACGACATATCGTTGTTGCTGCCGGACCTGGCAGTGGAAAAACAAAAGTGTTAGTCCATAAACTGGCTTCACTCCTTTTAATGGAAGATGTTAAACATGAGCAGCTGCTAATGTTGACATTTTCAAGGGCGGCTGCTACCGAATTTAAAAAGCGTTTACTAAAGCTAATTGGTAACGCTGCAAACTTTATTGAGATCAAAACCTTTCATTCTTATTGTTTTGATCTTTTGGGTAAAGTCGGCACTTTAGAGAAATCGACGGATATTTTAAATACTACAGTTGAAAGGATTAAGAACGGTGATGTTGAGGCTAATAAAATCACTAAAACTGTTTTAGTTATTGATGAAGCCCAGGATATGAATGCTGATGAGTTTGCCCTTATAAATGCATTGATGGAACAAAACGAAGAAATGAGGGTTATTGCTGTAGGAGATGACGACCAAAACATTTATGAATTTAGAGGAGCGAGTTCAAAATATCTTGAACAATTTATCTATGAGAATAACGCCGTAAAACATGAGTTAGTTGAAAATTACCGTAGTAAAAGTAATCTGGTTGCATTTTCGAATCAATTTGTACGGCAAATTCAACACCGTCTAAAAGAAACACCGATCATTGCAAATCAAACCGACAACGGAAAAATCAAGGTTATTAAGTATCAAAATAATAATCTTATTACTCCTATTGTAACTGACATAACTAATACAGACCTTTCCGGAACCACCTGTGTACTCACAAAAACTAACGAGGAAGCCATAAAAGTTACAGGGTTACTTTTAAAGAATAATATCAAAGCAAAACTAATACAATCTAATGATGGTTTTAGTTTGTGTAATCTTGTTGAAGTTCGGTTTTTATTGAATAAAGTAGATTTAGGAACTGATATTTACACCATCAGTGATGAAGTTTGGGAGAATGCTAAACGCGAGCTAAAGAGTACCTTTCATAACAGTAATAAATTAGAGATTTGCCTGAACATTATCAAGGATTTTGAAACCACTAATCCTTATAAAAAGTACAAATCTGATTTGGAGGTTTTAATCCGGGAATCTAAACTGGAGGATTTTTATAACGAAAATGGCGAAATAATTTTTGTATCTACCATCCATAAAGCTAAGGGAAAAGAGTTTGATAACGTTTTCCTCTTGCTTGAGAGCTTTGATCCTACTACCGATGATGCCAAACGGCAATTATATGTTGCAATGACCAGAGCTAAACGCAATTTAAATATCCATCTAAATGAAAACTTTCTTAATCATCTGATAGCGGAAAATCTTGAACGACGAGAAGATTTTGAGCATTATCCGGCACCTGATAAAATTGCTGTATATGCAACTTTTAAAGATATCTGGCTGGATTATTTTATTAACAAACAGACTTTAATTTCTCAACTGGCATGTGGAGATGTATTACATATTAATGGGGATGAATGTTTAAATTCAAACGGGCAGTCTGTATTGAAATTTTCAAAGCTATTCATTAAGAAAATTGAGGAAATGAAGTCAAAACACTATGAATTAAAAAGTGTAAATGTGAATTTCATTTTATACTGGCTTAAGGAAGGAGCTACACAAGATGTCAAAATAATTCTACCTGAGCTTTATTTTGAAATTATTAGGCATAAGTGAACTATAACGTGAAGGATTAATAATACTTGACCAGGATTACAGGTGCAAAGTCAGGAGACATTCACACAGCGTTTCATAAGAACTCCTTGGACAGCTAGATATAGAAATAAATAAGTCCCAAAAGTGATTTTAATCGAAATCTCGTTTATTTTTGCCAAATGTTAGAAATTCTTTACCAAGACGAATATATTATAGCAATTAATAAACCAAGCGGATTGCTGGTTCATAAATCATTTTATGCACGCGATGCAAAAGTTTATGCTATTCAGGAATTGAGAAATCAAATAGGGCAACATGTTTATCCTATTCATCGGTTAGACCGAAAAACATCTGGTGTCTTGTTATTTGCTTTGGATAAAGAGATTCTAAAAATTATGAATGATCGTTTTGCCACACGCGAAGTCGAAAAAAAATATTTAGCAATTTTACGCGGTTGGTCACCCGAAGAGCTAACGATTGATTATGATTTAACTAATGATGATGACATTACACAAAATGCAATAACATACTTTCATCGTTTGCAAAATGCCGAAGTTGAGTTAGAATTTAACAATAAACCCACGTCACGATATTGTTTGGTAGAAGCAATTCCTGAAACTGGACGTATGCATCAATTACGAAAACATTTCAAACATATTTTTCATCCCATTTTAGGAAGTCGTCCTCATGGTTGTAACAAACAAAATAAATTATGGCTGGAGAATTATGACCTGAAAGAAATGATGCTTCATGCGCATCAATTAATTTTTAATCATCCTATAAACAACGAACAACTAATCCTGAATGCAAAGATTAATGAAGAGTTTAGCAGAGTAGGAACTATTCTTAATCTCGATTTGAGTAAGTATCAATAGAATAATAATTTTAAAATTATTGTTGTATTTTGAAATTTAAGATACCCATGCTATAATACTCGAATAATCCTCAAAAAACTGGTTAGCTATTTCAATGCTTCCCGACAAAGACAAAGCTTCAGAGAAATTTGGAGCTTTTTTTGTTTATGGCACTTTATTTTTTATCATCCTGAGCGATCCCGAAACTTCGGGAGAAGAAACGCAACGTATATCAAACAAAGAATTTAGACAATCTTATCACTTTCTAAAATCTTTTCTTTACATTCCACTTTGAAGAACATCAGGTTTGCTCTGCTTATTTATTTTCTGTAAATTCGGCTGTGATTACAAAAGAAAAATTCTGCTATTAACTTCGGCAAAAAACCACTAAATTATTTACGTCAATATTAACTACCATCCATGTCTACTCTTTACCAAAGCCCAAGAATAATTATTCGTGAATTTCTACCTCAGGAAAAACAAACATTTTTAGATCTTTTTAAAGACAATCAAGTTACGCAATACCTTCCTGATGCTTCACCGGAAAGATATGTGGAGATGTTTAAGGAATTGCTTGAAAATTATGAAAAGAAAAATCTTAGTCGCTGGGCAATATTCGATGCTACAAATAATAATTTTATAGGAATGTGTGTTGCTCGTATTTTTGTACACAATACAAGCCAAATAGAAATAGGATATGTACTTAGTAGGGAATATTGGGGAAAAGGTATTGCTACAGAAGTATGTAAGGCTCTAACTCAATATAGTTTTACAAATACAAATACAAAAGAAGTTGTAGCCATAACGGATCTCAGCAACAGCGGATCACAAAATGTATTACAAAAAGCCGGATTCGAACGATTAGATAATTTAATACGAAATCAAGAAGAACTGGCTTATTTTAAGATCGAAAGATTGTAATATCCATTCTCAGTAAGGTGTTTATTGCAAATATCTTTTTATAGGATTTACGGTTTTAGAAACAAAAAAATTGCGTGCAGTCTAGACATTTTTGCAATTATTCATAAGAAAATTTTCACTGATTGTATTATCCGTTAAGCCATACGAAAGAATTCATGCGAGAGCGGGAGAGCAAATAGCATTCTATTAGCTAATGATTAAATTTACACTGTAGTTATGATTTTACAAAAAGAAAGAGCTACAAAAATGTAGCTCTCTTTTATGCATTAAACATTAATCTAAGTCTTAAATTCCTGTTTTAGTTCTCATAATCTGTATATTTAAAGTTTATACTTTATAGAATCTTTCTTCTATAATCAAAAATAGTCTAATATTCAATCTCTGCCAAATTAATAATGATTAATTATATGTTAATTATTATCATGAGTTCGATATAAAAATATCTTATATTTTTCTCCAGGTAGAAACACATCTCTATTTACATAACAAATTCTATCTTGAAAGATATTTTCTTTATTAAAAAGATTGTCACCTACTGGCTCAAATACAATTTGTAATTTTTTACATAATTTAATTCGCACAGTAAGATCATCTACTACATGACTACTACTAAAACTTACTATTCTATCATCTTCAATTATTTGAGAAAACTGAAAACATCTTTCAATATGATATTCCTTTTTTTTACCTAAAGGATAAGAATACTTCTTTTTTACAAAATTTTCATTTTCTTCCTGATTTGTTATAATACACTTTTTTAAATCAATTTTCTCATCATCAATTCTAGTAAAACTTTGGATTAGTAAAACTGATTCTTGATTATTTTCTTTTTCAATTTGCTGAGAAAATGTTACGAAAAACTCCCAAAAAAAATCATCAATTGAATTTCGTACAATTGTAAATGAAGAAAATTCCTTTACATTAATCGTTTTGTTATCTTCTGCTAATTCAAATTCATAACTAATTTGTACATTTTTATAATACTTATCTAAACTATTATTTTCGAATAAATTATTTTTAATATTTTTTTCTATTTTATAATATAATTCTGGAAACTCTTTTTTATACTTTATTAAAGTTACTTTCTTCCAAATCTCAGTTAAATCCCCTTGCTTATTTAAAAAATCTTCTGAAAACGTTATTGTCGAAACAATACTTTGGAGTTTTGATTCAAAATTTTGGCTATTAATAATTCTATTAAATTCACCCTCAAAGACTTTAAGATATTGAAAATATTTAAGGGTAACAGTAAAAATGCCTGCTGTAAAAGAAAGAATGCAAAGCGTTTTTAAAAAATCTATTAAATCAGCGTAATCTAATAATAGTCCATGCAAATTAGAATTAAAATAATAAATTAAATAGAATATTAAAAAACAAGATGAGTAACTAAGGAAAATTATATAAGAATTATTAAAAAACCAATTTTTCAAAACAATATACCATTCTACCTTCTCTGCTTCTATTTGCATGTTTTTTCTTTCAAATGTATAAAAGTAAAAATAAAAAAACAAAAGAATATTCCTTCAAAGATAAATATTTTCAATTTTAGCAAAAAAATCTCATTTCAATAAAAGAAGAAAAAAAGGCTCTTTATCCCTTTTTTTACATGTAAAACAATTAATTATTAATCAAACAAATACATCTTAACTAACCCAATTTACGTACGATTTATTTTTTCTAAATGGGCTATTTTTAGAATAACGACAAGAAAAATTTTCAAAAAAATAATTTGCATATTCTAAAATTAATTCCTTTTTTTGCACCCGCATTACAAAAGTAGGCCCGTTCGTCTATCGGTTAGGACGCATGGTTTTCATCCATGTAAGAGCGGTTCGATTCCGCTACGGGCTACCAGCAGAAAGCTTCAGAGAAATCTGGAGCTTTTTTGTTTTTATGATATTTCACTTTTAAGTATAATTTACCGCAAAGCGCGCTAAGTCTTAATTTTGCTTTACGCATAGAAAACACAAAGTTCACAAAGCTACGTCAATATATCCCGATCCCGAAGCCTCAGGACGGGATTGCGAACTTGTGTTTTTTTGAACATACTACTAGATAAAATCTTAGTGTGCTTTGCGTTAAAATTATTTACAATACAAAATGTTTATGTTTCTCCACAGGTTTTTGTGTTGACCTTATAATCGTATAAAAATTAGACTGATTTCAGGATTCTTTATTGTTCCTCAACCCTATTCGAATCTGCAATAAGTAACTCATTAATCTCACTCAGCAACTCAAATTCATCCACAGGAAATAACTGAAGAACAACTTCTAAAATAAGAGCGACATTAATAGATGGATTTTTGACTGTCTTTGAAATTTCTTGCGCCTCGGTATCCAATGCCAAAACACATAATTTAAGCATATTGGTAATAACACAACCAAGTTCTCCGTAATCTAAAAATTTAATTTCGGCAGTATAATACTCTGTTTTATCGTTTGGTGTTTTTAAAGTATTTAAATAGTTAGTCATCAACTTTTTGAGATACTCTGCGTTTGTAATTTCTTTTGGTTCCATTGATCTATCTTAAATTTTTTATTTTATTTTACGATAATTCAAAGGTTGTCCTATTTTTATCCAAAATGGTTATCTTATATGATAACCTGAAAAATTAACTAAAACCGATTGATAATAGTTGAAAGAATTTGATTTTCTCCTTTATAAAAAATCAGGAAGATTCTAATCTTATTACGATTCACAAAAGCAAAAAAAATGCGCAAAGTCAAAGACATTTGCGCAATATTTATTCTAACTCTCCAAAGGTGGAGAATTTTAAGACTCTTAATTAAAAACAGCCTTGACTGGCTAATCTGCAAAGTCCTTCGAAATTTCCTGTACGACAACAGATAGCGCCTGGTCTTGGACAAACACCGTCAACACAAGCCAAACCGCCTGTGATACTTCTTTTTTCATTTTTGGTTAATTCTGTAACTCCTTTTAGGTTTAAAATGTTTTTTATCATAACATAAAGTTTTAAAAAATTAGGTAATACCTCAATCAATTAAAGACACTTGGGGCTTTTGTCTATCCTTGCGCAAGAATTTTTTATATATTTTTACTATTAGATTAAATTCCTTTTTATGCTCTTGATTTTTGCAATAAATCGCTTAAATATTATTTTATTTTATCTTAACCTATTCAAAGATATACAATTATTTCTTACAAATAAAAATTTTAAAAGCATCTTTTACACTCATAATGAGAACAATACACCACTATACTTTAAATTATTTTATGAGTTCTTATTATCGAACATGATTATAAAAAACCCAGAAAAACTTCGACAATTTTATATAAAAATGTCCCGGAAATAAATGCTTTATCGCTTATTTTTTGTCGAAAAATTTCTGCTTAATTATTCTTTTTCAACACGTTAGAAATTGTCATTACCTTAAAAAAATTACCTTAATAATTTAATCCCATGTTTTCTTAATAACTGCGTTTATGTTAGTGAATGTTTTTATAAATTTGCAATCTCATACCGAAACCTATTATTTTCAATTTAAAATTATGACTTTCACATAAATACCACAACTAACTATTTTAAAGTCTTTATTCAAATAAATAATACCCTAACTACAATTAAATCCAATGCTTAAAAAAAACAAATCCCAAGTTTTATTTTTTATTCTTTTAAATTTATTTTTTACCCTTAATTCATTTTCACAAAAGAATGTTTATGCCGGAATCGAAATCGGACGCAGAGCAATAAAAGTTTCTGTTTTGGAAGTAAATAATATCAAAAAAGCCGACTATGATATTCTTTATTTCGCAAATGAAAGAATTAGTCTTGCTGATCATATTGGTACTTTAGGCGAACTTCCTCAAGAAGATATCAATAAAGTTACCGTTATAATTGTTGATCAATTGAAGAAAATCAAAGAGGAATTTAAACTACGCGAAGAAAATATCTTTATAGTGGCTGCTCCTGTTTTCTCTTCTGCTCGTAACATTGATGTTTTAAAAAATAAGATTGCTTCGCTAACCAATAAAAGTTTTGATATTATAAATGTTAATGAAGAAGCTAAAATGTTAGTTAAAGGTGCTATTCCGCCTGTTGATTATTCTAATGCTTCACTACTTGATATTGGTGCTCAAACTACCAAAGGCGGATACATTGACGAGCTTGAAGATAACAAATTGGAGTTTGTGCCTTTGGAGCTTGATTTTGGTACAATGACACTTACAGATGCCGTAAAGAAAACGGTTGTAAATCCAAATCAAGCAAATGATATGTCGACGTTTCAGGAAAAATCTTTTGATTATAACCCTGTTCTACGCAAGAAGATTAAAGAAATGCTGGATGCAAATCCTCTTTTGCTAAAAAAGGAAAAAATCTATTTATCAGGTGGAGCTGTTTGGGCTTTTGCAACGCTTTATTATGATGAAGATATTAAAAATCACTACATTACACTAACTCTGGAAGACGTTATCAATTATGATGCAATCCTGAAAAATAATTTTGTAAAGTTTACTAACCTTGCTAAAACCAATAAAGAAATTGCGAGAGTTTTGAGTACATATGACCAGAAATATCTTATTTCGGCAAATAACATTCTTCAGAACTTCTTGGAAAGTATTCCAAATTTAGAAACTAAGAAAGTATACTTTGTTAAAGATGGTCAGGTAACATGGCTTATGTCATACATTGCAGATCGTTCTAAAAAAGTAAATACTAATTTTTAAAGTATCTTCTTTACAACATTACTAAACAAAGCTTCAGAGAAATCTGGAGCTTTTTTGTTCTAAATGATACCTATTCTTTTTCTATATTTGAAAAAGAACAAACAGCATTTTTTCCACAGACTGACGTTAACGGCCATTAAATATGACAAATCAAGATCTCAAATCACTTACACTTTATGATTTTTCAGTTGATTGGAATCAGAGTGATTTTGATACTAAAAATATCCATAAACCCATTGCAGATTTATCTCTTGAAGATATTAATTGGTGTTTAAGAAAAAGACGCTTTCCAGATCAAATTATCGATATTACAATACAAAAAATAGAAACTGATTGGGAGAAAATAGATGTTTTTTATCCCACAACTTTATGTCACTGGTATGAGGATGCAATGAAAGAAATTGTAACCATACCTTTTGATTTTTGGCGATCAAGAATTGCAACTTTTCATAAAATCCAAAAATTTATTGTTTCCTCAACAAAACGTAAAATTGAAGTTGAACAAACCATAATTGATCTTTTTATTAATCATAAACCAACTGCAATTAGTTGGACAAAAAAAGATTCTGATGATTTTGGCTTAGATCTTACCTATGCACAAGAAAGGGATTTAGGCGGAAACTTAATTCAAGCCTATAACCAAATAAAGAGAGTAAAATATGCCTTAATGCATGGACAATCGGTATTTATTGAGCAGGAATACAAATCAATTTCAACTGACGAAGAATTATACATCTTTTTGCGCGATGAATACTCCGGATCTGAAGAATTTATCGAGGATAATATTATTGACGGATTAAAGAAAGAAAAACGAATTGTTTTTTAAAGATTTTTTAAGCTGCACCCTTATCCGAAGTTTCCTTTTAAAAATACTGAGCAAATATCTCTGACTTTTACTTTAAACTTAATAATCAATTATAATGATGTCTTGATTTAAGACATTTGCATTGCTTTTCATAAGAAACACTCTTCGGATAACAGATCAAAAAACATTCTCTTCCTAATAAAAAACAATCAGAAAATATTCTAAAACAAGAAACCTCGCCAATTGGCGAGGTTTCTTGTTTTTATTCTTTGTCGATTATCGTTGTCGGTGCAAAGTCAGAGACATTTGCACAGCAGCTACACTTTGCGCAGCGGGGGACATTTACGCAGCAGTTACACTTTGCGGATCTGGAGCAAAGTCAGAGACATTTGCACAGCAGCTACACTTTGCGCAGCGCGGGAACTCTTCGGAGAGCGGGGGGCGAATTCTAAAATATTAATCATTTGACAAGTATTCGTATTTTTTTAATTTTAAAATCTCGTTACTAATTTTTTTTATCCATTTATTTTGATTGATATTATTTCCAAATACTTCACTATCATATAATTTATTTAAATCTTGGCTTTTCAAAATATTGGAATTATAAATTAAAGTATAATTTTCTTTATCATAATTTTTCTTAATTCTTAAACTGTCAAAAGATTTCCTAATTTTCCTAGCATATAGTTCTGTGATATCAAAATGCAATTGTTCATGCGCTAAAAGCTGAATACTATTTGTTATACTCCAAGATTTGCTTTTTATAAAAATAGATACTAATTTATAATTAGTAATCATGTTTTTTGTAGTGCTATATTCAAATTTTATAGTCGAAGTAGTTCCTGCAACAATTAGTGAATCACTTCCATCAGGCATTCCTTTAAAATCCTCCCAAGTTAGTTTTCTATTTTTATCCCACAAAATTTCATCCTTTTCTTCATTAAACTTCTTACCTACAGAAAAGTTTGTCATTGAACAACAGGCAATAATCAACGGTACTATTAATATCACTCTTTCTATTTTCATTTTAAAATATGTTAACGACTTTCAGCACTTGCACTTTTAGTATCCCCCCGCTCTCCGAAGTCTTATCTTATATAGGCTGCGCAAATATCTCTGACTTTGCGCTATTCTAAATAAATCATATCCTTCTTTAATCTTATTCTTTTAAATTCAAAAATAGATGATTTATTTTATTTATTAACTCGTTTAGAGCAAAAAGTCAGGAGACTTTTAGAAGATTTACGATTTATAAGTACAAAAAAAATGCACAAAGTCAGAGACATTTACACAGCTTTTAATAAGGAACGCTTTTTGGCAGAGTAAAATAATACTCTCTACTTAGTAAAAAACAATCAGAAAATATTCTAAAACAAGAAACCTCGCCAATTGGCGAGGTTTCTTGTTTTTATTCTTTGTCGATTATCTTTGTGGGTGCAAAAGTCAGAGACATTTGCACAGCAGCTACACCTTGCGTAGCGCGGACTTATTTTAAAGATTGGTATATGTACCCCATTAAAATAATCGATGAGTAAAATAATATTGTAAATAAAAATATAAAAATTAAAAAATTATATTTAGATTTTAAATTAATTTTAGAAAAAAAATAAAATACTATTGCAGCAAAGTACGGCAAAACAAATAAATTTATTAATTCAAGATAAACAGTTTCAACTGTCTTTTGTTGATATGTAACTAAGTCTATTAGATTTTTGTGAAAATTATCCTTGGTAATTTTCATACTCTCCCAAATAACATATATGTGAATATATTTAACTACACCTGATGTTATTATTGAAAAAAATAATAGTTTTAAAATTTCTTTATTTTTCATTCTGATATATTTTTATTGTTTTCTACTACCCGCTCTTCAAAATCTCGCCAATTGGCGAGGTTTCTAGTTACTATTCCTTTGTCGATTATCGTTGTCGGTGCAAAGTCAGAGACATTTGCACAGCAGCTACACTTTGCGCAACTGGGGGATTTATTTTAAAAGACTATAACAGTAACCAATTAAAATATACGTTATAAAAAATAATATCGTAAATAAAAATATAAACAATAAAAAATTATTTTTTGGCCTTAAATCAATTTTAGAAAAAAAATAAAATACTATTGCAGCTATATACGGCAAAACAAATAAATTTGCTGCTTCAAGATAAAGCGTTTCAATTGCTTTTTGTTGATATGTAACTAGATTTACTAAATTTTTGTGAAAATTATCTTTGGTAATTTCCATACTCTCCCAAATAACAAATAAGTGAATATATTTAACTACACCTGCTGTTACTATTGAAAAAAATAATAGTTTTAAAAATTCTTTATTTTTCATTCTGATATATTTTTATTGTTTTCTACTGCCCGCTCTCCAAAATTTCGCCGATTGGCGAGGTTTCTTGTTACTATTCTTTGTCGATTTCCTTTGTGCCGCACAAAAGGATTCGTGCAGGAGCGGGGGCAAAGTTAGAGACATTTGCGTAGTTTTTCATAAGGGACACTCTTTGCAGAGTTTGGGAGAACTCTACTATTTATAAACCTTACCTTCACATTCAAAATTAAAACTCAAAACAGTATCTTTTTTGTGAATACTAAAAATGAGTTCGCCTTTCTTCTTAATGATAGTATCTCCGAGCTCTATATGCTCTTTATAAATTGACCACCACAAATCACTTATTGGTGATTTACAATTGCATTTTTCTTTAGTAACTAGATTAACACCCTCATAACCAAACCTTCCATCGTGAATTCCTGGCATTTTCTTAACAATTAATAAACATTCATCTTCTTTCATATCTTTGGCATTTACACTACAGTCACCTAAGAATACACATGAACATAAACATAAACACAATAATAAAATAATATATTTCATAAGTTTAATTTTTTAAAACCGCTATTCTTTGTCGATTCCTTTCATCACACGAAAGAATTCGTACGTGAGCGGGGCGTTAGTTAGGTAAGAGAGTAAAGTTTTTCTCGTATTTACCTTTCGGATTTTTTCTGTAAAAATATAACTTATCATCATTTTCTTTTTTTATAATAGAGTCTCCAATTTTTATATCGTCATAATACATAAATGTATAATTGCTCAAATTTATTAAATTTCCATCATTATAAAGAAACAATCGATTTGTGGGTGTTCTTTCAATATTTGTTATAATTAAGTCTATCGAGATATTTTTTTCCTGCACAGAAAAATATTTATTTATACAAACACCCATAATCCAAATGGCAAAAACAATTGTTAAGGGTAAAAACTTTAATTTCATGAATTTATTTATTTTATATTAACGACTGCCTAACGGGATTCTATATGTCGTGCCTCCTTTGTGCCACACGCAAGGATTCGTGTGGGAGCGGGGATTTTCTGTAAATGTTAGATGCAATAATTAATCACCAACACATCTGATACATTACCTAGTTTCACTAAACTTATAGTTTCTCTCCAAGGATTCTATAAATAATATTTTTAATTCTTCGTCATCAAACATATCCCCAATTATCTTGTATTTTAATTGAACACTTTCATCTTTATATGGATTAAAAAGAACTTCAAAAAGTGAACTGATTTCTTTTGAACAACCGATTACACTCAATTCATTTTCAAGAGAAACATATATTTCCCATAATTCTGAACTATCATTGATAAAAAAATTCAACATATAATACATTAATCCAGCCTCATTTACATTTGCACTCATTTCATAAAAATTACTAAGATTACTAGAATCTGTAAGCTCAATTCTATTTGGAACTAATGAATTGTATTCCAATGGCACTTCTAATTTTATTAATAATTTTTCAGAGTTTAATCTTTTACAAAAAATATTTAAATTTTTAGTGAATTTTTCGTTAAAAATAATATCATATTCTGTAAGTAAATAAAAATTATCATAATTTTTATTAAAAATATAATCTGGCAATTCTTTAATCATTTTGCTTAAATATTAGGGAAACGAAATGAAATCTGTGTTCCTGATTTTTCAATTAATTTAACAGATGCTTTCCCTGTTGATTTTGATGCACGTTTCGAAAATCTATGTGACTTTGTGTCATTTCGAACAAATATAATTTAAAAACGGAAAAATCCTAGAGCTCCAACTTTAATAAAAACAATATCAAAAATGGAGAATTAATGAAATTTATAATTTCTCAATCATTTTAGGATTAAAAGATGCTTAAAGTCAGAAATATTTGCGCAGCTTTTCATAAAAATGTTTATCGTAACTTTGTTTAATGCTTATAGAAAGCCACTGCAATCTCAATTTCTCAATCATAAGACCTTCAATCTAAGTTTCAGTAAATCATAATCAATAAATTCAGAATATGCGATCTCTAAATACTTTACACCAAGAATTTGAAGTTCCCGCAGAGTTGCAGCATATGATTAAATGCTTTTGGTACGACAAAAGTGACTTTGGAGAAACAGAATCAAGTTTTGAAATAATGCCTGATGGATACGCCGAGATTGTTTTTCATTTTGGAAATTCCTGCAGTATTTCTATTCATGGTGACTTTCAGCCGTTGCCTTCGCCTTTTATAATGGGATTACTCAATCAGCCCGCTGTTTTAAAAACAAATGGTTATTTAGAAATCATCGGAATCAGATGTTTTCCGTGGACCGTTTTTGATTTACTCGGATTGCCTTCTGAAAAAAATGCTGCATCTATAGTAAAACATCCAATTGCTCAGCTTCAATCTACTTTAAACGAGTGTGTTCGTGGTAATAAAATTGATAACGCAATTACCCTTATACAACATTATTTTTTGAATTCACAATTGCAAATTCCTCTTGACAATACATTATTTAAGGCAGGATTTGCAATGAGAGATGCAAATGGCAATATGCCCGTAAATAAAGTTGCGGCTGCAGCACACGCAACGGTTCGTACGCTGGAAAGGAAATTTAAGCAGTCTTCCGCCCATACTGTCAAAGATGTTTCGGCGCTAATGCGATTTGAGCAAGTCCGAAATCAGTTATGGATTGATCCAAATTCTAATATTTCTGCCTTGGCCCAGGATCTTGGCTATACAGATCAATCTCATTTAAGCAGGGAATTCAAACGCTACAGTGGGACTACACCGGCAGCATTTGCACGAAAAACAAAGAAAGAGCAACAAGCCATAAACAGCGATTTTGTCGCATTTGTACAATCCTAATTTAATAGTATTCCTGAATTTTGTCTTTCAATACTACAATACAAAATCATGTTACTAAAAGACAAAAAAGTAGCCATAATTGGTGCTGGTCCGGTTGGACTTACAATGGCAAAATTATTACAACAAAACGGAATTGATGTCGCCGTTTATGAAAGAGACAAAAATGCACAAACCCGAATTTCAGGCGGAACTCTTGACCTTCATAAAGGCTCAGGACAAGATGCCATGAAAAAAGCAGGATTGCTTGAAAACTATTTTGCAAAGGCAATAGCGATGGGTAGAATCGTAGCCAATGAACAAGGAGAAATATTATTTTCTAAAGAGCTTTCGCCCGAAGAACAATACGATAACCCTGAAATAAACAGAAACGATTTAAGACAATTATTACTTGATAGTTTAACACCTAAAACTGTTTTTTGGAACAGTAAATTCACAGAACTAGAAGAACACAACGGAAAATGGATTTTACATTTTGAAAACAATGTAACCGCAACCGCAGATTTTATTATTGGTGCAAACGGCGGAATGTCTAAAGCCAGAAAATTTGTTACCGATGCTGAAATCGAACACACAGGAACTCTAATTATACAAGGAGAAGTACCTCAACCCGAAATATCATGCCCGGAATTCTTCCAACTTTGCGACGAGAAAATACTTATGTCCGCAAACAACGGAGATTTGTTAGTTGCAAATTCCAAAAACGGAGATCTATTGACTTATAATGTAATTTTCAAAACTCCTCAAGAATGGTCGCAAGACAACAGATTAAACGTTCAAGATAAGGAAAGCATTATTACTTTTCTTGAAAACAAATTTTCTAATTGGCATGAATGTTACAAAGAATTATTTCGCTCCACCTCTTCTTTTATTCCCGGACCAACAAGAAAAATAACACTAGATATCCCTTGGAAAACTAATCGTCCTTTACCTATAACTCTTATTGGAGACGCTGCACACATAATGCCTCCCTTTGCAGGTCAGGGTGCAAATACGGGACTGAAAGATGCCTTGATTTTATCCGAAAACTTAACAAACGGAAAATTTGAAACCCTTGAATCTGCGATCAATGATTATGAACAGCAAATGTTTATTTATGCAAAAGAAGCGCAACTTGAAACCAGCAATAATGAAATAAAAATGCATGATCCCAACTTTTCTTTTCAAAGGTTTTATCAATAAGAAATTCTGTCAATTTTTGGAAGAAAAAATGCGCAAAGCCTTAAGCTATTGCGCATTTAAAAAACAATTAACCCTCGACAGAGTTAACTAAAAAAATCTTACTTCAGGAAATAATCGGCGTCGATTAATTTATTTCCTGTATCGTCATAAACAGCGTAGTTAAAACCTCCCTGAATGCAATAAGAACCATATTCTCCTGCTTTGTTCAAGGCTATAAATCCTACCTGAATATCTTTTAAATCTTTATTTCTGTTCTTCGTTAATTTTACAATTCTTGCAACGGCTTCTTCACAGGCTTGTTGAGGCGATTTTCCTTGTCGCATTAATTCTACAACCAGATGACAGCCCGAAATTCGGATCACTTCTTCGCCATGACCAGTTGCTGTTGCAGCACCAATTTCGTTATCGACATATAAACCCGCTCCAATAATTGGGGAATCTCCAACTCGTCCGTGCATTTTAAAAGCCATTCCGCTTGTCGTACATGCGCCCGAAAGATTTCCATTAGAATCTAAAGCAATCATTCCAATGGTATCGTGATTTTCGATATTTGCAATTGGTTTGTATTTACTGTCTTTCAGCCATTCTTTCCATTCTTTTTCAGACTCTTCTGTTAAAAGATTTTCTTTTTTAAAGCCTTGTGCTAATGCAAATTGCAAAGCGCCATCACCTACTAACATTACGTGAGGCGTTTTTTCCATTACCGCTCTTGCAACAGATATTGGGTGTTTTATATATTCTAAAGAAGCAACGGATCCTATATTAGCATTTTCATCCATAATACAAGCGTCTAACGTTACGCGACCATCTCTATCGGGACGTCCACCGTAACCTACGCTTCTTTCTTTTGGATCGCCTTCCGGAATTTTAACTCCGGCTTCAACAGCATCCAAAGCTGTTCCATTCTTTTTTAAAACTTCCCAAGCAGCTTCATTGGCAGGGATTCCAAATCGCCATGTAGAAAGTACAATTGGTTTCTTTCCTTTATTCGAATTAGAAACTACTATTTTTTCTTCTTCCTTATCTGTGGTAAAAGATTGCAACGCCACAGCAACTGAAGCGATTGCTGCCGTTTTTATAAAATTTCTGCGATTTGAATTTGTCATAATAAATTAAATTTTAAACCATATAAGTTATATAAGATCATTTAAGCTGCGGAAATCTAATTTTCTATTTCCACATTAAAATAAAATCAAGTAGAGTTTCAACAAATATTTTGAGCCAATTTTTCTTTTTATTTGTCATACTAAATATTTTTAAACAATATAAGTTATATAAGATCATTTAAGCAGGCTGTCTAAAGTAACTTAAAACTAAACTACAAAATTCTTTTACATGAACTTATATAACTTATATGGTTTAATAACTTAGACTGTATATAACAAACTTGTAGCACCTAATAAAGCTGCGATTTCATTATCTGTAGAAACAGAAACAGTTACATTACTTCCTGCTTCTTTTATTTTTTGGATAAAAACCGGTAAGAAAAATTCACTTGCATTTGCAATTTTTCCTCCAATAATAAAACTATCTGCAGAAAAATTCTCTAACCACGGAAGTACTATTGCCGCTAAATCTTCTCCCATTTTTCCGAATACTTTTATTGCCATTTCATCTCCGGCTTTAGCCAAATTAAAAATCTCTAATCCGTTGTTTAATTTTTTTCCGCTTAAAGCGAAATAACTCGATATAAGTCCGCGTGCTGAAACATAATCTTCGGCTATTCCGTGTTTGTATGGAAGGTCATATATTTCTCCCTCTTTTGGCACTGAATTCCCTGTACTAATCGATTTTCCTTTGTCTATAAAACAAGCGCCAAGTCCGGTACCAAGTGTAATTGCCATTACTTTTTTAGAAAGATTATTGGCATCTTTAAAAACTTCGCCTTTTCCAAAACAAACTGCATCGTTTTCGAAAAGCACTGGAAAATCACTCGAAAGATTCAGTTTATCCTGAAACAAATCACGAACGTTCAATCCATAAAAATGTTCGTATTTCGATTGCCCTTTTATCCAGCAAACGCCATTGGTATAATCAAACGGACCAGGCATACAAATTGCCAATCCTGTTGTGTTTTCAACCTTAGATTTTTTTATAGAAGTGCGAATTACTTTTTCCCAAATAGTCATCACCTCTTCCACTGGCAAATTAGAATCAAATGACTCTTTGTGCAATGAAAAATCCACCACTTTCATACCTATTATATCTATAATCGCTGCGGTGATATGTGTTCCTCCAATATCCAATCCAACGGCATATTCTTTATTCATTCTTATTTTTTTTGGAATTGAACCATTTAAGTAATTAATTGAATCTGGCTTTTAGGGCTCAATTCACACCTAACAGGTTTTTAAAACCTGTTAGGATACTTTATAAACTTAATCTCTTAATGGTAAATCTATTTTTAGTTTTTTATATGTTTTTGTCTTTTAAAATTTGAGGATAACGAATGCTGGTGTGAACGATCATTTCTCCAAATAATGTATTTGCCCATGCAAACCATTTTCTTGTAAATTTGGTTACATCATCTTTATGAAATGACTCGTGCATAAATCCCGTATCGGCATTTGTTTTGATCAGGTTACTGATACACGCTTTTATTTCTTTTTCGTCGACACTGGTAATCGCTCTCAAAACAATACTCATTGGCCAGATGGTATCTGCTCCGGTATGCGGACCTCCAACGCCTTCGCCTGCTTTTCCTTTATAGAAAAACGGATTGTTTTCTGAAAGCACTACTTTTCTTGTATTCAGATAAAGCTGATTATCCGGTTCAATTGCGCCCAAATATGGCAATGATAATAACGAAGGAACATTGGCATCATCCATCATGTGAAAACTTCCGTAACCGTTTACTTCAAAAGCAATGATTCTTCCGAATTTTGGATGGTCGATGATTCCGTTTTCTTCTAATCCTTTCTGAACTTGTCCTTGTAATTCTTTTGCTTTAGCGACTAAATCATTATCCAATAAAGCTGGTAAAGAGAAAATTTCCTGAAGATATCCTAGTACTTCAATCGCAAACATATTACTCGGAATCAAATATCCAAACAATGTACTGTCATCACTTGGTCTGAAAGTAGAAACGATCAATCCGCATGGTTTTACAGGATATCCGTAACCGCTTAAAGGCACGCCATCTGTAGCCCAAGCTGTAACTCTCTGGAAATTATAAGGGCCTTTATCAGTCCAGCGTTGTTGCTCTTTGAAAGTTTGTAATACCAAAAGCATTGCTTCTTTCCACTTGCTGTCGAACAAACTGATATCTCCGGTTTCTTTCCAATATCCGTGTGCCAGTCTTATTGGGTAACATAAACTATCGATTTCCCATTTGCGCTCGTGGATTCCCGGCTGCATTTTGGTCATATCGTTTTTCCATTCGCTTACCTGATTGAAATCTTTATAAAAAGCGTTCGCATACGGATCTAACAGAATACATTTTGTCTGACGGTTAATCACTCCTTTTACCAATTCTGCAAGTTTTTTATCTTCTTTTACAAACGGAATATACGGCCAAATTTGCGCTGTACTATCACGTAACCACATCGCATCGATATCTCCTGTAATGACATACGTATCGGGTTTCCCGTCGATGATTTCAAAATCAACAGTTGTATCTAATGTATTTGGGAAACAGTTTTCGAACAGCCATGCCAATTCCGGATTTGCAATTTGCTTTTTGATTCTTACAATTGCCGCTTCAACAGCTTTACTGGTAAATTTTCTTTCTGCTAATGGTGGTCTTTTGGTAATAAAATCTTTTAAGGCAAAATTGAAAGCATCGGTTTGCATTCCAAAAACATCGGTTTGAAGTGCCAATAATCCTGCTGAAAAAATCCCTGTATTTTTTATAAATTTTCTACGTGATTGCATAGTATTTATTTTGAAGTTGAATAAGAATATGGAAACGCTGTTTTGTCTGTTCCTCTTTGTGTATTAGGCTTGCTGATCATTTCAAAATTAAATTCGCCACCTTTTAATACATCAAAATGGTTGATATAATTTTTTGTATAAGTTGCATTATTCCATTTTAATTCCTGAACATATTTGTTGGTTTCAGAATTATTTGGTGCATTTATAACCAATTGTTTTCCGTTTTCTAATTGTAAGGTCAATTTCTTAAATAATGGTGCTCCAAGAACGTACTCGTCTGTTGCAGGGCAAACTGGGTAGAATCCCATTGCTGAGAAAACATACCATGCAGATGTTTGTCCGTTGTCTTCGTCTCCGCAATATCCATCCGGAGTTGGTTTGTACAATCGGTTCATAACTTCTCTTGACCAATATTGTGTTTTCCAGGGTTCTCCTGCATAATTGTACAAATAAATCATGTGCTGAATTGGCTGATTTCCGTGCGCATATTGTCCCATATTCATGATTTGCATTTCGCGGATTTCATGGATAACAGCTCCATAATAACTATCATCAAAAACTGGTGGAGTTGAGAAAACTGCGTCTAATTTTGCGGTGAATTTTTTCTCTCCGCCCATTAAATCAATTAAGCCTTGTATATCATGGAAAACGCTCCAGCTGTAATGCCACGCATTTCCTTCGGTAAAAGCATCTCCCCATTTAAACGGATTAAAATCTTTTGGAAAACTTCCGTCTTTGTTTCTACCGCTCATTAAACCAATTTCCGGATTATAAAGTTTTTTATAATTCATCATTCGTTTTTCGAATAAACTGATTTCTTTTTTCGGACGGTTTAAGGCTTTCGCCAATTTCCAAATTGCAAAATCATCATAAGCATATTCTAATGTTCTTGCTGCATTTTCGTTGATTTTTACATCATAAGGAACATATCCTAAAGTATTATAATACTCTACTCCTTTTCTTCCTACGGCTTCTAATGGACCTTCGTTATTGGCTCCGTGCAACAAAGCTTCATACAATTTATTGATATCATACCCACGTAATCCTTTGATATAAGCATCAGAAACTACAGACGCCGAGTTATTCCCAACCATCACATTTCTGAATCCCGGACTTGACCATTCCGGCAGGAAACCGCCTTCTTTATAATCGTTGATTAATCCTTCCTGCATCTCTTTATTGATCGAAGGATATACCAGATTTAGCAAAGGATATAAGGCACGGAATGTATCCCAAAATCCTGTTCCTGCAAACATATAACCCGGTAAAACTTGTCCATTATACGGACTGTAATGCACGATTTCTCCTTTTGCATTTACTTCATATTGCTTTTGCGGAAAACAAGCGGTGCGGTATAAACAAGAATAGAATGTTTTTAGTTGTTCTTCGGTTCCTCCTTCGGCAGTTAATTTGCCTAAAACTTTATTCCATTCTTTTTTAGATTCGGCTACGGTTTCATTAAAAGAAGCCTTTCCTAATTCGGTTGCTAAATTTAATTCTGCTTGTTCGGGACTAATAAATGAAGAAGAAACTTTTACGTTTACGATTTCTCCTTTTTTAGTTTTAAAACCAACTACTGCACCTACATGATTGTCTTTTAATTCTAGTTTGTCTTTTTCTAAAACTTTATCATGCCAGGTATAATTGGTTGCAAACGGCTTATCAAATTGTAATACAAAATAGTTTTTGAAATTCTCCGGAACTCCACCACTATTGCGGGTTGTGTATCCTATAATTTTATTTTCTGATGGAATAATTTTGATATAAGATCCTTTATCAAAAGCATCAATTACAATTGAAGATTGTTCGTTTTCCGGAAATGTAATCTGGAAATGTGCTGCTCTTTCGGTTGCTGTAATTTCGGTCGTTACATCATAATCGGCTAGGTAAACGCTGTAGTAATAAGGTTTCGAAACCTCAGCTTTATGGCTGAACCAACTTCCTCTTTCATCTTCAACGAAACTTAATTTCCCTGTTACCGGCATGATTGAAAACTGTCCGTAATCGTTCATCCACGGCGAAGGCTGATGTGTTTGTTTGAATCCTCTAATCTTTTCTGCGGTATAAATGTATGCCCATCCGTCTCCCATTTTACCGGTTTGCGGCGTCCAGAAATTCATTCCCCAAGGTCGGCAAATTGCTGGATAGGTATTTCCGTTTGAAAGACTGTGTAAAGATTGTGTTCCCATTAAAGGATTTACAAATTCTACAGGATCCAACGTTTTAACTTGTGCGTTTACAAAAACACAACAATGTAATATCCCTAAAAAAATTAAACTCTTTATTTTCATATTCTGTTTTATTATCCTAACAGGTTTTTAAAACCTGTTAGGTATATTATGTATTTATTCTAAAATGCAAAGACGTGAGTGTATATTCTAAATCATACCTAACAGGTTTTAAAAACCAGTTAGGAAACTGAAAACTGCGACTGAAAACTGAAAACTCACTAAAGAGGTCTATCTTCTTTCTTCACTCCAAATGTTGTCGATGGTTTATTACCCATATACAATTTTAATTCTCCTCCTTTTACAATCATATCATGCGTGATGTATGATTTTGTATACGGTTTTCCATTATACTCTGCTTTTTGAATATAGATATTTGTTTTGCTGTTATTTACTGCATTCAATGTAAATGAAATTCCTTCTTTATGATGAATTGTTGCTGTATTTACTAGCGGACTTCCTAATACATAAATTCCGTTTGCAGGATTAACCGAATAAAATCCCATTGCTGAGAAAACATACCAAGCAGACATTTGCCCTAAATCTTCATTTCCGCATAATCCGTCCGGTTTTGTCGAATAGAATTTGTCATCTATTTCACGGATTAGTTTCGCTGTTTTCCAAGGTTGTCCTGCGAATGCATATAGATATGGAATATGATGATTTGGTTCGTTTCCTTGTGCATATTGCCCAATTAATCCGCTAATATCCGGTGAAATTTCTTCGCCTTCTACTTTATCTGTGATTAAAAATAGTGAATCTAACTTAGCTAAGAATTTATCTTCGTTTCCAAATAATTCTATTAAACCGTAAGGATCTTGTGGAACTAACCAAGTGTATTGCCACGCATTTCCTTCTACATAATCGTCTTTACGATGCGCTGATGAAAGCGGATTAAATGGTGTTCTCCAATTTCCATCAGTCAATTTTCCTCTCATGAATGTAGTTTCTTTATCGAAATAAAGTTTGTACAAATTGGCTCTTTTGGTGAAATAATTATAATCATCTGTCTTCCCTAAAGATTTTGCCATTTGTGCCACACAATAATCGTCGATTGCATATTCTAAAGCATTACCAACTGATTCCAACATTTTATCAGCAGGAATATATTCTAATTTTTGAACATAATCCATTCCGTCACGCGTTTGCATGGCTGTTTTTTTGATGGCTTCGTATGCCAATGCTGTATCGTAATCTCTATATCCTTTCATGTAGGCATCTACAATAACTGCAATCGAGTGATTTCCGTTCATTGTATTGGTTTCGTTCCCCATTAAATGCCAAACCGGTAATCGTCCTTGCTGCTCATAAATTGCCAAAAATGACTTCACAATATCGTTGATTTTATCGGGCTGTGTGATTGTATATAAAGGATGCAAACCTCGATACGTATCCCAAAGTGAAAAAGTGGTGTAGTTTGTAAAATTTGCTTTTTCGTATACTTTTTTATCTGTTCCCCTATAATCTCCGTTTACATCATTGAAGATTGATGGTGCAAACATCGTGTGATACATTGCAGTATAAAAAACTTTCATCGTTTTATCATCTGCTTTGATCTGTATTTTATTCAATTCCTTGTTCCATTTTGAAGTCGCTTCTTTTGCAACTGCGTCAAAATCCCAACCCGGAATCTCGGCTTTGATATTCGCTGAAGCGTTCTCATAACTTACCGGAGAAATTCCAACTTTTACTAAAACTTGTTTGTTTTTTAAGGTTGTAAAATCCAAAACAGCTTTCATTTTTAATCCCTCGCCTTCACTTCCGGCAACAGAAGTTTTATCATCATAAAGTGCGATATTTGAAATTGGCTCAGAAAATTCCATTGTAAAGAAAATACGCTGATCGGCTGCCCAACCTGCAGAATATCTATATCCTACAAGAGTAGTTTCATTGATTTTTTTGATGAACGTTTTTACTGGTTTATCCCAACCAATTCCGTCTGCAAGGTCTAATAATATGTGATTATCGGTTGTAGCATTGAATGTATATTTATGGAAACCTACTCTTTCGCTAGCCGTTAATTCTGCTTTGATTTTGTATTTGTCTAATAAAACACTGTAATATCCTGCTTTGCTTACTTCGTTTTTATGCGAGAAATAGGAACCGTAACCAGTTGCCATATCTTCTTTGGTTCCTTTGGTAAGTGGTACTTTTCCCGAAACAGGAAGCAATAGAATATCGTTTAAATCTCCTATTCCGGTTCCGCTCAAATGGGTGTGTGTAAATCCTAAAATAGTATTACTTGCATAATTGTATCCGCTGCACCAATCCCAACCTTCAAAAACATTTACTGGTCCTAATTGTACGGCTCCAAACGGCACATTTGCGCCAACAAATACGTGTCCGTGTCCTGCTGAACCGATATATGGATTTACATATTGGGTATAATCTAAATTGGTTTGTTTTGCTTTTTTTTCCTGTGAAATTGCAGGTAAATTAACTAGCATAATTATAGCCAAAACAATGTGTTTGTATTTTGTAATCATGTTATTCATTTTTATTTTAATTGTGTGTGGCACACGGATGACGCGGATTAAACGGATTTATGCAGATTTTTTTGTTTTTGAACATAGAAAAAATAACCATAAGGCACATAATGATTTACGTAAAGGTCACAAAGTAGACGCACTGCTATGCGTCTCTACGGAAAACCTTTGTCCCTGTTTTATCCGCAAGACAAAGAAACCTTTGTTCCTTTGAACCTTTAATAAGACGCACTGCTGTGCGTCTCTACGGAAAACCTTTGTCCCTATTTTTTATCCGTAATACAAGAAACCTTTGTCCCTTTGAACCTTTGCACCTCAGAACCTTACTACCTTAGTACCTTTTCAAAACATCATATAGAGAATAAATTCTCACTTCTGGATTTGCAATTTTGCCTTCAAATGTAATTGTTCTTTCTTCGCCTGCTTTTAGGCTGAAGTAATTATCGCTCCATTTTCCGGTGTATCCTTTTATAGAAACATTGACGTATTTAGCCTCTTTTAAAGCTTTCAACGTCAGTTTATTTCCTTTTAATATCCAGGTTATTTTTGGATCCTCGAGGTTTAAACTTATCGGACGTGTTAAATCAATTTCCGGTGTTTTATCATCCCGATACGCTTCTTTCATAGCATACCAAGCAGCTTTTGGCTGACGATCGTAATAATCGGTTACGCTCCAGCTTGCTACTGGCCAACAATCATTCAATTGCCAAACTAATGTTCCCATATTATAAGGCGCTTTTGATCGGTGGATTCCGATAATATTTTTAAGGGAATAATACTGTAAACATTGTGTCAGATACGTATAATCTTCGACATTCATTTTCTTTATTTTGGTCGAATCAATGAAATATCTGTTTAAATACGAATCTAATTTCATAAATCCTTTTCCTGCTTTTTGATGTGCTTGCAATATATCCGAATATAAATATCGGTCTTCAGGTTGCGTAAATCTTTCGATAGACGAATAATTTGGCATTGCCTGCATTCCGTATTCGCTCACAAAACGCCCAGTTTTATTTTGTACGGCTTCTACATCTTCTAATCCCCACCAAGTTCCCCAATAATGGCTGTCACCTTCTGTTAAGCTTTTTGCTTGCGACCAATGAAATGACGGCGAAGAACTGATATACGGACGTTTATTATCAACTTCTTTTACCCATTTTGGGATACTATCCTGAAACAAACGAACGTAATCTTTCCATAAACGAATTGAATCTTGCTTTGGCATTTTCATGCTTTTTTGCCATCCCCAATCTTTAAAGGCTTCATCGATTTCATTATTTCCACACCATAAAACAATGCTTTTATGATGACGTAAACGTTTTACCTGATACTGAACTTCTTTTTTTACATTAGCAAAAAAAGCATCATCTCCCGGTACCATTGTTCCGGCAAACATAAAATCCTGCCAGACATAGATTCCGTTTTTATCACATAAATCATAGAAATAATCATCTTCATAAATACCTCCGCCCCAAACGCGAAGCATATTCATGTTGGCATCTTTCGCCATTCCAATTACTTTTTCATATTCTTTTTTGGTTACTCTGGATAAAAATGCATCTGACGGAATATAATTGGCGCCTTTCATATAAACCGGTTTTCCATCTATTTTAAAATAGAATGTTTTACCAACATTATCAGGTTCTTGTACCAATTCGATTTTTCGATCTAATACATATGGTTTTTCAGTAGTTTTTTGATCATATGCTTCTAAACGTGGCGTTTTCCAAATTCCGCAAGTAGTGAATTTTGGTCCCCAATCCCATCCAAAATGATATTGTGCTTTACGTACATAAGCACGAGGATTATCCGGAATCACAAATGGAAGATCTTTTTTGGCCAATGAATCCACAACATTTTGTGCCGATTTAAACACAATAAGCAAATCGTTGTTTCCTGATTTCAGAATCTTTTTTACATCTACACGCCATTGCAGAAACATATTATCTGCTTTTAGCACCAATTGATTGTTTAAATAAACGGTTGCATAAGTATCTAATCCATCAAAAACCAGATCTGTATTTTTCTTTTTTAATGTTTCCGGACTTACCTTAAAAGTGGTTTTATATTCCCAGTCTTTCTTTTCTATCCATTCTAATTTTTTCTCATTATCACGGTAAAATGGATCTGGAATTACTTTATTATTAATTAAATCGGTATGTATTTCTCCGGGAACTGTTGCAGGATTCCACTTTTCAGTTTTTGTTTCCCGATATTGCCAACCCGTTTTTATATCTGTATTTTGGGCATCTGCTGCAAACGAAAAATGGGCAAAACAAATACCTAAAAACCAATAAAAGCTTTTTTTACATTCCATTGTACTGAATTCTATATTATTATTTTTTTTTCAATTTAATCACCGGCAGTTAGAGAAGGACAATTGATTTTTTCAATTATTCCTTCTCGATAGGTTTTATATCAGAATAAAAGGTAACTAACAAAATATCCAGAAATCATTTCCTTTTTACGGCTGCCAAGCTTTAATTAATTATTAATTGTTGATTGTAAATTGTTAATTTTTTTGACTTATAAAATCGAAAAGCAATCAATCATTTTATGTTCTTTGAAAATAATTCCATCTTTTTCAGCAGAAGCAATTTTGTCTTTTGCGAAAAAAAGGGTTTAAAAACTATTGAACTATTTTTTGATATAACTCGTCTAATTTAATGAAAATCAAAATAGAAATTAAAAAATAAGCCGGGCGGTACAGGTATTCCTACCCGGCTTAATTCAACTAACTTAACCAAAAGTTTAAAACTATTTATCCCACCAAATTCTGGTTGTCATTAAATCCAACCCTTGACGAGCAATTGCTGCTTTATAATTAGCCTCATTTGTTATCAATTCTGACTGATCATAAATTAATCTTCTTGGTATGGTTCCTTTTGTTTCTCCCGCAGGATCATTAACAGGAACTAAAACCGGGTATCCTGTTCTTCTGTATTCTGAGAATGCTTCAAAACCGTTGAACAACAATACAATCCATTTTTGAGTGATAATTTGTTCAATTTTTTGAGCTTCTGTTCCAGCAGCTTTAAAAGGATGTGCAGTGATGTAAGTGTTGTATTCTGTAAGTGAAACTGCAGGCACTTTGTCTCCAAAAATAACCAGAACTTCCATTGCGGCTCTTACTCCGTCTTCGTAATGTTTTTGAGCTGTTCCGCCAACATTCCAGCCTTTTACAGCTGCTTCTGCCAATATAAACTGAACTTCAGCATAAGACATAATCAAAGTTGGCGCATCTAAACGTAATACGGTAGAAGTATTAGGATCTGAGAATAATTTTTTGTCTCCTCCTGGAAATTCTTTTGCATCATTTGCAAGACCTTGTTGGCTTGCAGGACTGTTATCTCCTGTCGCTTCCAATTTGGCATAAATTCTTAAACGAGGATCGTTATTGTTTTTCAATTGATCAATAAACGTTTTACTGAATTTAGTATTAGACTCACCTCCGTTTAGGTCATTTCTAACCCAAGATGAAGTGATTGGATTAGTTTTAACTCCTGCAGGACCTGCATCATGTTTTAAAACTAAACTATCATCATTTGAAGAAAAAACACCTTTAGCAACAGCTTTCTCAACATATTGCTGTGCTTTTGCAGGGTTTACTTTAGACAATCGCATTGCAACTCTCAACATTAATGAGTTTGCCAGTTTTTTCCATTTGGCAACGTCACTTTGGTAGTACAAATCGGCACTACCTACGAATCCTTTATTAGCATCAAGTGCAGTTCCGGCTTCGTCTAATTCTTTTAAAAGGTCATTGTAGATAGCTTCTTGTGTGTCATATTTTGGGGCAAAAATATTTCCGTTATATCCTTTTCCGGCTTCGAAATAAGGAATTTCACCATAAGTATCTGTCAATTTTTGAAACATGAGCACTTTCATGATTCTGCAAGCCTGAATCATATTGCTATTTTCAGGAGAATTTTGTACTACAGAAAGTAATTGAAAAATCTGATTCAATCCTTTACCATATGATTCTCCAAAAAGTGATCCTGAATATTCAGAAGAATAAGTGTATTTTGAACCCGGTCCTCCTAATGAAGAAAACTGCTGAACGATTTGAGCTGCGTAAGCATTGTTTCCTCTCGTATTTGAATAATCTTGTCCGTCTACATAAATTTCAGCAAGTGTAAACATTGATTTTACAGCTGGATCTGTCAATGCATTTGGATTCGTATTCATTTCCTCGAATCCTTTATCGCATGATGTTAATGTCAGTGCACCAACTATTGCGATACAGAATATTTTGATATATTTATTTTTCATCTTTCAATTTTATTATTAAAATTTGACATTAAGACTTACACCGTAGTTTCTTGTCAAAGGCATAGATGCTCTTTCAAGTCCTTGTGCATTACTATTAGAATAGTTTGATTCTGGATCGATGTTTGGAACTTTGTCATAAATTGTCCATAAATTATGTGCCGAAAATGCTAAGCTAATTGCTTGAAATGGTGTTTTTGACAAAGTTGTTTTTGGAAAATTATAGCTAAAAGAAATTGCTCTTAGTTTAACAAAATCAGCATCGTATACAAAATTTGATGTTATATCACTATAACTTCTCCAGTAATCGTATGCAGAAACAGTTGTGTTTACAGGATTTCCGTTAACATCTTTACCAGATACCTGAACTCCGCCTTCACGACCCGGAAGTGTTTGTTCTGACAATCCGTAACGAGTTCCTAATTGGTTTGTAGCCGAGTAGATTTCTCCTCCAAATTTAGCATCTACAAAAACTGAAAGTGTAAAGTTTTTATATTGAAAGTCATTTGAAAGTCCCATTGAAGTTGGTGCAACACCTTGTCCTGCAATAATTAAATTTCCTCTCATGAATTTACCGTTTGTATCAAGCACGATATTTCCTTCTTTATCTCTTAAATAATCATAAGCTTTAATAACTCCAAAAGGCTGTCCTTTTTCTAAAACTACAGAAGCTCTTGAATCTCTGTTTCCTTCTAATGATTTTGTATTGATTTTATCCGAAAGACTTACTACTTCACTATCATTGTAAGCAAAATTATAACCAATGCTCCAAGAGAAACTTGGTGTTTTAATCGCCTTTACATTTACTGCAAACTCAACACCTTGATTCAGGATTTCTCCCACATTGATTTTTGTAGTTCTGTAACCGGAAGCCTGAGAAATATCAGCATCAGCAATATCTTTTGTTGTTCTCTTTTGATAGAAAGTCAAATCTGTACTTACTCTGTTGTTGAAGAATGTATTCTCAAAACCAAACTCAATTGTACTTACATTATATGGTCTCAAAAATTTATTTGGAACTGTTTCTCCATTAACTCCCAATATTGGTTGTCCTTGAGAATCTGTTTGTCCGTCTGGCGTAGTATACGTCAATGACAAAGCATAAGCTTCCTGCAATCCGCCTCCTACATTACCCCAGCCTGCTCTTATTTTTCCGTAAGACATCCACTCTGGCAATTTGATTATTTCAGAATAGATAAAACTACTACTTACAGATGGATAAAAAACACTGTTGTTTGATGGATCTAAAGTAGAAAACCAATCTTCACGACCTGTTAAACTAAGATATAAGAAATCTTTGTACGCTAAATCTGCCGAATAGAAAAGAGAGTTTACTTCTCTTTCTGAAAATAGTTTTTCTGTTTTATCCGGTTGCGTATTAGCATAAAAATATTTAAACGGCACAATAAAGTTGTTACCTTTCATTTTAATACCACTGTATTTGTTATCCTGACGATTCGCTCCAACAAAAGCATCTAATGAAAGATTTTTAGCAATATCGCCTTTGTAACCTAAATATCCCGAAGCATTAAACTCAGAACGATTCTCTATTCTGTTTTCATAAGATCCTCCTGGATTATAATTAATTCCTGTAGGTTCAATTTCAGTATATTCATAATTAATATCATCAATACCAATTACTGCTTTTGCATAAATTTTATCGGTAATATTATAGTTAACTTTTGCAGAACCTATAAAACGCTTTCTAAGGTCATCGTTAAGATCTTCTTGTGTTGCAAAATAAGGATTTGTGTGATACGTGTTTGCACCAAAATAATCTGCTTCACCTCCGTTTTCATCATATCCGTTATTAATCCATCTAATATCTGTTCCCGGAGTCAGGAAAGTTGTTGGGAAAGAAGGGTTTCTTGGTGAATCATTCAAATAAGGTCTGTTATGACTTTTCTCTGAAATGTATTGTGCATTCGTTTCTATACTAATTTTTTTGTTTGGCGCAGAGTTTAAACTCAAAGACACGTTATTTCTACCAAAATCTGTTCCCGGTAAAATAGACTCGTCTTTTGTGTTTCCGAAAGACAATCTAAAGTTAGTTGTTTCGTTTCCTCCAGAAATTGCTAAAGTATTACTGAAAGAAAATCCAGTTCTGTAGAAATTTTCAACATTGTCTTTTCCATAAGCTTGATAGGGTCTGGTTTTACCGTCAAGCGAAAGAGAAGGCGTTTCATCGTATTTATCTCCCCATGCAAAATAGTAAGAATCTCTAAGTTCCTGTAAGTCAGAAAATCTTGTTGCAACTCCATTTACTGGCGCTCCGGCTCCGTACTGATCTTGCCAGTGCAAAAGACTTGCCGGAGTATTAAAAGTAGAGTTTGTACTAAAATCTACACCAAGTCCAGTTCCGCTTTTTCCTTTTTTAGTGGTAATTAAAATAACACCATTTGATCCTCTGTACCCGTAAAGAGCAGAAGCCGCACTACCTTTTAATACTGACATTGAAGCGATATCGTCCGGATTGAACGATGACATACCATCTCCTTTATCTGCTCCACCATACATTCCGGCGTTTCCTTGCTGACTGTTATCAATCGGGATTCCGTCTACCACGTACAATGGCTGGTTAAGACCAGAAGCAGATGTTGCTCCACGAATTACCACACGACTCGAACCAGAAGGTCCTGTCACAGGCGCAGAAACGTTAACTCCGGCAATTTTTCCCTGAAGGGCATTTCCTAAGTTAATTTCCTTATTTTTCGTCAGATCGTCTCCTTTAATCTCTCCGACTGCGTACCCTAAACTTTTCCTTTGTTTCTTAACTCCAAATGAAGTTACTACAACATCTTTTAATTCTTGTAAATTTTCTCCTAATACAACCGAAACTCGGTTTTCATTTTCCTGAAGTACTACTTGTTTTGAAGCAAAACCTATAGAAGATACATTTAAAGTTACCTTCCCTGCCGGAACATTCATCTTGAATCTACCTTCAGCGTCTGTAACTGCGCTAAATGGTTTTCCCTGAACCTCAATGGATGCAGCAACAATTCCCTTGTTCTCTGCATCAGCCACTATGCCTGTTATTAATCGGTTTTGCGCAACAGCTCCTAAGCTGCTCAACAATACCATTCCTAACACTGCTAAAATTCGTTTCATAAGCATTTTTTTTGGTTATTTGTTTTGATTTTTGTTGGTTTTAACGTGATTGTTTTTAATAATTAGTAATAATTTCTGAACTCATTTTTAATATGGCATCTCAAGCTTTTATCTCCTGAAATACTATGACTTAATAGCGATGTAAACATTTTCCTAATTTTAAGAAATCGATATAGTAAACAGATCAAAAAAATAACTGATTATCAGTTTGATCTCTCTAAAATTTACTAAAACGATTTAGTAAAATGATTAAAAAAAAGCGAAATGCTTCTTTTTTCTTTTTAAATACTATCCGTTAAAATCAAACTGATTCCCGGATTATTAATCTCCCTTTTTTAAGGCTTTTTTCAACTTCAAACTTTTCCATATCAGTCATTTGACTCATTAACAACTGTATCGATTTTACTGCAATATCCTCAATAGGCTGCGCGATAACGGTAATTGTTGGCGTATGCAATTTAAAACTGTCATGATCATCAAAACTAATCACCGAAATATCTTCAGGAATTCTAATTTTCATCTTTCTAAAAGCCTGAAGACCTGCAAGTCCCATATAATTGGTTAAAAATAAAACAGCGTCAATACCTTTGTTTTTTTCGAAAAAACTTAAAATATTAGCGATCTTACTTTCCTCATTACTACCGTAATCTAAATGAAGAACAAGCGATTCATCATAAATCCCTTCTTCTTTTAAGGCATCGCGATAACCATCTTCTCGTAATTTCATCTGAACCATTTCAGATGTATTATTTACAACAGCAATCTTTTTACAACCTTTATTGATCAAAAATTTTGTGGCAGTATTAGAAGCTTCATAGTTGTCCATCACAACATGACTCACTCTTTGCCCCGGAAAATACCTGTCGACCAATACAACGGGTTTTTTCAATTTTAAAAGAAGGTCAATTTTCTCCTCAAGATTTGGTGTTGGCGTAATAATAAAACCATCCACATTTGCTTGCAAAAGACTGTTTATCAATTCTTCAGAACGTTCATTATCTCCACCTGTACTGCAATAAAAAACTCTGTAATCAATGCTTTTAGCCTCATCTTCAATAACTCTGGCAAGATCTGCAAAGAACTGATTCGAAATATCCTCAACAATAAGTCCAATCGATCTGGTCTTTCCGGTCCTAAGACTGGTTGCAATCATGCTGGGTCTGTAATTAAGTTTTTCAGCAACTTCCTGCACTTTTTTGATTACTGCAGGACTGATTCCCATTTTTTCGCCTTTATCATTAATGACAAAAGATACAGTAGATATAGACACTTGCGCCTGTGTGGCAATATCCTTAATAGTAATCTTTTTCATTTAGCGAATTAATTTTTTATTAACTTGTTGTTAATTGTGTCACAAATATATATAAAAATAGTTACTAAAACGATTTTGTAAATATTTTTTTGAACTAATCATTTTTTTAAAGTTAATTAAACATAAAATCATTAGTATTTACAGGTATTCTCAGCATTAATCATTTTAAAACACTAAAAACAAGCTTTATAGTTTTAGTATGAATAATCTGCATTTACCTATTTTAGTCGCATTAAAAAGCTTTTGTTTTTCAATTGATTTCGCAAAAATAACACTATCAAAACATTCCTTTTTCTTTCCTGCAGGGTTTCCAAAACCTTGTAAGTATGCTTTGTCATCACCTCACTTTTATATACCTACAAGGTTAAAAAACCTTGCAGGGTATATATAGAAGATTTAACTTTATTTATGAAATGTATATTTCTAAAATCGATGCAGAACCAGCAAGTGCATAACTACGCATATCAGCAGGCAATAAAACGGTATCCCCTTTCTTGTATTTATAAATTACATTCTCAAATCTAATCTCAAATAAACCTTCAATACACATATAAACCGTAAAAGTTTCTCCGCTTTTACTTACTTCAATTGTTCCGTCAAGCGGAAGGAAATTTGTTGTAAAATAAGGACAATCTACTACTACATTTGATTGATTTGGAGTCGTTTCGTATTTTTTATGCGTGTCTACTTTCTTATAATTAATTGCGTCAAGCGCCAAATCTACATGCAATTCTCTTTTATTTCCCTGAGCATCTACTCGGTCAAAATCATATAAACGATACGTAATATCTGATGTTTGCTGAATCTCTGCAACAACCAATCCTGCTCCTATCGCATGAACCGTTCCTGTTTCCAGAAAAAACACATCACCAGGTTTGGCTTTTACATCATCAAGAATAGAAACTAAGGTTTTGTTATTTAGGTTTTCTAAATATTCTTCTTTGCTTGAATCTTCTTTAAAACCTACAATAATCCTTGCATCAGCATCGGCTTGCATTACATACCACATTTCGGTTTTACCAAAAGAATTATGACGCTCTTTTGCCAATTTATCATTCGGATGCACTTGTATAGACAAATCTTCTCTTGCATCTAGATATTTAAAAAGCAAAGGAAACTGATTCCCAAATCGTTCGTAAACTCTTGTTCCTAAAATTTCATTTGGTGAATTATCAATTAAATCTGTTAATGATTTCCCTTTTAATTCGCCATTGGCAACAACGCTTACATCGCCTTCTACAGTAGATAATTCCCAACTTTCACCAGTAATTTCCGAAACGATTGGTTTATTAAGAACTGTTTTTAATTTTTCGCCACCCCAAATTCTGTCTTTCAAAATTGGTTCAAATTGTAAGGGATAAATTTTTATGCTCATTTTTATGTTTTAAAATTAATATCTATTTTCTTTTGCCACTAATTACACGAATTTTCGCTAATTGCTTTGACTCATTTAAATAACAAACGTGCTTAATCTGTGTTTAGATTTTGTTTCTCGCAGATTTGGCAGATTGAGCAGATTTTTTTTTATAAATACTAGAAAAAAAACCGTTTAATCCGTGTCTTCGCTTTAGCGAATCCGTGTCATCCGCGTGCCATTACATTTATACATTTCAACTAAATAAGCTTAATCTGCGAGAGAAAATTTTTAGCCACAGATTAGAAAGATTAAAATGATTTTTTCTCTCGCAGATTTGGCAGATTGAGTGGATTTTTTTTTACAAATACTAAAAAAAACCGTGTCATCCGTGTTTTCGCTTTAGCGAATCCGTGTCATCCGTGTGCCATTTCTCAAACAATATTTACTTGATAGAAATAGCAACTCCGCCACTTGCAGCCAATTTTTGTTTTAGCTTAGTTTTACTGTTTACAACTACTTTTCGAATATTATATGATTGCGGATTTGTTTTGTAATCTGCCGTTTTTCCGTCTTCGTAGATTGTTGCTGTATATGATTTTCCTGATGGAAGAAAACTAAAATCAATCAAAGCTGTTCGAGAATTTTCGTCTGTGATTCCGCCAATAAACCATTCTTGTTTTCCTTTGGTTTTTCTGGCAATTGTAATGTAATCACCAGGCTCAGCTTCGAGAATATAAGTTTCATCCCAATCCAAAGCAACGTCTTTTATAAACTGAAACGCATCGTTAAAACGAATATAATTTTCAGGTAAATCTGCAGCCATTTGCAACGGACTATACATCGTAACATACAATGCCAATTGTTTAACAAGCGTTGTACTCAGCTTATTTTTTTTAGCTCCGTAAACAGATAAATCTCCCTGAAAAATTCCGGGCGTATAATCCATCGGACCTCCCATTAATCGGGTAAAAGGCAAAATTGTAGTATGATCCGGATGGATTCCTTCCATCGATTCAAACTCAGTTCCTCGTGCCGATTCCTGCGCAAACCAGTTTGGATACGTACGATGTAAACCTGTTGGTCGCACTGCTTCGTGAGAATCTACCATGATTTTATGTTTCGCCGCTTCTTTGGCAACATAGGTATAATGATTCACCATTTGCTGTCCGTCATGATGTTCACCTCTTGGAATAATTGGCCCAACATATCCTGTTTTTACAGCATTATAATTATTATCAACCATGAAGTTTAAAGCATCATCTAATTGTCGCTCATACTCAGCAGTTGAAGATGTAGTTTCATGATGCATGATAATTTTCACGTTCTTTTTACTTGCATAATCGCTTAATTCTTTTACATCAAAATCCGGATATGCTTTGGTAAAACTATAAATACGCTCTTTCTTAAAAGCCGTATTATCCTCCCAGCCTTCATTCCATCCTTCGACCAAAACGGCGTCAAAACCATTCGCTGTAGCAAAGTCAATATATTCTTTTACATGTTTTGTATTTGCTCCGTGTGTATTATTTGGTTTTAATTTGGCAAAATCACTAGTTCCAATAACAACATCCTGATTATCTGAATACGCCCAAGTCGAACCTCCGCCTGTAAAATATTCCCACCAAACTCCAATATATTTAGTTGGTTTAATCCATGAAGTATCTTCAAAATTGCAAGGTTCATTCAGATTCAAAATCATTTTTGAAGCCAGAATATTTCTTGCATCGTCACTCACGACAATCGTTCGCCAAGGCGTAAAACTTCCGGTTTGAATATATCCTTTATTACCAACAGCGTCAGGCACAAGATGTGAACTTAGCGAATAGGTTTTATCATCGACATTAAGACACATTGCAGGATAGTTTTTCAAAGCCGCTTCGTGAATATTAATATAAAGTCCGTCATTTGTCTTTATCATTAACGGCGTTTGCGTCGCCAGATTTTTGATCGTAGTTTGGGCTGCCAACGAAACATGAGTTGCATTATATACGAGAGACTGCATCTCTGATATTTTAGAAGTTACATAACTATATTCGTTGGTATCGTAATCTCCCGGAATCCAAAAAAGCTTATGATCTCCCGTTAAATTAAACTCGGTGGTTTCTTCCTGAATAATAAAATGACGCAGATTATCCTGTACCGGAAATTCGTATCTAAAACCTAAACCATCATTAAACAAACGGAAATAAATCGAAATTTTTCGGTTGCTTTTATTTTGAACAAGATCAGCTTTCAATTCATTGTATTGATTTCTAATTTCTTTTTGTTCGCCTAAAACCGGTTTCCAAGTACTGTTTTCAGATTGAAATTTAGTATCTGTAATCTCAAAATCTTTATTGAGCATACTATCCGATTTCAAAATAAAACCTAATTTACTTTCTTTAATAACTTCTTTCTTTTTGAAGCTTAAAGTATAAATTGGTGTTCCGGCTTCATTTAATTTAAAATTCAAAACCAGATTTCCATCCGGAGATTTTAATTCCTGAGCATTTACAAATACATTAGAAATAATAATAAAACAGATAAGGAATATATTTTTCATAAATGAACGTAGTTTCAATAGTCGCTAAATCGATTTAGCAAACATAATAAATTTTATGAAACCGTTATACTTACATGAAAAAAAACTTCAATTATGAAATTAATAACAGAGAATTAAAACTCGTTATGAATAAAATTATAAATATCTATATTAGCATTTATTGAAAAATAGTTAAAACCAAAACTTAAAAATAAATGAAGCAATTCTACTCAAGCACTTACAGTTTTTGGATCATATCTCGAATAGCATTTATACTTCTTGGCTTTTTAGAACTTCTGAGAGTAGTTTTTATTGACAGGATATCGCTTTTCCATATCTTCCTCTTTATATATGTAATTTCATTCTTTGTGATTTTTTACAAAGAAATTACTAAATCAACTCCATCAAAACTATTGAAATATAGTATGGGAACTCTCACCATTCTTATTGGTCTTTATTGTGCTTATTTAAAATTCATACAGCCACAAGCTTCATGGGGACCAGAAAAATATCAATTTGATTTTCGAAGATCATTATATATGGTATTTCAATCTGGGTTATACTTCTTGGATTTTTTGATTTTTTTACATTTAATAGAAATGAGTCAAAAAAGTAGTTTACATCCGATGCTGTAAAAATTTCTTCAAATTATTTAATTAAAACACAACTAACAGACATTCAAAACATTACTAAAAACAACCCAAATTTGTGAATATCTATTTCAATATTTAAGAGTTTTTTTTCCTGTAAAATCTATCTTTGACATCCTTAAAAATTAATAGAAGATGAGCGCAACTTGGTACGAATGCAAAGTAAAATATAGAAAGACAGATGAAACCGGAGGACAAAAAGTTTTAACAGAACCGTATCTGGTAGATGCTTTGTCTTATACAGAAGCCGAAAAAAGAATTAATGAAGAAATGGCGGCTTATATTAGTGAAGAATTTAAAATCACAAATATAAAAGTGGCAAACTATGCTGAAATTCATCCTTTTGAAAATGCAGATCGTTGGTTTAAATCAAAAGTTTCTTTGATGGCTTATGACGAAGAAAGCGGTAAAGAGAGAAGATCAAATATGTATTTGTTGGTTCAGGCAAATGATGTGAGAGAAGCTTATGATAATACGCTTCATGTAATGCAAAGCACGATGGGAGAATATTCGATTCCTGCTGTTTCTGAATCTCCAATTATGGATGTTTTCCCTTATTTCAGTGGTGAAGAAGGAGAAACGGAACAATTGGAAAGATTCAACAAACTTAAAGCCTCTAAACCAGTAGAAGTTGAAAAAATCGATCACATGGAATTTGAAAATGCATTAGAAGAATAGTTTTTTATACTATTAAAGACTTATTTCCTGAAACAGAATAAAGATTATCTTTAAATTATAATTGTCTAAAACTATTCTATGAAAACTCCAAAGTCGTCAGAAGATTTAATCCAGGAAATTTTTCTTTGTGCTGATCTGACGGAGAAACTAGGAGATTTGAGAATTAGACAACTTTTAATGTTATTGCCTAAAGTATCTGATGAAATAGTTGTAGAAAGTGTTATTAAGGTTTTTAATAATAAGGATAGAAACGAGACTTTATATCTTGATCAATTGTATGCAGGAAAAATTCTAACGAATGTTAATCCAAAATCGGAATTAGATTTTAAATCGATTCTAAACATGGTATTAGAAAATTGGAATAAAAGCATTAGGGATATGCCGCTTTGGCTTTTCAATACTTATAAAAAAGACGATCTGAATAATATGCTTTTGTCAATTGTAAATAATCCTTTTGAATCTAATGAAAGAAGAGATAAGGCAGAAACAATGATGTGGTGGATAAAGTCATTCAAATAAATATCTATTATAAAACAGAAAGCTTCGGAGAAATCCGGAGCTTTTTCGTTTTTAAACCATTCATTTTCTCCAAAATCAAAATAAATGATATATTAGCTATACTTTTTATGAACTGATATAAAAGTACTTAACCAAGAATTCACCAAACCAAATCTCGATGACTAAAAAAACTTTAATTTTAATTGGGTTTATTATTTTAAAATTTGCTTTACAATGTATTCTCATAAGTCCTGAATATGATTTGCAGCGCGATGAATATCTGCATCTTGATCAGGCGCATCATTTGGCTTGGGGTTATTTATCAGTTCCTCCCGTAACATCTTGGTTTTCTTACCTTATATATCTACTTGGAAATTCGGTTTTTTGGGTAAAGTTTTTCCCTGCTCTTTTTGGCGCATTGACACTTTTKATTGTTTGGAAAACCATTGAAACCTTAAAAGGAAATCTCTATGCTTTGATTTTAGGCGCAACTTGCATTTTGTTTTCTGCGCTATTACGACTCAACACGCTTTATCAGCCTAATTCATTGGATGTTTTGTGCTGGACAGGATTTTATTATGTTATCATTTTATATTTCACAACCGAAAAAACAAAATGGTTTTATATAGGCGCAATAGTTTTTGCATTTGGCTTTTTAAACAAATACAATATTCTCTTTCTTTTAATTGGACTTTTGCCTGCGCTTTTGCTTTCTAAACAAAGACAGGTTTTAGTAAAAAAAGAACTCTACTTTGCATTAGTTTTAGGACTAATAATTATTCTTCCGAATCTTTTGTGGCAATACAACAATCAGTTTCCAATTGTACATCACATGAAAGAATTGGCCGAAACACAATTGGTCAATGTTGATCGCATTGGATTTTTAAAAGAGCAATTATTATTTTTTATTGGTTCCTTTTTTGTTATTTTTGCCGGCTTATATGCCTTATTATTTTATAAAGCTTTCCATAAATACCGCTTCTTTTTTACTTCGATAATTGTTACGCTTTTGGTTTTTATTTATTTCAAAGCCAAAGCCTATTATGCAATTGGACTTTATCCTATTTATATTGCTTTTGGTGCTGTTTTTCTGTCCGATATTTTAAGAACAGGATGGAAACGATTTCTGCAGCCAGTTTTTATTATCATTCCGCTTTTGTTTTTTATTCCAATGTACAATTTAGTATTCCCAAATAAAAGCCCGGAATACATCGTAAAACATCCGGAAAAGTATAAAAAATTAGACATGCTTCGCTGGGAAGACGGAAAAGATCATGCCTTGCCACAAGATTTTGCAGATATGTTAGGTTGGAAAGAACTCGCCCGCAAAACCGATTCTGTTTATGCAATGCTTCCAAATCAGGATAAAACAATCGTTCTTTGTGATAATTACGGACAAGCCGGAGCTATTAATTATTATACTAAAAAAGGAATCAAGGCAGTTTCTTTTAATGCCGATTATGTAAATTGGTTCAATCTGAATATTCAATATAAAAACCTGATCAGGGTTAAAGATTATGAAAAAGATAGTGAAGAGCTAAAAGAAACAAGTCCATTTTTTAATAATGCTAAAATTTCAGGCGAAGTCACCAACCAATATGCCCGTGAATACGGAACTACCATCTTTGTTTTTACGGATGCAAAAGTCAATATCAACAAAAAAATTGAAAGCGAAATAAAAGCTGAAAAAGATTACAGCAAATAAAAATGATCGATTTTACCACTATCAACTATTTAAAAATCGGAAATCCAAAACAGATTCTGGCTTTTGAAGTTTTATCTGAAACTAAAATTTTATCAAATCTAGCCGAATTTGACCCAATTTTGGTTGGCACAATCCCAATTAATATTGATATCGAAAACAGCGATCTTGATATTATTTGTTATTGGAAAAACAAAGCCGAATTTGCAGAAAAACTAAAAACTCTATTTGCAAATGAAAGTGAATTTCAAATCAGAGAAACACTTATCAATAATCAGGAAACAGTTATTGCCAACTTTAAAATAAACAGTTTTGAAATTGAAATTTTTGGTCAGAACATCCCAACCAAAAATCAAAATGGCTATAAACATATGCTTATCGAATATGAAATTCTAAAAGCAAAAGACGAAAACTTTAGATTAGAAATCATCAAACTCAAACAAAACGGCTACAAAACAGAACCGGCTTTTGCTTCTTTATTAGGCTTAAATGGAGATCCATATTCAGAATTATTGAAATATAAAATTTAAAACTCACATTCCCCGAAATTAAACAACTAGCTTTTAAGACATTGCAAACAAAGCAATCTTATTTTAAAATAAATTCAGATTTTCTTTGCATAACCGTATAAACTGTGTATCTTTGCACCCGAAACATCGCGGGATAGAGCAGTAGGCAGCTCGTCGGGCTCATAACCCGAAGGTCACAGGTTCGAGTCCTGTTCCCGCTACTAAGACAAAGCTTCAGAGAAATCTGGAGCTTTTTTGTTTTTATTATAGTTTTAATTCTTTGGCGAGTCACATTTGAAAACGGATATTTTTTTATCTTTGAAATTCAGGCTTTTTTAAGCCAAATGGCTTTATCTTTGAGTCTTTAGAAAATTGATAATCATTATGGAACAGAAAGTACATCAGGGAAGAAACGTTAAACGTTTTAGAGAAATGCTTGGCATCAAACAGGAAGCATTGGCTTTTGATTTGGGAAATGACTGGAATCAAAAGAAAATTTCTGTGCTCGAGCAAAAAGATGTAATTGAAGATAATCTGCTTAAACAAATCTCAAATGCGTTAAAAATCCCTGTGGAGGCTTTTCAGAATTTTGATGAAGAGCAAGCAGTGAATTTAATTTCGTGTAATTTCTCAGATAATGCAATGTTCAATAACAGAATTGAAGTTTTTAATAATAATCCGATTGAAGAGATCAAAAAACTTCACGAAGAAAAAATTGCTTTATACGAGCGTATGTTGAAAGAAAAAGATGAAATGATGGCAAGGCTTGAAAAATTATTCGATAAATAATTTTGGAATAATTCTTATTCATATATGGAAATATTAAATTAAGAAATAATTATTTATATCAAAATAAAAGCTTCGGAGAAATCTGGAGCTTTATTTTTTTGGAATAATTTATAAAAAGTCAGGAGACTTTTAGAAGATTTACGAATTATTAAGTACAAAAAAATTGCGCAAAGTCAGAGACATTTGCGCAGCTTTTCATAAGGAACTCTTCGAGGAGCGGGGGTTTCCTTTTTTATAACATATTAGCATTTAGAGACTACAAAAAAATTATTTTTTTAAATAAGACTCCCTGCTTGGCATTGGCTCTTTAGATACAGAATTCGTATCAATTTTAATTTTAAAATACTCGATGTTTTTTTTAATTATTAAATAATCATCATATTTTTTTGGCTTACCATAAAAAAACAAAGTAATTGTGTCATTTGAAAAACGGACATCCTTTATATTTGTTGAATTAACAATTGTGTCATTTTTACCATTTATTGTATCATAGAGTAATACATAGTCAGCAGTAGTTGAACTAACATTTGAATAATAGAACCATTCTATAGCCTTATTTTTTACTTTTATTTCTTTCAAATACAGACGATCTTCTTGTAATTTATTTACACAACCTAAAACTATAATAGGTATAAAAATTAAAATTTTTCTCATTGCTTGTAAAATTGTTTATAATATCCATAATAAATATAACCTCCAGAGTAAGAATGCTCTCCAAAATAAGGAAAATATGGATTATAACCGTTACCACCATTTTGGGACTGATTATACTGACCAGCCTTATTCATAATTATGCCATACCAAAAATTAGAGCCTACTATGGGAGGTTTTGCTTGTAACATATTTGCTCCAAACCCAATATTCCCAACCGCTCTAAGTGTAGTTATTATTGGCTTATGTCTAGCACTTACTCCATTTCCAATTGCAGTATAGGCTGGTAAACCTAAACCCCCGCTCTACGAAGTGTTCTTCTTTACGCTACGCAAATGTCTCTGACTTTGCGACATTTTAAACAAATATAATTGAAAAACAAAACTTCATAAAGTATCTGACTTTAAACCAATTTTCTTAGAATGTTTTTTCTTGAATGTAAAAAAAATCCACAACAAGAATAAGAACTAACCATAAAAAGCAGGAAGACTTATATCGGGTTTATAATTTCTAAGAAACAAAAAATGCGCAAAGTCATAGACATTTGCGCAGCTTTTCATAAGGAACTCTTCGGAGAGCGGAGACATTTGCGCAGCTTTTTATAAGAAACTCTTCGGAGCGGGGGGGGTTATTGCGCCAAGTCCTCCGTCAAGATTGCAAAACTGCGCTATCCGTTAACGATAAAATTTAGTATATTTCAGCGCCATCTGGCTTTACAATGCATTATATATACCTCCCTTATTTAAATCCCTTAACATTTTTTTATAATTTTTTTTACCGAGAGCATCTCCCAATTCCATAGATTTTTTATAATAATCTAGTGCTTTGTTTAAATCCATTTCACATCCATCTCCTCTTTCAGTTAAATCTGCTAAATTATTATATGCAGCACCATTATTATTTTTTGCAGCTTTAAGATACCAATAAAATTTTTTGGAATTATTAAAACACGGATTTGGATCTCCTAAAAATCCAATATCTTCATAATGTTGGGCTAAATCATATTGCGCATCAGTATTACCCGAATAAGCTAATTTTCTTATTTTATAGATGTATTCGTTGTAAAAAGTCAACTTCTTTTCTTCAGACAATTCAACTTCC
>NZ_RCZH01000012.1 GCF_006438875.1 Flavobacterium pectinovorum
AATAAAATCAACGCTATGAATAATTTTACATTTTTTTTAGGTTTTATTCTGATAATAACCTCAATGTTTATGGCATTTCCAGAAAGAGCAAGAAAAGCTACTAAATGTCTAATCCAATTAGTCGGAGCTTTGTTTATCAGTAAAGCATTTCAAGCAATAACAGCTTATTTCAACCGAAATAAACCGTAATGATTATTTTTTATAAATGAAAAATATTACATTTGAATCGCTAGGATATAGAGAAAAGGACGTTCTTACTACATTATAGAAACTTTGCAGAACCTTATAAGTATAAGTATAATGGTAAGGAGCTCCAAGACGAGCTGGGACTTAACATGTATGACTATAGTGCCCGTAATTATGACCCTGCACTTGGTCGGTGGATGAACATTGACCCGCTGGCGGAGAAAAGTCGTAGATGGTCTCCATATAATTATGCAATGGATAATCCAGTTTATTTTCTTGACCCAGACGGAATGCTTTCGAAATCATTTATGGATGATTTAATAAAAAAATCAAATGCTGACGGAGAAACAAAGTGGACAAACAATGATGACGGGACTTTTTCAGGAAGTAATGGTAAAACTGCTGATACTGGAGAAAGTACTGAGGAAAGCGGTGGAGATAAGGAAGGTCAAGAAGGACCTGGTAAAGGAAAAATCGTTAATTTACCTAAAAAAGGCGACAAAGTTTTAGTTGATGTAACAGCCAAAACTCCCCTAGGGAAAATATGGTCATTTATCCAAGGAGATAGAGATTGGACTGATTCTACTACTGGTCTAACATATGTTGTAGGAGATGACGGTTCAATTTTAAGAATAAAACCATTAGGTGGTGCTGGAGGACTTGAATATATTAGCGGACTTGGTGAAGTAAAACTCGCAATTCAGTTTGGAAAAGACGCAAATCAAGTTTATCATGCTTTTCGACATGTAGAGGAAATGGGACTTGCACAGTCAGCTGTAAAAGCGGCAATAAAAGCTCACTTTCCTACTGTTGTCGCTAGATTAGAAGCTGGAAAACCATTAAATTCAATAATAGAAGTAGCAGGTCATAGAATACAATATACGGCATATAAACTAGCTGATGGAACAATAAATATTGGTAGAATTCATGGAATATAATAAAATGAGGAAACTTTTAAAAGATGAAGTAAGACTTCTAGAGTTATTAATAAAAAAATCATCAATTATAATATCTTATAATTTAGAAGAGGATTTAGAAGCAGAAATAATGAATGATGGTGGAATGGGAAGTTTAAAATTATTTCCAAAAGGCATTTCTTCTGATAATCGAGTATTTGGAAAACAAATTGCTGAATGTATGTTTCTAGATTCAGATGGAATTGATGTTATAGCATCACTTAATATTGATGACAAGGGAGAATTATTTGAATTAGACATTTGGAAGACAGATTTTAGTTCTTTGATTAGAATACCAGAAATAATTAGTTAAATTCAAAAGAAATGATAATATAATTCTTGATGTTTTTAATTACTTAGAATTGAAACCATTCCCTAAAGGAATGGTTTTTTGCTTTTATAACGCCATTTATAATCATTTAAACGTACCTAAAGTCTGAATTTTGTACCTATATTAGCCCGTATCCGCTGGGAAGCCCTAATTAAGAAGCAAATTAAGATTTAAGACTGTACCCTCCTGCCTGCATCGGCTATTCCGGTAGTGTTTCAAAGTTAGTGATATAAGATTTTAGATTTCTAACCTTTTGAAATTGAACAAATTTTAGAAATAAATAATTTTAAGATGAGCAGTGATGCTCATCTTTTTTGTTTTATTATTGCCTTAAATGTGCTAAAATGAATAAAAATTCGACATGGTGTTCCAAAGTTAGTGATGATGTAAATTGTCCAAAATGTAACGAGAAAAAGGTTATTAAAAATGGGAAGACTAAAAATTATAAACAGCAGTACTACTGTAAAATGTGCTGTCACCGTTTTATAGAAAGTTATACAAATCAAGCTTACAAATTAAATATCAATCAAAATATCATTCAATTAACCAAAGAGGGTTTGGGAATAAGAAGCACAGCAAGAATATTAAATATTTCTACTACAACATTATTGAAAAGAATTGTATCAATTGCCGGAAATATTAGCAAACCAATTATCAGTAAAGGTAAAACTTATGAAGTAGATGAACTGTGCACTTATATCAGACACAAGAAAAATTATATATGGCTGGTTTATGCATTGGAAAAGAATTCTAAGACAGTTGTGAGTTTTAATGTTGGGAAACGTACCAATAAAACATTAAGCCGTGTTCTGGAAACTTTAAAATTATCTGATGCTAAAAAGATATTTACGGACAGATTAAAAAACTACAGATATTTGATTGACGAGAAACTGCATTCGGTAAAACGTTTCGGGACAAACCATATTGAAAGGAAGAATCTGACACTCAGAACTCATCTGAAACGACTCAACCGCAGGACAATCTGCTTCAGTAAAAGTTTAGTGATTTTTACTGCTGTTTTGAAGATTTATTTTTGGATTTGAGCAATAAAACAGTAAGTTTATCTTCTAAAATCATGTTCTTAAAAATTTTGTATTTAACAGGTAAAACCTTGTAAAAATAGTCGAAAAACCTTATAAGTATAAGTACAACGGAAAAGAGCTGCAAGACGAGTTAAACCTGAATGTTTACGATTATGGAGCACGTAATTATGACCCTGCTCTTGGTCGTTGGATGAACATTGACCCGTTGGCAGAACAAATGCGCCGTCACAGTCCTTATAATTATGCTTTTAATAATCCTATCTATTTTATTGATCCCGATGGAATGAGTCCTGAAGAAGGGCCAGGACCAGGTCGTGGTGCTGCAATCATTGCTGCAGGCTTAGGTGGTGCAGGTGCAATAGCAATAGCTGGCGCAGGTCCACAAGGAATTGTTTTAGAGCCAGCAGCTGCTGTAGTTGCTGTTGGTTCTCTTGTAGTTGGTGGTTTAGTAATGATTTGGGATTCCGCAACAAGTCGTGATGAGTCTGCCAGTACACCTATCTACAATGCAACCGCTGGTAGCGTAAACAATAAAAGCACTTCAGAGCCTAGTAAAGCAGAAACCGATTCAAACGGAAAAGTGAAAGATGGCAATAATAAGCCTACAAAAAACGAAAGAGCACAAGCGAAAAAAAATAAAAGCAGTACTGATTCGGATTATGGAGTGGTTAATCCGCATACAACACAATCTAATGGTAATCGAAGACAAAAACATGAAAAAGGTGAGGCAACTAATCAAAGAAATCAAGGTGGTGAAAAAGCCGACAAAAATAGACAAAGAACTCAAGATTCGAAAAAAAGAAAATAATTAAATAAAAGTATGCACTTTATGAAAGATTATGTCGATAAATTAGTAGAAATTAAAATTAGAGGGTACGAATATTTTATAGGTGTGTTTATAAATTATGGAAAGGAGTGGGTTATTATTAGGAATATTTCAGGGGATTATATAATTGACGGATTCAAAATAATAAATAGAAAGTTCATTGTTTCTATTAGTTTAATTAATTCAGAACCATTGAAAACTATAGTCAAATTAAAGCATTTAAATTTTGTTTATAAATTGGATTATGATTTGAATAATACTGTAAGTTTAATTAGAGATATAAAAAAAAATGGGGATTTGATTTTTGTATTATTAGCCAATGAAGATATGGCCTTTGTAGGATTTGTTGATGAAATTCATCAAAAATCCTTAAATTTAAGAGATTTAACATCAAAAGGAGAGATGTCAGGATTTGTTAAAAATTATAAATTTGATAAAATAAGAATAATTGAAACTAAAACTGATTATTTAGATTCCTTGGAAATTTACTTAAAATATACTCAAAAAGGTTAATGCTAGATATTAGATATTTTTACAAAATAGTAATGTAACTAACTGAAAAAATTATCCCCGCTCCCGCACGAATCCTTTCGTGTGGCGCAAGAAATCGCTAGTGTTACAGATTAGGTGTTTTTATAATTTAACCACTTAACTAACTGAAAAGGTAGTGTTTCAAAGTTAGTGATATAAGATTTTAGATTTCTAACCTTTTGAAATTGAACAAATTTTAGAAATAAATAATTTTAAGATGAGCAGTGATGCTCATCTTTTTTGTTTTATTATTTTCTTAAATGTGCTAAAATGAATAAAAATTCGACATGGTGTTCCAAAGTTAGTGATGATGTAAATTGTCCAAAATGTAACGAGAAAAAGGTTATTAAAAATGGGAAGACTAAAAATTATAAACAGCAGTACTACTGTAAAATGTGCTGTCACCGTTTTATAGAAAGTTATACAAATCAAGCTTACAAATTAAATATCAATCAAAATATCATTCAATTAACCAAAGAGGGTTTGGGAATAAGAAGCACAGCAAGAATATTAAATATTTCTACTACAACATTATTGAAAAGGATTGTTTCTATTGCAAGAAGTATTTCCAAGCCAATTATCAGCAAAGGCAAAACTTATGAAGTCGATGAGCTGTGTACTTATATCAGACACAAGAAAAATTATATCTGGCTGGTTTATGCATTGGAAAAGAATTCTAAAAGAGTTGTGAGTTTTAATGTTGGAAAACGAACCAATAAAACTCTGAACTGTGTTCTGGAAACTTTAAAATTATCTGACGCTAAAAAGATATTTACGGACAGATTAAAAAACTACAGGTATCTGATTGATGAGAAAATGCATTCTATCAAACGTTTCGGAACAAATCATATTGAAAGAAAGAATCTGACACTCAGAACTCATCTGAAACGACTCAACCGCAGGACAATCTGCTTCAGTAAAAGTTTAGTGATTTTTACTGCTGTTTTGAAGATTTATTTTTGGATTTGAGCAATAAAACAGTAAGTTTATCTTCTAAAATCATGTTCTTAAAAATTTTGTATTTAACAGGTAAAACCTTGCGAAAATAGTCGCAAACCCTATAAGTATAAGTATAACGGAAAAGAGCTGCAAGACGAACTGGGGCTTGGGATGTATGATTATGGAAGCAGACTTTACGACCCAGCAAGAGCGGGTTGGAGTAATATTGACCCGTTAGCAGAGAAAATGAGAAGATACAGTCCATATAACTATGCGTTTGATAATCCGATGAGATTTACTGACCCTGATGGAATGGCTCCAAATGATGTTATAATTAAAGGACAAGGAGCAGATAAAACATTAGCGCAATTACAAAAGTCCACAAGTTTAAAATTGACAATGGATGATAAAGGAAAAGTAACTGCAACAGGCGAAGCAAAAACTAAAGCAGATAAAGAATTAAAAGCAGCTACAACAGATAAAAATGTAACAGTTAATTTAAATTCAACATTAGGACCTCAAATTATGGATGGTAGTGGCGATTATTTATCCAGTTCAGGTTCTTTTGATGGAAGTACTGTCAATGGAGACGGAACTGCTACTGCGAACCAAACTGTTAATCCAGATTATGCTAAAGCAGTTGATGAATTTGAAGGAACTCCTGAAGGAACAGGTGTTTTACACGAAACTCTAGAAGGATATCAAGAAGGAAAAAGAGCTCAAGAAACGCAAACCCCTTCTGGACCAGCAATACCAGGAACAGATGGTTATAAAAATTATGATGCAGCTCATAACAAAGCAGATGCAATAGACCCTAGGCATGTTAGAACTGCTGATTCATTTACTGGTAAAAACCCTAGGACTGGTGAACAAGCAAGAGTGCTACAGAAACCTAATGGACAAACAATGGTATTATATAAACTTCCAAAAAAATAATAAAAACGATTATGAAAAATATATTTTTAATATTTCTTTTTACACTTTCTTTCTCTTCATATTGTCAAGATTTTAGTGGTGTTTATTCCGTTACTAAAATTATAACCTCAGATGACGGTGACAAAATATTGTTTATTAAGAATGATAAAATCAAAGGAATAATTGTAATGGATAACGATGATTTAAAAGTTAATTCGTCATTTACAAAAATCAAAAAAGGCAAAGATTATTATTTTAATCTTGAAGTTGATGCTAAAAAGTACCGAGGACAAAATGACGGTTATGCAATAATATCATCAAGCGGAAAAATAAAACGAATTTGGGACGTTAAAAAAGACGGAGCAATGCCATTTATATTTACGGCAAAAAACTTAAAAGGTTTGTATGTAAAGAATAAAAGAGAATAAACTTTCCATTTCTTTTAGAAGAATCTCAACATCTGAAACAAATCAAAAAAGAGTAGTTAGTTATTGAATTCGAAAAATAAAACCTAATACTAGACAACAATCGAGTATTAGGTTTTTTGTTTTAAAAAACTTTATAAGTAATGAAAATCAGTATAATTACGTAGTGATTTAAATGAGTTTGTCGCTATATTTGAGAAATAACAAATGAGTCATAAATGAAACTATTCTTATTTTCAATATTTTCCATTTTAATGTTGAATTGCTCAGACATTAAAAAAGATAATCAAAGTGAGAAATATTTAGATTTTTTTTATTTCAAAGGGAATAAACTTTTTCCTTTTAGACTTAATTGTAAATCTATTCGAAGTGAAATGTTTAGAGATGATGTAAAATATAAAAAAATAGAAGATAGAGAGTACATCAAGAGATTCATAAAGGAATATGAAAAATTGAAAACTGAAAAAAAACAAAATGAGATAGATGTGCGTATGCAAATAATTTTTCATAATGGTAAAATCACAGATACCATTTGCATGGGAAGTCATTTTGGTATTAAAATTAATGGAGTAAAGAAAAATGATTCTAAGTCTTTTTTAAATTTAATTCAAGAAAAAATGTATGAATCAGAAAAATAGATAAAGGATGACGAGTATGAAAAAAATATAGATTTAGCTATATAAAGTACTTTAAAATTATTTTAAGAGTTATTTGTCACCGCATAAAGTTTTAAATTCTGCTCGAACATCTTCAAAAGTTGGTGCGCCAATATTCGAAATTTTATGGTAGGAATCTATTCCATTATCTGATGCCATTGCACTCCAAAAATATTGTCTAACTTTTTCTGCGCTTACTTGGTTATTTAATCTAGTTCTGGTTAAGTTAATTTTCCTCTTGATTGTTATGTCTGCGTCTGGGTTGGTTTCTGTCGGAGTCAGTACATTCTCTTCTAAAAATCTTATTAATTCTTCTTTTGTTGCGTTCATCTTATTCAATTTTTCTCGTTAAGATTTTGGTGTGACACTTGCTGCTAACGTTATAGTAGTTTGGTGATAACTGTTTTCTCTGTTAAATGTTATCCGGATATTTAGCATAAAGTTTAGGAAACAAATTTTTCAAGTCATTTCCATCTTCTTCCCATTCATTTCCAGTCGTATTATGGTTTTCTTGAAACGGATAAGGCATTTCTTGTCCCGTTAATTCTTTAAAAATTGTTCTTGGAATATAGCCTAAACCTTCCCAATCACAGTCTTCAATTTTTTCAGTTTCAACTTCTACAAGAGTTTCAGGATTTTTAATTGTTTTATTATAGAAGTCTTTACCCTGTCCAATTACCCATTCTCTAAAATCATTAAAACTATCATCTCCGCATCCACCGTGAATAATATAAATTGCCCCCCAAAGTTCCCAAGTGTTAGCTAAACCTCTATAACTTCTAAATCGGTTCCCAAATAAAATAATTTCCTCAGGAGTTAATTTGCGAAGTTCATTTGCTAATGCTACTTGCTGTAATTCAAAATTATCTTTTGAATTGTCTTTTGTTATTTTAATTATTGACCAAAATTTTTCTTCTTCCATTAATTCATCTGAGGATACAAAATTTGTAATTTTAGGCTTTTCAACTTTTACATTTTTTTTTCCTCCAAAGAGTTTGTCAAATATTCCCATAGATATTTTTTTAGTGTAATTTCTGTTTATAATGACCGTCAACGTTATGCGGCTTCACGCAGTAGCGGCTAGTTAATGGATTAGTTGTAAATATATGTAAATTTCCGGTTGAGTAATTCCGACTTAGAAAGATAAAACCAGCTATTGCGCGAACCCGCTATTGTGAGTAGTGTTCATTTTTTTGACTTTTCAATCGATGGTTTTAGTTTTTTAAAAACCTCATTTAAACCAAGGAAAAATTTAGAGTAGAATTCATCACTTTTATCTATGTTCCACAATTCATGGTGATTTAATGGATAAAGATAAATAGCCGATTTATGATAAGTCCAATACATTCTAAAACAGTAGACGACTTCAAAATCACCTTTATTTCTTTTTGTATTCAAAACATTAAATATCTCTTCGCAACGTTTTTCATCAAAGTTTAAATAAATAAGAGATCTTCGTCCCTCAATAACCAAATCTACCTTATCCAAAAAATTTTCGCATTTGGGGTACCAATCCTCTCCAGATTGAAATGGGACAAATTTTTTATTTTTTGAATACTTATTATACAAATTACATTTTTCTAATATTAAGTCATAATTAGTTTTTGCAATCTGAATTTCGAATCCTTTTTCTTTTGTTTTTTGACCTTCTTTTTCTACATCAGAACCATTAATTATACTTTTCATTTCAAGTATAGCATCTTGAAAAAAACTGTCGTCATCTTGCCCAGTTTTATAATCACTCAAACCATTTCTTTCTTCGTCTGTGCGACGAAAAAGAACTCCCATTTCGCGATTATTACGCTGAGAATAATCATAAAGATTTAAACTGGTAATAATAAGGTAAATTTCGTTGAAATAACATTTACTGTGTAGATTCGGATGAGATAAGAGATTTAGATTTTTAAACTTAATGAGTTTCTTTCTCTCAAAATCGCTTAGTTTACCTTCTTTGTAAACAATCGTAATAACCACTCCACGATTGTCAGCTTTTTCTAATTCCTCAAGCAATAAAGTATTTGTTTGTATGTAAGGGCTTATCAAAACTACTTCATCTTGAGCTGTTTCAATTATTTTGATAAGTTGTTCTCTTAATTTGTCAGTATTTAAGAATTCTGCCATTTATTATGATAATTTTTCGTTTTAGGATTTTAGCATTGCTCACAACGTTTCGCCGCTTTGCCCAGTCGCGGAAGAAAGCGAGCTGAATTCCTTCCGCCAAGATAATTATTTTTCGTGAAGAAAATCATGAAGGAACCAGAAAACCGCGATTAGGAGAAACGGCTGTTGGCAGCTGTGTATTTATTTTGACCAAAGAATTATGTTATCATTTCCTTGATGAAATTCAGATTCTATAAACTCAGTTTCAACATATTTTTTATTGCCAGCATATTCCATTTTTCGTCTGTTTGCAACTAAAAATTTTAATTTTTTGTTTGCTACTTCGGGTTTCAAAGCAAAGTTAAAACCTTTGTGAGTTACAACTGTACTTGGATAAAGTATACCATCAGCATTTTTAACGGAATCAAAAATATAATTTGTAAAAGCAGATGTGATTTTATAATGGTTTGAATTCCCTGCCATAGCCTGTGAAAACTCTCTTGATAAAAATTGCATTAATTGACTTACAGCTTGTGCACTTTCATCAGCTTGTGTTTTTACGATATATTCAAAATCTTTACTTAAGTCGTCAATTGCTTTGTGATTACCTCTTATATTGTCATTAGTTAGAACACTAGCAACTAAGATTTCTTCTGTGGAAATCCATAAACTAGTGGTAATATATTCTAGCGGTTGATTATCATTTTGCTTTGGAAGTTTGCTTGTTTCAAAAAGACTTAATGAATCATCATCTGAACAATAGAAAACTGACTGTCCTGGCTCGTTTGCTCTTCCAAAATTTTTTATATTTTGAACATCAGTTCTATAAGAAGATCAGTTATTTTATTGAAAAAAGGATTGAGTTCATCATTAACTCTGCATCGAACAAACTTTGAGCCTTTCGGATAAATTACACATGGAATAGCAAATTCTATTGTGTTAAGAATGTTTTTTATATAAATGTAGCTTTCAATCGAAACTTCATCTTTGGCATTTTTTAGAAGTCCTAAAAAATAACTTATTTCTTTTGTGTCGAAATTCTTATTCTGATTAGACAAAATTACAATCTTTAGATGTTAGATAATGATTTGGTTGGCGTTTGCATTGCTGCCAACGTTCTGGCGCTTGGCGAGGTTTGGACTAAATTAAGATTTATTTTTCGGTTAAACACAAAATTTCGAAATACAAGATCAACTTTAAATTAAGTCTAAAACCCAAATCTTGCGAAACCGCTGTTTGGCGGTAGTTATTTTATGTTCAATTTGTTGATTAGTAATATTTTGGGTGATTTTAGAGTCAATTTTATAAAACTTAAATCTTCACTAAATTCTTCTTCAGATAATAATTGGATTGATAATTCTAATTCAAAATTAGTGTAAAACTTTTGTTTTAGAACTTCATTCTCCATCCTCATTAATTTCCATAAGTCAGAGTTTGTTTGAAGCTTTGTAACTAACAATAAATCACAATCATTTGGGTTTTCAACATTTCTTACTACTGAACCAAAAACAAAGGCTAAAAGAAAATTTTCGCTATTTATATTATCAGAGATCCATTTAGTATAAATTTCAAAGTTCTTCATTCTTCATAATTTTTCTTATGAAAGTTTTCAAAGGATAAACGCTAATTTTTTGACCATTTTCAGCAGTTTTGTATCCTTCACCAGTTATTTGACACCAAGGTTCGCAAATCACCAAATTAGCACCTTTTTCAATAGCTTTTGTTACGACATCCGAACTAACAAGATATTCGCTACTCATTGGTGTGTAAATAGTATATTTTTTTGATGATGATTTTAGAGAAAAGCTAAGCATAAACTCACTTATTATCTCTACTTCTGAAATATTTTGTTTATCTGCTAATACTTCTTTTATATATTTTGCTGGCATCGTTAACTTTTTAGTTCGTTCAAAATAGTCTTTACATTATTTTCAATAGATTCAATTTCAGATATTATTTCTGCACGTCTTGTTGAAGTTGATTCCAATATTGTAGCTGGATAAGGAAATTCGGAATGTCTTTCACTTGGGTTTTTTATAAAATGTTCATATGAAGTTGAGTGTTTTATAAAGTTTAAATAAATATTTAAATCATCGTTGGATGAAATTAAATGAGAATGGCTCTTAATTATTTCATCAATCTTGGAATTGTTTTGTACAATTATTGATTCTCTCATTCCAAGCCATAGATTTGCCGCAACTTCTTTTTTAATATCCTCACTAGGAAAAGATTTTGGTCCAAATGAATTGAAAATACTTTCGTTAATTGATAAATATGCAATGATTGGGTCGTAATATTTTTCTAATTGCTCCTTCTTGTTTTTTATTAAGGTAATGATTAGTTCTTTTCTAATAGATTCTTTTGTTTCTTTTCTAATCTTACCTAATGTAACCAAGTTTGTAATGAAAAGAACAAATAACGGAATGAAAATAACTGCAAATGTTTTCCATTCTTCTAAAGTAAAACCTGCATATTTTTCAATTGGTTTAATTATTTCGGCTATTTTTGACTGCTCTATTTTTATTACAATTGTGTCATTTTTCGCTTCTTTCTTAATAACAATTGTACTGTCCTTTCCAGATGAGAAAGAAAAAAAAAGAAGTAGAAATAATATAAATGTCTTTTTTAGCACGATTTCTTAATAATTACTGCCAACTTGTTTATATAAATGATAAAACTAGATAAAATTATCGGAAATGAGTTAGATATGTATGACTTTTAATTTAATTCACAAAAGTCTAAACATCAAGAACAGAGATGCATTTATAAAAGATTCTATAGCTGATTCCAAAAAGCCTGCTTTTATTAACTAAATAGATAATATATCAAGTGATTGTAATGATTTCTGATATAGTTCATAATCAATTTAAAGAAATATTTTTATATTTATTAATATACTTACCATGTAATAAGATTAGAAATATCCCCCAGTTTTCGGTACATATTTTTAATCTTTCAACCCATTTAGATATTAGCTCTAAATTGATCAAAACCTGATAATCCTCTTCATCTGCTTTTGGTTCTGGAAATATATTATCTTTTATATTTATCATAGCTTTAAAATACTCTTGCTCTTCTTCATTATCAATGTAAGTCGTTTCATCGAATGGGAACATATTCATCCACATTACTAATGAATCCAGTACATTTTGAAAAGATTGTTGTAATTCTAAACTAACTTTTTCAAAGTGTTGCTGTACTCTCTTTTGATCTAACTCTTTCAATTTAATTTTATCAAGTAATCTTAAATCGTTAAGATGGTCAACTAAAAGAACCAATCTACTATAATTTTCTGAAGCCTTGCTGATCTCATTAAACTCAGGATACATCTTGGACCAGCTATCAATTTTAAGATTTTCGAGAATTTTATAATCTATCAATTGGGAGCCAAAGCCAATGATGTTTAAATTTTCATACGGATTATCCATAATGGTATAAAGCCTTACTTCATTCCAGTTCTTTTCGATAATTTTATTATCTGTAGTCTGAATAAAATAAATTCTGGAAAACCATAATTTCAGCATTAAGTATTTTAGGCTTGTATATTCTGGCTTGTTGATTACTTCATGGATAATATCATAAGCTGTTTTCATACCAAGTAGTGACCAAAAAGGACTTATGCCATCAGTGACTACTATCGGTTTTTCTTCATTTAGATTATTGTTAATATATTTAATAGTAAAGGAGTTAGATTTAGAGATAAGCTTAAATTCTTTAACAATTTTACTCTCAAAATCTTCTTTAAGTTTTAGTATTCGTTTATATGAATGGTCTGCTTTAGTACTGTTATTCAAAAAATCTTTCCAATAGGCTGCCGTAGTCAATAAAGTATTAAAGTCTATTTGGCTAGTATGATTTATATCTATATTGCCTAAGGTGTTTTTATATTGTGAATTATATTCCCTGAGTCTTTGAATCGCATCGTACAAATTAATTTGGGACACACGTTCTATATTTTCATCGTGTATATGCCCTTCATCAGTTGTTAATTGAATCCTTGATGTCAATGTTTGGGCAGATTGATTTATAAAACTCTCGATACTGGTTTTAAAGTCAGAAAAGCTTTTAAAGAATTTCTCATACTTTGACTCTAATCTCTTTTTTAATTGCTCTCTTTCATTTTCAGCATTTGAATCATTTTTCTTTCCTCCATATATACCTAAAGGATCCGTGATTGATTTTGGTTCTTTAATTTTATCAAATTTCTTAAATGATACATTCTGCATAACAGGAATCATAGGAGCATATGTTTTACTTCCTTTGAATAACTGATTAAACGAATCATTAATCTTATTAACTCTTTCTTTGATTAGAATCTCCCACTCATTTAATGCTTCGCAGTAATCATTCCAATCCGTCGGCCTATAGTTATATTCATAGAGTTTTACAATACTTGCGTTTATGCTTACCCATTCTTCTAGAGGCATATTTTCTAGGGGCATAGTTTTATGGGTGGAATCATGATCGATAGAAATTGTTTGTAATCTGTGACCATAACCTTGAGAATTGAATTGTTTTTTATCTGGAAGAGCAGATCTTATTATATTCAAAATGTTGACAATAAAATCATTGGTTGATCTTTTACTGTCAATCGTTAGAATATTTATAATGTAATGTAAATCCACTTCATCACCATTTACAGATAAATGAATAACATCAAAATCAGTTTTTATCCGGTCAACAAAATAATTGATGTTTTTTTTTCTTATCACATCTAATTCCGGTGAATATGTATACATTCCTAACATTAGTTTTGATAAATTTTTACTATCCAGTAATTTAAACGCTGATTCAAATTCACCGTCTGCAAATAATGGTATCTTTTCCTTCTTATTATCAATATTCTTTAACCAAAATAAGCTCTCCCCAAAAGATTTCCATTCAATTTCTGTAACAGGTATTTCTTTAGGAAAAGGAAGTTTATTTATGACATTGGATACTAAGTTGAAGACATACTGCTTATGTACTAATCTGTTATTAATATCATCAATTTTTTTTCTACGTTCTTCATCTATTTTAAGCAAGTCAAGTAACCCGCTTCTGTCATAATTACTGCCAAATAAAAAATCTGTAAACATTGTCCATGCTTCACCAAAAATCAATTTGCAGTCATCTATTACCTCCCGATTTTTTTCAACATATTCACGAGTGCCAGCCCATATAAAAGCTTTTAATATAGATATATATATTGACCAGTTACTAACAGAAATTTTATTATCTATATCTAAAATAAATTGGTCAGGCTTAAAGATTTCGAGATGAATCAACTGTAATAGAAATAAATACAAATCTTGTTCAGCTAATAAAGAAATGCATTTGTACCCATATTCTTCTTTGCTTTTGGTGAATTCATCAAAAAGTATCTCAACCAATTTTTGTGAACGAACGATATGCAATCCTTGTATATATTTTCTGTCGGGTGATTTTTTAACCAGATATTCGTTTGAAAGTTTTTCAATTATAAACTGATAATCAATACCGGAATCCAGTTTCGAAACATCTATTTTAGCTCCTAAAGAATCTGCAAGAGTAACGATTCTTAAAAATTCAATCTGTTGATTATTGCTTAATCCGTTTTCATTTAAAATTTGCCTGACTTGTTGCTTCAATTTATTATGTAAGGAATCTCCTTGAGTAAGAGAGTATACAAATTCTAATAATGGGGTATTACTGCCTAGTTGAATCCAAGCTTCTTCAAAATCTGTAAAATGACTGATCTTATTTCTTTCATGCAATCTGGAATAAATAATTTCCGCTTCTTCTTTTGAAAGAATTAAATCAATCTCCTTGTGTTCAAATTCAATTCCGATTGCAGAAGCTCTATACCAGTCTTCGTTTCTGATTGCTACCAAAAACTTTATGTGATTAATGTGTGCTGATTCTTTAATTACTTGTAACCAATCTGTTGTGTTTGGATTTACATTAATTATAAAGACTGTTGGAATGTCTAATTTTTTACTTATTGATGCAATAGACTGAATCGATTTTTGAGTACTGATTGGATCTTGTTGAATATTTAGCTCAAAGCAAAGCGAATTATTGATATATTTATATATGTAACTATATAGTAAGGCTGTCTTTCCTTGTCCAGATGCTCCTTTTATTATAACAGTATTATTTTTACTTATTTCTTCATTAATTATACCCAGTAGTTTATCTCTATTTATATCAAGTCCTAGTAAAATATGTTCATATCTTGTCAAAGTAGCATTGTAAAATTCTTTTTCTAATAATTCATGATTTAAATTCTCGATTGAAACTTTATGCAATGGTTTCAATACTAATCCATATTGCTCGCTTATTGCAATTCTTTCTGTTATATATTTTGCAAAATCTTCAACCTTATTGAAAAAATCATTTGAGGTGATAGGTTGTTGTTTCTCAGCAATGAACTGTAGCCAATTTAATAGAAAACCAATTGTTGGTAATGGGTCAATAAGTAGGAAATTATCCTTCATCATTTTTTCGACATCCTCGGCAATTTTCTCTTCATTAATTTCCTGAAATTGAGTTTTACTCTTAACTAACTTCCAATTTTCAATGGTTAACTTATACTTTTTTAAAAGATTTTTTTCTTTTCCATCAATACTATTATTTTGCTCTGCCCACTTTTTAAGATCACTACTTATTTCACCATAGGAAACAAGTATAGGAATTGCATCAGTATAATTATCCAAGAATCTTTTTATAAATGATGTTTTTTTATCAGATAAAATATCTGATAGTGTAATTCTTCTTCCTAGATTTTTTAATTGAATGGCATATAAAAGTTGTCCATTAGTATTTAAAATATCTAAATCTTCTTCTCCTTCTAAGCGAAATATAAGATTGTCCGTCATATTTGACAGAATGAAATGTAATGAATATAAAAACTGAGTTCTATAACCTTTTAAAGCTGCAATTGCTGACATATTAAAAATCGATATTATTATTGTTTTAAGTCTTTACCTTATTTTGAGAAATAACCAATTATGATTGATAGTTTTAGATATTTTTATCTCTAATAAGACTTTGTAAATCTTCCAAAATTATAATTTTAATCTGTCCTGTCAATTCATTCTTGTTGTAATAAATCAAATACATCTTATCAAGTTTGAAAAGAACTTTAAAGCCATAATCGGAGTCTAATTTAATAACTTCATGATATATCCGATTCCAGGATCTTAAATAATAGATTGCTTTAAGAAAATTAATTTCGTCTTTATCTAATTCTTTCCATAACTGATATTTAAAACTCAATCTCATCCATACATTTTTGGTTTGAGAGTCATCAAGGTTCTCACAAAATTTCTCCGCTCTCTTCCTGCATGCAAAACAAAAAAAATAGTAATGGAAATTTTCGAAAACTTGTTTTGCTCTTGTTCTATTTTCTACACAAGTATAGTTCATTCCGCTACATGCATTACAAACACCAAAATCAATATGGGAATTACTGTTAGAAACAATTGTAGTTATTTCATTTGAACTTAATTCAAATCTCTTTCTAATTTCATCTATACTTGAAGTAAATTTGCCAGTATGCTTCCAAAATTGAATGTGAAAGAACTGAAGTATAAGTTTCTTTATCAAAATAGATCTTGGGTTGTTTCATCTCTCTAGATTGATGATATATAATTAATTATGTTTTCCCAAAATTGGTTTCAATTCTTTTGCGAGCTTATGCTCTAAAACTCCCATATAGTCAGCCATTTCGTGCTCAAATTCAAATATATTCATTCTCAAAGAAACATTTGTTCCTTTCGTCCAATAGAAAAGTTGGAGTCCTTGTGTTCCATGAACTTTATAATAGCCTAAGTGTTGAACTAGTCTTCCCCAAATTCCTTTCTTGACTTTACCAACATAGAGAACTCTACTATGTGGGAAATTCTTTTTGATAGCAGGTACGGCTTTTGAATTTTGGGTCAATTTGTATTTTGTGACTCTATTTACTATTTCTTCGGCAGAATGACCTGATACAATTTCAAAATAATAAAGACATGGCCCAGATATTTTTGTAACTATATCAAAAACATGTGAAAAATCACTTTCTTTTAAAACATTTACAAAATTGTAATCTTTCATTTCGAAACAGTCGATATCAAATTGATATATTTGCTTTGCCCCTTTTTCTGAAACATTTAGTAATGGCGCTATAGCACTTGTACTGAATTCTTTAATCCTATCGTTCATTTTTTATAGCTCCTTTTATTAAATAATATTTTTTAAAAAGTGTAAATATCCTTCTAATCTTTCCAGTGTTTTTTCTTTTTCAATAATCATATCATCTGCACCTAACCAGTCTTTTTTATTCACTAATGCTACAGTCATATATTTACCATTGCCGAATTTCGATGGTCGTTGAATTTTTAAAATGCCATATTCTTTCGCTTTATTGATTATTAAATTATGAAACGTATTTCGTATTTCTGCCCTAGTGACATTGTCTGGCATTTCAACTTCGTCAGGATCTGTTGAAATTTTAAAGCATAATTTCCCTTCTTCAATTTGAAGATATGCTGGATAAATCCCCCAATAATCCCAGTTTAGTACTGCATTCCAAAAGCCACCGTTAGGATTGTTTACATAATTCCAATTTACTAATTTCATGTTTTTTTCTAAATGCTGAAAATATCCCTGCCAATCATTTCCATCCCATTTTCCAAGGACCTTTGTTTCAAATTGGTTATTAACGTTTTCTAAACGTGTTAGCCTTTCAAAAAAATCGATGAAAATATCATTGGTTATATTCGAATAATTAGATAATAATTTAATGAGATCTTGTCTATTATATATGGCAAACCCTTGTGTAATAATATGTTTAAGACTAGTCAGCGACTCATTTCCTGTTTTCAGATAGATGCAGATAGGAGTTTGATAACCATTTTCATTGCACCATTTAATTGATAAAGTTTTGTAGCGTGTCAATTGATTAGAATGATGAGATGTATTCGTTTTGTCTTCTATAACCAATAAATATTTATCATTGATTTCTGCCCATACATCTATGTTTTGCCATTGTCTGCCAGCTTTTACTTTTACAATATCTTCATTGAAATTTGGTAATTGTTTATGGATTAATTGTTTGACAAAATCAGTTGCACAATTATGTATATTTACGTCATGCTTTTTATTTTCAGGATCCGCATATTGCAATAACCAAGTGATGAAAGAATCTTGGTTTAATTCTTTAGTAGCGATTTCAAAAATGTTTGGTTTCATGTATAAATTGTTCGTGAATTTGTTCTATGTATGTTTGAGTCCATTTTCAACTTGTCGTTTTAGTTCGTTTAAATTTTTTGCTGTCTCTCTGAATAATCTAGCATCTTTTTTTAATTGCTTGAACCAATAGTCAACTGAGGCATTTAAACGCTGGTCGCGTGATAGAAGTATTTCATTATACAGAGCAGCAATACAATGGCTAGAATCTAACACAATGCCACCAGAAGGAATTTTGCCAGCTGTGAATCCTTTTTCAAGGTCTTTAATAATTATGTAGTTACTCACACGTGTAAAAGTTGTTTGAGTATAAAATCTGTCTATTAAAGATTTCAAAATAGCTTTACAATCAGATATTGTTTGATTTTTTTGTGCAAACTTTTCTGCAAGTTCCTTGTCTAATGGTTTAACAGATAAACTTTTGTCACGCTCTACATAACTTTTAGTTGACCATTCTTTGACTATTTTGGGAAAGTCAATTATAGTTGCAGCCAAATCTTCCCAGTATACAAATACTTGGTCGGCTGAGAAAGAAAGTTCTTCAAGGGAATACCCTTCAATAAGCATCTCTTTGTTTTTTTGAAGTGTAGTTATAGCATTTTGGGGAACTTTATAACTTTTTTCTTCATATTCTATTTGTTGCTGTTTTAATTCCTCAATAGTTAATTCTGTCAAACTCTCAAAATAATCAATATGAGTATATTTTTTGGTTTTAATTGCATCTATTCTTTTTTCAATTTCTTCCTTTGGATTTTCCAATATTTGAGAATGAATTATTTGAGTTGCAAGTTTAGGTGCAATCACACCAATAAAACCTTTACTGCAATCATAGTCTTTGAGTGCAGCCAATTGTCCTAGTAAAGCAATGTATATTCTTGAAGAATTCGCTTTTAGAAAATCCAACCTTTCCGTTTTAATTGTTCCACTCCAAGTATGTTCAATTAAAGCTAAAAAATCGTCTATAATGTAATACTCTTTTGAAGCCATCATTCGCTGTCCTCGGATAAGAGTATTTAATGCCCTAGCCATATTGTTTCTTTGATCAAGGTCTTTGTTAAGGGCTATTTCAATTACTCCGGCTGGGCTTGAAAAAACTTCAATTTCTCCACTCAAAGATTTCTCTAGTAAATATTTTCCAAGGTCTGTGTCAATCCAATTTGTCTCTTTTGGAGCAATATCGTTTAATGAGCAATTATCAATGTATATTTTTAGCGGTTTCATTGGAGATTATTTTGTTTCGTTAGATATATCTTTTGGCGCAAACTCATCTGTGTTAGTTTTTTATAAATCGTATTTAGAATAATTCTGCATCATTAAGCTCTTAAGTTTTATTGCTTCATCATAAATTTCTCCTATATAATTATTTATTTGTGGAATTTGCTCTTGATACAAATCTAAATAATCAGTAAAAAACTTTGGATTGTCAAAATATATTGCGGATATCTCAAATGCTTCTTTTAACAGATCGACTATTTTAAAATCTATGTGATTAGCTTTTGCTATTTCATGATAATGTTCAAGAATATAGGAAATTTTAACAATATGGTGTGGATGGGTTCCTTCATTTAGATAAAAGGGCTCGATTTCAGTATCTGTTTTGAATTCTTTTTTATAGAATAATAAAATTGTTATTAGAATACCAGATAATCCAACAGCTAAAAGTTTAAAAACATCATCATTTGAATTTATGCTTTTTAATTCACATAAATCAATAATCTTTAGACAAACAAATTGACAACCGTTTAAATCAGAATCATATTCAGAAATATGATTATACGAAATGAGGTTGCTAATATTTGAAATTTGATTATCAAATTGACCTTCTCTTTTCTGAACTAAATGGGCAAATTCATGGTAGTAAGTAAAAATTATTGAAGTTTGAAACATTAAATATTCAAGGTCAATACATTGTGATAAACTAAAATATCTTTTTAATCTATAATTTGTAAAAAATTTATTTTCATTTAATTTCTCGTTTAATTTAATAATTTGTTCTTTAGAAACATACATAATATAACTTCCATTATTGTAAGTTCCTCCAGAATTTACATCTTCTTTATCCCAATAAAAAAAATATGAATTTTCTAAACCGAATTTTGATGAATTCAATTCTAAATCATTTGTACAAAATTCAAAATAAGTTAAAAAAATGTCCTCAATAGGATTTCCTATTATGTTAAAAATATCCGATTTAGATATGGCAGTATTACGCAAAATGTTTTCTGAATTTTCGTTATAAAGACTTCTATTCATATTTTATTGATATTTTGTTAGGTATTTTAAAGTGACGTATAATTTGTTTATAAACAGTCGTTATAAATCCTTGCCATATGATTTTGTGCCAAAATGTAGCTTTATATTGCACTATATCAAACATACAAAATAGTTATAATTATGTATTACGGTTTTCCGTATAATAAAATAAGATGCTTTTAAGCATCTTATTTTTATGGAATATTTAAATAATCTGATGGAATTATTCCTTGTCTAAATGAAACTCAAAGTTGAATAATTCTGAGGGATGGATATTTAAACCTTTTGAAAGTTGTAACACTGATGAAAGTTGAATATTGGTTTCTCCTTTTTCAATTTTACTAATATCACTATGATCGAGGTCGCATCTTTGTGCTAATTGCCTATAGCTTAAATTTTTTGCTGTTCGAAATTTCTCCAATTGCTTTCCAAATAATATTTGAAAATCTTTCTTGTCAAGACTGTTACTCATTGTTGTTAGTTGAATAAGCAATTTCAGTAGTTTTATAAAAAATAGTGTGGGTTTTACGACCCACGTGTATATTTTTTAATATATTTGTTTATAATTACTAAATTTGCGATTCTTCAAATAAAATATTGAAGCATTCGCTTTGAATCCCGACCTAAAAACTGGTAATTTTTGTACACGGGATGATAAGTAAGATGCTCACGTCTATTGGCGTGGGCTCACTTATTCGTGTACAGGTATACCAGTACCTTAGGTCGATATAAGCTGAGTTCCATGCCATTTTTTTTTGGTTCTTATTAAAATTTTCTTCAGCTTTTATTCTTAGCGTATTTCACTATTTCAGAGTCTCGTAATTAGTTATTATCTAACCAATAAACCTACGTGCTTATGAACTAAAAAAGATTAAAGCCATATTTAATGCCTGCGCTGTCCTATTTTTCATTTTGAGTTAGTCATTGTACAGTTGCAGGCTATAAAACTGGTAAATTTTGTAGTGATGTCTACTGCTTCCAAATGGATATCGCACAAAAAAAGGCCCTCTATCTCACGTCGTCAAACAAGTAATAGAGGACCAAAGCTAATAAAACTAACGTCTCATTAAACTAACCCAATATTATGAAAACTTTTTCATTAAATAAAGGGTTGGCGGCACTTTGGTATCCGTTTATTTTCGGGTTTTACCTTTTTTGCACGCCAGCCTTAGCACGGAATCCCTTGCGGTTTTCCGCTTTACAACAACAATTTCAAGTCACGGGTACCATTACCGATGGTACAAATCCTCTTCCCGGAGTCAGCATTACAGTCAAAGGCCAGCAAAAAACGGTCTTTTCGGATTTTGATGGCAAATTTGCCATAAATGTATCTCATAACGACACCCTGATTTTTACTTACCTTGGTTTTAAGACAGTCACAATTTCTGTTGGGGATCTCAAAATAATTAATGTGCAAATGCGGGAAGATGCGACCTCCTTATTGGAAGTCAAGATCAATGCCGGTTACTATTCTGTAAAGAACAGTGAACGCACCGGAAGCATTTCGAAAATCAGTTCAAAAGATATCGAAAAACAACCTGTCACCAATGTGCTTGCAACTATGCAGGGACGAATGGCAGGTGTTAATATTACTCAAAACACAGGTGTGGCTGGAGGCGGTTTCGATATACAAATAAGGGGACAGAACAGTTTGCGCTCTGATGGGAACAGACCGTTATATATCGTTGATGGTGTTCCTTATTCCTCAGATGCCGTAGGTTCTGATCTGACAGGGATTGTTCTGCCCGGTGCAACAAGTCCTCTAAGCAGTATCAATCCAACAGAGATAGAAAGTATTGAAGTCCTTAAAGATGCAGATGCAACGGCGATTTATGGTTCAAGGGGAGCCAATGGAGTGGTACTTATCACCACTAAAAAAGGCAAAGAGGGCAAAACAAGATTTACTGCAAATGTATCGGGTGGATTTGGCTCAGTGACACGCCTTATGGAACTTATGAATACACAGCAGTATCTGCAAATGCGCAGAGAAGCGTTCATCAATGATGGCATTTCTTATGGTCCAACCGATTATGATGTCAATGGAACATGGGATCAAAACCGTTATACAGATTGGCAAGAAGTACTCATTGGAGGAACTTCAGAGATCAATGATGTGCAGGCATCGGTATCAGGAGGCTCATCCGGGACACAATTCCTTATCAACGGCAATTTTCATAAGGAAACCACGGTTTTTCCCGGCAACTACAATTACCGTAAAGGAAATCTCCATGCGAATCTGAACCATGAATCCGAAAATAAAAAATTCCACATCAATTTTTCTATGGGCTACACTGCTCAGGAAAATAACCAGCCAGGAATTGATATAACCCAACAAGTTATTCTTCTACCACCCAATGCTCCGGCATTATATGATGAAAATGGCAATTTAAACTGGGAAAACAGCACTTGGAATAATCCCATGAGTAATCTGGAAGGAAAATACACTTCAAGATCTAATGACCTTTTTGCCAATAGTCTATTATCCTATAATATCCTGCCGAGTTTAATTGCTAAAGCGAGTTTTGGTTTTACCGATACGCGTTTTGATGATAGTCGGACTCAGCCATCCACCATGTATGATCCAGCTTATGGATTAGGTAGTGAATACTCCTCCATTTATGTCAATAACACTACAAGAAAATCATGGATTATGGAACCCCAAATATCATGGTCGAAAAAATTTGGCAGAGGAAAAACCGAAATCCTCATTGGAAGTACATTTCAACAGCAGACAGCAAACCAATTGGTACAGGAAGCGGACGGATTTAGTAGCAACAGCCTGATCTATAACCTTTCCTCAGCATTTCATGTATTTGACTTGGTAGATAGTGAATCGATCTATAAATATCAGGCTTTTTTCGGGAGGGTTAATTTTTCGTGGAATGAGAAGTACATTGTAAACCTTACCGGACGCAGGGATGGTTCAAGCAGATTTGGTCCCGGAAGGCAGTTCGCAACTTTTGGAGCGATTGGAAGCGCATGGCTGTTTTCAAATGAAACATTCGTAAAAGAGAATCTTGGTTTCTTAAGTTTTGGAAAATTAAGAGCCAGTTATGGTACCACCGGAAATGACCAGATTGGTGACTACCAGTTTTTAGATACCTATGGTTCTTCGGGAAACAACTATGGTGGTATAAATGGTTTGGAACCGACACGTTTGTTTAATCCCAATTTTGGTTGGGAAATCAATAAAAAATTGGAGTTGGCACTGGAAACAGGTTTTTTAAAAGACCGTATTTTTATAACGGCGGGCTGGTACAGCAACCGTTCTTCCAACCAATTGGTAGGAATTCCTCTTCCTGCTACAACTGGATTTAATTCGATACAGGCAAATTTAGATGCCACAGTACAAAACAGAGGGATCGAGCTTACCCTTAGAACGGTAAATTTTCAAAAAGAATCCTTTAACTGGACAAGCAGTTTTAATTTGACAATCGCCCGAAATAAACTATTGTCTTTTCCTGATCTGAAAGGATCAACTTATGAGAACCAATATGTAATAGGCCAGCCTTTAAACATTAAGAAATTATACCACTATACGGGAATAGATCCCACAACAGGAATTTACCAGTTTGAGGATTTCAATGCAGACGGTTTAATTACATCGCCACAGGATAAGCAGGCTATCCGTGATTTGAATCCAAAATATTTCGGAGGATTTCAAAATACCATTACCTATAAAAACTGGCAATTGGATTTTCTTTTTCAGTTTGTCAATCAGCTGAACTATAACGGATCATATAGTACTGGACTACCCGGCGCTATGGCCAATCAGCCTGTGCAGGTCATGAACCACTGGCAAAACCCTGGAGATAAGGCCACCTATCAACAGTACACCACAGGGGTAAATAGTGAAGCTATGGATGCATTTTACAAGTTTTATGCCAGTGATGCCATGATAACGGATGCCTCTTACATACGGCTTAAAAATTTGTCATTGTCATATACTATCCCTGAGCAGTGGCTTAAAGGAGTAAAATGCCGACTGGTATTTCAGGGACAGAATCTTTTCACGATCACTTCCTATAAGGGTGCTGACCCCGAATCCAGATTCACAACAAGCCTTCCACCTTTAAAGGTATTTACAACCGGGCTTCAGCTTACTTTTTAACTTCTTAATTTAAACATTATGAAAAAGAAATCATTTTTACGTTTTATCCAAAACTATAAAATAAAAATAGTAAACCACAGACTTCTAATAGGATTACTTGTGTCCTGTATGATACTTCTAGGTGGCTGTGATAATTTTGTTGAGGTTGACCTTCCGTCCTCACAACTAACAGCAAGCGCCGTTTTTCAGGACAGAGCTACTGCCAATGCAGCGATGGTAAGCATTTATGCTAAAATGCGCGACGAGGGTATTTTAAGCGGGAGTGTCGCAGGAATCTCCAATCAAATGGGAAACTATGCAGATGAGCTTGTGTATTACGGCGATATTTCCGGCACAACCCGAAACTTTTACAACAATACGCTACTTGCTTCCAATTCGGAGGTCTTTAACTGGTGGAGCAGCAGTTACAACCAAATTTATGCTGCAAATGCCATTATTGAAGGAGTGAATGCTTCTACGGCGCTCAATACTGTAGATAAAAACCAGCTTACAGGAGAGGCTTTGTTTGTACGATCACTGTTGCATTTTTATCTTCTTAATCTCTATGGGGATGTGCCTTATATCACCACAACAGACTATCAGCAAAATAAAGTGGCGCACAGAATGCCTTCTGCTGAGCTGTATTCCCATATCATAAGTGATCTGGAACTGGCCGTTTCATTATTACCGGAAGATTATATTTCCAGTGACCGTGTGCGTCCAAATAAATCCGTAGCGATGGCATTATTGGCAAGGGTTTATCTTTATAAAGGCATGTGGGCGGAAGCATCAAATGCGGCTTCATATACCCTAAACAATACAGGAATGTACACTTGGGAGGCCAATCTGGACGCCATATTTCTCAAAGAAAGTACCACAACGATTTGGCAGTTTATGCCTAGAGCGGATGGGCAGAATACACAGGAAGGCGAAACATTCATCTTTACGGCACCACCGCCATCACTTGTTGCTTTAAGTACTGAACTTATAAGTGAATTTGAACCGGGTGACCAGCGAAAGGATCATTGGACTCATGCCATTACAAACGGAACAGACACTTGGTATCATGCCAATAAGTACAAACAGAAATCAAATACTTCTAGTTCATTAGAGTATTCTATAGTATTTCGTTTGGCCGAGCAATACCTGATTCGCTCTGAAGCCCGCGCACAGCAAGGTGATCTTATAGGCGCGAAAGAAGATTTGGATAAAATCAGAAACACAGCCGGACTTGCTGGAACCACTGCCGTGAGCCAGCAAGATATACTTAGTGCCATATTACATGAGAGAAGAGTGGAATTTTTCACAGAATTGGGACACCGCTTTTTCGACCTGAAAAGAACGAATCATTTGGATGATGCATTATCATCTGTAAAAGTAGGATGGAATACTACAGACAGATTGTTACCACTGCCTGAATCAGAACTTACGCTGAATCCGAATCTTAATCCTCAAAATCCGGGCTACTAAAATGAGACCTAATAATATAAAATATAACAGGAAAACTGATACTCTCAGAAAGAGGGTGCCAGTTTTTTATATAGTGCTCATCGTTTTGCTGATCTCATTTTTTGGTTTTGCGCAAAACAATAATAAAAAACAGCTTACGGCTGTCGATTACCAGTTATGGAGTTATCTCAAAGCCGAGAAACTATCAGAAGAGGCAAAGTGGGTAAGTTTTTCTGTTTCGTATGAAAATGGCAGCGACACTTTATTTGTTAAAAACACTAAAGCAACAAGAACCTTTAGTTTTCCCGGAGCAGGCAAAGGAGAATTTATCGGTGACAATTGGTTTTGTATGATGAGTTCAAAGCAAGAATTGAAAATTGTCAACTTGCATACTTCCAAACAAGAAACTTTACAAGAGGTAATCAAGTATGATTTAAGTACGGAGGCTCACGAAATAATCATCTTGAAAAAAAGTGATGCCGGGAAAAAACAGTTACTAATAAAAGTTTTAGGAACTGATAAATCTATCATTTTAAGTGATATTGGTAACTACTGGTACAATCAAAAGACCAGTGCAATAGTATATACTACAATGTCCGGGAATGCAACAACAATTGCCATCATGAATCTACGCGATAAGACAACAAGTGTAATAGCCAGTTGTATAAATGCGGTTGAATATTCCGATATCGTTTGGCAGGAAAATGGAAATTCCATTGCTTTTTTAGAACAGCCTCTGGACAATAAAACAGCTCGTACCTACGTCGGTTATTACAAAATTTCGGAACATGAATTATCCATTTTCAATCCTGCTTTACAAGAAGATTTTCCAATAAACATGCAAATTATTTCCTCGTCTTTTGCCAATCTACAGATTGCTAAGGATGGACAAAGAATATTTTTCGGATTACAGAAGACTATTATACCACCCGATATTACTCAGGTTCAAATTTGGAGCACGGCAGATAAATTTATTTATCCATCAAAAGTCCAGATTGACGGCTGGGATAAAATAGCCAAAGTAGCGGTATGGTGGCCCCGGCAGAATAGGTTTAGCTGTATTACTAACAATGAACTCCCGCACCTGATGTTAAGCGGAGACCAAAAACAAGCCTTGCTTTACAATCCACAACAATATGAACCGCAGGCAAATTATGATGGCAATTTGGATTTTTATATTTCGGAACTGGAAACGGGAAATCGGAAATTAGTGCTTCAAAATCAGTCAGGAAATTCCCAGTGGACTTCTGTGTCTCCCGGCGGAAAGTATGTGGTTTATTTTAAAAGCAACCATTGGTGGGTTTATGATATACTGACGGGGCTGAACAGGAATCTCACCAAAGAACTTGGAGTGTTTTTTTCAGATAATGAGTCAGACTGTCCTGAAGAAGCAAACCCTTTTGGCAATCCAGGATGGATGGAAGGAGATAAAACACTTTTTGTTTATGACAAGTATGATATTTGGAGCCTTGCCAGTGACGGTTCAACTTCTTTACGATTGACTAGGGGACGCGAAAATAAAAATACCTTTAGGATTGTTTCCCAATCTAAGGAAGGGTCCGATAAAATGAATTATGATGGTACTTGTAAAGGACTAATTGGATCTAATGACAGATTACTGATTAAAACCGAAGCACTGGAACATACAGGATATTGTTTTTGGGATAAGGAAAATGGTTTACAGCCTTTATTGGACAAGAAAATGCACACCAGCCAGTTTATAACCTCTGCAAAGAGTGAGGCTTACGTTTATGTTGAGGAAAACTTTAATTTACCACCGAGATTACTCGTAAAAGAAAGCTTAACTTCAAAAGAAAAAGTACTGTTTCAAAGCAACCCACAGCATTTTAAATACAATTGGGGAAGCTCCAAGCTGATAACCTATACCAACTCCAATGGCACGGTTTTAAATGGCGTTTTATTCTATCCGGCAAATTATCATGCTACTACAAAATATCCTATGGTGGTGCATGTGTACGAAAAGCAATCAAAAGAATTGTATAATTATGTAACCCCATCACAGAGAAACCCAACAGGATTTAATATTGCCAATTTTACCTCAAAAGGATATTTCGTGTTTTTACCTGATATTGCTTATGAAATTGGAAATCCGGGATCTTCGGCAGTAGATTGTGTTGTTTCCGCTACCAGAAAAGTCATTGCCAGTGAATCATCCATTGACAGTACTCGAGTAGGTCTTACTGGTCATTCTTATGGCGGGTATGAAACGGATTACATAATCACGCAGACTAACATGTTTAAAGCCGCAGTGGCAGGCGCAGCCATTACAGATTATGTAAGCGGTTATCTGTATATATCGGATATGCAAAAGCCTAATTTTTGGCACTATGAATTCGGTCAATTAAGAATAGGTAAATCACTGTATGAAAATTATGCAGGATACCTGCATAATTCTCCCATATATCATGCCGACAAAGTAAGCACACCTCTGTTGTCATGGGCTGGAGAACAGGACTACCATGTGCATTATTATCAGAGTATTGAGTTTTATCTGGCTTTAAGGCGCCTTGGTAAAACCAATACGATGTTGCTTTATCCAGGAGAAGGTCATGTGCTCTCAGATCCTATTCAGCAACAGCATCTTACCCAAAGGATTGAACAGTGGTTTGACTATTATTTAAAAGGAGAAAAAAAGCCACAATGGTTTTAAAAAAAGAAGACAGCCAATCATAAAAAAACAATGCAGTTCCCATAAGGAACTGCATTGCCATTTCTACGAGCAATGGAATCAAGGTTTGTAAACCGGAACCTTACATTCGTTAGCCGAATTTTTACCAAATAATTGCGCACCAGTTGGCAGCAAACCAACTCTACAGATGGTTCCATTATTTGTTGTTGAACACATATCATGCTCCTCACAAGAGGTTGCTTCAGCGTTCAATTTGATGTACCCACGAATTGGCGCTGCTGCTTTAGAACGCACATTCATGGCATGGGTTGTATAAGCGCTTGCTATCGCAAGAGCAAATACTGCAACAGGTAAAACCTGTTTTGCAAAATTTGTTTTCATGATTTATAATTTTAATGTTAGTGATCTACTCTTTCGCAGGTTTTCGATCTTTTCCCTGACACAGCGCTGTATATTTTCATATAGTGATTTCAGTTTTATTTTTGATACGAGTTTGTGAGTTTCCTGCTTAATTTATAATGAACCAAATACGGTCCTATAAATCCATAAAAATTATCATTGAGAATAAAGAAATTTTTTAGCTTTTCATTTTTAATATGGTAGATGTAAAAGCTGCCCTGATAGGAATTGGTATTGAGATCGTATATATCAATTACACTGGCATCCTTCCACATTTCAGTAGGTTCATATTTTCCTAACAGTGCTGAATTGACAAATAATAAATTTTTATAAACGGCGCTTGTTTTATTGACAATTACGGGAGGTGCTGAAAATTTCATTTCCTGCTGGCTTGCCACGGTAGTCACTTTAATTTGAGCTTTACTAATGGTGTCGATGGTCTTGCCACGATAGATTAAATTAAGCGTACTGTCTGCTACGATAAACTCATTACGGTAGAGATAAATGTATACGAGCTTCTGAATGTCTTGGTCATAATGCAAGGTTCCATCAACGTCAAAAATTCCATCAATCTGTTTCTGTAACAGGCTTGTATTGAAACGTGTTTTTGGTTTGCTGCCAAAATGAAGAGACCCCAATACACTTTCCCCATTTATATTACTGTTGGAGCGGAATGCCAATGTGAGCGAATCCATGAGCTGATAATGGGAAAAAGTTGTAGACCCGTTCCATTTTACAAAGCCCTTCCAGTTGTTTATATTTCCTTTAAAAATAACAGGAACATATCCGTCAATAAGATAAAAATTCGGAGGTGAAACTCGGATTTGGACAGACTGAAATAAAAAATCTGTCCTATTGGGATGAATCTTAAATTCATTTTTGTTCTGTAAGGCTGTATCTAACATTGTAACAAGTAAAGGCGCAGTATGACTGCCCAGGTATATCTTGTCTTTTGAAGCTCCGGCAAAATAATAGGAACTAAACTTTAGATCGATGTCATTCACTTTTACAGCATTTCCGGGAAAACGACGAACAAAATTATTTCGGTGATGAATGATGTCTTCTGACAACATAAATAGCAAGGCAACAATACCAATACTAAAAAGAACAGTTAACAAAAAGGCACTGGCGAGTGCAGCAGGCTTTGAAATTAGGTGCACTTTTGGCACCCCTACGGCCAATAGCAGGATACCTGCTGCTGCCAGCATTATGAAAACTAAATTAAAAAAAAGATGTTCTGTCCATCCTAACTTTTCAAGAATTCCTCCACAGGAACAAGGGACAAAGGAGCTGTAATTTAAAATAATGAAAATGTATGCGGTAAACATAATCATTAGACCCAGAGCGCCAAAAAGACCAATAATCTTCCATCTTTTTGAAACGATGAGCAATGCGATAAATAATTCAAGCGCAGGTACAATCCATGCAATTACCCCTGCAAAAGCACTTAATAAAGGGGACTGCCCCAATTGTACGCGGAAGTTCTCAAAGTCAAGCAATTTACTTACCGCCGCATATACAAATAGCACTACATATAGGAAGGAGATTACTTCTATAAAAATATACTTATATCGTAGGTTAAATTTCATTGTAATGTAATTGAAAATTTGTGATGTAAAATTGTATAAAATAAATAATTAACTCTTGTCAATTCGGGATAATCGTATGCCAAAAACGGACAGTAACTGCCATCTTTGACTTTAGTTGAATAACAAAATTTTCAAAATCTAATATTTCGCTTATGGCTGCATATACAATAGCAAAATATAAAGCCGTCAGATTATATTGATTATAGTGTTTAAAAAAAACACTCCTGTTTTCGTGTCTCTCTTTTTAACCTCTCAATAGATAATAATTACTAATTACGATACTTGTATACAACCTAGATGGTTTAAGCGTTGTTTAACAGTCAGATTGTAGTGTTTTGTAAGTGCTAAATTAGTTCAACCCTTTTGAAGTCCAGTTGCTAAAATCCCGCCAACTTATATCATTTTCAGACATTTTTATCATTTTCGCCTATCAAAATATCTTGATTTATGTAATCTATGAATAACTAATTATCACATTGTAAATATTTTATAGCGCTAAATTAAGTCAATATCTTTGAAGGATTGTTACGAAAAACGATCCAAAATTTGTAAAAAACGATCCATTTTACACCATTTTAAATGGTCACACAATTCATTAAAAAACGACTTTGGAGTTTTTTTTAGCTCCCTGCAGGGGCAAGTGGTTTTGAGCTGCGGAAAGTATTTCAAGCAGCTCAGAACACAACTTGCCGTGTTCTGGTGAACACATTATTAAGTATGTTTTAATTGAAAGGGCTTGAAGCCCTTTTTTTGTTGTAATATTTTAAAATTTATTTTATAAATGCAAGCAATGACGGACTATACTGTACAGCCTGAGAACATCGAAGGTTTTAAAATAAAGCTGAAGATATGCCGATAACTAACTTATGTATTATTGTTTATGTATGCAGGCAGACATGTCTTCAGGCATTCAAGCATTCAGGCATTCCGGCATTGAAGTATGCATGTTTTCATATAACTATGTAGGCAGGTGTGCATGTAGGCAGGTGTGCATTCCTGCCTGCAAGCCGGCAGGCAGTCATACAGTCAAGCCTGCAGGAATACGCGCAGGTCATAAGGTGCTCCAGCAGTCCAGCATTACCAAGAAGAAAAAAAATATTTTTCGAAAAGAAAACAGAAAAAGGGAAAAAAAGAAAAAGAAAGCAATCTAAAAGGACGGGATGCAGTCAGGCCAAAAGGAATCGGAATAAGTCCCGAAGGGTGTCTTGTGAGGAACGAGCAAGGCATTATGCCGAAGTCTTTTTGCCAGACTGGAACAGCCCGTCATACCTTCGGTTTCTTTTTATTATTTCTTTTGATAAAAATATAAATACAATCGGTAGATAAATGATCGCTTGTAAAGTTAAATGACTATTTGGAAATTTTGTAATTACAATCTTAGCAGATATTCGGATATTGCAGACAGCTTTCTAAAACAAATGTTTTAAGCTTGTAATATATTATTTAGATAATCGTTTAAAAGCAAACGCCATAGTGCGGATAGTAAACATAAAATTGGAAGATTATGTTTATGGATATGCCCTTCACACTGTAATGAAGTGATTAGCATTATGTGTCGGAGTGCTTAATTTATTAAAGGCAGAATTAAATCCAATGATAGGGTTTGTCCTTGCGGTTGAGGTAGCAGTACATTTCTTCCTTTTTGAGTTCGGGAAAGAATTTAAGGGCATCTTCAATGGCATAGTTGGGCAGAAAGTAAATCTCTTCACGAACTGCCTTAATTACTTTTTCACGACCATAAAAACGCACGATTTCGTCAATTTGATCCTGACCTCCACGCTCAACAATACGCGCAATAACCATTTTATATCCTCCATGCCAGTCAATACTGTCGAATCTAAAATCCCAAAAGAATTTAGGATGAAGATTGGGTATGTTTTTAGTTAACTTCTTCATTGTTTTTTATATAATGGTTAGTATCAAATATAAGCAATTTCTGCTGAATTACCTGCAAAAAACTCTCTTTTTATTGGGGTTAATTGGTAAATCCTGGCTTTCTGATTTAAATTTATATAAAGGATTTTTTACTGCCAGTTCCAGACGGTTTTTGATGTTTTTCCAGTTCTGCTCTTTTTCTTTGAGCATGTCTACACCTTCAAATGTGGTAATCTTGTCATAAGTATTAAGGCCTCCGCAAGCCCAGTACGGATCTTTGTCATATTTTCTCTGATAGGCTTGCAGATAAAACTTTAGAGGTTCTTGCTCAAGCATAAAGTACATGTCGACAAAATCCTTGTATCTGGTACCGCTCTGATGGATTGCATGGAGTTTCATTGCCCCAATATCTTCATTGGAAATCATGCGGACTCCTTCCGTTGTTTCCACAGAATTCAGAATAGGATAATTGTGTGTAACAATATCGACTTTTATATTATCGATGAAGGTAAGAACTGTGTTATTGAAGAGTCTGCTTATCTCTTTATTTGCGTTGTAAGTGACATGTAAATATTTGAGCATCGCCTGCGGATCAAAATCTTTTGTTGTAAAAAGATCTATGTCTACCGATAAGCGGTGTACTAATCTTAAGACCAGCGCCGTACCACCAACTAATATGTGGTCTTTCAAATTTTCATCTTTCATAAGCCTTTGGAGAAGTTCCCACATCTCCGAAGTAACAGTTTCTTTGCAGAGCATAATTTATATTTTCAGAAAAATTAATTCTGAAAAGGCCCTGCCCTTTTGAAGTGGCCTCTGATGGCTTTGTTTGACAGCGAATGTCAAATTCTAAAGGTCTAAGACTAGGTTAGGAACACATAAGACAATTTCTTCCAAGTACTTCCAAAAACTTCCACATTGGATTGTAACTGCTGAGTATAAATTATATTGGTTTTAAGTAATACTATTAATTGAAATCATGGAAAATGAAGAAAAAAAGAACCCGCATAAAGGAGGCAGGCCTTCCAAAATAGATCCCGCCGTCCATCGCTATTCCATCAGTCTTACTGCAGAAGAAAATGCACGTTTCCTGACTCTTTTTGAAACATCAGGAATGCATGTAATGGCTCACTTTATTACAGCGTGTGTTTTTCAAAAAGGGATCAAAACAGTTAAGATCGATAAAGCTACAATGGATTACTATATGCGACTGACTTCCTTTTACAGCCAGTTTCGGGCTGTTGGGGTTAATTACAATCAAGTTGTGAAGATTTTATATCAAAAATTTTCCGAAAAGAAAGCTTCGGCATATCTGTACAAACTCGAAAAGCAGACAATTGAATTAGCTGTTATATCCAAAAAGATAATACAGCTCACAGAGGAATTTGAAGAAAAGCATATGAAAAAAGAGTCTTGATATGACAGCGAAATTTTAAGAATAGTAAATTTATACTAGTGTCGATTCATGTACAATGTATGAAACATGATTTTTTAGTGTACCCTATATAAAGAATTGATAAGATACATTCGTAAGATTTTATTAATTGCTGTTTATCAAACGAATGGCTATAACTGCCACAGCTTTAATTTATACCATCATAAAGTGTCAGTCTGCATTTTTTGTTTTGAAGATTGCGATGCTAAAAGATAAAGATTACAAGCGAAACTATTATTGAAATGACTTTAAGCATGCATTTTTATATTCATTAAAATAAGTAATGATGTGTAAGTAGTAAAGATCGTGAAAATGGTCTTTGCCTTTTATGGCAGGAGGTGAAAGATAGCAAATAAATAAATTATTAAAAGAAGAATCATGGCAGGTAGAAATTTGGTAAAGCCACAGGCTAAAAGTCGGGATATAAGACTCGAACAAAAAGAAAGCAATTTTTGCGATCAGAAACAAAAAGCTGAAAAATTAACTATTGAAGAATTAAGAAGCTGTAAAGGTTTTGAAACAGTATCAGAATCGGAGGGACAAGATATAATTGAAAGCCTGTTTCGGTTAGCAGTAATAGTTTATAATTTTTAAACTAAAATTATGAGTATTGAATGCTTTTATTAAGTGGCTCGAAAGATTCACAAGAAAAAATTTTGTAAAATTATTGGAAGAATGTAAATCAGAATCTCAATTTACTTAGTATTGCTTACACCGTCCATCAGTTTTTGGATATCGTCATAGCGGTAATACATAAGCCCGCCAATTTTATTGTAGGGAAGAGTGCCGTTTACTCTAAGATTCTGAAGCGTTCCAGCCGAAATATTTAGAAGTTTACGCACCTCATAACTTTTAAGCCATACGCGGGTTTCTTCGCCTTTCTTGCGAGGGTATTGTTGATATCGCTTGATTTCTTCCAGTAATTCTTTTTTAAACTTTTCAAGGTCATCTCTTGTAATAAGATCTACATTCATAATACTCAGTTTTACATTATTATGTCATCACCATAATAGTATTGGCTTCAGATCGAAACAAAATAAAAGTATAGTAGCATTAGAAAGCACAAATGTGTTCTGTTTGGCAGGCATTTGCTCTTTTTTTCTGCTAAAAAAAATCATGACCAAATCAAATTAGATTAAACCAATAAAAAAGGCAGTCATTAATTTTAGACTGCCTTTGTCAAAATATCCATGCTTTCAATCGTCTAATAAATGAGTAAACATCCGCTGTTCAAGTTTGTGCATATCCTCGCTGAGTTTTTGTTCAACCACCTTAGCATAGATTTGAGTGGTGCGAATGCTTGTATGTCCCAACATTTTGGATACACTCTCAATTGGTACGCCGTTACTCAGAGTAACGGTCGTTGCAAAAGTATGGCGAGCGATATGAAAGGTTAGTGTTTTAGTTATACCACTAATGTCAGCGATCTCTTTAAGGTATCCGTTCATTCGCTGGTTTGAAATTACGGGGAATACTGTTCCGTTATTGAGAGCCCTTGGATCATCACGGTATATTTCCATTAAATCCGTCGCCTGAGGCAGTAGAGGCACGCGTACCCCTGTGTCTGTCTTTGCCCTGCTTGTAGATATCCATAGACCACCGTCTATGCCTGTAACAATCTTGTTTGGAGTTAGTTCAGCGAGCTCAATATACGAAAGACCCGTATAACAGCTGAACAGAAACATATCCCTAACATGTCTAAGACGTTCAATAGGAAACTCTTTGTTTGTCAATGCTGTAAGCTCTTTACCGTTCAATGAATGCCGTTCCACTTTGTCAAAATGTTTTTTGAAGCTGGCAAAAGGATCTTTAGCAAGCCAATCCAGCTTGACAGCCATATTTATCATTTTTCGCAGCCTTTCGATATGCTTCATGATGCCGTTGTTATTAAGTGGCTTCTGGTGATCCTTGGGAACATAATTAAATAGATAGCGTTCAAAATCCAGAATAAATTTGTACTTAAGCTGCGAAAGGGCAATATCATTTCTGTAGAGTTTCTCCCTCAGGAATATTTTTAAATACCGTTGCGTGGTATGGTAATTCTTCATGGTTCCCTGAGCAAGTTTATGTCTCTGCTGTTCATTATGATATTCCATCAGAGCCATTAGAGTTGGAGTTGTGTTGTCCGTGCCCATTACACGGTCGCGTATCGCAGGGCCGTCTATAGCAGCATCATTCAGTAGCATCTGCTGATAGGTATTTATGATTTTTGCCTTGAACTGGTTAAGAAAAATGTTGAGTTCAGTAATTTCTTTGCGGTTTCCCTTAGCCATGCCTTTTCTTTCATCCCATTCAGCTGCCTTAACGGAACGCTTGACTGAAATCTCAGTCCGTTTTCCATTTACCGTTACTCGGGCACAGATAGGAGCCGAACCTTGGATCGTGGTTTTTTGGGTCTTTAGGTAAAAGAGGACCCCGAATGTAATTCCTGCTGTTTTCATATCTCAAAAATTTAATGTTTCAGATCAATTGCACATCAAAATGGGTCTCAAGAAAGCTGGATTTTCTTTTGAAAAACTGCATAATTTGAGAAGCACCAAATGTTAAGATTTTAGTACAACTGACTGATTTTTAAAATATTAAAATGAATTTTGGGACCTAAAGGTAAAAAAAGAAAAAGGGTAGCCGAATAGGTCCCATTTTCTTTGATATAACTTGAATATTTTGGAGTTGAATAAAAAGAAAAACCCCTTAAATCATACGATTTAAGGGGTTTTGACTGCCTTTGAAAGGCTCTTTAGTCGGGGTGGCAGGATTCGAACCTGCGGCCTCCTGCTCCCAAAGCAGGCGCGATAACCGGGCTACGCTACACCCCGTAAGCGGGTGCAAATATAGAACTATTTTTTGCTTATCCAAAACAATTTAAGAATTAAAAAAAAAATATTTCAAAACGACCTTACACCCCAAGGGAGGCCAATATATCTATAGTATGTTTATCAAGAAAATCTGAGTCAATCTTAAACGCTATCTGCGTTCGATATTTTTATTCAAAATTCTGGATGATTTTTTCCAACATTTCAATTGTTTTGTTTTTGGTAAGAGGAATACTCTTTCCAATTATAGAATAACCTTCAGCATAAGGCGTCAAAAGACTAACAATTTCTTCTGGAGAGTTCTTAATTACTGCGACTATATTGATGAGCTTATTATTGTAATCTTCATAGTACTTTTGTAGTGATGACTTAAGTTGTTCATCCCTCATGGAGAGTGCCCAAATTTCTCTGAATACAAAACTTTCTAAACTTGTATCATCGTATTTCAATAATATTTCCAGTAATTTTTTGATAAATTGTTTTTCTTCGGTTTTATTTTTTGGAGTTAGTGCTTTCAATTCTTCTTCAATATTTTCTTCACATTTCTTGCAGAAATATTGGGCAACTGTTTGCAATAATATCGATTTATCAGGATAATGATACTGAAGATTACTCAACGTAATGCTGCATCTCGCAGCTATTTTGCGCATTGTTATGCCACTACTGCCTTCTTCCTTAAGTAAATTAATAGTCTCTTTTACAATAGTTTCCTTGGTATTTAGCTTGTTCATTTCAGATAATGTGTTTGATATTTGCATATTTAGGTCAAATGACCTAATTTTGTTCGGTCATTTGACCTAAAATGTAAAATTAAAAAAAAATATGGACACACAAAATGTATTAGTAATTAACGGGCATCCTGATAAAATTAGCTTTAATGAAGAAATTGCCCAAACCTACATTCAAACAATGAAAAATGCGGGAATAGAAGTGAACTATCTTCCTCTAAGAGATTTGAATTTTGATCTAAATTTAAAAAATGGTTTCAGAATACCGCAAGAGTTAGAGCCGGATTTGGTTAAATCCGTTGAATTATTAAGGAAAAGTACACATACGGTTTGGATACATCCTTTGTGGTGGTATGGTTTACCGGCATTATTGAAGGGATTTATAGACAGAACATTTCTTTCTGGAATTGCTTATAAATTTACTGATAATGGAATGGAAAAGCTATTCGCGGGGCGTTCGGCAAGAATCATTTATACTGCTGACACTCCAGAAGCCGAATATGAAAAAAACTTTTCTAAATCGGGGCTTAAGCAACTGAAAACAGGAGTACTGGAGTTTTCGGGGTTTTCTCCTGTTACTCATAATCATTTATCAACCTTCTTTGATGCTGATAGAGCCAGAAAAGATAGTTTCCTAAAGCAAGTACAAGAAATAGCAATGGAAGATATTACAAGTAAATAAGAGGAAAGGTTAATATTAATTTATATTGCTGTATGACAGATTCTAATAAAATACGATGCATAAATATGCTACGCGTTAGCAAAAGTGAATAGAATTTAAAGTTCCTGCTTAATTAATGTACTCTGTTCATTATTCTCTATTTTAGAATAGTAAAAACTGATTAATTGAGTTCTTTTTTCCAACAATAAAAACTTACTTTTGCACCATCAATTATTAATATAATCATTATTATGTCAGATACAATCGAAAAAATTAAATGCCTAATTATAGGTTCTGGTCCTGCAGGTTATACTGCTGCTATTTATGCTGCCAGAGCAAATATGAACCCTATATTATATCAAGGAATGCAGCCTGGAGGTCAATTGACTACAACAAATGAGGTGGAAAATTTCCCTGGTTATGTTGATGGTGTTACAGGACCGGAAATGATGATTCAGTTACAAGAACAAGCAAAACGTTTTGGTGCTGATATTCGTGATGGTTGGGCTACTAAAGTTGATTTTTCAGGAGATATTCATAAAGTTTGGATTAACGATACAATCGAATTGCACTGCGAAACTGTTATTATTTCTACAGGAGCAACAGCAAAATATTTAGGATTACCATCAGAACAACATTATTTGCAAATGGGTGGCGGAGTTTCTGCTTGTGCTGTTTGCGACGGATTTTTCTACCGTAATCAAGAAGTTGTAATTGTAGGAGCAGGAGATTCAGCTTGCGAAGAAGCACATTACTTATCTAAGCTTTGTAAAAAAGTAACGATGTTGGTAAGAAGCGAAAAATTCAGAGCTTCTAAAATTATGGAAGATCGCGTTCGTAAAACTGAGAATATCGAGATTTTAATGAACCACGATACAATTGAAGTTTTGGGAGATCAAAATGTTGTTCACGCAATTAAAGCAATGAACAAAACTACAGGTGAAGTTTTTGAGATTCCTGCAACAGGATTTTTCGTTGCAATTGGTCACAAACCAAACACAGATATCTTTAAAGATTACATCACACTTGATGAAACAGGTTACATCATCAATACTCCGGGAACTTCTAATACAAATGTAGCAGGTGTTTTTGTAGCTGGTGACGCTGCAGATCATGTATACCGTCAGGCAATTACGGCTGCCGGAACAGGATGTATGGCTGCACTTGATGCTGAGAGATATTTGGCATCTAAGGAGTGATTTTTTAGTCGCAGTTTTCAGTTTTCAGTCGCAGTTTTCAGTACTGATAATCTTGAGAAGTTTTATATAAAAAAAGTCCCAATCATTATGATTGGGACTTTTTTTATATTCACATTTCAGCAGAAAACTGCGACTGAAAACTGCGACTGAAAACTGAAAACTACTTTATCTTCTTAAATAATTTTGCTTCTTCAGAGAAACGGGTTAATTGAATTGCCGGATTTCCAAAAAGAGAAAGTTCCGCTTTATCTCCAACCGCTAACGAAATTGTAGTTTCAGCCAAAATACTTCCAACAGAGTAACTTTCGGCAGTAACATTTGCATCTTTTAAGGTGAATTTTGTTCCTGTAAATATTGAATTGTTATCTAAACGTATTGTCGCTTTTTCGGCAATTCCCTCAATAGTAGCATTAGATTTTTGATACAAATCACATTTGAATTTTATTGCTGATACTAATGATTTAACAACAGCATATTTGCTCAATTGTAAACTTGCATCTTCAGATTTTAAATTCAATTCCGTTTTTGATTTATCATCAGCAATTAAAGTGAATTTTTTTGAATTTATATTTAGGAATAATTTAGAAAAATCAAAACTATTAAACGTGATATCATCCAGTTGAACTTCCTGAATAGCATAAATGACAGCATCATTTTTAGCAATTACGTTCTTTAATGAACTCGTGTATGTAATACGTATGCTAAGTTTTTTAAAGATGGTACTTTCTTTTGAAGTATATAAGCGAAGTGTTTTATCTCTTAAATCCATTCCAATGATATCGTGTAGATTGTCATCGGCTTCAATTTTAATTTCGTTTTTCTCTCCTTTTTCCAAATAAACTTCCAGATTGTCATCGGCTTCAATACCATCAAATTCTCCTACTTCTTTCATTGAAGTAGTAACAATTTTAGAGCCTTTTATTTTTTCTCTTTTTTGAGCGAAAGTTAATGTTGTAACCAGTAATAGTAGAAGTAGAGCTGCTTGTTTTTTCATTAATTCTAGATTTGATTTTGACAAATATAAAAAAATCATCCACTGTTAATGAATGATTTCTTTTATATTTAACACATAAATAAAGTTTAGCCCTGACTGATGCTTCCTCCTGAACTAGAAGTTTTTTCGATTGTTTTAGGAGCATTGTTGTAATTAATGCTTCCGCCACTTGATGCACCGGCTTTCAAACTCACAATTGGGTGAACTTCCATATTTCCTCCGCTTGAAACATCTGCTTCAATTGCGTTTGCCATTAATTTTCCGGCATTAACACTAGAACCGCTTGACGCTTTTGCTACAGTTTTCAATGCTTTTCCTTGAATCGTAATAGAACTTCCGCTGCTTGTAATGCAGGAAATATTATCTGATTCTACATTTACATCCATCGTTGCGGCACTTGATGTTTCTAATTCAATATCTTGTCCCTGAATAACATTTTTACTCGATACAGATGCAGCGCTCGAAGCGTCTATTTTATTGATAACAGGCATTTTAACCGTTACCCTTTTTTGTGATATATTGCGGAAAGAATTGAATTTACATCTAATTACCAAAGTTCCATTTTCAACCTTTGTTTCAATTTCTTTTTGCAAATTGTCATCCGCTTCTACTATAATTTCAGTCGAGTCAGATTGTACAATAACTAAATCGATCGCATTGCTCACTCTGATATTTTTAAAATCTCCCTGAACAATTCTTTTTTCGGTTGTTACCTTTCCGCTGCCTTCAATCGTATTCATGTTAAAATTACAAGAGGCAAATAATAATGCAGTAATCGTGATAACAATTAATTTCGTAATATGAATGATTATTTTTATCATGGCTTAGTTAATTTTGATTATAACTCCGTTTTTATCAGTGGTTAATTTTCCTGATGTTTTTTTTCCGTTAAGGACTTCTTTTCCATTTATTTTAATCGATACTTCTTTTACAGTATCGTTGTCCATTGTATTGTCTTCGCTGTTATAGTCCATATCATCATGGTCATTTTCATCTGCAGGACAATTCAGGCATTTAATTTTTGATCCTTCAACTTTGTAGTTATAGTTTCCACTAAAGTGTAAGTTGAAAAAATCATCATCAGAATCATCATAATCCTGAACAGAAGAATCTGGTTTAAACAATTGTCCTTCTGGCAAGTACAAATATACATCAACTTCCTGTCCTCTAAATTTGTTTTTTACATCTGTCAAAAAGTAATTATCAAGAACCAAATGATTCCCTGTAATCTCATATTTGTAATTGATTTTTTCGGCTCTTTGTCTCGCATTTACAAATGAATTTCCTCTCGCGCTTTTCTCTATTTGCAAGTAAGCAGTAGCATTATCAGTGTGTAAAACATGTAAACGAACATCAGTAGAATAAATCAATTGATTGTTGGCAGAATCCTGAACAAATTCAAAATCACTGTGTTGATTCAGGCTTTTAGCGTAATAATCATTGTATCTGAATTTTACATAAAGCGTATCTGTTGCACGAGCGCTAATATCTTTTTTCTCAATTGTTTTGTTGTCATAAGAAAGCTCAGTCGCTTGTTTGATTCCAACACTAATTGCAATTGCAATAGCAATAATCCAGATTGCCAACAAAGTATATTTTGTTATGTTTCCAATTGATTTTAAGTTTGGAGATAACAATTTGAAACCTAAAAGGGTCAAAAAGAAAAACGGAATTCCAACAGCAAAGAACATCAATAAACCAAATGACCAAATAGGATAATCTGTAAAGTTTCCGGCTTCGATAAAGTTTTGCCAAGGAAAATCAATAAAGATATTAGTTCCCAAAGTAAAAACTCCAATCAATAATCCGATCAAAACACTAATCCCTGATATGATTAAGATTACTCCTAAAAATTTTGCAAAGATTTTAAAAACCGTCATTACAAAGTCTCCAAACGAGCTACTTATTCTCTCAGCTCCCGACTTTACCTGGTTTCCCATTGCATCATAATCTGCATTTTTAAATTTATTAGATAATGATTCAATTTCTTCACGAACTTTTTTCTCAATGTTCGAAATCGTAACCGGTTCTCCGGTCATTTCAAGTTTCTCAGAAGTTGTAATCGCTTCCGGAGTTACAATCCAAAGAACAAAATATGCTAAAATACCAGTTCCAAAACCTGCAAAAACAAATATTAAGAAATTGATTTTTATCCAAACAGGGTCAATTCCAAAATAATGACCTAAACCTGTTGCAACACCACCAATCATACCTTTTTCTTTATCGCGGTATAATTTTTTATGTTTTCTGGTTGCATTATTAAAAGACTGATTAGATCTTTCTTCGTCTTCAAGAATATAATCTTCAGGTTGCCCCATCACTACAATCACTTCATCAACATCTTTCAATCCCACAACATGTTTGTCGCTTTTTTGTTTCTCTGTTAATAATTCAGAAACACGCATTTCGATATCTTTAATAATTTCATCCTGACCAGATGAGTTGTTTAGTGATCGTTTTATAGCGTCAAAATAGCGTGTCAATTTTAAATATGCGTCTTCATCGATGTGAAAAACCATACCGCCTAAGTTAATATTTACTGTTTTGTTCATGACTTATTGATTTTGATTGGTGATTAGATTTACGGCGTCAGACAATTCTGTCCAGGTTCCGCTAAGTTCGTTTAAAAATGTTTGTCCTATTTCGGTTAATCCATAATATTTTCGTGGTGGCCCAGAGGTCGATTCTTCCCAACGATAATTTAGCAAACCGTCGTTTTTCAGCCTAGTCAAAAGCGGGTAAACTGTTCCCTCAACAACTAGTAATTTTGCGTTTTTCAAAGTGTCTAATATTTCTGATGTGTAAGCGTCTTTTTCTTTCAATACAGATAAGATGCAAAACTCAAGAACACCTTTGCGCATCTGTGCTTTTGTGTTTTCAATGTTCATAATTTCATTTTGTTTTTTTTAGATTGAACAATTCGTTTTTTGATTGATGATGATTGATTGATGATTGTTTTTTTTGAAGCTATTTCCTGCTATCCGTTTCAATCTTTTATGCCGAACACCGGCACAAAAGGATTTCCACTACTATCAGGGCTAGAACTCCTCTTTATCTATAACTTTTAATTTTTTATGTCACACTGAGCGAAGTCGAAGTGCTTCATAATATTGATTACTTTATAAAAGGAATCGTAAGCGGATATTTATACAATTCTCCGTTTGAAGCTTTTATCGAAGCATAAATCACTAAAAAGAATTCAACAAATTTCATTACTCCAAAAAGCACTACCGCTGTCGCTCCAATACTTAATAATCCAATATTTCCTTGAAAATTAATATTTCTGATATAGAAATCGTCGTTGTTAAAAACAGCTTCCATTGGAAGATTTTGAAAAATAACAGCAATAAAAATCGGAATTGCGATCAAAGCCAAAATCAAAGAGTAAAGCAATATGCTTAACTGAAAATTCAGCGTTTGTTTTCCGTGGTGATTTACAAATTCTGATTTGTCTTTGTAACTCGTCCAGATCAATATTGGGAAAATATAATTCCCAAACGGAATGATATATTGACTTAAAGTACTTAAATGTGTGAACGTTGCAGTGTTCTTTTCTGATGTTGTTTCCATGATGAGTGGTGTTGTTGTTTCCATGATTAAAAGTATATAGTATTTTCTTATGCAAATATATGGCTAAAAGACAGTATCTTGTTTTGCATAGTACTAATTATTAACAAAATTTTAACAAGTTTGAAATTTAAAAGTAAACTATAATGAACTGAAAATCATCGTTAAGCTTTGATTTTATTGGATGTTTAGGAAAGTAATTGTAATTTATTGTGCGCGCATAGTTTTTTTGTATTTTTACATAAAAAAATAAATATCATGGCAATATCAGTTTCTAAACTCAACAAATTTGTATTATTCAAAATACCATCGGCATACATTTGTGGTGTACGTGTAAAGGCAATCGACGAAGATAGATGCGTGGTAAGCGTAAAACACAGATGGATTAATCAGAATCCTTTTAATTCGATGTACTTTGCAGTTCAGGCAATGGCTGCCGAATTAACAACAGGAGCTTTAGTGATTTCTCAAATTCAGCAAAGCGGAAAAAAGATCTCAATGCTGGTTGCTAATAATAAAGGTAACTTCACAAAAAAAGCAACCGGAAGAATAACATTTGTTTGTAACGACGGACATTTAATTGCCGAAGCTATTCAAAGAACAATCGCAACAGGTGAGGGGCAAACCTTCTGGATGAAATCTATTGGAACAAATGAAGAAGGTGTTCAGGTTTCTGAAATGGATTTTGAGTGGAGTGTAAGATTGAAATAGTTTTTAAAAGGTTTTTTGCCACGAATTCCACGAATTTTCACTAATTAGAAATGCTTAATGCAGTTTGTAAATAAAAAATAATTCGTGCTAATTCGTGGAATTCGTGGCGAAAAAATATAAAAAAAGGTCTCAAATATTTGAGACCTTTTACATTTAATAAATGTTGAGATTATTTTTTAGCGCAACATTTTTTGTCTTTTTTGTCAGCTGTTTTTTTGCAGCAAGATTCCTTTTTGGCAGGTTCTTTTTTAGGAGCTGGTTTTGTGTCTTGTGCTTGTACACCAATTGTAAATAATGCGATTGCTAAAACGGCAAATAATTTTTTCATTTTTGTTATAATTTAATTGTTAGGTATTCTTCATTTTTTGATTGACGATCGTGTTTCAAATATAATACGATTTAGTGTTGGAAATTGTCAACAATAAGTTAATGATTTATAAATGACCTATATTACACAATCCAGCCATCTTCTATTTTATCAATAACCCATTTATCTTTTACTTTTTTAATATAGATTAGATAGCCGTATCCGCACATATCACCACATTCAATTCCTACAGTAAGTACACCATATTTTTTTTTATCATCAAATTGAATTCTGCTCAGGATTATTATACCTCGTATAGAATAGCAACATTCATTATAAAATCTTCTGTCGTTTCCGCGAGGTATTCTAGGAACATATTTAAGGTGAAAGGCAGTATAGGCATCTAATTTTTTTCTGTTTAGTTTATATTCGAGTGTATCTGTATTATTGTTTTTTGATATTACAGCATCTTTAAAATGCTCCTGAAGTTCTTTAGAATTGTCTCTTACAACCACTTTATCAAAAAAAATAAGATCAACAGGAAATTTCTTTTGTTTAAATTCTGCTAGTTCTTTATTAAATCGCTTGTTTGATTCATTTCGCCGATTCAATTTATATTCGGACGGATCTATTCCTGGCGGTGCAGGCGGAACATAAGTTAGCACAGCATTTACCCAAATAGAATCAATAAGAGCTGGATAAACCTCATACATTACATCTTTTTCAAATTGTAAATCTTTCTCTTTTTTATTGCAGCTAGTAATCAAAGTGATAAACAATAATAATATAGCTGTTCTAAAAAGGTTTTTTAAGAAAAGAAAATTCCATCTTGATTTCTTAGTTTTAGTCACTTTCTCATAAGCATAATTATAAATTCCAGTTCCATCATCGTATAATTTCGGATTACAATTAAAAGATTCTAGAAATACAATAAGTCCGGTTATTCCTCCATATGGATAAGAATATGCATCATATATAAGTGTACCTCGATTATTGGTGGTCTTTTTTAAATCGATATATTCTATTTCATAATTTATAGATAATAACTCAATAAGTGAATAGAAATGCCAACTTAGATTAGTTTCTTTAGCTGTTTCAAAATTTGGTTTTAAATCAGATTTAGAGAAAATGAACTTTTCTAAACTACATTTAGGGAATGTTTCAATCCAAAATTTATCATCTCTTTCAATAGAATTATTTTTAGAATCTTTTATAATTTTGAATGTATCTTTTAGATCTTCAAAATTTGTTTCATTTGTAAAATCGAATTCTATATAACAATATTGATTTTCCATAATTAAGCTCATTAAAAAGTTTTAATTGTTCTTTTAAAGGATGAATTAAACTTTTTTTAGCTAATATATAATTTATTCCCTGCTAAAATCCGTTTTTTTTAGACACACTTTTGATATGAACTTAAATTACTTACATGGTTTAAAAACTTTTTAATAATTCAAATTCACTCCAAAACCAACTCCCATATCACTATCATAATGTGTCGTGATCCCAAAGTTTCTGGCTACGATATATTTTAGACCAGCCATATATTCTTTATCGGTATTCCACATTAAATTCATTCGCAAACGTCTGGAAAGCGGAATATCTTTTCTTTCAAATTGTACTCTCACATTACCATCGGTATAAACCTCAACTTGTGCTTTTACAAGCATTGGCAGCGTATATTCCATACCGGCACTAAAAACCGAACGATTGTCTTTCGTATTCTTTTGTCCAAACATATTTTGTTCCTGTTCGTCCATTCCCATTTTTCTGTAACGCCAGTCAAAACCTATAAAAGGCATAAACCATTGCATTTTGCCAATATAACGGCCAATATGCGTTTCGGTTTCATAACCGTGTTCATTGTTATAACCCAATCTCCATTCAGTTCCAATGCTCCAACGGGTGTTACCTAACATTGCTTCACCATCGTTTCCGTTTGTGGCAAAATCATTTTCAACCATAAAATGAAACATACGATCGTCCATTTTTAGCATTTTATACGCCATTTTAGGATCATGAATCAACGGATTCGGTGCTGAATTTTCATAACTAAAAATACGTCCCATTCCAGCCATCATGTGATATAAAATATGACAATGAAAAAACCAGTCACCATCAGCATTTGCCTGAAATTCGATTGTATCGGTTTCCATTGGCATAATATCAATTACATTTTTTAGCGGAGAATACTCGCCATGTTCATTTATGATTCTGAAGTCATGCCCGTGTAAATGCATTGGGTGACGCATCATCGATCCGTTGTACAAAACAATCCTGACGTTTTCCCCTTTTTTGATTAAGATTTTATCCGTTTCAGAAATCACTTTATTGTCTAAACTCCAAACATAACGGTTCATGTTTCCGGACAATTCAAAACGTAATTCTTTTACAGGAGCGTCTTTTGGTAACGTTGTTTTTGTTGGCGATTTTAGCATACCATAATTCAGAGTTGTTATTTGGGCAACTTCTGTAGTATCGCTTGACATTTTCATATCGTCCATTTTCATGCCATCCATGTTATGATTAGAATGATCTTCGGCTTTTACAGATTCATCTTCTCCTGAAATTTCAGGATACATCACAGCATTCATGTCCATTTTGTTAAGAGACATTTTCATACCCATATCATTCATTTCGCCGTTCATCTTCATCATATCATTCATCATTTTCATACCTTCAAAATATTTCAATTTTGGAAGATGAGAAACGGGTTGCTTAGTTCCTTCGCCTAAAAACAAAGAAGCTGATCCGGTTCTGTCCTCGGCTGTAGCCAAAAAAGCGAAGGATTTATGATCTTCTGGAATCGTAACTACAATATCATACGTTTCAGAAACAGCAATAATCAATCGGTCGACTTCTACAGGTTCAACATCGTTACCGTCGCTGGCAACAACCATAATTTTTCCGCCGCCATAATTTAGCCAGAAATAACTTGAAGCACCTCCGTTTGCAATTCGCAATCGGACTTTATCACCAGCTTTAAATTGCGAAAGCTGATCTTCGTTTTTCCCATTAATCAAGAATTTTTCATAATAAACATCACTTACGTCCATAGCATTCATACGTTTCCATTCGTTGGTGACTTTTGTCGAAAATTGACCATGTTTAATGGCCTCGGCATAACTTTGCGTTGTTCCTTTTTTTATGGCAAACCAATCGTTGGCATTGTGCAGCATTCGCTGAACATTCTCCGGTTTTAGATCTGTCCATTCGCTTAAAATGACTGGAATCGTCGGTAAATCGTCAATTCCTTTTCTAAAAGTCGTATCGTCTTTCTTTTTGTTGATAATGAAAAGTCCGTACAAACCAATTTGTTCCTGCAAGCCCGAATGGCTGTGATACCAATAAGTACCATTCTGAATAATCGGGAAAGTATATTTGTGCGTTGTTCCGGGTTTTATTGGCATTTGAGTCAAATAAGGAACTCCGTCTTCTTTATTGGGTAAAAATAATCCGTGCCAATGCAGTGCCGTATCCTCGTTTTTTAAATCATTATGCACATAAATTTCCGCAATATCCCCTTCCGTAAAAGTCAATGTTGGCATCGGAATTTGTCCGTTAACGCTGATTGCGCGTTTTTCTTTTCCGGAAAAATTGACAATAGTATCGCGAACGTGTAAATCATAACGAACTACTTTTTGAGCCTTTGCAGTAAAGACAATCAAAAAGGAAATAAGAATAGTATATAGTCTCATAATGATTTTTTAAAGGTTTAGATTTCTCAATCGCAAAGCATTTACAATTACCGAAACCGAACTTAAACTCATCGCCAGCGCCGCCAACATCGGCGAAAGCAAAATCCCGAATACCGGATATAAAATCCCTGCTGCAATTGGAACGCCTAATATATTGTATATAAAAGCAAAAAATAGATTCTGTTTGATATTTTTCATAACCGAAAAACTTAGTTTTTTAGCTTTTACGATTCCGTTTAAGTCGCCTTTTACAAGCGTAATTTTAGCACTTTCGATGGCAACATCAGTTCCGGTTCCCATTGCGATTCCTATATTCGCTTGTGCTAAAGCAGGGGCGTCGTTGATTCCATCACCCGCCATCGCTACGATTTTACCTTCGGCTTGCAAACGCTGAATTTCTTTTAGTTTATCTTCTGGCAAACAATCTGCTTTAAACGAACTTAGATGCAAATGATCTGCAACCGCTTTGGCAGTATTGCCATTATCGCCTGTCATCATAATTACTTCAACTCCCTGATCGATTAACTCCTTTATGGCTTTTGCACTGTTTTCTTTTATTGCATCTGTAATCGCAACATAACCTAAAATAAATTTATCGACTGAGATATAAGAAACCGTTTTACCTAGATTTTGTTCGGCAACAATCTTGTTTTCAATATCCTCAGAAATCGAAGCACCAATCTGAATCATTAGTTTTTTATTTCCTAATGCCACTTTTGAGTGGTTTACAGTTCCTATAACTCCTTTTCCGGCGATGGCTTCAAAGTCAGGAACTTCAAGTAACGTTTGATTTTTAGCTTTAGCGAAATTAACTACGGCTTGCGCCAAAGGATGTTCGCTATGTTGATTAAGTGAAGCGATGTTTTGCAATAAAATATCTTCGTTATTATTAACCGAATAGATTTTTTCTACAGATGGTTTTCCTTCGGTAATAGTTCCGGTTTTATCAGTGATTAAAACATCGATTTTACTCATGTTTTCCAGCGCTTCGGCGTTTTTTATTAGTATTCCGAATTGCGCTCCTTTACCCACACCAACCATAACCGACATTGGAGTTGCTAATCCTAAAGCACAAGGACAAGCAATAATCAATACCGCAATGGCATTAATTAATCCGTAAATGTAAGCGGGTTCCGGACCAAATTTTGCCCAGACAAAAAAGGTGATTATTGAGATAATAACAACCGTTGGCACAAAATATTTTGCTACTCGGTCCGCTAATTTCTGGATTGGAGCTCTTGAACGGCTTGCATCATTTACCATTTGAATAATTTGCGAAAGCAAGGTTTCTGAACCTACTTTTTCGGCAATCATCACAAACGATTTTGTTCCGTTTATAGTTCCTGCAATTACGTTATCGCCTGTTTTTTTATCAACCGGAATTGGTTCTCCCGTTATCATGGCTTCATCTATACTGCTTTCTCCAGTGGTGATTTTCCCGTCAACCGGAATTTTTTCTCCTGGTTTTACACGTAATAAATCTCCCTTTTTAATATTGTGAATAGAGATTACTTTATCATTTCCGTTTTCTACCAAAGTTGCTTCGGTTGGAGCCAATTTCAATAATGCTTTTATGGCTCCGTTGGTTTGTCCGTGCGCTTTGGCTTCTAATAATTGTCCTAATAAAACCAATGTTATGATAACCGTTGCAGCTTCAAAATAAAGATGAATGGTTCCGTGATGTGATTTGAATTCAGAGGGGAAAATATTAGGAAAAAACATTCCCGCAATACTAAATAAGAAAGCAACTCCGGTTCCAATGCCAATTAGCGTAAACATATTCAGATTCCAGGTGATAATTGATTTATAGGCACGAACAAAAAACATCCAGCCAGCATAAAAAAGTACCGGAATCGAAAATAAGAACTGAACCCAATTCCAACTTTCAATAGACATTATAGTATATAGAGGATTATTCGGAATCATTTCTGACATCGAAATAATAAAGATTGGAAGCGTAAACAGAATCGCAATCTTCATTTTCTTTAATAAGTCAGTATAGGTTTTGTTTTCTTCCGATTCAGAAGCTTGCATCGGAACCAAATCCATGCCGCAAATTGGACAGTCGCCAGGTTCGTTCGACACGATTTCCGGATGCATCGGACAGGTAAATTGTGTAGCGTTTATAGCAACTTCGGGAACTAAGTCCATTCCGCAAACTGGACAATCCCCAGGTTTACTGTATGTTTTGTCGCCTTCGCAATGCATCGGGCAATAAAAAACTCCGGTTGTATTATGATTATGAGTTACAACTTTTTTTTTATGTTCATGACCATCATGACTGTCTTTCTTCTGACTTGAACAACATGATTTAACAGCAGGTTCTTCGGTCTTTTTAGAAGAAGTCATCTCAATAGTATATTTTCCGGCTTCGGTTAAGGCTTCCTGAAATTTTTCAGTCGGAACATGTTTTTCCATTGTTATAGTTGCCAATGGAGGATTTAAAGTTACTTCTGCCTGAATTCCTTCAATCGTATTCAAAGTTTTTTCGACTTTTTTACGGCAGCCATCGCACGACATTCCTGAAATTATATATTGATGAGTCATTGTTTTTGTTTTTAAAGTATTACAATGCAAATTTCCGAAGTAATGATTGCTTCGAGTTGTATAATTTTGAGAATGATTTGTAAGATTTATAAAAATGTTTAATTACAGCGGTCTTTTACAAAGTTTTTTAATAATCTCGCAAAGGCGCTAAGTCGCAAAGTTTAATGCCACAGATTAAAGGATTTAAAAGATTAAAAAAATCTGCTCGATCTGCTAAATCTGCGTGAGAAAAAAACTTTGCGCTTTGCGACTCTTTGCGCGAAATTTACTTTTTACAAATTCTCATTTTAATACGTATAAATTTAACCATATTTTAGTTCCGATTTGCATCGTAAGAAAGCAGCATGATTTTTGTATCTTTGTAGTGATAAAATTTAAGATTATGACAACTATAACCATAAACGAGCGAACAAAAGCGGGCAAAACATTGCTTGAACTTGCAAAGTTGTTAGCTGCTACAAATAAAGGTGTCAAAATAGAGGAAGATGAAAGTCCGTACAATTCTGAATTTGTTGAAAAAATAAAAAAGATAGAGGCAGATTATAATAGTGGAAAATCTAAGAGTATAACACTCGATCCAAAAGATATATGGGGAAGTTTAGGATTGAAGTAACGGCAGAAGCTCAAATACATATTTCTAAGCATTTAAAATCAGGTAATCAATCCAGTATAAAAAAGATTGCAAAGATATTAGAGGAATTAGCTGAAAATCCATTTGAAGGAGTTGGAAAACCTGAGGCATTAAAACATGATCTTTTAGGATTATGGTCAAGGGAAATAAATAAAAAAGATAGACTTTTATATAGAGTTAAAGAAGAAATTGTAACTGTTGTTGTAATCTCAGCAATGGGACATTATTCAGATAAATAAAAAACGTGCTAAATCATTAGCACGTTTTTTTATAAAATCAATTCTAAATTATCTGAAAAAAAGTCTCAAGGTTACATCGACGTTAATGTTTCAGATTAAACTATAAAAATCTGCTTAAATCTGTAGAATCTGCGTGAAACAAAAAAACTTTGCGAGCCCTGCGTAAATCCTTGCGACCTTGCGGTTAAAAAAAAACTACAGATTCTCAATTTGAATCCGTTTTTTATCTTTCAATTGTTTGAAGTAAGTAGGAGTAAAGCCTGTAACTTTTTTAAACTGATTGCTTAAGTGCGCTACATTACTGTAGTTTAAAATATCAGCAATTTCGCTTAACGAAAGTTCATTGTAGATCAATAACTCTTTTACTTTCTCTATTTTTTGGCTGATAAAATATTTTTCGATGGTCGTGTTTTCAATTTCAGAGAATAGATTACTTAACGTGCTGTAATCCTGATTTAGATTTTCGACTAAATAATCAGACAAATTAACTTTGAGATCATTGTTTTTATGATGAACCAAATCAACAATAAGAGTTTTGATTTTCTCGATTGCTTTACTTTTTTTATCATCAATAAAATCGAAACCTAGCGCTTGTAGATTTTTAAGTAAAACTTCTTTTTGAATATCAGCAATTGGATTTTGTAGTTCGACTTCGCCTAATTCAACAGAAATAGTTTGAAGTCCGAGTTTTTCAAACTCAGACTTCACAACCATTTTACAGCGACTACACACCATGTTTTTGATGTAGAGCGTCATATTTATTTGATAGTTTCTACGACATTTCCGCAAGTAAGCATCGATGAACCATAATACGGATTTTTAACTGCTTTTTCTTTGCTTAACCAATCAGCATCAGCCATTGGGCAATATTGTTTGTAGACAACGGCATCAGATTTTGAAACTTTAATTAATTCGTAAGTACTTTTTGAAAGTGATTTAAAAGTTTCGCGTTGTTTTTTGATATCAGTGCTAGCCGAAATACTTTTTGCGTCGGCAGTTATTTTTTTCATGACTTTCATCCATGCAGTATGTTCGTCACTTTTTAATTTATCCATTTTTACTGCGGTAATTGCCGTCAATAAATCTTTGGCTTTCGCCGAAGTTAATTTTGCATCGCTTTTAATCAATGCATCTTTTACATTAAAATAAGCATCGTAAACAGTTTGCAACTGACTTGAATCAGCAATCTCAATTGGAGTTGTTTCAGTTTTTATTGTATTTGCCTGAACGAAATTTGCAGAGAATAATACTGTAATTACTGCTGCTATAGTTGAAATTGAATTTTTCATTTTATGTGATTTTATAGAGAATGTATTTTTTCTCTAAGTTAAATAATTTTAATCTTTATCGGAAGTTATTGTCTCGCAATCCCGATAGCTATCGGAAGCAAAGCATATTATTTTTTCTTTGTGACTTAGTGCCTTTGTGGCAAAACCCAACTATGGCTGTCAGAAATACGGTTATTTTATTTTAGGCGGTAACCAAATCGAAGTAAAACCAGCAGAAACACTGGCGGTTTTATGGTCTAAAGTTGTTTTCTCAGTAGAGAAATTGAACAAGTTATTATCAAAATCAAATTCATTTACTGCCATCAAACTAAACGAAAGCCCGGAAGTTGTACAGCCGGAATGATCACATTTTCCGCTGCAGCCGTGTTGGTCTTTTTTAGAATCGTGATTTTTCGTGCAGCAATCTTTCTGACAAGAATCTGCTGTTTCTTTTTCTGAAACTGTTTTCTTTTCACACGAAGTTTTTTCTTCAGCTTTTCCACAAGCATAACCCGAATTGGACATCAAAAAGAAGCCAAGAGTTACAAAAAGGAATAGTATGTGGAATTTTTTTGACAATGAAATTAATTTTAGAAATACAAATTTAGATATTTTTTTTAAGAGCTGCTACATATTTAAGATTTCCAATTTTAAGTTTTCTTAAAATCTGTTGGCTTCATGTTTTTTCTCTTTTTAAAATAGTTTGACAAATGGCTTTCATCGGTAAAACCAAATTCATAAGCAATTTGCTTAATCGGTAACTGATTGTTGTGAATTCGTTTTTCGATTAAAGTCGTTCTCAGATTATGAATATAATCACGATAATTAATGGTAAAAGTTCTTTTGAAGTAAGCGCTAAAATAAGTTTCAGCTATATTAAAATGACTCGCAATAACTTTAATCTGAACTAATTTAGGATTGTATATATTCTGATGAATATATGAAGTGATTTGCTCGTTGTCGATAGAATTTCCTTTAATGACAAGATTCTGACCGCGCATGGTTTCTTTGATTAATCCAAAAATAGAAAGAATTTGGTAAAATACAATTGGTGAAGTCGAAACATCGGTTTTGCAATTATAAGCGGCAATATTTTCGATCGTATTTCTTAATATTGTTTTGCAGGGATCATCCAATTTAAGAACTGTTTCTTTGAGTGTTTTATCACGCATGAAACTTTCCGGAGTATGAATTAAAAATTCGTCACAAGTAAGATTCTGTTTTGAATTAAAATAGTTGTCGGTGAACTTAATATAAAAGAAACGCGTACTTTTTTTAATATCAAAATAATGTTCGTCTTCCGGTGAAATCACAAACAGATCTCCCGATTTATATGGTAATAGGTTGTTATTCAGATGATGAACTCCGATCCCTTTTTTGATATAAATAATTTCATAATACGTATGCGTGTGTGGCGGAAGGTGAAATTTCTCATCTTCAAATTCATCAATAACCAATGTCTTGAATTGATTTAATATTGGCATAGCATAAATTTACAAGTTTATATCGCAAATGTACAACTTTTTTCACGTTTAACAGCGTTAACTTTGCATCATAGAAAGGCTATTCCTTTCTTACCAAACAAAATGAAAAAAAGTCTTATTGCACTCTCATTAGGAGGTTTAACAATTGGTATTACCGAGTTTGTTATGATGGGTTTGTTGCCGGATATTGCCTCAGATATGAAAGTTTCGATTCCGGTTGCGGGATATTTAATTTCTGCTTACGCACTTGGCGTTGTAATTGGAGCACCTTTATTAGTAATCTTAGGGAGAAACTTAGCTCCTAAGAAAATGCTTTTAATATTAGCTTTGATGTTAACTGTTTTTAATGCGCTTTCTATTATTGCACCTACGTATAATTTTCTGTTCGCATCGAGATTCCTTTCGGGATTACCGCACGGCGCCTTTTTTGGAGTTGGAGCTGTAGTCGCAAGCCGATTGGCAGACAAAGGCAAAGAAGCTCAGGCAATTGCTATTATGTTTTCGGGTTTAACGCTGGCTAATTTAATTGGTGTTCCAATTGGTACTTATATAGGGCATAATTTTATATGGCGTTACACCTTTATCTTAATTGCAATTGTAGGTATGCTTACGTTTTTGTTTATTACTTTATGGATGCCAAATCTGGAGAAAAGCGGAAATGTAAATATGAAAACGCAACTGCTATTTTTTAAGAAAACAGAAGCCTGGCTGATTATCGGAATTACTGCGATTGGGTTTGCAGGATTATTTGCCTGGATTAGTTATATCGCGCCTTTATTAACGAATGTTTCTAAGTTCTCGGCTGAAGATGTTTCTTATATTCTGATTCTGGCAGGACTTGGAATGGTTGTTGGAAATTTTGCCGGCGGTAAATTAGCCGATAAATTTTCTCCTGCACCAACCGTATTGGCTTTATTATTTGTAATGTCGATCGATTTAATTTTAGTTTATCTGTTCTCTTATAATCAATATATCTCTTTGTTTTTGACATTCTTAACCGGAGCAATTTCTTTTTCAGTTATCGCACCTATTCAGATGTTAATGATTAAAACGGCTAAGGGTGCTGAGATGATTGCTTCGGCAGCACTTCAGGGAAGTTTTAATATTGGGAATGCTTTGGGAGCTTTCTTAGGTGGATTACCATTGGCAGCTGGTTACAGTTATGCTTCTCCAAATCTTATTGGCGTAGGAATGGCGATTACCGGTATGATTATCACTTTTGCTTTAATGCAGAAACATAAAAGCAATTTGCAGTTACAGAATGCTTAAAAAATAATATTCTTTCATCGGGAACATTACATCGGTAGAAAAAGAATGTTTCGCGATTTGATATCATCCCTTAGCGTAATGTTAAGTTAAGGGGAAATCTATAAAACTACTTAACAGTTTAATCAAGAAAGTAATTAGAAAAATCTGTTTTTATCAGCGTTTTATTTTGACGCGGATAAAACAGATTTACTTCGTAAAAACGCGGATAAAAACGGATTTGATCTGCAATAATTTTATTTTTTAACAGCTTAACTTAATGAAATTGCTCTTAGGGATGTTTGATGATTGTATGTGCATATATAATATTGGTTATGAAACAAACGTTCCTACGGAACGTAAAAAAAGCGCATTATGACTGGTTTTACCAATGAGATGTTCCGATGGAACAAAAACTGTTTACAATATTTCATCAGATTGTTTTTTTTATATTCTGATTATTAAAAAACAAAAAATCATATTTATTTTTGTTCCATCGGAACATCTCATCGGTAGAAAAAGAATGTTTCGCGATTTGATATCATCCCTTAGGGATGTTTGATGAATTGTATGTGCATATAATATTGGTTATGAAACAAACGTTTCTAGGGAACGTAAAAAAAGCGCATTATTATTGGTTTTACCGATGAGATGTTCCGCTGGAACAAAAATATTGTTTACATACAAAAGCCCTTAAACCTAATTTGGTTTAAGGGCTTTTTTGTGTTTATTATTGATTGGTTAATCTTTTTTTTAGCGTGAATTTATCTCTTCTCAAATTTGAATAGGTAAAATCATTATTCATTTTCTTTCTTAAAATTATTTTCTTCTTTTTTGATTCGGCACACTTATTTATTCCTACTATTAATTTTGCAATATTTATTTATGTAATCGATTGTTTTATCTGAAAAAGTGAAGTAAATGTATATTCTATAATAATATATTTAATATTTATTAGTGTTATAAATTGCATATGTAATAGAAATAAGTGCTTTTATTTTTGATATATAATTTTATTTATGAAATTTTTAGGAAAATTAATTTTTTATATAAAAAAAATATCTATGTTTGTGTAATCGATTACAATATTGCAATTGTAAGAGATGTAGTAATCTCAAAATATCATTTGAGGGACGGAAGAAGTAGACTGCTACTACAAAATTGAGATTTTAAATCGGAAATAGGAGCTTTTATAAAAAGAGTAAAAAATATACAAACAACGATATAACCAATTAGTAATTAAAACAATTAACCATGAATTTTAAAGATTTATTTAATAAAGGAGCAAATTGTTCTTTTGCAGTTGTTTTCTTATTGTGCCTGCTAACGTGCAATCGTATGAGCGCACAAAATTTAGCAGTTGAAGGTACTGTTAAGGATGCTGCAGGATTGACTTTGCCAGGTGTTAATATAATTGAAAAAGGAACTAAGAATAGTGCTTCTACTGATTTTGACGGGCATTATAAAATAAAGCTGACGAATGCGAAAGCGGTATTGGCTTTTTCATTTATAGGGTTTCAAACCAAAGAGATAGCTGTAGCAGGTAAAAGTAAACTTGATATTAATTTAAGCGAAGATTCACATGCGTTAAACGAAGTAGTAGTTGTTGGATATGGATCCGTAAAAAAATCAGATTTAACCGGTGCTGTTTCTTCAATCTCCGGAAATGACCTGAAGAAAATTCCGGTTTCTAATATTGCCGAAGCTTTAACGGGAAGAATAGCCGGAGTTCAGGTTACTTCTAGTGAAGGTTCTCCTGACGCTGATATTAAAATTAGAGTTCGTGGCGGTGGATCGTTAACGCAAGATGCCTCACCTTTAATTATAGTTGATGGTTTTCCGGTGAATAGTATGAGTGATATTGCTGCTTCAAATGTTGAATCGATGACCGTATTAAAAGATGCTTCTTCGACTGCAATCTATGGTTCCAGAGGAGCAAACGGGGTTATTATTATTACGACTAAAACCGGTAAAGATGGAAAAATGGCAGTGAGTTTTAATATGTTTTATGGCATGAAAACAATGGCTAATGACATAGAGGTTCTTCCTGTTGATGATTTTGTAAAGTGGCAATATGAATATGCTTTACTTAGCCAAACAGATAAAACTATTTTGAGTAACCCAAATTCTTATACAAAGTATTTTGGAAACTGGCAGGATCGCGATTTATATAACGGAGTAAAAGGAACAGACTGGCAAAAGCAAATTTATGGTCGTCGTGGCGAAGTAAATAGCCGTGATTTAGGGATTCGTGGCGGAAATGAAAATTTAAGCTACAACTTTAACTATGCTTACTATGATGAAAAAGCAATTATGGTTGGGTCAGATTTTAAAAGAAACAACTTGTCATTGGCGTTGAAAAATAAAGCAAGTGATAAAATTGATCTTGCTTTTACTGTACGTTATTCTGATACAGAAGTTAATGGTGGTGGTGCAAATGAACAAAACGAAGTTTCATCGCTTGATAGCCGTTTGCGTCATAGTGTTGGTTACTCTCCAATTCCAATGCCGGGATTAACGACAGATAATGATGACCAAAGTGTTAACAGTTATTTGGTGAACCCTTTTTTAGCAATATCAGATAATGCGCGTCAGCAAGCCAAGAAAAATTACAATTTATTAGGAAGCTTTGGATGGAAACTTGCTCAAAATCTGAAGTTTCAAAGTGATTTAGGTTTAGATAATTATAATTATTCAGATTATCGTTTTTATGGTTCCTCTACTTATTTTTCAAGTACTGCAAAAGTTGGAGCAGGAAAACCTGCTATGGTAATGAGCGATCGTAAAGATGTACGTTTTAGAAATGCCAATACCTTCAATTATGATTTTAAAAATCTTCTGGGAGTAAATCATCATTTAACCGCTCTTTTAGGAGAAGAAATGATCACTACTACATCAAACAATAATACTACCACAATGTTGAATTATCCTGATTTCTTTGATTTGGATGATGCAAGGAAATTGACCACTCAGGGAACACCATTTTCAGTGGATAATTTTTACAGTCCTGACGATAAATTATTATCATTTTTTGGACGTGCAAATTATGATTATAAAGATCGCTATTTATTGACTGCTTCTTTTCGTGCCGATGGTTCAAGCAGATTTTTGGGTGATAATCGTTGGGGATATTTTCCAGCAGCAGCGGCAGCGTGGAAAATTTCTGAAGAAAGCTTTCTTAAAAATACTTCATGGCTCAATCTTCTTAAGTTGAGACTAAGTTATGGTGAAGCAGGTAATAATAATATTCCGGTAGGGCAAACAGTTCAAAGTTATATGTCGAGTACCAACTCTTTCATAGATGGTTTTGGCAGTTATTGGGCTCCATCGAGTGTTTTGGCAAATCCAAATTTGAAATGGGAAACTACTGTTACACAAAATTTAGGTCTTGATTTTGGATTTTTTAAAAATCGTTTAAACGGAACTTTTGATGTATATAAAAATGTAACGCATGATTTGCTAATAGAATTTCCGGTAGGAGGTACAGGATATAAGACTCAATATAGAAATATGGGTGAAACTCAAAATACCGGTTTTGAAGCTACTGTGAATTTTATCGCATTTGAAAGAAAGAATTTTGGTTTGAATTTTTCTGTGAATGTTGGGATTAACAAAAACAAAATCAACTCTCTTGGCGTAATGGACAATTTTGGTGTAAATACCAATTGGGCATCTACTGATATTGGGAATGATTATGCTGTAAATGCAGGTTCTTCAATGGGATTAATGTACGGTTTTCAAAGTGCAGGACGATATGAAGTTTCTGACTTTGATTATGTTGGAGGAAAATATACTTTAAAAACTGGTGTCGCTGATGCAACAAGTGTTTTGGGAAGTGCGGTACAACCAGGTATGATGAAATTAAAAAATACGGATGGTTCTGCAGATAATAAAGTTACGGCGTCAGATCAAACGGTTATTGGAAACGCTAATCCTAAAAGTACAGGAGGTTTAGTTATTAATGCCAATGCTTATGGCTTTGATCTTTCTGCTGCTTTCAACTGGACTATCGGGAATGATATCTACAACGCAAACAAAGCAGAATTTTCTACAGCAAACAGAAACGGACAATATAAGAATTTAAGTACTGAAATGGCAGATGGCAAGAGATGGACGAATTTAGATCCTGCTTCAGGACAATTAGTGACAGATCCTACTGGTTTAGCCGCTTTAAATGCCAACACGACAATGTGGTCTCCGTATATGCAAAAATTTATGTTTACAGACTGGGCTGTAGAAGATGGTTCATTCTTTAGATTAAATACGTTGACTTTAGGATATTCTACACCAGAAGCATTGACGTCTAAATTGGGAGTAAGCAAGTTAAGGTTCTATTTTACGGCAACTAATGTTTTTATAATTACAAATTATTCCGGTCCTGATCCTGAGGTGTCAACAAAAAGAAAAACACCGTTAACGCCTGGAGTCGATTATTCAGCATATCCACGCAGCAGACAATTGGTTTTTGGTTTAAACCTTAATTTCTAATTTAAAATTTATCAAAATGAAATATAAAGTAATAATAGCAGGATTAATTATCTCAGGTTTATTGACTTCGTGTCAGGATTTTGGTGAAGATTTCTTTGATACTCCTGCGCAATCAACATTAGGAGATGAGATTATATTTTCTAACGCTGAACTGGCAAAAGGTGCTGTTGATGGAATAAAAGTTTCATTTGGAGAAGAGCAGTCCTATAGAGGAAGGCTTTTGGCTTATCAGGGATTGAATACGGATACTGAGTGGCTTTTAGCATCTTCCAGTGAAGGCGCAAAATCAGATTTAGTAGTCTATAATGCCAGACCTGATAATACAGAAATGAACTCGCCAAAAAATGCCTGGGCAATGATGTATGAAGGAATCGAACGTGCCAATTTGTGTATTAGAGGTTTGCGTACTTATGGCAATGTACAATCGAATAAGCAACTAGCACAATTGTTAGGAGAAGCATTAACATTACGTGCCATTTATTATGCTGATTTGTTAAGAAACTGGGGAGATGTTCCTGTTCGTTTTGTTCCAGTTGTTACCTCAACTATTTATATCCCTAAAACAAATCGCGACGAAACTTACAAGCAATTGATCGCAGATTTAGCCGAAGCTTCAACTTTAGTTGGATGGCCAAATGAAACTTCGGCAACAAATAGTACAGAACGTATAAATAAGGCTTTCGTAAAAAGTTTTAGAGCTCGTCTGGCTATGATGGCAAGCGGATATCAACAATATCCTGACGGAGTGAGACGAAGCATAGATCCGGAACTTTCAGTAGCAAAGATGTATAGATTGGCATTAGACGAATGCCGCTCCGTTATTGGCAGTGGTTCTGCACATCTAGAACCAACTTTTGAAGGATTATGGAAAAAATACAATCAGGAAATTGTAACAGCGGGAGGAGAGTCTCTTTGGGAAATTCCATTTGCAGATACACGAGGAAGAATGCTTTTTACCTTGGCAGTTAAACACGATACTTCAGACCAGTTTCAACAAATGGGAGCTAGTAAAGGCGGAGTTAATGGAGCATTGCCATTTGTTTTTTATGATTATGATCAAGCAGATACCCGTCGAGATGTGACCTGTGTTCCTTATAAATGGGGTACAGCAGTAAGCGGTAAAGCAAAGCAGGAACTTACAGATTTACAAACGTGGTATTTTGGAAAATACCGTTTTGAATGGATGAACCGTATTGTTACTGCTCCAAACGACGATGGTTTAAATAAAATTTATATGCGTTATGCCGAAGTACTTTTAATTGCTGCAGAAGCTGCTAACGAATTAGAAGGTCCGGGAGCGGCTGCAGGTTATCTAAAAGAAATTCGACGTAGAGCTTTTGCTTCAGCAGATCAGGCGGTAAAAGTAGATGCGTATGTAGATGGATTGACAAGTAAGGCTGCAATGCTGAATGCTATTGTTGAAGAAAATAAGTATGAATTTACAGGCGAAATGGAACGTAAATATTCTCTTATCAGATGGAATTTATTAAAAGCAAAATTAGACGAAGCTAAAGTTAAAATGGCCGATTTGAAAGCACGTACAGGTGATTATCAGGATGTGCCTTCGACTTTGTATTACAAATATGAAGATGATGGAATCACATTAGATATTTATGGTTTAAACCGAGGTGAAAATCAGGCTCCAACAGGTTATACTTCTAAAGCTTGGGATAAATTGGAAGACAATAAAATAACTACTTTATATAAAGCCGGAGTAGATCCTGATAAAAGACAATTTTGGCCAATCTGGCAAACATTTATTGACAATAGTAATGGTCAATTAGTAAATAACTGGGTTATCGGAAACTAATAAAAATCAACAAATAAATTATAGTTATATAATTATGAAAGCAAAATACATATTTAAAGGGTTGCTGGCTATGTTTTTATTGATAGTTGCCGGTTGCGAAAGCTACAATGAAGCCGTATTGGATGATATAGGAGCCAATAGAGCATTTTCTCCAATAGAACTGAAAGCCATCGTTAGAAATCAAACATCAGTAGAATTAAACTGGACCGTAAAAGACGATGCAGATCATTATGTAGTAGAATTTAGTGCAGATGATGCTGCGTTTAAAACAATCTATAAAACAGTAAATGTATTGCCTGCAGAACTTCCCATAACAATTGCGTTAGAAGGAGAAACCGTTTATTCAATCAGAGTAAAAGGCGTCAGTGCAGCAGGATTAGCAGATTCTAAGTGGTCTGTTGTTACAGCAAAAACATTGACTGAGCAAATTTTATTTGACGTTGAAGATATCGATGTTGAGGCGACACAAGCTACTTTAAGATGGACTCCAAATAGTGCCGTAACACAAATTACAGTTGCTCCGGGCGGAATTACACATACCATAACACCGGCAGAAAAAATAGCAGGAGTTGCAGTAGTAACGGGATTAACCGGCGAAACAGATTATACAGCGACTTTGCTTAACGGCACTAAAAAAAGAGGACTAAGAACATTTAAAACCGGAATTGATATAGGAACTGGAATTTTAGTAAAACCTACAGACGATCTAAATGCTGCTATTGCTACAGCTCCGGCAGGTTCGATATTAGTATTGATGCCTGGAGATTATCAGGTATTCAAAGATGAAATCGTATTAAATAAAGCAATTACTATAAGAGGATTACGTGCTGGCGACAAACCATTATTGCATGTAAGGTTTACGCTTACTGCAGGTACAGGTAATCTTTCGCTAATTGATTTGGATGTCGAAGGAAAGGATATTGGAGATACTAGTTTTATTACCGTTTCTGGTGCCAATAGCACTTATGGAGATATTTTAATTAGTGGTTGCAATATTCACGATTATTTACGAGCCTTAGTGTATGCAAATGCTGCAGCTTCAAAAGTAAATTCATTTACTATAGAAAATAGTGTTGTAAAAAATGTAAATACGAATGCACAAGCAGATTTTATAGATTTTAGGAATACTTATGTTGCAAATATTTTGGTCAAAAACAGTACGTTTAATTCTTGTTCAATAGGACGTGATTTTGTTCGTGTTGATGCTGTAGTTTCTCCAAATGGTTTTTCGGGAACCGGATTAACAACAAATGTATTAATCGATAGCTGTACATTATATAATGTATCTAATAATTCGACACCAAAAAGAATTTTGTATGTTCGTTTTGCATCCAATAAATCAACAGTAAAAAACACTTTGATTACATCTACAAGTGCAATATATACAAATCAGGCAAGTACGGATCAGCCGGTATTTAATAAAAATTATTATTATCAGGCACCAGGTTTTATGGATGCCTCAATTGCAAATAATAAAATTGATGCTTCGGGAACCGCTGCAAATCCTCAATTTGGAGATGCTGTAAATGGAAATTTTACAATTGGTAATCAAACATTAAAAGATAATGCAATTGGAGATCCACAATGGATTAAATAGATTTTTCTACGGTTGGTTTTTATAGAGAGAGGGATGCAATTTTGTATCCCTCTTTTGTTTTAGTTGGAGTTTAATAGCACGCGGATGACGCGGATTTAAACGGATTTTAATTTCTTTGAATAGCCTTGCGCGTCTAGTTTGTCATTTCGACCAAAGGGAGAAATCACACTAGAAACTCTGCAAAAAAGATCGCCAGTCTTTATCGAAAGTTGACACGCGGATGACACGGATTTAAACGGATTTTAATTTCTTTGTACGTCTAGTTTGTCATTTCGACGGAGGAGAAATCACACTATCCCGAAGCTTCGGGACGTAAAGAAGATCGCCAATCTTTATCGAATTATTGGATGTGATTTCTCCCTCCGGTCGAAATTGTAAAAAAATAGAAATAGAAATAAAAATAAATCCGCATTAATCCGTTTAAATCCGTGTCATCCGTGTGCCATAATATTACTCAATATCCAAATCAAATTTCTCCAGTAAACCCGCAAGCGCAACATGAGAAACTTTAGTTCTTTTTATTTTATTTTCAGAAGGATCAAAGGCATAATTTCTTGAAGATCTAAAATCGGTTTTCTCTAAATTTACTTCCGTGAAAGTGGCATTTGCAAGATCACAATTTTTAAAAATTGCCAGAGATAAATCCGTATTAGAGAAATCTACCTCTTTTAATGAGCATTCAATGAAGCTTGTTTTCTTTAATTTTTTGTAAATAAAAGTTGAATAATCCAAAAGGCAATCCTGAAAATTCATCGAAAACAAAAAGCTGTTACTGGCACTAAAATCAAGTCCCATTAATTTACATCCAATGAATTTAATGTTCTTTAATCCGGTACTTTTTAGACTAGCCAACGAAAGATTGCAGTTTTTAAACGTGCAGTCTAAAAAATCAACGTAACTAAAATCACTTTTAGAAAAATTGCAATTGATGAATTCACAATTTACGAATTCGTTATCTGATAATTTTTGATCAGAATAATCGATCGTGTCAAAAGTTTTGTTTTGATGTAATACAGTTTCCATAATACTAAGTTGAGGTTGAAAAGAGTTTTTTTGTGGGGCAAAAGGATTATTCTAATTCGACACAATCAAAAATTTTATTTCTTAGCATCATTTCGTTTATTTCATCTTCACTTTCAATTCTTAAAATATTATCACAATCTTCAAGATCAAAATTCCATAACGAATTGGGCAGCAATTCATAAAGTAATGCATTTGCGAACTCGAATTTTAATTTTGTATCAACGGAAGTTTTAAAAACATAAATCATAATCTGCTCATTTTTTTACAGGGCAAATTTCAACAAATGCTTTAGGAGTTGGTAGGATTCTATAATCAATAATTAGGACTTATCAATCATTTTTCGGTATTGAACAGGGCTCATTGCTTCGTGTTTTTTAAAGAAACGGCTAAAGTAAGATTGATCCTCATGTCCAACCTGCATTGCTATTTCGCTTACCGAAAGTGTCGTTTGATACAACAAATACTTGGCTTCGAGTAAAATGGTCTCATCAATCCAAGTAGTCGCAGATTTGCCGGTTGTAGCTTTAACTGATTTATTCAAATGATTTGGTGTGACATTAAGCAATGAAGCATAATAATTCACCTGATGATTTGTTCTGATATTGGGGTAAATAAGTTCCTTAAACTTGGCTGACAGAATCTCAGCAGCAGTTCCTCCATTCGGAATTTTGACCGTGTTTCTATTCATTTCACAAAACAAAGTCACTAAATAAGTCTGTATGAGATCCAGATTTATTGTTTCGGCTTCCAGATATTCTACTTTCAGGCGATTTAATATGTTACTGATAAAAACAGCATCTTTTTCGGAAAAAATAATTTTAGGATTTCCGGATATTTTAAGAAAATCAAAATCATTGATGATATCACGGTTTCCATATTTTCCGATTAAAAGATCCGGATGAAACTGACAAATAAAACCGCTATGCTTACTATTAATATGTTCAAGTGAAAATATCTGACCTGCAGGAACCACAATTATTTCATTTTTATAGGTCAGACATTCTTCAAAACCCAGTTTCATAATGTGTGTCCCCGAAGTAATAAAAATTAAAGTATGACAATCGTGCTTCGAAGGCGGAACAGGATATTGAAGCTGCATTATTTCTTCTATTTTCAAACAAAAAAAATGACCTGAATTTGTTTTGAAAAGTTTATGAATTGGATTCTCCAAACCAAGAAATTTTTCACGAAATCCCTTTGCACCATACGTTTTTATTTTTTCGTTTGTTTCCATTTTCTAATAATACAATCTAAAATCCAATAATTTGCACAACGCATAATGTTTTTGGTACAGCTCTTCTACAACTTCAGTAATATCATCATTTTCCTGATATAAGCTAAAAAAAGCTTTATCGATCGTGCTGCAGCTTGCAATTTTATTATAAGATGATCCGTAACCTGAAATTGCTCTCGCTCCTGTAATATCCAGAAAATATTGAGCTTCATCATCTTTTAAGTCGAGAATTTTTAAATTGGCAAAATGAATAATTTTACCTTTCATTTTCCCCTCAAATAATTCAGCAATTTCTTCGAGGCTGTAATAATAATCATGAAGACAAATATTGTTGGGTTCACCGGGCATTACTAAATAAATAATTTCGTAATCCTTAAAATTATGATCTTCATAAAGTAGTATATTCAAGCTTTCTTCCAAACCTTCAATAGTATCACAGGTTTTATAAATGCTGGTAATGCCTTGATTAATTGCTATTTCCTCTAAGTTTTTTAGTACTTGAGTTGCAGCATGAGTATCTACATCAGGAACACCTTCCAAACAGAAAATAAATTTTTCGTTATCCATATCGGCAAATATTTAGGTTAGATATAAATGAGGTGAGATTTTTTAGTCTGACAAAAGTATTTTTTATTGTACAAAAATTATAATCTCAGGGATATTTTTAACTCATTTTTGACATTAGTTTAAAATATTGCGATTGTATTGATGAAGATTGCAATTGTAGTATTAAAAGAATAATAGTTTTTTAAATTAAACGATATAAAAATTTATGGTATTTTTTTAAAATCTGAAAGATATAAGTTAGTTCTTTCTTTTTGAAAATTTTTATTTATCGGCATAATTTTAAACATAGTTGATTTTTCTCTAGATTATGATGTTGCATTTAAACAATTAAATAAATTTCAGGTTTCATTTTATAATATGAAACCGAGTTGAATTGCAAAGGGCATTTTAAAATTTCAATATGACTTAATTTTATACAAGCATTTTTATACGTTCTTATCTATTTTCAAAAAACAAAGTATTATTCGTTTTTAATAAACAAAAATTTAAATACCCAATTTGTAGTTTTTCATTTTACCATTTAGTGGTTTTGAACTCAATTTATTTTTATAAAAATTATCTGCTATGGCTTTCCCTAAAGAGTTATATAATGCAAAATTCGTAGAATATATAGAATCTCTAAAGATTTTATATCTTGTAGATGACAAATTCAAAGTGATCTGTGATGATTATTGCAGCAGTAAGATGAAAACAGAAAAGTACAAGAAAAAATTCGAAAAGTACTTTCAGCATAAACTGGAATTCGAAAATCTGTCAAAAGAATTGGAAGATGAAATATTGATTTATTTGATAAGAAAGGGTTAGAATAATTATAATCTAAAAACTAATAGAACATTATAAGGAGACTGAAAAAGAATGTAATTTTCATTTGATACTATTTACACACTTGTATAAAATTATAAAAGGGATCTGTACAAAATCAGGTCTAAAATTTTACATTTGATTTTAAAAGGAAAAATGAATGGAGAAACACTTGAAATGGAATTAAAGAAGTAAAATTTTTATTGAAAAGATTCGGGAAAATCTGAACTTCCTATTTTGAACAAAAACCAAACCTTTGAACAATTGATGTTTAAGGGTTTGGTTTTTTGCTTTTTATTATAAAATACCACAATCTGAAACCAATTGAGATTGTTTTTATAGGCGTATCGTCCATCATTTTTGTAATTTTATAGGTAAATATGTGAATCGTCCACCATATACCGTATATTATTAGACAAAACTAATTGTTTATAGGTGAAATTTGCACTGTACAAATAGAAGTAAAAATGAAAACAGAAATTCCTCTTAAAAAATTAAACGAATCCGGATCAGGTATAATGATTGAGAAGATGAGTGATGGTTTTGTAGAATCAATAAGACGAGAAGTTACGAGATCTCATCGAAATGATTTTTGTATGTGCATTTTACCGGAAAAAGGAAAAGGAACTTTTTTTGTCGATTTTAAAGAAGTTAATTTTAGTCCCGGTTCGTTATTGTTTTTGTATCCCGGTCAGGTGCAGCGTGTAATTGAAACTCAAAAGATCGAAGGCTGGGTTCTTTTTTTTGATAATAATTTTATAGATGATTATTCCAGATCAGTATTAGAAGATTCCTTATATCAAGGCCCTGTATTGGTGATTTCCAAAGAACAAAAAAAGTGGTTATGTCAAGTGATGGAATTGCTTTATGAAACTTCTGAAACTAACGATATGGCAAGTTTTCACAAACCGGCGATGCGATCTATTGTAGTATCTTTTATTTACAAAATCACAGCAATATACCAGGCAAGTGTAACTCAGGACATGAAACAGCATTCATTGCGCAGTACTGCGATTGTTACCGCTTTTAGAAAATTGTTACGTGAAAATTATATAGAAATAAAAAGTCCTGTTGAGTATGCTAATAGAATGAATCTTTCATTGGGATATTTAAATGATACTTTAAAAATGATTACCGGTAATACTGTTTCATCCTCTATTCAGGAAGAAGCCATACGAGAAGCCCAAAGATTATTATGGTATTCTGATTTGAGCATAAAAGAAATAGCGAGTAAAACTGGTTTTGAAGACCCAAAATACTTTAGCAGAATCTTCAGTAAAATAACAAATAAATCGCCGGCCCAATTTAAAAAAGCCCACTTAGGCGAGCACTAGATTCCATAACATTTATCAAGATAAAAAAAAGACTTCCACTTGGGAGCAGGTATTCTCATGCCTTATTTGAAAAACTTAAAATGAAAATAATGAAACGAATAATGAATAATCCACTAATCAATATATTGATACTGCTAGGTTTTAGTACACCTTTTTTTGCGCAGCAAAAACAGGCGAATGCATATAATCTTTCCTTAAAAGAAGCTGTAACACTGGCAAAGGAAAACAATAAAACTGTGCAGGTATCGGCAATTGAACAAAGAGCAACCCAAGCAGATTATAATGATGCAAAAAATACAATGCTTCCAACATTGGGTATTGGCGGAACTTATCAAAGGTTTTCGAAAGCAACTTTATACGATCATGGTTTTAATGAATCAACACAAGTAAGTCGCCAGCCCGGACCTGACGGAGCAAATCTGGGAGTAGATCTGGCGTTTAATATTTATTCTGGCGGTAAAACCAAATCAGTTATTGAAGAAAGCTCTTATCGTAATGCATTGGCAGCAATAAATTCTAAAGATCAAGGGGGTAATATTGCTTTGCAGACTGCAGCGCAATATCTTGATTTAATACGCTTGTATCACTTTAGACAACTTATAAAAGATCAGGAAAAAAGAGCAGAGGCCAGATTGAAGAATATCACTTCATTTTATAAAAACCAACGAGTTACAAAAAGCGATCTTCTTCGTGCAGAATTAACATTGTCGAATGTTTTACTGAATAAAACTCAAAATGAAAATGATATTGAAATTGGCAATAAAAAACTCGGAATATTAGTGAATGTAGCTGATCGTCAACAATTTTATCTCACAGATACTTTATTGACGACTAGATTGAAGGAGATCGTTTTTTCAGAAAAAAGCAGTGACGTAAATAATTCTTACCAGCTTCAAAAAGCAGATATGAATTTAAAAATCCAGTCAAGCAGAATCAAAAACCTACAATCAAATTATTATCCTTCGTTGAGTTTGATTTCTGCATATGGTTTTAATTATCCAAACTATTTATTTTTTAAACCAATTGATCAGGCATATTCTGCAGGTTTTGTAGGCGTTAAGATGAATTATAGTATTTCTTCTTTATATCAGAATAAAAATAAAGTAAAAGCTGCCAAACAACGATTAGATGCTATTGAATTGCAAAAAGACTGGATAAAGGACAATGTGCAGGATGATATTACAGCGTTAAATATAAAATACGGAGAAGCATTGAATAGAATTGAAGTGACAGATAAATCAATTGAGCAGGCTAGGGTAAATTTCGAAATCATCAATACCAAATATCTTAATCAATTGTCGCTGTTAACAGATCTTCTGGATGCGGATAATCTATATCAGGAATCAAGATACACTTTCGTGAATGCTCAAATCACGGCATTAATTATTTATTACAAATTACAATATACTACAGGTAATTTATAAACCATTAAAAACCAATTATAATGAAAAATAGAGTCAATAAAAAAAGTTTATCAAATAAAATAGTCTCAATAACAGCTTTGTTATTAGCAATAACAGCGATTGTTTATTTTGTGTCCTATCTTTTAAGAGGATCAAACTATGAAGAAACGAATGATGCACAAGTAGAATCGTATATAAATCCTGTTTCGGCAAGAGCAAGCGGATATATAACTAAAGTTTTGTTTGAAGAACATCAGGATGTAAAAAAAGGAGACACGCTTGTAATTCTTGATAATAGAGAATACACCTTTAAAGTTCAGGAAGCCGAAGCCGTTTTAGAAGATGCTTATGCGCAAATACAAGTTTTAGAAGCAGGAATAAACGTAGCTCAAACAGGAATTCTGGTAAGTAAAAATCAAATAGCTTCGGCTAAGGCGAGATTATGGCAGCAAAAACAAGATAATTTAAGATATCAGAAATTATTAAAAGATGAAGCTGTGACCGGACAGGAATACGAACAGGTTAAAACCAGATATGATGTAGCTCAAAATGATTACAACGCCACCGAAAATACTTTGTTAAGTTCGCAGTCAAGAGTTCAGGAGCTTAAAACTCGTAAAGCATTACTGAATGCTGATATTAAACGCAAACAGGCAATACTTGACCTGGCTAAGATTAACTTGTCTTATACCGTAATTACATCTCCTTATAACGGAAAAACCGGACGTAAACAAATTCTTGAAGGACAACAAGTACAATTGGGACAACCTTTGGTATCGATTGTAAATGAAAAAGAAAAATGGATTACAGCTAACTTTAAGGAAACTCAGGTGAGCGGGTTTTATGTAGGTCAGAATGTAAAAATAACAGTTGATGCAATTTCCGGAAAAACATATGAAGGAAGAATAGAAGCTATTGCAGCTTCAACGGGATCTAAATTTTCTCTTTTGCCAGCAGATAATTCAACAGGAAACTTCGTAAAGATAATTCAAAGAATACCCGTAAAAATTGTATTTATAGACAATACAGTTATTGAAGAAGTTAAATCAGGAATGAATGTAAGTGTGGCTGTTTTAAACAAAAAATCATGAAAACACATCCTTTTCTAAATAATACAGCAATAAAATATAAAGGTCTTACGCTTGTATTATTAATAGTGATTCTTTTTACTTCTTTGGCACAATTTGCCTCTTTTGCACTTATTCAACAGCATCTCATTTCATATTACGGCGTCGAACCCGAAGATATTTCTATGTCATTGATGGTTATGTATGCCGGTATAATATCATTCTTGCCGATACAGTTTCGTTTATTGCGTTATTTTACAATGCGAAAATATTTAATTACAACATTGTTTTTAGGAATCCTCATCAATATAGGCAGTTTTGCAACCCATGATATAGTTATATTTATTGTTTTAAGATTTTTTCAGGGAATAGTAGTTGGAACAATAGTTGGCAGTATGTTAATCGTTATTTTTTCTATCCAGCCAGGAGAAAAAGGATCTCTTGTTGGATCGTCCATTTTATTTGTTATAATTCTCACCACGGCTGCGATTATTGGCATTCTCTCTTCTTGGGTTACTGTAAACATGAATTGGAATTTTACTTATTATGGTTTGATATCGCTTCAGATTTTAGCTTTATTAATTTGCTATTTAATTTTTCAACCCAAAAGACAACAGCGTCCATATCCACTTTATCAGATGGATTGGGCAGGAGGTTTATTTTTTGCAAATTTTAGTATTTCGCTGGCGTATGTTATGATTTACGGTCCAAAACAATATTGGTTTTCTTCGCCATCAATTCTTAAAACATCAATATTTTGTTTTGTAATGCTGGTGTTTTTTATATACAGACAAGCAACTTTAAAAAGACCTCTAATTGATTTACGAGTATTTAAATATGGGAAGTTTATTTTGGGTTTGTTCCTTTTGATTCTTTTTTACGGAATAAAAGATACGATCAATTTGATATATGGATATGCAGGAGGAATTCTGGGATGGAGTTCTGCTGATGTTGTTGAATTAGGTTTGTATAATAGTGCAGGAGTAATAATTGCCATTTGGTTTTCAGTAAAGATGATTCTTAAAAACAAGCTCAATGTTCCAAAATTAATTTTGGCAGGATTCTCTCTAATGGTCTTTTATAATTTATGGATGTACTGGTCTTTGACGCCAAATCTGTCTTTTGTTGATCTGGCACTACCTGTTTTTATTCAAGGTCTTGCATCTGGATTTATTTTTTTGCCGGTAATGATTTTTACAATGTCAGCGGTTCCTAAATTTACCGGATTCACAGCAATTATAATTTGTGCTTATGCCCGTTTTATTGCGACTTTAAATTCTATATCTGGTTTTTATACCCTGCAGCTTAATTATAATAATGAGTATAGAGAAGGGTTTTTAGGTCATCTTACGGTTGAAGATCCTAATTTTATCCAAAGCAGTTTGAATAATCAAAATTTATTTTTATCAAAAGGATATACAATTGATCAGGCAAATGTATTGTCTAATATAATGATAAATAAAGCTGCGGGAATTCAGGGGCAATTACTAACAAACAGAACTATTTTTATGATTGGCAGTTTATTGCTTTGTTTCGCAATGCTACTATTTGTTGGTTTTATTATTGGAAGTAAAATCAGAACTTTAAGAAATCAAAAAAGTAATCTTAGGTACAATACAGTTCTTTTGATAAATGAAAGCGAATAATAAAAAAATAGCCATTTTGGACATTGCAGAAGATTTATTTTGCTCTTATGGTTCAAAAAACACCACCGTGAGATTGATCTCTAAAAAAGCTAAGATTAGTCCGGCAATGCTAAATTATTATTTTGGTTCAAAAGGAAATCTGTCTCTGCTGATATTTGAAAGAAAAATTAAACAGTTAAAAGGAAGACAAAAAGAGCTCGATTTAAAAAATAAAACGGCGATCGAACAAACCTTAGTTTATACTAATTTTTATATAGATTTAATTGTTGAACATCTTCCGTTTTATAGATTAATGATGAAAGAGAAGTTGTTAAATGAAAATGAAATTATTGTGAATCTGATTGATTCTTATTTTAAATCAAATATGGAAACATTAAGAAATGTATTGAATAAAGGAAGGAATGAAAAAGAAATAAAACAGTTGAATAATGATTCTTTTGTAATGATTGTTTCCGGATTACTCGCCAATATAATTTTTAAAACCGATAATGTACAGGATGTTTTATATCATAAAAACGTAAAACAAATAAAGAAACAACTTCACGAAGTTTTGGTAGTTCTTTTTGTAATCACTTTAAAATAATTCAAGTTGATTATTTGGGTTTTGAGGTTTGGTTTTAGGAGGTTTAGCATCTCCAAAAATAGTTCTTCCTCCATATTTGTGCGATTCGTCTCGTTCTCTTTGAATCAATGCATCAAAGTTAGAATTGGGCGTAAAACTCTCTTCGGCTTTTCTTGAGATTTCAGATAATTTTTGAATAGCCTGTATTTTGTCGGTATTTCCAATTTTAGCCCGATTAATTGCCCTTTGTAAAGTATCAATTGTTTCATCATAGATTTTTACGGGAACAGGAAACGGATGTCCGTCTTTTCCGCCGTGAGCGAAAGAAAAACGTGCAGGATCTTCGAATCGGGTAGGAGTACCATATATTATTTCGCTAACCAATGCTAATGATTGCAAGGCTCTTGGTCCCATTCCTTTTAAAAGTAATAGTTCTTCAAAATCTTCCGGTTTGTTCTCATGAGTTGTCCAAAGCATTGCGCCGAGTCTTTTCATGTTAACATCTTCCATTCTTACATCGTGATGCGCAGGCATAGAAAGATATTGCATTTCCTTCATGATTTTTGTGGGAGATTCTTTGGATAATTCTAAAATTCCTTCTCTGGATTTTTCGGCAGTCTGAGCAGTAAGATTTAAAATTGTTCCCTGATTTTCGCCATAAATAAAAGTATGAGGTTCATTTATAAAAGACTTTAAATCTTGCGAATGCCAATGATATCTTCGAGCAGTTTTAGAGTTAGGATTCATTCCTTGTTGAATAACCGCCCATTGTCCTTTATTATCAACAATAAAATTATGCTGATACAATTGAAACCCGTCCTGAATGGCTGTATTGTCTACTTTAGCGGTAAGTCTGCTGCAATTTGCAAGATTGTTTCCGTCAAGACCGGTTTTTTCGCCAACAAATAAAAGTTCCTGCGGCGTTAATAAGGAATTTTTGCCTTTGCCTCCGCAGATATAAATTCCAAGTTCTTTAGAATGTGGATTTACAGATTTTTTTAATGCGCCAAGAACTGAGGTTGTGATTCCGGACGAATGCCAGTCCATTCCCATTACAGCTCCAAAACTTTGAAACCAAAAAGGATTACTCAGTTTGTTTATTACTTCGGAAGTAGAAAATTCCATAGCAATCGTTTCTACAATTGCAAAACCAAGTTTAGACATTCGGTCAGCAAGCCATAACGGAACATGTCCGTAATGTAAAGGTAGATCTGCTGTGCCGGAACGTTTCATTTATAGGAATTTGTATTTATACAAAAATAAACAAAATACTTTTAAATGCTTATTTGTAAAATGGAGATATACAGGTTGTTGAGGTTAATGTTTTGAATTGTATTCATCTGCAATATCAGTCCAATCATTTTCCCATGTTTTGTTGAAATAAATTTCTGCTTTTTCCCAATCTTCTTCGTCCCATTGATCTCTTTCATCGGTCAATTCTAATTTTTCAGAAATAATAGCATCAATTAAAAAGGTAAGAAATTCATCAAAATCATCCGCGATAACCGAAATTGGTTCAGGATCTCCGCAAGGTAAATACAAAATCTGACCTTTCTTTCCTTCAATATTAGGGTCATAATCAATGCATAAAAGATTCCCCGAGCCATCATGCGCAAAAGGAATTCTTTTTACAGAATATAATTCATTCTTTATTTTGTTTTTTTGATATACAGACTCGGGTTCTCGTTCTCCTTCTGCCATTTTGAAAAAATCCCATTGAACTTTTACGTCTTCGATTGTTAAAAAGCCAAATCCTGCCATTACGCCAAGACTTTTCTTTTCGCCATTATACGTCTTTAACAACTCTACATATGAAGGTGGTAAAATTTGATTTACCGATTTTTCCAAATCAGAAATATCTTTTTCACTTGCTCCATTATTCATAAATGAATCAAAAATATCTAGTTTTGATCTGAAATTTTCAATTAGTTTGTTGACCAATATATTATCCATTAATGAGCTGATTGTAATTTTTGGGTATTATTTTTCTAGTCTTCCAAACCATCAACGGCAGAAAGCTGATTCAATGTATTGGTCTAGGTTTGCGGAAATTATTTTGCGTGCAGTAATTTTTCTAAATATTCTATTTTATCTTTTTCAGCTTGCAGCAAACGCTCGTAAAGTTTTTTGTTTTCTTCAAAAGATTCCACAAGTTTATCTAGCGGATTGAAAGTACAATGATTTGCATTGTTAACCAGTCCATTAGCTGTGCTATTGTCATTAAAAGTATTAAAATAACTAATCATACTTTCTTCAGAGAAATTTTTAATTGCTTCTACAGTTACACCAAGTGCTTTTGCGACATCGATAAGCTTTTCTTCATCAATAGTTTCGCTGTTTTCCATAGCCGAAACCGCTTGTTGATTTGTTCCTAAAGCTTGCGCCAAAGCTTCCTGTTTCATGTCTTTCAGTTCACGAATACGGCTAATTTTTCGCCCTATATGATATGGTTTTGTTACTGTGCTCATAGTTCAAAGATATCTAAAATTCTTTAAAATTTTTCTGGTTTGGTAAAACACATTTCTGTAGCAGTAAGATACATTTTATAAGAAGATCTTTTGTTTATTTTGTGCTTGAATAAAAGTGCAATTTTTCTGACGATTTGATAATTTAAAAAAGGGAATTATGAGGTTTTTTTAATTTTAGATTAACTAAAAAAAAAACGAAAAGTGATGTTATTGGATTTCTGCAAGCTTTTTAGATAAAGCAATAGAATTTTCGTCGTTTCCAATGAATTTAGAAGCGATTTCTATTTTTTCCTTTCCGAAAGATTCATCGAAAGAATTTCTTTTGTCTTTATTTACAAAAGAAACAACTGTCTTTTTTCCAGATTTTGCTATAAGGTCTTTTAATATATTTTTCATAATAAAGAATAATATGTTACAAATGTACTGAAATTATTTTAGTGTTTCAATAAGCTCAAATGTTATAAAGTTGTAGTCTCTACTGTTATTAGGGGCATATGGTTCGTAAATAATATTATCAATGTTTATTCTTGATAATACATCTTTTCCTTTAATAGTTTCTTTTACTTTTAGATCTTTAATTATTCCTCCTTTAACAATAAAATATTTTTGTAATGCTAGTAAGTTTTTATTTAAGCTTATTTTATATAGTCTATGTTTTGAAAATGTATTTCCGTAGAAAGTTACTATTGAATTAGGGGATATCGAAAGAAAATCTAAAGCACAAATAAAAACTGTCTGTAATACCTTATCCTTATCACCTAAATTATTCTCTCTTGACATATCAGATATTTTTTCATTTCCATACTCATCAATACTTAAATTTCCAAAACCTAAATTATAATATTTTTCAAGTCCAAAAGCTTCATATTGTCTAAGTGCAACTCTTTTTAGTATTTGTCTTTTACCGCTACTTACAAAGTCATATTTTATGTTTGTCAAATTATTATCAACTAGTTCGAAGTCGTAGGACGAATTAATTAAATCTTCCATTAATATTTATTAAAACTTAATGGCAAATTTACTTTTAAAAGCTATATAACGCCTTATAAAAATGTTAAATTTTATAAGAAATTATTTACTATATTTTTATAGGAATATAAAAACTAAATATGGTTTATTTCTCTTCTTCTAAACCGTCAACGGCAGAAATCTGATCTAATATATTGGTTTGGTTTGGCGAAATGTAGTTTTTTGTTTCGCTGACATTTTCTTTCTTAAAAAGAAGATCTAATGCATGGTATAGTTTTAATAAAACATCTTTGTCTTCTTTAGCAATATCTAAAGCAGTATTGAAATTAAAAATATAATTATTAGAATTGCGTACTTCTACTTTTATAGTTTTTGATGTGATTTTAAATTTTACTATATCCATATTTATAACGTGTTAACTTTTTTGCTTTTTTTCAATATGAAATTATAAGATGCTTCTAAAAAGTACTAAAGATATTTAATTATTTAGAGTTACAACTTAATTATTTAAAGCTCCTCGTTGTAATTTTTATATAATGAGGAATTAATTTCAATAAAAAAACCCTAATCAATTGATGATTAGGGTTTTGTTTTTTGTAGCGAGGACGGGAGTTGAACCCGTGACCTCAGGGTTATGAATCCTGCGCTCTAACCAACTGAGCTACCTCGCCAAGATTGCAAGTGAACCGTGTTCCTCATTGCGGGTGCAAAGATAGAAATATTATTAAAGCTTCCAAGAATAAATTGAAGAAAAAAAAATATTTTTAAAAATGCATTGTTTTTGGACATATATTCTTATATTTCGAAAAAATTAAAAGTAGCACATGGAGTCAAAAATACGTTACGAAATCGAGTTTCCCATAAATTCTTCGCCGCAATTATTGTATCAGTATATATCAACGCCGTCAGGTTTGTCAGAATGGTTTGCAGATAATGTAAATTCAAGAGGCGAATTCTTCACTTTCATTTGGAATGACTCGCAGGAAAAAGCGCGTTTGGCTTCTAAAAAAACAGGAGAAAAAGTAAAATTCAAATGGGTTGACGAAAGCAGTAAGGATACTGAATACTTTTTTGAATTGCATATTTTAGTCGATGAATTGACTAAAGATGTATCTTTAATGGTAGTCGATTTTGCTGAAAAAGAAGAAGTAGGAGAAGCTAAACAATTGTGGGAGAATCAGATCTCTGACCTGAAACATCTTATAGGATCTGTTTAGTAAAAGTCTATTTTATACCTTATATTTGCCCTGAACAAAATTCAGGGTTTTTTTATGATCAATTTTAACGGAAACATAGTAGAGCAAGAGGACAATATATTAACTCAAAATCGTGCTTTTTTGTATGGAGATGGTGTTTTTGAAACACTAAAAATAGTCAACAACAAAATCTTGTTTCTCGAAGATCATTATTTTAGATTAATGGCTTCGATGCGTGTCGTTAGAATGGAAATTCCAATGAATTTTACAATGGAATTTCTTGAAGAACAAGTTTTAAGTCTGGTTCAGCAAAACGGAATTTCAGCATCAGCCCGCGCCCGAATTACTGTTTTTAGAAACGATGGCGGATTGTATTTGCCAAAAACCAACGAAGTTTCATATTTAATTCATTCAATATCACTTGATAACACTGTTTACACCTTAAATACGGCTGAATATGAAGTTGATTTGTACAAAGATTTCTATGTAACCAAACAATTATTATCGTCGATTAAAACGACTAATAAGCTGATTAATGTAACAGGAAGTATTTTTGCCCATGAAAATGGTTTGGCAAATTGTCTATTGATAAATGATACTAAAAATGTGGTCGAAGGATTACAGGGTAATTTATTTATGGTTGTGGGTAAAAAATTAATTACACCACCAATTTCCGAAGGTTGTTTGAATGGAGTAATGCGCAGACAAATTTTAGCCTTAGCTAAAAAAGTAGAAGGCATAGAAGTACTTGAAGAAATAATTTCGCCATTTGATCTTCAAAAAGCAGATGAATTATTTCTAACAAATGTAATCACAGGAATACAACCGATAACTAAATATCGAAAAAAGGAGTTTACCAATAATCTGGCTCATTTATTACTGCAGAAACTAAATGAATCCATATCTGAAAATTAATTCAGATATGGGTTTTCAGGTGCATTTGACCATATAAGATAATCTCCGCCAAGCTCAATAATTTGTTCTTTCCAAAAATGAGTGGTTGACTTTCCTATAATTTTGTTTTTGTAATTATTATCAGCAATGATCCAGGAGTTTCCCTGCATTTCATTCTCAAGCTGATTTTCGTCCCAACCTGTGTAACCTAAGAAAAACCGAATATTATTTTTGCTAATAGATCCGTCGTTAATCAAGTCTTTGGTTGATTCAAAATCACCTCCCCAATAAATACCATTAGAAATCTCGACACTATTCGGGATTAAATCTGGAATATTGTGAATAAAATATAGATTGTCCTGTTCAACAGGACCTCCATTATATATCTTAAAAGAAGCTTCGATCTCAGGTATCAGATCATTAATAGTATACTTAAGTGGTTTATTAATGATAAATCCTATTGATCCTTCTTTGTTATGGTCTGCTAATAAAATTACCGATCTATTAAAAGATAAATCTCCAATTATCGAAGGTTCGGCAATAAGCAGGTGTCCTTTTTTTAATTTTTCTGAAATCATACGGCTACAATTTTTATTAAATTTAATCATAAAATTTTTAAAAACCCAAATAAAATCGTTAAACCGCACAAAAAAACCCTCCATGAGGAGGGTTTTGATTATATTATAAGTTTAGAGAACTTTCTTACTTAGTTCACTGCACCTTCTAATTCAGCTCCAGCTTTGAATTTAACTACATTTTTAGCAGCGATTTGGATAGTTTTACCAGTTTGTGGGTTTCTACCGTCTCTTGCAGCTCTTGCAGATACTGACCAAGATCCAAAACCTACTAATGAAACTCTACCACCTTTTTTCAAAGTAGCTCCTACGTTTCCTAAAAATGACTCTAAAGCTAATTTTGCCGCAGCTTTTGTAATTCCTGCATCAGCAGCGATAGCATCGATTAATTCTGATTTGTTCATAATAATTAGTTATTAATTGTTGGTTAAAAAAAATTGTTAATACACAAATTTAGTAGGAAATCCGTTCCTTGCAAGTGTTTTCTTTAATTTTAGCAAAAATTGTTGATAACTTGCTTTTTTTGTTCATAACGCAAGTTGTTTCTTACTGAAAAATAGGTAAAAACCCCTGTTTTACTGACCTTAATAGACCTTTGCAGTATCAGAAAAAGTTATACCATTTAGTAATTCGGAAGCTTGCATTCGTTTTTTTCCTGGAATTTGTAAACTTAATAACTGAATGAAGCCCTTTTTTATTGCAATTTTGATTTCTTTTTTACTCGCAATCAAACTTCCTGTCTCATGTGAATGCTCTGCTGAAACTAATTTTGCTTCATAAATCTTGATATTTAATTCCTCATTTTTATCTTTCAAAAAACACCACGCAGCGGGATATGGACTTAAACCTCGAATTAGATTATTGATTTCTTCGCCGGATTTGGTCCAGTCGATTTTGCAATTTTCTTTATTTAATTTATAAGCTGTTTTGATTTCGGCATCATCTTCCTGAATTGTTGTCGTTACATTTCCGTTTTCAATAACTTTTAAAGTGTCAATTACGGTTTCACTTCCCAATAACATTAATCGGTCATGTAGTTGTCCCGCATTTTCTGCTGGCTCAATTGCAATTTCCGAATTTAGAATCATCGCTCCCGTATCGATTTTATCATCGATAAAGAAAGTGGTAACGCCAGTCTTTGTTTCTCCATTAATAATAGCCCAGTTAATTGGTGCTGCACCGCGATAATTTGGTAATAAAGAAGCATGAAGATTAAAAGTCCCGAAACTTGGCATTTCCCAAACTACTTTTGGCAGCATTCTAAAAGCCACAACAATTTGCAAATTGGCATTCAAAGCTTTTAACTCAGCAAGAAAACTTTCGTCTTTTAAATTGGTAGGCTGTAATAAATTAAGGTTGTTTGCCAGCGCATATTCTTTTACTGCCGAATATTTTATTTTTTGTCCGCGTCCCGCCGGTTTGTCTGCAGCAGTAATAACGCCAACAACATCGTAATTATTTTTGATAATGGTATCCAGAATGCCAACAGCAAATTCCGGAGTTCCCATAAATATGATTCTCAATTTTTCCATTATGACTTTAAAGTGTATTTATTATTGGATTGAATGGTAATATGATTGTTTTCTAATAATTCCTGAAGTACCGAAACAACATCGTTGGCATCCAGTTTTATTTGGGTTTGAATTTCTCGTGAAGTTAAAGCGGCCGATTTTAATAAATGCAAAATTTTATCGGCAATTGAATCAGCTTCCGTAATTTTTCCTTTTTGAGTAATGCAATACGAACAAACACCACAATTAGAATTAGTTTCTTCTCCAAAATAAGCTAATACCAATCGGTTTTTGCAAGTTTTGTTCTCCTTTATATAATATAGAACAGACAAAAGTTGTTCTTCTTTTAATTGGTTTTGTTTTTCAAGATATTTAGAAACTCGATTTATTGTTAAGTCATCTTCGCGAATTTCATTAAATAGGATAGTAGCGTCGTTGTTTTTTGATTTATATTCGATGATCTCTTTTTCTCTAAGTTTTTCTAAAACAGCAGAAACTTGTTCTTCTGTATGATGAGATTTTTTGGCAATCAACGAAAGATTAAAAGGTGTTTTCATTTCATAAACCCCGGGATAAGTTCTCAAAATTGCCAAGATGATTTCTTCGTCATTTGGATTCAAACTCATGTACCGAATCACTTCCTTAGATTCGATTAAAAATTGCAGGGTAATTTTTTCAGAGAATTCCTGGGACATCGTAATAATACCTTGCTGGTTCAAAAACTGCAAAGCATTGTATGTTTTTAAAGTAGGGAAATCGTATTTATGGCAAAAATGATTTAATTTAAAAGAAAAAGAATCATCTAAACCTTCGCCATAAGCAATCTGAAAATAGTTGCAAAGTTTGATATACATCATTTTCAGAAATTTTTTATCCGGTAAAACACTCAAAAATTGCTGTTCTGTTTGATTGGCATCTGAATTATTATAAAGTAAAACCGAAAAAGCTTTTTCACCATTTCGTCCCGCTCTTCCGGATTCCTGATAATAGTTTTCGATATTTTCAGGCAATTGCGTGTGAATAACCGTTTTTACATTGTCTTTATCGATTCCCATTCCAAACGCATTTGTGGCCACAATAACCTGCGCTTGTTCCGACATCCACATTTGCATGTTTTTATCTTTTTCTTTAGCCGAAAGTCCACCGTGATAATACGTCGCTTTAAAACCCAAAGATTGTAATTGCGTCGACATATTCAAACACGATTTTCTATTTCGTACATATATAATAGAAGGCTGCGGATTTTTCTTTAGAATTTGCTCAACACGATATAGCTTGTCTTCGACTTCAAAAACCATGTAGGCAATGTTCTTTCTTTCAAAAGACTGCTGAAAAAGAACTGGATCCTTCAAGCCCAATTCAGTTTTAATATCTTCGATAACTCTTGGAGTCGCGGTCGCAGTCAGAGCCAAAAACGGAATCTTAACAAAGTACTTTTTAAGTTCCGAAATCTTTAAATAAGCAGGACGAAAATCATGCCCCCATTGCGAAACACAATGCGCTTCATCAATAGCGATTAAATTTATAGGGAGACTTTTGATACGTTCCAAAATCCAGTCTGACTGAAGTCGTTCCGGAGAAAGATATAAAAACTTATAATTTCCGTATTGGCAATTGTCAAGAAGATCAATGATTTCTTCGGTATGAATCCCGCCTGTAAGCGCGATTGCTTTAATATCACGTTTCTGTAAATTCGCTACCTGATCCTTCATCAAAGCAACCAAAGGCGAAACCACCAAACATATACCTTCCTGCATCATAGCGGGAACCTGAAAACAAATCGATTTTCCGCCTCCCGTTGGTAAAAGGGCAAAAGTATCCTGACCGTCCAAAACCGAGTCAATAATCTCTTTTTGCAACGGTCTAAAACTGTCGTGTTTCCAGTATTTTAAAAGAATTTCTTGCGCTTCTGGCATTGGTCCTGTTTTAAAGTTAAAAAATTTAGAAATCAGTTTCTAGTTTTACAACTTTAAACATATGCCTAAATTTTATCTAAGATATAAAGAATTCTGTTCTCAACCGTATCTTTAGGTACTTCAATTAAGTCGTAACCGTATTTTTTATAGGTGTCAACAAGATGTTTCTGAATCGTTAATGCCTGTTCAAAATTCTCGTAGCGCTCTGTATCGCACTCGTAAATTTCTTCCCAAGGTGGTAAAATAAAAGTTTTTGAATATTTAAAATCGGTACAAGCCTTTACGAAATGCTCCGGATAATCATCGCCAATATAATCCATATAAGCCACAACATCAGGAATTCCGCGATCGATAAAGACTACATTGTCAGGTTCTTCAAGCGCGTCTTCGAATTGTTTAATGCGGCCTTCCAACAATAATTCACTAAACAGTAAAGGCTGTTCGAGAAACAATTGGTCGATACCGCGTTGTTGTGCTTCGAGAGTAACTTGTCTTGAAATTTCAGGGTAACAGCAGTAGCCACGAGCTACCAATTCGTTGATAAGAGTAGATTTTCCCGTTCCCGGGCCTCCAATGAGAACTATGATTTGTTTTTGCACTTTCTAAAAATAAAGCGCAAATTTACCTAAACTTATTGGTATTTAAAAAGATTATTTTGCTTTGAGCGAATGATTTCGCAATTTTTACAATTTTTGTAGTGTTGGATTGAAATGCGGCGTGGCAAAATAATTCATTTCTCCTGAATTAAAAGAAGAAAGAACCATAGGTTCGGCAAATATCATGTGCTGGATTGAAATCCAGCTCTACAAAATAATTCGTTCCTTCGGAACTAAAATGAGAAAGAGCAATAGGTCCGGTGAATATTATGTGCCGGATTGAAATCCAGCCCTACAAAATAATTCGTTCCTTCGGAGCTAAAAGAAGAAAGAATCATAGGTTCGGCAAATATTATGTGCTGGATTGAAATCCAGCTCTACAAAATAATTCGTTCCTCGGGAACTAAAACAAGAAGAGCCATAGGCTCGAGCCATATTGTAGGGCTGGACTTTAGTCCAGTTTACATAAAAAGAGATAAGTCCCAATGGGGATGTCATATTTATAGAAAATTATAGAATTGTTTCATAAAACCTCATTGGGATGGCATGTTTAAAATCTATATATCGCTCCGCTGGAGCTTTTAAATATAGGTTTGGGAAATTTAACTATAAATATTTTGCTCCGCTGGAGCTTTATGATTGTAATTTTGAGTAGCCCTTGGTTTTAATAAAGGGTGTCATGATTTTGTTCATCTTGGCTCTAGCCGAATTATTTAAGAATCATTCACAAAACAAATATTTACCAGAATCCTTCCCTTTTTTATCCGAAGGAATAATAATATGCGATTCAAATTTCTTTCCTTTCAGAACATCATTCACAAAATCCAAAACATATTGTTGCCCCTGATGAAAAAGATAACCGGAGAATTCATGTCCGCCACCACAAAAGGTAATCAGTTCAATATCTTTATGTAAATCCTTCATCTGATTGTAAACCGCATAAGACCCGAAAAGAATTAACCAACCCGAAGCATTTGTTGGACAAGAACGATGCGAACCTGCGCTATACGGAACGGTCATGTCGTTATTTCCATGTGCCAATAACATCGGAATCGCTTTTTCTTTGGTAATTAAATTAATATCCTGAATCGCTCCCGAACCACCAATAAAGCCAATGTATTTAAAATTTTCCGGTAAATTGTTTTTGTATAAATTCATCAGTTTATAATCCCAGAATGAAGCATGAAAGCCAATTTCGGCTCCGGCACTAATTCCTGAAATAAATATTTTTGAAGCATCAAGATTGTATTTATTGGCATTTTCAATTAAGAAAGAAGTTGCTTGCCACATGTCGCTTACACCAATTTGGATCGCTTTTATTTTTTCGGTCAAAGTTCCTTTACAGCCAAAATCTTTTCCCTTCATATATAAACTATACGAAATGCTCGCAACTGCATAACCGTTTTTTGCCATAAACATTCCAAAGTCTTTCTCGGTTGTTCGTTCACCGCCTGAAAATCCTCCTCCAAAAGCAAAAATGATTAATGGAGTTTTCTCGTTAGTTTTCTTTTGAGGTAAATACAAATCTAAATCCAGTTTGATAGTATCATTCTGGAAATAAGTCATGGTTTTGATTTCCTGTGCTTGGATGTTATTTAATGTGACTGCTATAAAAAGTAAAAGGATTTTTTTCATTGTGATGTGTTTTAATCGCGCAAAGACGCAAAGACGCAAAGTTTGTATATTATGACTTAAAAAAACTTTGCGTCTTTGCGACTTTGCGAGCAAATTTCTAAGCAATGTTTTTCTCAAATATAAGAGTAAATTTTACAAAGAAATAAAGTTCCAAAGCTTTTTTCTTTGCACCTTTGCGCCTCTGTAACTTTGCACCTTTTTCGAAAGAAAAAAATCTATAATCTAAACTCAAAACCGTATATTTGCGTTTATTTTTAATTACGAATGGAAAACGATAAAGAAAAAGAAACCGCCGAATTTTACGAAAGATTAAAGGTAGAGTTAGATAACTCAAATACTTGGCCTGCAGAATATTTGTATAAATTTATAATGCCATCGGTAAATGATAATGTCGAGCGAGTAGAAAAAGCTTTTGACAATTTGGGCGCGGTTATTAAAACAACAAAATCTAAAACAGGTAAATTTACCAGTGTTTCTGTGGATGTTACTATGCATAGTGCTGACGAAGTGATTAGCAAATACAAGGAAGTGTCTACAATAGAAGGTATAGTTTCATTATAACTTATGGTCGAAAAATATAAAAAAGAAGTAGCGAATGACGTTGTTTTTAACTTAGAATATAATTCTGAAAGACAGCGTTTACTTATCCCGGAATATGGTCGTCATTTGCAAAAACTGATTGATCAGGCAACTATTATTGAGGATGCTGAAACGCGCAACAAAGCTGCGAAATACATTATTCAGGTAATGGGAAGTTTGAATCCGCATTTGCGTGATGTGCCTGATTTTCAGCATAAATTATGGGATCAGCTTTTTATCATGTCTGATTTTAAATTACATGTAGAATCACCATATCCGATTCCGTCTCGCGATGTATTGCAGTTAAAACCGGATGTTTTACAGTATCCGCAAAATTTCCCTAAATATAGATTTTACGGAAACAACATTAAATACATGATTGATGTTGCCAATAAATGGGAAGATGGTGAAATGAAAAATGCATTGGTTTTGGTAATCGCCAACCACATGAAAAAATCATACCTAAGCTGGAACAAAGACACCGTAAAAGATGATGTCATTTTCGAACATTTATTTGAATTGTCGGGAGGGAAAATCAATTTGTTGCAAAGCACAGAAGAACTTTTGAATACAACAGATTTATTGCGTACCAATAAACGCATGTCGAATAAAATCACACCACCGGGACAACCAAAAATCCAAAGCAACAAAAACATTAAAGGACCGGGAAAACCAAAACCTTTTCAAAAAAATAACAATCAAAAGTAAAAGAAAGTTGCTAAGCAGCTGAGAGGCTAAGTTGCTAAGTTTTTTCACTTAGAGCCTTAGTAACTCAGTAACTCAGAACCTCAAAAATAAACAATCAAAAGTAAAAGAAAGTTGCTAAGCAGCTAAGATGCTAATTTTCTGAGGTTTTGACTTCAAATAAAAAACTTAGAATCTTAGAACCTCAGTAACTCAGAACCTAAAACAGAAATATGGGAATTTTTAAAATCGAAGGAGGAATTCCTTTAAAAGGAGAAATCACTCCGCAAGGAGCAAAAAATGAGGCATTACAAATTTTATGTGCCGTGCTTCTAACGGGGGATAAAGTAAGAATTAATAATATTCCCGATATTATTGACATCAATAAATTAATCACTTTGTTGGGTAATTTAGGGGTAAAAATTCAACGCAATGAACCGGGTTCGATTACGTTTCAGGCAGATGAGGTTAATATTGGATATTTAGAAACTGAAGCTTTCAAAAAAGAAGGTGGAGCGCTTCGCGGTTCTATTATGATTGTTGGACCACTTTTGGCACGTTTCGGAAAAGGATATATTCCAAAACCGGGAGGAGATAAAATTGGCCGTCGCAGATTAGATACACACTTTGAAGGTTTTATAAACCTTGGAGCAAAATTCAGATACAATAGAGAAGATCACTTTTACGGAGTAGAATCTCCAGAAGGTGGACTTATAGGAACAGATATGTTGCTTGATGAAGCATCAGTTACCGGAACAGCAAATATCGTTATGGCTGCTGTTTTGGCAAAAGGAAAAACAACAGTTTATAACGCAGCTTGCGAACCTTATTTGCAGCAATTGTGTAAAATGTTGAACTCAATGGGAGCTAAAATCACTGGAGTTGGTTCAAACTTATTAACTATTGAAGGTGTTGAAAGCCTTGGTGGTTGCGAGCACAGAATTTTGCCGGATATGATCGAAATTGGTTCTTGGATTGGTCTTGCTGCCATGACAAAAAGCGAAATCACGATCAAAAACGTAAGTTGGGAAAACTTAGGATTGATACCAAATACATTTAGAAAACTTGGAATTACAATCGAAAAACGCGGAGATGATATTTATATTCCTGCTCACGTTGACGGATATGAAGTAAAAACAGATATCGATGGTTCTATCTTAACAATTGCCGATGCTCCGTGGCCAGGGTTTACACCTGACTTGTTGAGTATTGTTTTGGTTGTGGCAACACAGGCAAAAGGCGATGTTTTGATTCACCAAAAAATGTTCGAAAGCCGTTTGTTTTTCGTGGATAAATTAATCGATATGGGAGCCAAAATTATGTTATGTGATCCGCACAGAGCGGTGGTTATGGGACATAATTTTGAATCTCAGCTAAAAGCTACAACAATGTCATCACCTGATATTCGTGCGGGAATTTCATTATTGATTGCAGCGCTTTCAGCGAAAGGAACAAGTACAATTCAAAATATCGAACAAATTGACCGTGGATATGAGCGTATCGACGAACGATTAAGAGCAATTGGCGCAAAAATCGTGAGAGCGTAAAAGATATAATATTTAGTAAAATAAATATTCAACAAATAAACCATTAAGAGATTAAGAGAAATGAGGATTATAAGCCTTAATGAATTTTAATATCTTAATGGTTTTTATATCTTACAACTTGATTTTATAATCCGTTAAAAATCTCATAATGACAGACGAACAAAAAGCTGTAAAGGCTACTATTTTTAGTATAGTTGGAAACACCTGCTTAGCCGTGATAAAAGGTCTTGCAGGTTTTTTTGGCAATTCATATGCCTTAATTGCAGATGCGATCGAGTCGACTGCAGATATATTTTCATCTTGTTTGGTGTTATTTGGGATTAAATATTCTAACAAACCACCAGATGAAAATCATCCTTACGGACATGGACGCGCTGAACCCTTGATTACCTTTTTGGTTGTTGGATTTTTGATTACATCTGCAACGATTATTGGTTACGAAAGCGTTGCAAATATTCAGAATCCTCATGATTTGCCTAAATCGTGGACATTGTATGTTTTGGGAGCTATAATTATCTGGAAAGAATATTCGTTTCGTTTGGTAATGAAACGCAGTAAAGAAACTAATAGTTCTTCTCTAGCAGCTGATGCCTGGCACCATCGTAGCGATGCAATCACATCCATAGCGGCGTTTGTCGGGATTTCGATTGCTTTAATTATGGGTAAAGGGTACGAATCAGCAGATGATTGGGCGGCGCTTTTTGCTGCTTTTTTTATCTTATATAATAGTTATAAAATTTTCAGACCGGCGCTTGGCGAAATTATGGATGAGAATTTAAATGATGATTTAGTCGAAGAAATCAGAATTGAATCTTTGAAAGTAGCAGGTATTTTAGGAACCGAGAAATGCTTTATCCGTAAAGCCGGAATGAAATATCATGTAGACCTTCATGCTATTGTTTCAGCTAAAATCTCGGTAAAAGAAGGACATGAATTATCACATAAATTGCAAGATACTTTAAAAGAGGAAATACCTCAGTTAGGAAATGTTTTGATTCATATAGAACCAGATGATTATCACTGAGAAAGGTTCAAAGGTTCTGAGGTACTGAGGTTCTAAGGTTTCTTTACTTTTACAAAAAGAAAAATAACAAAATCCGCTTATTCTAATATAGAGTAAACGGATTTTTTATTTGGGCGTTTTCGCCGCGGCGAACTGGCTATCCGCTATATTCCCGATTAACAAAAACTACGGCTAAAAAGCCTTGTTTTTCTAAAACGGGAGATACCGCTTCTATCCCTAACGCAAGCTAGAGTAAATAGAATTTTTAAGTTTTTTAAGTATATAGTTTTGTCACTTCGACGGAGGAGAAGTCACATCCGGAGCGTGACGTACAGTAAATCCGTTATGTGATTTCTCCTGCGTCGAAATGACAAGATTGAGACAGAGCCTAGTCTAAAACATTCAAAATCTTCAGCCCAAAGACAACACCATTTTGCTGAATTCCGCCTTGATAAGAATGAACATAATCTACTCTGAACAACTTAAATTTTCCGAAACCTAAATTATCCAAACCAACAGTAAACTCAGAATAAGGTTTTCTATCGGGAATCGCCAGAGAATGAAATCCAAGATTCATTGTAGACTTCAAAAGATTCAATAACGGAATTTTATTCATAATAAATCCTGTATCATTATGCTCTAAATGCATTTCAAAATAACTGTCGTTTGTACTGTTTGCGTAATAAGGCATCAAGTTAAAAACATTCAAATAACGATCAGTTGTACCTATATGAGTTTGATTTCCGTTGAAATGTCTGTAATCGATAAAAGAAATATTTTCGGCATTAAAGAATTTTCCACCTCTAAAATTCATTCCCAGGATTCCTTTATTTCCTAATGATAAATCATATTGTATAGAAGCGCCAATTCTTTCAAATTCATATTTTTTCTCACTGGCAGCAAAAGCTTTTTCAAAAGCCAAAAATAGGGTTGGATATTTATCATTTTTAATATTATATCTTCCGTCCGGACGAGAAATATATTTATTTCCAAAATTAATTCGGGCCGTTAAAGCTGCTTTAAATAAATGGTGAGGATCAAAAGCCGGAGTTATAAAATCATTTGGTGCCAGCGGATTGTTTGAGGAATAAATATCATCTTTTTTAAAGAACGAATAATCAGTGGTATTAAAAAGAGGTTTTCGTTGCTCATAAGCAGCTTTTGCATTCAAATTTATTCCGTTCGCAACATCTTGTGAATAATTAATTTGAGCAAATTCTAAATTGTACAACTTCATATAGTTGTCTTTAAAAAACAAAGAACTTATAGAGTTGATAAATTTGCTAATAGGTTCTGCACTATTAAATTGAGCCACTTTTGTTCCGCCCGAAACTCCAATCGTAGCATAATTTATATTGTTGAATTTATGACTGAATTCGCCTGTAACGCGAAAACGTTCATCAGAAAAGCCATAATTAAAGGTTGTGTTTATTGAGGTACTTCTTCCTTTTTCTTCATTCCATTTTTTGAATGAAAAACCAGAATCCAGATTGAAACCCTGAACGGTATTAAAACTTAAAGACGAAAGATTTAGCAAGCCTTTATATTCAAAAGAATGTTTCTTAAAAGTATTCTTGTATTCATAACCCATTATGACATCGAATACTTTAAACTTATTGTTTTTGGCATCGACAGAATCAGTATATTTCTGTGATTTTCGGATAGTTTGTAAGCTGTCTTTTTTAGTATAATCATTGCTTTCTTCAATCGTTAACGGAATTGGTCGGATTTGATTCCAGAAAGCATCATCTTTTTTATTGGCATCAGTTTCAAAAGCTACGATTTCATTGCCAAAAGTTTTCTTTTCAAAAGCGGATGGAAACTCATAATTCGAATAAACATAATTAAATTTCCCTGAGAATTTTACGCCAAAAGCACCAGCATTAAAAGAAAGCGTTTGTGCATTTTTTGACCAGATTTTATTCTTAACATTATAACTAAAGCTTTGTTTTAAAGTCATTACTTCAGTAAATTCATTTTTCATTCGGTAGCCCTTTATGTCTAGATCTACAGCATAAATGGCAAAACTATCATCGACAATATAAATATAACCTTCAAAAACAGGTTCTTTGTCCCTTTTTGGGGTTACTTTTATTTTGTAAATCTGCTGATTGTTATCATCATAAAAAGTTCCTTCAAGTTTGTATTTGTAGTAATTGAAACCATTATCTGCGATAGGAGAGATGAGGTTAATATTGAATTCTAATGTATTATCATAGAAATCATAAGTCGATAAAGTGGCGGTATTATAGCTAAATCCTTTATTGTTTCCCGAAATTTTAGAAGCAATAATTTTTTCTTTTAGTTTGCCTGGTTTTTCAAAAGAAATCTTCGAGATTGTTTCTGATAAATATAAAATTCCGGTTCCGGTTGAGTCTAAATTTGACGCCATATCGTCGCCAATATCTACTTTCATACCCATTATTTTTTTTGGAAGATCTTTTATTTTGAACATTCCTTTCGAATAAAAATCAGCGGTGTAACGTGCTGTTTTTTCCGAATTGTCCTTTTTGTTTGCAATCGCACTTTTTATAATGGCGTTGGCAGGATTGTTTTTGGGATCAATAACTACTTCATTTAATGCAAAACTTTCTTCATGCATTATGATGTTTAAGGTAACCGTTTTTGAATCTGAAGAAACAGTTGATTTTTGAGTTTTAAAACCCAAATACTGAAAAACTATTTTATTTTTACCAACCTCTTTTACGTTAAGCTGGTATTTTCCCTGCTCGTTAGAAGTTGTTCCAGTATAGGTGTTTTCTTCAAAAACTGAAACAAAAGGCAAAGGATTCCCTTTTTCATCGGTTATGGTTCCTTTGATCTGAGCAAAGTTTGAAATCGAAAAAAATAAAAAGGCTAATAAAGTAAAGTTTCTCATGGAAGTGGTTTCTCTAACAAAAATAGAATAAGTTAAAAATGAGCTTATTAAAAATTTGTTAAAAGAAGACTTACAAGAAAGATTGAATTGCTAAATCATAACTTTTTAAACCAAAACCAAGAATAACGCCTTTTGCATTTCCGGACAAATACGACTGATGTCTGAAGCTTTCGCGTGCATACGTATTCGAAATATGAACTTCGATAACAGGAGTTGTAACTGCTTTTATAGCATCGCCTAAACCTATAGAAGTGTGCGTGTAAGCTCCTGCATTCAAAATAATACCGTCAAAAGAAAAACCAACTTCCTGAATTTTGCCAATCAATTCGCCTTCGATATTACTTTGATAATAAGAAAGTTCAACGTTGGGAAATTTGTGTTCCAACCTTTCAAAATAATCTTCAAAAGTTTCGCTTCCGTAAACTTCCGGTTCTCTTTTTCCTAAAAGATTCAAGTTGGGTCCGTTGATAATGCAGATTTTCATATTTAAAAATATATTTTGAGATTTTAAACATTTAGATTTTTTGAAACCTTATAAGGAATATAAGTTCAATTAAGCTAAATTGATTTTGGATTGACATTGCTATTGATTTTCGCAATTGCCATTGAACTTGGTAAAAATAAAAAAACCGTTCTAATTAATAGAACGGTTTTTAGAAAAGTATGTGATATATTTTTTAGAACAAGAATCCAGCAGAAAGTTGAACTACTGAGTTTCTAATATCAGCATTAGAAGAAGCGTCTGTTAATCCTAAACTATAACGACCTTGTACAAATATACTTTTGGTGATTTTTAATCCTAAACCTGCATTAACAGCAAAATCAAAAGTATTAGCATCGTCAAATCTTACATCATTTTTTTGGCTTAATAAAAAAGACGCCTGTGGTCCAACTTCTAAACTGAATGATTTTGTCAAATAGATTTTAGCCATTACAGGAATAGATAAATAGGCTAATTCATTTTTGAAATCTTCCTGAGCATCAGCAAATTTATAAGTAGCTCCTTGAGTAGAATATAAAAGCTCTGGTTGAATAGCGAATTTTTCTAATAATTTAATTTCTGCAACCACACCTACGTGATAGCTAGTAATTCCATTTTTATCAAATGCCACACCATCTAATGTTGCATCTCCGGGCTGACTTGCAAAGTTAACCCCTGCTTTAACTCCAAATTGTACTAATTGGGCTTGTATCGTAGCTGATGTTGCGATGAACAAAACAGCTGCTAAAATTATTTTTTTCATAAAAATGTTTTTAAAATTGTGATATTTTTTAATGTTATCTATTAATCAAAACTACAGAATTAGGAATTTATTGTTTTATATTTTAGTTTAAATAATTACTAAATTTCTCATCTTTTTTGATTTACACCGAGTAATAGACTCTTTTTAAGAAAGTTGTGACTGGTTTGTTTTGGATTAAATTTTTTACATTTAGTACGAATAGTATTTCAATATCAATTTTAATAGAAATAATTTTGGTAAGGTTATTTTTATATTATATGATTTTTAATCAGACATATTTATAAATAGAACTTAATATTTTGCCCTTGATTTATATGTCAGTGAAGGTTTGATGAGGAATTGCAATTTCTGTTTTAATAAGAGTTTCGTTTCAATTATCATTTTATTTATTAAAATAAATTTGTTTTTTTAGTAAGGATATATTTATATTTGATTGTTAATTAAATCAAAATAAATAAAAATGAAAAGAATTATTTTATCTACAATCGCTGTAATGGCATTTGGATTTGCTAGTGCACAAGATGGACATTTTAAAGTTGGGGCACATGTTGGTTTGCCTTTAGGAAATACTTCAGATTTATTTTCAGTAAACTTAGGTGCTGATGTTGCTTATCTTTGGAATGTATCTGATAAATTTAGCGCGGGAATTGTTACCGGTTACACAACATATGTAGGTAAAGAATATAATGGTTATATTGGATCTGTTTCTTATGCAATGATAAGAAGTACTAATCAAAGCTTTATTCCAGTTGCTGGAACTGCGCAATATTCAATTACAGAAAATTTATTTGTTGGTGCAGATTTGGGCTATGCTATTAATGTTGATGGAGATCTGGACGGAGGATTTTTATATCAGCCAAAATTTGGTTACCAAAATAAAAAAATTGAATTGTATGCCGCATACAAAGGAATTTCGAATAACGGAACTCTTGCTTCACTAAACTTAGGTTTCAATTATAAATTCTAATTTACAAAAAATTATTTGTTAAACCTTTCTGAGCGATCTGGGAAGGTTTTTTTTTATTATGATCCCTGATAATTAGGGAGTTAGTTTTATTTAATAGGATTAAAACTGTAGTTACTACTATATTTGTTAAAATAAAAATTATTTTTTATTAAGGATATCTTTATATTTGAATATTATAACCCTTAAACAAATTGTAATGAAAAGAATTATTTTAGCTGCAATTGCAGTAATGGTATTTGGCTTTGCTAATGCGCAAAAAACAAGATTTGGAGTAAAAGGAGGTCTTAACCTTACAACTTTTGCCGGAGGAAATTATTATGATGCTGGATCTTTAGTCGGTTTTCAGGTTGGAGGTTTTGCTGAAATTAAAGTTATTGAAAGATTAGCTATTCAACCAGAGGTTTTGTTTTCTACTCAAGGTGCTAAAATTGATGCTGGTTCTTTCGGTGACTACAATAGTAAAGTGAATTATATTAATGTTCCTGTTTTAGCTAAATTTTTTATCACAAAACAGTTTACAGTTGAAGCAGGTCCACAATTAGGATTTTTAGTTTCTGCAAAAGCTGATGGCCGTGATACTAAAGGCGATTTTAAATCTGTGGATACAGGATTCAATTTTGGCGCTGGATATAATTTCACTGATAATGTTTCTGTGAATCTTCGTTACACGGTAGGTTTATCAAATATTGCAGATTATAATACTGATACTGCTCAACAGTATTATGATAGTCCAAAAAATAGTGTTTTAGCATTGACGTTAGGATATAAGTTCTAATTGTAGCTTTAAAAATATTTTAAAACCTTCCTGAATTTGGAAGGTTTTTTATGAAATGATAGTTTGATTAATTTAATTAAAAAAAATGAAAAGAATTATTTTAACTGTTCTTGCAGTAATGATATTTGGATTTGCTAATGCACAAAAAACTAGATTTGGTGTAAAAGGAGGTCTTAACCTAACGACTTTTGCCGGAGGATATTATTATGATGCCAAATCTTTAGTAGGTTTTCAGATTGGAGGTTTTGCTGAGATTAAAGTTATTGAAAGATTAGCTATTCAACCAGAGGTTTTGTTTTCTACTCAAGGCGCTAAACAGGAAGTAGGTATGACTAACTTTGATAGTAAGTTGAATTACATTAATGTTCCTGTTTTGGCTAAATTTTATGTCACAAAACAATTTACTGTGGAAGCAGGTCCACAATTAGGATTTTTAGTGTCAGCGAAACAAGATGGTCACGATGCAAAAGACGGTTATAAGTCTATAGACACAGGATTCAATTTTGGCGCTGGATATAATTTTACTGATAATGTTTCTGTGAATCTTCGTTACACGGTAGGTTTATCAAATATTGCAGATTATAATATTGATACTGCTCAACAGTATTATGATAGTCCAAAAAATAGTGTTTTAGCATTGACATTAGGATATAAGTTCTAATATTTTTGCAATAAAATATTTTTAAAAACCTTCCGTTAATCCGGAAGGTTTTTTTATGCTTCTGGCAATGTTAAAAACTAATCATATTAATGAACTAGGTTTAGGTTAAATTTTTATATTTGTATAAGAATATTCTGTTATTTTGTGTTATATTTATTTTTAAATCTTAATTTAATAGATTTAAACATTCCGGTTTTAGCTAAATATTATATAACAGATGCGTTTTCTGTGGAAGCGGGACCACAAATTGGGTTCTTATTATCTGCTAAATCGAGAGGCGAGGATGTTCAGGACCTTTACAAATCAACAGACTTTGGTTTTAATCTGGGATGTGGATACAATTTTACAGAAAATATTTCTGCAGGTGTGCGTTACACAATTGGTTTGACTGATGTCAATGATATTTCTGATGAACAAGATTATCCTGATTTGTTTAATGCAAGTTTTAAAAACAGCAATTTTGCATTGTCTTTAGCGTATAAGTTTTAATATTTAGTTTTAAATAATATTTGAAAAACCTTCCTTAATCGGGAAGGTTTTTTTGTGGAGTTATTTTTTTTGAAGAGCAAGACTAATTTGTAAGATTTTATTTCTGTTTACAATTTTATTATTTAAAAAACAAACAATATAAAAGTAAGTATTGGATTACATTTGTTGATTAATTTTAAATATGAAAAATGAAAAAGATTATTTTATCAGTAATTGCAATTATTGTATTTGGTTTTGTGAATGCACAGGAAGTTAAGTTTGGAGTGAAAGGTGGTGGGAATGTTTCGAATTTCTCAGGAGATGTTGAAGGTTTCAACTCAAGAGTTGGATTTAATGTTGGTGCTTTTGCTGAGATTAAATTATCTGATAAATTTGCCCTTCAGCCTGAAGTGTTATATTCACAACAGGGAGCGAAAATCAAAGTTGCAGGCAGTATATATGATGGATTTAATTATCAACATTATAGGGGTACGCTTAAGTACAATTTAGGTTATATTAATATGCCAATAATGTTTAAGTATTACGCAATTGAAAATTTCGCACTACAAGTAGGCCCGCAGATAGGATTTTTAACTTTTGCGAAAGGTAGAGCAAAACACGAAGGTGTAACTTCAGAGATCAGTATAAAAGATTTTTATGAAACAATCGATTTTGGTTTAAACTTTGGAGCGAGTTATGATTTTACAAAAAATATTTTTGTTGAAACGAGATATAATTTAGGAATATCAAATATTGCGCAAAATGAAATAGGAGATACTTCAAAAGTGCATAATAGTGTTTTTTCACTATCTCTGGGATATAAATTCTAATTTCAAACAAAGAAATATTTCAAAAACCTTCCCTTAATCAGGAAGGTTTTTTTTTGCTTAAAAATTGTTTTACTTTGTATACATGAATTGGAACAGATATATAAAAGACTATCAATCTTATTTGCGAATCGAAAGAGGCTTGTCTAAAAATACAATCGAAAACTACGGTTTTGATATTGAGCGATTATGTCTTTTTTTGGAAACAAATCAAATTGAGGTTTCGCCTTTGAAGATTACGGATGAAACAGTGCAGCAATTTATATATTCGGTTTCTAAAGAAGTAAATCCACGTTCGCAGGCGCGTATTATATCAGGTTTGAAAAGCTTCTTTAATTATTTGATTTTTGAAGATTATAGAAATGATAATCCGCTGGAATTAATTGAAACGCCTAAAACCGGTCGAAAACTACCGGATACTTTATCAGTTAAAGAAATTGATGCGCTTATAGCTGCAATTGATTTGAGCAAAAATGAAGGCGAACGAAATCGTGCCATGCTGGAAACTTTATATGGTTGCGGACTTCGTGTTTCAGAATTGATTTCGCTGAAGATATCCGATTTGTTTTTTGACGAAGGATTTATAAAAATTACCGGAAAAGGAAATAAAGAGCGTTTTGTTCCTATTGGTAAATTAACGCAGAAATATATCCAGATCTATCAGAAAGAAGTCAGAGTAAATTTGAATATTAAGAAAGGGTATGAAGATACTTTATTCCTAAACCGAAGAGGAAGTCAATTAACAAGAGCAATGGCTTTTACGATTATAAAAGATTTAGCCGTAACAATTGGTTTGCATAAAAGTATAAGTCCGCATACTTTGCGACATTCCTTTGCTACACATTTACTTGAAAATGGTGCAGACTTAAGATCAATTCAGTTAATGTTGGGTCATGAATCAATTACAACTACTGAAATTTATGTGCATTTGGACCGAAGTTTTTTAAAAGAAGTCATGCATTCTTACCATCCAAGAAAATAATTTTCCTAGTAGAATTCTGATTTTAAATCAAAAATTAATTATATTGTAATATATTTTCTATTAAAGACAGATAAGATCGACAAACGGCATTCTTTTTGTTTTTATAGGCTGTTTTAATCATTCAATTGAGTAAATAAGTAATATATGGTTTTTGATTTATATGAAAATGAGGATTGCTTAGAAGTGAATAATTTTTATAAAAAATTGTTTGCAGAAATGCCTGATTTATTATTTCAGTTTGTTGTCGACATTGACAACAATTATTCTTTTCCTTTGGTTAGCAAATCGGCCGATGAAATTTTTGAATTTACAGCAGGCGAATTCAATAATGACATTAAGTTTGTTATTTACGAAAGAGTTTTTCCTCAGGATCGCGAAGTATTTTTTCAATCTTTAGTTAAGGCACGTAAAGAAATAAAACCTTGGGATATCGAGTTTAGAGCTGTTTTACCTAAAAAAGGGTTACGCTGGTTTAAAATTTCTGCTAAAACAGAACAATCTCCTGATGGCAGAGTTAGTTTTTACGGACATGTCTCTGATATTACCGATTTAAAAGATAAAGAAGAAAAACTACGTATTTCCGAAGAGCGATTTCAGTTTGCACTTGATGCCTCTACCGCAGGAATCTGGGATTGGGATATGGTCACCAATAATGTTTTCTATTCGTCTTTATCACTAAAAATACTGGAATTAGATTCAGCCGATATTTTTGATGATCCGGAACGTTGGGACAAAATTGTGCATCCTGATGATCTTCCCAAATACTATTCAGATATACAAGAGCATTTTGATAATAAGATTCCTTATTATGAAAACTACCATCGTGTAATGACTTCAAGCGGTAATTATAAATGGATTTTAGATCGCGGAAAAGTTATTAAAAGAGATGAAAATGGGAAACCATTGCGAGTTATAGGAACTCATACGGACGTTTCTTTACAAAAAGAAAAAGAATTAGACCTTATTAAAACCATGAAATTGTACAGCGATCAAAATAGCCGATTGGTTAATTTTTCGCATATCGTTTCGCATAATTTAAATACACAAGCAGGAAATATAAAATCAATTCTGGATTTTATAGACGCTGATGAAAATAAGGAAACTGTAAACGAAATGTTAGAGCATTTAAGAACGGTTTCAAATGATTTGAACGATACAATTTCTAATTTAACTCAAATTGTAAAAACGCAAAGTAATATTAATATTGCGGTTGTGCCTTTGAAACTTTGTGAGTATATCGAGAAAACTATCTCGACAATCAAAGGTTATGACAAGCAGACTAAAGTTACAATTATAAATAATGTTCCTCAGTATTTGACGATCAATTTTAATCCGGCTTATTTGGAGAGTGTTTTGCTGAACTTTACAACAAACGCCATAAAGTATGCGCATCCTGAGCGTGATCCAATAATCGTTTTTGACTTTTCGATAGAACCTGAGGGGTATAAATCATTAAAAATTACAGACAATGGTTTAGGAATAGATTTGACTGTTTACGGTGATTTATTATTCGGAATGTATAAAACATTTCACAAACATCAGGAAGCTCGCGGAATAGGCTTGTATATTACCAGAAATCAAATAGAAGCGATGAAAGGGAGTATTTCTGTAGAAAGTGAGGTAGGAGTGGGAACAAGTTTTAAAATTATCTTTAATGACGTTTAGAATAATTTAGTTTATAAAAACAGAAAAGGCTATCGTTAGATAGCCTTTTCTGTTTTATAATGTTTAGAGATTATTTAGCAATATTAACTGCTCTTGTTTCTCTAATTACTGTAACTTTTACCTGACCCGGATAAGTCATTTCAGTTTGAATTTTTTGTGAAATTTCGAAAGATAAATTTGCTGCGTTATCATCAGAAACTTTTTCACTTTCTACAATTACACGAAGTTCTCTACCGGCTTGAATAGCGTAAGCATTTTTTACACCGCTAAAACCATAAGCAACTTCTTCAAGATCTTTCAAACGCTGAATGTATGAATCCAGAACCTGACGTCTTGCGCCTGGTCTTGCACCTGAAATCGCATCACAAACCTGAACGATTGGAGAAAGTAATGATTTCATTTCGATCTCGTCATGGTGAGCTCCAATTGCATTACAAACTTCTTCTTTTTCACCATATTTCTCAGCCCATTGCATTCCTAATAAAGCGTGAGGTAAATCACTTTCAGTATCTGGAACTTTTCCAATATCATGTAGTAAACCAGCTCTTTTAGCCAATTTTACATTCAAGCCTAATTCGGCAGCCATGATACCACAAAGTTTAGAAACTTCTCTCGAGTGTTGCAATAAGTTTTGTCCGTAAGATGAACGGTATTTCATTCTACCTACAACTTTGATTAATTCAGGGTGTAAACCGTGAATACCTAAATCAATAACGGTACGTTTACCAACTTCGATAATTTCGTCGTCGATTTGTTTGGCTGTTTTAGCAACAACTTCTTCAATTCTTGCCGGGTGAATACGTCCGTCAGTTACTAATTTGTGCAATGACAAACGAGCAATTTCTCTACGAACCGGATCAAAACAAGAAAGTATAATAGCTTCCGGTGTATCATCAACAATGATTTCAACTCCCGTTGCAGCTTCAAGAGCTCTAATGTTACGGCCTTCACGACCAATAATTCTACCTTTTACATCATCAGATTCAATGTTAAAAACAGATACGCAATTTTCAACTGCTTCTTCAGTTCCAACTCTTTGAATAGTGTTGATAATAATTTTTTTAGCTTCTTGCTGTGCAGTAAGTTTTGCCTCTTCAATCGTATCTTGTATATGAGACATTGCTTTACTTTTAGCTTCGGCTTTCAAGCCTTCAACTAATTGTTCTTTTGCTTCTTCGGCAGAAAGTCCTGAAATTACTTCAAGTTGTTGCAGTTGACTTTTGTGTAGTTTGTCAACTTCAGTTTGTTTTTTATCTAAAACTTCAATTTTGTTGTTGTATTCTAATGTTTTAGCTTCAAAATCGTCGTTAACTTTTTTAGCTTTCGAAAGCTCATTTGAAATTTGAGATTCTTTATCACGAACTCTTTTTTCTACTTCAGCTACTTTTTTGTCTCTGGCTAAAATAACTTGTTCGTGTTCTGATTTTAATTCGATAAATTTTTCTTTTGCCTGAAGAATTTTATCTTTTTTAATATTTTCTGCTTCTAAATTAGCGTCTTTTAATATAGAGGAGGCTTCTTTTTTTGCGTTTTTGATTAGATTAGAAATATTGCTTTTTTCGATGATTTTAGCTATTGCAAAACCTGCTGCAATCCCTACAATCCCTGAAATAATGATCGTTAGTATGTCCATGTTTGTTAAAATTTATATATAAAAAAGCCTACATTAATTGCTTGAATAAACTCGTAAAGACAAGTTTTGAGCTAACTCACTGTTCAAGTTTCCGTGCCGAAGCATGGCATACTATAGTAGCGAAGATTCACTCACTTTAATTTGTTAGTGTTGAGTTTACCAATTGTGAACTAATGTAGGCAGTATCTTAGTTTCTGTAAAGAACGTTTAATTTTCGAGATATTGATCTAATAGCGAATTTAATCTTTTAATTCTTTCGATGGTTTCTTCGCCGTCGATCGCATTATCAATTTGTTTTTGTTCTACTTGTGATGCAAATTGCAAGGCACACATAGCCAGAACATCTTGTTTATCACGAACCGCGTAACTTTCTTCGAATTGCTTGATCATAGCATCAATTTTTTTAGAAGCACTTCTAAGTCCTTCTTCCTGAACTGGTTCAACCGTTAATGGGTAAACTCTGTCTGCGATTGATATTTTAATTCTAAGCTTTCCGTCCATGTCTTTCTAATCTGATAGTTGTGCTATACAGTAATCAATTTCGCGAATTAATGAATTTATTTTAAGCTTTGTCTCTCTCTTGTTATTGTCGCTGCCGAGCAACGAATTGGCTATCTTAAGTGTTTCATATTGCTTCTTCAAAGCTTCCATTTCTTCAGATTGTTTCTGGATAATTTGCGCAGCTTTGTCTAGTTCTAATCGTAAAACCTGATTGTTTTTTTCTAGAGCTTTTGATTTCTCAAAAAGCTTTTCGACTTTATATTCAAGAGTATCAATTATTTCTGCAATTACACTCATTATAAATCCTATTCATTACTTAATCATACAAAGTTAGTATTCCTTTTTATTAATGCAATTTTTTATCGATTTTTTTGCATTAAAAATAGGCAAATAAATGAAATTCAATTAATTGTATTTTTGTAGCTTTTTACTCGGTTTTACCTTCATATTTATTTATCTTAGCAAAAATGTTGCTTATGAGATTTTCACTACTTGCCCTGTTTTTTTGTAATTTTATTTTCGCACAGACACAATATCCAAAAGATTATTTTCGTCCGCCACTGGATATTCCCATGCAGCTTTCGGGGAATTTTGGGGAGTTGAGGCCGAATCACTTTCATGCTGGTTTTGATTTAAAAACGAATCAGAGAGAAGGATTAAATGTTTATGCAATAGCTGATGGCTACGTTTCGAGAATAAAAATTTCCACTTTCGGGAACGGTAAATGTATTTACATTACACATTCAAATGGGTACACTTCCGTTTACGGACATTTGTCAACTACAGTTGGATCAATTCAGGATTATGTAAAAAATGCCCATTATAAAGAGAAGGCATATGAAATCGAAATATTTCCAAAACCTAATGAATTGCCCGTTACAAAAGGGCAATTAATTGCACTTTCAGGAAATACAGGTTCGTCAGAAGGTCCGCATTTGCATTTTGAAATTCGCGATACAAAAACGGAATTTGTCATTAATCCGATATTTTTTGGATTTGATAAAAATTTAAAGGACACTAAAAAGCCTACAGTTTCCAGTGTTTATGTTTATCCGTTTGAGAATTCGACAGTCAATCAATCTAAGCAGCCTTTGCTTTTGAGTGTTGCATTGCAAAAGGACGGAACTTATCTGGCAAGCAAAGTAAAAGCGAACGGAAAAATTGGTTTTGGAATAGTTGCTGTAGATTATGACGACGTCTCATTTAACAAAAATGGCGTTTTTAATGTTTCTACTTTCTTTAACGGAAACCAAAACTACAATTATCAATTCAATACCTATTCGTTTGACGAAATGCGATATGTAAATGCCTTGGTCGATTATGGTAAATATAAAAAATCAGGTCAGCGAGTTCAGAAACTTTTTATGAAAACGCCTTTTGCTTTAAGCATTATTAAAACAGATTCATTGCGCGGGATTATTCCTGTCGAGCCAAATTTAGCTTCTACCTATAGAATTGAAGTTTCAGATTATTTTGGAAATTTAAGTTCAATTACAATTCCAATAGAATATGACACAGCATCGCCAGTTATAAAAGAAGAACCTGTAACCTCGAAATATTTTATTAAAGTCAATAAAGATTCTAATTTCGAAAAAGATAATATGTCGGCATTTTTTCCTGCCGGAACATTTTACGATGACTTTAATTTAAATTTTGATGTAAAGAATAATCGCATTTATATTCACGACGATACTGTTCCTGTGCATTCAAATTTTACAATTACAATAAAAGACACTTTATATCCTGAAGCATTAAGAGATAAACTTTTTATAGGAAGATTTAGTGGAAATAGTGCCAGTTATAATGGCACTATTAGAAAAGGTGATGTTTTTACGGCTAAATCAAAAACTTTAGGACAATTTGGATTAGTCTTAGATACGATTGCACCAACAATTAAAATCGTAAAACCAATTCAGGATAAATGGATTAGTGATGTCAAAAAAATAGACTTTATCATTAATGATTCTTCATCAGGGATTAAATCATACAACGGATATTTAAACGGAAATTGGATTTTGTTTGAATACGAAAATAAAACAAAGAAAATCACACATACTTTTGATGATACGATGCTTGCCGAAGGGGCAAACGATTTAAAAATAGAAGTAATTGATAATGTGGGTAATTCTGCTATCTTTGAAACTCATTTTTTTAGAAGTCAACAAAAATAAAATCAATACGTTTGAATAATAACAGAGTAATATTCGTTTTTCTTTTTTTATGCATTTCTTGTATTTCATTTGCTCAAAATGCTCATGTTAAAGGTGTTATTTTAGACAATCAAAAACGCCCCGTTGTTGATGTGAATATATCTTCTTTAGGAAATATAACACAATCAGACTCGAACGGTTTTTTTGAAATTGATGTTCCTGCGAACAAAAAAACGTCTTTGATTTTTACTCACATTTCTTTAAAAATGATGAGCTTGACGGTGAGTTTGAAGCCGAATGAAATTTTTGTTTTTAATCCTGTCATGAGTAATTCTGAGGAACAAATGGGAGAAGTTTTTGTTTCTTCCAGAAATAAAAAACGTGTTCAGGGAATTACAACTATTGATGCCGCAACCATTAAAAAAATTCCCGGTGCAAATGCTGGAATCGAAAATATTCTAAAAACATTACCGGGAGTAAATTCAAATAATGAACTGAGTACGCAATATGCAGTTCGTGGCGGGAATTATGATGAGAATTTAGTTTATGTAAATGAAGTAGAAGTGTATCGTCCGTTTTTAATTCGTTCAGGCCAGCAAGAAGGATTAAGTTTTACAAATACTGATTTGGTTCAAAACGTTGATTTTTCGGCTGGAGGATTTCAGGCTAAATTTGGAGATAAGTTATCTTCTGTTTTGGATATTACATATAGAAAACCAACTCAGTTTGGTGCTTCTTTAGAGGCAAGTTTACTTGGGGGAAGTATGTCTGTTGATGCGGTTTCTAAAAACAAAAAATGGTCTGCAGTAACCGGAGTTCGTTATAGAAACAATAGTTTATTGGTCAATAGTCAGGATACAGAAACGAATTATACGCCAACTTTTGCAGATATTCAAACGAACATCAATTATGATATTTCTAAAAAATGGCAAATTAGTTTTTTAGGAAACATTTCAGAAAATAAATATTTGTATCAGCCTTTAACGCGTGAGACAAAATTTGGAACAATCGATCAGCCAATGGCACTTGCCGTATATTATGAAGGGCAGGAAAGGGATAAATACGATACTTATTTTGGCGCTTTAAAAACGACCTATAAAGTTTCACCAACTTTGACCTTAAAACTTATTGGTTCATTGTTTCATACCACAGAACAAGAGCATTTTGATATTCTGGCGCAATATCGTCTTGGAAATGTTGGAGAGGAGCAAGATGCATCTCAGGTTGATTTTACAAGAGGAATTGGTTCACAATTAAGTCATGCCCGAAATGATTTGGATGCTTTAATTGCAAATGCAGAAATTAAAGGATTTAAAGAATGGCTTAATGACAGTCAATTAGAATTTGGACTTAAATACACTAGAGAATCTATTAGAGATAGAGTTGCAGAATGGGAAATGATTGATTCGGCGGGATTTTCTATAAATCCTCCAATTGTTATTTTACCAAAAAATAATGAGCCATATCAGCCTTATACAGGACCATTGCTGCCATATCAGGATGTTCGTGCTACAAATTATAATACCATAAACAGGTTTTCCGGATATGCACAATACAATAAAAAATCTGAAATTGGATCTAATCAGGTTTGGTATAATATAGGTGCTCGTTTCCAGAGTTGGAATGTTTTAGGAGCAGCAGTCGACGGAAAGAATCAAATTGTTTTTAGTCCGCGTGCTCAGTTTGCCATCAAACCGGATTGGGATAAAGATATGGTTTTCAGACTTTCGGGAGGATTGTATTATCAACCGCCTTTTTACAGAGAACTTCGGGACTTAGAAGGAGTTGTGAACCCAAATGTAAAAGCGCAGCAATCTGTTCAGGTTGTTTTGGGGAATGATTATAATTTTAAAATGTGGAATCGCCCTTTTAAATGGGTTACGGAAATTTATTATAAATCGCTTTCTGATGTAAATGTGTATTCGATCGATAATGTCCGAATTCGTTATGTTGCCAATAATAATGCAAAAGCGTATGCGCAAGGTCTTGATTTTAGACTAAATGGAGAATTTGTGCCTGGAACCGAATCCTGGATAAGTTTTGGTTATCTGAAAACTGAAGAAAACTATGCAGATAAAGGCTATATCGCAAGACCTACAGATCAACGTTTGAAATTTGCAATGTTGTTTCAGGATTATATGCCAAATATCCCGAGCGTAAAATTATACCTGAATTTAGTTTATAATACTGGTTTACCAGGCGGAGCGCCAGCATATTCAGATCCGTATTTATACCAAAACAGATTGAATGATTATCGCAGAGTAGATATTGGCTTTGCCAAAGTTTTTGTAGACAGCAGTACGAAAGTGGCTAAGGCAAATTGGCTAAAAAACTTCAAAGAATTATCTGTTGGATTGGAGATTTTTAACCTTTTCAACAATCAAAATGCAATTACCAATACTTGGGTTCGTGATGTATATTCTAAAAATCAATATGCGATTCCAAATTATATGACTTCGAGAGTTTTCAATATAAAGTTGAATGCGAGATTATGATAGAAAAACGTGAAAAAAGGAAGAAGATTTTTTACGTTCCGGGAATGATTTCTTTGGTTTTTATTCCTTTGTTTTGTTTTTATCATTTTTATAAAACGGATGCATTTAAAGTATATAGATCCGTAGATTTAAGTTTTCCAGATTCTATTCAGAAAAAGGGGTTTTTAGCAATCAAACGAAATTATCAGTTATTTTATCTAAATAGAAGTGAGGATTCAGAGAAGAAAGAATTGAATGAACTTCAGCTTGCTTTAAGGAAAATAAAGCAAAAGAATGATACTATAAATGGTATTCAGATTCATCTGGGTAATAAAATGCAATATGAAGTTTATGTTAGAGTTCTAGATATTCTGGCAATTGAGCAAATGCCTTTCTTTATTCAAAATGATAATGATTTTTTGGTTTTAATAATGCCAAAACCTAAATCTAGAAATCATTTCAGAGAAATTGTTCCTTTCCAATGCGGCTATTGGGAAGCGAATAAAGATTTTTTTCTGGAAGAGGAAAGAAAAAGACAGTTCGAATATTATTTGTCTCTATATAAAAAGAATTGGGTTTTGCTTTTGGCTTATTTTGGTCTTGTATTTCTCAATATCTTCGCACTAGTAAAATTCAATAAAAGTAGATAATACAATCAAAAATACTATATTTGATATTCTAATATAATTAGCATACATGAAAAATTCCTTAAAATATATAGCCTTAGTATTCATCGGAACATTAGTAAGTTGTAAAGATGAAGTTCAGAAACCGAAAGTGATTTATGATGCTGCAAGTAAAGGAAGTGTTGTGGCAAAAACAGATTCAACACAAATAGAAGTAGCTGATTTGCCTATTCAAATGGAAGGAACGAACTATTTGATTCATCCGGTTGGAGATTTACGTGTGTATGAAAAAGGAACAAAAGCACGTTACGGATCTTCGAGTGTAAATGATGTGAGTTTTACGATTTCAAATTTGGGAGAATATGAAATCACAGGTTATTTGCAAAATCTGAAATTTCAAAAAGTAGATTCAGATTCTATTCGTCCATTGTCTGATAAACCGGTTTTAATTCTAACAGCGACTTACTTAAAAACAGTTGCAGACAGAACTCAGAATAAAGTTATGGTTTATACTTTGACAGATTCTGATACTAATAAAGACGGGAAAATTGATACAGGTGATATCAAAACATTGTATTTAAGTGATATTAGCGGAGCGAATTTTACCAAAGTATCAACGGATCTTCAGGAACTGGTAGATTGGAGTTTAATTGAATCTAAAAACCGTTTATACTTTAGAACAATTGAAGATACCAACCAAAACGGACAATTCGATAAGAATGATGTTTTGCATTATAACTACATTGATTTGGTTGCTAAAAAATGGGAAGTAAAAAGTTATAAACCGATCTAGATTTTAGATTGCTGATTTTAGATTTTAGATTGAAAAAATAGAATTTTAACTTTGATCTGACATAGAAAAAAACCATTTAGAAATTAATTTTTAAATGGTTTTTTAATAAAAAAAGAGCCGTTAGGCTCAATAAATATTGTAGAGCTGGACTTCAGTCCAGTTTACAACGTTAAATTTGGAAATCAGAGGCAAGAAAAAACCTAAATCAAAATATCGCTTTCCAAATCTGATTTTTCGATTTCGATGCCAAAACCGAGTCGGTCGACTAAATCAATTACAAGTTTTTTATACCAGTTTTCTGATTTTGGATGAATGTATATCTTCTCAATTAATTGACTGATGTCAACATTGATTTTTAATCCGTCATTAAGCTTTATCGTGCTTTTTGATGTGTCTGTAATAATGCGGACTTCGCGTTCGTACTGAAAGCTCTTTCGCTTGAACAAAAACGGAAAAAACAAATCGTCAAACGGAATATATTCTTTTTTGTAGTCGATATAATTGACCTCGCCAATATATTGGTCAAAATTATTCTCGGGCTTTAATGCTTTTTGCAATCTCCCAATAGTAGACTGAATCGCTAATCCTTCGCTGTTTTGAGTGAAAATCTGCCACATGGCAAAGGATTCATATTCGTTAATATGCCAACTGCTTACGGCAACTTGCTCCCGATGTGTTTTGTAGTAATTTAAAAAGTCAGGATTGTCAGTGGCTAATTTTTTAATCTCTTCAAAAGTGGGCTCGCTAAAAGTGCCTTCGTACTGATCTTCAAATTTATCAGAACGTGACATAAAAAGTTTCTTAGAAAGTAATAAATCGAGAAACTTAGATAGATCTAAATATTTCCAAACAATTGTATCTGGATCCTCAGGAAGTTTTATAGTCGGATTATTACGATACATTTTTTTTTATCGATTTAGGGTTTATGCTAAAAAAAAGCCACAGATTATACACATAAAAGTAAGATTTTAATTCCTTATTAGAAAAGAAAATCTGTGTTAATCTGTGTAATCTGTGGCTTAAGCTATTATAGTCTTTCTTTTATGATTCGAAAGATTGCATTGTAACCAGTTTGTTGTAGGTTCCGTTATGAGCAATTAATTCATCGTGAGTTCCTTGTTCAACTATTTTTCCTTTTTGCATCACAACAATTACATCTGCTTTTTGAATTGTCGAAAGTCTGTGAGCAATCACAATCGAAGTTCTGTTTTGCATCATGTTTTCAAGAGCAATCTGAACAAATTTCTCGCTTTCTGTATCCAATGCAGAAGTAGCTTCATCCAAAATCATAATTGGAGGATTTTTTAATACGGCACGAGCAATCGATAAACGTTGTTTTTGACCACCGGAAAGCTTGTTTCCGCTATCACCAATATTAGTATAAATTCCTAAAGGTAGTTCGCTTACAAATTCATAAGCATTGGCGATTTTCAGTGCGTCAATAATTTCGTCGTCAGTTGCATCAAGTTTTCCTAACGAAATATTAGCTTTAATGGTATCATTAAATAAAATACTGTCTTGTGTTACCAATCCCATTAAACCACGAAGCGATTGTAGGTTCATGTCTTTGATGTTGATTCCGTCAATCGAAATCGTTCCGTCATTTACATCATAAAAACGGGTCAATAAGTTTGCAATCGTACTTTTTCCACTTCCGGATTGTCCAACGAGAGCAACAGTTTGACCTTTTTTAATTTGAAGAGAAAAGTCTTTTAAAACTGTTTCATCTTCATATTTAAAGTTAATATTCTGAATGTTTATAGTATTATCAAAAGTTATTTTTTCGATTGCGTCAGGTTTTGAAACAATTGGATTTTCCTGATCTAAAATTTCAAGAACACGTTCGGCTGCGGCATTACCTCTTTTTACTCCGTAAGAAGCTTTAGAAATTGCTTTTGCAGGTGTCAGGATGTTATAAGCTAATCCCATGTAGGCAATAAATGCAGCTCCATCTAATGATTTGTCAATTAAAACCATTTGTCCGCCATACCATAATAAAATTGCAATTACAGTAATTCCCATAAATTCACTAGCTGGTGAAGCTAAGTTCTGACGATTACCAATACTGTTAGACAAATGAAAAAAACGTTGTGTAGAATTTTGAAAAACGGTATTGAAATAGTTTTCAGAATTATACCCTTTTACTACTTTCAATCCTCCAATAGTTTCTTCAATAGTAGATAAAAAAGTACCTTGTTCTTGCTGTGCTTTAGTCGATTGTTTTTTAAGTTGTTTTCCAATTAATGAAATGATATAACCTGATACCGGAATAAAAATAAAAACAAATATGGTTAGTTTTGCACTGATAATCAGCATCATGATTATAGTAAAAACTATGGTAAGAGGTTCTTTAACAATGAGTTCCAGTATGGCTAGAAATGAATTTTGTACCTCATTTACATCGGCAGAAATTCTTGAAATTACATCTCCCTTTCTTTTCTCGGAATAAAAAGCTAAAGGCAGTTCCAGGGTTTTTTTATACAGTGCATTTCGCATGTCTCTTAAAACACCGTTTCGCAAAAAATTAATAAAAAACATAGCGAAATAATCAGCTAGATTTTTTAATAAAAAGATTGAAATGATAATGACAACCATTACGGATAAAACATAACCAGATTCGTGGGTTCCTTTTGTTGTAGTGATGTAATAGCTCAAATAATCTTCAGCATATTGTTTCAATTCCATTAAACCGTTATAGACGGGTTTTATCTTATTTGCTTTAGTTTTGTCAAATAATACCTGAAGCATTGGTATCAAAGCAACAAAAGAAAGGGTGCTGAAAAGTGCATACAAAACATTGAAAAAGATGTTTAGATAGGCGTATTTTTTATATGGATATATAAAAGGAATTATTTTTTTTATGTTACTCATTTATTTATAGATGTTATTTTCTGCTATAGCAATGGCTTTTTCCAGTTTTTCTAGCAATAATTTTTTTTCTGGTAATTGGGTTAAGTACGCTGAAACTTTGATTTGTTCGTCATTGTCAAGCATTAAATAATTGATTTGTTCAGGAGATTTTTCACTGCACAAAATTAATCCAATTGGTTTGTTTTCACCTTCTTTTTGTTCGTTTTTCTCTAACCAACGTAAATAAAGCTCCATTTGACCTTTGTAACCGGCTTTAAATTTCCCAAGTTTTAAGTCAATAGCAACCAGTCGGCGTAAGCCACGATGATAAAATAGTAAATCGATGTAGAAATCTTCATCATCAATTGTAATTCTTTTTTGTCGGGCAAGAAAAGCAAATTCGCTGCCCATTTCGGTAATGAAATTTTGTAATTGGGCTAAGATAGAACTTTCTAAGTCCTTTTCTGAGTAACTGTCGTGTAATCCTAAGAAGTCTAAGAAATAAGGATCCCGAAAGGTTAAATCAGGACTAATTTGTTTTTCTTTTTTTAATGATGCTAAATCATTAAGTATGGTTTGTTCAGGCTTTTTGCTAATTGCAGTTCTTTCAAAAAGCATGCTGTCAATTCGCTCTTGTAAAGTTCTTACACTCCATCTTTCATGAATACTCATCTGGATGTAGAATTCACGTTTTATGTAGTCTTCAATGTAAATTATATTTCTAATATGAGACCAGCTCAATTTTGCACACACTGTGTGCAAAATTGTAAAGTCTTCAATTACAGTGTTTAGCTTGATAAAACTTTGTAGGTTTCGTTTATTAAAACCTATTCCGTATCTTTTTGTTAATGCTTCGCTTAGCAAAGGAATTATCTTCTTTCCATAATCGGCTCGATCATTTTTAAGGATCTCTTTATTTATGGTTTTTCCAATTTTCCAATACAAAAGTGTTAATTCCTGATTAACCGTTTTGGCGACAAAATGACGAGTCTGATCTATTAATCCAATAATTGAATTTAATAGTTCTGGTTGATCATTTGTTTCCAGTTTGTCACTCATTCTCTCTATTTCAATTGCATTCCTGCAATGATGCTTTGTATTTTTTCGTCTAAGAAACTTTCCGCAGCATCAAAATTAGTAACCGAATCTAATTCTGCATTAACGCTAATATAGAATTTAATTTTAGGCTCAGTTCCGCTTGGTCTTGCACAAATTTTAGAACCATCTTCAGTATAATAAATCAAAACATTTGATTTCGGAATATCCATCGTAGCTTCTTCACCAGTTAATAGGTTCAGTGCAATAGACGATTGATAATCTTCAACCATAATTACACGTTGTCCGCTGATTTCTTTCAAGGGATTTTCACGTAAATCAATCATCATTTGATTAATTTCCTGTAAACCTTCAATACCTTTTTTAGTCAAAGAAACCAAGTATTCTTTATAGAAGCCATTTTCAACATAAAGCTGCAAAAGTTCTTTATAAACACTGCTTCCGGCAGCTTTTGCCTGCGCAGCAACTTCACATATTAATAAGGTAGCAGCAACAGCATCTTTATCTCTAACAGCATCACCAACCATAAAACCAAAGCTTTCTTCGCCGCCTCCGATAAATTCGAGTTCAGGGAAATCTTTAATCATTTTGGCAATCCATTTAAAGCCGGTCAACCCAACTTTGCATTCAACGCCATAGCTTGTTGCTAATTCCATCATCATTGGCGTAGAAACGATTGTAGAACCCACGAATTGTTTGCCATTAATTTTTCCTGCTTTTTTCCATTGTTTCAATAAGAAAGAAGTCATCAAAATCATGGTTTGATTTCCGTTAAGTAAAATCATTTTGCCGTCGTTATTTCTAACTGCAACACCAAGACGATCGCAATCAGGATCAGTTCCAACAACAATATCAGAGTTTGTTTTATCTGCCAAAGCCAAAGCCATTGTCAGAGCTTCCGGCTCTTCCGGATTTGGGGATTTTACAGTTGGGAAATTCCCATCAGGAATTGCTTGTTCCGGTACAATATGTACATTTTTGTAACCCGCTTGTGATAAAGTGTCAGGAACAGATTTTATAGAAGTTCCGTGCAACGAAGTAAAAACAATTTGTAAGTTGTTTTTGGCTTCAGCCGGGGTATTAAAACTTGCGTTTTCAATAGATGATTTCACAAAAGCTTTGTCGATTTCAGTATCGATATATTGAATCAGGCTTTCGTTGGCATTAAATTTAATTTTATCGTAACCTAAATTTTCGATTACGTTGATAATTGCAGCATCTTGCGGAGGAACAATTTGTCCACCATCTTCCCAATACACTTTATATCCGTTATATTCCGGCGGATTGTGCGAAGCAGTTAATACAATTCCGCATTGACAGCCTAAATATTTAAGCGCAAATGATAATTCAGGAGTAGGACGTAAATCCGAAAATAAATACACATGAATTCCGTTTGCAGAGAAAACATCAGCCACAACTTTTGCCAATGTGTTACTATTATGACGGCAATCATAAGCAATAACAACTTTTAAAGGCTGATTTGGAAAAACTTCATGTAAGTAATCAGACAAGCCCTGAGTATTTTTTCCAAGTGTATATTTGTTGATTCTATTGTTACCAACACCCATAACACCGCGCATTCCGCCGGTTCCAAATTCCAGGTTTTTATAAAAACTTTCTTCAAGTTCTTTAGGCGAAGTTGTTATTAATTCCTTAACCGCCGCTTGTGTTTCATTATCAAATGTAGGGGTTAGCCATTCGTTTACAGCATTCAAAATATTAGGTGCTATATTCATCATTCGTCTATTTTTTATATTTAAAATAATAATAATTTTCAGGAGCTATTTCCTGCTGTCCGTTATATTCCCGATTAACAAAAACTACGGCTAAAAAGCCTTGTTTTTTTAAATCGGGAGATGCCACTCCCATCAGGGCTAGGGCTTTACGTTAAAAATTAACCTCTCGGGCAACTTTATAACGTGCTTCGTTACTTTTAGTCCTCAAAATAATCTCTCCAAGAAAACCGGCTAAGAATAGTTGAGTTCCTAGAATCATAGTTGTTAAGGCAATAAAAAACCAAGGATTACTGGTGATTAAGCTATATTTCATTCCGTTATACATATGGTATAATTTTGAAACTCCAATATAACCCGCCAATAAAAATCCTATAATAAACATCAAAGAACCCATTGCACCAAATAAGTGCATAGGTCTTTTTCCGAATCGTGATAAAAACCAAATTGTGATCAAATCCAGAAAACCGTTTATAAAACGCTCCATTCCAAATTTGGTTTCACCATATTTACGAGCTTGGTGAATTACTACTTTTTCGCCAATTTTATTAAAACCGGCATTTTTTGCCAAAACCGGAATGTATCGGTGCATTTCGCCCGAAACTTCAATGTTTTTGACAACCGTATTTTTATATGCTTTTAATCCGCAGTTAAAATCATTCAATTCAACACCTGAAGTTTTTCTGGCAGCCCAATTAAACAATTTCGAAGGCAGATTTTTTGCCACAACAGAGTCGTAGCGTTTCTTTTTCCAACCGGAAACCAAATCAAATTTCTCAGCCGTAATCATTTCATATAAACCTGGAATCTCATCCGGACTGTCCTGCAAATCGGCATCCATAGTAATAATAACATCACCCTTTGCTTTTGCAAAACCAGCGTGTAAAGCTTGAGATTTTCCAAAGTTCTTCATAAAACGAATCCCTTTTACATTTGGGTTTTCATTAGAAAAACTTTCGATAATATTCCAAGAATTATCCGTACTTCCATCATCTACAAAAATGATTTCATAAGAGTAATTATTAGATTGCATCACTTTAATAATCCACGTGTAGAGTTCTTTCAGTGATTCCTCCTCGTTTAGAAGCGGTATAAGTATAGATAAATTCATTTAATTTTTATTCTTGTGTAGATTTGCTTTTAAAAAATGCTGCGAAAATTAAACCAAAAACAGAACTGATTACGATTGCAAAAGCAGATCCCTTTAATAGTTCAAATGTTGAATAAGGATTGTTTAATTTCATTTTTGCAATAGTTTCATTGATAACCGATGCCTGAGATCCAAATTTTTGCATCATTTCAACGGTATATTTAATCACTAATTCGTGTACAGTTTCTTTTGCACCCGGATCAATAACGTTAAATAGAAGAATATTAAATAAAGTAGAAATTAGAATTCCAATTACTGCCGCAATAAAGTAAGTCGTAAAGGCATCTTTAAAAGGAAAAACACCATTTAATTCTTTCTTAGTTTTAGAAAGTAAAAGAATGCTAATAGTCAGACTTATAGCTATTCCAACAAGTCCAACCCACCATGCAGTGAATAAATGTAGATCAACCGCATATATAGTTGCAGTAATTAATGCAGATGCAATTCCGATCATTACACCATAAGTAATACCATTCTTTTTTATAACTTCATTGATCATATTCTTATATGTTTAAAATTAATCCACAAATATAGCAATTCCCAATATATTGAGCGGTAAAAAAAGCTTTTTGAATTTAACTAAAAAAAAGTGGGCTAAACATTTGTATATTAAAAAAGAATTGTAAATTTGCAGACTCAAAATAATTAAAAGTTTTTAAACAAAAAAGAGTATCCTTTATTTACACCTTTTTCTAACCATGGAAAAGCTTCAAAATAAAAATGCTCTAAACAATAAATAAAAGAAAAAGATGAAAAAAGGAATTCACCCAGAAAATTACAGATTAGTTGCATTTAAAGACATGTCAAATGACGAAGTTTTTATCACTAAATCTACTGCAGATACAAGAGAAACAATTGAAGTTGACGGAGTTGAGTATCCAGTTGTAAAAATGGAGATTTCTAGAACATCTCACCCTTTTTATACTGGTAAATCTAAACTTATCGATACTGCAGGACGTATTGATAAATTCAAAACTAAATATGCTAAACACGCTAAATAATAAAAGCTGTTTTTACTTATATAAAGCCTTCCAATCGGAAGGCTTTTTTTATGGAGTTAATTTACGCAAGTTTAATATCCAACGATTTTTTTGCCACTCCCGATAGCTATCGGGATATATAGATTAAAAAGATTTTTCTCGGCCACGAATTTCACGAATTTTCACAAATTAATTCGTGCTGATTCGTGAAATTCGTGGCTAATAAACTTTGTAAATTTTGCGAGAATCTTTGTGTGTGGTAAAATGTCAATATACTAGTCCTATTGGTGAGGAAAAGACGATAGAATTTTCGTGGTTTTGAATAAGAATACGTTTAATGAAACAAATAAAATATTTGTAACTTTGAACTCGATAACCAAATCAGATTTTAACAAGTACCAAATTTTTTATTTATGAATTACATTCTTTTTGACGGTCCCGTCCGGAATGCTTTATTGCCTTTTACATTCACAAGACCTGTTGCTGATATCTTAATTGGAATCATGACGATTCGTCAAAAATGGGAAGCGCGCTTAGGTTCAACTATAACTACTATTACCGAAGATTACTTATCAACGAAATTTCCAATGGTGGAAATGGAAGAAAATGTAATGATAAACGCGGCGTATTTGCCAAACGATACTTTGGCAGAAATGGTTTCTGATTTAAAAGAAAATCAAGCTATTTTTAAAGGTGATGATGTAATCGCTTTTTTTACAACAGAAAATCAGGAAGAAGTAGATTTCGATTCATACGAAATAATTCAATACAACGATAATTGTTTAACGGTCGAACATACCTGGGACATATTTTCTAAAAATGATGCAGCAATTCGTGAAGACTTCGCTTATTTAACCGAAGACAGAAAATCACTACCAATTCCAAAAAGTGTTAATACAATTGCGCCGGAGAATGTATTTATTGAAGAAGGAGCAAAATTGGAGTTTGTGACTTTGAACGCTTCAACAGGTCCTATATATATAGGTAAGAATACCGAAATTATGGAAGGAACTGTAATTCGTGGTCCTTTTGCTTTATGCGAAAATGCACAAGTAAAACTAAACGCTAAAGTTTACGGAGCAACAACAGTTGGTCCGGGATCAAGAATAGGAGGAGAGGTTAAAAATTCTGTTCTTTTTGCAAATTCAAACAAAGGACATGATGGATTTTTAGGAGATTCTGTATTGGGCGAATGGTGTAATATTGGAGCCGACAGTAACAACTCGAACCTAAAAAACAACTACGAAGAAGTAAAATTATGGAGTTACGAAACTGAAGGTTTTGCTAAAACCGGACTTCAGTTTTGTGGTTTAATGATGGGAGATCACAGCAAATGCGGAATCAATACTATGTTTAATACCGGAACTGTAGTAGGAGTAAGTGCTAATATTTTTGGAAGTGGTTTTCCTCGCAATTTTGTTCCGAGTTTTTCTTGGGGCGGAGCTGCCGGATTTACGACTTATGTTACCAAGAAAGCTTTTGAAACTGCAAAATTAGTTATGGGAAGAAGAAATATAGACTTCGATGAAACTGAATCTGCAATCTTAGAACACATTTTTGAGGAAACTAAAAAATGGAGAAAAGATTAATTTAATTAGATAATTAGTCAATTTGATAATGAGATAATGTAGCAAACCCGACAGATTTTTTGAAATCTGTCGGGTTTCTAATTTAAATGCTATTTATCGATCTTAGTGAAATCTCCTTTTAAGTTGAATTTTAATTCCAAACCGTTGGTTAGTTTTGTTTCATAACCATAAGTTCCTATTTCTATTTTGGTTATTTTTTCTTTAGAAAAATTAGTTTTTACATAAGAAGCAATTTTTTTCGGGATAATAGATGCAGGAATTTTAGCTTCTTTTCCGTCAACCTCTTTCCAGTTTCCCTTTTTATCAAATTCGATTTCAAGTTTATTGTCAAATTGAACTTTGTATTCTGTAGAAAGAATTTCTTTGTCTTCCAGTACGTAACTGGGTTTTTTCGACCCAAAGTGCGTCTTTAAGAAAGTTTGTGCATTTGCCGGTAAAGCTTCTTTTTTAATTACAGTTTTTTGCGCATTTGCAGAAAATCCAAATAGTAGTCCTGCAATTAGGCTCGCAGCCAAGTTTAATTTCGTTCTCATATTTTCCTCTTTTTTTGAATTCTTATAAAGATATAAATAAAATTTGTTTATATGTAGGAATAATTGCATGATTTTTAAAAACTGAGATGACAGTAGTCTAAATTATATTGTCTAATACTCTAATTAATCTATCTTTGCGCTTTCAAAAAAATACTTGTTGAGAAGTCTAAAAATCTAATTCCGATATTTCGGGATAAAAATCTAAAATCTAAATGATTACAGTTAACGATATTTCGGTTCAGTTTGGTGGAACTACATTATTTAGCGATGTTTCTTTTGCTATAAATGAAAATGATAAAATTGCCCTTATGGGTAAGAATGGTGCGGGAAAATCGACACTTTTAAAAATAATTGCAGGTCAAAGCAAGCCTTCTACCGGAAGTATCTCAACTCCAAAAGATGCAGTTGTGGCATATTTGCCTCAGCACTTGTTGACTAAAGATGGTTCTACAGTAATGGAAGAAGCATCAAAAGCTTTTGGCGAGATTTTTAAAATGAAAGCTGAAATCGACGAAATCAATGAGCAATTGACTGTTCGTACCGATTATGAAAGTGATGCGTACATGAAATTGATCGAAAGAGTTTCTGACTTAAGTGAGAAATTTTATGCGATTGAAGAAGTAAACTACGAAGCAGAAGTTGAGAAAATTCTAGTTGGTTTAGGATTCGAACGTGAAGATTTTACACGTCAGACTTCTGAATTTTCGGGAGGATGGAGAATGCGTATTGAGCTTGCTAAAATTTTACTTCAAAAACCGGATTTAATTTTATTGGATGAGCCTACCAACCACATGGATATCGAAAGTATTCAATGGTTAGAAGATTTCCTGGTGACATCAGCAAAGGCAGTTGTGGTCATTTCGCATGATAGAGCATTCGTAGATAATATTACAAATCGTACTATTGAGGTTACAATGGGAAGGATTTATGATTACAAAGCGAAGTATTCTCATTACTTAGAATTAAGAAAAGACCGTCGTATACATCAACAAAAAGCTTACGACGAACAACAAAGAATGATTGCCGATAACAGAACATTTATCGACCGTTTTAAGGGAACTTTCTCTAAAACAGATGCCGTTCAATCTCGTGTTAAAATGCTTGAAAAACTGGTAATTGTACAAGTTGACGAAGTGGATAATTCGGCATTGAAATTAAAATTTCCACCTGCAGCACGTTCAGGACAATATCCGGTTGTGGTAAAAGAGCTTTCTAAATCATATGGAGATCATGTCGTTTTTAAAGACGCCAATATCGTTATCGAAAGAGGTGAGAAAGTAGCTTTTGTAGGTAAAAACGGAGAAGGAAAATCGACAATGATCAAAGCGATCATGAAAGAAATTGGTATCGATGAAGGAAGTGTAGAGATTGGTCATAATTCTCAAATTGGATATTTTGCTCAAAATCAAGCATCATTGTTAGATGAAAATGCCACTATTTTTGAAACGATCGATGATATTGCTGTTGGAGATATTAGAACACAAATTAAAAATATTCTTGGAGCATTTATGTTTCAGGGTGATGATATTACCAAGAAAGTAAAAGTGTTATCAGGAGGAGAGAAAACTCGTTTGGCAATGATTAAATTGTTGTTAGAACCAGTTAATTTATTAATTCTGGATGAGCCTTCAAATCACTTAGATATGAAGACCAAAGACATTATCAAAGATGCTTTACGTGATTTTGACGGAACATTAATCTTAGTTTCTCACGATCGTGATTTCCTTGACGGATTGGCAACTAAAGTTTTTGAATTTGGAAACAAACGAGTTAAAGAACATTTTGAAGATGTTGCCGGATTCCTGGCACATAAAAAAATGGATTCTATGAAAGAGATCGAGAAATAAGTTTTTCTCTTAATATTAATAAAAGGACATAGGTTTAACCGCAAAGTTCGCAAGGTTTATTTTTAAACTTTGCGAATTTTTTGTTTTTTATCTGATAAATGATTGTGGGTCAACACAAAAACCTGTGGAGAAACATAAAGCATTTTGTATTGTAAATAATTGTAATGCAAAGTACACTAAGATTTTATCTAAATAGTATATTTTAAAAAATACAAAGAGTTCGCAATCCCGTCCCGACGCTCAATGTCATTAAGTTAAGAAAAATATTTGTCGAATAAATCTCGCGCAAAGCCGCCAAGTTTACATACATTTTCTTTGCGCTTTGCGACTTTGCGCGATTTTTTTTAGTCTTAATTATCTAAAAAAAGCTTAACTTAATGACATTGCCCGACGCTTCGGGATCGGGATGTATCGATCCAGCTTTGTGTCCCGAGGCTTCGGGATTGTGTTTTCTATGCGAAAAGTAAAATTAAATCTTAGCGCACTTTGCGGTAAAATTCATCCCTAATTTATAGCTCTACAGGTTTTCGTGTTGATAAATGATTATTGGGATTGTAAATAAAAATTCGTGACTCGAGATCGAAGGACGAACAGACGTAGTAATTCGTGACGAAAAATCTTTCGAATCTGTGAAATCTGTAGCGTAACACGGTAAAGTTTTTTTACCAAATGTTAAACTTTGTTGCTTTTTTTATAACTTAGTAAGCATAATCTGTCTTAATTCCATTTTAATATGAAAAAGAGTATTTTATTTCTTGCTATAGCGGTTATATTCTTTAGCCTGCCAGTTTTCTCTCAAACAGATGATGAACCAATCGCTTTAGGTTTACCGGGAGATAATCTTAATTTATATGCTGTTTTAGATATTTTTCAAAAATCAAAAACCTTAGAAGATTTTGAAAAAGTCCTCAATGAACAAGATAGTAAGGTTAATAATTTAGATTTAAATAATGATGGCGAAATCGATTATATTGAAATCGAAAGCCAGAATGATGGAAATATACATTCGATTGTACTTCAGGTTGCTATAAATAGTACGGAGAAACAAGATGTGGCGGTTATTGAAGTTGAAAAAGATAAAAAGAATAATATTCACGTTCAGATTATTGGAGACGAAGATTTGTATGGGAAAAACTATGTTGTAGAACCTTCGGATGCTATTATAGGAACGCCTAATCCAGGATACAAAGGCGATGCAACCGTAATTGTAAACAACAATACAACGAATAATTACAATACAACAACAAGTCCAAGTTATGTAACTACAAGTGTAAGTGCATGGCCGGTAGTATTATTTTTGTTTTCTCCTGTATATGTATCCTATAGCTCACCGTGGTATTGGGGATATTATCCTCCGTACTGGCGTCCTTGGAGACCTGTTTATTATCACGATTATTGGGGATATCACGGGCATTATTATCATAATAATTATTACAGAAGAACCGCAACTATAAGAAATCCAAGATATTATGATCGTTATGCCACAAGAAGAAATACATCTGTAGTTGTAAAAGATAATAGAGCTAGTGGCCGCTATAATACTACATATAACGGAAGGGATTATAAAAGACCAGCTCCGGTTACTTCAACAAGACCAACAAGACCGACTACAACAAGACCGGTAACACGTCCAACAAATCCATCGACTCGACCAGGTACAACAAATCCAGGAACGACACGTCCGGTAATTCCAACAAATCCATCGACAAGGCCAGTTGTTAAGCCAACAAATCCGACAACACGTCCGGTACAGCCTGTGACACGCCCAACGCAGCCGGTAACTCCAACGAATCCGACAACACGTCCGGTACAGCCCGTGACACGCCCAACGCAGCCGATAACTCCCACACAACCCGTGACACGCCCAACTCAACCCGTGACTCGCCCGACTCAACCAGTAACTCGTCCGATAAATCCACCGAATCCATCAACGCGTCCGGTACAACCTGTAACCCGACCACCACAGCCCACAACACGTCCGGCGACACAGCCTGCGCCCAGACCAGCGCCAAGTAGAAGTACAACACCAACAAGTCCGGCAAGTGGTGGTTCTGGCAGAAGATAAGAGTAGAAATGAAATTTTAAAGAATTGACAATAGACTAACTTTTTTATTTACGAGCTTATGAAAAAAACTTTACTAATAAAAATTGCGTTCGTCTTTTTGATAATGCCTTCTTTTATAAGGGCACAAACTCCTGCAGCTCCGGTAACAACCGATGCTGAAAGTACTGTTAAGTATCCGCAATTTCAATTTAAGGGATTATTTCAGGCGAGATATCTCCAAGCATTAGAAGATGGTGTTGATGTTATGGGAGTTCAGCATTCTACAGGTGATGTGGTTCAGAGTTCTTTTGATATTAAAAGAATGCGTGTCGGACTTAATACCAAATTGAGTGAAGCAACAGAAGTCGTTATCCTCGTAAACCTTGCTGATTTTAAATCTGATCCAAAAGGAAAAGTATTGGAGAATGCTTACGCAAAATATACGTTCAGTAAATACTTTGCCGTAACAGGAGGTCAGTTCCGACCTGGTTTTGGTATTGAGGAGCTTGTTCCGGTCGACATCATTAAATCATTTGATTTCTCGAATCAATATTATGAATTTGGAAAAAATGGCTGGACCAGTTTCCAAATAGGAGCTTCTGTAACGGGGGCACTTGATATTGGTAAAATCCCTTTTAGTTATGCTGTTTCTATGTTAAACGGAAATGGAAAAGATCAGGAAAAGGATAAGGACAACGGAAAGCAATATGCTACAAGATTGGTTTTTACCTTGTCAAAAGAACACAAAATTAATTTAGGATTAAATGGAGGTGTGGGAGTAGTTTTTAAACAAGATGTTTTTGCATTAGGAGCCGATATTACAAGTGATTTTAAACTTACGGATAAATTTACTTTCGATTTGCAAATAGAATATAAGCAAGGTACAAACCATAATTTGTATTTCTCCTTACCAACGGATGCGAGAACCCCAAATGTTTCCGATTATCAAATGCGAGGTGTTTATTTCCTGCCTAATTTGAGGTATTTAGTTGATTATAAAAAATTGACCTCATTAGAGGTTTCCTGTCGATATGAAAGATTTGATCCAAGTTATAAAATCGATTCTAATGTAAGGCAAACTTATACGCCAATGGTCAGTCTTGAATTTGGTAAAGCTTATACAGGTCGTATCGAAATGGGTTTTGAAATTGATCGATATGATAAAAACATTCCGGATACGTCAATGTACAATGACAACTTGTTTATAATTCAATTTCAGTGCAGACTATAATTTAATCTAATTCTATTGTTATGAAAGAAGTAAAAATACCACAAACCCTGATTACGCTTGTTGTAGGAGTAGCAATTTGGTTTATTCCGGCGCCAAATGGTGTAGTAATTGAAGCCTGGCATTTGTTTGCCATTTTTGTGGCGACAATTTTAGGAATTATTTTGAAAGCAGCACCAATGGGAACAATGTGTATGATTGCAATTGCACTTACCGCTTTCTCACAAGTTTTGGCACCCGGTGAAGCTGGAAAATCAATTACATTGGCATTAAAAGGTTTTGGTGATAAAGTAATCTGGCTTATCGGAATTTCATTTTTTATCGCGAGAGGTTTTATTAAAACAGGTTTGGGAAACAGGATTGCTTTTCTATTCATTCGAATATTCGGGAAAAGCTCACTTGGATTGGCTTATGGTTTAGGATTGGCAGATTTGGTTCTGGCTCCTGCCGTACCAAGTAATACTGCGAGAGGTGGAGGGATTATTTATCCGATTATGAAGTCAATGGCGATGAGTTTTGGCTCAATGCCCGATCAACCGGAAACACACAGAAAATTAGGTTCCTATCTTACGCTAAGTAGTTATAATGCAAATTTAATAGCTTCGTCTATGTTTTTGACAGGAACGGCGAGTAACCCAATGTGTCAAAAGTTTGCATTGAATTTAGGAATTAAAATTACCTGGATTTCATGGGCAACAGCAGCTATCGTTCCGGGTTTGGTGGCATTTTTTGTGATTCCGCTTGTGTTGTATAAAATCTATCCGCCAGAGCTGAAAAAAACCGGTGATGCACCTCAGATTGCAGCTCAAAAATTGAAAGAAATGGGACCAATTACGCGTGATGAATGGATGATGTTGTTGACTTTCTTTATTTTATTATTCCTATGGATGACGGGAGATTTATTTTCTATCGATGCAACGACTACAGCATTTATTGGTTTGGTGATTTTGCTTCTAACTTCAGTATTGACTTGGGATGATGTAAAAGCCGAAAAAGGTGCCTGGGATACTATTGTTTGGTTTTCGGTTTTAGTAATGATGGCAAGTTCACTCAACGAATTGGGATTTATAGGTTGGTTCAGTAATTTGGTAAAAGCAGAAATAGGAGGATTAAGCTGGCAAATGGCTTTTCCTATTATTATATTGGTGTACTTTTTTAGCCATTATCTTTTTGCTAGTGCAACGGCACACGTGGCGGCAATGTATGCAGCTTTGCTGGGAGTGGGGGTTTCGCTTGGAATACCAGGTTTGTTATTGGCTTTTATGCTTGGTTTTGTGGGTTCGCTTTACGGAACTTTAACGCATTATGGTCATGGTCCGGCACCTGTTTTCTTTGGGAGCGGATATGTTGATTTAAAAAGCTGGTGGGTCAAAGGGTTAATCACCGGATTAACGATGTTGCTTATTTACATGGTTATCGGTGGATTATGGCTAAGACTTATTGGTTATTTCTAAAAATTAGATTCTAATTCCGGGAGGGAGTAATTCTTTAAACTCGGGATTTTTTTTAATAAATAATACAATTCTTGGAAAAATGGGCATCAGTTTGAATTTCTTTTCGATGATGATTTCCATAATGTTCTTAAGTAAACTATCAATTGTAGTTTGATTGTCAAAGCCTTCGGGAGTGTTGATTTTAGTTAAGAAAATTTTCTTTTCCTGAAAAGAATATTCAACAGAAAGTAATCCTTCAGGGACTATGGTTTCAAATTGTCTTGCAAAAGTGTTGTCTTTGATTTCCATAGTTTCAATAGGTTCCATATTAGTCATGTTTTGGGGATTGAATTAAAAAATAATAGAAAAGAACATTGATAACATTATATAAATGACCTTTGGAAGATTTTTAAATAATGCTTGCGATAACTACAAAGGTAATCATTTGATTTTCAATATAAAATTATTTTTAAAGACCTAATGTAGTTTTAACTTATGTGTTGTTGTAATTTAATTTGGTTTAAAGAATAATTGTGGTGTGAGATTTGCAGTGTATATTGCTAAAAAAAGTAATTTTAACTTGAAATTAAAATCTGTAACCATAATAGTTTTTCTGCCAAATGAGTAAAATTTCTGTATATTTTATGCCTGGTCTGGCTGCTAGTCCGGCTATTTTTGAAAGAATCAAATTAGACGAATCTGTTTTTGAGATGTGTATGCTGGAATGGGAAATTCCGCAACCTAAAGAATCTCTGTCTGATTATGCATTGCGAATTACTAAAAACATCAAACATGAGAATCCTGTTTTGATTGGAGTTTCGTTTGGAGGAATTTTGGTTCAGGAAATGGCGAAACATATTAAAGCACGAAAAGTAATTATTATTTCGAGTGTTAGAAGTAATATCGAATTCCCAAGAAGAATGAAAATCGGAAAATCTACAAAAGCCTACAAGCTGATTCCGATGAAGCTGATTTTGAATGTTGAGAATCTTGCAAAATATTCTTTTGGAGAAAAAATCAACAAGCGTATTAAGCTATATGAGAAGTTTTTGGCTGTCCGGGATCTGAATTATCTACAATGGGCGGTAGAATCTGTTATACTTTGGGATCGCGATCAGGTGGATTCAAATGTTATACATATTCACGGAGATCAGGATGATGTTTTTCCTATAAAGTATATCAACAGTTGTATTGTCGTAAAAGGCGGAACTCATATTATGATTCTGAATAAATACAAATGGCTGAATGAGAATTTGCCTTCGATTATATTGGAGAATTAAATTCCAAATTCCAAATGTTTGTGGTTATTAATCTTTGTCGAAGTTTTGAAACTTTGACAAAGATGTACGCGCAATCTTTATACGCAAACAAAGGCATTGGAGGAACGAAGCAACCACACTAGCAATAAGTAAACTTTGACGATATACTTCGTGAGATTGCTTTCTCCCCGGCGAACAGGTCGTTCCTCGCAAAGACACACACGATCTTGTCATCCCGAGGAACGAGGGATCTCCGTAAGTAGCTCTACAAAGATTGGCGATTTTGATTGCGGAGTTTCTTGTGGAGATCCCTCGTTCCTCGGGATGACAAACTAGTCGTTAAGAAAAAGGGGATGATAAAAGCTTCTTATGAAAACTAAATCCCTAGCCCTGATAGAAGCGGTATCCTTTTTCTTGCTCCTTTAGCAAGGAAAAGATACAAGCGGATAGCAGGAAATAGCTCCAAATTAAATTCCAATTTTAAAACTCCAAATTCCAAATGTTTGTGGTTAATTATCTTTGTCAAAGTTTTGAAACTTTGACAAAGATATATGCGAAAAAAAATAAACGGCAAGACATTGCGTGTTTTTGAAACAAAAAAATCCCAAACTCTTTTGGAATTTGGGATTTTAAATATTGGAATTTAAAAAATCGTTAGATTTTCTTCATTTGATCTTTCATCATTGTGATTTGTTCTTTCAGCATTCCTTGTTTGTCTAATTTCTTAGCTTCGTTAAGTAAATTAGTTGCTTCAAGTTTTCTTCTGCGTGACATTGCAACTCCGGCAAGGTTTAATTTTGCTACTGCTAAATCCATATCCATAGATAATCCAAGTTCGATTGCTTTCTTGAAATGTTTCTCAGCCTGGTTGATATTAGTTTGAGAAAGCATGATTCCGTGTAGGTAATTAAAATAACCTTGTTGTTTTCTTACTAAAGCAGCTTCCGGGTTTTTGATGTATGCCAGCCATTTTTTAGCACCTTCGAAGTCCTGTTTTCTTAATTTAAGGAAGGCTAAAAGGATAAATTCGTTTTTAAAGTAAAGAAAAATCGGAATTGCCGTCAATAAAAGAAGGAAGATTCCATTCCCGATATTACTTTCGGTAAATTGCCAAACGCCAGCAACTACAAGAAGTCCGGCCAAAATAAGTTTAATATTTTTATGAAACATAATAGATGTATATTTGTGATTGCAAATATAGTAAAATGAATTAAAAATATTTTTATTAAAGTACTTGCCAGAAAAAAAAGTCTTTGTATATTTGCACTCGGTTTTAGAATAAGGTTATTGTAAAACAGAAAAGAGATAATAGACACCATTTTAAAGATACAAAGCAATGAGCAAAAGAACGTTTCAACCATCGAAAAGAAAAAGAAGAAATAAGCACGGATTTATGGACAGAATGGCTTCTGCGAATGGAAGAAAAGTTCTGGCGCGTAGAAGAGCAAAAGGAAGACATAAATTAACTGTTTCTAGCGAGCCTAGACACAAAAAATAATGTTTGTATAAACATAAATAAGGCGTTACTTTTTTTAGTATCGCCTTTTTTTATACCTTGTTGGTAAAAAATCTGCAACGTTCTAGTTTAGAATACACTATGAATGTTTTTTAAAGTACTTTATATAACTACACAATACAAATAAAATGCCTAAAAACACATCAATAAAATCCGTTTTAATAATAGGTTCAGGACCTATTGTTATTGGTCAAGCTTGCGAATTTGATTATGCAGGTTCTCAAGCTGCACGTTCTATTCGTGAAGAAGGAATTGAAGTTATCTTGATAAACTCAAATCCAGCGACTATTATGACCGACCCTACTATGGCCGATCATGTATATTTGAAACCTCTAACTACAAAATCGATTATTGAAATTTTAAAAGCACATCCACAAATTGACGCTGTTTTGCCTACAATGGGAGGACAAACGGCTTTGAATTTATGTTTGGAAGCTGATGAAAAAGGAATCTGGCAGGATTTCGGAGTAAAATTAATAGGTGTTGATGTGAACGCTATTAATATTACCGAAGACAGAGAGCAGTTTAAACAGCTTTTAGAAAAAATTAATGTACCAACTGCACCGGCAAAAACAGCTACTTCTTATTTAGAAGGAAAAGAAATTGCCCAGGAATTTGGTTTTCCGCTTGTAATTCGTCCTTCGTTTACTCTTGGAGGAACGGGAGCTGCAATTGTTTACAAAAAAGAAGATTTTGATGAGCTTTTAACAAGAGGTCTTGAAGCTTCTCCGATACACGAAGTTTTAATTGACAAAGCTTTGATGGGTTGGAAAGAATATGAATTGGAACTTTTAAGAGATAAAAATGATAATGTTGTAATCATCTGTTCAATCGAAAATATGGATCCAATGGGAATTCATACCGGAGATTCGATCACGGTTGCACCAGCAATGACATTATCTGACACAACATTCCAAAAATTACGTGACTATGCAATCTTAATGATGCGTAGTATCGGAAACTTTGCGGGAGGTTGTAACGTGCAATTCGCAGTTTCGCCAGACGATAAAGAAGATATCGTAGCGATCGAGATTAATCCTCGTGTGTCTCGTTCATCTGCTTTAGCGTCAAAAGCAACTGGTTATCCAATTGCTAAAATCGCTTCTAAACTAGCTTTAGGATACAATCTTGATGAATTGCAAAATCAAATTACAAAATCTACTTCGGCTCTTTTTGAACCAACTTTGGATTATGTAATTGTGAAAATACCACGTTGGAACTTTGATAAATTTGAAGGTGCTGACAGAACTTTAGGTCTTCAGATGAAATCTGTTGGTGAAGTAATGGGAATTGGACGTTCGTTCCAGGAAGCATTACACAAAGCAACTCAGTCTTTAGAGATTAAAAGAAATGGTTTAGGTGCTGACGGAAAAGGATATAAAAACTACGAACAAATTATCGAGAAACTAACTTTTGCAAGTTGGGATCGTGTTTTTGTAATTTATGATGCAATCGCAATGGGAATTCCATTGAGCCGCATTCATGAAATCACAAAAATCGACATGTGGTTCTTAAAACAATATGAAGAGCTTTATACTTTAGAGAAAGAAATTTCAAACTATAAAATTTCAAATCTTCCCAAAGAACTTTTGCTTGAAGCGAAACAAAAAGGTTTTGCTGACAGACAAATTGCTCACATGATGAACTGCCTGGAAAGTGAAGTACATACTTTACGTATGGAAAAGAATGTGAATCGTGTGTTTAAATTAGTAGATACTTGTGCTGCTGAGTTTAAAGCAAAAACACCTTATTATTACTCCACTTTTGAAGCTGAAATCGAAAAAGCAAATGGTGAGCGTTATGTAGATAACGAAAGCATTGTGACAGACAAAAAGAAAATCATAGTTCTTGGTTCCGGTCCAAACAGAATTGGACAAGGAATTGAGTTTGATTATTCTTGTGTACACGGAGTTTTGGCTGCTAAAGAATGTGGATACGAAACCATCATGATCAACTGTAATCCAGAAACGGTTTCAACAGATTTTGACACAGCGGATAAATTATACTTTGAGCCAGTTTTCTGGGAGCATATTTACGATATCATTCAGCATGAAAAACCAGAAGGTGTAATTGTTCAGTTAGGTGGGCAAACAGCTTTGAAATTGGCTGAAAAATTGTCTAAATACGGAGTAAAAATCATCGGAACTAGTTTTGATGCACTAGATTTAGCGGAAGACAGAGGACGTTTTTCTGAATTATTGACGGAGTTAAACATTCCATTCCCACAATTCGGAATCGCTGAAACTGCTGACGAAGCTTCTGCACTTGCGGATACTTTAGATTTCCCATTATTGATTCGTCCTTCTTATGTATTGGGAGGTCAGGGTATGAAAATCGTAATCAACAAAAAAGAACTGGAAGAGCACGTTATCAACTTATTGAAAACTATTCCAGGAAATAAATTGCTTTTAGATCACTATTTAGCCGGAGCAATCGAAGCTGAAGCGGATGCAATTTGTGATGCTGATGGTAATGTGTACATTATAGGAATTATGGAGCATATCGAACCTTGCGGAGTTCACTCTGGAGATAGTAATGCTACTTTGCCTCCTTTTAACTTAGGAGAATTCGTGATGCAACAGATCAAAGATCATACAGTAAAAATTGCAAGAGCGCTTAAAACTGTTGGTTTAATCAATATTCAGTTTGCGATAAAAGATGATACGGTTTATATTATCGAAGCAAATCCAAGAGCTTCGAGAACAGTACCGTTTATTGCAAAAGCATACGGAGAACCTTATGTAAACTATGCTACAAAAGTAATGTTAGGACACAATAAAGTAACTGACTTTGACTTTAATCCGCAATTGAAAGGATATGCGATCAAACAACCGGTTTTCTCTTTCAGCAAGTTCCATAATGTAAACAAAGCATTAGGACCAGAAATGAAATCAACAGGAGAAAGTATCTTGTTTATTGATGACTTAAAAGACGATCAATTCTATGAGTTGTATTCAAGAAGAAAAATGTATTTGAGTAAATAATCTCAAATTCCGATAAAAAAAAGCTCCAATTATAGTTGGAGCTTTTTTGTTTTTAAGATCTATTGTTTCTTAGTTTGAAACATCATATTTATAGTTAAATGTTCCTTCAGTTACTTTTGTTGTAACAGGATTAGAAGTACTTATAGGTTTTGAATAATCTTCTACACAATTAAATGAAAATGTCCCTGCAACTGTTTTTGCCTTTAAATCAATTGATGTTACTGATAAAGTGCCTTCAATTGGATATTGAATATTTGCTTTACTATTAAAAGCCATCTCAATTTCTGTTTTTGATGCATCATTGGTTGATAATGTAATAGGATAAGAGCCAACTTTAAGATTGCTTCTTTTAATTAAAAGACTAATTTCATCTATTCCAAAAGTACCGCCATTACGACCTTGAAGCTGAATATATTCTGTTTCGGGATAATAAGTAAACAATGGTTTTGTAGCAGCATTTGAATTGAATGGATTATTCATTTCCCACAATTTCCCGTCAACTTTTGCAGTCATTGCAAATTTTGAAGTTGGTACAGTAGGGTTCTTCGGATTGTCTTCGCTGCTATTGTCGCTTGAGCAGCTGTTCAAAATTAGAATTAAAAGAAGTAATAAAATTTTTGGTGTTTTCATTGATTAAAATTAAGGTTTAAATTAGATGTAAATGTAGGTTAAATTAGGTTAATTTAAATAGAATAAAGAGTGCTATTTGAAAAAAAACATCCATTTTGATTAGGAAAAATTAATAATCAAAAAAGCTCCATTTTCATGGAGCTTTTTTGTAATATATAAATTTGAATATCAATTTATTGTAGATTATTCATTAGAGAATGACATATTATCTCTCGTATTTTTTTGTACTGAAATAGCGCCAAACAATGCTAATAAAAATGCAAACGCATAAAAACCTTTTTCGCTTGGTAAAATAGTAGCATTCCAAAGTCCAACGGTTAATAATACAATTGACAAAAGGGTTCCGAACCAGCAAATTCCATAATAAATATCTGTTACAGGAAGTTTTTCAAGTCTGTCTCTTACGCTTTTTTGTAATGAAACAACAGCAAAAAGGCCAAACATTAAAACGGTAAAATAATATCCTTTTTCGTTCAACAGCATTTCAGCTCTTGCAAGTCCAACTATAAATCCTACTGTTCCTGCTCCAAGAGCTACCCAAGATGCCGCTATAAAGGCATTCGATGTTTTTTGTACCATAATCTTTTATTTAATATCATGTTTTGGTGAAGTAACAAATATAATTAAATTAGGTTCTGATTTTAATAAATGATAATATATATTATTCAGGTTATTCTTCTAAAATATTGAATAAAAAAAGCTCCAATTACGGAACTTTTTTTGAATTTAAAGTAAGATGAATTACTTATTATTAATCAATTGCTGCAAAGGCTTCAATTGATCCATATTTATGTTTGATTGTTTTAAAACGCTCATTAAGGTCATAATATTATTAGGGTTCATATTTTTTCCTAAAACTCTAACGACTGCAAAACCATTTTCTTTTCTGTTGGCAAAAATTACAAATTCCTCGATATTATCATCCGCACCAACATAACTTACAGATGCGCCGTCTTTACCCGAACCAACACTCATTAATTGCTGGTATTTTGGGTTTTTTAGGATCGCTTTGACTTTTGTTCTTTCTGTTTCAAATTGAGCCTGATTTTTAGCATTGGCTTTGAATGCCAGAATATTCATTTTGTCAAACGATTTCAAAGCTTCACTTTGTTCTGCAGATAATTTTGTTTTATCTACATTCAGGATATTAGGTGAAACATCAAGTGCAATAAAATCCTTATTATCGGTATTTTCAACAAAATACTTTTGTAATGAAGGTTCAGAATTACAACTTACCAAAGTTAGTAATGCTAAAAGGGCTGAGGTAAAGACGCTGATTTTCATATTATTTTTTACCTTTTGAGGCTTTTTTTAGATCAGAACCACCTGGAAGCTGCATTTTATCTGTTAGTACTGAAATTTCATTTAAATCAAAATTCCCAGTTAAAGATAATAAAACCGTTTCGTCATTTTTGGCTCCATCAACAAACATTAGCAATTCTTTAATCTGCGTATCGCTTGCGCCGGATTTTACCATTATACGAACGTTTTTCCCACTGTCGTTTACTCGCATCAATTCTTCTAAACCTGCTGTTTTAATGTATTTGTCTGCAGCAGCTTTCATATCAGCTTCAATTTTTGGGTTCTTTGTAGTAAACACTTTTAAGTAGTCTAATTTTTTAATCAGATTAATGTACTGCTGCGTTTCTTTATCAGAACCATCAGCTTTTACTTTGCTCATTAAATCAAACATTTTTTTATTTACAATTACAGATGTTACATCGTCCTGACCGTCAAATTTGTCAAAAGCGCCTTGTGCATAAAAAGCTTGTGTAACGAATGCGAAAACTAGTGTTATGATGAAATTTTTCATTTTTGATTGAATTTTAAATTATTGTTTAAAAATTTTGTTTTTTGATTGTTCGTATTCTTTAACGTAACGTACACTTTCAATACCTACATTAACATTGCTTGACAATAGTGCCAAAGCTTTTTGCGTTGCAGCAAGTGCTTCTTCAGGATTGTCATAGGTTCCTAATTCTGATTGCGCTACAACCGGAGCTGTAGTTTCTTGGCTCACATAATAAAAGGTTCCAATTCCGAGTAAAACAACAACAGAAGCCGCAATTGATAACCACGCTACATTTCGTTTTTTAGTTTGTAGTGGAATTTCCTGCGTCGATTTTTGTTCTTTTACCTGAGAGAAATAACCAAACATTGATTTGTATTGCTCCAAATGCTGCGCAACATTTGATGATGAAAAGTATTCTTTTAATTCCTTTTCTTCTGCAATAGAAGTTTCTCCCTGAAAGTATTTTTCTAATATATTTTCTATTTTATCTAATTCCATAACTGTGCGTATTAACCATTGATTCTCGTATTTTTTTTCTTGCTCTAGAAAGTGCTACCCGAATAGCCGTTTCATTCATATTGACAATTTTTGCAATCTCATCAAATTCATATTGCTCCACATCACGAAGCTGAATTAATATTTGGAGTTGTTCAGGCAAATGACTTATAATTTTTTCAACCCACTCCAAACTATCAGAGTCTTCTAATTTTTTATCTAACTGAGGTTCGCGATCCGTAAAATTATTATGAACTATTTTAAGATTTCCAGCTCTTTTCGATTTTAACTGATCCAGACAATAATTTTTAGTCATTGTCATCGCAACAGCTTCTATATTATTGTAGGTATCCAAATTGTCTTTTTTATTCCATAATTTCACCATTACTTCCTGAGTAGCATCTTCTGCCTCTTCAGTACTGGTGAGCAATCGTTTTGCCAGACGAAAAACTTTGTCTTTAAAAGGATTAACTAATTCTATAAACACCATCTGGTTCATATGTGGTTGTTTTTTTGGTTGGTTTTGTAATTTATCTTTTTTATGATTTCGACTATTCTACCGTCTTTTTCATTTATAAATCGAAAGATTACTCGTTAGCTTATATAGTCAAGACGAAGCACTATTATTTTTGTTACAGCCCGATTTAAATTTTTTTATTGAAAAAATGAAATAAACTTATTATAGTTAAAACTAAAGATACTATTTTTACGTTATTACTACATAGATACCACTATATGAAAACAATTTTAAAGAGCCTAATACTGCTATTTTTACTTGCATTTTCTTTGCAATCTTGCGAAGACCAGGATGATGTCGCAGCTCCTGCTGATTTGCAAATCAATAATTTTGTCTGGAAAGGATTAAATCAATATTATTTATGGCAAGCAGATGTGCCAAATTTGGCTGACAATCGCTTTAGTAATCAGGAAGCTTTAAATTCTTTTTTAAGAGGATATTCCAGTCCTGAAGATTTATTTCAGAATTTACTAAATAAACCAATTAGTAAATTTCCAAAAGGTCAGGCAATTGATCGTTTTAGCTGGATTGTTGATGACTATACTGTTTTAGAACAAGAACTTCAGGGAACTTCAAAGAATGATGGTTTGGATTTTAGACTGAGTTATAAACCAGGAAGTACAACAGATCTTGTAGGTTATGTACGTTATATTATTCCAAATTCTGATGCGTCAAATAAAGCTATAAAACGTGGCGATTTGTTTACGGGTATTAATGGAACTCAATTAACGATTTCAAATTATCAGGCACTTTTAGGAGCAGATAGTTATACCCTTAATCTTGCTACTTATGATGGTACGACGGTTTCTGCCAATGGTAAAACGGTTTCTTTAGTAAAAACAAGTTTAGACGAAAATCCTATTTTTATTAATAAAGTCATTACTTCAGGAAGTCATAAAATAGGGTATTTAATGTACAACGGATTTTATGGTAATTATGATGCCCAACTTAATGCCGCTTTCGCCGAGTTGAAAACGCAGGGAATAACTGATTTTGTTTTGGATTTAAGATATAACGGAGGAGGTTCTATACAAACAGCAACTCGTCTGGCAAGTATGATTACCGGACAATTTACCAATAAAATATTTGCTAAGATAAAATGGAATGCAAAAGTAAATGCTTATTACGAAAGTGAAGATGCAGAATCGCTTAATGACAGATTTGTCGATAAAATGGATGGAGCAGCAATTAATAGTCTGAATTTGAGTAAAATTTATATTATTACTACTGGAGGAACCGCATCTGCAAGTGAATTAGTTATAAACGGTTTAGTACCTTATATTTCTGTAGTTCAGGTAGGGGAGACAACGGTAGGTAAAAACGTAGGTTCGATCACCGTATATGATTCACCAACTTTTGGAAAAACAAATAGAAATCCAAATCATAAATATGCAATGCAGCCTTTGGTTTTGAAAATTGTAAATGCTGCTGATTTTGGAGAATATACAGATGGTTTAAAACCAACTTTGGCACAAAACGAACTTATTGGTAATTTAGGAGTTTTGGGAGATCCGTCAGAACCATTATTGAGTATTGCAATTTCAAATATTACGGGTTCAACCGGAAAAAGAGTTCAGCAAGGAAACGAAAAAGCACTACAATCTTTTACCGATTCTAAAGCTATGAATGGTGTTAAAAACCAAATGTATCTGGAAAAAGCTCCCGCGGGACTTTTAAGAGCACTAAAATAAAAATATTAAAAAAGGCTTTCAGAAATGAAAGCCTTTTTTTGGTAAAAATCCAAAAACAAATTCTAAAAATTAATTGTTAAAGTAAAAACCGTTAGTTCCTATACCAGTAGTTAATTCTTTTTGTAACGTACCGGTTAAATTATAGATGTAAGCTTTACCATCTGTTGAAAAGTTTCCTTGTGCAACATAAATACGGCTATTGTTAACTGCAAATCCATATACATAAGTTGCAGGAGAGGTTACAATTGGTGTTGTTGATGCAGCAGTAGCAGTAGTATTCATAGTGTAAACAGAACTTCCTACTGTATAATAAATTTTACTGTTTTCAAGATCCATAAATCCTGCACCATCTAAGCTTTGAGGAAAAGTAATTTTTGTAGTTGTTTTGTCAGCTATTTTTACTTTTACAAGTTCACTGCTGTTTCCATTACCTCCTTTTAAAATGTAAAGAATTCCATTTTCTTCTTCAATACAATCGCCGTTAAGACCAATTTGTACAGGTGTATCCAGTTTTTTTGTTGCAATGTCGAAAACCAATAATTTATCGTTGTAAGGATCTGTGATATAAAGTTTCCCGTCTTTCAATACCACTCTGTTAGCAGTTGAATTCAAATCGATTTTTGACTCAAAAGTATTAGTTGCCAGATTTATTACAGCAATATAATCATCAGTATTTCCTGTTGCTGCATTTTCGAATGAATATGTATTTGCATTCGTAACATACGCTTTGCCATCTTTTACAACTCCGTATCTTGGGTTTTTTAAGCCAGTTTCGATCTTAGTAATTAATTTAAAAGTATATCGGTTAACTACTGTAATATTGTTGGCACCGCCTGAAATAATATAAGCATTGTCACCACTAAAAAATATATTTTGTGCAAATTTTCCAAGTACATCACTTCCATTTACAGTAGCGTAAACATCTTTAGTAAAAGAAGTTAAATCATTACTTGAAAATGAAACGGTACCTTGTGCAGTTCCTTCATTCAAGATAAAAAAACCATTGTCATAAACTCCTTTTGGAGCCTTATCATTGTCATTATTGTCATCATTCGAACACGAAACGAATAGCGAAGTGCTAAGAGCTATTAAAAATAATTTACTAAACTTCATTATATTAAAATTTTAAGGTTAAATACAAATTAAAATTGCGACCTGGCATCGGTCTGTATTCCAAACTTTCATACTCTTTATTAAAAAGATTTAATACTTGAAAACCAAGTTTGAAAGTGTCGAGAAATTTAAAATCATAGTCAATTCCAATATTCGAAACATTATAATCATTTATTATTTCTGTTGGGTCATTGTCTGCCCTTGTATAAACAAAACCATTAAACATAAATTGATAATAAGCTGAAATTCTATTTCTGGAATAAGAAACGGAAGCTGTAACTTTATTTAACGGAGTATAGAAAAGTTGTTTTTTAGTTTCTTCATTTTTAGAAGCCGTATAAGCATAAGTTGCATTTGCTGCAAAGTTGTTTTTACCAAACTGTTTTTTCCAGCTTAACAATGTTTCAGCACCATAACTATTTACCTTATCTGTATTTTGTGGAGACCAAATGCCGTTGCTTCCCGGAATCCATTGCAATAAATCTTTTATTTTCATGTAATAAAAGGTTTGGGTAAGCGAAATGCTTTTGAAAGTAAAAACATTACCAATTTCTGCCTGATAAGAACTTTCAGGTTTTAAATTCGGATTTCCTCCCGTTTCCCAATACAAATCATTAAAAGTTGGAATTCTGAAATTTCGGGATAAATTCAATTTCAAATTGTACAATTTGCTAAACTGATAAGAAGATCCTAACGAAAATAAAACAGGCGATTCGTAATTGTCTGTGAATTCTTTTCGAATCCCAAATTCATTTTTCCATTCGACTGAAAGCTCTTGTTTAACTAACAAAGCAGCCGAACTAATTTCTCTTACATGATCGCCAAAACCACTTCCGTAACCTTTTGTTCTGTTGTAATCAAGAATGGCTTCTATTTGTGTTGATTTAGAAATTTGATATCCTAAATCTGCTTTTGTTATAAAGCTTTCTGTTTTTCCGTAAGTGAAAAAATTAATCGAATTATCAGGATAATACTGGTAGTTTTCGAATATATAGGCCGCTTTTAGATTCGTGCTAAATTTCCCAAAATCACCATCGTATTCTAATAAGTTTCGGTTAAAACCATTTACATATCTGGTTTTAGTTTCTGATTCTGAAACTAATGAAGTATTTCTGTCTGTATTAGAAGTTTGGCTGTATAATTTCAAACTGTTTTTAGCGTCAAATTTGTATCCAACATTCGCGCTCATTGTAATAATATCGTATTGACCGTTTTGATTCCAGCGTTGCTCGCCTTTCCAATTATACTTATTTAGATACTTATAGTCATTTGTCGAACTGTTTTTAGAAAAGCCAATCTGTGCGCTCCATTTTTCGTTCGAAATATTGGTTTTATAGTTGATTCCAATCGTATTGAAACTTCCGTAATCAAGTTTTAAATTAGTCTCAAATCGATTGTAAAATGCCAAATCGTTGTTTAAGTGTACAGTTCCTCCCACGGCACCACTTCCATAAAGGACACTTCCACCTCCGGCTTTTACACTAATAGAATTATAATCGGAACCTGAAATGGTATTAAAATCAGTGCTTCCGTTCATTTGAGAATTAATATTGATTCCGTTCCAGATTACCGCCGTTTGAGATGCCGTAGTTCCCCTAAAAGAAACCGTTGAAAGCATTCCGCGTCCGTATTCTTTAAAATAAAGAGTAGAGTTGAAGTTCAGAAGATCCGTTAATAAAGCTTCATTTTTATTGATAACTGAATCATTGAATTTTAAAACCGATTGTGAATTGGAGTATTTTTTAAGATTTGCGTCAGACACCAAAACTTCTTTCAGTTTGGTAATAGAGTCGTTCTGCGCCAAAATAACTTGGCACAATAGTAATAAAGAAAAAGTAAAACGTTTTTTTAAAGTCATAATTTCTAAACTCTTTTTCCCGAGAGCTCGATATTCGTTACAAAGGCAGGTCTCCTGGCTTGCGTCTTGTTGTTTACCTTCCCAATCGCCGGGGCGAGCAGTGGTTTTGTAGTTACAACAAGCATTCTTTTCAGAACAAAGCTTACAGTTGCGGGTACAGCTCAAGATTTATTACTTGATTCCCTTTTAATGTGTTGAAATGAACACAACCTTAATTTCGTGCAAAGATAAAGTTAAAATTATTGAATTTTCAAATTTGTTTTAAGTTTTCGATGAAATTCTAAACAAAACACAATTTAGAGTTCTATTTTGATAACCTGACCAAAGTCTACTTTGTTATTAAAAGCATCCTTGAGAGGCAATGAAGTATGATGACATAAAACGCTTCTTATAACACCGGCATGTGCAACAATAATAATAGGATCTGATTTTTTTTTGGAAGTTTGATTGGATAAAAAATCACCAACTCTTTGATGTAATTCCACAAAAGATTCTCCCTTTGAAGCCTGAATGTTAACAAAATCCTCCATCCACGGATTGAGTTCTTCCGGCGGAATATCGTTCCAGTTTTTCATTTCCCAATCGCCAAAATTCATTTCCATTAATCGCTCTTCTTTTTCAAACGAAATGGTTTTGATATTCTTTTGAATGTACTCTGCGAGAATAACACAACGCTTTAAAGGACTTGAAAAAATAATAGCTTCTGAAGGTAAAAGTGAAAGGATGTTTTCAAAAACTAAATCAAAAGGTTCAGCCAGACCAACATCAGATTGTCCGTAACAAATTCCTTTTTCGCAAACAGTTTCGGTATGACGAACTAAATAAATTTCCATATCAAAAGAATGCTTAAATAATAAACAACTTCGCAAACCTGTTGCGTTGCACCAAGACAATCTCCTGTGTAACCATCAATCCATTTTTGGAAATAACGTGCCAAAAAATAACGCATTACAAAAACAGGAATCAGCGCCAAAAGAAATTTATATTGAAAGAAGGAGAAAACCAACAGCGGAATTAATCCGAAGAAAAAGGATCCTGAAATTTCTTTCCAGGTATGTTTTTTAGCTATCGGTTTACTTTTACTAGAAGCGTCATCTCGAGAATATTCATGTGTGAAAATGATTGAAATCGCTGCCAAACGACTTAAGGCATGAGCAGAAATAAACAAAAGAAAAATAAGAAGATAAGAGTTCTCACTTGTGAAAAGGGAAATCGATTCTGAAAGTAATTTGAATTTTAGCAAAAAAAGAACAACCAAACCAATTGCTCCATAAGCACCAATGGCGCTATCCTTCATAATCATCAAAATTTTTTCTTTTGTCCAGCCTCCGCCAAAACCATCACATACATCAGCAAATCCGTCTTCGTGAAAAGCTCCGGTTGTCAATATAGAGGCAATGAGGGCTAAAATTACAGCAGTTTCTGTTGATAGAAAAAGAGAAAAAAGATAGAATGCTAAAAAAGAAATACTCCCAACAATCCAACCGATAAATGGAAAATAACGGGTTGCTTTATTCAAATAATCAGGATCGTGATTAATGTTTTTTGGACAAGGGATTCTGGTATAAAACATTAAGCAGGTAAAGAAGATATGTAGTTCTTTTTTCATTTATGAAAATAGGGTTTATAAATTTAAGATTATGACTGAATACTGAAACTGAAAACTGCGACCGTATCACTTCCTACTAATCCCAGCACTTTCAAAACTGGCCATTTCATTCAAAAAAGCTTCAGCTGATTTTAAAATAGGGAAAGCAACAGCACAGCCCGTTCCTTCGCCCAGACGCAAATCTAAGTTTAAAATAGGTTTTGCATTTAAATAATTTAATAATTTTTGATGCGCTTTTTCGGCAGAGCAATGACAGAAAACGGCATTTTGATGAATATCAGGATTTATTTTTGAAGCAATTAAAAATGCAACGCTGCAAATAAAACCGTCTACTAAAATGAGCATTCTGTTTTCAAATGCTGTTAACATTCCACTTGCCATTTGTATAATTTCAAAACCACCAAAATAAGCCAATTGTTGGTTTAATTCGGCTTGACCGGAATAATTTTGAATAGCTTTTTTGAGTAAATTTTGTTTTTGAAGTAATTTTTCATTTTCAACACCAGTACCTTTTCCAACACATTCTTCAATAGAAAAACCAGTTAAAAGACTCATTAAAACAGATGCTGTAGAAGTATTTCCGATTCCCATTTCGCCAAAACCAATACAGTTAGAACCCGTTTTGGCAATAGCTGTAACAATAGATTTTCCTTTTTCGAAACACAATTGCAATTCGGTTTCGCTCATTGCCGGAATGTGAAGAAATGATTGCGTTCCTTTTGCGATTTTAGCGTGAATCAAATTAGCATTTGTTGGGAAATCATAATTAACACCGGCATCTACAATTGATAACTGGATGTTGTTTTGATTACAAAATACATTTATTGCAGCGCCGCCTTCCAGGAAATTACCAACCATTTGTCGCGTAACATCTTGCGGATAAGCACTCACACCATGATTTGCAATGCCATGATCAGCAGCAAAAACAACAATATTAGGATTTATTATTTTTGGACTTAAAGTTTCAAAAACTGTTGCCATCTGAAAAGCTAAAGTTTCCAGAGTACCCAAAGCACCAACAGGTTTGGTTTTAGAATCTATTTTATTTTGTAAAAGAGTACTAAAATCACTTTTTATTTCAGTCTTAACCTGAGGTTTTGATTCAGAATCTAAAACATGATTTTCATTAATATTTTTAATTTCTTTACAATCCGGAGTTGCCGATTTTTGTTTCCAATGCAATTGTTGCAACATGGGTTGATTATCGTAATTCGTTGCCGGTTTTCCAATACAGAAATATCCTAAAGGCTCAATATTTTCGGGTAGATCAAGAATCTTCTTAAACTGATAATAATCTAAAATCGAAACCCAACCCATTCCGTAACCTTGTTCCGTAAGCGAGAGCCAAATATTTTGCGCCGCACAAACCGAGCTGAATTTTACCGCCTCATTACTGCCAACTGTTCCAATAGTAAACTGATTGAGAACAGATCGGTCGTAAGCAATAATAAGTCCAATTGGAGCTTCTTCAATTGCCTCTAATTTTAGTGATTTATAATGTTCTTTTTGTTCCGGATTATCGGTGAGTTCCTCTGCTTTTTTATTGTAATCTAAAAATAGATTTTTTACTGCATATTTTACATCAGGAGATTTTATGATATAATACCTTGTTGCATCGGTCAGCCCAACAGAAGGCGCCCAATGTCCGGCCTGCAAAGCTTTTTCGATAACTTCGTCAGGAACTTCGTCGTTTGTAAAGTGTCGGGTATCACGGCGCGATTTTAAAATATCGTCTAAGTAGCTCATAATTTTTAATATCAATTACAAAGTTCAATATCAATTTCAAAAATCAATATTGAAGATTATGTAAAGGTAAAGTATAGCTTTGGAATTTGGAATTTCTTTTTATTATTGATTTTTGAAATTGCCATTGAAATTGAAATTGATATTGATTTTTGCCATTGTTAACCTTTAATCTTAACCGGAATCCCAGAAACCATCAAGACGACTTCATCAGCATTTGAGGCAATGAATTGATTCATCCAGCCTTGTAACTCCGTAAATTTTCTGCCAATATGAGTTTCGGCATGAACGCCCATTCCAATTTCGTTTGTTACAATTATCAAAGTAGCATTTTCCTGATTGGCGATCGATAGAAATTCTTTTTTTGCTTCTTCCAGACTTAGCTCAACATCATTTTTATGATCTATAAAAAAGTTCGTTAACCAAAGTGTTACGCAATCAATCAAAGCTACTTTTCCGGTAAAATCAATTTCGCTCAGGTATTTTTCCTTCTCAATATTCGTCCATCGTTCATCGCGTTCTTGCTGATGTCTGTCGATTCTGTTCTGAAAATCAGCATCCCATTTCCTGGCAGTTGCTACATACATTGGAGAATCTGTAAGTTGTAAAGCTAAGTTTTGAGCATAACTGCTTTTTCCTGATCGTTCGCCTCCGGTAATTAAGTAAATCATTATAATTATTAATTGTAAATTGTTAGTTGTGAATTGTTAGGGCGTTCCCTTCGGTCGGGCTATCCGCTTTATCTTTTATTTTTTTAAAGGAAAAAAATAAAAGGATATCGCTTCTATCCCTAACGCAAAAGACCAGATAATATTAATTATTAATTATCAATTGTTAGTTGTTAATTTTAAGTAGAGGTTGTTTGTGAATTTGATTTTTAGTCGTTTTGAGGATATTGGTTATTAATTTTAATATTGAAATTGCATCAGTATTAATGTTGTCAAATTCTTTTTTGTTTAGATAATCAGTTGCTTTTAATAGTTCCAGCCAATAAACTGATTCATTGGCCTCTTTTTGTGCAATTGCAAATTTATGAATAAAATCGTTTTTACTTTCAGCATGTTCTGCTTCTCGAACCATTGCTCCAATACTTGTTCCAGATCGCAAGAGTTGTTTTGAAAGTACAAATTCTTTTTTCTCAATAGAAAGATACTGATATAGTTTAACTATTCGAATAGCAAAATCAAAACTTTTATCTTTAATAATGTTATTTTTCATAATTAACAACTAACAATTTATAATTAACAATTTAGTAAGGGCAATGACGACAATCATTTCCACAGCAGCTTCCTCTTCTTAAATGAAACCATGCTTTAAAAACGTAATTTCCGTTTTCAATATAATAGTCAATTCCCTCGATTAGTTTTTCTTGTTTGGGTAAAGATATTGCTTTATTTTTTAGTGCTTTTTGGGGAGTCATTGTTTCTGTATACGCATCAATTTTATCCTCGCAAGCTTCTTTAAAACATCTTGGACAAAGGCAATCTCCTCCTTCTGAAAGATTAAAAATAGGAGGAAAGTCATTACACCAACACTTGTTGTCGGTTGATAGATCTCCACAACTAAAAGAAGATTCACAACTTGAGCAAACTTTTGTTTTTGCGGTATTCATAAGGGTAAAGTGGTATTATTTGGTTTTTGTAAGAATAAAGGTAAACAAAAAAAATAGAAATTGCGTTACCTTTGTCGCTATTGAAAACATTAATTTTGCAATTGTAACGATTCAAATTACATGCCATAATAAAGAAAAACAAAGCCAAATTCTTTTAAAAAACAATAGAACCTATATATGAGACATTTACTGCCTAAATTGATTTTTATTTTACCTTTTTTTCTTGTTGTTGGATGTAAAAAAAATGAAACAACGGAGATTACAAAACGCGAAATTGCAAAAAATAGTATTGAATATGCTTCCGGACTTTCTATCGTAAAGCACGAAGGTTACTCAGTTGTAACAGTTTCAGATCCATGGCCAAACGCCAATGCAAAATTCACTTATGTCTTAAAAGAGAAAGAAGCAAAAATTCCGGATAGTTTACAAAAATATAATACAATCAATGTTCCCTTAGAATCAATTGTGGTAACATCAACTACTAATATTCCGTTTCTTGAAATGTTGGAAGTTGAAAATAAATTGGTTGGTTTCCCGCATACAGATTACATTTCTTCAGAAAAAACCAGAGCATTAATCGATAAAGGTTCGGTTAAAGATGTAGGTCAGAACGAAAAATTAAATATCGAACAGTTAATAGAATTGTCACCGGATCTTATCGTGACTTTTGGCGTTGATAATAACAATCCAACATTGGAAAACTTGAAAAAAAGCGGACTAAATGTTTTCGTTCAGGCCGATTGGATGGAGCAATCTCCACTTGGAAAAGCAGAATGGATTAAACTTTACGGCGCATTGTTTGGAAAGGAAGATCAAGCCAAAGAATTATTTGATAAAATTGTTTTAAGTTACAAGCAGGCTAAGAAATTAGTGACCGATAAACCCGCAACATCAACCGTTTTGTATGGTTCTATGTATGAAGATATTTGGTATGTAGCCAAAGGAAATAGTTGGGTAGCTCAATTCATGAAAGATGCTCAGGCAAATTATTTATGGGCTGATTTAAAAGGAACGGGAAGTGAAGGTTTGTCTTTTGAAAAAGTACTTGTAAAAGCTAAAGCTGCAAATTTCTGGATAGCTTCAGGTTCTTTCAAATCTTTGGACGAATTTGGGAAAAGCAATCCGCATTATACCCAATTTGATGCTTTCAAGTCTAAAAACGTATATACTTTTGAAGGTAAATTTGGAGCAACAGGAGGAACAATTTATTATGAATTGGCACCAAGCCGTCCGGATTTAGTTCTAAAAGATTATATCAAGATTTTCCATCCTGATGTATTGCCAAGTTATGAGTTTACTTTTGCATCTAAATTAAACTAAGAGCAATTGGTAAATAAAAAGCGAAATATAATCCTCTTTTCCGTACTCGGTTTGGCACTTCTGTTTATGTTTTTTCTGGACATAAGTTTGGGGTCGGTTACGATTCCGTTCAGGGAAGTTTATACCAGTTTGACAGGAGGCGAGGCGAGTAAATCGACGTGGGAGTACATTATAATTAACTATCGCTTGCCAAAAGCGCTAACAGCCGTTTTGGTAGGAGTGGGATTGTCAATTAGTGGTTTGTTAATGCAGACTTTATTTAGAAATCCGCTTGCAGGGCCAGATGTTTTAGGATTAAGTTCCGGAGCAATTCTGGCAGTAGCTATTGTAATTTTGGGTGCGGGTTTGTTGCCAACATTTTTAAATTCAGTTTTATTATCTCCATACGGAATTGTGTTGGCTTCAACTTTAGGAAGTGTTTCGGTTTTAATGTTGGTATTATTGGTCGCGCAAAAATTAAGAAACACCATGGCGATTTTAATTGTAGGACTTATGTTTGCCAGTTTTACCAGTGCTATTGTTGGAGTTTTAACCTATTTTAGTTCGGCAGAACAATTGCAAAAATTCACCTTTTGGTCGTTAGGAAGTCTTGGGAATCTTTCCTGGACATCTATTTTGATTCTGGCAGTTTGTGTTGGTTTTGGTTTGCTTTTGAGTGCCAGTAGTATAAAACCTTTAAATGCATTGCTTTTAGGCGAAAATTACGCTAAAAGCATGGGCATGAATTATAAGAAAGCAAGACTTACAATCATTTTTGCAACGAGTATTCTGGCAGGAAGTATAACGGCTTTTGCGGGACCAATAGCCTTTATAGGTTTAGCAGTGCCACATATCGCAAAGCTGACTTTTCAAACCAGTAATCACGCCGTTTTATATTGGAGTACTTTTTTTTATGGCGGAATAATTATGTTGTTTTGTGATATGGCATCGCAAATGCCAGGATTAGAAACCACATTACCAATCAATGCAATCACTTCTATAATTGGTGCGCCGGTTGTGGTTTGGTTACTAATGCGGAAAAGAAATTTTCAGTAAAAACTTACAAATAAATCGTATCTTGGTTTTTTTAACACATAGAGGCATAGATTTAAAAGATCTACAAAAGGCGTTTCACTTTTCTAAACAAACATAGATGAGGAACCTTGATTCTATTTTAATTAAAAAATTAATGATTACGCAAAAATATTTAGATGAATTAAGTTACGAGTTAATCGGAGCTTGTATTGAAGTACACAAAGCAATTGGAAAAGGATTGTTAGAAAATATTTATCACCAATGTTTGAAGGAAGAACTTATATTTAGAAAGATCAATTTTGTTACGGAAATGAAAGTGCCTTTGTTATATAGAGACAAAGAGCTAAATACTGATTTGAGATGTGATTTATTCGTTGAGAATTGTTTGGTTGTAGAATTAAAGGCAGTTTCAGAAATAAATGGAATGCATGAGGCCCAACTTTTAACCTATATGAAACTCTTAAAAGCTCCAAAAGGAATAATAATTAACTTTAATTGTTTTAATATTTTTAAAGAAGGTCAAAAAACATTCGTAAACGAATATTATAAATTATTGCCAAAGTTTTAGCATTATGAGCTATGTGATAATTTACAAGTAAATTTTAAAATTACCTTTCTGCGAAAAGAAAATAACTATGTTTCTATGTGTTTAAAAATATGTTACAATGAGTAAGATCCTAAAAACTTCAAATTTAAGTATTGGCTATAAGTCCAAGAAAGAAACTGTGACTATTTCCCAGGATTTGAATTTGAATTTATCTTCAGGAAAACTCATTTCTTTAATTGGTGCAAACGGAATTGGGAAATCGACTTTACTAAGAACCATTACAGGAATCCAGCATCCATTAGCAGGAACTGTTTTTCTGAATGATAAAAACATACATACTTATAAGCCTTTAGATTTAGCACAAAATTTAAGTTTGGTTTTAACCGAAAAATTACCGCCAAGTAATCTATCTGTTTTTGAGTTGGTGGCACTGGGACGTCAACCTTACACCAATTGGATTGGTACTTTAACCCAAACGGATATTGAGAAAGTTCAGGAAGCTTTAGAATTGACTCAAATCGAACATTTAGCTCAAAAAAGACATTTCGAAATTAGTGACGGACAATTACAAAAAGTTTTAATTGCGAGAGCTTTGGCGCAAGATACGCCGCTAATTATTCTGGATGAACCCACAACACATCTTGATTTATTGCACAAAGTTTCTTTGTTTAAACTCCTCAAAAAGCTAACACAGGACACTCAAAAGTGTATTTTGTTCTCAACACATGATATTGATTTGGCGATTCAGTTAAGCGACGAAATGATTATTATGACACCGGATTTAGTAGTTCAGGACGAACCTTGTAATTTAATTTCAAAAGGAAGTTTCGCAACTTTATTCAAAGACGAACATATTATTTTTGATGCCGAAAAAGGGAAGTTTGTGATTACTTAATTTTTGCAATTTTGTAATTATTGATTTTTTGATTGATTAAAAAGAAGATTCCAACAAACAATAAGAAAACAGTAATTTTCATTAGTAATTCGAGAAGTAAGTTCGAAGGGTAAATGCTTAAATCATTATTCATTGTCCAGGAACTTGGTAAACAATCTCGATGAAAAGAAGTGAAAATTATTACTAATTTTTCTATTGAGAAAATAAATAAAATGCTAAAAAGTAATCTTAGTAAAATGTTTTTTCTAATGAATTTGAATCTTAAAAGCTGACTTATTAAAATCCAAAGTAAGGGTTGAAGCCAAAAGCTAAACCAATATTTTCCGAACATTTGATTTAGAAGTTGAGATTTTTCTTCGGCATTTAAAATGTTTAATTCTACAAATAATCCAACAGACCATATTATTAGATAAAGAATTCCAATAAATGAAATAAAACGATTTGATTCTTCCTCAACGTTTTTTATAAACTGATTTTTTGTGAAAATTGAAGTTATAAAGTATAAAATAGTAAGAAGTCCAAAGGCAGTAAAAAAATCTATTTGTATTACTTACTTGTAGCGTAAATATTATTCTTTCTGTCATTTTGAAACCGATTTGTTTTGAAGTTAAAATTAAGCAATATTATTTTCTCTCTTAAATCTATTTCTGTGAATAGTAAGCGTATGTTCTAAATCGCCAATTCCAACATTTAACGGTTCTATATCAATTTTCATTTTATTGTCTTCGCTAATAATGTAGTAAACAAAAAAATGTCTTCTTGATTTACGATGTCCTTCGGTGACAATTCTTTCATTTTCAATATTACTCCATGAAACTAAAGGTAAATCTCGATACTGAATTCCTTTTGAATTAATTCTAAATTGAACTTCATTAATTCTTTTTAATAATTTGAATTGCTCGTTACCTTGAAATACAATAAAAACTAATAAAAATAAGGATAAGAAGTAACCGTTTTTTATTTGTAAAGCACAGATAGCACCAATTGCGAAACCAATTAAAACACATATCCACAGAGAAATAAGACTTCTTGAATAGTATATTAAAGTTTCTTTAGAATAACTAAGGTTATTTGCGTCGATAATAGATCTCATTTTAAACCTTTAACCCAATTTGTCTTTTAGCTTCGCCAACTACAAAAGCAACAGAATTCGCAATATTAAAACTTCTGATTAATTTCGACATTGGAATCGTTAAGTGATTTTCAAAACGATCTAAAACATCCTGACTTAAACCAACACTTTCTTTCCCGAAAACGAGCCAATCTCCATCCTGAAAATCAGTTTCGAGATAAGACTTCTCTGCATGCGAACTCATCAAAAAAACACGTGATTGATCTGGAATCTGCTGAATCCATTCTTCTATATTTTGATATTCGGTTACGTCAAGATGCACCCAATAATCCAAACCCGAACGTTTCAGGTTTTTATCATTAATCACAAACCCGAAAGGATGAATTAAGTGTAATCTACTTTCTGTACCCACACATAATCGTCCAATATTTCCAGTATTATTAGGTATTTCAGGTTCTACAAGAACAACGTTTAGCATTATTTTTTGAGTTATGAGTTATAAGTTATGAGTTTCAAAAATTATCTAATTCTCAAATTGACACATTATCTAATTTAAAATCGGAAACTTCAAGAACTTCTCCGGCTTTTAAGTTCTGCAAATATACATTTCCTATACGAACACGAACTAATCTCAAAGTAGGAAAACCAACTGCTGCAGTCATTTTTCGAACCTGACGAAACTTTCCTTCGTTTACGGTTATGGAAGCCCAGGATGTTGGTCCGTGGCGTTCGTCCCGTATTTTTTTGGCTCTAGGACCAAAATCAGGAATTTCAGTTACGATAAAAGCGGTGCAAGGTTTGGTTTTATATTTTCCGCCATCAAAACCAATTTCGACACCATTTTGTAATTGTTCAATTGCTTCTGGTGTAATAACACCATCAACCTGAACATAATATTCTTTATCAACTTTTTTGCTTCTTATTTGTTCGCTTACTTTTCCGTCTGTAGTTAATAAAAGCAAACCTTCAGAATCTTCGTCCAAACGACCAATCGCCATTGTACCTTCGGGGAAATCATGTAATTCACCCAAAAGCTTTTTCTTTCTTTTTAGTTCGTATATAAATTGACTCAAATAACCGTAAGGTTTAAAAAGAATAAAATGTCGATGCATGCCGTATTTTTTTGACTGCAAAGATAGTTTTGTTTGAGAAAGTAAATAATTCCTGGCTGTATTTATTGCTGTTTTGAAGCTTTCATTTTCTTTAGCCATGAAAAAACAAACCAAATTACAGTTATACCAAATAAAAGGAGCAAGGGTATATAGTAATCTTTGAAAAAATCATGGAAATAGCTTCCGACGAAAATGTAGATTGATGCCATACATAGTTTTATTAGAATAAATTGGGCGTTTGACCAACTTGTTTTGATTTTGAAAAAGTTCATTATAAAGGATTTTAGAATTTTATTAAAATTACAATTTTGAAAAATATTCTGCAATATTTTTAAATTTAATAAATTGAAGTTTAGGGTTTTAATGTTTTTTAAAAACATGATGTAGAAACCTAAAGCTATGTTAAAGAGCTTATTTTTTAGGCTTAAAATTCGTAATATTATATAGTAATGAAAAAATAAAATGTTATGGAAAATAATAATTTAGGTTCCAAAAAGATAAACGGAACACAGAAAGATAGTGAAGAATTAAATGGAAAAAACGTTTCGCACGATAAAGTACCGGATACACCAAAACTCAAAAAAGAAGTTGTAACAGATGCCGGTGGAAATAAAGAAATTGTAGATCGAGCCAGAAACGAAAATGAAAATATTCAAGAAGTTTCAAACGAAATTGATTCCGATAATCCAAATGCAAATCGGGGTGTTTCGACTGATGAAGAAGCAAAAAAAACGGTGGAAAACAAAGACAGAAACTCTGATGTGAATCCAAATCGTTATCCAAATTCAAATCCCGATAATCACAAAGACAGAGGAAATATGAAATTGGATGATGAATGATTTTCTTTTAAATAATAAATTTTTATCTGATTTTCATCCTTTTTATTGCAAATAACATTTGATTGGCAAACTGCGTTAATGTTGTTTTAAAACTTGTTTTTAGGCTGGCTGTCCATCAATATCTTCGTAAATTGTAGTTCAAATTTTAAATATTTAAAAAATGGCACTTTTAGAAAACAAAGTAGCTTTTGTGTCTGGTGGCGGATCAGGAATTGGACGTGCAGTTGCAGAAGCTTACGCTCGAGAAGGAGCAAAAGTAGTACTTTCAGATATTAATGTAGAACACGGTGAAGAAACCGTAAAAGTAATTAAGGATAAAGGCGGAGAAGCTTTTTTTGTAAAAGGAGATTCATCAAATGCAAGTGATAATAAACGTATGGTTGAGGTTACGGTTGCTAAATACGGTCAACTTGATATTGCTTGTAATAACGCAGGAATGGGCGGACCCGCAAAGCCAACTGGTGAATATGAGCCGGAAGCCTGGGATCGTGTAATTGCATTGAATTTAAGTGGTGTTTTTTATGCCTGTCGCTATCAGTTAGAACAAATGGAAAAAAACGGAGGAGGGAGCATCGTAAATATTGCCTCAATTCACGGTCAGGTTGCGGCTCCAAATAGTCCGGCATATACAGCTTCGAAACACGGTGTTGTGGGATTGACCAAAAATATTGCTGCAGAATATGCGTTAAAGAATATTCGTTGTAATGCTGTCGGTCCGGGATATATCGAAACAGCTTTATTGAAAGATCATATGAATGCAAGTGCCATGAATGCGATTGCTGCAAAAGCGCCGATGAATCGTTTGGGTACTGCTGAAGAAGTTGCTGAATTGGTAGTGTTTCTAAGCTCTGAAAAATCTTCATTCACAACCGGAAGTTATATTATTGCCGATGGCGGATATACGGCAATTTAGGTTTTATATTTAAACTAAAAAAAAACGGCTGTTTGATAATTTCAAACAGCCGTTTTTTGTTTTATTTAGGATTGAAACAATTTGTTAAATGTTTCAAGATCTGCTTTAGGTTTTATTTCGTAAAAATAGCGTAATTGCCATTTCTGTGTTTTTTGAGCTTGCACGCTTGTCGTTTCATCCCAAGGCGGATAAACACGTGTCGCTCGTTTGCCTTCTTTAGTTTTTGTAGAGAAGATTCCTTTTTCTAACAAAATGGATTTTGGAAAAACAAATTGCCCAAACATATTTTCTTTTCTAACGCTAATAATTACAAAATCAAATTCGTCAGAAAAATCAAAAGGCTCAATTATTCCTGATTTATTACGCTTCCATAAAGTCACAAACTGACCAGTTTTTATAGGAGTTGTTTTGGCCTCGCGATAACAAATAAGTTTTTTATCTAAGTAAAATTGGTACCCATTATACTCTGCACTTTCAGTTATTCCTTCAGGTTCTGAACAATGAAAATCAAAAGAATCATAAACCAATTCTTTGGCTAAATTTAAATCTTTGGAGATAGATTTTTGATTTACCCAGTGATTTTTAATTATCATTTTAGAAGATTGACTTAGAAATTATTATTGTTTTTTGGGAAAGGTACTATTTTTTAGAAGGAAACATTCAATCCAAAATTCAATCCCCATTGAAATTGATTAAAAGATTGATTGTTCAATGGATTGAGGTAATAATTTACAGCAGGTTCAGCAAAAACATTTGTCTTTTTATAAATACGATATTGCAAAGTAGTACTCAGAGTAGAACCATAAACATAATCATTTGCATTTATATTATTACCAATCGAGTTGCCATCAAGTGCTACATTATTAGAAATTAGTTTCCCTACAAATCCGCCGGTATTCAAACTGATACTTGCTTTGTTTTTAGTAAATACAGCATATGAAACTTCTAAAGGCATTTCGATATATCTAAGACTTTGATCTATATTTCCGCTTTCTAAATTGTCACTTTGAATATCACTTTGTTTTAATGCATTTGAGGTACTGTTTGAAACAAAAACATAATTGGAGTTATTTGTTATTCGTGCAGGAGCAATTGATTCGCCAGCAGCATAATAACCTGTTGGACTTAACGAAGCAACATTTTTTGTGTTTATATAAGAAACATTCGCAATGCTCTGACCTAGTTCATTAATCTTAAGACCTGATCCTACAGCCCATTTATTACTGATTTTATATTTTGTTTTTACACCATAGGTACTACCTTGTTTCGAATCGTTTGCGTAACCCAGGGTTTTGTCATTTTTATTGTTTTGAGAATTGGCGATGCCGGCAAAAACTTCTACAGCCCATTTTTCAGCATTAGAAACAGATTTGTCTTCTTTGTCTTTTCTAGTTTCCGGCGCTGCAGCTGCAATATCTTTTTCCAGATTTTGAAGCTCTGCTAATTGTACCGAATCTATTTTGCTTGATGAATTGTTTGCTTTTGAATCGCTTTTTTCATTGCTGGCAATAAGATCTTTTTTAGAATAATCTATTGTTCCGCTCTTTTGAGTTTCCCTTTTTTGAATTTCTCTGCTATTATTTGCTGCATTTTGATTGCTATTAAAAGCAGGGTTTGACGAATAAAAAGCAATGTTGTTGCTGTTTTTTGTGCTTGTTTTATCTTCAAAAATAGATTTTGACAATTGATTTTTTGAGTTTGAATTAAATCCATTTGTTTTGGCTGAATTAAACGTTTTCTCCGTAAGAATCTTATCTGTAGCAGTTTTTTTATTATTTGGAAGCTGGTATTTAGAAACAGAATTAAAAGAATCTCCTTTTCCTGTTACATAGGTTTGTTCCGCTACAGCTTGATTTGTATTTCTTTTTTCAATATTTGATTTAGGATGTTTACTATTGTTTTTTGCCCTATTTTCAGAATCAGCTTGAGCCAATGCTGTTTCTTGTTTTTGAACCTTAGTAATTAATGGATTGATTGCTTTTTTTGATGATGATGAATCTCCTTCAGTTGTATGTGATTTTTCTTCGACTTGATTTTCTTCTACCAGATTTCCTTTGACTTGATTTTTTTCAATGTCAGTTGAAACCGTATTATTTTCGGGAGCTGATATTGTGGTATTATTTACGTCATTTTTACTCTTCCCATTTTTCTCTTCTATAACGACTTTATTGTTTTCTGAGGCACCATTACTTAAGTTTTTGATTCCTGAATCAGAAGTAAAATGTAAAACAGAAGGAAGCAGCAAACCTAATAATAGGCATGCAGCAGCCGACCACCAAAGAATAGCTCTTTTTTTCTTTTTAGGCTGATCTAGTTTTTCTTCAATTTGGCCCCATAATTCAGGAGGCGGAACACTTGAAAAGTCTTCCATTGATGAAAAAATATCTTCTATGTTTTGTTTTTTCATGCTATTTTAAAATTTTTTATGCTCAAAATTCTTTTCTGCAAAATGTGCTTGGCTCTATTTAAATTTGATTTTGATGTTCCTTCAGAGATCTTCAATAATTCAGCGATTTCTTTGTGTTTCATTTTTTCGAAAACATACAAGTTAAAAACTGTCCTGTATTGATCTGGTAAATCCCGAATATATTCCAATAATTTTTCTTGTTCAATTGGGATAGCTTCTAGTTCTTCCTCTTCGACAAAATCTGTATCAGGGTCAAAAACATCCAGAAAGAAGCTTTCTTTTTTCTTTTTGTTTAAAGTCTCAATCAATTTATTAATGAAAATACGTTTTAACCAGCCTTCAAAACTTCCTTCAAATTTATATTGACCAATTTTCTGAAAAACAATTACGAATGCTTCCTGAAATACATCTTTAGCATCGTCTTCGTTTTTCATATACTTCAGGCAAATACCATATAAAACAGGAGAGAACAACTGATAAATTTTCAGTTGTCCTTCTCTGTCATTTTTTATGCAAAGCTTGATATATTTTTCTAAATCGTCTTTCAAGAAGTGGTTAATTTTGGTTTTGCAAAAATAGTTTTTATAAGCATATAAAACTATCTTTTATAATAGTATGAGTGGCGTCTTGATTATTTTTTACGATTGTTAGGTTTTGATTTTCAGGTGTTTCTGTTTTGTAAGTCTTGCCTTCAAAGCTAATTTAACTCCTGTTTTGACGAATCAAAAACACCAAAATCTCTTTTTTCAGAATTTGATTATTTCAGGCTAGTGATTTTATCCTTTATTAATTTTTTGAAAAGTTTAATTTCAGACCCTTGATCATCAGTGTCATTATTGTCAATATAAATTCTCGTAATTTTTAAACCTTTTCGAAGTTCAAAATATACGCCACCCTGACCAGCTGAATCTGGAGTACCGTATGTTTTTGTTTGCCCTTGGTTGTTTAAAATTTCAGAAGGAACACTTGATAATAATGAAGCATAATCACCTCTCTTAGTTGTCGCAGTGTATTTGTATTGGTTAAAATCATAACCTCCCGAAACAACATTTTGAAACTTTAGAATACTATAATCATTTATTTGAAAGAAGTTTTGACAATCAGCTCCGGTACATTGTGCTTTATAGGTACCAATAATAATATTGTCTGGATTTTCGGTAGCTTTAATAAAGATGATTGGTTTTGAAGTTTTAGTAATCAAAACAAAATCTGACGGATAAGTTGACGCTGGAGATGTTGTTTCACCAGGTAACGGTGATTTTTCATAATAGCTCACAACCATCTGACATTTGTTTTCTACTATATTAGTAATTTTAATAGTATAGCCACTTGTAGGTTTTATTCCTGAGAAAACTCCAACTAAAAAGTTTTTAGTAAAATCTATAGTAGGGTCACTTGAGTTAGGACATGAGTTTGCATTTTTCTTAAAATACTTATCCATGTTTTCCTGCGAACTTGCGATAAGTGCCGCTGGAGTAGTTTGGTTTGTTATCATGCTATAGTTGCAGTAAAGAGGATATCCTGTAAACGAAACATCAGCATAAGTTCCGCAATCTATATTTGTATTGTCATCATTACTAAGGGAGCAGCCGCTAAATCCAAAAGCTATAAATAAGCTCAACATTAATTTTTTCATCATTATTTTGTATTAGGTTATAATTCACAGATAAGCTTCTATTGAAAAGGTTGCGTTAAAAAGAATATTTTTTTTTCTTTATTTTTTTAAAGCCCAAGTGATTTATAATCAGTATGAATCAATAAAATTTTAGTTTTAAAAATTAAGTACTACGTATTATTGCTTACTTTTACTTTAAAAATAAACTTAAGTATGTTTGATTTTCTTCCGCTTTTATTGGCCTTTGTCATTGCATTATTCCTTGGGATTTATTTAGGAAAATTGCTGTTTTCTGCCAGAGCCCAATCCGAAAAGGTAAGTTTAGAAGAGCGATTAAATGCAAATGCAAATCAAATGCAGTTGCAAAAAGAACAGTTTGAGAACGAAAGAAATAACTTTCAGAAGCAGTTTCAATTAGCGAACTTAGAGAAAGAAAATATTAGGACAGAAAAAGACAGTTTAGCGATTCAGCTTTCTAAAAAAGAAGTTGATTTTGAAAACTTATGGGAACGTCATAAAGAACAAAAAAACGAAATCACAGAACTTCAGGAAAAATTCACCAAAGAATTTGAAAATTTAGCTAATAAAATTCTCGAAGAAAAGTCGGCGAAATTTACGGAACAAAATAGCGAAAACATGAAGAATATCTTGTTGCCACTTCAGGATAAAATTCAGGGTTTTGAGCAAAAAGTAGAACAAACTCACAAAGAAAGTATTGATTATCATGCCGCTTTACGTCAGCAGATTGTTGGTTTGAGCGAGATGAATGCCCAAATGAGCAAAGAAACCCTAAATTTAACCAAAGCCTTGAAAGGTGACAGTAAAATGCAGGGAAATTGGGGCGAACTGGTTTTGGAACGTGTTTTAGAAAAATCAGGTTTAGAAAAAGGACGTGAATACGAAGTTCAGCAAAGCTTTACGAATACCGAAGGAAACAGAGTGCTTCCCGATGTTGTAATTAATTTACCTGACGGTAAAAAGATGATTGTAGATTCTAAAGTTTCTCTGGTTGCTTATGAAAGATGGATTAATGAGGAATCAGAAATTCTTAAGATCGATTTTCTAAAAGAACACGTAAACTCCATTAAAAGGCATGTGGAGCAACTTGGGAATAAAAATTATCATGATTTGTACCAAATCGAAAGCCCGGATTTTGTTTTACTTTTTATTCCAATTGAACCCGCTTTTGCCATCGCTTTAAATGAGGATTCTACCTTATATAATAAAGCATTTGATCGTAATATCGTGATTGTGACTCCAACTACATTGTTAGCTACTTTGCGAACGATTGACAGTATGTGGGCGAATCAAAAACAACAAGAAAATGCTTTTGAAATTGCCAGACAAGCCGGAGCATTGTATGATAAATTTGAAGGCTTTGTGGGTGATTTGGTAAGAATTGGAAATAAAATAAAAGATACTAAAACCGAATATGAAAATGCCATGAATAAATTGGTTGATGGTAGAGGAAATTTGATTTCGAGTGTAGAAAAATTAAAGAAAATGGGAGCAAAGGCAAAAAAAGCGCTTCCGGAAAATATTATTGCAAGAGCTTCAAATTCAGATGAAAATCAATCTTTAAACTAAGATTTATGAAAAGAATTTTAATAATAATTGCCGCAGTTTGTGTCCTGATTGTTGCCATTTATTTTGCCTTTATCTATTATGTTCCTTATAGTGAAGGATATCGCTCAGGCGAATTAATAAGGATGAGTCATAAAGGCGTACTAATGAAAACCTGGGAAGGAGAACTAAGCCAAGGTGTTTCCGGTTCGCAAATATTTAGGTTCTCGGTTTTAGACAGTGACAAAGAAGTAATAGATCAATTGAATACATTGGAAGGGCAATATGTAAAATTGACTTACGTTGAACGATATAAAACATTTAGCTGGTGGGGAGATTCTCATTTTTTCATCACAGCCGTTCGAAAAGAAACTTCCCCATTTAAATACAAATAAACAATTATGACCGCAGATTTCAAACCCGTTTCCTCATCAAAAATTAGTATTTCAGAATTAATGCTGCCTTCGCACACCAATTTTAGTGGTAAAATTCACGGAGGTTATATTTTACAATTGTTAGATCAGATTGCTTTTGCATCGGCCTCAAAATTTAGCGGCAATTATTGTGTAACAGCTTCTGTTGATACCGTAAACTTTTTGAAACCTATCGAAGTTGGCGAATTGGTTACTATGAAAGCTTCTGTAAATTATGTGGGAAGAAGTTCTATGATTGTGGGTATTCGTGTTGAAGCCGAAAATATTCAAACCGGAGCGGTGAAACATTGTAATTCTTCTTATTTTACAATGGTAGCCAAAGATAAAGATGGAAAAAGCGTACAGGTTCCGGGATTAATTTTGTCTAATCTGGAAGAGGTGAGACGTTTTAGAAAAGCCATTATACACATTGATTTAAAGAAAGAAGTTGACGAACGCGAAAAAATGGCAAAGGTCAATTCAATCGAAGATTTAGCGAGTTTAGACAAATACAATGTGTTATTAGAAATTAGCTAGAATAATAAATTAAAGGAAAATGGTAAAATTTGGATATACAATTCTATATGTAGAAGATGTGGAGAAATCGATTGTGTTTTATGAAAATGCATTTGGTTTTTCCAGAAAATTTATAGCACCCGGAAATGATTATGGTGAATTAAGTACAGGTGAAACAACAATTTCGTTTGCATCAAAATCATTAGCAAAACAAAACTTAAAAGAAGGTTTCCTCGAAAGCAAGATCGAAGAAAAGCCTTTTGCAATTGAAATAGGTTTTATAACTGATAATGTGGAAGAATTGGTAGAAAAGTCAATCTCTTTTGGAGCAATTCCAGTAACACAACCAACGCAAAAACCGTGGGGACAAATTGTAGCTTATGTGCGCGATCCGGATGGTTTTTTAATCGAGATTTGTACAGAAGTGCAAGGATAGTTTATTACTCCGCAATTATAAATATTGTATTAATATCTATAATTACGGAGCAACATTTGTAAAACCCTTTTACAAATCCCAAATCCCATTTTGTGTCCTAAAACATTTCACAAATATTTAGCATAAATAGGCAACCGTATTCCTTAAAATTTCGTAACTTTAAGTATGACCATTGAGTTACTGTTTTTCACGGAGTACTGCCATTCTGTTTTTTTATATTATTGTATTAAGTCCAGTTTTTTCTCTTCTTAAAATAAAAAAAAGGAATGACATAATTGTTTAATTATTAACGATTATGAAAAAAACTACTTTACTTATTTTGCTATTTACTGCTTATTCCGTTATTGCACAGGATAAATTCTTTACAAATACAGGAACGATAAATTTTGAAGCATCCGTTCCATTTTTTGAAGAAGTAAAAGCCGTAAACAGACAGGTTGCAATTGTATTGGAACCTAAAACAAGTACATTTATTTGTACTGTTATTGTCAAAGATTTTCGTTTTAAATTAGACCTTATGCAGGAGCATTTTAATGAAAATTATTTGGAGAGCCATCGATATCCTAAAGCTGTTTTTAAAGGTAAAATTCAAAAATTTGATTTAAAAGATGTTACCGAAATTGAAAAAGAATATCAAATAAAAGGGAAACTTATACTGCACGGAAAAACCAGAGAAGTCATCGTTAATGCTTTGATTAAAAAATTGGGTGACGGAATCCAAATAATATCTGATTTTCCTATTTTGGTAACTGATTTCAATATTGAAATTCCAAATAGAATAGCGGATAAAATTTCACAAACAGCAAACACAGAATTAATAGGAGTAGTTCGATCTGGCGATTCTATGTATTTAACTTTAAAATAAAATTTAATTCAAACAACTTACCACTGTTTTTTCTAAATCTGTAAACTGAAACTCAAAACCTGCTTTTTGAATTTTTTCAGACGAAACTCTTTGACCTTTTAAAACTGCGACGCTCATTTCGCCCAGAACTAATTTTAAAATAAATGCCGGAACTTTAGGGAGCCAAATCGTATATCCAAATAAATTTGCCAGAGTTTTAGAGAATCTGGAATTTGTGGTGGTGTCATTGATACAGGCGTTATAAGCACCCTGCATTTGTTCGTCCAGAATTGATTTTAAATAAATCTGGCATAAGTCGTCGATATGAATCCACGGTAAATATTGTTTTCCGTTGCCTAATACTGCGCCAAAACCCGCTTTAAAACTTGGAACAATTTTTTTAAGAAAACCTTCTCCTTTCCCGAAAACAATTCCTGTACGGATTTTTACAATTCTAATTTTTAGTGAGGCAATTTTGTCAACAGCTTTTTCCCATTCCTGACAAGTAGTCCCTAAGAAATCATCAGCAGGAGGTGTTGTTTCATCACATATTTTGTGACTTGTAATAGCGCCATAAATTCCAACTCCTGAGGCGGAAATAAAAGCGTCCAAAGTCTTATTTTTTTCTTTTAAAACAGAAAAAATTAGATCAATTGGTTTTACACGGCTTTCGACAATGTCTTTTTTGCGGTTTTTGGTCCATCTTTTTTCTACAATCCCTTCACCTGCCAAATGGATAATATAATCTGCCTTTAAGACCGCTTCAGGATCAATAAAGTTTTTATTTAAATCCCATTTGTAGTAAGTAATCGAAGGTGTATTTTTTTGATCTGAACGGCTCAAAATAGCCACCAAAAAACCATTATCGATAAGTACATCAGTGAGATGTTTACCAACAAATCCAGTACCTCCGGTTAGTAAAACAGTTTTAGCCATTATATTATAATATATTTAACAGTGCATCCAGTTTGAGCATAAGTAAAGGTACTTAAACATTGCTTACCTTTAAGGCAAATTCTAAATTTTAATGAAATGGCAACTAAACAAAAGACAATCACAAGAGATGATATCGTTTCAAAATATATGGATGAGGTTTTAGAAAAAGGGCAAAAGCCAAAGTCAGTTTATCATTTTGCAAAAGAAAATGATTTTACAGAGACCGAGTTTTATGCATTTTTTGGAACGCTGGAAGGTTTAGAAAAAGAGATATTCAGGCTTTTTCTGGCCAATACAATTGATTTATTGCATAAAAATGCAGATTATCAGGAGTATGATATGAAGAATAAGATGTTGAGCTTTTACTTTACCTTTTTTGAGATTTTAACCGCCAATAGAAGTTATGTTTTACAAGCCTTAAAAATAGATAGAAACCCAATTAGAAACTTAGTACAATTAACGTCACTTCGAGAAGGATTTAAGGAATATGTTTCTGAAATCCTGACGGACGATTATAGACTTGAACAAGAGAAATTTCAAAAATTTCAAAAATTTCAGGAAAAAGCAATTCAGGAATCTGGTTGGCTGCAATTGATGATGACCATAAAATTCTGGATTGATGATGAATCGGCGGCTTTTGAGAAAACAGATATTTTTATCGAAAAATCAGTAAATGCTTCGTTCGAATTAATGAATGTTGCGCCAATGAATCATCTTTTGGATTTTGGAAAATTCCTGTTCAAAGAAAAAATATACAGCAAACAATGAAAACGATCGATTATATACCAACGTCAAAAATAGAAAGAGCCGGTAAACTAGTGCAAACAGGTGCGAAAATTGGTGTAAACTACATAAAGCATTATGCCGAAAAAATGGTAAATTCTGATTTGACGCGTGATAAACTAAATGAAAATAATGCCGAAGATATTTACGACGGATTAAAAAGCTTGAAAGGAAGTGCGCTGAAAGTTGCTCAAATGTTAAGCATGGACAAGAATTTTTTGCCTCAGGCTTATGTTGAGAAGTTTTCATTGTCACAATTTTCAGTTCCGCCACTTTCGGCGCCATTGGTTTTAAAAACGTTCAAAACTAATTTTGGAAAAACTCCTTATGAAATATTTGATGAATTCAATGCCAATTCTGTAAACGCCGCAAGTATTGGTCAGGTGCATTTGGCGTCTAAAAACGGTAAGAAACTGGCAGTAAAAATTCAATATCCCGGAGTTGCCAACAGTATTTCATCCGATTTAGCTTTGGTGAAACCTATTGCAATACGAATGTTTAATCTTCAGGGGAAAGATTCTGATAAGTATTTTAAAGAAGTTGAAGACAAACTTATCGAAGAAACCAATTATCTACTGGAACTCCAACAAAGTCAGGAAGTCGTTGCGGCGTGTAGTAAAATCGAAAATATATTGTTCCCAAATTATTATCCGGAGTTTTCGTCAGAGAAAATTATTACGATGGACTGGATGAACGGAATTCATCTTTCGGAGTTTACGGCTAAAAATACAAATCAGGAAGTGGGCGATAAAATTGGTCAGGCACTTTGGGATTTTTATATGTACCAAATTCATATTTTAAGAAAAGTACATGCAGATCCACATCCCGGAAACTTTTTGGTAGACGACCAGAACCATTTGATAGCTTTAGATTTTGGTTGTATGAAGCAAATACCTGAAGATTTTTATGTGCCTTACTTTGAACTGATCAATAAAAACGTCATCACAGACCAAACACTTTTCAATCAAAAATTATTCGAACTAGAGATTCTTCGTCCAGACGATTCTCCTTCTGAAATTGAATATTTCACAGAGATGTTCCATGATTTGTTATCACTTTTCACCAAACCTTTTCAGGATGAAACTTTCGATTTTGCCGATGAAACTTTCTTCGAAAGTATTGCCAAATTAGGAGAACGTTTCTCTAATGATACAAACCTTAAGAAAATGAACGGAAATCGTGGTTCAAAACATTTTATTTATATGAACAGAACCTTCTTTGGTTTGTATAATTTAATGTTTGATTTAAAAGCCAAAATTATCGTTACAAATTACGAGAAGTATTAGGAGCTATTTCCTGCTATCCACTTGTATCTTTTCCTGGCTAAAGAAGCCAGAAAAAGGATACCGCTTCTATCAGGGCTAGGGCTTTTCGTTTTTATAAGAAATGAGATTATCTCAATTTTTGTCATTTCGATCCCGAGGCTTCGGGAGAGAAATCACATTAGTAACTCGACAAAAAATGGCGATCAAATCCGTTTTTATCCGCGTTTTTACGAAGTAAATCTGTTTTATCCGCGTCAAAATAAGACGCTGATTTTGCTGATTCGCTAAAGCGGAAACGCTGATAAAAACGGATTTTTCTAATTACTTCATATACTCTTGGTCTAAACCTTTGGTAAAGGTTTTTAATTGGAATTTGGAATTTAAAAATTTGGAATTTATTTAATTATTCCCTTTTTATAAGTCTCAATTGCACGATCTCTTGCAAAAGCGTGATCGACCATTGGTTCATTATAACCCAAATCAAATTCAGGAATCCATTTGCGGATATAAATTCCTTTTTCGTCAAATTTCTTTTGTTGAATTTCCGGATTAAAAACTCTAAAATACGGTGCTGCATCGCAACCAGTTCCGGCAGCCCATTGCCAGTTTCCGACATTTGAAGCGAGTTCGAAGTCTAATAATTTCTCTGCAAAATAAGCTTCGCCCCATTGCCAGTTAATCAATAAATGTTTGCATAAAAAACTCGCTACAACCATCCGAACGCGATTGTGCATATACCCCGTTTCATTTAATTGGCGCATTCCGGCATCAACCATTGGATAACCTGTGGTTCCGGAACACCACCGCTTAAAATCTTCCTCGTTATTACGCCATTGAATCCCATCATAAGCCGATTTGAAGTTGTGATTCACCACATTTGGAAAGTTAAATAATATCTGAATAAAAAACTCTCTCCAAATTAATTCGCTCAAAAAGGTTTGGTTCTTTTTATTTGCCCAATTCACTAATTTCCGAATACTAACGGTTCCAAAACGTAAATGTGGCGATAAATAAGAAGTGCTGTCAAGAGCCGGAAAGTCACGAGTTTCTTTATAATTGGCAATTTGCGTCAGGTTGTGAGGAAGAACTTTTATGGTGCTTTTTTCAAAACCAATTTCTGATAAATCAGGAAAAAGGAATTGATTTTTGGAAAAGTTGTTTAACAGAGGTTTTATATCATATTCGGGAACTTGTCCCATGATATGATATTTTTCGAGCCATTTGTTTTTATATGGCGTGTAAATGGTGTAGGGAAGCCCGTCTGACTTTGTGATTTCTTTTTCTTCAAATATGACATGATCTTTAAAAGAAAAGGTTTCAATATTATTTTGCTTTAATAATTCATGAATGGATAAATCACGTTTAATCGCAAACGGTTCATAATCTTTATTGAAGAAGACTTGTTGGATCTCAAATTCTTCAAGAAGCGATTTCCAAACATCTGAAGTTTTTCCTTTTTTGATTAGAATTGAAGAATCGATTGCAAGAAGTTCTTCATTTATTTTTTGGAGAGAATCATAAATAAAGTTTACCCGAGCATCATTTTCAGGAAGATTCTCCAGGATATCTTCATCAAAAATAAATAACGGAATTACTGGAAAATCAGATTGTAATGCATGAAATAATCCTACGTTATCATCTAAACGTAAATCACGTCTAAACCAGAAAAAAGAGACTTTTTGTTTTGTCATTTTGGGTAATGTTTCATTTTTTTTCTTTCACGCAGATTTGGTAAATTAAAGCAGATTTAATTTATTATTTAGATTAAAAAAAATCTGGGCTAATCTGCTTAAATCTTTTTTAATCTGCGTGACATAATTCGTGAAATTGTAGAAAAAAGATAAGTAATTATATTTTTGAATTGAATAGTTCTTCGATTTTGTTTTGGCGATAAGCAAAAATGTTTTTCAGTTTGCTTTCTACAACCAACTTGTTCATAATGCGTCCTAAATATCCAAAAGGAAGTGCATAATGGACAATATCGACCATTTTAGTTCCGTTTTCTGTGGGTTCAAAGAAATGTTTGTGATGCCATAAAGCGTAAGGTCCAAAACGTTGTTCGTCTATGAAGTACTGATTCTCCTTTGAAACTGTAATTATTGTAACCCAATTAATTTTGATGCCCAAAAGTGGTTTTAAAGTATAGGTAATAATTTGTCCGGGATACATGCGTTTGTCATCAAAATCCTGAATTTCGAAACTCATATTGTCGAGTGTGATGGTTTGAAGATTTTTTGGACTCGAAAAAAAGTCCCAACATTCCTCGACTGTGGCATTTATATGCTGTACAGTTTCTATTTTGTATAATTTCATAGTGTCAATTATTACTGTCTAGTTTTTTATATACGAGATGCTTGCGTTAGGGGTTGTAGTGGAGCTCTTTTTGTGTCAGGCTTTTTCTGCCTGATGCAAAAAAGCGGGAACGAAAGACCCGACCTTTAGGGAACGCCCAAATTATTTTACATTTTATAATATTTAAAAGGAACGAATAACATTCCGAAACATTCTCCGTCTTCTTTTCCTAAATGCTTGTGATGTATTTTATGTGCTTTTCTTAAACCAATCAGGTATTTGTTCTTGGTGTTTTTGAACCATTTAAAACGTTGATGAATTAATACATCATGAATTAGAAAGTAACACAAACCGTAAAAAGTGATGCCACAGGCTATGAAAAACAAATAATTGAATCCGCCCTGAACGCCAAAATAGAAAAGAATTATACTTGGAGTCGCAAAAATGATAAAGAAAATGTCGTTGCGTTCAAAAGTATGTTCGTATTTTGGTTTGTGATGATCTGCGTGAAAATACCACATTAACCCGTGCATAATGTACTTGTGCGTTAACCAGGTAACACATTCCATGAACAGAAAAACACTTAAAAAGATTAGGAAAGAAATCATTTTGTATTGTTGAAAGTTAAAAGTATTATTTAAAATCTATTGCGTTTAGCTTTTTATTATAAAAGATTGACTCAAAAAAGTCAAATTTACACAATCTTGTTATTTCGATCGAAGGGAGAAATCACATAACGGAATTCACGGCTCGTTGTCCTCTGGATGTGATTTCTTCCCTTCGGTCGAAATGATAAAAATGGCGACATCCTATACTAATTTTAGTTTATAAGTCACAAAAGATTGGGCCAGAAGCCCTGCTTTTGTATAATTTGAAACTCTGATTCTAGAGCTTCCAATTTCGTGATAAGGCGTTTTTTTGAGTTTTGTTAATAGCTTTTTGTAATAGACGAAAGCGGTGTAAACGCCAAATTTTGCTTCAATTGGCAACTTTACGATTCCTTGGTAAGCGATTCTGAAATCTTCTTCGATTTCGTTGATGATCGCTGTTTTGGTATTTTCATCGAAGGAAGTTAGATTAACACCAGGGAAATAATTTCGGTTTAAAACCAAATTGTCATCTTTTAGGTCTCTAAGAAAATTTACTTTCTGAAAGGCTGATCCTAATCGCATTGCTTCGTTTTTTAGCTGTTCGTACTTTTGATTGTTTCCTTTTACAAAAACTTTCAGGCACATTAAACCTACAACATCGGCAGAACCATAGATGTAATCTTCGTATTCCGTTTGTGTGTTGTAATTTGATTTGATAAGATCGAGTTTCATGCTTTTTAAAAATGCCTGAACAAGATCGTCTGTTATATTATATTGTTTTACCGTATGCTGAAATGAGTTAAGAATTGGGTTTAAACTTATACCGGCTTTAAGGGCTTTGTAGTGCTCTTTTTCGAAATCATCAATAAGGTTTTCTTTATCATAATCATGAAATGAGTCTACAATTTCATCAGCAAAACGAACGAATCCATAAATGCTGTATATCGCCTCGCGAATGCTTGGTGATAACATTTTTACGGCGAGAGAAAATGAAGTACTGTAGCTTTGTGTGACTAACTTACTGCATTTGAAAGAAACGGTGTCGAATAGTGATTTCATTTTTTAGGATCTAAAAGATTTTTGAATTAACTCAGCTACTAGTTTTCCCGATATTAAAGCAGGCGGAACTCCTGGTCCAGGAACGGTTAATTGTCCTGTGAAATATAAATTTTTGACTTTTTTGCTTTTCAGTTTTGGTCTTAAAAAAGCGGTTTGCAGTAATGTATTGGCCATTCCGTAGGCATTTCCTTTATAAGCATTATAATCGGTGACAAAATCGTTCTTGCAAAATGATCTCTTAAAGATAATATTATTTTTAATTTTTTGATCTGTCAGCTTTTCAAAACGATCCATTATCTTTTCGAAATATTCTTCCCGCAATGATTCGTTATCTTTTATTCCTGGTGCTAACGGAATTAGGAAAAAGCCACTTTCCATTCCTTCCGGCGCTGCAGTTGTATCTGTTTTGGATGGAAAATTGGCATAAAATAAAGGAGCTTCCGGCCATTTTGGATCATCATAGATATCAACAGCGTGTTGATCGAAATCGACATCAAAAAATAAGGCATGATGCGAAATGTTTTCTATTTTTTTGTTGAATCCAACAAAGAATAAAAGGGAAGAAGGCGCGAAAACACGACTTTCCCAATATTTTTCAGAATAAGCGCGATGTTCTTTGTCTAATAAGGTTTCAGTATGATGATAATCTGCTCCGCTTAAAACAATATCTGCTTTTATAAATTTTCCATCAATAATAATTCCGGTTGTGATTTTATTTTCGACAACTATTTTTTCTATTGAAGAATTGGTTTTAATAGAAACGCCAAGTTCTGTAGCTAGTTTTTCGATTGCCCGGACAACATCGAACATTCCGGTTTTGGGATGCCATGTTCCCAATCCAAAATCGGCATAATTCATAAAATTATAAAAGGAAGGTGTTTTGGATGGTTTCGCTCCCAAGAATAAAACGGGGAATTCGAGAATCTGAATTAATCTTTCATTTTTAAATTTCCTGCGAATGTCATTGCTTACAGTACTAAAAAACTGATGGAGTTTTAAAGTGGTTTCAAGCGTGATTAATTCAAGTGCAGAAATTCCGGGGCGATAAACCAAGTCTTTGATCGCAATGTCATAATTGCTTTTGGCTTGTTTAATAAAGGTTTCGAGTTTTTTGCCACTTCCTTTTTCTATGGTTTCAAAAGTAGTTTGTATAGCTTCGAGATTATCATAGATATTGATAAAATCATCAACGCCAAAATAAACCCGATAAGCAGGGTTTAGTTTTATAAGCTCGTAATAATCATTTGTTTTTTTGTCGAAATCATTAAAGAAACGTTCAAAAACATCCGGCATCCAATACCAGCTTGGTCCCATATCAAAGGTAAAACCATCTTTTTTGAATTGTCTTGCCCGCCCGCCAATAATGTCATTTTTTTCATAAATAGTTACTGTGTTTCCTTGTTTTGCCAAGTAACACGCAGCAGCTAAAGCGGAGAAGCCGGATCCTATTATTGCTATTGTTTTCATAATTTGTTTAACAAATATACAAAAACTTTAAACAAAAATATTATAGCATACTAATTGTTTCGTCCATAGTGTCGAAAATGCGAATTCTTTCCGGTAAATTTTTCTGTTCAATGTATTCTGTCATGTTGCCCATAAGCCAGATTTCATTGTTTTGCTGAAGTAATTTTTGTCCCATTGATTTCACATATTGATTGATTACACTGCGATCTGGCTGAACGGTCATGAAAGATACAAATGTGATGTTCTCAAAATGTCTGGTTAAATCCTGCAGGTTTTCGATTGGCATACTTTCACCTAAATAAATGGCTTTGTAACCTTTAGACAAAATTTCATATTGAAGGTATAGCAAACCTATTTTGTGAATTTCGTTTAATGGTAAAGAGAGTACAAAAATCCGATCAGTTTTTGTTGGTTTTTGAATTTGAAGACTTTCTGTGTAAATTAATATTTTTTGTTTAATCAAATGACTCATAAAGTGTTCATTTGCCGGAGTTATGGTTTCGGATTGCCATAATAATCCTAATTCTTTTAATAAAGGCAGAAAATGATCTTTGAAAACTTCTTTGAAGCTTTTTTCAGAAATTAACCAATCAAAAGTAGTAAAGAACAATTCCTGATCAAAATTCATCATAGCCATTTTGAATGATGTGATGGCGTAGTTTTGAGAATTTTTCTTCGAAATGATTTCACGCACTAATTGCGGAATCTTTTCTTCAGGATACGTAGCGATTTTAGAAATTTTATAACCGTATTCGTGTAACAATGTAATGTTTAAAAGCTTCTGTAAATTTTGTAAATTATAAAGTCTAATATTAGTGTCCGTTCGCATTGGTTCTAAGATGTTATATCTTTTCTCCCAGATGCGAATAGTATGTGCTTTTATTCCAGATAAGTTTTCAAGATCTTTTATACTAAAGACTGTTCTTATGTTGTTCACCATTATAATGCTATTTGATAAACAAAAATAGAATAAAATCTGAAAAAATCTTTAAAACTTGATTAAAATGATGGATTATTAGAGGTTTACTATCTCATACTGGTTTAGTTTGTCTAAATGTAGAATGGTTTTGGAGTTGTCTTTACTTCTGTTGTACATGGTTTCGAATTTTGCACCATATATTATTTCATCAAAAGTATAAGACGTTCTTGCTGCAACTGTATTACTGAACATGTCATCAAAGGTGGTGATGAAAACCAATATTTCGCCATGGATATTTTTAAAATCTTCTTCGGTGAAATTGTAAAGTGGACTATTTTCTGTTATTGGATGTACTAATGTCCAACTTAATGAAAGGGCGTTTATTCGATCCAATTCCAAGTCTAAAGAGTAGAATTTATTTGTTTTTTCGCCATTTTCTTCGAAACTCATTCCTAAAGTAACTTTGGCTTTTGCATCTGTAAAATTGGTGTTTTTAAAAGGGACAAGACGAATCATTAATCCTTTGTTTTTTCCATAAGGAGAAATTAAGGCATGATGCGAAAATTTTAAAAATGCTGTTGGTCTGCTAAATCTTCCAAAGAATAAACCTGTTGCAATGGCAAAACTTAATAAACCAATTAAAGCTTCTGCAGCAGAAAGTGCACTTGTTAAGAACCCTGTTGGGCTAATATGTCCGTACCCAACGGTAGTAAAAGTTTGCGCACTAAAAAAATAAGCTTGTCCAAATTGCGTCAAAACACTTTGTGATTGCGCAATTCCATCAAGATGTTGGATTCCTATTGCGTAATAGAGAATTGCAAAAACAAAGTTGATTGCAATATAAAAGGTAAACAAAATCATCATGAATTTCCAGTTTGGCATTTCGATCATGGTATGATACCAGCTAATACGATGAAGTAAATTCATGCCATTTTTTTCGATATTTGGAGTTCCGTTTTTGTTTACAAATCGTCCTCCGTAACTACTGGCATTGGTTCCAAAACCTGAATTTTTATCAGTTTCGACGTGGTGGTTTATTTTTTTTAGAAGGGCCATTGTGGTTTGGTTTAAAGAGCAAATGTAAGGATATCTTTAATATGAAATTAAAATCTTGCTGTAATGAAAAAAGCAGTCTGTAAATATGTTTTACAGACTGCTTTTTGTGGTAATGTTTAAAATAAGTTTGTTTTTATCTACAAAAAGTAGCTTTGTTTTTGATAGCACTTTGGCTTCCCAATTCGATTGCTTTTGAGAAATCTTTACAGGCATTCTTTTTGTCTCCCATTTTATTGTAAGCTAAACCTCTTAAATTGTAGGCAATATAATCTTTTGGATTTAAACCAAGAGAAGAGGTACAGTCAGAAACAGTTTCCTTGAAGTTTAATAATTTGTAATTTACGTTTGCTCTGCCTGTAAAAGCATCGGCGTTCATGTCATCCAATTCGATTGTTTTGCTAAAATCGGCCAAGGCTCCTTTTAAGTCGTTGAGTTTGAATTTTGCAACACCACGGTTTTGATAAGCTTCAACAAAATGAGAATTCATGCCAATGGCTTTTGTGTAATCTGTAATAGCGCCTTTTGTGTTTCCGGATTCGGCTTTTTTCATGGCTTTGTCAAAATAGCCTGTTGCAGATTGTGCCCATGTAGAGCAAGTAATCATAATAAATAATAAGGGTAATAATTTTTTCATAAACCAATTTGGGATTAGGTTAGTAGGTTAATTAATTCTAAAAACGAATTTAAGAAAGATTTATTTTGTAAGAGAAATTTTCTTGTAAAATAATCGTAATTATTTTTATGCAGCGTTCTGGTGTAGTTGTATGAATGGTTTCTTTGGGTAACCTGTTGTTATTTTTCTAGATCTTGATTAAGTTCGAATGTTGAATTTTGTGTTGTTAAATTATTTCGATAGTAATGCAAATGTCTTTTCAGGAAAAGTGAGGTTTAATAAATCAATTTCTTCCGAATAAAATTAGTTTATATTAGTAAACACATGAAGGGACATGAAGATGTCGTGAGATCGTCGTTACAATAATATGTTTTTTAGAATAAAATAAATTTTATTAATTATGAATTCTATTGGAAAAAGAATAAGTGAGACAAGAAGTTAAAAGGTTTTACTCGGGAAGAACTTGCAGAATTATCAAAAGTGAATTTGCGAACAATTCAAAGAATTGAAAACAATAAAAATGGTGTTTACTCTATTGAGATGTTTTTTTTTTTTTTTTTAATCGAAGAAATAGAAAAAAAGCCTGTAAAGTTATTTTTTACAGGATTTTTGATTATGGTGTTAAATAGACTTGAATCGCCTAATTATGCAATTGATTTTTGAGAGCATACAGCTTGCTTCTAAGATTTTTTAACATTAGAGGATCGGCAACTTTGCCTTTAACCCTGGTTAAAAAAATGGCTTCTCCAATAGTCATCTTTAGAGCATGTCCTTGTTTATTAAAAAGTTCCGAAATCAGTTTTGAAGTCTGCAACATCGGATGAATTGATTTTAACATACTGAAGAAAAAACCATTATTTCCGTGAAAATATATAGGTAGAATAGGAACGTCTGCTTTACAGATAATTTTACCTACCACGGGATGCCACTCCGGATCTGTGATTTCACTTGTCTTAAAATTATAAGATGAAACTTCTCCAGCGGGAAATATTGCAACAGGAATTCCTTCTGACAAAGCTTTTAGCGTCATTTTTAATCCAGTGATACTTGCAGAATTTTGTACATTTTCAAATGGATTTACCGCAATAATGCATTTTTCAAGATTTGGAATTTCCTTTAATAAAAAATTCCCCATATACATTGTATCAGGACGTATTTTTGCGATTGTGCTTAATAAAGCTAATGATTCGATACCTCCATACGGATGATTTGCAATAACGATAAAAGCTCCTTCACGAGGAATATTTAGTAATTCGGCAGCATCAAATTGGACTTCTACGCCAATTTTCGTTAATACATAATTAGCAAAATCTGCACCCTCAAGATTACCTGCTTCTTTTACAATAGTATTTAAATTGTCAATTTTCATCACTTTCATTAAATAAGAGGATAATCCCGGGATAGGAATTTTAGAAAGGCCAGAAGCTTCGGAAAACTTTTCTTTGGATATCAATGTCATATATTATAGGGCATTAGAGTTGAATGCGAAAACTAATAAAAAACCTAAAAGGAATAGAACTAGCAAAAGGTTAATATTAATTCGTGAAATTTTGTTTTTATAATTTTATGACTTGAAACATGGATTTGGAGTTATGAAAAGGAAAGATGGTTAATCATTTGCATATTCTTTATCGCAATCGTGGGTAAAGATACTCGATTTTATATGTGAACATTGAATATACAGATAAAACAATGTTAAAGAAGACGGATATTTGAGTGTCTCCTTCTCAAGATGGCAGATCTATTGTTTCTCCATTTGGCTTAAAATGAAAAAAGGTCAGATAAATTAATATCTGACCTTTTTTTTTGTGACCCGACTGGGGCTCGAACCCAGGACCCCATCATTAAAAGTGATGTGCTCTACCAACTGAGCTATCGAGTCATTCTTTTCTTGAACGCGGGTGCAAATATAAGAAGTTATTTTTTATATATCACTACCTTTTTTTAAGTTAATTTAATGTAAAAGGATTGTTTCGGATTAACGAATTGAAATAGAGGCAGAAACAAAAGGAAATAAAATGCTTTTTATGCGTTTTAACTTTTATTGATCTTAACGATATAAGGTTTCAGTCTTTCTTAGGCAGATTTGAAGATACTAATGAGTCAGTTGATTTTCTTTGTAGCCTAATTTTTTTTATAATTATAAGTTACCTGATAAACAATTTATCTTTTGAAAATAGTGATATATTAGCTATACAAATAAACTAAGAATGGCGTAAACTTTCTTATTTAGTGAGATTGAAGTTGTAATATTGACATGTGTAAATAAATTAATTTACTGTTTTATGAAAAGACAATACGGAATATATTTAGTTATTTTATTTTTTTTAATTAGTTGTAAAGAGAACTCAATTAATAAAGTGGATGTAAAAAAGACGAAAATTGTAAAAAGTACAACTGATGCAAATGCTAAACTTTTAAAAAATGAAAATGTAGAAAATAGATATATTAATAATATTACTGACATTTCAAAAGATTCAATTATTGCCTGTAAGTATTCTGTGTTAATGTATTCAACAAATGGCGCAAAAACATGGAAAAACATTGAAACATCATTTATATTTAAAGATATAACTTTTACTGATAAAAAAATTCTGGTAGGGATTGATAGTTGGATGGGAATTCACGAGGCGGATTATTCCCGAATATATATATCAAAAGATTTTGGAAATTCATGGGAAACAATAACTTTTGATACCAAAAAGTTTTTTCCAATGGAAATAATTTCAAACCCAAAGGAGCAATTGTGTGTGCTAACATCTGAAAATAAAATTTACAAACTTCAAGGAACAGATTATAAGAAAGATTGGGTGTATGTAAAAACAAGACCAGAAACTGAATACACCAGAGATGTAATGGATTATCCGTATGGAGTAAATAGTGAAGGTGATAATTTGAAACTTTATAAAAAAAATAACAATAAAACTGACACATTAGCTTGTTTAGATTTGTGTAGTGAGGCTTGGGGGATAGTTCAGAAAGATAAAGTTGTGCATGTTTCAGGAGTTGGAATAGATAGAAAAACCGGTAAACGATATGGATATTATGGACAGTTAATTCATGATAAAACATTGAAACAATATAAACTTCCGGGTTTATATGCAAATATTAAAAAAACAAAATTTAATGTATATATAATATGTGAAAACGGATTGTATGTTGAAAAAAACGATAAAATCGAACAATTGTACTAAGGCTTATATCAAACAGGTAAGATGAATTTAATTATTTGTCTTTGTTTAAAAATGGGTATAATTAAATTTATAAAAGAGTTTGAAAAAGGTATAAAAAAAGCCTGAGAATCTAGATTCTCAGGCTTTTTCTGCTTATGTGACCTTGACGGTACAGAATTCGAACCATTTATTGGAAGACTTAAAGATTTTAAATAATGTGTAATCCCCGGTTTGATTATTTACGAAATAAAAGTCCTATTTTTGAAAAAAACGGAGAACTATAAAAGATACGGAACTAAATACAAAAACTATCTTGTAGTAAAACACTTTGATTATTCGGAGATAAAAAATCTTGACGAACAGCAACAGTATCAATTATTGAAAGCAAAAATACTCGAGGGCATAAACAATTATGATGACTTAAAAAGAAAGCCAAAGGATTTTAATAAGGAGGTATTTTACAATATAATAGAAAACATATTGACTAACTATGAAAAACAAAAGAGCTGTCGCTAACACATAGCACAACGATTTGAGCATTAGACTTAGTGGAAAGTTACCATACGACTATCCTCACAAGTATGAAAACGGAGAAGTTGTTTTAATTTTCGAATAATTATAAGGATTTAAAAATATGATTGGTATAAAATACGATTCGGAATATTTTGAAGGAATAACAGCACCGTATATTGATTGGGTTGCAGGTGGAAACTTTGACGGATACTTGATACAAAAAAGTCTAATATTTAGAGAACTTGATAACAAGGTAGAATTACACTCGAAAGTTATTAACGCTAAAAGATATGATGGAAATGTTTCAGATACAGTATTGACAGGACATTACCTAGAAACTGAAAAAGAAACACTAAAGTTATCTTTTGCTGATTTTGAAATGCGAGGAAAAATATTGGGTGATAACGAAGATATAATAGCATTCTCTGTTTGGGGCAAAACACTGAAGAAAAACGAAGTCTATAAAATAAATGAATAAAAAAACTGGCTACAACACACCAAATCCGATATAGTATCGGAATGTTAGCACTAATTTTATAAAGATGAAAGGACATTTTATTGTAATAATTTCTCTGATTTTGTTTTCTTGTAATGGTCATCAAGTGAAAAATCAAAGCGCAATTGTAAACCCAAAAAATTTAAAAAACGAGAAAATGAAAAATTATGCTTATTTAAAAGATATGTATGCGGATTCATATTTTCCAAAATTTCTCGTTGACAAAGTGAAAACAATTCTTATTGAACTGTGCGTTGATATTGAAAAAAAATCGCCTAAAGATCTTGACGAACTTTATAAGTTAACACATACAGCAACTATAAAAATTAATGATTTACAAGACGAATTCTTTGAGCATAACAGCGAGATTGAGACTGTTGCTAGAGAATCGATTGGGGCAGACTTTGACTTTATATCTAAAGCATATGGATTCAATGCTGATGGAGAAGAACTTATTGCTCCTCGAGAATGGTAAAAAACTAGTGCGAATAGCTAGTACAATGTATTTGGGCAATAGGTTGCGAACCAAACCTTAACCTTATAGAATTTGAAACAGAATAATAAAACTTAACAAACTATGATGGAGTTCGAACCAAAATTTCCCGTAAATATAGACCTTTTAAAGGCTAGAAGAAAATATTGAAAATTTTCGAACCACAAAAAAAGCCTGAGAATCTACATTCACAGGCTTTTAACTTTTATTGTGACCACGGTGGGATTTGAACCCACACGCCCTTACGAGCACCACCCCCTCAAGATGGCAAGTCTACCGTTTCTCCACGTGGCCCAAAATAAAAAAAGGTCAAGTAAATTAATACTCGACCTTTTGTGACCCGACTGGGGCTCGAACCCAGGACCCCATCATTAAAAGTGATGTGCTCTACCAACTGAGCTATCGAGTCATTGCGATCAAGGAAAGTATTTTGTTAAATCACAAATTTTGTGACCCGACTGGGGCTCGAACCCAGGACCCCATCATTAAAAGTGATGTGCTCTACCAACTGAGCTATCGAGTCATATTCTTTCCTTGAATGCGGGTGCAAATATAAGGAGTTATTTTTGATATTTGCAAGCAATTTTATTATAAATTTGTCTTTTTTTACTCAAAATTTACAACACCTTAATTTTTAGGTTCTTATTAAAATGAAAAAGATAATATTATTAGGATATATGGGTTGCGGAAAGTCAACAATTGCCCAAAATTTGTCGAAAAATACAAATATTCCGTTTTTAGATTTAGATAAATGTATCGAAAAAAAAGCAAATTTGTCTATAAATGAGATTTTCGAGCAGTATGGTGAGATCTATTTTCGAAAATTAGAGCACGAAATGTTCGTAGAATTACTTCAATCTTCAGAAAATAGTATAATTGGTTTAGGCGGAGGAACGCCATGTTATGCCAATAACCATGAATTATTAAAACGAGATGATGTTACCTCTATATATTTAAAGGCTTCTATAGAAACTTTATACAATAGATTAGTGCATAACAAAAGCAAACGCCCATTAATTGCTAATATGAACGAGGACGAAATGAAAGAGTTTATTGCAAAGCATTTGTTCGACAGAAGTTTTTATTACAATCATGCACAACACAAAGTTGCAGTTGATGATAAAACTGTCGACGAAACGGTGGAAGATATTTTAGGAATTTTAGCTTAAAAAAGCATAATCGTCGCCGTTTTCATCAAAAACAACCTGAACATGCTCTAATAAAGATGTTGATAATGAAATTCCTTTAAAATCAGCTTTTACTGGATATTTTTTGTGATTTCTATCTACAAGCACTGCTGTTTTGAATTTCTTAAGTGGAACGTCTAAGAAATGACGAACAGCATAGATTAGGGTTGTGCCAGAATTTAAGACATCATCAACAAGAACTAATCCTTTGTTCTCGTATTCAGAAGTTGTTAAAGAGGTTTGTATTGGTAATTGCGGATTTTGTTTGTCAACTTTTACTTCGCAAAGTGATACTTTAAGTGTTGAGATGTCACTTAAGGCCAAAGCAATTTTTTGGGCAAAAATAGATCCATTCGAAGCGATTCCGGCAATCACAACTTCTTCTTCGTCTACAAACGTTTCGTAAATTTGGTATGCAATACGTTTTATTTTGTGTTCGATTTCCTGATTAGTTAAGATGATATTTTTGCTCATGATTTATTTTTTTGCTAAAGTACAAATTTTTAAATTCCAATATAAAAATTCCAAATTCCAATTGTTGAATTTGAAATTCGAATGTTGAGGTTTTGATTTTAGGTTCTTCCTGAAATTTGGAATTTAAAAATTAGAATTTATTAGTAAGTTAGTTTTGGAATTTGGAATTTTTGTATTGGAATTTAATTTATTCCTTTTCATCCTCGTCAAAAATTTCATTACCATATTCGTCAATGTCTCTTCGATCTTTTTTGGTAGGTCTTCCGGTTCCACTTTTGCGATAATGTTCTTTAGAGAGCTTTAAAAGTTCTAAATGTGCGTAAGCTTCGGGCGAAGTTTCGTTTTTTCTATATATATCAACCAATTTTGCTCCAACACGACTTTCAGGAATGTCTAGTACAGTTATCATTTGTGTGATCTGATCTTTTCTAAAAGTAATTTTGTCCGTTGGAAAAACTTCTTTAGAAGGCTTGGCAACTTGCCCATTTACAGTGATATGGTTTTTTTTGCAGGCTTCAGTTACCATGTTTCTGGTTTTGTAATAGCGCACGCACCATAAGTATTTATCGATTCTCATAATTTTTCTAAAATCAAAGTTAAATTCTTTACAAAAATAAATCAATATTGTATCTTGCGCACTTAAAAAATTAACAATAATGAATAAATTTAAATTTTATTTTATTTTATTGCTTGCGGGTATTTCTTTCGTTTCTTGCTCTAAAAAAGATGATGATGATGTGGTAACAGTTCCATTAAGGGACTATGCAACACAGTATAAAGCTGATAATGATTCGATTGAGAAATATCTTAAAACTCATTATATTAAGGAAGTCACTGCTGATTTTGATATTACTATTGAAAAAATCACAAAAGATACACCACAAATTTCTATTATGGACCAGAAGGTTTATACATTAGCAACTAGACCTGTTTACAGTCATGGTGTGAATTATAATGTTCGTTATTTAATTTTAAATAAAGGAACAGGACAGTCGCCTTGCAATACTGACCGGGTTAATGCGGCATATTCAGGGAATTTATTAGACGGAACTGTTTTTGATACTTCTTATGATTTAGGAAGAAGCTTTGAATTATATGTATATGTAAATGGTGCCGTTATCGATGGTTGGGGAGAAATTTTTCCGCAATTTAAAACAGGTACTTCTAGTACCTCGGATAATGGTACGGTTACTTATAAGGATTTCGGAGCTGGTGTTATGTTTTTACCATCAGGTTTAGGTTATTATGGAAGTCCTCAGACTAATATACCTGCGTATTCTCCATTAGTATTTAGTTTTAAATTATTTGATCTTCAGAGATTGGATCATGAATACACAGTGTCAAATGGTAGTGCGTTAACGGTAGGAGATGGTGTTCCTGATTATTTAGAAGATCTTGATGGCGATGGTTATCTTTATGACTTGAGAGATACGGCAAGATTTCCAAATCCTCCGGATAGTTATAAAAAAGATTATGATACAGATGGTGATGGTATTCCTGATTTTTTAGATTTAGATGATGATGGTGATGGATATTCAACTAGATTTGAAATTACAAAACCAACTGATGCCCCAATTACGGGAGTGAGTTTGTTTTATCCTTGGAATCCTATGGTAGATAATCCTGCGACACCAAATACAGATGAATCAGAAACTTTTGGTATTCCTAGAAGACCTACAGGTGATCTTACAGATCCTAGTAAATCAGAATCTATTGATAATCCGAAAAAATTTGTAGATGATGATTACAAAGTTAATCCGAGATTAAGAATACATCTGGATAAAACATATCCTTATCAGAAAAAATAAATATTAAACTACTTTATATAGAAAACCTCGAAAGTGATTTCGAGGTTTTTTTATGTCTAAAAAATGAAATTATAACTTTTGTTTAGTTTGATTTTAAAACTTTTTATTGCTGAAGTTTTAATTTTAAATGAGTGTAGAAACAAAAACAAAAAGCCTCGAAAATTACTTTTCGAGGCTTTTTTATAAGTAAGAAAATCTAAAAATTACTTTCTTTTGATAACTCTTTCTACAGCTTCAACGATCGCTTGATTGTTCAATTTGTATTTGTTCATTAGTTGCTCTGGAGTTCCAGATTCACCAAAACTATCGTTTACAGCTACAAATTCTTGTGGAGCAGGAGTGTTTAAAGCTAATACTCTGGAAACGCTTTCTCCAAGACCTCCAAGAATATTGTGTTCTTCTGCAGTTACAACACATTTAGTTTTTGCCAATGATTTTAGAATAGCTTCTTCGTCAAGTGGTTTAATAGTGTGAATGTTGATTACTTCGGCAGAGATTCCTTTTGCTTCTAATGCTTCAGCAGCAATAAGAGCTTCCCAAACTAAGTGTCCTGTTGCTATGATTGTAACATCAGTTCCTTCGTTTAACAAAATTGCTTTTCCAATTACGAAAGGCTCGTCAGCAGGAGTAAAGTTAGCTACAACCGGACGTCCGAAACGTAAATAAGCAGGACCATGATGATCTGCTAATGCTAAAGTAGCTGCTTTAGTCTGATTGTAATCACAAGTATTGATTACAGTCATTCCCGGCAACATCTTCATTAATCCAATATCTTCTAAGATTTGGTGTGTTGCTCCATCTTCACCAAGTGTTAAACCAGCGTGAGAAGCACAAATTTTTACGTTTTTATCTGAATATGCAACTGATTGACGAATTTGATCGTAAACTCTTCCTGTAGAGAAGTTAGCGAAAGTTCCTGTAAAAGGAATTTTTCCTCCAATTGTTAAACCTGCAGCAATGCCAATCATGTTTGCTTCTGCAATACCAATTTGGAAAAAACGCTCCGGGTGGTTTTTCTTGAAATCATCAAATTTTAATGATCCAATTAAATCTGCACAAAGTGCTACAACATTTTCGTTTTTTTGACCTAGTTCAGTCATTCCCGCTCCAAAACCTGAACGAGTATCTTTACTTCCTGTATTTGTATATTTTTTCATTTAATTTTCTTTTGAGATGCTAAGTTATTCAGTGGCTAAGATTCTAAGTTTTTCAACTGAAAACTGCTTACTGAGACTGAACACTTTTTTAATAGTCGATTTGATCTGCAGAATAGTTTTGAGCCAAAGCACTTGCCAACTGATCGTCGTTTGGTGCTTTACCGTGCCATGCATGAGTATGCATCATAAAATCTACACCATTACCCATTTCAGTATATAGTAAAATACAAACTGGTTTTCCTTTTCCGGTTCTTGATTTAGCATCATTCAAACCCGCAAGTATAGCATCAATATTGTTTCCTTCTTTGATTTCAAGAACGTCCCAGTCAAAGGCTTCAAATTTAGCACGAATGCTTCCCATTGGTAAAACTTCGTCAGTTGTTCCGTCAATTTGTTTTCCGTTAAGGTCAATAGTCGAAATAATATTGTCTACTTTTTTAGCAGAAGCATACATAATAGCTTCCCAGTTTTGACCTTCTTGTAATTCACCGTCTCCGTGTAAACTATAGATCAAATGATTATCACCATTTAGTTTTTTTGCTTGCGCTGCTCCAAGAGCTACAGATAAACCTTGTCCTAATGAACCAGAAGCTATACGAACTCCAGGCAATCCTTCGTGAGTTGTTGGATGCCCTTGTAAACGTGAGTTTAATAATCTAAAAGTCGCAAGTTCTGAAATAGGGAAATAACCGCTACGTGCTAATACGCTATAAAATACAGGTGAAATATGCCCATTTGAAAGGAAGAAAAGATCTTCTCCAATTCCGTCCATATCAAAACCTTCTTTACGCTCCATGATGTTTTGGTATAGAGTTACCAAAAATTCAGTACAACCTAGTGAACCACCTGGGTGACCTGAGTTGACAGCATGTACCATTCGAAGAATATCTCTTCTTACTTGGATAGTTAAATCGCTTAATTGTTGTGTGTTAGGCTTCATTTTATTTGTAAAAGTTAAACTGGTGCAAAAGTAATTGTTATTTTGCGGGCTGACAAATGATTTTTCGCATTAGTTTGCCGTAATTGTTAAATTCTTTGGCTTTTTTTTATTGATTTTGAATAAAAACTTCAAAATCTGCTATATAAGAGTTTTGCCACAGATTAAAAGATCAAATTGATTTAAAAATAAATCGGTGTTAATCTTTTTATCTGTGGCAAAAAATAAATTTAAGCAAGTAAATAATATGGTTTAATTGTTATCGCCTTCGCTGTAGTAATTGTTTTCTTCATCTTCAGAACCTATATCTTCTTGTTCGTCGTCAAGTTCTGAGCCCGGAACGTCTAAATCATTTCCGAGTTTATCACTGTTTTGTTTCCATTCGTGATCTTGCTGATTGATGGCTTTTCCGTTTGAAATTTCTTCCGGGTCAATGTTCTCCAGTTTATCATCATTGCTGTAAATATCTTCGGAGGCAGGATAATCTAGTTCTTCCAGATTTTTTTCGATTTCATTTTCGTTTGCTGTGTCTTTTTCTTCTGAATTTATCATGATTTCTCTTTTTATAGTATTCTATAAAGTTACGAAATAACGGTTTTAAGGTTTTACATCTTTTGAATCAGGAAATTGCAGTATTCACATTCTAAGATAAATTCCATCCCGATAGCTATCGGGATAAATTCCAAATTCCAGATCTTTTTGTTTCACGTTTTTATTGTTTCAGGCTAAGCGAAAATAATTATCTCATTTTCTAATTGACAATTTTCTAATTAAATAATTCCCTGAATATCTCTCCATGTTATCAATTGAATTTTATTTTCCTCAAGTTTCGTTTTACATTCATTACTGGTGAAAAAATCAAAATCTATTTGACGCCAAGCTGAACCAAAATTTGGATGATTGATTGTAATGCCCTGCATTTCGGAATCATCAAAAGCGGGATGAAGTAAAAAAACATTAAATCCGGATTTTATAGAATCTAAAGCTCTTTCATAAGATTTTTGAAGTTCGCCTTTTTCAAAATCAGCAAAATATCCAATCAAAAGATTATCGGCTAAAAGTGTGTTTTCGTAATTATATTCTTCGTCAGATAAACGGATTGTTTCTACAAATTGCCTGTTGATGAAAACCGGTAGATTATAAGTTTTTCCGAGTTCTTTGTATATTTCTAAAATTTCTGGTGTAACGCCAATACTGCACATGTGCGAATCAAGATGTGTTGGCTGGATTCCGAATTGGAGTGCTTTTTCGATTTGTGCTGTAAGTTCTTTTTTTATTTCTGAAGGTTTGGCATTGTTTTTAAAATCGGCTCTGGTTTTGTAGAAATAGCCATTTTTGTCCACTAAACTTGAAACTTCAGAGATGGGAAGAACCGGACCAAATTTGTAATTTTCCCATTCACAGGTAAGTGTCAAATGAATTCCGCAATCGTATTGTGGATTGTTTTTGGCGAATGTTGCCATTTCGAAAAACCACGCGCAGGGAGTCATTATACTATAGGAGTTTACAGATCCGTTTTGGAGGGCTTTTATAGTGGCTTGATTTTCTGAGTGTGCTAATCCGGCATCGTCGGCGTGGATAATTAATAGTTTGGTATTTTCTGGATATCCAAGTTTTTGGGCTAAGTTCATTGTTTTATTCTGTTTTTTGCTCGCAGATTTGCTTCGCCAGTTCGCTATCGCTCGGGTTGCAGATTGAGCAGATTTTTATTTTTCTTACTGTAGAAAAATCTCTACTGGGTTTACTTTGCGGGGCTTCGACTCCGCTCAGCCTGACAATCATTACAGGATTTTATTCAAATTTAAGGATTTCTTGTTGAATTGTCACGTCTTTTTTTTGCGTTAGGGATAGAAGCGGTATCTCCCGATTTAGAAAAACAAGGCTTTTTAGCCGTAGTTTTTGTTAATTGGGAATTTAGCGGATAGCCCGACCGAAGGGAACGCCCAAATACTTTTAAATCCCAAATTTTTAAATTTCAAATTCCAAGTTTCAGGTTTTTTATGTTTCAAGTTTCAAGTTTTTTATGTTTCAAGTTTCAAGTTTTTGGACCTGTTTTAGGATTGTTAAAATCATTATCTAATTATCTAAATTGACAAATTATCTAATTAATTAATTTTCCCTGAAATTAGCTTATCTTTGCCGACTGAAAAAAGAAACAGATGAAGTTTGATTTATTACAAAAAGATCCGCAATCTAAAGCTAGAGCGGGAAGTATTACTACAGATCATGGCGTAATTGAAACGCCTATTTTTATGCCTGTTGGGACGGTTGCTTCTGTAAAAGGGGTACACCAACGTGAGTTAAAAGAGGATATTAATCCGGATATTATTCTAGGAAATACATACCATTTATATTTACGTCCGCAGACTGAAATTCTTGAAAAAGCGGGTGGATTGCATAAATTCATGAATTGGGATCGTAATATTTTGACGGATTCTGGTGGATATCAGGTTTATTCTCTTTCGAATAATAGAAAAATTAAGGAAGAAGGAGTGAAGTTCAAATCACATATCGATGGTTCTTATCACTTTTTTTCACCGGAAAGTGTGATGGAAATTCAACGTACAATTGGAGCTGATATTATTATGGCTTTTGACGAATGTACGCCTTATCCTTGTGATTACAGATATGCGCAACGTTCGATGCACATGACACATCGTTGGTTGGATCGTTGTATCAATCATTTGGATAAAGTACCTTTTAAATATGGTTACGAGCAAACGTTTTTCCCGATTGTTCAGGGAAGTACTTATAAAGATTTACGTCAGCAATCGGCAGAATATATTGCAAATTCAGGACAGCAAGGTAATGCAATTGGTGGTTTGTCAGTAGGAGAACCTGCGGAAGAAATGTATGCGATGACTGAAGTTGTCTGCGAAATTCTACCGGAAGACAAACCTCGTTATTTAATGGGCGTTGGTACTCCGATTAATATTTTGGAAAATATTGCGCTAGGAATTGATATGTTCGATTGTGTAATGCCAACTCGAAATGCCAGAAATGGGATGTTGTTTACTGCAAACGGAACAATCAATATCAAGAATAAGAAGTGGGAGGATGATTTTTCTCCAATTGATGAAATGGGACATACTTTTGTAGATACTGATTATACAAAGGCATATTTACGTCACTTGTTTGCTGCAAATGAATATTTAGGAAAACAAATTGCGACGATTCATAATCTTGGTTTTTATATGTGGTTGGTTCGTGAAGCCAGAAAACATATCTTAGCAGGAGATTTTAGACCATGGAAAGAAATGATGGTTAAAAATATGAGTCAAAGACTATAAAAAAGCTTCAAGTTTCAGGTTTCAAGTTTCAGATTCTTCGCTGGGACCTGAAACCTGAAACAAATAAAACTTGAAACTTAAAACAAAAACAAATCTATGCTAACGATAATAGATAAGTATATTTTAAAAAGATATTTAGCCACTTTTTCGGTGATGATATTACTATTTATTCCAATTGGAATTGTAATTGATGTCTCTGAGAAGGTTAATAAAATGCTGGAAAATAAGATTCCGTTTACTGCAATTGCGATCTATTATTACAACTTTACGATTTATTTTGCGAACTCATTATTTCCGATATTTTTGTTTTTATCGGTAATTTGGTTTACCTCAAAACTGGCTAATAATACAGAGATTATCGCAATTCTGAGTTCTGGAATTTCGTTCACACGTTTTCTACGACCTTATGTTATTGGTGCTTCTATCGTTTCGGTTTTTGTGCTTTTAATGGGTTTTTTCATTGTTCCGGCTGCAAGTGAGGGGTTCAATAATTTTAGGTACACCTATCTAAAAGGTAATGGAAAAGCAGAAATGCTTGGTAATAATACAAATGTTTACCGACAGCTTAATGACAATGATTTTATTTTTGTAAATAGTTTTAATGAAGAATCTAAAACTGCGTTCAACTTTTCGTTAGAACATTTTGAAAAAGATAAACTTACCTATAAAATTACTGCAAGCCGTATCAAATGGGATCCGAAAAAGAAAACTTATATTTTGTATGATTATACAAAAAGAACTATTGGAGACTTGGAAGACAAGATCGAAAAAGCACCGGAAAAGAATGTTCCTTTTAAGTTTGAATTGGCAGATTTAACTCCTGTAGTATATATTGCTGAAACACTTTCGTTAGGAAAATTAATCGATTTTATTGATAAAGAACGCAAAAGAGGTTCGGGAAATATTAATGTTTATTTGGTAGTGCTTTATAAGAAATATAGTGTGCCGGTTTCCGCTTTTATTTTGACCATTATTGCAGTGGCAGTTTCGTCAATGAAACGTCGTGGCGGTATGGGAACTAATCTTGCGATAGGAATTGCAATTGCGTTTTCTTTTGTTTTCTTTGATAAAATCTTCGGTACTCTTGCCGAAAAATCTACTTTCTCACCTTTTTTAGCTGTTTGGTTCCCGAATATTGTTTTCGGAATTCTGGCAGTTTACTTATTACGTAATGCGAAACGATAATTTAAAAAGTTATTTAAATCTTCACTTAATTGTTTTTATCTGGGGTTTTACAGCCATTTTAGGCGCTTTAATTACAATTGATGCCGAAAATTTAGTTTGGTTCAGAATGCTTTTAGCGGGCATTTTTCTGGCTGGATTCATTGTTTATAAGAAGCAATCTTTTGTGATTTCTATGCAGTCTTTTGCCAAATTGATTTTTGTTGGATTGCTAATTGCACTTCATTGGATTTTCTTTTTTAGGGCAATTCATGTTTCTAATGTTTCAATAACGCTTTCGATATTTTCGTTGGGTGCTTTTTTTGCTTCCTTATTAGAGCCGCTTTTTTACGGAAGAAAAATATTATTCTATGAAGTTTTCTTCGGATTAATTATTATCGCAGGTTTGGCACTTATCATGCAAGTCGAAGTTAAATATCTACATGGTATGTATTATGCTTTGGCTGCAATTATTTTGGGTGTTTTATTTACTTTAATGAATGGTAAACTGATTACAGAACACGATCCGTCTGTTATTACATTTTATGAGTTTGGCGCAGGAGTTTTCTTTATTTCTGTTTATTTTTTAGTGCAGGGAAAATTTACCGCTGATTTTTTTACAATGTCATTAAATAACTGGGTTTTATTACTGGTTTTGGCCTCTGTTTGTACTGCTTATGCATTTACGGCTTCGGTTAAAGTTATGCAGAAACTAACACCTTATACGGTGATGTTAACGACTAATTTAGAGCCTGTTTACGGAATTATACTGGCTTATTTTATTCTGGGAGGAAAAGAAAAAATGAGTACAGAATTTTATATTGGCGCCCTTATAATTGTAATTACAGTTATTTTAAACGGCGTTTTTAAACATTATAAAAATAAGAAAGAACTGTAATAGTTTACTTATTTTTAAATAACAAATTGATACTTTACTAACAATTAACTGTGCCAATGATATAATATTTTTATATTTGCGGTTCGATTTACAAACAAAATTCAAAAATCCATGGAATATTTAGATTTTGAGCTTCCAATCAAAGAACTTGAAGAACAGTTAGAAAAGTGTGTTATTATTGGAAAAGAATCTGATGTTGATGTAACACCAACCTGCAAGGAAATCAACAAGAAATTAGAACAAACTAAGAAAGAAATATACAAAAACCTTACGGCCTGGCAACGTGTTCAATTGTCAAGACATCCAAATAGACCTTATACCTTAGATTATATCAGAGCAATTTGCGGAGAGACGTTTCTGGAACTTCACGGTGACAGAAACTTTAAAGATGATAAAGCTATGGTTGGCGGACTTGGAAAAATAAACGGACAATCGTTTATGATCGTTGGTCAGCAAAAAGGGTTTAATACAAAAACGCGTCAATACCGTAATTTTGGTATGGCAAATCCTGAAGGATATCGTAAAGCTTTGCGTTTAATGAAAATGGCAGAGAAATTTGGTATTCCCGTTTTGACTTTGGTAGATACTCCGGGTGCATACCCAGGACTTGAGGCCGAAGAAAGAGGGCAAGGAGAAGCTATTGCAAGAAATATTTTTGAAATGGTTCGTTTACAAGTGCCAATTATCACTATTATTGTTGGTGAAGGTGCTTCTGGAGGAGCTTTAGGAATAGGTGTTGGAGATAAAGTCTATATGTTAGAGAATACTTGGTATTCTGTAATTTCTCCAGAATCTTGTTCTTCGATTTTATGGAAAAGCTGGGAATATAAAGAACGTGCTGCTGATGCTTTAAAATTGACTTCATCTGACATGAAAAGACAAAAATTAGTTGATGACGTTATTCCGGAACCATTAGGAGGAGCACACTATGATCGTGAAACTACTTTTAAAACGGTTGCCGAATATATTACTAAAGGATATAACGAATTGAAAGACTTATCAACAGCCGACTTAATTGCCCAAAGAATGGACAAATATAGTAATATGGGCGAGTATAAAGAGTAAATTCTTACAAGATTGATAAAAATCCGAAGCCTTACAGTTTCGGATTTTTTTTTGGTTATGAACAAAAAACACTTATTTATAAACAATTAATAGTTATAACTCAATAGCAATTTTTTTTTAAATTTTGCTACTTTCGCTATATGGAAAATTTCAAAAATGTAAATCCTGTAAAGGTAGATAAAACCACAATTATTAATTTAGAAAAGGGAAAACTTCCTCCACAAGTGCTTGATTTAGAAGAGGCTGTGCTTGGGGCGATGATGATTGATAAAAAAGGGGTTGATGATGTAATTGATATTTTACAAGCTGATGCTTTTTATAAAGACGCACACAAATTTATTTTTGAAGCAATCGTTCAGCTTTTTACCGACACTCAGCCAATCGACTTGCTGACTGTTTCCTCTCAGCTGAAAAAGAATGGAAAATTAGAACTAGCCGGCGGTGATTTTTATTTAATTCAGCTTACGCAAAAAATTGCATCTTCTGCGCACATTGAATTTCACTCTCGTATCATTCTTCAGAAATTTATTCAAAGAAGTTTGATTCGTATTTCTTCTGAAATTATTGAAGCGTCATATGATGAAACAACAGATGTATTTAATTTACTTGATCAGGCCGAATCAAAATTATACGAAGTAACACAAGGAAATATAAAGCGTAGTTCTGAAACTGCTCAAAGTTTAGTTTTGCAAGCTAAAAAACGTATTGAAGAAATTTCGAAGCAAGAAGGATTGAGTGGTGTCGAAACTGGTTTTACCAATTTAGATAAACTGACTTCGGGATGGCAGCCAAGTGATTTAATTATCATTGCGGCGAGACCTGCGATGGGAAAAACTGCGTTTGTACTTTCTATGGCTAGAAATATAGCGATCGATTTTGGACATCCGGTAGCATTGTTCTCTCTGGAGATGGCATCAGTTCAGTTAATCACGAGGTTGATTTCATCAGAAACAGGTTTGTCATCGGAGAAATTACGTACGGGTAAATTAGAGCCTCACGAATGGACGATGTTGAGTACCAAAGTGAAAAATTTAGAAAAAGCTCCGCTGTTTATTGATGATACTCCGTCGCTTTCTATTTTTGACTTAAGAGCAAAATGCCGTCGTTTGGTTTCACAGCACGGAATCAAAATCATCATTGTTGATTATTTGCAGTTGATGACTGCCGGTGGAAATAGTAAGGGTGGAGGAAACCGTGAGCAGGAGATTTCGACAATTTCCCGAAACTTAAAAGCTTTGGCCAAAGAACTTAACGTTCCGGTAATTGCACTTTCTCAGTTATCACGTGCCGTTGAAACGCGTGGATCTAGTAAACGTCCTTTGCTTTCGGATCTTCGTGAATCTGGAGCGATTGAGCAAGATGCTGATATTGTTTCGTTTTTATATCGACCGGAATATTATAAAATTGACGAATGGGATGATGATGAAGCTTCGTCAACCGCTGGTCAGGCAGAGATAATGATAGCCAAGCACCGTAATGGTGGAATTGAAAACGTTCGTTTGAAATTTATTGGACATCTTGGAAAATTTGATAACCTGGATGATTTTTCAGGTAATTATGATGATTTGCCATCAAAAATGAATCATGAGGAAAATCCATTTATAACTAAGAATTTACCCTCTGCAAATGAAGCATTTGGAAGCAATTTAAATGATGACGATGATGATAGTGATGTTCCATTTTAACAAAATATTAAAAAGCCTTATTATGAGGCTTTTTTTTATGTCTAATGTTAAAATTATTGATTAATTTCTGTAGTTTAGCCAAACCATTTAACAAATCTAATACTATTAACTAATTTAAATTGTAAATTATGAATGAAGAAACCTTTCCGGGACCTATTGAAATTCCATTAAGCACGGCTCAAGTGTGGGAAAAGAGATTCCAGGATGATACCACGATTGAAGACCCAAAGAAAAAAGTAAAAGCTTTTTTGATACCAAGAGAAAGTCTGGAAAAAGTTTTGGAACTAGAAACCGAGGCTGTCTGGGCGTATATTGGTATTAATGACGACAATGAAAAGACGTTACTTTTCGTAGGAGCAGAACTAGATCCAAAAACAAATAAATATATAAATGTTTATGGACCACCAAAATCAGAACAAAATAAAGCTGAGGGTGGACCTGTAGAAATCGTTTATGATGGCGCACGTCCTAGTCCTCCATTTTAATTTTAAAGAAACCATATAAAAGTGATCGATTTTTTAATTTTCTCAGGTTATTTGATTTTATTACTAAATCTCATACTATACTTATTTAGCTTTTTCCGAGAGGGGAAAGCTAATGTTTTTTTTGTTTCCTATTTGGCATTTATATTTGTAATGCAAATTTCTTTGGAATTAATGTACCGACTTGAGATCAATAATTTATTTGCTGTTAATATATTTTTTATAGGCCAAATGATATTATTAGGGTTGTTTTATAATTCATTACTTCCAATTAAAAGCCAAAAGATTTTTGTAAAGATTTCCCTCGTTATTGCATTGCTGTTTTTATTAGCACAATTTGTTATGGATTCAAGCCAATTTTTAAAATTTAATTTGTTTGAAATTACGCTAACATCTTTGCTTATAGTCGTTTTCGCTTTGTTTCACTTATACAATATGCTTACGGATGGTAAAAAATACTATTATGTTAGTTTTGGTATTGTATTTTATTTATTAGCAAGTACAGTTTTATTTTTAATTGGAAACCTTTCTATGGAACTTAGTAATGATGTGAAATATTGGACATGGGCATTAAATGCATTCCTAATTGTGATTTATCAATTGTTTATTTTATATGAATGGAAAGTAAGTTTCTATGAAAATAAAATTGAATAATAATAATAATCTTTTTTATGAATGCTAAATTAAATTCATAATAAAAAAAATGCTATTTATTGCAGCCTTTTAGGAGATTAAGGATTTTGACGGAACACGATAAAAAATCTCTGTCAAGATAAATTTCATCAAAGATTTTAATTTTGAAAAATTATATTTTGGAAGTACTAAATAAGAAGTATTTGATTTTAATATAGATAATGCGAAACACTAAAGCTTTCATAATGAATGGGAATTCAGTTCCAGATAAAGAAATTGTTGCGATAATTTTATATATATCCTGCTTTTTCATGATTCTTGCTGTTTTTTTAATTACATTTTTCTATTTCTCCAGAAAGAAAATCATTCAAAAAGAAATTGAAAATAAGAACTTAGAAATTCAATATCAAAAAGATCAATTGCATGCTATTATTGTGGCTCAGGAAGAAGAGCGAAAAAGAATTGCTCAGGATCTTCATGATGATATTAGTTCTAAACTAAATATTGTTTCGTTGAACAGCCATTTGCTTACCGCGCCAAATTTGACAGAAGCTGAAACGTTAGAAATTACAGGGAATATAATTGCGTTGACAACCAAAGCACTTGATAATTCAAGGAAAATTGCTCATAATTTATTGCCTCCCGTTTTTGAAAAGTTTGGATTGAATGCAGGTGTTGAAGAATTATGTGAAGAATTTGAAAGTAGTAAAGCAATAAAAACATATTATAAAAGTGAAATTGATTTTGATGAGAAAGAGATTGATCGTCATTTACACGTTTTTAGAATTTTACAAGAATTAATGAATAACTCACTGCGGCATGGAAAGGCAACTGAAATTTGGATCGCTTTTAAAAATATAAATGGAATCGACACTTGTAATTATGAAGATAATGGAGTTGGTTTTGATTGTAAAAATATTGAAAATCAAAAAGGCTTAGGTATGAAGAATATCGATAGCCGTATTTCATTTTTAGACGGAACAATCAAAATTAACTCAGAAGTTGGTAAAGGAATAGCTGTAATTTTTACTTTTTAAATTAAAATCAAATAATAAATAATTTTTTGATACAATTAATAAATCTCTATTGGAATGAATATTTTGATGGAGTTTTTTTTTGATTTTATCGGTTTAATTTTAATAACCATTACGTTTAACTAACAATTACTAATAATGAAAAGAACCAGTTTATTTGGTGCTGTCTTGATAGCACTTTTAACGTTCTCTTGTCAAAAAGAGAATTCGCAGGAAAATAGTTCCATAGTCTCAAAAGTGGAGCAGGAGAATTGGCAAACAGCAAAGCTTGATGCTAAATTCGCAGATTCTCAAAAACAGATAACCGCTTATTTATTTCCAACAGCTCAAATGTCTAAATTGGTAGAAACACCAAATGTAGAATTTGTTCAGTTTGTTTTAGGTTACAGTGACAATACTTTACAAATTAAGGTTATTGGAGTTGATAAAACAGGAAAAGAATTGACTAGTGTTGATTCTAATATTCTTAGAGAAACTTCGGACACAGATAAATTGTCTGTATTAAAAACGTCAAATCGCAAAACAAATAAAGGAACAGCAATTTTAAATAATCATTTATTATTTCCTAAAGATGCGCTCGATGGTATCACTGCATGGCAGGAAAAACTGAACAAGATTTCTGATTTAGATGACGTGCTATCTTATGAAGGTGCTCGTTTTAAGCATTATTCTTTAGAAGCTGCTATTATTACGGATCTGCTTAAAAATAAAAATACAGCAAATATTGGCTTGTTTTTAGGGCTTAATCCTATTGGGAAAGTAACGACTATTTTGATAGGATTGGATAAAAATAATTCAATGAAGAAAATATCATTAACAAGTAAAGAAGCGAGCACTAATGATGTGTACGATGGGTCACGTCCTTGCCCTCCTTATGGAGATCCTGCTCCTGAATTGTTATAATTTTTTAGTGAAGATTTTACTTTGAATTTTAGGATTACTCAGTAACCATTACGTTTAACTAATTACTACTAATAATGAAAAAAACAAGTTTATTAGGTGCATCTTTGATAGCGCTTTTAATGTTCTCTTGTCAAAAAGAGAACTCACAAGAGGATACTTCCATAGTTTCAAAAGTGGAGCAGGAGAATTGGCAAACAGCAAAGCTGGATGCAAAATTCGCCGATTCTCAAAAGGAAGTTACAGCATATTTATTTCCAACAGCTCTAATTTCTAAATTGGTAGAAACACCAAATGTAGAATTTGTTCAATTTGTACTAGGTTATAGTAATAATACTTTACAAATTAAAGTTGTAGGAGTTAATAAAGCTGGAAAAGAATTTGCAAGCGTTGATTCTAAAATTCTTAAAGAAACTTCTGGCACCGATAAATTTTCGGCATTAGCGACGTCAAATAAGAAAACAGATAAAGGAACAGCACTTTTAAATGAGCATTTATTATTTCCTAAAGACGCGATCGATGGTATTACTGCGTGGCAGGAAAAACTGAATACAGTTTCTGATTTAGATGACGTGCTATCTTATAAGGGTGCCCGTTTTAATCATTATAGTATCGAAGCTGCTATTATTGTTGATATGCTTAAAAATAAAAACACAGCAAATATTGGTTTGTTTTTAGGACTTAATCCTATTGGAAAAGTAACTACTATTTTGATAGGTTTAGATCAAAACAATTCAATAAAGAAAGTGTCTTCAACAGGTAAAGATGGTGATAATGGTGATGTATATGATGGGACGCGTCCTTCTCCTCCTTATTGATTAATTTGATATTTTAAGATTTACCACAATTAATAAATCTCTATTCCAAGTGATGAAATGTCTAAATTGGTAGAAACACCAAATGTAGAATTCGTTCAGTTTGTTTTAGGTTACCGTGATAATACTTTGCAAATTAAAGTTATTGGAGTTGACAGGTCAGGAAAAGAATTTGCAAGTGTTGATTCTGAAATTCTTAAAGAAACTTCTACTGCGGATAAATTTTCTGCACTAAGAATGTCAAATAATAAAACAAATAAAGGAACAGCCCTGCTAAATGCACACTTAATTTCGCCTGACATTGCGCTTAATGGTATTAATGAATGGCAAAGGAAATTGAAGACTGTGACTGATCTGGATGAAGTGCTTTCTTATGAAGGTGCTCGTTTTAAACATTATAGTCTGGAAGCTGCTGTTATTACAGATATGCTAAAAAACAAAAATACAGCAAATATTGGTTTGTTTTTAGGACTTAATCCAATAGGAAAAGTAACCACTATTTTGATTGGATTAGACAAAAATAATGCAATTAAAAAAGGATTGTCTTCAACAGGTAAAACCGCAGATAGTCAGGAAGTTTATGATGCTACTCGTCCTTGTCCGCCTAACGGTGACCCGGCTGCTTCTGAATAACATATAGTTTTGTAAATCAAAATCAATAAAGATCTCTATCAAAATATATGTTTTGGTAGAGATTTGTTTATTGTAGATGTTTTTAACAAGACTAATTCCAATATACTTGATTGGTGAATAATAAATTAAAAAACAAAGCTTCAGGTTTATAAGATTCCAAAGACAATTCTGGAATTCGAAATCATAAAAACGGCTATATTTTAGCAGCAATCCTTTTTTATTAACGGGACTTCTTTAGGTACTGTTTTCTATTTCTCGAGAAAAAGTACTGAAAATCAAAAAAGGTCTGGCTATGAAGAATATTGATGGCCACATTTCGTTTTTAAACCAAGCAATCAAAATAAACTCTGAAGTTGGTAAAGAAATAGTCATAATTTTTAGTTTTTAACTTATAATCGAATAATAAATAGTTTTTTGACACAATATAATACGGTATTACGTATTTTTTTGGTTCATATTTTGTAATTTCGGCAGACCAAACGACCAAAAACAAAAAAAATGAGTGCCGCTATTAAAATTGCTTTAGTCGATGACGAAGTTTTATTCCGTAAAGGGATTTCTTTTTTGTTGCAAAGAGAAGATAATATCGAAATCGTTTTTGAAGCATCAAACGGAGAAGATCTTATTTCTCAACTACAAGAGATCGAAACAAAACCGGATATAATTGTAATGGATTTAAAAATGCCGGTATTAAATGGCGTTGAAGCGACAAAGATAATTAGGAAATTATTTCCCGATATTAAAATAATTGCTTTGACAAGTTATGATACCAAATCATTTATTGCCAATATGATTCAGGTTGGAGCTGTCGCCTATTTGATAAAGAATACAACACCCAAAGATTTAATACGAACTATTAATGAGGTTCATAGAAAAGGTTTTCATTATAATGAAAACGTTTTAAAAACAATCCAGGAAACAATAGTTTCTTCTAAAAATACAAAAGGCAATTTAGAAACGAGTTTTCTTTCGCCCCGCGAAATAGAAATCCTGCAGCTTATCTGTCAGCAAAAAACAACTTCTGAAATTGCAGATCATCTTTACTTAAGTCCAAGAACAGTCGAAGGACATCGCAATAATTTATTACTTAAAACTGAATCTCGAAACATAGCTGGTTTAGTCGTTTATGCAATTCAAAACGAAATAGCAGATCTCACACTTTAATTTTAACTGGCTAGAAATTGAATTGATAAAACATAGTATAAAACAATTGTCACTACTAGTAAACATAGACCTATTTTCTGCATCACATTTAATCCCTTAGGGTGGTTATTACTATCATTAAACTTCATTGTTCTGGTTTTTTCATTGATTAGTTTGATGATTCGGGATAGCAAATTTAGTTAGAAAAAGTTTTGCTAGTCCACGTGTTTTTACCTGTTTTTGTAACTTAATATAACTATCATTTATTTGATTTTGTATTTAACGTTTACGTCCACTATAAAACTGGATATCTATTGTGTTTTTTGGCGCTTCCTTTATATCTTTACTAAAATAATTTTCTAATGAATAAGAGTTTAGTTTATATATTCATATTTCTATTTTCATTTACGGCAAAAGCTTCGTTTATCTTATTACCGATGGACGAAACAACTCAGCAAAACCATCTAAAAGCATACGGAATTACCTATTGGTGTTTAAGTAAAGATTATAAAGCAAGTTGGCTGCTCAATTATAGAGGAGGATCATTTCTATTACCCGATGTTGCCGAAATTAGAAAAGAATGTCAGATACGCGGTGTTAGTTTTGAGATTCTTTCAGATAGTGAGGAGGCTTCAATTTTAGAAGAAATCTCTAGTCCATCACAAAATATGGAATCTGTTATTCTCGAAAAAGCACCAAAAATTGCCGTTTATACTCCCAAAGGAAAACAACCTTGGGATGATGCTGTAACCTTAGTATTGACTTATGCCGAAATTCCTTTCACACCAATTTATGACGAAGAAGTATTAAGCGATCAGTTATTACTTTATGATTGGCTACACTTGCATCATGAAGATTTTACCGGACAATATGGTAAGTTTTATGCCGCTTACAAAAATACACCCTGGTATATCGATCAAAAAAAGGATGCCGAAGCTCTGGCAACGAAACTTGGTTATGCCAAAGTATCACAGGAAAAAAGTGCCGTTGCAAAAAAAATTAGAGATTTTGTTATTGGAGGAGGTTTTATGTTTGCCATGTGTTCCGCAACAGACAGTTTTGATATTGCCTTAGCTGCTGATGGAGTTGATATTTGCGAAGCTATGTTTGATGGTGACGCAAGTGATTCAAATTATCAGTCAAAATTAAATTATTCAAATTCGTTTGCTTTTAAAGATTTTGTCTTAGAAAGAAGACCGGAAGTTTATGAATTCTCAGATATTGACATGACTACAAAGCGAAGAATTCCTGTTGAAAAAGATTATTTTACCTTAATGGAATTTTCAGCGAAATGGGATCCAATCCCAAGTATGTTATGTCAGAATCACACGCAATTAGTGAAAGGATTTATGGGACAAACAACATCATTTGATACAGCATTAATAAAATCAAATGTTTTGGTTATGGGGACTTGCGAGCTAAATGGTGAATCGAGATATATTCATGGTGAAAAAGGAAAAGGAATGTTTACTTTTTTTGGTGGCCATGATCCTGAAGATTTTCAACATCAGGTTGGAGATCCGCCAACAGTTTTAGATTTGCATCCAAATTCTCCAGGTTACAGATTAATTCTTAACAATGTTTTGTTTCCGGCTGCAAGAAAGAAAAAGCAAAAAACATAATTTAATTCAAAGAAAATTCAAACCATATTGGAATGTGATCTGATATTTTTCGGGCTTCCTTTAAGGAAGTGAATTTTTTATGAAATGAAATGATACCTGAATTAATATATTTTACAGACTGAGCCTTATAGAATATATTGTCAAATTCAGAAGCTAAACAAGTATCGGCATTACATTTCTGTTTTAATGTGGTTTTTTGATTTTGTAAAATAGGGTTATATCCCATATTTTTTAACGGATTAAAAACAGTATGGGATTGAGGGCAATTAAAATCTCCAAGAAAAACTAAATTTAAGTTTGGATATTCCGCAGGTAAGAATTTAAAATACTTAATTTCTGTTTCTGGTTGTTTACTTTTAGTAATAGCATGAAAACTGACCAATGTTATTGTTCTTTTATCAATTTCGAAAGTAGCAAAGTAAGGTTCCCGATCAATTTCTAAATTATATTTTTTCTCCAGCCATGTATTTCCTTTCAGCTTTATTTTAGAAGTTTTCCAGATAAAAGCATAACGTTCTCGTTTATAACTGCTGCTGCTTGTTGGATCACTAATGCTATAATCCCATTTCGCCCCTTTTTCGTTTAGAATTCCTGTGAGTTTTGCAATTGCCTGAGCGCCACCATAACCGGCAACGACTTCCTGAATTGCAATAATGTCATAATTGTTAATAGTATTGGCTATAAAATTTAATTCAGATTCGGATTTTGATTTACCAAAGTTTTCTAAATTCCAGGAAAGAATTTTAGTTTGTGAAAAAGAGAATAAGTAAAAAAATAAAAGAATAAAGCTAAGAGTGTTTTTCATGCAGAATTTTAAAAAATCAAATATAAGCATTTCAAAATTTGACGATAAGTTCTTTTATTCTAATATTTGAATTCTTGTGTTTTAAAAAAGTAAAATTAAAATAGCCTTATTCTTTTTTATATCTGTTTTTTAAAGCGGTACTAATAATTATAATCTGTAAAACAAGAAGGGCCGGAATAAATATAATCTTCCAATCTACTTCAATCCATCCCGTTTTTTCTGAAATGAAAGCAAAACTCATTGAAAGTAAAAGACAAAGAAGCATGGTTTTCATAATGATTTTGTTTTTGGTTGTATTAATTTTTGAGACAAAATTAATTCTATATCTAGGTTTCATCGGTTAGTTAATAGATTCATTACAAATCTATGGCTATAAAAAAGCATTTCCTTACGTGATTCCGTAAAAAACAAGAAAATTTAAACTAAACCAAAATCTTTAGCAATTGCGATTAAATGAACATTATTATTGGCTTTAAAATAAATTTTAAGCTTATTAATTCTTTTTTCGATACTACTTGTCCCATTTGGAGTTATACAAGTAGCTTTAAATTCGTTTGAGATATGTTCTAAAATGTATCCTTGTGACAAAAGTTGTAGAATTGATATGTCGTATGATTCAATTTCGATCAGAGCTTTATCGTTAAAACTAAAAGATAAATCAGAAGAAAGGATTTTTTCTTCGTTTCTAAAAGTTCCTTCAATTGCTTTTCTCAGCTCTTCCATACTATTTCTGCCTTTAGAAACGTAAGCATTAATACCAAAGTCGTTAAAAAGAGATTTTATTCGATAAGATTTATCTTCAATCGAGAAAACTATTTTTTTTAATTGAGGCTGAACATCGTTTATAGCTTTTATTAAATCTTCACCATTATTGAGTTGAGTCTTTCTATGATCTGTCTTAAAAGACAAATCGCTTATAACTAAATCGTATGGTTCGTTTTCTACTAATGCTTTTTTTACTTTTAATAAGCCATCGTCACAATACTTCACATGGTGAATTGTTGGGATATTAAGGTCTTCAAGTACTTGTATCACTGCTATACTAATACTATCTAAATCTTCGGCAACTAAAACTTTTTTGAACATATTATATTTTGTTTAAAGGGGTAAAGTGAAACTTAATTTAAAACCTTTTTCATAATCGAGGTCAAAAATAACAGTTCCATTTATAGTTTTAATACGGTTTTCCACATTTTGTAATCCATTTTTTAAAATTAAATCATTTTTACTGATTCCAGTGCCGTTATCATTGTAAGTAACGACTATATTTTTTTCTTTTATTTTGAAGGTAATGCTCACTAATGTTGCCTGACTATGTTTCTTCATGTTTAAAAACAGTTCTTGTAAAACACGATATAAGATGATCTTCTTGTTTTTTTCGACCTTATCCCAAAAAACACCATCAAAACCATTTAGTAAAATATTAATTTTTGGAGTCTTAAACTCGGCAATCATTTCTTTTAGTGCAGAAACATAATTATTATCAGTTGTTATTTTGCTATTTTCCTTCGAGATGTTTCTGGTTCGTAAATATATATTCTCTAAATTGTTTAGAAGATGTTCTTTGTTTTCGATTAACTTTAAATCTCTGTTTTCTGCAAAAGCCATTGTTTGGTAAACATCATTGGCGAGTTCGTCATTTAATTTTTTAGATATTCGAAGCTCACTTTTAAAAACTGCCTCATCTTTTTCTTTTTTCCCTTTTCCTTTAAAATGAAAATATTGAAATCCAACCAATCCCAGAATGAATACAATTATGATGTACGCAATGATAATTCGTTCTTTTTGCCTTTCTAGTTGAAGTTTGTTTTCAGCCTTTTGGGTTTTAAGTTTTAGATTTTCTTCTTTGTCTTTTTTTGAATTATATTGAATATTAGTAAATTGGTTTTTTGCAGTTTGCCTCGCAATAGTAATACTGTCAACAAGTTTTAAGTAGGATAAAGTGTGTTGTTTTAATTCATGACCTTCGCTATGTTTAATCAATAATCCTAATGTTTCGATCTTATCAATTGCATTATCTATTTTTAAGGCATGAACATAAGCCTTTTTGGCATATTCCCGGGATAAATGTGGGTTGGTCTTTTCAAAAAAGATCGAGAGATATTTATAGGTAGTAATCAATCCTTCTTGAGTTTCTGGTTTTAATCGAATCTTTAATGCTTCGTAAAAATAGTTTAATGCTTTTTTTGAATTTCCCAGTTTATAGTGACAAAATCCTAAATTGTTTATTACGAAAGAATAATTATTGTGATTAATTGCATCATATTTTGAAATGTTTTTTTGTGACGCCAGTATATTAAATATATCCATAGCGTCTTTATATTTCTTTTCATCCATATATATAGCGGCTAAATTATTTAACGTGATATATTTTCTCCAGGCACTACTCTTTAAAGCTAATGCTTTTTTAAGGTATAAAATAGCATTACTATTATCATAGTTGTTTGCGTAATTATTGCCTAATATATTGTATATGATCCATGAATATCTTGGGTTTTTGATATATTTTAAATAAGGCAATGCTTCGGTAGCATTTGCTTCACAGGCAATATAATTTCCTTGCTCTAACTGAAGCTCAGCAATACAAGATAATGCATAGACATAATCTATAGTGTTTATTTTAGGGTCACATAGTTTTTTAGCTTTGTTGAAAAAGTATATGGCGCTATCTTTTTTGTTTGTATCAAAATAGATATCTGCAATATCTGTAAGTCTTTTTATTTCTATGGTATGATTCTTTTTTCTAAGTTTTAGCGGGTTTTCATTTTTATAAGATTGAAACAATAACAGCGAACCTCCTAATAATAGAAATTGTATTATTAAGAGATATTTTAAAATGGTTTTGTTAGGAATAAGATTAAATTGTTTTTCCATGACTAAATAGGGAATTTAAAAAAAACTTTAAACCCTTTATCTGGAGCAGAATCAATATCAATTATACCTTTGATTGCTATAATCCTGTTTTCAACGTTATGCAGTCCATTTTTAAAATTTATTGTATTAAGGTCAATACCTTTTCCGTTATCGGTGTAAATCACAATTATATCGTTATCTGTTTTTTTAAAAGTAATACCAACTAAAGTAGCATTGCTGTATTTCTTCATATTTACAAGTAATTCTTGCAATACTCTATAAACAGTTACTTTTTTATTTTTTTCGATTTCATTCCAGGGTATAGCTTCAATTCCATTTAAGACTAGATTAATATTGGAAGTATTAAAACCGGAAATCATTTCTTCTAAATAGAAAGTGTATTTTTCTGAAGTTATATTAAGATTATTTTCCGTAGAAATATCTCTTGTTCTTGAGTATATAATATCCAGATTATTCAGTAATTGCTCTTTGTTTTCGGGTAAGGAGAGGTTTTTGCTTTCGGCAAAAACCATAGTATGATATATATCATTAGCAAGTTCATCATGTAATTTTTTTGCGATGCGCGTTTCACTTTTGTATGTTGCTTCAATTTTTTCCCGATTGCCTCTGGAAGTCAAATAGAAATAAAGCACTATAATTAAGCTAATGCTTAATACGATAATGATATAAGAGATAATGTTTCTGTTTTTTTGTCTTTCTAATTGTAATTCATTTTCTACCTTATGCGTCTTCAGTTTTAAATTTTCATCTTTTTCTTTTTTAGAGTCATATTTAATTCTTGCAAATTGATTTTTTGCTTTTTGTCTTATTTCAAAAACGCTATCGGTTAGATTCACATAAATTATAGCGTATTTTTTTAGTTCTTTATTGGAGCTATTTGTGATTATTAATTTTAATAAAGAGAGTCTTTCATCAACATTATTTATACAAGTAAATTTCTCATAGCTGAAAAGCATATATTTTTTTGCTAAAGAAGGATTGCTTTTTTCGTAGAATTTTGCAAAATGCATGTAACTTTTTCCTAAATCAAAGGGTTTGTTCCTCGTTGTTCTTAATTGTAGACTTTTGTTAAAATACTCAAGGGCTCTTGTGGGATTATTTGTTTTGAAATAGCAAAAGCCAATATTGTCTAAAGCTTTACCTTGGAATAGATAATCATTTACTACTTCTTTTTTTGTTATTAATGAAAGAAAAATTTGAAGTGATTCCTTATATTTTCCTTCTTCCATAAATATAACCGCAATATTATTTTTTGCAGCAAGCTTGCGCCATTCTTCTGTTGCTACTTTTAAAGCTTTTTGATTGTACAATAATGCATTTTTATAGTCGTAGGTATTTAAGTAGTTAATGCTTTGAATAATATAAGAATTCCATATTTGAGGAGCCTTTTTTACATATTTCAAATACGGAAGAGCTTCACTTATCGTAGTTTCGCTTCCGGCATAATCTCCATGAACTTGCTGGATCTCTGCCATACGGTTTAATGTACTCACATAATTGTCTGCATCAGTTATTGGATTGCAAATAAATTTTGCCTTATTATAATAGTAAAAAGCACTATCTAATTTATCATTATTGTAAAATAAATAATCTGCAATAGAAATTAGTTTTTTAACTTCGGCTTTTGTGTTTTTAGATTTTGATATTTTGCAATCCTTTCTTTGACAGGAGAAAAAAAATAGAAACGAAAAAAGTATAAAGAGGAGTGTGCGCAATCTCTGTGGTATCATGCGCCAAAAATAAAGATTTTTAGTTTTTAAAAAAGAGTATAAATACGGTATTTTGTGAGTTTGTCTTTTTTTTTCGTGTCTTGCGCTCGTTTAGATGTATATACAAGAAAAACCCTTGTGATGGAGGGTTTTCTTGTGAATTTAGCTATAGGTCATGTGTCATATTAGACCGCTCTCATTCCTGTAGTTATTGCCAATCTGTTCCACGAATTAATAGTGATAATCAAAAGAATGATTTCGGCAAGGTATTTTTCATCAAATAGATTTGCAGCATTTTGATAAACTTCATCAGAAACATGATTACTGATTAGAGTAACTTGTTCAGTCAAAGCTAAGATTGCTTTTTCTTCCTCAGTGTAAACATCCGCTTCACGCCATGCATTTAGCAAATAGATTTTTTGCTCAGTTATACCATGTTTTCTGCCGTCAATAGTATGCATGTTGATACAATAAGCACAGCCATTTATTTGTGAGGCACGAATTTTAATTAATTCTTTATGTACAGGTGTTAAGGAAGTAGTTGAAATGTATTTTTCTAAATTCATTAACGCTTGATAAGCTTCTGGAGCAACTGTTGGGATAACGATTCTTGATTTCATTTTTCTTATTTTTTAATGTTTGATACAAAGGTCAGGTATATCCACATTAAAAAACTTGAAGTACTTCAAGAAATACGATTTATATCTTTCCTGCTCTAATTTTACTCATGAATTCAGCAGAAAAATCGAGATAGGAGGCAAGCATGTATTGGGGAACACGTTGTACAAATTCAGGATTCATATCATTAAAATGATGATATCTTTCTTCTGCCGACATCGTAAACAGAAATTTAATGCGCATCTGAGCAGCACCAAAGGATTTTTGAGAAACGATTCGAAAGTAGCGCTCTAGTTTCGGAATCTGAATTAAAAGAGATTCCAGAATAGGTTTTTCTATAGCAATGACTTCGCAGTTCTCAATAGCCTGAATATAAAAATGGGAAGGAGTATGATTATGATAACTTAAATAATCAGTAATCCACCAGTTTTCAATCCCAAACTGAAGAGTTTGTTCACTTCCTTTAGAATTGATTATGTATTGTCGCATACACCCTTTGATAATAAAATACATTGTATTACAAACCTGGCCTTCCTGCAGTACAAGTGTCTTCTTTTTGATTGTAGATAAACCTAAGCACGATTTAAGAATATCGATCTCCGAAGGTTCGAGAATTATAAATTTTTCTATATGTTGAAAAAGAGATGTAAACATTTGAAGATACTAGATTATATACAAATGTACCTTTTATATTCAATTTGTAAAAGTTGGAATTTTAGAAATATCTATAAAGCAAAAAACCATTCGCGTTAACGAATGGTTTTTCTATGATAAGTAAGTAATCTAAATTGAGTTTATAAAACGTTTATTTTACTTTATTAAGTATTGCTTTGAAAGCTTCAGGGTGATTCATCGCTAAATCTGCAAGAACTTTACGGTTCAATTCGATTCCGTTAGCTTTTACTTTTCCCATGAATTGAGAATAAGAGATTCCTTCCAATCTAGCTCCAGCGTTGATACGTTGAATCCATAAAGCACGGAAATTTCTTTTGTTTTGTTTTCTATCGCGGTAAGCGTAGCACATTGCTTTCTCTACTGCATTCTTAGCAACTGTCCAAACGTTTTTACGTCTACCAAAGAAACCTTTGGCTTGCTTCATTATTTTTTTTCTTCTTGCTCTTTTGGCAACTGAATTTACTGCTCTTGGCATAATTTTAATGTGTTTTTGTAGCAGGCGTCCTGAATTAAATCAAAGGAACTTAAAAGCCATACTCCAAGGTTATATAAATAATTTTTAACCTAAAGAATTATTAGATAATTCTTAATTGTTGTTTGATGCTTTTCATATCTGTTTTGTGAACTAACGCTGAGTGTGTCAAAGCTAATTTACGTTTTTTAGATTTTTTAGTCAAGATGTGACTTTTAAAAGCATGCTTTCTTTTAATCTTTCCAGAACCAGTAACTTTGAAACGTTTCTTGGCGCTAGATTTTGTTTTCATTTTAGGCATTTTTCCTAGTGTTTTAATTTATTCTTACTTACTTATTTCTTTGTTTCAAGTTTACAGTTTCAGGTTCTAAAACTGAATACTGAAACTGTAAACTGAACACTATTTCTTTTTCTTCGGAGCAATGAACATAATCATTCTCTTTCCTTCTAAAACGGGCATTGCCTCAACTTTACCATGTTCTTCCAGATCTGTAGCCAAACGTAGTAATAAAATCTGTCCTTGATCTTTATAGATGATAGAACGTCCTTTAAAGAAAACGAATGCTTTTAGTTTAGCACCTTCTTTCAGGAACTTCTCTGCATTCTTTCTTTTAAACTCATAATCATGCTCATCTGTCTGAGGACCAAAACGAATTTCTTTTACTACAACTTGCGTAGACTTAGCTTTTAAAACCTTATCACGTTTCTTTTGTTCGTAAACAAATTTCTTGTAATCCATGATTTTACAAACTGGCGGTTCAGCGTTTGGCGAAATCTCAACCAAATCCAATTCAAATTGATCCGCTAATCGTAAAGCTTCAGCAAGCTTAAATACACCAGGTTCGATGTTCTCGCCAACTAATCTTACTTCTTGTACACCACGAATAAGGTTATTTATTCTGTGGGCATCCTTTTTTTCTACTCGAGGTTGGTAACCTCTGTTGCTTCTTATTGCTATGACTTTATAATTTAAGTTAAACTGTAAAAACTTTTAATGTCTTTTTTATTTCTTCGTTTACAATAGCGACAAATTCATCAATTGTAACTGTAATATTCCCTTTTCCTTCTTGACCGTGACGACGGATTGAAATCGTTCCGTTTTTCTCCTCTTCCTCACCTACGATAAGCATAAACGGTATTTTCTGCATTTCAGCATCTCTAATTTTCTTACCAATAGTCTCGCTTCGGTTGTCAATTAGGGCGCGAATTTCGTGATTTTCTAGCAAATCTAAAACTTTTTTAGCATATATTTCGTATTTCTCGCTCAAAGACAAGATTATAGCCTGTTCCGGTATAAGCCAAAGTGGGAAATTTCCTGCAGTGTGCTCAAGTAAAATTGCTATAAAGCGTTCCATTGATCCAAAAGGAGCTCTGTGAATCATAACAGGGCGATGTAATTCATTATCAGCACCTTTATATGTTAATTCAAAACGTTCAGGAAGGTTATAATCCACTTGAATAGTTCCTAATTGCCATTGTCTGCCCAAAGCATCTTTAACCATAAAGTCAAGCTTCGGACCATAAAAAGCAGCCTCGCCATATTCTACTACAGTATTTAGTCCTTTATCAGCCGCAGCATTGATAATTGCATTTTCAGCTTTCTCCCAATTTTCATCAGAACCAATGTATTTATCTCTGTTTTCTTTATCTCTTAACGAAATTTGAGCCGTAAAGTTTTCAAAACCTAATGAACCAAATACATAAAGTACCAGGTCAATAACTTTTTTAAACTCTTCGTCTAATTGCTCCGGAGTACAAAAAATATGTGCATCATCCTGAGTAAATCCTCTTACGCGAGTTAAACCATGCAATTCACCAGACTGCTCATATCTATATACAGTACCAAATTCAGCGTAACGCTTCGGTAAATCTTTATAAGACCAAGGTCTTACATTATAGATCTCACAGTGGTGAGGACAGTTCATTGGTTTCAATAAAAACTCTTCACCTTCGGCTGGAGTGCTGATTGGTTGAAAACTATCAGCACCATATTTTGCATAGTGACCAGAAGTTACATACAGTTCTTTCTGACCAATATGTGGAGTAACCACTTGTTCGTATCCGGCTTTCTTCTGAGCTTTCTTTAAAAATTGTTCTAAACGATCTCTAAGCGCAGCGCCTTTAGGTAACCATAAAGGTAAACCAGCACCAACTTTTTGAGAGAAAGCAAATAATTCAAGTTCCTTTCCTAATTTACGGTGATCGCGACGTTTTGCTTCCTCAAGAAGTTCAAGATACTCAGTCAAATCTTTCTGTTTAGGAAAAGAAGTTCCGTAAACACGAGTCAACTGTTTGTTTTTCTCATCACCTCTCCAGTAAGCACCCGCTACACTCATGATTTTAAAAGCCTTGATGATTCCGGTATTCGGAATATGTCCACCACGGCATAAATCAGTAAAAGTAGCATGGTCACAAAAAGTAATAGTTCCGTCTTCAAGATTTGAGATTAACTCAGTCTTGTAAACGTTATCTTTGTACATTTCTAAAGCATCAGCTTTGCTAACCGGACGCATTTTAAATTCATGCTTACCTCTTGAAATCTCAAGAACACGATCTTCGATCTTTTTAAAATCAGCATCAGTGATTTTTTGGTCTTCAAAATCAACATCATAATAGAAACCGTTAGAAATCGCAGGTCCAAGAGTTAGTTTAATTCCAGGATATAATTCCTCAAGCGCTTGCGCCATGACGTGCGAAGTCGAATGCCAAAAAGCTTTTTTACCTTCTGCATCGTTCCAAGTATATAAAATAAGACTACCGTCGGTCGTCAATGGAGTTTCGGTTTCAATTGTTGTACCATTAAAAGATGCCGAAATCACGTTTCTTGCAAATCCTTCACTAATGCTCTTAGCAACCTCCATCGGAGTTACGCCCGAAGCAAACTCTCTAATTGACCCGTCGGGTAAAGTAATCTTAATCATTGTTTATAATTTTGTGAATGCAAATATAAGGCATTACAAAAATACATACAATACATATATTCATGTTTATACTATAATATATAGGAAGAATTTATATCAGGATAATGCAGGTAACTATTATCCTTTATATATAAGGAGAAAATCGTGCCATATAGGCAGGAGCGCTTCTTTATCCAGTCCAACAGATTTTCAAAGTCTGCCGGGTTATTTTTTATACCTATATATAAGGAGTGTTTTTCAGCCGCCAAACCCAACAGATTTTGAAAGCCTGTCGGGTTTACTATATAGGTATGATTTGGGATTTGGGATTTCAGACATGGAATTTGAATAAGATCAGGAGCTATTTCCCGCTATCCACTACAATCTTTTGCTTTTTAAAGGAAAAAGCAAAAGGATTTTCGTTACTATCGGGGCTAGGGCAGCAGTTTCCAGAAGAATTTCCGGGATAAAATCACCGCAAAACCAAAACTCTGCGCCTTCGCTCCCGTCCCGAAGTTTCGGGATCGGGATTGCGCGATTAACCAAAACACCAGCAAAATGAGTCTTTGCGTCTTAGTGCCTTAGCGGCAACCCCCCGTAAAACAAGCAAAACCCCAAAAGCAACAAAAAACTTTC
>NZ_RCZH01000013.1 GCF_006438875.1 Flavobacterium pectinovorum
TGTTTACATCTTATTTAGCGAAAGCAAGAATAGATTCTATATTGGATTTACTTCTAATTTAGAAGAAAGACTTCTTCGTCATAATCAAAAAAGCAAAGGTTTTATAGGAAATGTAAATGACTGGAAAGTAGTTTATACCGAAAATTATGAAACAAAAGAACTGGCACATAAAAGAGAATTACAAATTAAAGCATGGAAAAGCAGAATAAAAATTCAAGAATTAATTAAAAATAAATAATTAGCTCAGCTGATTCAGAGCATTCCGATTTTTCATCGGAAGTGGTCGGGGGTTCGAACCTTCCGATGAAAAATCGGAACAGGCTATCATCGCCCACAGATTTTTAAAATACCTCCAAAGTCATTTGATTTTGGAGTTTTTTTATGGTTATAAAGCAATTTTATGAATTTTTATTGGGATCATCCCAGGATTGCTTCTATTTTTGTTGTCTCAAAAAAGAAAATTAAATCTCAAATAATCTTTTTTGATGTAACTCAAGAATATCTAATCTCTTAAATCTTTGCAAGACTGGTAAGTACCGTTGCATAAAATTATTTTTATTTTTTTTCATAATATCCTTGCAATTACAAAATCTAACTGTATATTTGCACTCGCAATCATGAAACGATAGCAACCTAATAAAATAGGGCGATTAGCTCAGCTGGTTCAGAGCACCTCGTTTACACCGAGGGGGTCGGGGGTTCGAACCCCTCATCGCCCACAGAATCTAAAAAACTCCAAAGTCATTTGATTTTGGAGTTTTTTTTTCTTGTGAACTCCTTTCAAACCTTTTGTTAGAAGATTTTAAGATTCGGAATCAATGCAAAAATAATATAGGAATGAATTTTACCGCAAAGATTTTATCTAATAGTATGTTTAAAAAACACAAAGTTTTGCAAAGCTTTGTATCGATGCAGCTTTGTGAACTTTGTGTTTTCTATGCGTAAAGTAAAATTTAGTCTTAGTGTGCTTTGCGTTAAAATTATTTACAATACAAAATGTTTTATGTTTCTCCACAGGTTTTTGTGTTGACCCAGATTCTGAGTAAAATTTCAAATTACAATTTCATCACTTAAAGGATATATTAAAGAATTTTCTTAACTCCTGGGATCAATAAAACTAGTAAACCAAGTAAAAAACTGCCTAACACTATTAAAGGAATCATAACCAAAAGTTTTACTACGGGCTCAATATCCCAATTTCTCACGCTTAATGTGAAACCTACTATAACTAACGGATGAAAAATGTAAACGGCAAAACTACTGCGAGATGCTTTGGCAAGCAATTCTGAGGTATTATTCCAATTTCTTTTACCTTTAATTAAAAGCGTTGTTAGAATAGAAATACCAATCCATTGTTCCCATAGGGCGTATAATAATGCTTGCCAGTGAAAACCGCCGGAAAACCAAGAAGAAGGTGTGTTCAGTTTAAATTTCACAATAAGAAATACTGGAAAAAACAATAGACATAACCAAGCAGATCTTTTGAGCTGTCTACCTGTTTTTTCTGAAAGTTGATCAAACCAATTGTTTTTTGAAGCCAGTAATCCAATAATGAATAATGCAATATATTGTGGAAAATGCCCAAGCTGAAATCCAACTGGCTCAAGAATCCATCCAACGGGAAATATTATTCTAACCAAGAAACTAATAATTCCTAATCCTGCTGCAAATAATAGTATAGCACTCGAGTTAGGTACTGCCACAGGTTTGTCGAAGTTAATTTTGAATATTTTTTTTACCGCTACATAAAGTAATGTAAAAAGCAATAGTGCAGCTACAAACCAAGTTACCCCTAAGTCAATCCAATTGTCATATCCGTTTAGATATTCGAAATAAGTGATATGATGTTCTTTTGCAAAATAATAAACCAAATAGCTAATAAATGGGGTAAGAATGAAACAATAGAATAACAGAGGAATTCCCAATCGAATTAGTCGGTCTTTAATAAACTTAGAAGCCCCTTTTTTAGAATAGGAAGAATCAGTAAAGTAAGCTGCCAACAAGAAGAAATATCCCATGAAGAAAGATTGATTAATACTGATGAACATCGTCGAGAGAATCCGCGCTGACATAAGGTTAGTTTGTTCATTGTAATACCAGCCTTCAGAAGAACTGTAAGCAATAAAAGTGTGATGGAGTACAACCAAAATTGTCAATAGAACTTTTATATTATCTATGTACAATAATTTGTTTGAGGAATCGGAATTCTGATTTACGCTAAGAGTTGTAGATGGCATAATAAATTGTTTTAGAATCATTGATGACAAACGTACAACAAGAAAAAGCAGTTAGAGCAAGGCTTGTTACTAATAACTAGCTTTTGTGATAAGCAACAAGCTTATGCAATATGTTTATTGCGAAGCTCTTGATAACAGTTATTAAAATTATCAATTTGTTTTCTGGAAACAGGAATTTTTATGCTAGTTTCCTTAAATGATAATTCATAACCTTGAGAGTTTCCGGATACTTGTTCGATCTTAAACATATTTACTAAATAGGTTCTATGACATCTAAATAAGTGCGGATAATCTGTTACTTGAGTTTCAAATTGAGTTAAGGAAATTCTTTTTACTTCTGTAGTAATTTGAAGGTCATTCGATTTTGTTAACTCGATGTAATTGCCATCTGCTTTTGCAAAGAGTAATTGATCCATATCCAGGAAAAAATCATCTTGTTTTACCTGCGTGCTAATAAAAAGATTAGATATTAAGACTGTTTTTTCGGGTTTAACCGCCAGTGGAATAAATTGAAGAACAAATGGAGAACCTTTTTTGGATTCAAAATAGAAACTGGATAATCGTAGAAAAAAATAAAAGAAGATACCGGCCACAAAACAATTTCTAATTTCTTCAAAAAGATAATGCCATGACCAGTTGTTGGGATTGGTATAAAGCACATCACGCATTAAAAAGCTTGTTGTACCAATAAAAACTAGTAGAACTCCAATATGAATATACTCTTTAAGCAAAGTCCATTGTGCATGATTTTTCAATTTTCTAAAATAATTCAGTGTTCTAAAATAAGTAAATAGAATTAGCGCGGGAGCAAAGGCATGTAAAAAACAAATAAAGAAATAATGCATTTTAAGTTCCGGATCATAAATACCAAATGGTTTGAATACTAAAAGGAATGTTAGAAGGGTAAGAAAAACCAGACCTGAACTTTTTATTAGATTTTGAGATTTATATCGTCCAGGATATTCAATTTCATTCCTCAAATGTTCTGTATTGATATAGAATCGCATATTAAGAATTTTATTTTGGGAATAAAAATACAAAAAAATGCAGGCTTATGGCTTTTCGAATTATTTGGATTTGATAATAAATAAAAAAAGCAAAATGTTATGAAAAATATTTTGCTTTTTTGTGGTTTAAGTGGAATATTAACCCAGATGAAGGACTTGAAATTTCTCTCGATGAGAAACCTTTTTTACTTAAAGAAGTTTACAATAACAAATAATCTGAAGTATTTAGCCAGCATGCGGGCGGAGGAGAAGTAGGTCAGGATTATGCCGATCTCCATTTTCAGTGATGTAATTGTAATTTATAATTTAATAATGTTATCCATTTTTTCAATTAAAAACTTTTACCAGCGCAAAGTTTTGCAAATAATTAATGTACTTTTGGTTTAACTAAAATGCTATTTATAAAAGTAAAATATGAAAAAAATTATTGTAAGTATGTTTGTTTTAAGTCAATGTTTTAATGTACAGGGACAATCGATTGATAAAATTATTACGAACAAGGAAGTAACTCGTATAGAAAAAATACTTTCGGCTGATGATATGCAGGGCAGGAGAACTTTTACTCCCGGTATTGACAAAGCTTCAGCCTTTATAGAATCAGAGTTTGCAGCAATTGGTTTGAAAAGTTTTAATGCGGCAACGAATTACAGACAAGAATTTTCGATGACTACCTCTAAAGCAGTTTCTTCAAAAATTACTATTGATGGCAAAGAAATAAATAATAATCAAGTTGTAACATTCTCATACCTTCCTCAAGTTTCTTTAACTGAAAAAAGTGATGTTGCTATTGTAAAAATCAATAAAGGGGATAACTTTGGCGAGAAATTTAATGAATATTATAAAAGTCCAAAAAATCTTTTGGTATTTGTTGATCCTTCATTTGACAAAATTTTACCGAATATTCAACATATTGATCGAATAAATGCTAATCCTGGAAACAATACGATTATGTTTGTTTTTGGTAGCATAGAAGCGACCACTTTTTCTGTTGAATTAACGAATATAATCTCCAAAAAAACACTGAATAATGTTGTTGGAATATTACCCGGAAAAACTAAACCAAATGAGTATGTGATTTTTTCAGGACATTATGATCATTTAGGAGTAGGCTCTCCCGAAGAAGGGGCTCCGCATCCTGCAACAGATTCTATTTATAATGGTGCTAATGATGATGCCGCTGGAACAACAGCAGTAATTATGCTTGCGAAATATTTTAAAAAACAAAATAACAACGAGCGTACTATTATTTTTACCACATTTGTAGCTGAGGAAATTGGTGGTTATGGAGCCAAATATTTTTCTAAACAGCTTGCGCCAGAAAAAGTGATTGCGATGTTCAATATTGAAATGATAGGAACAGAATCTAAATGGGGTAAAAACTCTGCTTACATTACAGGCTTCGAAAAGTCGAATATGGGGCAGATTTTACAAACTAATTTAACAGGAACAAATTTTACATTTTATTCAGATCCTTATCCGGACCAACAATTATTTTACCGCTCAGACAACGCTACATTAGCCAAGCTTGGAGTTCCTGCTCATACCATTTCTACTTCAAAAATGGATAATGAGCTAACGTATCACACAGCCGATGATGAATTTGAAACCTTAGATATTGATAACATGACCCAAATAATAAAATCAATTGCATTAAGTTCTTCTTCGATTATTAGTGGAAAAGATACGCCAACAAGAGTAAATCCTACTCAATTGAAATAACATAAGTAAATTATAAAGAATCAAAAAAGCCCTGAAAATGATTGGTTTTCAGGGCTTTTTTATTATGTGTCTTGCTGAAATTTTCTTTAAATCCTTCAAGAAATGGTTCGTAAATAGTTTTGTAGATCCACAAATTTCCAAAAACTCCAAAGTCATTTGATTTTGGAGTTTTTTCATATAAATGTATCACACATTTTAATCTTGTTTTTTACCAAATGCGAAATTTCTGAGAAATTTTAAATATCTTTGAACTATGAGCACACTATTAAAACCAAATCACATAGGGCGAAAAATTAGCCGTATTCGTGAACTTCGCGACATGAAACAAGAAGCTTTGGCGCAAGCTTTAGGAACAAATCAGCAAGCTATATCTGCTATTGAAAACAGTGAAACGATAGAAGATGCAAAACTTGGGGAAATTGCAAAAGCTCTTGGTGTAAGCGTGGAAGCTATTAAGAATTTTTCAGAAGAAGGCGTAATTAATTATTTCAATAGTTTTACTGATAACAAAGGACCAATATACACTTACACAGGAAACTATTGCACTTTTAATCCTCTAGATAAGCTAGTTGAATCTTACGAGGAAAATAAAAGACTTTACGAACGTTTAGTTCAGGCTGAAAAAGAGAAAGTCGAATATCTTGAAAATATAATAAAAGGAAAATAATCTTTTATTAGTCCATAAAAAAACTCCTTAAGAAATTGAGGAGTTTTTGTTTTATAAGTTTTTGTTATTTGAAAAATTCATCATAATTTTCTTTTTTTGATTTTTGATACTTTTCAATATATACATCCAAAAAACCACTTTGTTTTAAAAATTGCATCGGGTCTTTTATATTCAATATTTCTTCAATTGCTTTTTGTTTGTCTTTTTGTTTATTGAAATAAGATTCTATTATTTTATAACCAATCCAATATCCTAAATCATTTGGTCTGTCATCTTTCTTGGAAGTTCCATATAACCAATCTTGATAATCCACATTTTTTAATCTCGTTACAAATTCCTGACACAATTTATCCTTGTTTTGGTCTCCATATTTATATGAAAGCTGATTTATTGATTCTCCTGAAATAAGTTCACCAACAAAATCTGCACCGCCTTCAAGCAAACACCATTTCAACAACATATCTTTGCCTGTTATGTTTTGCTGATAATGAATAAGTTCATGTGCTATTAAACCTGAAATGCCATCCAGATTTTTAAGCTTTTCAATTCCAACAATAATTCCATCTGGAGAAGAAGTTCCTCCGGAATTAAACCTTCCATAAACAAAATAAACTGGAGGGAATTTTGCCTTTGGATACCAATATTTTAAAGCACTATAAATTGCTCTAATTCTCTTTTCCTTAGAAGAAAGACCATCCAAAACATTTCTGGAAAGTTCATAATCTGCTTTTCTTTTCTTCACAACTACAAAAAGAGAATCCGCATTGATTATTCTGTTTTCAGTAAACCCTTTAACACCTGGAGAGCCTTTTTGCATATAATCCATAAATGGATTCTGTTTTGATTGGTCCATTTTGTCAAATGCTTCCCAAAAGTTTTTTGAATCTTTGGTTTCAAAAACAGCATCATAAGGATTGTCTGAGAAATTACTTTGTCCAAAAAGGAAATTAGAAAAAACAATAAAAAGTGTTGTAATAACAAGGTTTAACTTCATATCTGATGATTTTTAACGGAGTTTTTTATAAAATGCCGTACAATATTTCGTGGCTTTCTGTTTATTTCTTTAACGTCAAATTTGTTAAATTAATGCTTCCGGAAGGAATTTCTTTATCATTAATTTTATAAAAAAGATTTTGCCCTTTTAGACTAAATCCGGTTCGCAAAGTACCATGTGCACCATTAATAGGAGAGAGCAATACGACATAAAAACCATGTGATTCTTTTGGCTTGATAGTTCTTTTCAGCGAAGACGATTTATGAATATTATTGTCTAATAAAGATTCTAAATCTTTTAAACCATAATTAAACAAGGCTTCTTTGTCAACTGTCATTGTTTCGGACGGAACCACTATTTTAAAGTATTCATTAGGTAAAGACGGAATTTGGTATGAATCTAAAGGAAAGTTAATCTTCAATTCCAGAGGATTATTTGTTTCGTTACTTATTCGAGTCCAAAATACAGCATAAACATATACTTCACCATTAGGATCAGTATATTTCGTTCCGCCTTTTGGAAAGCTATTTTGTATAATTAAACTTTTACCAACAGAATCAGTATATGTATATTGGGTATAAATTGATGGTTTCTTTTTTGCTGAATCTAGTGTCAATTTATTAACACTATTTGGCGTTGATTTACTATCTTTCTTACAGGAAGAAAGTCCAATTGTTGCCAAAATCAATACTATTATGTGTTTTTTCATTTTTAGCTTTTTTTCAAATTGTCCTATAGCCCAATGTTATTAAGTTAATTTTTTTTAGACAATTAAGACTAAAAAAAATAGGCGAAGTCGCAAAGAAAATATGTATATAAACTTGGCGGCTTTGCGACTTTGCGCGAGATTTATTAACCATAGCATTATAAATTTCTATATTATCATTCTTATTATATGTCGGAAGAGAATGTTTTAGCTAAAATAGAAAAAACTTTACGACACGTAATTCATATCCTTAAAATAAAAACTCGTTTAAGTACAAATAGCATGTAGAAAATTAATATTCAATTAATAACTTAGAAAGGATTGTTTTTTATATTAGCCACTTATTTAAGACAAAAAATAAATGAGAATATTAATAGTATTGACAATTGCTTTAGTAACTTTTAGTTGTTCTAACAGGGAGAAATCAAACATAGCAAATAGTGCCAGTTTGAAAAATCAGCCTTTAAAGAACGAAAAAAAAATAGCCGAATTAAATGAGAATATCCATTATCTGGGATTCATAAACAAATTCTATTTTTCGAATAAAAACGAAGCTTACATTGAGCTTTACTTCAATAAAGACGAAATTACCACACCAGAATATAATAAATTAGAAAAACTGACAGACTCATTGATTTACAAAGATGATGAGAACAGCAGGAGCAGGTTTCCGGCGAGTTTATCGGCAAAACATTTTGATTTAAGAGGACTTTCAAAACTTGCAATCTATGACGAGAATAATAAATTTGTTTGCAACGCAGATTTTGTTCGTGTAGAATATCTAAATCAAGATATTTCGCCTTGTTTTATAGCTGTTTACAAGACTGATAAGAAAATCAAATCAGAAAATTGTTATGCTATTAGTAATTCTGAGAAAAGCCTTGAAACTGCAAATTATAAAATAACAAAAGATACTGTATTAACTCAAAAACTACTCACTAAACTCAACGTACCTAAATCTTATTCTGGACTTGAGAATAGCGGAACACATATTTTCTTTGCTAAAAGCGACTCTATACTATCAGTAGTTAATTCTGAGAATTCTGCCTACATAGTTTTACTTAAAGGGGAAGATTTTAAAGTTTTATACAAAAGCACAGAACCCGAAAACATTAATAATTTACAGGTTGTACCTGTAATGAAAAATAGACTTCCTTATCTATTGACAAGAAATTCAAAACCCGATACTGATATAATGTGGGACAATTTATTGTATTATGATGGAACGAAATATACAAATGCAAAACGACAAAGAATCGAATAGTTAATTGGTGATACAAAACCTCTGCTATTATTTTTGATTGCTGTTGAGCATGGCCATTTTATAATTTAATTTCTTTACAGATATAACCTTGCTTTTCAAAAAAATCCTTCGGGAAATTTATTAAAAAATTCCCGCGCAATTCCCACAGTATTAATGTTCCGTCTTTGAGAAAGAAATATTATTGTATATTTTTTTTCGTTTTGCTTTTTTTCTTTACGAATTCTCAAATTGAGAAAGTGGTCCTTTTCGTCCTAGTTCAGATTCCCAGTTTAGCAATCTTTTTGTTGCAAATGCCGCGATTGTTTCATTAGCTTGTTGTTCTATTTGTTTTAAATAGTTTATAGCCTCATCAGTTCCAATGTCTGCAAGTGCCCAGACACACTTTCTTTGCATGGGATAATTTTCATTCCAGTTGTAATTTTCAAAATCCGAAAATGTAACTTTAAATAAGGTTTCTGCAGTTATTGGATTTGAAATACCCTGAAATGCCCGAGCCATATCTTCATGAGCTTTGTGCCAATCTGATTCAAATATTTGACAAAGAAGTAATAAAATCTCCTCGTCTTCTGTATAAAAATTAATAAAGCCAAAAGCTTTATCATAAACTCCATCACTATCTTTCTCAGCTAAAAGTCTTTTTATTTCGTTTAGATCGGTTTCTCTTTTGGTCATATTTGTTTTTTGTAATGATGTTTTTTTTGCGATAATTAGTCAGTTTTTTTTATTCAAAAGTATGTCAAATTCTTCTTCAGCATCGTCAATTCCTAATAATCTACTTTCAAAAAGTCCTGTATACAAAACATTGTCAATTGTAAGTTTTCCGAAATCATTTTGAAGAATTCTAAAATAAATTTTCTTTGGTTTTTCATTTCTAGTTATATGATAATCAATAATTGTAAACTCATTTCTAACTATTCCTCCGCTAAATTTCTGTTCAATTATAGTTTTGAAAGTTAACTTTTCAAGACTTATAAATTTGCTTCCTTTTGTAATATTCTTCCAAACTATTTTTTCGATTTTTCCGGAATTACTTTGTTCAATTTTATATTTTGCATTTTTATCCAAATCATATTTAGAAATAGCTTTTAATGCTTTACTAAATTCGGGTAAACGTATAAACTTTATTGTTTTGTTATTATATATATATCCGAGTTCATCTTCCGGTTCAAAATCGCTGCTAATTTTTAAACAGATTTCTGAAAATCCAGTTTTATCATTTTTAATATTTTGGTTTTGAAGTTTTGCAAAAGAGCAAAATATCAGAAAGGATGGAAGTAGAATATGTTTAATTTTGAACTTCATAATTTATACTCGGTTTTGGAGATTTCATTATTTTCTTGGGATTTCTATTTTTCCATAATAACACACAACTTGCTTATATTATTTATCTTGCCAGGTGATTTCATTATTTTCATGAAACATAGGACAAAGAATTTTTATTATTTCACTTTTGTCATTAATCACGTACCAATCAGGGCTATTAATTAAGTCAAGAAAATTATTTGCCTCCTCGCACATCCTATCATAATTGTCATCATCTCCTTCATCCAAATATTTACTGGCTTTAACCGAATTTTCAATAAGCTTTATGAGATCTCTATTCTCAGAAGTCTTAATCAAAAGAACAGGATTAAACGAAATATTGCCATAACTTCTCATTTCCCAATTGGTTTCAATCAGCGAACCAATATTAATATTTTTCCAGTAGAGCTCGTATTTTTTCATTCTTATTTAATTGTCTTTTTACCAACTTATTTATAATGTTTCGTGGCTAAAAATTGGTTTTCGTCAAGCGAATATAAGAAATATCTTTACTACAATTTAGTGGCTTTTTGAAATTGAATTAGAAATAATTTATCGGATAAACTTCTAAAACGCAATAATAAAATTTCACTATATTTGGCGTAGATATTGACTTGAGCGGAATATTTAAATTATTGATTTTTAATAATTTAATCAATTATTAATCAGTCTTTTATCAAAACAAAATTTTAAAAATGAAAAAAAACCTCGTAACGCTTTTATTTGTATTTACTGTTATAAATATCTTTGGGCAAACAGCAACGATTTCAAAATCTGACAAAACTGATAATTCTGGTAATAACGTTGTAACCTCAAATGATGTAGTTTCTCATAAAGTTTTAACTCCGCTTAAAAAAGTGGCATTAGATGAAGCTTCAATCTTAATTTATGATTATGACGGTTCACTTATGTCATTTGATTTAGAAGCCGAACATATTAATTGGATTGCAAAAGCCACGGATTCCAAGACAGAAATGTGCGCAAATAAAATAACGCTTCAAGACGGAGTAATATATATTCCGTTTATCAACGGTGAAATTTTTGCAATTGATAACCAAACCGGTGAAGTTTTTTGGAAATCAAGAATCGGCAATACTACAGATCAAATTATACTAAAAGATCAAATTCCTGTTATAAACAACGGAAAGCTTTATATAACTTCTCAAAACGGTACTATTTATGCCCTTAACATAAAAGACGGCAGTTTAATATGGAGTCACAAATTAGATTCTCCCAATAATGATATTCCCGTTTTGTTTTTTGACAACAAAATTTTCACTCAAAGCGGATCCACTTTCTACAGTTTTGAAGCAAATACAGGAAAAGTTCTTTCTCAAAAAACTTTTGAAGAACCTTTGCATGGAAAAGCTGTAACAGATGGTGAAAATATATTTATAGCAAATGAAAAAAATGTACTTTATGCCTTAAATCCTAACAATCTGGAAATTGTTTGGCAATTTAAATTAGATGAAAATCAAAATAATATCAAGGAACGCATCTTGTGCAAAGACAAAAAAGTATATTTTGCAGCACAAGGTCCAGAAGTTTCTTCTGTATATGCTGTAGATTCAAAAACTGGAACTCAGTTATGGAAAACAGACTTTAAAGGTGACAATATCGAATACATCACGGAAGAAAGTGACAATATTTGGGGATATACGCATAAAGCAAAACTTTTTCAGATAGACTTAACAAATGGCGAAATAGCAACGGAAGTAAAATTAACAACCCAACCAATTTCAAATTTTGAATTTCCAGTGGATGATTCCTTGTTTTATTATTCTGACGCGGCTTTAATTCAATTTGACTTGAAAACAAAAGACGAAAACGAAGTTTATCTGCGAACGTCTATTAAAGACGACGTTTATAACGCATATCTAAAACTAATTCGATAACAAGAAAAAAGCTGACTCAATACGAGTCAGCTTTTTTTATTTCAGCAATATTTATTTACTCCATTCTTAAAATCTGTATTTTTCTAATAAATCGTCTGCTTTCATATTAAGTGTATTTATTTTTTCTCCGCAAAAATTATAAGTAATTACTTTTCCGTTTTCCTGACCAATAACATAGATAACTTCCTGAATTTCTTTTCCAATAATTACTAATCGATGAAATTTTCTGAAATTATATTCATCACCACTTTCAGTTGATTTCATTGTAATTTTGATTATTTCTTTTCCATTTTCATCCACTACTTTATCGATGCGCTTTACTTTTTTGTGATTGGTTTGTCTAAAAAAGAAATATTTGTATTTATACGAATGCTCCGATTTCAGCGAAACATTTTTTTCTTCGCAATCATCTTTAGTTATTGCTTTTAAACTTCTAGCATCAATATTTTGAAACATAAAAAGAATTAATAGGAATGACAGTCTAGTTCTATTTTTTTTTATCACGTTCATATAATCAACTCGGGTTAATAGGCAAAAAAGGTAATTTTTTATTATTGCAAAACCGTTAATTCTTATTTATTTTCAAAGGCGTCAGGAAAATTTTCATTCAAATAATCTGACAGCTTTTCAAAATCTTTAGAATTGCTTTTAGACAAAATAATTTTAGTTCCTCCGTTTATACTTAAAACTATATTTCTTCCAGTTTCAATTCCTAATAATTCATATTGATTTTCACTCCAACTTGAAACAGTTTGTAAACTGTAATGTTTTTGCTTTGTGAACATTTGACGAATAATTAAAACATCATCAATGAATCTGTAATAAATAATACTATTAATATTTCTAATATATAATACGACAGTCGTTACTCCAAGTCCAAATAAAGCTGCTTTGCGCCAAAATTCCTTTTCTCTTTCTATTAAAAAAAAGAAAGTTGAACCTACTATTAGTATATAAACAATAATCAGTATTTTGTTTCTTGTAATGTTTTTCATGAGAAACTAGTGCTAGTTTGTTTAAAGATTAAATAAAATCCAATTATATTGACTTTATGCCTAAGTCAATATTTATTTTTAGGACCAGAATAAGAAATACTATTGCAAGATATTAATTTTCATGTCTGCAATATCCAAGATAAAACATTGGTCTGGGATATTTCACTTTGTCAAATGATTTAGCAATTGGATTTAAGAAATCATTTGCTATTAAGATTGTATCGCCTAGTTGTTCATTCTTTTCATTATCATATTTAAGGGATAAAATATCACCTTTTTTTGTCCACTTTCCAGTCCACCATTCATTGTATCCAAAAACACCTGTCCAATTTATCTCAAATGTTTTGTCTTTACGAAAAAGAATATAAGCTTGATTTTGAGTTCCCTCATAGCAAGCTCTAAATTCTACTTTGCTTTCAAGATTTTCAGAATCAAGTCTGTAAGGAGATAAAAAAGTATATAAAAGTGTTATTGAACAAATTATTATGGGGAAACAAGATTTAAAATTTAAGTTTTGTCTGTTTCGGACAAGTTCAATAATTCCTTTGATTACGTAAACAATTATCGTTATAAAAGTTATTGCAATTAGCAATGTCAGGAAGATGTAGAGAACTCCTGATAAATTCTTATTTATATGATGATAAAATATTATCAGCAAAAGATAAACGCAGCAAATCATTGTTGTCCAGATTATTGGGCGCTTTGTTCTTGTTGTTTTTTCCATAGATTTATGACAAACTAGCCGAGCTTATATCCCTTATAAAATTGATTTTATACATTTTATGCTTTCAAATTTCGCTCTTTCAAAAGACTTTCTAATTCTTCTTTCTTGTATTTTGAATTATTGATCAATTTGTACGCAAAAAATAAAGGGATTAGAGTAAAAAGTCCTACAGTACTCTTTACAACACTATAAAATATAACCCCAATAAGAAATCCAATTAATAAAGCATTCGTTATCGAAGCGGTTTTCAACTTTTTAGCTTCTTGCAATAATTCTTGATCCGTTAATTGTGATAGTTCTTTTTTGTCCATATGTATTGATTGGTTTTTATTTTTGGTTTGGTTTAAATGTTTATTTATTAGGTAATAATTTATTTATTTCGGCTACAATATTTTCTAGATTTCCGGGAGCATTTCCGGTTGCTACAAATCTAATAACACCTTCCTGATCTATTAAAAAATTCTTTGGAATTGAATTCATTCCATATTCATTCCATATTTTCTCGTTTGGATCAATTCCATAATTAAAATCAATTCCGTCTTTTCTTAATTTTTCTACTTTTTTCATCACTTTCTCTTGGCTTTCTCCTTTTGAGATTGCCAAAAACACAAAATCATTCGCTTTATTTGGCTCAAGAATTTTTGATGGAATATCATAAAACTCCATTAAACAAGGCGCACACCAAGTTGCCCAGAAATTTACAAGCACAATTTTACCTTTTAAATCAGATAGTTTTACTTCTTTACCATCAACTAGTTTTAAAGTAAAATCCTTTGCTTTATCATTCACTTTTAAAATATATTCTTCAGGTTGTGCAACGCTTTTTTTAGCTTCAATTGGTTGTGAATTGATCCTTTTTTCGTTTTCCTTTTTTTCCTCTTCGGTAAAAAGTGCCACAGTAATTACAAATTCTTTGTCTCCAATTTTATCTCCAAACTTTTTCACTAATTCCTCTCTTTCCTTTTCAGAAACTCCTTTGTTCATTGATTTTACATAACCATTGGCGCCATATTCTTCAAGTTTTTCTTTTGTTGAAATTTCATTGTTTATTAAAAGCACATATTCAGGTTTCTTAACCACTTTATCTTGTCCGTAGAACGATTGAGCAATAATTAATAGAGCAAAAAGGAGTATTTTTTTCATTTTTTTAATTGGTTATAAGTAAAGTTTAGTTTTTTAATAGTTGATATAAAAATGGCTCCTATTTATGCTGTTTAAGTTGTGTACTTTCCATAAAAATAAATTTAACAATGACGAATATAAGAAAAATCTTTATTCTAATTGTTTTAAAAATTTTAGTAGATCCACATATAAAACCTCTTCAAAAAAAAAATCGTAAACAAGCCAAAGAACCATAGAGCGTTAGCCATTTTCAAAGTTATTCGGAATTCGATCGTGATGTGAAAAATTAACAAAAACTTAAGTTTTTATAATCGATTAGAAATTTATTTTAAAACATTGTGTAACATATTAGTTAAAATCATACCTATATAAGAAAGAAAAACAAATAAATCTCAACTTATGAATTTATCCCAATGGCTCATTTTTATTCTAATCCTGCAACTTATTCATGGTTTATCTACCTGGAAACTTTATTTGAAAGCTGGAAGAAAACCTCTGGAAGCATTTATTCCTTTTTATAATTTATATGTTTTAATGAAAATTATAAATCGGCCTCGATGGTGGATTATTCTACTTTTTATCCCCATAATTAATCTTATAATAATTCCGGTAGTTTGGGTTGAAACCATTAGAAGCTTCGGGAAAAATGCTACATCTGATACCATATTGGTTTTAGTAACACTTGGATTTTATATTACTTTTTTAAATTATAATTCTCAAAAACTGACTTACATTGAGAATAGGGATCTAACGGCTACAACAAAAACCGGAGATACTATAAGTTCTCTTTTGTTTGCGATTATTGTTGCAACATTGGTTCACACTTATATTATTCAGCCCTTTACAATTCCTTCTTCGTCATTAGAAAAAACATTATTAATTGGTGATTATCTCTTTGTGAGCAAAATTAATTTTGGTCCAAGAACGCCCATGACCACGGTTGCATTGCCTATGGTTCATGATTCGATACCTTTTACGGGTTTTAAATCTTATTTATTTAGTGATGATTTTACAAAAAAGGAAACGTCATTGTTAAACAAATTCCAATTGCCCTATTTTAGATTTCCTGCAATAGAAAAAATCGAGCGAAAGGAGATTGTAGTTTTTAATCAACCTGCAGATACGCTGCGCGATATGGATAATTTTAAACCGGACAGAAATTATTACAAACCTATTGACAAAAAGACAAATCTGGTAAAAAGATGTGTTGGAATTCCCGGTGATTCTCTTGAGATCAGAAACGGAGATATCTACATTAACGGAAAATTAAGCCAAATGCCGGAAAGTGCCAAACCTCAGTTTAATTTTATAATAGATACAAAAGGAGTGCCTATAAGCCAGGATGTCCTTGTAAATCGATATGGAGCAAGAGAAGGAATGAAATATGAAAATGGTGATTTTGCCTTGACAAGAAATGGCGAATATTTCCTGACATTAACGGATAAAGAAGCTGCTTTTATCGCCAATAATCCGGTTGTAAAAAGCGTTAAAAAATATTTATCCCCAAAAGGAACAGACGAAGGTGTTTTTCCGCATATTGCTTCTTTAGGTTGGAACGTTGACAATTTTGGACCAATATACATTCCGAAAAAAGGTGCAACGATTAAATTAGATCTAAAAACGCTTCCTTTTTACAAAAGAATCATTCAGGAATATGAAAAAAATACGCTAAAAGTAAATGGAAATGAAATTATAATTAACGGCAAAGTCAGCGTCAGTTATACTTTCAAACAAGATTATTACTGGATGATGGGGGACAATCGCCAGAATTCTTTAGATGCGCGTTTTTGGGGATATGTTCCTTTTGATCACGTATTAGGAAAACCTGTATTTATTTGGTTTAGCTGGAATAAGGATGGGAAAGGGCTTAATAAAGTAAGATGGGACCGCGTATTTTCTGTTGTAAATGGGAATAAGGAACCTAAATCGTATCTAATTCATTTTATAGTTTTAGTGCTTCTTTATATTGGAGCTAAAAAATTAATAAAGAAAAAGGCAAAGGCGTAAACATTAAAAAAAGCTCCATTTCTGATGGAGCTTTTTTTATTTTATTACTTTTTTGATTTCGTATGCTATTATTTTAGCAGATATCGGTGACCAATGTGTATCATCAAAAAAGTAAATATCCTTTTGAATGTTTAATTGTTCTGACAGTATTTCTTTTGAGTCAATGTAAATATAGTCTTTCTTTAATTTTCTGAAATTCTCAAAGAAAACAGGTTTTGTAAAATTCTTTTTATCGACGATATAGTCATAATACATATCGTATTTATCAGGCGATGGCAAGACGATTAATTTGATGTTTTTCTGTTTAAGCTTTGTAGAAATAGTATTTAAAACCTGGTTAAGATTGTTCGAATTCTCTACCAAATTATTTTTTTTGGTTTTGTCAAGATCCTGATAGAAAAAGAGCAACTTATCTGAATTGTTACTAAACAAAGAAGTAGTGTTAAGCTGAACGTTGTAAACTTCTTTATTTGACAAATAATTCTTTTTAAGGAAAAATTTAGCAGACGATATCGGGAATTTTAGAGTTGCAGCAGAAAAAAAATCATACTTAAAAACCTCTTCTTTTGGCTGAAAATCAGAAACTAAACTATCCAACTCGTGAGTCGTCATTTTATCGTTGAAATCAATGTTTTGGCTATTATCGATTATATACCGTTCTACATTTTGAAGTACGATATAATCAATTTTGTATTTTTCGAAAAAGTCTCCATTCGTTAAATCAATCAAAGTTTGAATCTGATTATCCGAAATAAATCTATTAACATGAAGAACGCTAAAATCATTCGCCAATATGTTTTTATATCCAATACCGCCTTGTTCAGAAAATGAATCTCCGATAGTAAGAATTTTAAATTTTCTGTTTGATGATTTAGACAATAACTCAAATTTTTTAGGCTTATTAAAATCAAAAACTTTTCTATAGTCGCTGGAAACATTTGGAATATAACCAATACGTAATAGATCAGGAGTTTCTTTTGTACTATAAAACAAAGACGTTATGATGTATAAAGTCAAAAAGGGAACGGTAAATAGGAGAGTCTTGAAAATAAATTTTCTCATAGCTTAAAATTGAAAATAAATAAATTGAGATTCTTTACCGCCAAACCAGAATATTGCAACAATAATAGCATAATACATCGCATATCTAAAGCCGCGTTTCCATTTTAAACCAAGATTAGAAATGGCATATTGTCCTTCTCTGCCAAACCATTCTATAAGTATAAACAATAATAATAAAACGAATAAAAATGTTGGTCTTACTTTAGGAATTGATAATAAGGAACCTGAAAACATTTGCGAAATATACTGTGCGGCATGACTTAAGTTTTCTGCTCTAAAGAAAATCCACGCAAAAACAGTCAGACAAAAGGTGATACTAATAGAAAATACCTCTTTTAAACTTGGCAGATATTTTCCTTTTGCAACAATATCCAGATTATTTCGATTTGATTTTAATAGTATCGAAGGCAGAATATACAGAGCATTTAAAAATCCCCAAACCACAAATGTCCAATTTGCGCCGTGCCATAATCCGCTGACAATAAATATAATAAAAACGTTTCTGACTTTCCTCCAGGTACTTCCTTTACTTCCGCCAAGCGGAATATAAAGATAATCTCTAAACCATGTAGAAAGTGAGATATGCCAACGTCGCCAGAATTCGGCAATATCTCTTGAAAAGTATGGAAACGCAAAATTTCTTAATAATTCTATACCAAAAAGGCGTGCTGTTCCCAGAGCAATATCGGAATAACCGGAGAAGTCACCATAAATTTGAAAAGTAAAGAAAATAGCGCCCAATACATGATCACTTCCTGAATATCCCGCTGAATTATTAAAAATCTGGTTTGCAAACTCGGCACACTGATCTGCAATGACGATTTTCTTGAATAAACCCCATAAAATCTGCCTTAAACCATCTACTGCATTGGCATAATTAAAAGTTCTTTTTTGCTGAATTTGTGGCAAAAGATGTGTCGCTCGTTCTATTGGACCCGCTACTAATAAGGGAAAAAAGCTCACAAAAAGCGAATAATCTATGAAATTCTTCTCTGCTTTTATTCGGTTTTTATAAATGTCGATTACATATGATAAACCATGAAATGTATAAAAGGAAATACCAACAGGCAAAATAATTTTTAATGTCCAGACATCAAAATTTAATCCAGCGCTATTTAAAACATTCGAAAAGGATTCAATGAAAAAATTGTAATATTTGAAAACACCAAGAAAACCAAGATTAACGGATATGCTCAACCAAAACCAAAACTTTTTTATTCTTTCATTTTTTGCATCAGACATTTTGATGCCGGTATAATAATCTAATAATGTCGAAAAGATTAGAAGAAACAGAAATCTCCAATCCCAGCAAGCATAGAAAAAATAACTTGAAACAAGTAAAAAAATATTCTGAAGTCTTAAATTTTCCTTCGCAACAAACCAATACAAGATAAAAACAATCGGTAGAAATATTACGAAGTTTATGGAGTTAAAAAGCATATTGGCAATTGAAATTTTTGGCTAATATAAACAACAATGTGCCACTTATTCAAAATTCAAAGGGATAAAATAAGTGTCATAAGAAAGTTTTTTTATAATTCTGTATAAAATTGATCAAACACAAATTAGTTATGATTGCAAAAACAAAAGACCTCCAAATTCATTGATTTTGGAGGTTTTGTTTAAATCGTTTGTTATTATATTTTGTTCGGTTCCAATATTTTTTGATCCCATTCTTCTTTAGATTTTCTGCCTTCTTCAAAACTTTCGTCCGAATGTATTCCTTCTTCTGCCATTTGCGTTTGCTCTTGCGCTTCGCTGGCATAAGCAATCATTTTTCTTTCATAATCTTTTACAGCCGAAAGCAAATCAGGAAAATCTCCTTCGGTAAGATTTTTAGCTAAATGTAAAGCATCCAATAATCCAATATTTACACCAATTCCGGCAAATGGAGGCATGACATGAGCGGCATCACCAACCAAAGTAATATTGCTTTGACTTTCCCAGGGATTGTCCAGAAACATTCTGCGCATTGGCAAACCAACAAAATTATCGGTTGCATTAAAAAGTTCTTTGAATGTTGGATTCCAATTCACGAATAGTTTATCCAAATAATTAAGTACCATTTCTTTATTGGAGAAATCCATATTTTCTTTTTCGACCCAATTTTCATCGATTTTAAAAGAAAGATAATAATTCAAAGCCCCGTTCGCTTTTACCTGGCAAAAAAGCATTTTTTGTTCTGCCAGTGCCATTGTATTTTCTTCTTTACAAAGATTTTTAAAAGAAGGACAATTAATTTCAGGATTAAGAACTTCACCCTGAATGATATATGTACCCGTATATTGTGGTTCAATATCCGTAACAAATTTTCTGGTTTTGCTTTTTCCACCATTCGCAATAATTACAAAGTCGGCCAGTGCTGTTGTTCCGTTTTTAAAATGTAGACGATATTGATTTTCTAATTTTTCAAGATCTTTTAATTTGCTGTCCCAAACAACCGTATTTTTATCCAAACTGTCCAGCAGAATTTTTCTCAAATCGTTTCTGTCAATTTCCGGACGATCGTACTTATTTTCTTCCGTAGGCATGCTTTCTTCCAGAATATTAGTTTCAATATCTACGCTGCGTTCACCCGTAGGGCGCGCATAATAATAGTATAGATCTAATAAACCGGCTTCTTCGAGCGCGAGTTGTCCTGAACCTTTATGAATGTCGAGTGTTCCTCCTGATATTCTTGATTGCGCATCTTTATCCCATTCATATACGGTTACATCAACGCCTTTTTGCTGCAAAAGTCTTGCAGTTGTAAGCCCCACAGGTCCACCGCCTATGATTGCTGCTTTTTTATCTTTTAATAACATTTTTTACTGTCTTTAATATTAACAGTACAAAATTACTTGTTGTCTATGGCGGAAACTTGAATAAATCGGTCGTTTTCATTTCGGGATAACTCCCGCGGATTTACACCGGATAGTTTTTTGACTTCCCGACTAAAATGCGCCTGATCAGAAAAGTTAAGTTCGGGGAAAAGTTCTCCCTTTTTGAGTTGATTAAAAGAAATTCGGAAGCGTAAAAATCCGCAGTATGCTTTTAAGGAAATTCCAAAATACTTGGTAAAATAACGGTTTATCTGCCTGCTTGTCCAAAAAGTTTTTTCAGAGAATTCCTTAATTGTCAATTCTCCATTTGAAGTATAAATCAACTCAAACAGTTTTTGTTTTCGGCTGTCAATATTCTTTGGTATTAATTGTATTATAGCTTGAGTAGCTTTAATACAAAACGCATCAAAATCACCAAGATCCGATTCCTCAAAACCTAAATAGTCATTTGGCAATAGCCGAAATTCATTTAGAAGATCTGCTATAGATTGCTGAAATATATACTCGGCAGCCAAAAGTTTGAAACTAATAAAGAACATTTTAGTATTCGCATCTAGCCTTCTTTTATCATATAAAGTGCCAAGTCCCAGTAAATAAATCTGAAAAGGCTGATCATTATCCTTCGAAAAAACCAAATCAAAATTAGCATCAGGCATTACAATAACCTCTTTATCAACTCCTGTTGAATTTTCAACCATCCAAAAACATTCGACAAAATCTTGTATAGATTTGTCGGGTAAGTTTTTTTTATATTGAATTTCGTCGGTTGTCATTTTGAATATTTTTTATTCTTATACAGGATTTGTTTTTCTAAAATTATTAATCCGTTGTGCAAGCAATCAAACTATCGTTTTAATATTTCAATTGCTAAGATAGAATTAATCTTACTGTAAGAAGTGAATTTTGATTAAAGAATAATTGATCAATTAGGCAATTCATGAAACATTCCGACCATCATTTCCAGTCCTTTTGGAGAGTACATAAAATCCATAAAATCTGCCGTTACTTTTTCTTCTTCTACAAATCTTTCAAACATTTCTTTTTCATAAGCAGCAATTGCCGATTTTACATCCGCAAATTTTCCATTGGTTAGAACTTCGCATAATTCAAGCGCATCGAGCATTGCCATGTTTACGCCTTCGCCATTTGGAGGCAGCAAATGCGCCGCATCACCAAGCAAAGTAATATTAGATTGTGTTTCCCAATTTTGGTCAAATGGCATTCCGTATAAAGGTCTTGGAACAAAATAAGTTTCATTCTCTGTAAATAATTCGTCCCAAATAGCATCCCAATTCTTGAATTCTTCTTTAAACCATGCTAAAACTTGTTGGGAATTTTTAAAATCAATTCCACTTTTTTCAGCCCAATCTTCGTCTGTTTTCCAACCAATATAAAAATCCAGACTTCCATCGCCTTTAGCACTTAAAAACAAGGTTTTAGAATCTGCCATTGCCGATATTTTTCCGCCTTTTAATAAGTTATTAATTCGGGGAGTATTTTTTTCTAAATTTTCTGTATTACCAACTATATAGGTAACGCCGGAATATACTGGTTTTATTGACGTAACAAACGGACGAATTTTAGAATTTGCGCCATCAGCACCAATTATAATATCGGCATTTACAGTATTTCCGTTTTTGAAGATGATTTTCCAGACATTATCATTGTTTTCAAGCGAAACAATATGACTGTCCCAAACCACTGTTTCCGGCTCCAGCGAGTCCAGTAATATATCTCTTAGAGGTCCGCGATCAATTTCAGGTCTAAACCATTCGTCGCCAAAATCAGCGCTTGATTCTTTTTCATGATCGTCATAAAAAATGATTCCGTTTTGATCCACAACACGATATTTGTCGTTTTCAGGCCTGTAATTTGCTTTGAAAGCATCCAACAAACCAGCCGCTTCAATAGCCTTCAACCCCGATTCAAAGTGCAAATCGAGTGTTGCGCCCTGCAATCTTGTATGTCTGTTTTCGTCTCTTTCGTAGACTTTTACATTTGCTCCTTTAAGCTGCAAAAGCCTTGCTAAAGTAAGTCCGCCAGGACCGCCGCCTACAATTGCTATATTCTTATTTTCTATTAAATTTATTTCTTTTAATGCTTCCATTTTTGATACCTTTTATTTGTAGTGCAAAGAAATGGTCAATAATTAAGGTGGAAAATAGCAAAACAAAGTAAGCGTTGGACTATACGTGGTTTTTATTCCGAAAGGTTAGCGGAGATATTCCGGTTACTTTAGAAAATAATCGGGAAAAATAAGGATAATCATCGTAGCCTAATTCGGCAGAAATTTCTTTTACTGATTTATCCGAATGATAAAGCAATCGTTTTGCCTCGAGAATAATACGTTGCTGAATATGATGTGTAACCGAAAAACCAGTAACGTTTTTTACGCATTCGTTAAGATAAGCTGTTGATATATTGAGCTTTTTCGCATATTCAACAGGCTTTTTTATAGTTGTAAAATTTTGTTCTAAAAGTACTTTGAATGCTTTGGTCACAATATCAAATCTCGAAAGTGTATCTGTTGTTTTTGTTTGTTCCAAATATTGCGAAATAACCAATCCTACTAATGCATTGCAACTATCTTTGAGAATAGAATGATATAATTTTTCGTGGTTTCTTTTAGAGAGATTTACGCACAATGCTATTGCTTCTGAAATAACGGCAAATGTATCTTCGTTAATTAATAAGGGTTTTACTGGCGTAATATCTTCTAATAATTTTAGATATTCCGGATTTAAATTTTCATTATCGATTGCCCATCCGCTAAAAGTTACGTCTTCGAATCCTGTTGAACGATGGATTTGATTGGGATGAATGTAGAGTAGGGAAGAAGGCTGAATTTTATAGGTTTCAAAATCAATTTCAATACCCGTAGTTCCTTTTTCCTGCAAGAGAAATAAATGAAAATTATCTCTGTGTGATTCTTCAAATTCTCTGGAAGCCTCAAAATCCTTAACGGATATTCTGCCAATAATAGCAATTCCGGGCTCAAAGTCGCCATTTGCAGGATTTACTGGAATTGATTTTGTTTTTTTAGACATTATGGCTTTATTACTTGACACAAAGATATTCAATTCTGATGCTAAGTTTGCTGCATGAGGCTGATAGGTTTGAATGCCGAGGCTATGGGCAATGTCATTTTATTAAGCATTTTTTAGACAATTATGATTAAAAAAAAATCGCGCAAAGTCGCAAAGCCGCCAAGTTTACAATACATTTTCTTTGCGTCTTTGCGACTTTGCGCGAGATTTATTCGGCAAAGCCCTAATCCCGAAACTTAGGGAATATCGGGTTTCTCATTGAAAAGCTTGAAAATTTGATACTTCTAATTTAGCCCCGATAGAGCAGGTATCCTTTGAGAGGAACGAACAAAGATATAGGCGAAAGCGGGACTTCTGGTCTTGAAAAAACAGATTGGTCTGCTTCTAAAAAAAATTACAAAATCAAACGAATGTCGTTTAACCTAAAAACTCCATTTTTAATTTATTCAAATAAATATAGAATAATTTATTCTCGCCAAAACAATATAAAGTTCGAATATCCCGATTATAAACGGCCATTTGTTCCTGTGTATAAATGTTATAAACTTCAAATCTATTATTGAAAACTATTATAATAAAATTAGCATCAGACAAAATTATCTCCTCTGGAGACGAATCTTCTTTTGAATACGGAATATTAAATTCTATTGCATTCTCAAATTCATTTTGATAGAGTTCTCTTATTTTAATTTCTATTTCATCAAAATCTAAATATTTACAATATGCAATTTTATTTCCGCTTGGATTAAAAGTGTGATGATCTCCAAATTCATCAATTCTAAAGGAAAATATAAGCTCAGGCTTTTTAATATCATTAATTTTAAAAATATTAAAACTTCCCCGTGGATAATTATCGTCTTTATCGAAAAAAATCAGTCCAAAAAGATTTTTATCCGGCAATGTAAATATTGAATATCTACCGTCATTGAAACCTAAATATAAAAAATTGTCATTCTCAAAAGTTTTATCAAAAAAGTCTACTAAATCATGTTCAGTAAAATTATCAAGGTCTAAAAAAACAAAATTATCATTTATCAAATATTTTTTTAAATGAGAGTAGGCATACACAGAATCATATGATGAATTTTCTATTTTTTCATTAACTATTTTTCCTTCTAAATCAATTTTAAAATGACAAACTTGCTCGGCAGAATTGTTTAATCTCGCTCTTAAATAAATGAATTCTAAATCATCCGAGAAATAAAACTCGAAAATATGTTTTAAAGAAAATACTATTGAATCATCCAAACACTTACTGTAATCTACAAAAGAATTATGTTCGAATTCCCGATAATAAATTCTTAACTTATTATCAAGAGTAATTATTGTTGTTAAAAAGCTGTCAAAATCAACAATTTCAACAAATAATCCCCAAGATGAATTAACTTTAAGCAATACAAGTTTATTCGAATTCGGGACAAAATGCATCTTTAGAATATTCTCGTAAGATACCTCAATACCTTTTGTCAAATCATAAGTTCGCAATTCCATATATTCTATTTTGTCTCTTTCTTTAGGGAAATATTTCTCAAACGAAAATAGAAATTATAAATTCAATTATCTTCCTAATTATGGTATAAAAGGATTTAATTTTTAGAGTTTGGCGAAGTTTGTTTGATTGTCTATTTTTTTTTAGGAGCAGAAAAATCAGTTTTTTCAAGACCCGAAGTCCCGCTTTCACCTATATCTTTGTTCGTTCCTCTCAAAGGATACCGGCTCTATCGGGGCTAAATTAGAAGTCTCTTTTTTTTAAGAAAATTAGAAACACAACAATTGTCATCCTAAGGAACGAAGGATTACACAAGTAATTCCACATGCAAAATCGCCAATCTTTGTCGAGTTAATAATGTGATTCTTCGTTCCTCAGGATGACAAAAATGTGCAAGCCAAAAATGCAATAAAAAACTCCATTTATTAAAATGGAGTTCTATGAAACATATTGTTAAAAACTTAATTAAGCCGAAATCGTTTTTCGATCTGCAGGTCTAAAATACCAAGATAATACAGTTAAAACGATTAATAAAATCGGACCAAAAAGTTCTTTGGCTTCATCTCCACTCGCTATGTGCGAGAAAACTGCGCCCGACATTGCAAAGAAAAAACCTGCATAAGCCCATTCTTTCAACAAAGGAAACTTAGGAATAAGAATTGCGATAACACCAAGGATTTTCCAAATTCCCAAAAGCGTTAAAAAATAAAGCGGATATCCCAAATGAGCCATCATTGTTGTTTGTTCCTTCAATTTAATAAATTGAACAATTCCTGTTGCAGTCATTCCTAATGCAAGCCAAAGCGTTGCAACCCAATAGATAATTTTATTTCTCTTAGTCATAATTTCTTTAGTTTAATTTGTTAGTTAATAAAGTTTAGTCCCTAAGGGACAAAACAGACCTGGATAAATTGTTTTCTACCAATATGTAATCTCTCCGAGATATTTTTTTATTACTCCGTTAGGAGTTAAATGTTGGTAGTAGAATAATGAAATTCACCAGAAAAAATATGCCGTATGGATTAAACTTTTTATTTAGTTTAATTGGCTTACAAAATCCTGCAAACGATTGTGTGCCATATTCATTCCTTGCGCAAAAGGAAGTTTCAGCATTTGATCTCTCAATGCAACTGATTTGTAGACAATTTGCATGGTAAGTTTACTCGTTTGATCTGATGTTTTTTCGAATTCCAAAAACTCTAACTGAGCCGGAAAAGGAGTATTTTCCATTTCGAAAGTTCTTGTGATTTTTTGGTTTTCGATGATCTCATGAATCACGCCATTAGCCTGAAACACAACATTTCCTTTGGCGTCTGTAGTTTCGAATTGCCATCCGCCATGTTTTACATTTTCAAGCTTCAAAACTTTTGTTCCCATCCATTGTTCTACAATTTCAGACTCTACATAAGCTTTAAAAAGTAATTCCAAAGGCAAATCAAATTCTCTGGTTATTACAATTTCCTGTTTGCCGTTTTCGGCGGCAATTTTTGTTTTTTGTTCCATGATTTCTATTTTTTGGGTTGATAGTTCTTCATTATAGCTTCGAGTTTATTGAACTTTTCATCCCACATTTTTCTAAAAGGCTCAATAAAATGGTCAATTTCCCTGATTTTTTCGGGATTCAAATGATAAAAAATCTCTCTTCCGGTTTGTGTTTGATGCAATAATTCGCATTCCGTTAAAATCTGAATGTGTTTTGAAATAGTTTGTCGTGACGAACTAAAATTTTCGGCTATATTTCCTGGTGTCATAGCCTGAATAGCGACCAAACTCAATATTGCCCTGCGAGTTGGGTCAGCAATTGCCTGAAAAACATCTCTTCTAATTTCCATTGTGCAGTTATTTGACTGCAAATATAATGCAGTTATTTGACTGCGCAATGTTTTTTATTAATTTTTTTTAAAATATTGTATTTATTTTAAAAAATAATAATTCTAAATCACTGAAATAGAGTAGTGGAGATGCTTCTTAAAGAGTAGTATTTATTCTTATACTTGCTTTAACCAGGGCTAAACCGGTAATAGTGTCGATATGAAAGTCTTTTGATTCGTGAAATTTATTCTCTGAAACAAGTTTTACAAACTCATCACCTTTTTCAGATTTCTGAATCCATTTTACCATCACATATTCCTCTTTGTCAGCATTAAGCAACGAGATAAGATACATTTCGCCCCAATAAATGTTTTCAATTGTAGCCGCGATTTTTTTATATATCACTATATCGCCGGATTTTAAAAGCGGATACATGCTGTCACTGCTTATATAAACGGCACCATCACATTTTGGCAGGTTTGGGATTGTAATTTCGTCAATAAACTCTTCTGAATTTTCATCACTAAATATGGTCGCCGCCGATGTTGCTGTCTCTATATTGTACAATGGTATTGATGGCTTTTGAAGTTTTTTGCTTTTTGTGGCTGCAAATACCGGAGATTGTTCTTCTAAGTAATTACTATCATCGCGATTTAAATTTTGTGCGTAATTGTCCGTTTTTACCATAGAACCTTTTCCTGTAAGTAACCATGCAGGATTGATATCTAAACAATTGTTTATTAGTTTATTTAAGATTTCCTCTCCTAAATTTCCATTTCGCTTTAATTGTGTCCCTAAATAACCGTTTGACAAACCATTATCCTTTTCAAATCTGGTTGACTTAATACCTTTGTACTCAAGGTATTGATAAAATCTTTCAATTGCTTTCATAAAATTATAAGAAATAGTTTACTAAACCTTGTTGTTTTATAAACAATTGTTTATATCTTTGTTCCCGCAACAGGAACAGACAAGGCAATGGACAAAGAAACGAAAAAGAAAAATACTTACAACACAGAAATACTTAATCGTATCAAAGAAAAGTATGGACTATCAAAAAGATTCATCACAATGAGCCTTTCCGGAGATCGCAGAAGTGAAATGACTGATATTGTAAGAAAGGATTATAAAATAATGGAAGTGGCAGTTACTGCGCTTTTAAAAACGCTATAAAAAGTTTTACGTCTGACAAATTTAATAACAATATTCTAAAATATTTCAAAACCAAAGAATAACCATGGACCATAAAATATTGATTGTAGAAATTAAACCCGTTGAAGATCATAAAGAATATGAAATTAACGGGAAATTGATTTTCATGGATGAAACAGGCAATTGGCAAAGTGATATTGAGCTTTCTGAAACAGAGAAAAAAGCGTTTAAATCTTATGGTGAATTAATCCTGGATAATCCAAAAATCACAAAACACACAAAAGCAACTTATAGAGTGATTAACTAATTTTGCTTTCATGATTTAGTAGATCTTAAGATGTGATCTCTAAGTCAAAAGCCTCCATAAACGTCGATTTTGGAGGCTATTTTTTTTGTAAAATATTCAAAAGAATTAATTATAACAAGATGTCCTTTTTAATATTAATTTGTTCCAAAAAGTACTCATCATGTGAAACCACAATTAGTGAGCCCTGGTATTCATTAATCGCCTTGGTCAGAATTTCAATATTTTGAATGTCTAAATTGTTTGTTGGTTCGTCGAGAATAATAAGATCCGGAGATTCGTTGCTTATCGTAAGACAACAAAGCATTAAACGCATTTTTTCGCCTCCGCTCAATGCAGAACAGGGTTTGTCCCAATCCTGCTTCGAGAACAAAAAGCGATTTAATCTCATTTTTATATCATGTTCTTCCAATCCTGAATTATTAAAATATTGTGCCTGATCGTAAACTTTTAGATTATTTTGAATTAAAGAATAATCCTGATCGATATAAATTGATTTGTTTTCGGCTCGGAAAACCGTTCCAATCTGCGGTTCTAGTTTTCCAAGTATAATTTTAATCAAAGTCGTTTTGCCTGAGCCATTCGTGCCTTTCAATGCAAGTCGGTTTCCGCTGGTAATTTCGATATTCAAATTCTCTTTCCAAAGAAGATTATCTTTGTATTTAAAATTGATTTCGTTGGCATTAAAAAGTATTTTCCCTTTGTGCAATACCGAATTATCAAATCCTATCTTCATCTGATCGATATCAGGAACCGAAGAACGTAATTCGCGTAATTCCTGCAAAATACCCTCGATTTTTTCCGCGTGAACACCTTTTAATTTCGAACTGCTATTCTCAGCATTATTTCGCAGCGTATTCATCATTATTCTTGCAACGCCTGATTTCTCTTGTTTCTTTTTGCCTCGAGCATCCAGTTTTTGTTGCCTTTCTAATGTTTCCCGTTCTTTTTCGCGCGCTTTTCGCAACGCTTTTTCTTTGGAGTGCAAATCCTGATTCAGGGCATTTATTTCTATCTGCTTCTGCTCAGCATAAAAATCATAATTTCCGCCATAAACAGCAACACCGTGTTTACTTAATTCATAAACCGTATTTAGTTTATTTAACAAATTTCTGTCGTGACTTACGATAAGCAGAGTAGAAGATGTAGATTCTATAAAATCATACAGTAACTTTCTCGCAGCAGCGTCAAGATGATTACTTGGTTCGTCCATTAAAACCAATTCCGGCTGATGAATTAAAATACCGGCAAGAAAGATTTTTGTCTTTTGCCCGCCACTTAAAGTATTCATTTTCTTTGTTAGGTCTAATTCTTCTAAATTCCAGTAGTTTAAAGCATTGCTGCAACGCTCTTCAATTGTCCAGTCATCGTTCAGAATGTTTAGACTATCTTCGGTAACATTGCCGTTGAGAATTTCTTTGAGTGCCGTAAGTTTGTCGGCAACACGTAATGCTTCAGCAATAGAAAATTCATTGTATTGCCCAAAAATCTGCGGAATATAATAGGGTTCAGAACTTAATCGCAGTTCGCCATTTAAAGGTTCTAATTCGCCGGCAATAATTTTAAGTAAAGTAGATTTTCCTGTGCCATTATTACCAATTAGCGCTATTTTTTCGTGATTGTTTACAGTAAAACTGATGTTGTCAAACAATAATTCTTTGTTATTGTGTTTATATGAAATGTTTTGTAGAATAAGCATAATTTCTTTCTCTAAAGATGAATAAATTGAGCCACCACAAATTGTGGTTACTCTCTAAATTGTCTGAAAGAAATTATTTTTCACATAAATTAATGCTTGTAGTTTTAAGTTTTACAAAGATAATAATTTTATCTGAAAGCTTGCAAAGAGTACTACGTAAGTTTTTTTCGCCACGACCCGAGCGATAGCGAACAGGCGAAGCAATTCACGAATTTTTTTTAAATTTTTATTCTGATTGCACAGATCAAAAAATCTGTTTAAATCTGTACAATCTGTGGCAAATTTTTTAAGCGGTTTCAAAATAAAAATTAGAGAAAATTCGTGAAATTCGTGGCAACTTTTTTTTAATTTTCGCTCTATTATAGAAAACAAAAAAACCATATTGCTTTTGGGTACAATATGGTTTGTTTTTAAATATTTTGAGTTCATAAACAATGAACTTTAATGGTTATATTTTGCTAAGGGTAAGTTTCATTTCTTTACTGTCCAGTATCAGTTTGTCCTCAGTAATGGTGCTTTCACAAGGATATGGAGTACCAGTTTCATCTTTAATTACTAAACTTTTTCCTCCTTTTGTCAAAGCATAAGTACCATTATTGATTTCGCTCTGCAAATATCCGGTTACATGCCCATCTTTTGTGAAGGTTAATGTTCCCTGAGTTAGAATTACATTTTTCAAAGAATCAGAGAGCGTTATTTTAGGCTCAACAGCGGTAACTTTCCAAGAGTTCACCAATTCATTTCTACTCTTATGACATGAAATCATTAATACTGCCACCATTGCAATTCCGAAGATAAATAATTTAGATTTTTTCATGATTTGTTGATTAAAGTTAAACTACAGAAAATTACAAAATTTTTTCTAATTAAGAATCTAAAAATCAAATATTTATAAAGAGGTTGTTTTAAATTCCAATTTTTATCCCAAAGCCTCGGGACCAAATTCCAATTAATAGAACTTACACATAAAGTTTGTAGCCTTTTCGTATTGTAAGCATATATAGATGTGTAGAGATGCACAGCAGTGCATCTTTCGTAAGATTATACAAATAGATTAGAGATTAAATATCAAACAGACAACATAGATTAGACGCACTGCTGTGCGTCTCTACAGAAAAACCTTTGTCCCTTTGTCCCTCAGAAACCTTTGTCCCTCTAATTAAGAGTTAATTTTTGCCACAGATTTTAATGATTAAAAAGATTTTCAAAACTTTGTGGTCAAATTTTCTCGCAGATTTGGCAGATTGAGCAGGTCAATTTTAGAATATAGAAAAAAAATCTACCAAAACTGCCCAATCTGCGTGCTAAAAATAGCCAACCAAGGCTTTGTGTTGGTAGATTCTTTGCCCCTTTGTTCCTCAGAACCTTTGTCCCTCTAATTAAGAGTTAGGGCTCCCAGAATTTCTTCGTACAAAAATGGTCCTCCGGGATACGTGGCAGTATAATCCAGATTCATCCAGACCTGACCGCGGTCATCAACGTGATAATGGATCTTTTTGCCGTAACTTTCCTTGACAAAAAGTACGTTTTTGATCAAATAATTGACTTTCTCCAAGTCGATCAAAGAGCCAATTAATATTTCAGGATAAATATGTCCTTTGGTATGAATTAATCGTGGAGTTCCGCCAATAGAACGTACTGCAGCGGCCATCAGAATAGAATGATCGTCGCAATCTCCCGAAAAATATTGCAGCGACTCGCTTGCCGTCGCAATATAATCGCCTTCTTTTGGATCATTGACATAATTCCAGCGGCTATTAATCTCTTTAAAGACCGCAAAACACTGAATGATGGTTCTGTAATCAGAATATCCTTTTATACCTTTAAAATGCTTTGTAGTCGCCATAATGGCAAAATTGCGCACTTTTGGATTCTGATATTCTATTGCATTTATAATTTTAGATTTATTGGGAAACGGAAGCAGTTTTGCTACAATAATATCCTGTGGAAATGGATTATCCGACATGGTATAAATCATCGAATTATAATCTTCAGAAATTTCGCTGAAACCATAATTTCCAATAACGCTTCCATAAACCAAAACCAATAAATAAACGGCGATACACAATATTATAATCGTTCGCAACAACATCAAAAGAAAGAAAATTGCAGCAAAAACAAATATAAATATGAAAACCCGATCTAAATTAAAAGCCCAGTTTAAATCAATTAGATTCTGGTGCAGAATGATAAAAATCGGAATTGTGATCAAAAGACTCAATATCATAATAATGACCCTATCCCAAGGTGATTTCACCTGTAACTTGGATTTTAACTGCGGAAAGTCAATTTTAGGGAATTTTATCATAAGAATCAAAAGCAGTATTTTACAGCGCTTTTACCGTTTCAACAAAAGTACTTTTTTTATCAATAATACCGAGATCAAATAATTGATTTTGAATTTTAATAAATGCTTTTTCACTTAAATGTTTCTGAGACCATTGCGTAAGCTTTAACCATTCCTGAATATCTTCCAGTTTTTGATTAAAAAGCTCCGACAAAGTTTTGTCAATATCAGGAATCTGAATAAAATCGTGTGTAGTTTTGTTTATAATTTCAAGGATTTTCTCGACGGTTTTAGGGTTCTTTTTTAAGAATTCGTCGCGAACAGTAATTACAAATGAAGGCCATGGAGTAGGACAGTCACCAACACGTCTGAAAATTCCCTGATCAACAAGAGGTTTGGTCATAAAACGCTCCCACATAAAATAATCTGCCGTTCCGTTTGTCAGTGCTTCAACAGCTCCGTCGATTGTATTGATAATTTCAAATTGCAAATCATCCGTTTCCCAGCCTTGTTCATGCGCATTTACATACGCCATTAACTGAGATCCTGAACCAATTCTCGAAATAGCTACTTTTTTGTCTTTAAGATCTTTTACAGTATGAAAATCTGAATTTGCACCAACGTGAATTCCCCAAATTAAAGGCGATTGCACATAAATCTGAACAATTTTACTTGGATTTCCGGCAACAATATCTTTTACAATTCCTTCCGTCAAAATAACCGCTATATCAGCTTCTCCGTCTCGTAGCATCTGGCACATTTTGCCAGTACCTTCGGGAATATTTTTCCATTGTAAATCAATGTTTTCAGCTTCAAATTCGCCATTTTCAATGCATAGATGCCATGGCAAATTGAAGTGTTCGGGAACACCTACAATTTTTACAGTTTTCATTATAGTTTAAGTTTAAGTTAAGTTTGGTATGCGTATTATAAGTTTGTTTGTTTGTTTGTTTGTTTGTTTGTTTGCGTTTTTGGTTTAGTTTTTTAATAAATCAGTTCGGTGTTTTTCAGAAAGGCAAGGTTCTCCAAAATCTATTACTGAAAGTTCTACATATTCATTTAGTAAGCTTTTAACAATCGAATAATCTACTTCTTGAGTTACTTCGATAGCAAAAAGAGTTTCGTTCATACCTTCAGATTCACAATTAATTTCTTTAAGCTTTTCTCTGATAATTTCTTTATCAAATCCTTTTTCCAAAATTACAACCTGAACAATAGAATTCCCAGAAACTTTGATAGTTTCTCTGTAAGTAAGAAATTGTTCGTCTTCATCAAATTCAGCAAAGAAAATATCATCTGTTGCAATTGAAGGTCCGAAAAAAGGAATATTATCTAATTTAAAATAACCTTTATCTAAATCTATAATTTCGGCCCACATTGTTTCTACAATCGTGTCTTCTAATAAATCACTATAATACCTAAATAGGATTTTCTTGTGTGTATCTTGCATTATTAAATTTTTGTAATATTTTTTTTTAAGCGTGCTCTAATCAATTATCTAATTTTCAAATTGACTAATTATCTAATTAATCTCACTTATTATGGCTTTCAACGGCGACAAAACAATACGATAACCATCCGGATCGAGAAACATTTTTCCGTTTTCATTCCAGAAAGGGTTATTTGCAGTTAAGATTGAAATATTGTTATGTATAAGATTGCCAATCAATACATCATAATCTAAAATTGATTTGGGATAAAGTACTATAACATCATCCGGATCAAAAGTATGATTGGCTTCTTCATGAGATTTTGTAAATTCAAAATGCCAGTCTAACCCATGTTTTCCAATAAAAATACCATCATAATTATTATGATTCTGAAAGTCTCCTAAAAGTTCAAAACCCAGAATATTGACATAAAAATCGACAATTCTTTCTAAATCATTGGTGTGGCGGGCAACTCTCAAAAACATAATTTTAAGCTTTTATCTGGTTGATATGATGTTCTAAATGTTCCACATAATCTGTCATCAAAAATTTTAAATCAATTACAGAGCCATCAGTTAGCACAATTTTATAATCTAAAGCCTTCTCATCAACCGATTTCATTAGCTTGACAATCTGTTTGTTTAACACAAACCACAACTGTGTCAGTTCATTAATATCCATTGTTTGATATTGGTTTAAATTTACCAAATCTATTTGACTATATGGTCGATGCTGATAAGGTTTTTCTACATAATTAATTTCTGTAAAACGAACCAGATTATGAATTGCCGAATCTACCAAATGCCCTAAAACCTCTTTTTTAGACCACTTTCCTGGTTTTCTTTCTTCTAAAGTATTATGATTTATTGTTGGAAAATGGTTCACATTTTCCAACAATAGTTTTTCAAATTTAAGAATAGCGTCTTGCATTGAACTCTCTAATTTTTAAAAATAAGTACTATTTAAATGAATTGCAATAAATAATCAAATGACAAACAAATAAAAACAACACCATCAACTTCAACGACCAACAAGAATTATCTAATTATCTAATTTATTTCTGCGCCAGTTTATTCAACGTATAAGTAATCAATTCATCAACAGCCTTATAAGGATCTTCACTAAAAGTTCCCGATGCACGATTGGCAATAATGGCATTCAATGACAATGCATTATGTCCCAAAAGAGCCGAAAGTCCATAGATTGCAGCAGTTTCCATTTCTAAATTAGTGATTCTATTATTATCAAAATTAAAATTATCCATTTTATTGTTTAATTCTGCATCCTGAATATCCAAACGTAAAACACGCCCTTGCGGACCATAAAATCCTCCGGCTGTAGCGGTAATTCCTTTAAAAATCCTATCAGATTCTATAATTTTCTCTAATTTCTCAGAACAGGCAATTGCATACGGTTTTCCTTTTCTAATATCCCAATTAGTATGCGCAACAAAAGCATCTTCGATCGCTGCATTCGAAACTTCGTCGATCAAATAGGAGCGAAGCATATTGTCTAATCCTAATCCGAATTTTGACATTACAAAACTATCCACAGGAATATCAGCCTGCAAAGAACCCGAAGTTCCAATTCTGATAATATTAAGTGAAGTTAGTTTTTCTTTTGGCAAGCGGGTCTGTAAATCTATGTTTACCAAAGCGTCTAATTCATTCAAAACAATATCGATATTGTCAGGACCAATTCCTGTTGATATTACAGATATTCTTTTTCCTTTATAGATTCCAGTTTGAGTTTTAAATTCTCTTTTTTGAGTTGAATATTCAATAGAATCAAAGAACTGAGTGATTTTCTCGACTCTGTTCTGATCTCCAACAAAAATTATATCGTGGGCAATATGTTCAGGACGAAGGTTTAAGTGGTAAACACTTCCGTCTGGATTTAGTATTAATTCTGAGTTTTGTATCATTTTTTTTGAGGTTCTAAGGTTCTAAGTGGCAAAGGTTCAAAGGTTTTATCGTAGAGGCGCACAGCAGTACGTCTTTTTTTATGCCCACGGATTTAACCGATCGAACGGATTGTCACAGATTTATTTTTTTTTTTCGAAATTTCAATAACTGGAAATCTAATTTTTCAAGACAAAGCTTTGTGATCTTTGTGTTTTTACTACCCAACGTTTCGGCATCAAATTATAATTCTTAGCGAACTTTGCGGTTAAATTTCACAATCATCTGCAATCTAAAATTTTCACCCACCAACTCTTTTCGTTTTAAATCCTTTTACTTTTAGGATTTCCATGATTTTATCGCGATAATCACCTTGAATGATGATTGAGCTGTCTTTAAAAGTTCCGCCAACACTTAATTTGGTTTTAATTTCTTTGGCAAGGACTTTAAAATCTTCATCAGATCCTTCGTAACCTTCTATAATCGTGGTGGCTTTTCCTTTTCGTTTTTCGAATTTGCAAATCATAGGCTCTTTTTGAATATAAAGCACATGATCCTGCTCCTGAACTTCTTCAGGCTCACTTGATTCGACATGATCCGGAAATAAATTTTTTAATTGATCTTGTAAGTCCATAATTTTTTTTATGCTAAAAAAAATAAATTCCAATTATTAAGTATTTTAAAAATTAAATTCCAAATTCCAATGATGAGTTTGGAATTTGGAATTTTATCCGAGGCTTCGGGAGGAATTTAATTTGAGTTTATTTTTTGATTAAACCTAAATCTACTAAACGTTCGTATAAATAATCTCCTGCCGTAATATCTTCGAATTTCTTAGGATTCTCAGCATCTATACAGTTTTCAAGACAATCCAAACGCATATCGCTTACGGGATGCATAAAAAACGGAACAGAAAAACGTGAAGTTCCCCATAATTCTCTAGGCGGATTAACAACCTGGTGAATTGTCGATTTTAGCTTGTTATTGGTATGTCTTGACAACATATCTCCAACATTAATCACTAATTCGTCATTTTCTGCGATAGCATCAATCCATTCACCGTCATGGTTTTGAACTTGCAATCCTTTTCCCTGAGCGCCCATTAAAAGCGTAATCAGGTTAATATCACCGTGAGCGGCTGCACGAATTGCATTTTCCGGCTCAGAAGTAATTGGTGGATAATGAATTGGTCTCAAAATAGAGTTTCCTTCTTTGGCATATTGGTCAAAATAAAACTCATCTAAACCTAAATGCAAAGCCAAAGCTCTTAACACATAAACGCCTGTTTTTTCAAGCATTTGATACGCCTCTTTACCAACAACATTAAAACGTGGTAATTCTTTTACTTCAACATTGTCCGGATATTCCGAAGCATATTTTGAAGAAGCATCAACATACTGGCCAAAATGCCAAAATTCTTTCAAATCTCCTTCTTTACGTCCTTTAGCATGTTCTTTTCCAAAAGATACATAACCTCTTTGTCCGCCAATACCGGGAATTTCATAATTATGCTTAGTTTCTACTGGCAAAGCGAAAAATTTTCTAATTTCGCTATAAAGCTCGTCTACTAACTGGTCGTCTAAAAAGTGACCTTTTAGGGCTACGAAGCCAATGTTTTCAAATGCACTGCCGATTTCATTTACAAATTTTTGTTTACGTTTCGGGTCGTCCGAAAGGAAATCACGTAAGTCTACACTAGGAATGTTTTGCATACTTTACATTTTTATTTAAAGATAAAAGGTCTCGTAAAACCTTTCAATAACAAAGGTAGAGAATATTTTATATTTGAATTTTAAAAGTTATAATAAAATTAAAATTATCTAACAAAAATAAATTGAATTGTTATAATTTTCTATATTTGAAATACTTAAACAGCGCATCAAATGATTTTCTACAAACAAAACCTTACTAATATTCAATTATTAGACTTGTATAAAAAAATTCTAAAACCTCGTTTGATCGAAGAAAAAATGCTAATCCTGATTCGGCAGGGAAAAGTCTCAAAATGGTTTTCCGGAATTGGGCAGGAAGCAATCGCTGTGGGAGTTACCGCTGCTTTAGACGACACTGAATATGTGTTGCCAATGCATCGAAACTTAGGCGTTTTTACCACCAGAAACATTCCGTTGCATCGCTTATTTTCGCAATGGCAGGGAAAAGCAAACGGTTTTACAAAAGGAAGAGATCGCAGTTTTCATTTTGGAACCCAGGAATATAATATTATCGGAATGATTTCGCATTTAGGTCCGCAATTAGGGATCGCAGACGGAATTGCTCTTGCCGATAAACTTCAGAATAATAAAAAAGTTACAGCAGTTTTTACAGGAGAAGGAGCAACAAGTGAAGGTGATTTTCACGAGGCACTAAATATTGCTGCCGTTTGGAAATTGCCCGTACTATTTATCATCGAAAACAATGGTTACGGACTTTCGACTCCAACAAACGAACAATATTCCTGCGAAAACTTAGCCGATAAAGGTATTGGCTACGGAATCGACAGTTATATTATTGACGGAAACAACATCTTAGAAGTTTATCACAAAATAACTCAGTTAAAAGAGCAGATGCAGAAAGATCCGCATCCGGTTTTGCTGGAGTTTAAGACTTTTAGAATGCGCGGACATGAAGAGGCTAGTGGCACAAAATATGTTCCTGATGAATTATTAAGGAAATGGGGACCACAAGATCCTGTTGATAATTACAGAATGTTTTTATTAGAAGAAGGTATTCTAACCGAAGAACATGATGCAGTTTTATACGAAGAAATTAAACATGAAATAGAAGAAAATTGGGCTATTGCAAATGCAGAACCTGAAATCATTTCTACTTATAGTGGAGAATTAAACGATGTTTACAAACCTTTTCAATACGAAGAAGTTAGCCCGGAATCAGAATCTAAAAATATTCGTTTTATAGACGCTATCAGAAACAGTTTAGACCAATCGATGCAACGCCACCAAAACCTGATTATTATGGGGCAGGATATTGCTGAATATGGCGGGGCTTTTAAAATCACAGAAGGTTTTGTCGAAACATTTGGTAAAGATCGCGTACGGAATACTCCCATTTGCGAAAGCGCAATTGTATCTGCCGGAATGGGCTTATCAATTAACGGATATAAGGCAATTGTCGAAATGCAATTTGCCGATTTTGTCTCCACAGGTTTTAATCCAATTGTTAATTTACTGGCAAAATCTCATTATCGCTGGGGCGAAAAGGCTGATGTAGTAGTTCGAATGCCTTGCGGTGGCGGAACTCAGGCAGGACCGTTTCATTCGCAGACAAATGAAGCCTGGTTTACTAAAACTCCGGGTTTAAAAGTAGTTTATCCCGCATTTCCATATGATGCAAAAGGGCTGCTAAATACTTCAATAAACGATCCAAATCCTGTTTTGTTTTTCGAACATAAACAATTGTACAGAAGCGTTTATCAGGATGTTCCAACAGATTATTATACAATTCCGTTAGGAAAAGCCGCTTTATTAAAAGAAGGAAATTCAATAACTATTATTGCTTTTGGAGCTCCGGTACATTGGGCTTTAGAAACTTTGTCAAAATACCCCGAAATACAGGCTGATTTAATTGATTTAAGGACTTTGCAGCCTTTAGACACCGAAACTATTTTTGCATCCGTTAAGAAAACAGGAAAAGTAATTATTTATCAGGAAGACACTCTTTTTGGCGGAATTGCAAGCGATATTTCGGCGTTGATTATGGAAGAATGTTTTGAATATCTTGATGCGCCTGTAAAAAGAGTTGCAAGTTTAGATTCGCCAATTCCATTTACTAAAGCACTGGAAGATCAGTTTTTACCAAAAGATCGTTTTGAAGAAGTTTTATTGGATTTATTAAAAGATTAGGACCAAATAGTAAATAGTTTTGCATAAACAACATTTTTTTTATCTTTAAACAATTAAAAAATTAATTTATGAAAAAACTATTTGTTTCTTTTTTCGCAATCACTTTACTTTTTTCCTGTAATAAAAGTAGTAAGTCTAACGAAGATAAAGCCTTAGATAAAAAATTTGACACTTATAAAGATGGTTTTGTAACCGCTTTATGGAAAATTAGTCCGGAATGGGCTTCAAGTGTTGGCTATCACAAATTAGACAGTGTTTTGGTTGTTCCAGATGATAAACAAGATAAAATAGAACTTGATTTTGCAAATGCACAATTGGATTCTTTAAAAAAATTTGATATTGAGAATCTATCAGACAATAACAAAACCGATTTTCATCTGATAAAAAACCAACTTGAAAGTACTATTTTTGACATTAAGGAATTAAAATCAGGCGAATGGGATCCTTCCAGTTATAATGTTTGCGGTTCATTTGCCGAAATATTAAACGGTTCATACGATACTCCAGAGATTCGTTTACGTGCGTTTAGCGCAAAAATGAATAATATCCCTGCTTTTTATGAAGCTGCCAAAAAGAACATCAAAAATCCAACTGTTGAACATACTGAGCTTGCGATAGGTCAAAATCTAGGCGGATCATCTGTATTTGAAGGAGAATTGACTGACGCATTAGCAAAAAGTAAATTAAGTGATACGGAGAAAAAAGAAATGCTTGCAAAAGCAAAAGTTTCTGTAAAAGCAATTGCTGATTATGCAAATTGGCTTAAAAATCTTCCAAACAAAACACCTCGCTCTTTTAGATTAGGAGCAGCATTATATGCCAAAAAATTCAATTTTGACATTCAATCAGGCTATTCTGCCGATGAAATTTTTAAAATTGCCGTAGATCACAAAAAAGAACTACACGATAAAATGTTTGTTTTGGCTGATAAACTTTGGACAAAATACAAAGGAGACGCACCAAAACCTTCTGACAAACTGGATTTAATTCAGCAAGTAATTGATAAAATTTCCTTGCAGCATACAACGCCTGAGAAATTTCAATCGGAGATTGAGAAACAAATTCCGGAATTGGCAGCTTATGTAAAAGCCAAAGATTTATTGTATATAGATCCGTCAAAACCTCTTGTGGTACGCAAAGAACCGGCTTATATGGCTGGAGTTGCCGGCGCTTCGATTTCTTCTCCCGGTCCTTATGATAAAAATGCAAATACCTATTATAACGTAGGAAGCATGTCTGGCTGGACTCCGGAAAACGCAGAAAGTTATTTGCGTGAATACAACGATTATATTCTTCAAATCCTGAATATTCACGAAGCAATTCCGGGACATTATGCACAATTGGTTTACAGCAATCAATCGCCAAGTATTATAAAATCTATCCTGGGAAATGGTGCTATGGTTGAAGGCTGGGCTGTTTATGCAGAAAGAATGATGCTGGAAAGCGGTTACAAAAATTCGGATGAAATGTGGTTGATGTATTATAAATGGAATTTAAGAGCAACTTGCAATACCATTCTTGACATTAGCGTTCATACGAAAAATATGTCCAAAGAAGATGCTTTAAAGTTATTGACCAAAGAAGCTTTTCAACAACAAGCTGAAGCCGATGGAAAATGGAAACGCGTAACGCTATCTCAAGTGCAATTATGTTCGTACTTTACCGGATATACAGAAATCTACAACCTGAGAGAAGAACTAAAAAAACAACAAGGAACTAAATTTAACCTTAAAGAGTTTCATGAAAAATTCCTGAGCTACGGAAGTTCTCCAGTAAAATATATAAAAGAATTAATGTTGTCTAAAGAATAAATTCAAAGCCTATCAAGTGATAAACTGATAGGCTTTTTTTTTAGAAGCTAATCCCGCTATCCGTTTCAATCTTTTATGGCGAACCCCGCCACAAAAGGATTTCCACTTCTATCGGGGCTAGGAAATTCGTTTTCATAAGAATCTTTTCGTTTAGTTTGTCATTTCGATCCCGAGGCTTCGGGAGAGAAATCACACGCGTAACTCTACAAAGATTGGCGATTTTAGGAACGGAATTTCTTGTGTGATTTCTCCCTTCGGTCGAAATGACAAGATTGTATATTAAATTATTCGACAAACTTTTTTTGAACTTTTAAACAAAACAAGTTTGGACTTTTAAACAAAGTTATCAATTCATTTTATACTGAAATTTGCATTATCAATTCGTATCAAGATGACAAATTCAAATAAAAACAAAATAGTTTTAGTTACAGGCGGCTCCGGATTCGTGGGCATACATTGTATTTTACAATTGCTCGAACAAGGTTACACCGTAAAAACAACGCTTCGTTCTATGAACAGACAAGAAGAAGTGAAGGATATGTTGAGGGTAGGCGGAATTAATTCATTCGAAAATTTATCTTTTATAGAAACCAACCTTTCAAAAGATGACAATTGGAGCGAAGCCGTAAAAGATTGCGATTATGTTTTGCACGTTGCAACACCAATCTCTCTTGAAGTTCCAAAACATGAAAATGAGGTTATTTTACCCGCAGTCGAAGGAACGCTAAGGGTTTTGAAAGCAGCAAAAGAAGCGGGCATAAAAAGAGTGGTTTTAACTTCATCATTCGCAGCAGTTGGCTACAGCCATAATGATCCTAAAACCTTAATCACGGAAGAATCGTGGACAGACCCAAACGATAAAACACTTTCGGCCTACTTAAAATCAAAAACTTTGGCAGAAAAAGCTGCCTGGAATTATATTGCAAACGAAGGAAAAGGATTGGAGCTTTCTGTAATTAATCCAATGGGGATTTTCGGACCTTCTTTAGGACCTGATCTTTCGAGTGGTTTTGAAGTTTTAAAACAAATGCTTGACGGATCAATGAAAGCGATTCCTAAAATATCGTTCGGGATTGTAGATGTTCGTGATGTTGCCGATTTGCACTTGCGCGCTATGACAAACCCCGCCGCAAATGGAGAACGTTTTTTAGCCTTTACAGGAGAAATAATTTCATTACCTCAAATTGCGCAGTTTTTAAAAGATAATTTAGGTTCTAAAGCAAATAATGTTTCTACAATAATTTTACCCAATTGGGCAGTACGTATAATCGCTTTATTCAATGATAAAGCCAAAAATATTGTACCACAGCTGAATCGGGTAAAAAATGCGAGCAATCAGAAAGCAAAAACAATTTTAGACTGGAAACCGAGAACTAGTAAAGAAGCATTATTGGCTTCTGCCGAAAGTTTATTTCAATTTGGAGGAGTGAAAATTTAAATTTAAAAGATATGAAAGTAATTGTAACAGGTGCAACAGGAATGGTTGGCGAAGGTGTTTTATTGGAATGTTTAGAAAATAACACCGTAAAAAAAGTCTTAATGATTAACAGAAAACCTTCGCCTATAAAACATCCAAAATTGACTGAATTAATTGTGCCTAATTTCATGAATTTAGAAGCTTTTGACGCACAACTTACCGGTTATGATGCTTGTTTTTATTGCGCCGGAATAAGTTCTGTTGGTATGGACGAGGCAAAATATACGCAGATTACGTACGACACAACGATGAGTCTTGCGAGCAAACTGGCATCCTTGAACCCGAATATGGTTTTTAATTATGTTTCCGGAAGTCATACCGACAGTTCAGAAAAAGGCAGAGTTATGTGGGCAAGAGTAAAAGGCAAAACTGAAAATGCATTAGTAAAACTGCCTTTAAAAAAAGCGTATAATTTTAGACCCGGTTTTATGAAACCATTCAAAGAACAAAAAAATGTAAAGACTTTTTTTAAACCGTTGATTTTCTTATTTCCAATTTTACTTCCTTCCAAATCATTAACCTTAAAACAAGTAGGTCAAGCAATGATCAACAATGTCGTAAGAGGATATTCAAAAAATATACTTGAAATTGAGGATATAAAAATTGCGGCAAAATAATATTCAATGAAAAAATCCTTACGAATACTTAAAAAAATTATGGTCCCTTTTTTAATTGTTATTTTACTGCTTGCAACTATTACATTTTTCTACTTGCAACAACCTCAATTTGGCGAAAATCCATCAGGAAAACGATTAGCAGAAATCGAAAAATCAGTTCATTTTAAGAATGACAGATTTCAGAATATTGTCGAAAGACCAACATTATCAGAAGGATATACTATGTTGGGAGAAATGTATAACGTTGTTTTTAAAGATTATCCTAGAAGAGAACCTTCAGATTCATTGCCATCTGTAAAAACCAATTTAAAAAATATTCCAGCGGATTCTGATGCATTAGTCTGGTTTGGGCATTCGTCGGTTTTTATGCAGCTCGAAGGCAAAAAGATTCTGATTGATCCCGTTTTTAGCGGAAAAGCATCGCCATTGCCTTGGGGAGTTCGCGCCTATAAAGGAAGTGATATTTATTCCGTTGCGGATATGCCTGAAATTGATTATTTGTTCATTTCTCACGATCATTATGATCATTTAGATTACGAAACTATTGTCGGCTTAAAAGACAAGGTAAAACATGTAGTTTGCGGACTTGGAGTAGGGGCGCATTTTGAACGTTGGGGTTATAAACCGGAGCAAATTATAGAGAAAGACTGGAACGAAAAGATCGAACTGGACGATAACTTTACTATTTTTACAGAAACATCACATCATGAATCAGGTAGAGGTTTATTGCGTGGTAAAACCCTGTGGATGTCGTATTTAATTCAGACTTCGGACTTAAAAATTTATATTAGCGGAGACGGCGGTTATGATGACAGATTTAAAAAAATTGGAGAAAAATTCGGACCAATTGATTGGGCAATTTTAGAATGCGGGCAATACGATAAAGCGTGGCAATCTGTCCATAATTTACCCGAAGAAGTGGCTCAGGCGGCTGTAGATTTGGAAGCAAAAAACATGATTCCGGTGCATAATTCAAAATTTACTTTGGGGAAACATGCGTGGGATGAACCTTTAAAAAAAATCACACAATTGTCTGTAAATAAACAGTATCGATTAGTTACGCCAATGATTGGTGAGGAAGTGGATTTAAAGAACAAGCATCAGCAATTTAAGCGTTGGTGGGAGAATGTCAATTAATTTTATTGAGCATAATGAAAATTACAGAAATAAAATCGTGTTATATCGGACCTGAGACCTCGCCGGAACAATTCATTGCAGAGCATTTCTTTTTGTATCTCGCAAAAGGCACAGTTAATGGATATGACGGCAATAAAAATTATACCCTGAAATCAGGAGATTATTGCATTGTGCGTAAAAACTATCTCGCCAGATATAACAAAGAAAAAGAGAACGAAGAATTTGAAAAAGTGGTAATTATTCTGGACGAGCAGTTTCTAAAAAAGATCAAAGACAGACATCAAATTCCGATTTCTACTTCTAAACCAACAGAAGCTTTTATAACATTAGAAAAGAATGATTTAATTCCGAATTTTATTCAGTCTTTGTCACCTTATTACAACCAAACCGGAGCAATCGACGATACATTTTCAGACATCAAACGGGAAGAATTAGTTTTCATTTTACTAAAGTTAAAACCAGAACTTGCAACTATTTTCTTTGATTTTACTATTCCCGAAAAAATTAATCTGGAGAAATTCATGCTTCATAATTACAAATTCAATGTAAGTCTGGAACGTTTTGCTTATTTAACAGGCAGAAGTTTGTCGTCTTTTAAAAGAGATTTTGTAAAAATATTCAATACAACACCAAGCCATTGGCTGACTCAAAAGCGATTAGAAGAAGCTTATTTTCTGATTGAAAAGAAAGACAAAAAGCCATCTGATATTTATCTGGATCTGGGTTTTGAAGATTTGTCTCATTTTTCGTTTGCCTTTAAAAAATTATTTGGTTTTGCCCCGAAGAAATTGATGGAGCAGAGGCAGTAAATTGATATAATAGGGTATAATTAATTTTAAGTCCCAGCGGGACAATATATTTATAGAAAAAAATCACCTCAATTATAGAACCACATCGGGATGGAATGTTAAGTTTAAACTAATAATAACTATTTCGCTCCGCTGGAGCTCTATTTTAGATTCTAAACTAAATTGGCTATAAATATATTGCTCCGCTGGAGCTCTTTTCTGTCTGTTTATATCTTCACAACAAATCGTTTACCATCAGGAATTTCTGCGCTCCAGGCTTTCTCTATGTCAGCTAAATTTACAGTTTCAATATTCACTTTTAGTTTGTTTTGAGCGGCAAGAAGAAACATTTCCGGAAGGATTTCTGAAAACAATAATTTCACTTCGTCTTTTGTCCAACTTCCTAAACCAGAACCCGATAATTGAAGATTAACACTTCGTAGAATTCCGGATGATAATTGAATCGTATCACCCGCCATTCCGCCAATAGTAACGTATCGCACTTTATTGGTAAACGAGCCATTTCCTTTTATAGCGGTTAGAATTAATTCGGCAGGATGTCCCCATAAATAATCCAGAATAACATCTATAGGAGTTTTCGAATGAATCTCTTTAATTTGTGCCATAATCGTTTCGTCATCTTGTTTAAGCGAAATAATTTCGTCAGCACCTAATTCGAAAAGGCTTTGAAGTGTTTTTTCGTTTCTTCCCGTAACAATTATTTTCTTTGCGCCGTAATGTTTCGCAATCTGAATCGCCATTTGTCCCGTAAAACCAGTTGCGCCATTTATTAAAACCGTTTCTCCGGCTTTTATTTCGGCTCTAAAACGCAAAGCCATTGCTGAACCTGCAACTGCATTGGGTAAAGAAGCTGCAACGGCATCGCTAATTCCGTCCGGTAATGGTACCAAAATATTTCTGTCAATAATCGCTTTTTCGGCAATTGTTCCGCTAAATCCACGGGCATAAACTCTGGTTCCGTCTTCTAATAAACCTACGCCATCGCTGCCAACTACAAAACCATTTTGATTGTCATTTTCAGAAGAATAATGCTGACCACTCGCTTTTCCCTTATCTAAGTTTGTAATCGCTACGGCTTTGACCGAAAGTAAAATTTGGTGTTCGTTTTGCACAAATGGTTCTGCAAAATCGGCATATTTTGGCATTTCGCCTTTTTTATAAACTACTGCTGCTTTCATAATTATTAAATTTTATGATGCAAAGTTCGATAGACGTTTATAGACAAACGATAACATTTGTTATCAAATATTTTTTACCATATAAGTTATATAATTTTATTTAAGCTTGACTTATATTTACTCATATAATTTTATATGGTAAAATCATTTTATCTGGTGAAATCGGGCTATTTCTTTTGTAATAATTTGCTTTTTATTCGGCTTAAATGAACGGTGCTTATGCCAAGATAAGAGGCAATATAATGTTGCGGAACTCGTTGCGTAATTTGAGGTCTTTCTTCAATTAAGTTAAGATAACGCTGAGTAGGAAAGTCCTTTATAAAAGAAACAAAATGCTTCATGTAATCAAATGTACGCTCAAAAAGCATATTGATAAAACGATCTCTCAATTCTGGAATTTCTTTTATTTCTTCCAGAATTTTATCCAAATCATTTTTAGAAATCCACCAAACAACAGACGGTTCAATGGTTTCAATAACAACCGGACTTGGCAATTTTTTCATGAAACTTTCGATAGAAGCAACGCTTTGATTTTCGAAAAAAAACTGTGTAGTAAGATCTTTTCCGTTATTATTAAACCAAACTCTAATAATGCCTTTTTCAATTATAAAAAGTCTTTTTGAAACTTCTCCTTCTTCTAAAAGAATTGTTTTTGCAGGGATTTCTAGCCGTTTGAAACAGTTGGTGTATTCCATCCATTTTTCATCGGTTAATGGGAATTTATTTCGGAATTGGTTGAACATTGATTATTTTATTAGAAATTTTAATCAATTGAAAACCCGGTTTTAATTGATAATACATGAAAAATTATTTGATCGGCAAATTCTAAATCTTCATCATTTATAGTTAGCAAAAATTTAGTTGAAAAATTTATGATTTTTTGTTTTACCTGAGCTATTTTTCTTCCCTCAAAAAAGTAATTAAAATTATTATTTATAGTGATGAAATATGCCGATTTAGTAAACAAACGCTTGTCATTACTGAAAATTATAGCTTCTTTACTTATTCTAGATATAAGTTTAGTCATAAATTTGTTTTGATGTAAAATTTCATAAAAAAAAGCATCATCTTTCAATTCTAAAACTAATACATCATAAGGATTATATATCTTTATAATTCTGTTGAACCAATTGGATTTTATTGTTGAATAAAACAAAAGTACACCATCGTTATAAGCAACTAAACATTGGTTTTGCTTTTCGATTATTTCTATTTCCATTAAAAAAAACTAATTCGAATTCGATTCCAATTCAAACAATTGCACTTGGCTTTTCAATCTATCAATCAATAGATTCATCATTCTTTTGTTTAGACTTGATGAGTTCTGAATATAAGTATCGTATTCTTCAATTGTAAAAAGCGCCATTACAATTCCTTTAAGGGAATTTCGGAACTTAATATCTTTCTGAATGGAGTTTTCGATAGTTTGAAGTTTCTTTTCGACGGTATAAGAATAAAAATCCGCTTTGTTTTTCTTTACATAATTAATAAAAACGGCGATAAACAAATCATTCTGAAGTTTTAGAATAGGTCTAATCGTCTGATTTTGAAACAGCTCATCTGGAGAAGATTGATCACTAACAGTTCCTAAAGTCTCTCCTCTGAATTCTCTTAAAAAAGTGTCTCTATCTTCCATGTTTTTTCTTTAAATTTAGAAAAAATTCCAATACAAAAACTTTTATTTAAACTAAAATTATGCGATTTCATACCAGAAAATGGGTTAAACCTGAAGACCTAAATCCAAACGGAACTTTATTTGGCGGAAAATTGCTATCCTGGATTGACGAAGAACTGGCATTATACACCATTATTCAGTTAGAAAACACCAGAGTAGTAACCAAATATATGTCCGAAATTAATTTTAAGAGCTCGGCCAGACAAGGTGATATCGTAGAAATTGGAATTGATGTGGTAAAATTCGGAAATACTTCTTTGGTTTTAACCTGTGCCGTTCGAAATATGATGACTCGCGAAATCATTATCACAATCGACCAGACTACAATGGTGAATCTGGACGAAAACGGTAAACCCAAAGCCCACGGAAAAACCCAAATCGAATTCGTAAAAGATCGTTTATAAATTTTCTCATCATATAATTTTCCACCATATAAGTTATATAAGAAATTATAAGTTTAGCTTAAATGAACTTCTATGACTTATATGGTTAAATCCTTTCCCAAATGTCTAAAAATTTTATACTGGCTTCTATTTTGTTTGTTTTACTGATTTCCTGCAATTCGAAAGAAGATAAAAGTAAATATAATCAAGTTGTGTACCGTGCTGTAAACAATAAGGATACGGCAATTTTGGCTATAAATATAAACGACAAACGATTCTACGGACGTTATGAAATAGTATACCACAAAATAGGGAAAGATTCCGGAGATGTAAGAGGAGATATTAAAGGCGATACCTTAAGAGGAGATTTCCATTTTATTTCTAATGGAGGAAGCTGGAAAAGGATTCCGCTGGCATTCCTAAAAAAAGAAGATAAACTTTATCTTGGAAGTGGTGTAATTGGAACTTATTTTAATCTCCCGCTTTTTATGCCGGATCAGCCAATTAAATATGATAAATCAGAATTTGTCTTTGAAGAGGTGAAGAAATAGTTTTCAGTCTCAGTCTCAGTATTCAGCTAAACTGCGACTGAATACTGAGACTGAATACTGAGACTGAAAACTGAGACTGAAAACTGAATACTGAGACTGAAAACTAATCCAGACGTCCTATTGTCGATGGTAGTTCAAATATTTCAAGATCAAAATATTCTACAGAAGCCATGATGTGATCAAAAATGTCGGCTTGAATATATTCGTAATTTGCCCAGCGTTTGTCGCTTGAGAAAGCATAAATTTCTAACGGAACTCCGTGTGCAGTCGATTGTAACTGACGACACATCATGTGCATGTCTTTATTCAAACCAGGATGTGTAATTAGATATTGTATAATATATTTTCTAAACAATCCCAGATTAGTCATATTTCGACCGTTCAGTGCCAAGGTTTTATCTACGCCACGGATATCATTATATTTTTCGATTTCAGACTGTCTGGTTTCGATGTAAGAATTCAGAAGCTGTACTTTTTTCATCTGATCTAAATCTTCGTCAGTTAGAAAACGAATGCTGCTGCTTTTTATCAGAACGTGTCTTTTAATACGTCTTCCGGCAGATTTTTGCATTCCGCGCCAGTTCTGGAACGAGTCAGAACTTAAAGCATATGTTGGAATCGTGGTAATCGTATTGTCAAAATTTCGAACTTTTACCGTTGTCAGGTTAATTTCGATTACATCACCATCGGCACCAAATTTATCCATTGTAATCCAGTCACCAATACGAACCATGTCGTTTATGGCAACCTGAACACTCGAAACAAATCCTAGTATAGTATCTCTGAAAATCAAGATAATAATCGCCGAAAGCGTTCCTAAAATCGTCAGTAACTCGCCTTGTTTGATTCCGAATAACTTTGAAATAATGATGGCAACACCAAAAATCCAAAGCACAATCATAATAACCTGAACGAAACTATCGATTGGTTTGTCGCTGTATTCCGGTTTTTGTTTTAAGTAATCTCGTAAAGCGTTAAAAATTGTTCTAACAATCCATAACGTTATCAATACAATATAGACACCAACTATTTTTCCAAAAACACTTTCCCAATATTCATATTTGTCCAAAATAATTGGAACCGCTTTATAAATAAAGAAAAACGGAATTAAATAAGCGGTGTATTTTGTGGTTTTATTATGAATTAAATAATCATCAAATTTTGTTTTGGTCTTTTGTGCAAAAATGGCGGTTAAGGTTACCAAAACAAATTTTGCAACATAATAAATGGCAAAAGCCAAAGCCACCATAATGGCAATATTAAAGACGAGGCTGATGTAAGACGCAAAATTGCGGCTCATTCCCCAACCTCTAAAAAGAGGGTATAAAAAGTTAAATATTTTATCCAAAAGATTAGGCATTATTTTCTAAATATTTTTTCTCGATATAAAAAGTTCCAAATGGAATAAGAGAAGCTATTTGAATAATTCCGAAGGTTTTTAAATCCCAATTTTGAGGTTTTCTAAGTAAAAATGCCAACACTACATATCCTATAAATAAAACACCATGCGTCATTCCAAGCGGGCGTAATAAGGTATGATAAAGTTCCGGATTATTGGTTTTAATGAAAAGCATATTGGTAAATAACACTAAATAAGAGATTCCCTCTAAAATTGCAGTAACTTTGAAAATCTTGAGCATGTATATATTTTTTGAGTTTATTCAGGCAAAATTAAGTATTATCGTTGGTTTTTGCGACATGAATCAAGAAAGTAATTTACTTTTGTATTCTTAAACTTTGATAATGAGTAAGCGCGATTTAAAAAAATATTTGAATGAATTGAGTAAAGAACAACTCGAAGAACAAATAATCGAGTTGTACGAAAAATTTAGTCCCGTAAAAGTCTATTATGATTTTGTCTTCAACCCAAAAGAAGATAAATTGCTTCAGGAATGCAAAGTCAAAATCTCACACGAATATTTCCCAATCAAAAAGCCCAATGCAAAATGGCGTCCAAAAGCCAAGATGCGTCGTTCTGTTGCACAGAAATACATCAAGCATTTTATTTTATTAGGTGTTGATCCTTTTGTAATTGCCGATATTATGCTTTACAACATCGAAATTGCACAAACCTATTCGTCACAAAATCACATAAAGCAGGAATTGTTCTACAAAAGCATGTTTAACTCCTTTGAACAAGCTGTGAATTTTTCTATTTCAAACGGAATTTTATCTGATTTTAAAGAACGAATTATTGCAATCGAAAAGCAGACTCTTCAACAAAAATGGAAAAATAAATACGATTTTGAAGCAATTTTAGACAAAATCGATTTATAAAAACACTTCTCATAAAAAATCTTATTTAAAAAAAACATTTATTTTAGGTTAAAATAAGATGAATAACTGTTTTTTCGGTGTATTTTTGCAAAAATCCAAAAATAAACAATGTCTCAAAACACTTTAGAAATAGAAAGAGAAGAGAAAAAAGAACTTTATGCATACCAAAAAGGCGATATCGACGCCATTTTTGAACGTTTAGACAATGCTCCTTCGAAACATCATTTATTATATCAATTGCCTACAGGTGGCGGAAAAACAGTGATTTTTTCCGAAATCGTGCGCCGTTATTTAGCTAATAATGACAAAAAAGTGGTGGTATTAACGCACCGTATCGAGCTTTGTAAACAAACCTCAAAAATGTTAAAAGGGTTTGGCGTTTCTAATAAAATTATCAATAGTAAAGTAAAAGAATTACCTGACCAAAACGATTTTTCTTGTTTTGTTGCGATGGTTGAGACTTTAAAAAACCGTATCAATGATGAGAAATTGCATCTTGACAACATCGGTTTGGTTATTATTGATGAGGCACATTACAATTCATTCAGAAAATTATTAAACTCATTCAAAAATGCTTTTATTCTTGGAGTAACAGCAACACCGTTGAGTTCGAATATAAAATTACCAATGCACCAGAGTTATGATGAACTTATCGTGGGCGATACCATTAGTTCATTGATAGACAAAGGTTTCCTTGCAAAAGCGACCACTTATAGCTATGATGTAGGATTAACATCGCTAAAAGTTGGTATCAACGGAGATTATACCGTAAAATCATCAGATGATTTATACACGAATACCATCATGCAGGAAAAACTTTTGCATGCTTATACAGAACGCTCGTTAGGCAAGAAAACCTTGATTTTCAACAACGGTATTCATACTTCATTATATGTATATGAAACGTTTAGAGAAGCCGGTTACGACATCAGACACCTTGATAATACAAGCAGTTCAGAAGAGCGTAAAGATATTTTGGCTTGGTTCAAAAAGACTCCGGATGCAATTTTAACTTCTGTAGGAATTTTAACCACAGGTTTTGATGAACCAACAGTTGAAACAATTATCTTAAACAGAGCGACAAAATCACTAACTTTATACTACCAAATGATTGGTCGTGGATCTCGTAAATTACCTGGTAAAGACGAGTTTACGGTTATTGATTTAGGTAATAATGCAGCACGTTTTGGTTTATGGAGCGAGCCGGTAAACTGGCAGCATATCTTTAAATCACCTGAATTTTATTTGGAAAATCTACGTGATGATACCGAAATTGAGTTGTATTTCAAATACAGTATGCCACCGGAATTACGTGCAAAATTCAGTAAAACTGCCGATGTAACTTTTGATGTTGATGAAGAACACAAACTAATCATCAAACAAAATTTACGTTCTAAAGTTGTATTAGACAAATCATTAGAGCAACACGCCGCAATGTGTGTTGACAATACAGAAACATTACAAGAAGCAAAATCATTAGGAAAAGAGCTTGATGACGATATCGAATGCCGTATCAAACGTTATGCAAAATGTTTGAGTCAATGTAGTAAAAACTACCGCGAATGGCTGGTTGACGATTATAAACTAAAAATGGTTTTATTAATTGGTAAAAAATACCGTGAAAAAATCATGAACGAACCGGACGAATAGAAATTTTATTCTGAAGTTTTTTTGTTTCAGGTTTCAGCGTAATCTTTGTCAAAGTTTTAAACTTTGACAAAGATGTCTAAGATTATCAAACAAAGCATTGGAATTTGGTCCCGAGGCTTCGGGATAAAATATTGGGATTTTTAGAAGCTATTTCCTGCTGTCCGCTGTATCTTTTCCTTGCTAAAGAAGCAAGAAAAAGGATGCCGCTTCCATCAGGGCTAGGGCTTTAGGTTTCATAAGAAGTACTGGTAAAAATTACGCACAAAATTGCAAAAAAAAGAACCAAAAGTTCTAAAAAAAATCATTTTAATCTGAGTAATCTGTGGCAGAATCTAAAATCTAAAATCAGAACTCTAAAATACAAAGCATGTCTAAACAATTCTCGTCATTAGGGATTTCAGCACCAATTTTAAAAGCGTTAAGCGAATTGAATATCGTTGAACCAACAGAAATTCAGCAAAAAACAATTCCGCTACTTTTATCTGAAAGTCATGATGTTGTAGGTTTAGCCAAAACCGGAACCGGTAAAACAGCCGCTTTCGGATTGCCATTATTACAATTAATCAATACAGAATCTTCTGTTGTTCAAGCCATTGTTTTGGTTCCAACCAGAGAACTTGGACAGCAGATCTTCAAAAATTTAGAGAGTTTTGGAAAATATATTCCAAATATCTCTATAGCTTCAACTTGTGGTGGAATCCCCATAAAGCCACAAATTGAACGCCTTACAGCACCAACACATATTGTTGTAGCCACGCCGGGACGTTTAATCGATTTGATTCAGCGCAAAGCAATTGACTTAAAACAAGCCGAATATTTAGTGTTGGACGAAGCCGATGAAATGGTTTCAATCCTAAAAGAAAGTTTAGACGAAATCGTAGCCGAACTTCCTAAAAAACACCGCACTTTATTGTTCTCCGCAACTTTACCGGGAACAATCAAACAATTGATTCAGAATTACTTAGATAAAAACGTAGTTCAGGTAAGTGCCAACATGGAAACTGTTGGTAACCAAGGAATTGATCATGAATATATTGTTGTTGATCCAATCGAAAAACTGGATGTTTTAATGCATTTTCTAAATTCTAAGGATGGCGAACGTGGAATTATTTTCTGTAAAACCAAAGCTGCAGTCAATAAATTGGCTAAAAATCTGGCTATAAACCGATTTTCTTCGGGAGCGCTTCATGGAAGTTTATCACAAGGAATTCGTGACAGAATCATGGAGCAATTTCGTGAAGGGCATATCAATATCTTAGTTGCAACAGATTTAGCAGCAAGAGGAATCGACGTAAAAGAAATCTCTTATGTTGTAAATTATCATTTGCCGGATACTTATGAAGCATATGTTCATCGTAGCGGAAGAACTGCAAGAGCCGGAGCAAAAGGACTTTCTTTAACCGTTTTGCAAGAGGAAGAAGTAGCTGAAATTCCGGAATTTGAAAAAGAACTGGGAATTAAATTTACTAAATTCCAAAAACCATCAGCTCTAAGTTTAGAAGAGAATAATACGCTTTTATGGGCGAAACAAATCTTTAAAACGAAACCAAATCACGATATTTCAGCCGATTTAAAAACTAAGGTAAAAACTGTTTTTCATCATCTTACAAAAGACGAATTAATAGAAAAATTACTAGCCAATTACGTTTTACAAAACAAAATCGATGTAGTTGAGAAACCTGTTAAAAAATTTAAAAAGTAAGTTATATTGACTTTGTAACTGTTAAATTATGTTGTACTTTTAAGGTAATTTAAAAAATAAATTAATCTTATTCGTAAAACAACATATATGAAGATAGTCATTATAGGAGGCGGTTTTGCAGGAATAAATCTCGCAAAAGAGCTTGTAAACCATCCTCAAATACAAGTAACACTTGTAGATAAGAACAATTATAACTTTTTTCCACCACTAATATATCAGGTTGCAACGGCTTTTTTAGAGCCATCAAGCATTAGTTATCCTTTTAGAAAATTCTTTGCGGGTAAAAAGAACCTGCAATTTCGTTTAGGTGAATTACTTTCTGTAGTTCCTGCCGAGAATAAAATAATTCTGAATAACGGCGAATTAACGTATGATTATCTGGTTTTTGCAACAGGTGCCGAAACGAGTTATTTTGGTATGGAAAACGTAATGAAAAATGCGATTCCGATGAAAACCTTAAATGATGCCATCGAAATGCGTAATGCATTGCTTAAAAACCTTGAAAAAGCCGCTATTACAAAAGATATTCGTAAACGTCGCAAATTATTGACGATTGTCGTTGCCGGAGGCGGACCAACAGGAGTGGAGGTTTCAGGAATGTTTGCCGAAATGCGTAAAAATATCCTTCTCAAAGAATATCCGGAACTGGAAACATCTGCCAGTAATGTTTATTTGGTCGATGGGGGAGATGCCTTACTTGCACCAATGAGTAAAGAATCACAAAAAGATACCCTTGAAGCGCTTACACAATTGGGAGTTGTAGTAAAACTCCATACTCGTGTTACAGATTATGTTGATGACACGGTATTTTTTGAAAACGGAGAAACCATCCAAACCAAAAACTTAATTTGGGCTGCCGGAGTTTCAGCAAAACTTTTTGAAGGAATTCCAAAAGAAAGTTACGGACGTGGAAAACGTATGGCAACAGATCAATACAATAAAGTAAATGGTTTAGAAAATGTTTACGCCATTGGTGATACAGCAATTTTAGCTGGTGATAAAAATTTTCCCGACGGACATCCACAAGTTGCGCAAGTTGCAATTCAGCAAGGATTAAATCTAGCCAAAAACTTCAAAGCAATGGCTCAAAGCAAACCACTTAAACCTTTTACTTACAATGACAAAGGTTCGATGGCAATTATCGGAAAAAATAAAGCTGTAGTTGATTTACCAAATCCAAAATGGCATTTCAAAGGATTTTTTGCCTGGGTTATTTGGTTGTTTATCCATTTGATTTCTTTAATTACATACAGAAACAGATTAAATACTTTTTGGAACTGGATGGTTGCATATTTCGCCAGAGATCAATCTCTGAGAATGATTATCAGGCCTGATAAGAGTAAAGGGATAAATTAAAGGAAATTCCAATTGTAAGGAGAATTAAATTTCAGGGAAAGTTTTAGACTAAAAATATTGCCTATAAACACATGATTCTGTCATTTCGAGGAACGAGAAATCGCACTCGTAACTCGACAAAGATTGGCGATTTTGATTGCGTAGTTTCTAGTGCGATTTCTCGTTCCTCGAAATGACAAATAAAAAACAAGATAAAGCCTGAATCTTAATAGATTCAGGCTTTCTTATTTTTCATTAAAAAAAATATTCTTATGGAAATTATTCTAGCCCTGATAGAAGTGGAAATCCTTTTGTGCCGGGGTTCGGCACAAAAGATTGAAACGGATAGCAGGATTAGCTTCTAAAAAAACATCTTAGTTTTATCAATAAAATTGGAATTTCCTTTTTAATGCCCAACCATAACATCATCGCTTTCCGATAAAGTTACTTTCTCTTTTATAAAACGCTTTCCAATATTTAAAATTATAAATGCAATAATAGTTGTTGTGGTCATAATTGCAACCATTGGAGTTACAGAATTTTTAACGAAAATTCCAACAGCAAAAGACGCTAATGCACCTAATCCTAGTTGAATTGCGCCCATTAAAGCAGAAGCACTTCCGGTATTTTTGGCAAATGGAGCCAAGGTAAGTCCCGCAGTATTAGGATTAGAGATTCCTAAACAAGCTAAGAATAAGAATAAGAATAACATTCCGATTGTTTCATATAATCCTAAAAGGTTATTTAAAGCTAATATTAGGAAAATTATACTAATCACAGATTGCGAAATTAAAGCTCCAAAAATCATTTGCTCACTGGAATATTTCTTCAATAAAGCCGAATTTAACTGGCTTGAACCAATAAAACTAACTGACATAAAAGCAAAAATCCAACCGTACGTTTTGGCATCTACATGATAAATATCCATAAAAACTATAGGAGAGGCGGCAACGTATGAAAATAAGCCCGAAAAAGCAATAGAACCTGTAAAAGCATAGGTATAAAACTGAGGTTCTTTAATTACTTTTAGGAAATTGGTAATGATTGGTTTTGGTTTTAAAGAGATTGATGTATCAGGTTTATAGGTATTTGGCAAACCAATTTGTGACGCAATGAGAATAACGATTCCCATGCACATCAAAATAAAAAACACGGTATGCCAGCCATAATCTTCGGTAACATAACCACCAATTGTTGGCGCTAACATTGGCGAAAGCCCAACTACAAGCATCAATAACGAAAATACTTTTGGAATATCCTTTACAGGAAATAAATCACGGACCATTGCTACAGAAGCAACTGTAGCAGCACAGCTTCCAATTGCTTGTATGAAACGCAAAAGTATAAATGAATCAATATTTGTTACATAAATACAACCCAAAGATGCCAGAATATAAATCATTAATCCAATGAATAAAGGCTTTTTGCGTCCAAAACGATCTAATAAAGGTCCATAAAGCAGTTGTCCTGCCGAAATTCCGATAAAATAACTCGATAAACTCATCGAAACTTTGGCAACCGTTGTATGCAAATCGTTAGCAATACCTGAGAAACCAGGTAAATACATGTCAATTGAAAAAGGGCCAAGTGCAGTTAAAGAACCTAAAATAAGTATTAGTTGAATGTGTTTTTTTGTTGTCATTTTCTTAAAAAAAGGCTTTTAATTTTTTGCAAAGGTAAAGATTTCATACCTTGTAGTATAATTAAAACTTTTTTTAATAAAAAGTTAGCTTGTATTACGCATTAGTTGGATTACAAAAATCATTTAACACTAATCTTAAATTAAAAATTATGAAAAATTACATTTTACTATTCACACTTATTTTCACAACAATTTCATTTGCACAAACTATCACGTCCAAAAAAGAAGACGCAACACCGGAACAATACGCATTGCTTGAAAAAGTTAACCAATATTATCCGGACATTACTCTAAACAAAACAGTTACAAATTTTTATGCTGACGGAAAAATTATCGATACGCAACAGGAATTCAATTTAGATACTTCTAAATTTTCAAGTTATAAAATTGGAATTGAACCGGATAATAAAAAACTATTATTTGAATATGTATCTGATCAAACCGGAAAAGTTTATGGAGATGTTTCTATTTTTAAGGGAAATGCTTTGAGAACAACTTTCTCAGAAAAAAACAATGAAATAAATGTTGCCTTAAACGGAAAATCTGTTTATCTGAAAAAACTTAAATAATATTTTTCTCTACACAATACAAAAAGCATACACCATAATAGTGTATGCTTTTTTTGATTTATATTTGACAGATATTTTTTAAAATTCTATTTGATGAAAAAGTTTATTTTACTGTTGGCATTTATTTCATTTACAGCATATTCTCAAAATCGTTTTACCGGAACCTGGAGCACTGAAAATTGCAAGGATTGCAGCAAGAAATATATTCTCAAATTAAATATAGCACAATCTGTGAGTCAAGTTTACGGAACTGCCGAAGTTATTAGTGATGATAAAGAGCTAAATTCCGGAGTTATGGAAATTACGGGATATGTTTATGTTTTGGGCGACAGAGCTCAGATTAGAATAAAAGACAAAAGCGGTTTATCTGCAAGTGTAGTTCTTACTGCAAATGACGGCGCAATACAGTTTACTAAAAGAGGCGGATCTGATTTAATCCCGCAAGAAACGATTCTGACGAAGTTATATGATTAGAAAGAGATAAAACACCTTAACCCGTGAGTGCAATTATTTTTAACACATAGAAACATCATAGCATTATTGAACTCAAAAAAGGCGTTTCACTTGCATTAACGCACATAGCTATGTGTTAGAAACGAGTTTCTTTTTGATTTACTTTTTCCGAACACATAAAATCTATGTTACTATGTGTTTAATTAAATTTTTATGCATTACATCCAACGGGTAACACCTTAATACTATTTCTCTCGAATCAATTTCTCCAATCTGTCAATCATTTCCTTTTGCTGCTCAAGCATACGCTCGTAAAGCTCGACCATTTTATCTAAAGGATTGAAGGTAGGCTGATTATTAAAAAAAGCTGGTTGTTGGCAATTATCAAAAGAGGCATTGTTTGAAATTATATTTATAGCTTGTTCTTCATCAAAATTCTTTATAGCATCTGCAGGCACTTTCAGGATTTTAGCAACCTGATCTAAAATATCATTCTCAATCAATTCTTTCTGCTCCAAAACAGAAATTTTCTTCTGATTCCAATCTTCTCCCAATTCAAAAGCAAGAGCTTCTTGTTTTATACCCAGCATTTCACGGAAACGCTTTATATTTCTACCTTGGTGTATTTTCTTGTCTGGCATATTAGTTTGTATCATAAATGCCAAATATAAGATTTTTACCTAGAATAATTAAACCATATTGAAAAGAATACTTTAAAGTAATTCTGCTTAACGGAAAATCCGTTTATTTGAAAAAAAGCAAAATATTTTTCAAATATGAGAAATTTGAGGCATCACCATATTACATGATGCTTTTTATTTGAACGCATATAAATCCGTTATTTGAAATTTAAAAATTTTATTTCTCAATTACGAGAAAATTTAAAGCTGTAAATATTATGAATTTGGATTCGTATAAATCTCATATTTGAAATAAAGTAATTTGTTTTTCAGAATATGAGATTTCTAAATAAGAGATAAATTCAAATATATGTAATTTGAACTATAATTTATAGTATGAATCGCAGTACGTCCAAGAAGATGTTAACAACTTTATTAACAACACATTTCGCCCCTAGTTTTAAACGAAACCAAAAAATCAAAAAATATAAGAACATAAAAAAAGCCCCGTTTTATTGGGGCTTATTTATTTGCTTTATCTATGTCTCTCCTTAGAAAAATAAGGATCGTTAGTACCATCAGGCAGAGCGGTTGTGAGATTATATAAAAAATTCAATTCATCACTGTACATTTCTAAAATATCTACACTAATTCTTTTACCACGTGGAGAATTAGGAGCATCTAAAGACATCTCAGAATTTGGAGGAACATTATTAAAAGTTAACTCCTCTGTTTTATAACATGTACCATCATCAATAATATAACAAATATCAACATAAACTACATCAAGCTTATAAGGAGTATCATTTCTACAAATGATTTTCAAATTCTCAACACCTCCCAAATCAAAATACTTATAATCATTAGTAGAAATCTTAATGTAATCTTTCCAAGAATTTCTAATCTGTTTATTTCTTACAGTTAAATCATGTAAATATCTTTGTTGAGCATCATCCTGCATAACAGAATCCACCTTTTTATTAATACTTAATTGTTCCTCAAAATCGTTATGAGAATCTATAAAAGATAACGAAACAAGAATAATAAGAACCGTTACCAATCCGATCAAAATTTTTATTAAAGTAGTTTTTTTCATAAGCGTGGTTTGTGAGGTTAAATTTACTAAAGATTTCCAAATATAATGCCAATAATTTTAATTTCACTTTGTCAATCGCTATAAAAGAATAAATAATTATACCTTAAAGTATTTCGCCTTTTCATTTTCATTAAATTTGTTAGCATCACTAAAATGAATAATAATGAAAAATGAAATAAACGCACAAGATCTGCAAGACGCTGTAGATATTGCTCAAATGATTACTGGTTTCAAATGTGAAAGTAGTACATCGCAAATAAATTCAATAGTATATTGCGACATAAGATTTTGTACAGACATAAATGTCAACAAAGAAAAAGAAATAGAAATTGAAGCTTTTGACAGATACTTAGTAAGGAATTATAGCAAAGAAAATGGCTTTTTTCATTTTGAAAGTCCCTTAAAAGCCTTATCTACAATAATTAGAGCATGGCTTATGTGGAAAGATCATTTGCCTACTGATATTAAAAATGAATATTTAGAGAACGCAAGAAAAACTTACGATTCTATTAACAATAATTAATGCATAAGCCTTTGTAAACTAATACAAAGGCTTATCTATTACGTACTCATCAAAATATTGCCTAGCAATATATTTACCTGTTTTTCTATTGTAAATATTAATGTAGTGATAATCAAATCCCACATTTTTACACCAGTTATGTAGATAAAATATTGATTTGCAAAACTCTATTTTTATGGGGAGTACATTTTTATCTTTATTAAATACTGTACAGCTATATGGGGTTGGAGTATTATTAGCCATAAATATTGCTGATTTGTAACTCTATTCCAAAAAGTAGATTCTTAATCTTAAAACCTCCATTTATACAAACAAATGTTGAAATGTCAAATTCTCCTTTTTTGATAATACTTGTACCAACTTCAATATAGTTTACATAAAACCAAAATTCATTAGTTCTTATATCAGTGAAAATAAAAACACTAAGACCATACGGATACGGATTAGTTGTAGTCATTTTTACATAATAATCTCCAAACTGAACAATACTACCGTTATTTTGAACAGGAAAAGACGTAACCAAATCATAACCACTTCTAATGTAGTTCGGGCTTTCACCTTGAAATTCTAACGTATCAACATGAGTACCGTTTCTATAAGTATCATAAAACGCCGTATAGAACTTATTGTCAGATTGAATTGTTCCAAGTTTAATCAAAGAATAAACTCTAGTATCATAAGAATAGCCCGAGCCTTGCGAAAATCTTCCATCCAATCTAAACTGAGGTAATTTATATTCTTTCAAATATCTTAAAGGCTTTTTTTGAAAGTCGCTAAAGTTTGAAATTTCTACACCCGCACCAGCGCTATAAGGAACACCTAGAAACATTTCAGTAAACGCAGTCGCAAAATAATTTTCGGGAATAACATTTAAATCGACATTGCCCAAATCATTAATAATTGACAGCATAGGTAAACTATCATAATTATTAAATCGAACGCCATTAACACGCTTATTTTCAATATATAATGAAACTATGAAAAAAGGTGTTTCAATATCTTTTACAAGATAACCCTGCTCATAATCCAAAATAACTTCCTTTACCTTAACAGCATAAGTATCATCTATGTATTGTATAAAATTCATATTGCTTTATTTTTTTAAATCCACGTTTTATTATATTTTTTATATGTTGCTCGAACCTTAGCTAAATCAGAATCGGAGAGATACTTTAATAGATCATATTTGAGATTTCTAGATCTAGTACAAACCTTGAAATATAAATCTTCCACAACTGGAAAAGTGCCTGGCACTGTTTTAAGTAATCTAACAGCTTTGGCTTCATCTTCAAACCATGCACTGACATTATATATATCAGTATCTAATAAAAAATGATTGTCTTCAACATTAGTACCTAAAGCAATAGCAATTCCCTGAGCAACTGTACCACATCTTTGCATGTCCTTATCACTCAAATTTGGGTACTTCTTTTGAACAGTAGTTATTTTCTTCTTTATGGTAACAGGGTCAGAAGTTCCATTTTCAGCATTATTAACAACAATATCTGTATTGATCTTATTTTTTTGATTTAAAGCTAGAACAGTTCTTATATAGCGTACTAATGGAGGAACTCCAAAAATCAGTACTACTATATATATCCAGTATTTGGAAAAGAAAAGAAGTGCAGAATCTAAGACTGCACCTCTTTTTGTATTTCTACTATTTCTTTGAACAGTCATGAAACTATTTTTTAAATTTTTTGTACAAGAAATAAGCTACTACTATAGCACCACTAACAATAACAGTTGTTTTGTTGTTATTATAAAAAGTTTTGATTTTTTCTAACATTGTATTTTTTATTTGAATTAATAATTTTGTTTAACGCTTGTATCGTTTGTTTAGACTGTAACGGTGTAAACAGTATAAAAAAAAAGCACCACAGGAATAATTAAAGAACTCAGCTTAAATTTATTCTTAGCAGACACTACGACATTTTTTAGATTAAAATCTCCAATCATATCAATAGCGTCCTGTATATGTGAGTTTAAAACTAAACCCGCATCAGTACCGTTTTCATATTTAATAATTGCCCTCGCAAGAGTTACCAAGAACAAAGAATCAACATTTTTAATTTGTTCATCAGGGGCAAGACTTAAAGCCTTACAAACTGATTGAATGTATAATTCTGTATTGTTTTCGGATTTTGGAGCATACTCAGAAATTAACTTTCTGATAGTATTTTTTCCCTTGTCAATGTCATGTATTAAATCTCGAAGCATAGCACGAATACCAAATTTAATATCGGTAAACTGCTCAAAACGACCATCAGTATTGAGTTTTTTAGAAATCTTACCTTTCCAAGTTTCATTTGTAATTATAAGATTGCCCGGATTATTATTTCTAATTCCTCTACTCAAATCCTTTCTACCTAAAAAACTACTCATTTTCAACTTCTTTTATAGGTTCCGGCTTTACAGAATCTGAAAAATCAATTTTCTTAAGTTCGTCATGAACTAATTCAAGACCTTTTACAATGGCTAGAACTACAGCACCATATTTGGCAATTAGTCCTATAATCGAAATAACTCCTTTTAACTTATTCATCAGTTTTTTGTTTTAATTGTTTCTTTTTTTCTAAATACTCTTTTAGTAAATCAACTCCTTCATGAAGAATCAGAGGAAGGAATTTTAATAAGAACCTAAACATTAGTTAGAGCGTACAAAAGTTCCCGCATAACCTCCGTTTTTTGCTTTTGGATTCATAACAAATGCCATTGCATCTATTACAACTTTTCCCGTTGAAGCTTGCATAGTTCCCCAATGAAATTCCTGAGAACCATTTTTAGTATTAGTAAAAGTTACAGCTATAGAGCCTAACCAACCTTTTTCACTAAGTTTCGATTTTGAAGTAGTTACTGCTTTAATAGAAATTAATTCCTTATTAGACAATCTCCACCCAGTAGTTAAATACTGCTCAACACCTGCATTTGGTCCTGTTTTAGGATAGTATTTAGTGGTTTTAGCGCCTGAGTGCTTAACCTTTTGTTGATTTTGATTATTGTTATAACCCTTGTTATTAGAGTTATTACCTTTGTTATTATATGCCATTACTTTATAATGTGTTTAATTAATAATATGAACTCCGCCATTTTTTTGAGAATTATTACCACCGAATCTATAAGAAATACATATAAATAAATCCGATGGTAATTTTTCGGTTTATCGCCTTGCACGACTTCTAGCAGTTCCTTTTTTATGACCGAAAACCCTCCATAGAATAAAGGCTAACAAAGCCAAAGCACCAACAGTAATCCAAGTCTTATACTTTTCATATAAAGATTGCATACCAATTTTTGCTAAGAAAGAAGTAGCATCCTGAGCAGTATCTGTTTTAGCGATTTTTGAAGTTAAATTTTGAGAAAATTTAGCACCCTGAGCATCTGCTATGTCTAAAATAGTTTGTGGAATAACTACAGGAGTAGGTGACACAACTTGATTAATAACGGGAGCCTCTTTAGTAGGTTTCTCAGTAGTCGCAATTCTCACGGCATCTTTAGCAACTGCACCAAAATTACCACTTACTGTATTGATCACGTTTTTAAGAGAAACAACCCTTTTAATTTTTTGTCCGATTTTTTTAAATAGTCCCATCTTTTACACGTGTTTAGTTGTTCTTACTACAAAATTTACAATTGCACCTTGCGACTTGTTTATTTCTAAACCAGTAACATGAACTAAAGGCAATGAAACTCTATTATCTAACCCTTGAATAACTACACCTGCAGAAGTGATATATTGGATTGGGTCAATATCACGACTTAAAGTTTGAAGTTCGAAAGGCAGATATTTAACAACCTGACCGTTATCATATTGATATGATAAATCGCTTACGCTTTCATCAACCGTCATAATAGCCAAATCAAACCCTGCTACGTCAATTTTTTTATTGACCTCCTCAGAAGCAACAGATTTTTGCTCTAAGAAATACAAAACACTTGTAGTCAAAGGTTCTTCAACTCCGTACAAATCATAGCGTTTTGCAGACTTCAAATCTTCAAGTAAGATTTTAATGCTTTCTTTTTCGTCCAAGTAAATACCGCCATCTACAGCCAATTCACATAATGCGATTGTAGCATTATTAGCATCAGATTGAGTATTTTCAGTTCCGTATGTACTAGCCAAAATAAAGTCCTTCAAAAGAATTTTATTAGCAAGAATAACATTCGAACCATTACCACGCTCGATATAGATACTAATCTTCTCGTTCGTTAAAGCTGATAGTTCTAAATCAGTAGCTACAATCAAAGAACCAATAGATTTAGTTACCGTTAATTCTGGAGATTTTAAAACACCAGTTAAAGTTGTAATTTTCATTTGTATAATTTTTAAATTATTAATTTTTGCTCTACAAAGGTTATTACAACTCTAAACCGACGCTCCCTAAAATTCCCTATAACTCCCTATTTTTCCCTAATTTTCCCTATAATATGCCGTATTTAATCAGGTCTTGAACGGTTAAATAGTTCCTTTTTAAAGCTAGAGAATCAATAATTGTTTGATATTCTTTACAAGCCGTTTTATAGCTTAATTCAAGAATATGCATTAACTGGGTCTTAGTTACTTTTTGGCTTGTATTTTGTGTTTTCATGGCTTATAAAAATAAAATTTGATGTTCGTGGAATAATTCAAAATCAAAATCATTAACTATTTTTTCCTTTGTTCTAAATTCATGCAGATAGAAATGCAACTTGTTTTGAAACCATACTAAAAGTTGATTTTCCGTAGTCATGTCTAAATCTTCAAGTAAAAGATTTAATGCAACTATATAAGATATATCCTGATTGTTTGAGTAATATTCTCTAAACAGAGATTTTGCAAGACGTTTTTTAATTGTTGTAGACGACAAAACAACTTTCTTTAAGCGTTTGATTATAGGATTGAATTTTGATATTTGAGATTGTAAATAATCAAAATCAAATAGAGTAATAAGCTTTTCTTTATTAACTTGACTTTTGCCAGTATTCTCACGAAGCTCAAAAAAACCTTTATTTGCAATTTTCAATAATTCATAAAGATTTGCTTTATCAAAAACACCCCAAGTCATTGCCTGACTGATATTTATATCAGCTTTCGAATGTTCATTTAAACCTCTGAAAAACGCAGAATTTAACTGATACTCAAAACGCCATACATTATCATTTTTTAAACCGTTATTTTGGTAATACTCATTTATATATGGTTTTTCGGTTAACTGTAAAGACAGCGTTTTGTTATAACATCGTATTATTTTATCAGATGTTCTTTTCCCAATTTGAAAACCATTAAGTATTGATTTGCCTTTGTAGGTTTCAAAATAGCTTTGCAAATTTTTAGGACGCCCCGAAATAAGATAGTTACCTGAAACAACATTACCGTATAAATTACGATAAGAATTGTTGACATCAGACTTATCAAGGCATATATCCAGTCTATTAATCGACTTAAAAAAATAGTTCGTTTCATCGCAAAAAGCGTTTATAATACCTCTTAAGGCATCGTTAGATAAAGTGTAAAATAGATTGTTTTCGAATTGTAGTTGTGCAAAATCTTCACTCATAATTGCAGAACGAGGTTTTGCTGTGTAAATCCCGATTTTCAAATTTTCAAAATATAGATCGGCTCTAATCTCAAATATTTTAGTACCGTATTCGTATGGTTTCAAACGAAATTTCGAATTCTCGGGAAATTCTCCGTAAGGCTGACCCTCGAGATTAATAATTAAATAGTCAATATTTATAAGAGTAGTTTTTAAATTGTTTCTTTTAATTTTATTTTGGGCTTGATGCCTTTCTTTGTATGAAATCATAGTTTTTTAGTAGGTTTGAGTGAGTTAGTTGCCGTTATACCCTACGGCAACGATTTAAAAAAAATGCTAGAATGATAAATTATCATTATCGTCATCACTTATAAGTAGTATTACTAATAAATGAAAGATTGATATTACAAAAAGTATCATAGCTATAGAGTAGGGGTTTCAAACATTGAAAAATGATATTTCGGTAAATCAGCAACAGTAAATTCTTTTTTCGAAACAGCTTCAGTTATTTTCTTTTCGATTTCAAAAAATTTGCTTCTATAATTAGAAATTTGAGAATTAAAAAAAACATTTATCTGCTGACCAATTTTCGTAATTTCTCTAATGGTAAAATCATGCTGATATTTAAGACCAATCAAATCGACAGTTTCTACAGGATTTTTTGAATACTCGTTTAAATCATGATTTAAACCAGCTAATTCCAAGATTAAATTTTCTCGTTTTTGAATTAAAATTTGAATTGTTGACATATTTTAAGGAATTAAAAGATTGTGTTTAAGAAGTTTTGAAATCAATGTTTTCTGAGAATTGCAGTAAAAAATAAATTCGTGAACGCAAAAAGATTGAGTAACTATAAAACAATCCGTACAAACTCGAATTGTAATTCCTATATTTGATCCACGGATTCTTAGAAATAATGTTTTGAATTTTAAATGAGAAGTTTGGCAGAACGGACGCATTTTTTTTAAGAATGTTTTTGCGCTAAAATTTGTGTGACGCATTTTATTTAATTCTACAAGTAACAGAGTGTAATTCTCTAAAGAAGATCGTTTTAAGGCCATGTGGTAATTGTTAATTAGTTATACCACAAATGAACTATAATTTATATTATGTAAAATAGAATATTTCAGAATCTTCTCTTGTTCAAAGCATTGTTATATTCGTTCAACAAACCTATCATCTATGTAATATTGATTAGCAATTCTAATTTTGAAACCATTTAAAAGAATTTTAGGCTTCTCAATTCAATAATTTTTAGCATTTCTCTAAAATATTTATATTCTCGTAAAGATGCTTTCGTTGTAAGAGTTTATTTTATTATTTTTACATTCGATACTTTAAAAAAATTATCAAAATATATGAATACAATCGCTGAGCATATTGCAGATTTTTTAAAAGAATACCCGCCATTTGATAATTTAACTTTCCAGGAATTATCTGATATTGCAACCAATATCCGTGTTCTCAATTTAGAAAAACATGCGGTATTATTTCAAAACAATGATTTACTTCACGACAGTTTTTATGTTGTAGCTTCTGGTATCATAAATTTAACAACAATTGCTGATGCTGAAGAAACGATCATAAACAAGTGTCACGAAGGTGATATTTTTGGTCTTCGTCCATTTTTTGCTAAAAATAACTACATGATGACGGCTAAAGCCCGTGAAGAAAGTATTATTTATGCAATTCCTATTGCTGTTTTCAGACCTTTTGTGGCTAATAATTCAGATGTTTTGAACTTTTTATTAGAAAGTTTTGCCACAAATTCAAGACATACAAAAGATAGCGTTAGTTCTAACGGAAAAATGATTTCTGATACTTCATTCTATGTAGATCAGCAATCAGAAATGCAATACATCCAATCTTTAAATTATAATAATTCGCCTTTAACGACCGAAGCAAATCATATTGTTAAAGATGTTGCGATATTGATGACTGATTCTATGGTTGACAATATCATTGTATGCGAAAAAAATCGCCCAATTGGTATTGTAACCGCTACAGATTTAGCTTCTAAGATAGCGACAGGACGTTATCCTATTACAGAAACGATTGACAAAATCATGTCATCGCCTGTTGTTACAGTAATTGAAAATGTTTCTCTTGCTGAGGCGCAATTATTAATGCTAAAATATAATGTGACGCATTTATGTGTTACAAAAGACGGTACAAATAAATCTGCTGTAAAAGGAATTATTTCTGAGCATGATTTAATTGTGGCTCAAGCCAGTAACCCCGGGGTTTTAATTAAAGAAATTAAGCGTTCTCAGTTACCTAAAGATTTAAAACAAATACGTGATCGCTTGTCTGATTTGATTCAGAACTCGATCCAGAAAAATATTCCGATTTCGCATATTAGTAATATTGTTAGCGAAATTAACCTGGCAATAATTAAACGTGCGGTTGAATTATCAATTTTAGATCTAGGCTCACCTCCTGCTCGTTTTGCATGGTTAAGTATTGGTAGTCAAGGTCGTAAAGAACAACTTTTATTGACAGATCAGGATAGTATTTTGATTTTTGAAGATGTTGCTCCGGAAAAATACAGAGAAGTAAAAGATTACTTCCTGAGATTGGCAAAAAGAGCTACATCCATACTTGAAAAAGTGGGTTATGAATTTTGTCCAAACGGACATATGGGAAGTAATATGCTTTGGTGTAAGTCATTGACTGACTGGACAAAACAATACAACAGCTGGATGAATACTCCAGGTGAAAACAGTAATGATCTGAGCAGTATTTTCTTTGATTATGAGATTGTTTTTGGAGAACCAAAAATTGAAGAAGTCATTGAAAATGTCATATTCAAAAATGCTGTTAACAATACTTTATTCTTTGACTTTTTAGGTAATGATGCTTTGAAAAAGAACTCTCCTTTGAGTTTTTTCAAAAAATTCATTATTGAAGAAGAAGGTCCTGAAAAAGGAAAATTTGATATTAAAACCCGTGCATTAATGCCTTTGATTGATGGCGCACGTTTGTTAATTTTGAATTCAAATATTAAAGGAATCAAGAATACTTATTTAAGATTCAAACAATTAGCAATAACAGATTCTAAAAATGCAGAAATATATTTAAGCTGTGCCGAAGCTTTTTTAACTTTGTCTAAATTTAGAACTGTTGAAGGATTAAAAAATGACGATTCCGGGCAATATATAAATTTGAGAGAAATGTCTAAAACAGACAAAGAGAAGTTAAAAAATGCTTTGACACCAATGAAAGATCTTGAGGAATTAATTAAGAGTAAATTTCAATTGACCCAATTCTCATAAAATATGCTAGACTGGATTAAAAATATCAATAAGGAATATCCGGATTTCTGGAAAGATTACCTGACTAAATTCGAAACTAAACCTAACAGATTTGTAGTCTTATCGACTGAAACTTCTGGGTTAAACCCGAATAAAGATGTGATTTTGTCTTTAGGAGCTTTTTCAGTAGTCGATGACGGCATTATAATAAAAGATAATTTTGAAGCCGTTTTGCTACAATACAAATTCCTGCAGGATAACGGGCTTTCGAATGAATTTATCATTGAAAGTAAAATGCTAAAAATGCCTGAACCTGATGCTATAGAAGCTTTGGTGAATTTTATAGGCAATTCGATTTTGGTTGGCCATCATATTAATTTTGATATAGAAATGCTCAATGCTGCTTTAGAGCGTCTGGATTGCGGAAGACTTAAAAACGAAGCTCTTGACGTTGATATGATGTACAGAAAATTAATGGATATTAATGACAAACAATTTTCACTGGACGATTTAACTGAAATATTTAAAATTCCGAAAAGTGATCGAAATTCATCTGCTGAAGATGCGTATAAGATTGCGCTTTTGTTTTTAAAACTAAAATCAAGATTAGGAATAAAATAGAAAGTCTTTGAATCACTTAACAGTTTAATCAAGAAAGTAATTAGAAAAATCCGTTTTTATCAGCGTTTTCGCTTTAGCGAATTAGTAAAATCAGCGTCTAATTTTGACGCGGATTAAACAGATTTACTTCGTAAAAACGCGGATAAAAACGGATTTGATTTGGAATAATTTTATTTTTTAAAAGCATAACTTAACGACATTACCCGATCCCGAAACTTCGGGACGAGATCGCTCAGTCTGACTTTTTTTGATTTTAAAACACAAAAAAGCCTCTTAAATAAGAGGCTTTTTCATTTCTATTTAAACTGAAAACTGAAACTGAAAACTATTTCCCTTTTCTTCTTTTACGTTCTGCTTTAATCATAGACAATTCGCGGCTTGTTTGTCCGGCAACCGAAGTATTTTCTTCTGCACGACGAATCAAGTACGGCATAACATCTTTTACAGGTCCGAAAGGTAAATATTTAGCAACATTATAACCGTTTTCGGCAAGGTTGTAGCTAATATTATCACTCATTCCGTACAATTGCCCAAACCAGATTTTATGATCGTTTTTGGCTATTCCTTTTTCCTGCATCATTTCCATCAATTTATAAGAACTCAATTCGTTGTGAGTTCCTGCAAAAATTGACATAATTTCTAAATGCTCCAACATATAATGAACAGCGGCATCATAATTCACATCTGTCGCTTCTTTAGAAACACAAATTGGCGAAACATAATTTTTCTCTTCTGCTCTTTTGATTTCTTTTTCCATATAAGCGCCACGAACCAATTTCATTCCAATGAAGAAACCTTCGTTTTTGGCCACTTCATGCAATTTTTTCAAATAATCCAAACGATCCCAACGGTACATTTGTAAAGTATTAAAAACAATTGCTTTTTCTTTGTTGTATTTGCGCATCATGTCAGTAACCAAATCATCTGCAGCGTCTTGCATCCAGCTTTCTTCACCATCAATTAATAAAGCTACATCTTTTTTGTGAGCTTCACCGCAAACCTGATCAAAACGAGCTACTACTCTATCCCATTCTGCTTGTTCTGAAGGAGTTAAAGTTTGTTTTTCTCCCAGTTTCTCATACAATTCAAAACGGCCAAAACCTGTAGGTTTAAATACCGCAAACGGAATTGCTAAACGTTCTTTAGCAAATTCAATAGTTTTTAAAGTCATTTCTAGAGCAGCATCAAACTGCTCTTCTTCTTCTTTTCCTTCAACTGAATAATCTAAAACAGATGAAACACCTTTTGTAAACATTTTGTCTACTACTGTAATGCAATCGTCTTCGTTTACACCACCGCAAAAATGGTCAAAAACAGTTGCACGAATTAATCCTTCTACCGGAAGATTTGCTTTAATAGCAAAATTGGTAACAGCAGTTCCTATCCTCACTAAGGGTTGACTGTCGATCATTTTAAAAAGAAAATAAGCTCTGTCAAGTTCCGTATCGCTTTTTAGTGAGAATGCAACTTGAGTGTTATCGAATATTTTTTCCATTTAGGTTGTTTTTTGTGCAAATATAGAGAGAGTTTTGAATATTATTTAGTTAAACAGGGCATATTTTGCATAGAGTATTGTTAAAATAAAGATTCAGTCTCATGTAAAACAGAAGATTTAAAAAACAGACCGTAAGTAATTCATTACAAGGCAAAATATGCTTTTTACAGAAGAAAGAGATTTTGCACTAAAATCCAATAATGTTATTTAATATCATTTTATTTAAAGGGTTTTTAAAACAAATTATAGATAAAGTTTGAATATTATTTAGTTAAAAATGCCTTATTTTGCGCTTTCAATTAACTACAGAAATAATGCAATCAATTCAAGCCAATAATTATAAAGTACATTTTAACCAAAATGCTTACGAAGCTTTAAATATTCATTTAAAAGAAAATAAATATTCTAATTTGTTTATTATAGTTGATAATGAAACAAATGAACATTGTTTGCCCATATTTTTGCCATTATTGGAAACCGATTTAACGATCGAAATCATTGAATTTGAGTCTGGTGAAGTCAATAAAAATATTGAAACCTGTATTGAAATCTGGAATGTATTAACAGAACTTGGCGCAGATAGAAAATCACTGGTAATTAATCTTGGTGGCGGTGTTGTTACGGATTTAGGCGGATTTGTAGCTTCTACTTTTAAACGAGGTGTTGATTTTATAAATATTCCTACTACTCTATTATCTATGGTTGATGCTTCTGTTGGAGGAAAAACCGGCGTAGATTTAGGAAATCTTAAAAATCAAATTGGCGTTATCAATGTTCCTCAAATGGTTTTAATTGATACAGAATATCTTAATACTTTACCGCAAAGCGAAATGCGTTCCGGTCTTGCAGAAATGCTAAAACACGGTTTAATCTATGATTCTGCCTATTGGAAACAATTTTTAGACCTGAAAGCAATTGATTTTGCTGATTTTGATGCGTTAATTTATCGCTCTGTCGAAATTAAAAACGAAATTGTAGTACAAGATCCAACGGAGAAAAACATTCGTAAAGCCTTAAATTTCGGACATACTTTAGGACATGCTATCGAAAGTTATTTCTTGGAAAGCGAAACTAAGAAGACATTATTACATGGTGAAGCTATTGCGATTGGGATGATACTGGAAAGCTATATTTCACTGCATAAAGGTTTGATTACAGCAAATGAATATGCCGAAATTAAAACAGCCATAAAAAGCATTTATGAGGATGTAAAAGTGGAAGAAAATGACATCGATCCGATCCTTGAATTGCTTATTCACGACAAAAAAAATGAGTACGGTTTGATTCAATTTGCATTAATCGAAGGTATAGGAAAAATAAAAATTAACCAATCCGTTGAAAATAAATTGATTCTAGATGCGTTTCAGGATTATAAATCTTAAACTTTTTTTAATAAAAAGCTTTGCTTTAGGTATATATTATTTTTTACATTTGCCTCAATGAAAACAAACAAAAAACAAAGACAATTCAGCTCCTATAGAAACCGCCTCAATAGTTCTTTACTTAGAATGTTGAATCGATTTTATAATAGTAAAAGTCCATTTTGTTTTGATGTTTTTTTATGCTCAAAGGCAGAGCATGAAAAATTAGAGATTGTATTTGCCAATATTAGGGTTTGAATTTTAGATTTAGCATCGTTTACTGAATTTAAAAATTACAACTCAAATATTAAAATATAAATGAATACAAAATATTCTGATCTAATTAATCAAACGTATTACTTTCCTCAAGAGGAATTTAAATTGAACAAAGACAACTTACAATTTCACAATATCGATTTGATGAAATTGGTTGAACAATACGGAACACCATTAAAATTCACCTATTTACCACAGATTTCTGAAAATATCAATAAGGCAAAAGCCTGGTTCAGAAAATCAATGGAAAAAAACAAATACGAAGCAAAATACTTTTATTGTTATTGCACAAAAAGCTCTCATTTTGAATACATTATGAATGAAGCTTTCAAAAACAATATTCATGTTGAAACTTCATCTGCTTTTGATATTAATATAGTAGAGAATTTGTTGGAAAACGGTAAAATCAACAAAAGTACTTATGTAATTTGTAATGGTTTTAAGAGAGATGAATACATTAGCAATATTGCGAGATTAATAAATAACGGACATAAAAATACGATTCCGATCATTGACAATTATGAAGAACTTGATTTGCTTCAGGCAGAAATCAAAGGGAAATTCAAAATTGGAATTCGTATCGCTGCTGAAGAAGAGCCAAAATTTGAGTTTTATACGTCAAGATTAGGTATTGGATACAAAAATATTGTTGCGTTTTATAAAAAACAAATTCAGGAAAATGATAAATTAGAGCTTAAAATGCTTCACTTTTTTATCAATACAGGAATAAACGATACAGCATATTACTGGAATGAGTTGGTAAAATGTATTAAAGTTTACATTGCACTTAAAAAGGAATGCCCTACTCTTGATGGTTTGAACATTGGAGGCGGTTTCCCAATTAAGAATTCATTAGCATTTGAGTATGATTATCAATATATGATTGACGAAATTATCAATCAGATTAAAATTGCATGTGATGAAGCTGAAGTTGATGTTCCGAACATCTTTACAGAATTTGGATCATTTACAGTAGGTGAAAGCGGTGGCGCAATCTATCAGATTTTGTATCAAAAACAACAAAATGATAGAGAAAAATGGAACATGATTGATTCCTCTTTCATTACCACTTTGCCGGATACGTGGGCAATAAACAAACGTTTTATCATGCTGGCGGTGAACCGTTGGAATGATACTTATGAGCGGGTTTTATTAGGAGGTTTGACTTGCGATAGTGATGATTATTACAACTCAGAACAAAATATGAACGCCATTTATTTGCCTAAATACAGTAAAGAAAAACCATTGTATATTGGTTTCTTTAATACAGGTGCATATCAGGAAACTATTGGAGGTTATGGAGGTTTACACCACTGTTTGATTCCACAACCTAAACATATTTTGATAGATCGTGATGAAAACGGTATTATAGGTACGGAAGTTTTCTCAGAACAGCAAACTTCTGACGATGTATTGAAGATTTTAGGGTACACAAAAAAAATATAAAAAAAAACCTGCAAATTAAATGTTAATATCAGTAAAATTATTAATTTGCAGTACCAACTAGAAGGTTAAACTTTTAATTCAAAAAAAAAAAAACACAAAAACAAAAAAAAATGAAAGGACCAATCAGTCAGTTTATTGAAAAACATTATTTACACTTTAACTCTGCTTCTTTAGTTGATGCTGCAAAAGCATACGAACAACAATTGGCAAATGGTGCTAAAATGATGGTAAGTATGGCTGGCGCTATGAGTACAGCAGAAATTGGTAAAATTTTTGCCGAAATAATTAGACAAGATAAAGTACAGATTATTTCCTGTACCGGAGCCAATCTAGAAGAAGACATCATGAATTTGGTTGCTCACTCACACTACGAAAGAGTACCAAACTACCGTGATTTGACACCAGAAGACGAATGGGCATTGCTGGAAAGAGGATTAAATCGTGTTACTGACACTTGTATCCCTGAGCATGAAGCATTTCGTCGTTTACAAAAACACATTTACAAAATCTGGAAAGACGCAGATGATAACGGAGAGCGTTATTTTCCACATGAATTCATGTATAAAATGCTATTATCAGGTGTTTTAGAAGAATATTATGAAATAGATTTAAAAGATAGCTGGATGTATGCAGCTGCTGAGAAAAATTTACCTATTATTGTTCCGGGTTGGGAAGATAGTACAATGGGAAATATCTTTGCTTCGTACGTAATCAAAGGAGACCTAAAGGCTTCTACAATGAAATCAGGAATTGAATATATGGTATTCCTTGCAGATTGGTATCCAAAAAATAGCACTAACGGAATTGGTTTTTTTCAAATTGGTGGTGGTATTGCTGGAGATTTCCCAATTTGTGTGGTACCAATGTTATACCAGGATATGGAGATGCATGATATTCCGTTTTGGAGTTATTTCTGCCAGATTTCAGATTCAACAACTAGTTACGGATCTTATTCCGGAGCAGTTCCAAACGAGAAAATTACTTGGGGTAAATTAGATATTAAAACCCCTAAATTTATTATTGAGTCGGATGCTACAATTGTTGCACCGTTAATTTTTGCTTACTTATTAGATTTATAGGATATTTATGAAAAGAGTTATAGTAGACTACGCTAAACTTACCAATGAAATTTTGAACCTTTTGGTAGAAAAATTTCCTGATGGTTATGATGATTCGGATGTGATCCGTTTTAGAAATGCTAAAAACGAATTGATCGAAGCTGTTGAAGTTCGTACTGAAGACACTATTTATTTAGTAAAAATTAGTACTAAACTTGCTGACAGAATTGAGAATTACGATGAAGATGACGACATCGATCTTGATGTTGATACAATCGAACCGGTAAAAGGTCTTGATCTTGATGATGATAGTGATGATGACGAGGATGATGATGCAATAGATAAACCGGATACTGATGGCGGAGATGATGATGACGATGAAGACAAAGATCCAGATGATATCGCTGACGAAGAAGATGATGAAGACGATGAAGATTAATTCATCTCTTTAAAAATAAACTAAAGGAACTCTACTCGGGTTCCTTTTTTTATGAAAATAATAATGAATGGCAAGAGGTTTGATTTATAAGAAAATTAGTATATTTAATGCTTCTAGAATACTTAAAATAATGATAAAAATATCTGCCAAATGACCTCAGAAATATTACACGCCAAACTAAAAGAAAATTTTGGGTTTGAAAAATTCAGACCAAATCAGGAAACGATTATAAATACAATTCTTTCCGGTCAGGATACCTTGGCAATTATGCCAACAGGTGGAGGAAAATCGATTTGTTTTCAATTACCTGCATTAGTTTTACCAGGAATTACTATCGTTATTTCTCCATTAATCGCTTTAATGAAAGACCAGGTCGATAGTTTAAAAACTAACGGAATTCATGCCTGTTATATTAATAGCAGCCAAAGTAGTGAAGAACAGCAATTTTATATCGATAACTTAAAATCGAACAAATTCAAACTTGTATATATTGCTCCGGAAAGCTTGTCTTATTTAGATGTTGTATTTAATGAGTTGACAATCAGTTTAATTGCGATTGACGAGGCACATTGTATTTCGTCTTGGGGACATGACTTTCGTCCCGCATATACCAATTTGGGGTATTTAAAAAGCCGCTTCCCTTCTACTCCAGTTCTGGCATTGACTGCAACTGCCGATAAAGCGACACGTACAGATATTACAAAACAATTAAAATTAAAGAATCCAAAGACATTTGTTGCTTCTTTTGATAGGAAAAATTTAAGTTTGGAAGTTCGTCCGGCGCTGGATCGTGTAAAACAAATTATTGATTTTGTCGAAAAGAAACCAAATGAATCTGGAATTATCTATTGCTTAAGTCGAAAAACGACTGAAGAACTTGCTGAAAAATTACAAAAAACGGGCATTAAGGCTAAAGCATATCACGCTGGTTTGGATAATAAACTTCGTGCAAAAACTCAGGATGAATTTATAAATGATGATTGTCAGGTAGTCTGCGCTACAATTGCCTTTGGAATGGGAATTGACAAATCGAATGTTCGATGGGTAATTCATTATAATTTGCCTAAAAATATAGAGGGATATTATCAGGAAATTGGTCGTGCCGGTCGTGATGGATTACCTGCAGAAACCGTTTTATTCGAAAGTTATGCTGATGTGATTCAACTTCAGAAATTTGCCTCTGAAGGATTGAACTCAGATGTTCAGCTGGCAAAGTTAGAAAGAATGAAGCAATATGCAGATGCATTAAGCTGTCGAAGAAAAATTTTGCTTTCGTATTTTGGCGAACTGGTTAAGGAGAATTGCGGAAACTGCGATATTTGCAAAAAACCTCCAACTTTTTTCGATGGTACGATTCTCGCGCAAAAAGCATTGTCGGCAATTACACGATTAGAACAATCTGAACCTTTGGCAGTAATTGTAGATTTTTTACGCGGCTCGAGAAACGCGTATATCTACGAAAAAAATTATCAAAGCTTAAAAACGTACGGAATTGGCATTGACACTTCGTGGTACGACTGGAATCAATATTTGATTCAGTTAATTAATCTTGGATATTTAGAAATTGCCTTTCATCAGCACAATAAAATTTTACTAACTCCTTTTGCGAAAAAAGTTTTGTTTGAAGGAGAAAAAGTAAAATTGACAACTGTTGTCAAAAAAGTAATTGATAAAACAGAAATTAAAGAAACAAAAACTAAAGCCGCAAAAAGTTCTCTTTTTGAAATACTTCGAAAATTGCGTTATGAAATCGCAAAGGACGAAGAAGTTCCGGCATATGTAATCTTTAGTGACGCTGCCTTAAGGCAAATGGAAACATTGCGACCTATGAGCGACGAAGAATTTCTTGCCATTGATGGTGTTGGTAAAGCCAAGCTTGAAAAATATGGTCAGGAGTTTATAGATGCAATTGTTTATTATGAAAAGGTAAAACAAGAAAAGGCCAAATCTAAACCAAAAAAAGAAGGCAACACTTATAAAACAACTTTAGCACTTTTTAAAGACGGTAACAGTATTGAAGAAATTGCCGGACAGCGAAATCTAGGACAAACAACAATTGTTTCACATTTAGCAAAACTATATGTAGATGGTGAAGATTTAGATTTAAGCCAATTTGTTTCTGATGCAGAAGTTAAACAATTACACAAAGCACAAGTAGAACTTGAATATCCTACAGCGTTGAAACCTTATTATGATCATTTTGAAGAAAAATTATCTTATGACAAAATTCGCTTTGGATTAGCTTTTCTTGAAAGGCACAAAAATGACGATGAAAAGCTAAAAATTAAAGCATATTCAGTGGATGAGAAAAGATTAGAAAATCCTGAAGCCTATAAAAAATGGAGTCCAGAGGAAGATTCAGATCTTGTTCATAATTTTTATCAAGGAAAGAAAGTGAAAGAAATAGCGCTTTTGTTAGGAAGAAATGAAGGCGCAATAAACTCCAGATTGAAAAAATTAGAATTGAAAAAATAATTTTCTCGGTTTTTTTTTTTTTTTTTCATTTTCGGCTTAGGAGAAATTATAAATCATCAGTAAAATAAAAATCCTGTGAAATTTACTTCACAGGATTTTTTTATATTGATTAGAAAGTTATAAATACCTCTCTTCAAAAACTTTTTGATGATGCTTTTGATGTCCGATAATTACAAATCCCAAAGCACGAACAGAAATTTGATTGTTAGACGCAGTACCAATTCTTTTTAATTGCTCTTCAGATAAACTTTTAAAAAACAATAAATTAGAATGTCTTAAAGCCGAAAGTTCAGTCAACAAACTTTGAATGCTTCTGCTTCCTGAATCTGTACTATTTGCATAATCGTCTTCTTCAAAACTTGGCAAAGGTGTTTTGTCATTTCTGGAAAATCGCAAAGCGCGGTAAGCAAAAATACGCTCGCAATCCATGATATGCTGAGTAATGTCCTTAATAGTCCATTTTCCTTCTGCGTAACGATAATCAAATTTATCCAATGGAATATTTTGAACAAATTTTATAAAATCATGCAAAGAGATTTCTAGTTCTTCAAATAAATTTACATTTCCGGCTTCTTTAATATAATTAGTAAATCCGCCTGAATATTCATTTTCTGTTAATTGATCTGCATTCATTTTTTATAACTTTTTTTATATTATAATTTTATTATGCTGAATTTCTACTCGCATTCGTATTTCCGAAAAGTGATCTTGTAACGATCTTTTCATATACTTTGATCAGGTCCTCGTTCGTACTGTTTTCTTTATTTAATTCATTAATTCTTAATAAAGCATATTGTTGTATTGTCAAGAGTGGCAGCACAATACGTTCTCTTACTTGGATAGATGCTATACCATCAGGATAATTCTCCATTAACGTTTTATGATCGGCAATTTTAAGCAATAGACGTTTTGTTTCTAAGAATTCATCGTAGATAATTTGCCAAAATTCTCCAAACTCAGGATCTTTTCTCATGTATGCTGTAAGTGGGAAAAATGATTTTGCCAAAGACATCATACTGTTTTCAAGCAAGGTTTTAAAGAATAAAGAATTGTGATACAAATCATAAACTTTATCCCATTGACCACTTTCTTCGAAATATTTTAAGGCAGATCCAACTCCAAAGAAACCGGGTACATTTTGTTTCAACTGACTCCATGAACCTACAAATGGAATTGCTCTTAAATCTGCAAAATCCAATTGTTCTGATTTACTTCTTTTTGATGGACGGCTTCCAATATTAGTTTTCGAATAATATTTCAACGTACTCATTTTTTCTAAGTACGGAATGAATTTCGGGTGATTTTTGAAACTCAAATATTTGTCATATCCTAAACCGGCTAATTGTGTTAAAATTGCAGTTTCTTCAGTAGATAATTCATTTTTCTCTTTACTAAAAACTTGGTTTGTTACACCCGCACTTAGTAAATTTTCTATATTATAACGACAAGAATCCAAAGTACCGAAATTAGAGCTAATAGTTTGTCCTTGTACAGTAATCTGAATTTCGTTATTTTCTATTTTTGGTCCTAGAGACGCATAAAACTTATGTGTTTTTCCTCCTCCACGTGCTGGAGGTCCACCACGACCATCAAAGAAAATTGCTTTTATGCCATATTTTCTGGAAATTTCAGTCAAAGCTATTTTTGCCTGATAAATACTCCAGTTTGCCATCAAATAACCACCATCTTTAGTTCCGTCAGAGAAACCAAGCATAATTGTTTGTTTATTTCCTCTTGCTTCAAGATGTTTAGAATATTCAGGATTTGTATACAATTGCTCCATGATTTCATGTGCTTTTTGTAAATCATCAACGGATTCAAAAAGCGGAATAATATCTACAGTAGGATTTTCCCAATTATTCAAACGAATCATCGCAAATGTTTCCATCACGTTCAATGCACTTTCATTATTACTAATAATGTAGCGATTTGCTCCAGACTCACCGTTTGCTTTCTGAATCGTTTTTATTGCTTGTACAGATTCCAATGTTGATTTTGTAATTTCATCATTAAAGTCATCTGGATTTAATTCTCCTTTTACTTTTGATAAAACTTCAATTTTTTCTGATTCAGACAATTCAAAATAATTCTCAGGGAATATTTCCGAACCTGAATTTAGATAATAATTCACTACATCTTTAAATACAGCATCATGAATTTTACTATTTTGACGAATATCCAAAGTAGCAAAATGGAATCCGAATAGATTAATTTTTACTAAGAAAGCTTCTAATTCATCTAAGTATAATGACTGATGTTTCTCAATAATAATATTTCTGATTTTATTTAATTGCGATAACAATTCTTCTAAAGTGATATAAATTTCACCTTTAGAATAAAACACAGAACGATAAAGTTTATGTTCAAGTTCTGATACTAAAGTATCTACTCCTGAGAAAGTTAACTTACGTTTTAAACTTCTCATTTCGATGTAATAACACTTTAAAATAGAAGTACGCAAACGGTCTGCAACTTTTAAAGTAATCTCAGTTGTAACAAATGGATTTCCGTCGCGATCTCCTCCAGGCCAGAATCCAAGTTTGATTAATTGATTCTGGATAGCCTTTCCTTCATGGATATTTTTCTGCAAATAATGAACTATTTCTCCGGAAGTTGCATAAAACACATTTTCTAAATACCAAATCAAAGAAACCGCTTCATCATAAGGATTTGGTTTTTCGTTTTGAATAAAAGGCGTTTTACCTAATTGCGCTAATAATTGTTTTATTTTTAATAAATCATTCGAACGAATACCATCAGTCAAATCATTAATAATCCCTAAAACCGGACCAGGGTAAAATTGTGTTGGATGTGCTGTTAAAACAGTTCTAACGTTAAAATTTTCAAGAAATTCGAGTAATTCCTCATCTTTCTCCTTAGCATCTGATTTTTCTTTAATATCGCGCAAAGATCCACGGCCTTCCATATTATTAACAACTGGAAAAGCAGCATCTTCAATAGCATCAAAAAGTACAATTTGACGTTCTATGTACTGAATAAATCGAAACATTAAGTCGATTTTTTCAGTCTCAGAGGCATTATTTAAGTATTTATTAGAAAAGAAATCGAAGATCTCTTTTGGTGTTTCTTGTTTTTTAAACCCCGTTTCGCAAGTTTCTGTAAATAAAGGAAGTAAAACTCCGGTATTATCAATAGAATCAAATGGTAATGTTATAAAAACACTATTATAAATGTGATATTTAGAGAGAACATCTTGATTAAAACGCTCAATTTTGGGTAACGTGTACATAATTGCGTTGTAGTTGGTTGGTTAATTAGTCATAAAAAAACCCCAAGAATAAACTTGAGGTTATATTTAAATATAGCATTCAAGAAAATATTACATATTTTTAAAAATAGTATGCATCAAACGCTTCTTATCGTTTATACTTTCTTCTAATGAAATCATTGTTTCTGTTCTGTAAACACCTTCAATATCGTCAATCATAAAGATAACTTCTTTTGCGTGCTTAGTATCTTTTGCTCTAATTTTGCAAAAAATATTGAATTTACCAGTAGTTACAGAAGCAACTGTAACGAAAGGAATTTGATTGATGCGCTCTAGTACAAATTTAGTTTGAGACGTATTATTAAGGAATACACCAACATAAGCAATAAATGAGTACCCTAATTTATCGTAATCCAAGGCCAATGAAGAGCCCATTATTATTCCGGCGTCTTCCATTTTTTTTACTCTAACATGTACTGTTCCAGCAGAAATCAATAGTTTTTTTGCAATGTCAGTAAACGGAACTCTCGTATTGTCTATTAACATATCTAAAATCTGGTGATCTACTTCATCTAAACGAAATTTACTCATAATTCTTTAATTAATATTACTAATTGCTATTACAAAGTATAAAAATATATATAAAAAACAACAAATTCACATAAAAATTAACTTTTTATCAATCCGTTAACAAATTTAACATTTTTATCTAAACAAAAATCTGCTTTTTGATTCATTTTCGGAAAATTTGTAAAGTCATCAGAATAAAGTGCTCCTTTTGCATCGTATTCATAATGTCCAAAATAATTTTCCAACTCGCCTACTTCAACTATGTAAGCGTTGAAATGAATCTTATTTTCAATCAATTCTTCTTTGTATTGTGCGACAAAATTCGTAATAATTTCGATACCATCATAATTTATTTTGATATTTTTATACATAAAATCATAAAAAACGACTTTATTTTGTGAAATATTCAAATAATCATGAATTCTATTATCAACTAAATCGTTTTCGCCGATCAGTTTAAAACTTGTGATTAGTGAGAAAAATAGGAGTTTTCGGGTGATTTCCCTATCATAATCATTCGGGAAATGACCACCTTCAAACAAGATTGTTGGTACTCCCAGAAATTGAAAAGTATCTCCTATGCAATTGATATTGAACGAATCATCAAAGCGGCCAACTTGTCCCGGAATGTATTTTTGCAAAACATCATTGATTCCTGCGATCACATTTATAGCTTTTAATCGGTTTTCATTAATGTCTCTTTCTTCATTATAAGAAGGTGCTAAAAACGAAACCGTTGCTGGTTTTCCAGTTTCTCCAGCTCCAAAAATAGTTCGCTGATCGTGAAGGTTAAAACAGTAATGAGGCTTAAAGTTTTCGAAAACTTCTCTTAAAACCTTACTTTCGGGCTGTGTTAAGTTTTGAGAATCTCGATTTAGATCAATTTTGTTAGCGTTTTCACGTGTATATAGTCTGGCTCCATCAGGATTTAATATCGGAATACTGTAAAAAGTAAAGGTTTTAAGCAGTTTTTCTGCAAATTCAGATCCGCTGTTTAGTACATTAATGAAATCAAACAACGCTTTTGTAGTTGTGCTTTCGTTTCCGTGCATTTGTGACCAAAGGTAAATACGTGTTTCTCCGGTACCAATTTCATAACTATATATAGGTTCTCCTAAAACAGATGTACCAATAATTTTGACTTGATTATTCGTATTTAATTTATCTAATAAAGGTTGAATATGGTCTAAAGTCAGGTAACGACCTTCTATGGAATGTTCTTTGTATTGGCTAAATAATTCTTCTAAATTCATTGTCTTTTGATTAGTTTACAAAAGTAAACATCTTTATTTTTACAATTGTAAACAATTGAAAATTGCTAGAATTTAGAAATGTAAACAATAATTTGGCACTATAAGGAGTGCTTGATTCTATTGTAGTTAACAAATGTTATTACTTTAAATAGTAAATTTCAAACTTCTGTATTTCAATCATTTAAATTCCGTTACTTAAAGCTATTATTCTTTATTAATTCTCTAATAAACCAAATTTACATCTGTAAAATAGGTTATACAATCCTTTTTAATTACATTTGTAAACATAGGAATCAATTAAAATAATTTACAATGGTAAACATCGATGATTTTGTAAAAAGACTGGAAATTATACTGGATTATTATGGTTTGAATGCCTCTTCTTTTGCAGATAGAATTGGTGTACAACGCTCAAGTATGTCTCACCTCCTTTCGGGAAGAAACAAGCCAAGCTTAGATTTTGTGCTAAAAATTCTGGACGTTTTTCCTGATGTAGATCTCTATTGGATTCTAAACGGTAAAGGAAGTTTTCCTAAAATTGAAGAAGAAAATAGTAATGTGAAGAATTATGAATCATTAGAAATTGAAAAACAGAATGCTCCTACTTCGCTAAATGAAAATTTTGCAGCTGGAGATTTGTTTTCTGAAATTAATAAGAAGGAAGAAGAAAAATCACAAACAAGATATTCACCAGAAATAAAAAATCAAAATTTGAGATCAGAAGAAGGTGAAATTGAGAAAATAGTTATCTTTTATAAAAATGGGACATTTAAGGCATATGTCCCATGATCTATAAAAATTGATTATTTGAGAATTTTAAAAATTATTTTTCATTTAAAAGATTCTCACGTAATTGAAAAATTATCGAAAATTTACAATTGAAACCCATTTTGAGGAATTTTACCTATCACTTCTTCATAATGTTTTTTCAGAACTTGTAAATCGGCTTCATAATCACCCGTTGGGAAAAATGGTTTTCCAAAATTAACTTCCTTTTTACCCCAATCAAATGCAACCGGAACAATTGGTACGTTTGCTTTAAGCGCTATATAATAAAATCCTGTTTTTATTTCTTTCACTTCTTTACGGGTTCCTTCGGTTGCGACTGCCAGTCTAAAAACTTCTTTTCGATCAAAAATCGCAGCAATCGAGTCGACTTTATTCAATCCGCCTGAGCGATCTAAAGGTTCACCTCCTACGCTTCGAAAATAATATCCAAAAGGGAACTTGAACAATTCCTTTTTTCCAACCCAGTTCATTTCCAATCCGGAGATTCCGCGGGTAAAAATTCCTAAATAAAAATCATGATTACTGGTATGCGGCATCACCATTAGTACACATTTTTTCACTTCAGCATTTTCAATTCCAACTATCTTCCAGCCCATTAGCTTAAAAAAGATGAATTTGTACAATTGTTTTTTCATTAAAATTTATTTTTTCATGCAAAATAAAAGATTTAAAGTGGTAATTTTGAGTAAAAGCCTATAAAATGATTCAAAAGTTATTCAGTTACCTAATTCCTATAAAAATATTCAAAAAAAAATCTGCCAGAAGCAAAATAATCGAGGTTACATGGGCAAATGGTGAATTGGTTTTAGACTCTGAAAACACAAATTATTCTTATGGAAGTTTGCAGCGTATATTAAGGTATGGGCTTAGAAATATTGGATATAATGCAGTTTTAAAAATGGATCATGTTTTATTGCTTGGTGTTGCCGGCGGAAGCGTGATAAAAACATTAGTTGATGAAGTTAAATATAAAGGTAAAATTACCGGTGTCGAGATTGACTCAGAGATGATTCAGATCGCAAACGAATATTTTAACCTTAATCAAATAAAACAATTGGATATAATTATTGATGATGCGTTTGAATTTGTTTTAAAAACAAAAGAGAAGTATGATTTGATAATTATTGATATTTTTGAAGACATTCATATGCCGAACTTTTTGTTCGAGAAGTTTTTTAGCGAACGTGTTTGCTCCCTTCTAAAAGATCAGGGTTTTGTTTTGTTCAATACCATGATTCTTGACGAAGCGCATAATATTAGAAACAGAAAATACATTTCAGAAATTAACCCCAAATTATTTACTTCAAAAATGCTGCCCCGCATTGAAGTTCATAACGAATTAATAATAATTGAAAAAGTTGCCTAAATTTAAAATTTTATGAAACCTCTTGCCTCTATTTTAAAAACCTTATCACCTACTAAAGTAATTGATTCAAGTATCCATTTTTCTAAATACATCGCTTTAGATTTATCCGTTACCAACCAGGAATTAGTTGAATCTAAGCCTGAAAACGCTGCAGAATTTGAGCGTTTTATTTCAAATTATCTTGAAAAAAATAATGCCGAAGTTGCTTTTGGCGGATATATCGAAGGACGGACTTTGTATCAGAGAAGTACCATTTTTAAAAACGATTCTATTCCCGAACGCAACATTCATATTGGTCTCGATTTGTGGACAAAAGCCAATACCGCAGTGCTGGCTCCGCTTGACGGAAAAGTACATAGTTTCAAAAACAACGTAGGTTTGGGCGATTATGGTCCAACGATTATTTTGGAACATGAAATTGAAAATGAAACTTTTTATACTTTATACGGACATTTATCGTTAGAAAGTATAGAAAACCTAACCGTTGGGACATTATTTAAAAAAGGCGAAAAAATTGCGACTTTAGGAAATTCAGATGTTAACGGGGATTATGCACCTCATGTACACTTTCAAATTATAAAAAATATTGAAGAATATTGGGGAGATTATCCCGGAGTCTGCAATACAAATGACCTTAATTTTTATATAGAAAACTGTCCCGACCCTAACTTATTATTAAAAATTACTTAAATAGTTATGAAGAAAGCAGGATTGATTATATGTTTGTTGTTATTAATTGGATGTAAATCCAAAACCATTACCAGAGATACAGAAGATTTAAAAGTAAAGAAAGTTTCTGGTGCCGAAATTGACGCGAATCAACAGAGAAAAGCGTACGAATTGGGCAAAAGAGTTTTAGAAACTTGCAATACGTCAAAGTTTAAACCTTTTAATGAAACTGAAGTAACGCAGTCTGTTAGAGAAAATACGACCGAGGAAAGATTGACTAAAACCTGTACAAGATTTAGACAATATTATGGAAGTTTTATTGATTTAAAATTAGATGGCGTTTACAAAACCAAACAAGAAGTTATATATCGATATCATGCTTTGTACACCAAAAAGGTGGCTAATAAAGAGTTACGTGTTTTTGTAAACGAGGATAACTTGATTTCGGCAATAAAATCAATGGATTGGGATGAAAAATTTGATTCAAAAATAACAGATCAATAAACTAAAACTATGAATTTAAGACTACCGCTGCTTGTATTATTGCTAATTTCTGGTTTTGCAAATGCGCAGGAAAAAATGATTGTAAACTCAAAACCTTTTCCTGCAACGCAAAATTATACTTTCATTTGTGAAAAATATGCCTTTACCGGCGAAACAAATGTTCAAATTGCAAAAACAGATAAAGGTGGAATCTTAAAATTGACTGTCGCAACTGCCAATGACAAAGCACGAATTGCCGGAGGCGTATATATAGATTTGGCTAATGCCGATGTAATTGCCTGCACAGATAAAAATGTAAAAGAAACTGCAGATGGTAAAACTTCGGCGTATTATTACTTCACGCCTGCTGAATTTGCAAAGTTGAGAAAAACCGATATTTATGCGATTCGTTTTATTATTGCAGGAGGTCCGGATACTTTTGGAAATCAAACCGGACATTTTACGGCAAAAAACAAAATGAATTATTTTTCTACTGCATACGACAAGTCAAAAAAGTCATATGATACCGCAAAAGAAATTAGTATTTTATAATAAGGTCTTTAATAAAATAAATCTTATATTTATAATCTAATTCTTTTTCTATGAATGCCAACGAAGCTTTAATTACAAAATTTTACACTGCTTTTGCAAATGCCGACGCAAAAACAATGAGTGAATGTTACCATCCAAAAATTCATTTTGTTGACCCGGCTTTTGGTTTATTAAAAGAAGAACAAGTTTCCAGAATGTGGGAAATGTTGATTTTAAAAAGCAAAGGCAACATTAAAATTGAATTTTCAAATGTTAAAGCTGATGAGTTTTTTGGCTCGGCAAATTGGGTTGCTACTTATAATTTTAGCAAAACAAACCGAAAAGTAATCAATAAGATCGCTGCCGAATTTGCATTTCAAGATGGTTTAATTATCAAGCATACAGATAGTTTTGATGTCTGGAAATGGTCCAAACAAGCTTTTGGTCCGGCTGGATATTTGTTAGGCTGGACAGGTTTTTTCCAGAATAAAGTTCAGGAACAAGCATTATCCTCCCTGAAAAAATTTGAGGAATCCAAATAATTTTCTTAAATTGGATATTCTAAATACACAACACATTAGCTAAAATACATTTTTAGTCCTATTCAATCTACCTGCCTTATTTTAAGAATTTGCTTGTCTGTTTCTACATTTTGTTGAGTTAATCGTGTTTTAATCTTGGATATCCATGAAAGAAATTGTACACAAAAAATTAAATCAATTACAAGCAACGGCAATTTGCGGAAACGATATAAGCTCTTCCTGTTTATATGTTTCGGCACTAACTATTTTATATGCTGGTCAATATGCGTGGATTTCATTATTGATTGTTGCAGTAGTATTATTCCTTTTTAGAAAAATTTATGGCGAAGTTGTTGGCGCAATTCCTTTAAATGGTGGCGCTTACAATGTTTTATTGAATACTTCTACTAAAAGATTGGCTTCTTTAGCGGCGACATTAACCGTTTTGTCCTACATGGCAACAGCCGTAATTTCGGCCTCAGAAGGAATGCATTATTTACACGGTATTTTCGAAACCTTAAATGTAACCATTGCAACAGTTATTGTTTTGATACTATTTACGGGACTTGCCATTCTCGGAATTGGAGAATCTGCATTTGTAGCCGTAATTATTTTTGTCACTCATTTGGCAACATTAAGCTTACTCGTTCTGGCTTCACTTTGGTTCGTTTTGAATAATGGCTTAGAAACTTTTCATATCAATTGGCAAACTCCAATCGCTTACGGAAATATCAAAACGGCACTTTTTCTTGGGTTTTCTGCTGCAATGCTTGGAATTTCAGGTTTCGAAAGTTCAGCCAATTTTGTTGAAGAACAAGAACATGGCGTTTTTCCAAAAACGCTGAGAAATATGTGGGCAATTGTTAGTTTCTTTAATCCTGTAATTGCTATTTTACTTATTAGTGTAATTCCCTTAACAGAAGTTGGTGAACATAAAGAATCCCTTTTGGCTTATTTAGGAGAAACCACCGGAGGATCCTGGCTGGCGTGGTTAATTTCTATAGATGCAGTTTTAGTTTTATGCGGAGCTGTATTGACTTCATTCGTTGGAGTTTCAGGATTATTAAACCGAATGACATTGGATAGAATTCTTCCAAATTATTTTCTAAAACAAAACAAAAGAGGTTCACATTATCGTATCGTAATTAGTTTTCTGGTTTTATGTATTTCAGTTCTTTTTGCCACAAGCGGACATTTAGAATCCTTAGCAGGAGTTTATACCTTTTCGTTTTTGGCAGTAATGGCATTATTCGGAATTGGTAATTTATTGCTAAAATTCAAACGAAGTAAACTACCAAGACCTGAGCGTGCAAAAGGTATTGCAGTCGTAATCGCAGTTTTGTTTATTATCGCTGCTTTCCTTGGAAACATGAAACTAAACATAAATGCATTTTATACCTTTTTGAAATACATGGTTCCTTCCTTACTTTTTATCGGAATCATGCTTAATCGTGTCATTTTAATAAAACTCCTGATCGAAGCCTTAGAATATTTCTACCAGCCACTCCGCAGATTTGTTATTGTCAGCAATCGCTATTTACAGAAAATGAGTGTCGAGATTAATGCGCAGGAGTTTGTCTTTTTTACCAAAGGCGATGATATAGCAATTCTGAACAAAGTTTTGCAATATGTTGAAAATAATGAAACTACAAAGAAATTAAAAATTGTCCATGTAAAAAGTGACGGTACAAACAACGAAGCATTAATTAAAGATCTCGAGGTTCTGGATCGCGCTTATGATGACATCGATATCGAATATCTCGAAATACAAGGCGTTTTTGGCCCTGAGATGATTGATGAACTTTCTACAAAATGGAAAATCCCTAAAAACTTCATGTTTATAGGTTCTCCCGGAAATAAATTCTCTTACAGAGTTGCAGATCTTGGCGGTGTCCGATTGATTATGTAATTTTTTAGAAGCAGAACAATTTGTTTTTTAAGACCAGAAGTCCCGCTTTCGCCTATATCTTTGTTCGTTCCTCTCAAAGGATACCGGCTCTATCGGGGCTAAATTAGAACTATAGTAATAAAAGGAGTCTGCAATCCAGATTAATTTTTACCACAAAGCGCGCAAAGTTTTTTTGCTTACCTGGTTTTATAAAAAAACACAAAGTTCGCAATCCCGATAGCTATCGGGATTGTGTTGAACTAGCTTTGTGAACTTTGTGTTTTCTAAACGTAATATAAGATAAAAACCTTAGCGAACTCTGTGGTTAAATTTCCCTTACAAATTAAAAACTTTAGCTAAATGCTTCGGATAATTTTCAAGATCATTTTCTATAGTTCCGCCTTTAAAAATATCAAAGCAATTGTAATCCTGTGAAATATCAAAACCACAAAAACGATAACTACTTGAAAGATTCAAAAACAAATCTGAAGTTGTCTTTCCTTGCATAAATTGTTGAGATGGATTTCCAAAAGCCTCTTCCGGAGCATTCCACGTTGCACAAATCATAAACTTTTTTCCGTGCAATTTTCCGCCGCTTCCATATTGTTTGCTCAAATCATCTCTTGTACGTCCGTCACCAGAAAGAAATTTTTGACTGTGCAATCCACTATTAAAAACTTCGTCCGTGTACTTTTTATAAATCCAGGGCGCGCCAAACCAATTTACCGGAGTTTGCAAAATAACAATATCGGCGCTTAAATGTTTTTCAACTTCCTCATCAGCGTTGTATCCTTTTTCTACTTTTGTTTCGAGAACCTCATAATTTTTGGCTTCAAAAAAATGCTTTGCAACTTCGATAAAAGTGTTGTTTAATTTTCCTTCGGTCCAATTTGGGTAAGTTAAATGCGTATTAATCAGTAATACTTTCTTCTGTTTTTCCATTTTAATATTTTCTATTTTCTACCAAGCAAAAGTAAAAATGGATCGTCGGGAACGAAGAGACAAACTACCATTAAAAAAGAAACAAATTACTTATAGCAAAAAAAACTAACACATAGAAACATAGATTTTGGATCTATAGCAGAGTGTAAAAAAAAACATGTTTCTTAACACATAACTGTTCCCGATCCGGAAACGTCGGGCAATGTCATTAAGTTAAGATAAAACCAAATGTAACAGGTTGTTAAGGACAATATCATTATTTAAGATACATATTTTTTTGTTTTTTTGTTCCATCGGAACATCTCATCGGTAGTCAAATAAATGCAGCATTTTTTACGTTCCGTAGGAACGTTTGATTTTATAAATAATAACGGAAAAAATACATACAGATTAGACACACAATTTGTCAAACGTCCTTACAGGACGATATTACTCCCAATCTATTTTTATTCTACCACTGAAATGTTCCGATGGAACAAATTAGTAAAAATTATTGCTTTTTATTTGCTCCCGAAATTCTTTCGGAGTCAAATTGACTTGTTTTTTGAAAAACTTCGAAAAATAATTAGGATACTCAAAACCCAATTCATAAGCTACTTGCGTATTATTCATTGAATTATTTTTTTCTAATAATTCTTTTGCTTTTTTAATCACAAATTCATGAATATTCTCAAGAGCCGATTTGTTTGTGAAATGTTTAATGATATCTCCCAAATAATTTGGAGTCAAACCCAATTGATCAGCAAAATACTGAACATTTGGTAGTTGATTAACGGGCTGATTATAATAATCTTTTAAACTTTGTTGAAAATCCATAACAATGCGATTGTACTGTTTTGGGTTTGTAGAAAATTGTCTATTATAAAAAGCTTCAACTACAGAAATCAATACATTAATATAAGAAAGTAAAACACCAAAATCTTGTTTCTCGCTTTTATAATATTTATACATCAAACCAAAAAGTGTGCTTATTTCTTCTACCTCACTTTCTGTCAAATACAAAGCTTCGTGTTGTCCGTAATCAAGATACGTTTTGAATAAAAACCTGTTTTCCTCAATAATCTTTTTAGAAAGCTGAACGTACATTCCTGTATAATTCGGTTCAACATTCCATCCGTTTAGCATTTCAGGACTGCTGAAAAAAATAGCTGTTATAGGTTTCGGAACGGCTAATGTTTTATCCGTATAATCCATCTTTATAGAAATACGATAGAAATCAGCTTTAACTGGCTCAGATTGTGATCGCATGTTTATAGAATCATAATAACCAATATCGATATCATTATCGATTGGCTTTTTTAATCCGACATATTCGTTAAACGATTCAAAATCCTTAAAGATTATCATTTTGCAGTATGGTTAATATTGACAAAGGTTAGAAAAAAAATTATAAAACAACAAACTGATTGATTTTTACCGCAAAGCACACAAAGTTTTTTCCTTAATGGGGTTTTATAAAAACACAAAGTTCGCAAAGCTTTGTGTTGAATCAGCTTTGCGAACTTTGTGTTTTTATAAATATATTGTAAGATAAAATCTTAGTGAACTTTGTGGTTAAAAAACCAAACTAGCTTTTAAACCATCCCGCAACTAATTCATTTTCAAATGAATTTGCATTTTTATGAATAAATTCGTTTGTGTTTTTATTATAAGAATAGTCCAAAGCCCATGATTGGTGGTTTTGAGCTAAATCCTTGATGCTCTCGCAAACAAAAGCAATTTCTTTATCAGTAGTTGTTGGGTGAATAGACATTCTGATCCATCCCGGTTTTTTGATTAAATCACCAATCGTAATCTCATCAACCAATTTATTCGAAGTTTCCTGATCGACGTGTAACAAAAAGTGTCCGTAAGTTCCGGCACAGCTGCATCCTCCTCTGGTTTGAATCCCGAATTTATCATTCAGTAATTTTACACCTAAATTAAAGTGAAGATCTTCAATAAAAAAAGAAATTACACCCAAACGATTTTTATGTTGACCAGCCAGAATTTTGATATTCGAAACAGGATCTAATTCATTAAAAACAAAATCAACAATCTCATGCTCGCGCTGTAAGATGTTTTCAATTCCCATTTCTTCCTTAAGTTCAATTGCCAAAGCCGTTTTAATAACTTGCAGGAAACCGGGAGTTCCGCCATCTTCGCGATCCTCAATATTGTCTACATATTTATGTTCTCCCCATGGATTTGTCCAGCTTACTGTTCCTCCGCCAGGACAATCAGGAATCATATTATTGTATAATTTTTTATTAAAAATCAAAACTCCCGAAGTTCCGGGACCTCCTAAAAATTTATGCGGTGAAAAGAAAATAGCGTCTAAATAAGCTTCAGGATCTTCAGGATGCATATCAATTTCTACATAAGGCCCGGAGCAGGCAAAATCTACAAAGCAAACCCCATTATGTTGATGCATTAATTTTGCAGCTTCATGAAACGGAGTTTTTAAACCCGTAACATTTGAACAGGAAGTTATAGAAGCAATTTTAATCGTTCTGTCAGCATGTTTTTCTAATAATAAAGCCAAATTATCCAGACAAAAAAGTCCTTTTTCGCATGACGGAATAATCTCAACATCTGCAATAGTCTCTAACCAAGAGGTTTGATTAGAATGATGTTCCATATGTGAAATAAAAACAATTGGTCTTTTTTCTATAGGAATATTTGTAAAATTTTTTAAGTTTTCAGGAATTTTTAAACCTAAAATTCGTTGAAATTTATTGACAACACCAGTCATTCCGGTACCATCAGTAATTAAAACATCATCATTGTTGGCATTAGTATGACGCTTAATAATGTTTCTTGCATGATGGTACGCTTTTGTCATGGCAGTACCTGACACAGTTGTTTCTGTGTGTGTATTGGCTACAAAAGGTCCAAATTCGTTCAAAAGTTTCTCTTCAATAGGGCGATACAAGCGTCCACTGGCAGTCCAGTCTGTATAAACAATCTTTTTTTTGCCATAAGGAGAGGTAAAATCCTGGTTAACCCCAACAATATGTTGTCTAAAATCCTGAAAATAGGTCTCTAAAGTGATGGTATTATTTTTGCTATTCATTAGTGTGCCTGAGTTTGATTGCAAATATATTGCTTTTTTATAGAATTGCGAATTTATCAATTGTAAACTTCAAACATTACAGAACCGTTTGGTATCTTTATTTTAATTGTTGTTTTGTTGATAATTTATCATAATATTCTATCGGATTAATGGGGCAATGGAACTTAAACAAAAGTATTTTATGGAAAATTTACAAGTAGCCACTTTTGGTGGTGGATGTTTTTGGTGTATTGAAGCTGTAATTCAGCGTTTAAAAGGTGTAGAATCCTTAAAATCAGGTTATTCAGGCGGGTTTATTAAAAATCCTCCTTACCGTGAGGTTTGCACTGGCAGAACTGGTCATGCCGAAGTTATACAAGTTACTTTTAACCCTGACATAATTTCATATCATGATTTAGTTTTCATATTCATGACAAGTCACGATCCAACAACTTTAAATCGTCAGGGCGCAGATGTTGGAACGCAATATCGTTCGATTGTTTTGTATCATGATGCCGAACAAAAAACAATTGCAGAACAGGTTTTTGAAGAAGTAAAAGGTTTTTATGATGATAAGATCGTAACTGAAATAGCTCCTTTTGAAGTGTTTTATGAAGCAGAAGAAGATCATCAAAATTATTACAACAACAATCAGGATGCACGTTACTGCCAGATCGTAATTGATCCGAAAGTACAGAAACTGAAAAAAATGTACGCAGATAAACTGGTTGATTAAATAAAAGTTTTTGCCACAGATTAGAAGGATTAGAATGATTTTCCTTACTTACTTGTAAATCTGATAAAGATTAAAAAAGAATCTTTTAATTTAAATAATCTGTGGCTAAAAAATAAAAACTACAATGAAAAATTTAAAAATAAATAACAGATTTACTTCCGAATTGCCTGCAGATCCGGATGAAACTAATGAAGTTCGTCAGGTTAAGAATGCACTATTTTCTTATGTAAATCCAACCAAACCATCCAGTCCAAAACTAATTCATGCTTCAGAAGAAGTTGCACAATTGGTTGGGATAACACCTGATGAAATTCAATCAGAATCTTTTTTGAATGTGTTTTCGGGTAAAGAAATTCTTCCGGAAACACGTCCGTATGCCATGTGTTATGCGGGACATCAATTTGGAAATTGGGCGGGACAATTGGGCGATGGCCGCGCTATAAATTTGACAGAAGTTGAACATGAAAATCAATTTTTCACACTTCAGTTAAAAGGCGCCGGAAAAACGCCATATTCAAGAACAGCCGATGGTTTAGCGGTTTTACGCTCTTCTGTTAGAGAATATTTATGTGCTGAAGCAATGTATCATTTGGGTGTTCCCACTACCCGATCGCTTTCGCTAATGTTATCCGGAGATGAAGTTTTGCGTGATATTTTATACAACGGAAATCCTGCTTACGAAAAAGGTGCTATTGTTTGTCGCGTTGCCCCATCATTTATCCGTTTTGGAAGTTTTGAAATGCTGACAGCGCGAAATGAACTCAAAAATCTAAAACAATTTATTGAGTACACTATCAAACATTATTTTCCTGAAATAAAAGGAGAACCAACAGAACAGTATTTAAAATTCTTTAAAACCGTTGCAGATAAAACCCGCGAAATGATTTTGCATTGGCAACGTGTTGGTTTTGTGCATGGCGTGATGAATACAGATAATATGTCGATTCACGGAATTACGATTGATTATGGTCCTTATGGCTGGTTAGAAAATTACGATCCAAATTGGACTCCAAATACTACTGACAGTCAAAATAGAAGATACCGTTTTGGAAATCAGCCTCAGATTGCACAATGGAATTTATATCAATTGGCAAATGCAATTTATCCGTTAATTAATGAAGCTAAACCTCTGGAAGATATACTTGAATCGTTTATTACAGATTTTAATACTGACTATAAAACAATGTTTTTAAGTAAATTAGGATTATTTACTTCAACTGAAACTGATAGTGCTTTAATGACCAATTTAGAAACTGTTTTGCAAGTATCAGAAACTGATATGACAATATTTTTCAGGAATTTAAGTAAAGTTCAGAAACTGGATTCAGTTGAAAAAGCAATGAAAAAAATTCAGAATGCTTTTTATATTCCTGAAGAAATTTCGCTAGAAATCCTGGAATCCTGGACAAAATGGTTCTCGGTCTATTTGGAGAGATTAAAAGTTGAAGATCTTTCAGATGATGCTCGTGCCGAGAAAATGAATCTTATTAACCCTAAATATGTGTTAAGGAATTATATGTCTCAACTAGCAATTGACGCTGCTGATCAAGGTGATTATTCTTTGATAAATGAATTGTTTTTATTGTTACAAAAACCATACGAAGAACAACCGGAATTCGAAAAATGGTTTGCAAAACGACCGGATTGGGCTCGATCTAAAGTAGGTTGTTCGATGCTTTCTTGTAGTTCTTAGGTTTTTTTGCCACAAATTTCACAAATTTTCACAAATTTTTTTTATTGAAATAGAATCTCACACTGAGCGAAGTCGAAATGCGCGTAAAGTGTTGCCGACCTCTCGAACTGACAACAAAAATTCGTGAAAATTCGTGAAATTCGCGGCTAACTTAAAAAAAATCTGTGGCAAATTTTTCTATTTCGAAGTAATGTAATCGACAATCATATTCGCATGAATGCGGGAATTCTCAATAAACCATTTGTGCGTATGCATTCCACCGCAAACTACTCCTGCAAGAAATAAACCTTCAACATTAGTTTCCATAGTTTCAGGATTATAATCAGGCGTTTTTAACTCATCTTCAGATAATTTGATTCCCATTTTTTCAAGGAAAATCAAATTTGGTTTGTATCCGGTTAATGCCAGAACAAAATCATTATCAATGATTACTTTTCCATTTGGAGTTTCTATCTCTACTTCATTTTCCCGAATTTCAGTAATATTCGATTCAAAATAAGCTTTAATACTTCCTTCTGCGATTCGGTTTTCGATATCGGGTTTTACCCAATATTTAACCCTGTTATTAATTTCGTTTTTACGAATTACCATTGTTACATTTGCCCCTTTTCTCCAGCATTCTAAAGCTGCATCTACAGAAGAATTATTAGCTCCTACAACTAATATATTTCTAAAAGCATATTCATGCGCTTCTTTGTAATAATGACGTGCTTTGGGTAATTCCTCTCCTTTAATGTTCATTTGTATCGGAATGTCATAGAAACCTGTTGCAATTACAACGTTTTTAGCCTTATAAGAAGCTTTATCTGTTGTAACTAAAAAAAATGAATCTTCATTTTTTTTAACCTCAGTTACTTTTTCAAATAAATGAATTGAAAAATTAAAATAACGATGAATATTTCTGTAGTATTCCAGTGCTTCCTGACGTCCCGGTTTTGGTGCCAGACAATTAAACGGAATGTCACCAATTTCTAGCCTTTCTGCTGTCGAAAAAAAAGTCATATACAAAGGATAGTTGAAAATACTATTTACAATGGCGCCTTTTTCTATAATTAAGTACTTTAAATTTTTCTTTTGGGCTTCAATTGCGCATGCCAATCCAATAGGACCGCCACCCACAATAATCAAATCATACTCTTTCATAACTTTTATTTCTTCCAAAATTTAAAAGGATTTTTACTCAAATAGGCATTATAATATCGCGGATCATTTGTTACTTCTTCTCCTAACCAATCCGGTTTTTCAAAAGAGTCTGTTTCCGATTCTAATTCAATTTCAGCCATTATTAAGCCTTCATTTTCTCCATAAAATTCATCCACTTCAAAAGTGTGTTTTCCGGATTTTATTTCAAAACGAGTTTTTTCGATTTTGCCTTTTTCGCATAATTTAAGTAATTCCTGAGCTTCGCCAAGCGGAATTTCGTTTTCCCATTCAAAACGAGTAATTCCTCCATGATGACCAATTCCTTTTATCGTTATAAAGCCTCTTTCGCCTTTAATTCTAACTCTGACAGTTCTTTCCGGCACAGAACTTAAATATCCCTGAGCTATCCTGTTTTGGGTAAAAGCCTGTTCTTTAAAATCTTCTGATTTCACAAGAAACTTTCTTTCTATTTCGACCATTTTATGTCTAAATTAATTTTTTAATGCAAGTTACTCAATTTAATCTTGTTTGTAATTGTGTTTTTAGATTCCATTCTTAATTTGTTTCTAACCACATAACAATCTCATAATAAGAAGTGTACAATAAAAAATAACTAATTCTTAATACGTTCTGTATCTATTTTTTTGTTAAATTTGATAGAATCTTAACTTCATCACCTATGTCGAAAAAAGCACTTTATCTTTTAGGCATTGCAATAACAATTATTTTAGGTACCTTTTTGTATGTAAAATTCTGTTGCAATTGTACTATGAAAACACCAGCGGTCGATACTGAAAAAGTACCTGTTGCTACGGTGCAGGACGATAATATTGTCCCTTTTATTCTAAATGGTTCCGGAATTGATTATCACACCAATGATAACATCAAGTTCCTTAAAAACAGTTTTGCAGTAATTCTGCCTGTTAGTGATTCTGTATCAATTGGAATCGGAAATCTTAAAACATTTTTGATTGCAAATCCTAAGCAAAAAGTTACCATAACCGGTTATGCTACTTCTGACGAAACTAATACGACAACTTTTGAAAATCTTGGTCTGGCGAGGGCAAATGATATTAAAAAGTACTTTGTTTCCAAAGGTTTATCTGATACTCAGTTTGACACAAAAGGAGAAGTGATTGATAAATGGAAAACAAATGCAGACACGCTTTTTGGTCCTGCCGAATATAAATTTGCTGCATTAGAAGCAACTCCGGCTGCCACTGATGAATGGGGTATTCTGAAAGAGAAAATTAATGGCGATCCGCTAATTCTACATTTCAATACCAATAAATCCAGTGATAAATTGACGGACGTTGAGAAACAAAAAGTAGCTGATTTAGTAAAATATATGGAGCATGTTAAAGATGCTGTTATTCTGGCTGTTGGACATAGTGATAATGTTGGAAATCGTGATTCTAATGTTGTTCTTGGACAAAAACGTGCCGAATTTTCTAAAAACTATTTGTCTAAAAATGGTATTGAAAGCACGCGTATTACAACAGAATCAAAAGGTCCGGACGAACCTATTGGCGAAAATACTACTGCCGAAGGCAAAGCAAACAACAGGAGAACTGTTATTACAATCAAATAATTAATCAAAATATACTATTATGAATATACCTTGTATCTTAATACCTGCGCTAGTGGGGTTAATCTGTGGAATTTTAGGTTACTTATTAGGAAAAATGAATTCTAAAGGAGATGATTCGCTTGCTTTATCATTACAAGCTGATTTAGATGCTTGTAAAGCAAATACAAGAAATTTGAATGCTAAAATTGCTTCTTTAGAGGCTGATTTAGCAGCGAAATCTAAAATTTCGGCGTCAGCTCCGCAATCTTTTGCAGCAGTAGTTGCTCCATCTGTACTTTTTGACGGTGCCTTGGCTGCAACTTTTTACGGCAAGAAAATAAAAGAGAATGACTTGAAAATTGTCGAAGGTATCGGACCAAAAATTGAAGCTTTGTTTAATGATGCCGGAATCAAAACCTGGTATGAGCTTTCTCAAGCTTCTACTGAAAAACTTCAATCTATTTTAGACGGAGGCGGTGAAAATTATGCAATTCATAATCCCAGCACGTGGGCAAGACAAGCTTTACTTGCGTACGAGGGTAAATGGCAAGAGCTGAAAGACCTGCAAGAAAGTTTAACAGGTGGAAAAGAATAAAAAATAGGTTCAAAGGTGCAAAGTAACAAAGGCTCTAAGGCTTTGGTTGTTTTGCATCTTTTATTCTTTTGCGAATCTTTAAAAAAGGTTCAAAGATGCAGAAGCACAGAAGGACAAAGGTTTTATAACTTTGTTTTTTTGTGCTTTTAATTTTTTAGGAAAAAGTGCAGATTAACCAAAGTTCTTAAACCTTTGCTGCTTTGAACCTTTGTTCCTTTTAATCTTTGAACGAACCTGCTTTTATAAAGTAGAATCCCAGCTTTTAGTTGTATTATACCACAATTGCCCTTGAGAAACTTCAAGAGGACATTCAAAATTATTCGTATAAAGGGCTCCGGTTCCTAAACCTTGCGGCATTTCTGAATTTTGCAAAAATGTCCATTGTGCAATGGCATTTAATCCAATATTACTTTCTAAAGCGGATGTTATCCACCAACCAATATTATACTTATTAGCTAAATTGATCCACTCTGAAGTTCCTCTGAATCCACCAACAAAACTTGGTTTCAGTATGATGTATTGAGGTTTGATTTTAAGCAGTAATTTTTCTTTTTCTTCTACTGAAAATACTTCAATTAATTCTTCATCCAGCGCAATTGGAAACGGAGTATTTCTACATAAATCGGTCATTGCGCTAATATTTCCTTTTTTAATGGGTTGCTCGATACTATGTAACTGGAATTTATTAAGTTGTTCCAGTTTATCTAAAGCTTCATCTAAAGCAAAAGCGCCATTGGCATCAACCCGAATTTCTATTTCTTCAGCAGAAAAATGACTTCTGATAAAGTGTAATAATTCTAGTTCTTTTTGAAAATCTATTGCGCCAATTTTAAGCTTTACACATTTAAAACCATTGGCTATTTTTTCTTCGATTTGCTCTTTCATGAAAGCGGCTTCTCCCATCCAGACCAAACCGTTTATAACAATCGATTTTGAATTGTTTGTAAAATGGGATGGAAATAACAAATAGGGATTCTCACTTTTAAGAGATAAAAACGCCATTTCAATCCCGAATTGTATTGAAGGAAATTCTAATAAAGTTTCCCAAAGTGCTGTTTCTCCCAAATGAATATTTTGGCAAGCCCATTGCAGTTTTTCTTCGTAATCCTCTCGATCATCAGCACTCAAACCACGAAGAATTCCACACTCACCTATTCCCTTTTTGCCATTTTCTTCAAGTACAATAAACCAGGTTTCTTTCTCGGTCATAATGCCTCGTGAAGTTCCCGAAGGACGCTTAAACTCGAGCATGTATTTATGGTAAGTTGCTTTCATGTTTGTTTAAACCATATAAGTTATATAAGAAAATTTAAGTCTAGCTTTATGCGTAATCTAATTTAAATGAACTTATATAACTTATATGGTGGAATTTTTTAATTATAAAGGTTTAAAACTTTCTCAAAATCTTTTGATGGTAAACCTGCTTTTTGGAAAATTGTAAAATCTTGTTTTGTTTTTTCTTTCCAGCTCAGACTATCTGTTACATTTTGGGTTTGGTATTTTTTATAAATATTTTTTGCTTCGCTATATTCGTCATTTACCAAATAAACATGCGCTAAATTTAGTTTTACCAATAGCTCTGTATCATCAAGTTTCTCGCCTTCTTTAAGGAATTTAATTGCCTTTGCATATTGTTTGGTCAAAATATAACAATATCCAATAGAACTATAATCTACTGCGGTTGCTTTCCCGTCGTTTATTATCGTATTCAACTTTGGAATCGCTTCGTTATATTTTTGGGCTTTTATTAAAGCTGCGATTTGTGCTCTTAAATCATTAAAAACGTTTTTAGAAATATCGGCATCTTTATAACAAGTGTTTCCGAAATCTTTATATACTTTGTTTTTCTCAATTGGTAACAATTTCTGAAATTCTGTGTATCGATATTGTTTCATGATTTTATCCAGGATACAAACACAAAAATCATCAGAATTGGCCATTTTCTGAGCCATTGTTGATGTTTTGCACAGACTTATGATTTCGTTTTTGTTGTCTTGATTCCAGCCGCGATTTAGTTTTGTGTCAACCCAAGGCACCACTTCTAAAACTATTTTCTGATTGAGAAGCCAGTTTTTGCTATGAAAACCAAACCAGATCGTATTTAAATTATCTCCTAAACAAGATGATTTATCAAGGGATAATCGTTTTGCATCTTTGCTTACAGGTTCTTCCTGAGCGTAACAGGCTTTATCCGTTTTTCCGTCATCGATATACTTTTTAGCACTATCATTTGAAGTAAAAAGCGCGTAAGAACAAGTATCGTCGCCAGAAATTTTAGACATTAAAAAAACTGCTCCTGCTGATCCCTGACTGATTCCTGTTGGATCCGGAATTGATTTTAGTACTGAAACTAAACTGTTTGCCATTTGCTGATTCTCGTCTAATAGTGTAATTCTGTACACGATTTCGGTAGTTCCAACGGGTAGATCTTCGGTTTTAAGGAGGATTCGGTCGCGGGCGGAAACTATAATTTCTTTTGTTGTAGAACGTTCTTTGTCCCAATAGCCGTCTTTTTGGGCGTACGTGCTATAAGAAACTGCAATAAAAAGAAATAGGGCAATTTTTTTTAAATTCATTTTATAAAATTTAGTTTAAATATCTTGTACAAATTTCAAGCCTAATTTTTTAGCATTTCCTTAATTCTTTTTTCAGCTTCTTCTTTTGTGATTTCTTCGTAATAATCTTTTACAAATGGATGATCAAAAACGTAAAGGTGTTTTTAGCCCCGATTACTTCACTTAATATTTATTTTCAAAGGAGTTCAGTGAACTTCGTTTGAGGCGGTATCCTTTTTTTGAGGCAATTTTTCTTTGCCTCAAAAAAAGATATAGCCGAAAGCGGGAAATAGCTTCTTAAAATTCCAATATTGAAAATTCCAAAAAGCGTAAATTCGATTTTTATACTTATAATTCGATTGATTCTCCGATTTCCAGAAGCATCAAATCTTTTCCTTTATCAAAAAATTTACGGATTGAGTCTTCATGATCGATTTTAATGTAACCAAAGGTGTCAAAATGGTAGCCTAAGATTTTATCGCATTCTACAAAATCTGAAGCGATAATAGCATCTTCAACATCCATCGTGAAATTATTTCCTATTGGCAATATTACTAAATCAAGTTTGGTTCGCAACGGAATCAGTTTCATATCCATTGTAAGTGCTGTGTCACCGGCAATATAAATGTTTTTATGTTCGCCTTCGATTACAAAACCTCCGGGATTTCCGCCATAAGTTCCATCAGGAAAAGAACTGGAGTGAATTGCGTTTACATATTTCACTTTTCCGAAATCAAACTGCCAGCTTCCGCCGTGATTCATTGGGTGCGCTTTAAATTCTCTGCTCGCATAATAACTCGCAATTTCTGCATTTGAAACAATCGTAGCATTTGTGCGTTTTGCAATCGCTTCAACGTCCAGAACGTGATCGCCATGGGCGTGTGTAAGCAAAATATAATCTGCTTTTAATGTGTTTATATCGATTGCTGATGCTTGTGGGTTTCCTGTGATGAAAGGATCAACAATAATATGTTTTCCTCCAACTTCAATGCCTAAAGAAGCGTGTCCGTAAAATGTAATTTTCATTTTTATAAAATTTAAAGTTGAAACTTAATTTATCTGCCTCCTAAAAAGAGGTTAACAATGATGTCTGAAATCAACGAGATCATACATGCTGTTAATAATATTGAAAGTAAAAATGTACTAAGCGCCAGTTTTTTTAATTCCGGATCTAATAGCTTAGGGTTTTGGTTTTTATAGACGGTGATTAAATGTTTGGTTAATGGTATATATGCCAATAAAAACAAATATTGATCGAAGTTATAATCACTTAAAATAGCAAAAAGAATTACTGAAAGCATTGCTGTAATTATCAATGTAAAATGATAAATCTTAGCTTTTGATGCTCCCATTTTAACTACTATGGTATTTTTTCCTGATTTTCTGTCTGATTCTTCATCGCGCATATTGTTTAGGTTTAAAACGCCAACGCTTAATAATCCGATAGAAACTGCAGGTAAAATTAAAAGTGGATCTACTTCTTTTGAGTATAAAAAGTTTACGCCCAATGTACTTACCAGACCGAAGAATATGAAAACAAATACGTCTCCTAAACCTTTGTATCCGTAAGCTGAATTTCCTACTGTATAGCGAATTGCCGAAACAATTGCAGCGATTCCCAGTAATAAGAAAAAGATTGAATATCCGAAATTGCTTTCTCCAAATGCAAAATAAATCAAAATGATAGCTGATAATAAGGTTAATGCAGCGGTAATGATGATTGCTTTTTTCATGGCTTGAGGCGTAATAACCCCGCTCTGAATAGCTCTTTGCGGACCTACTCTATCGGCATTATCTGTACCTTTTACTCCATCGCCATAATCATTTGCAAAATTGGACAGAACCTGTAAACCTAATGTTGTTAATAGTGCAAAACCAAAAATTTTCCAACTAAATACTTCTGTTGGCGTATTGATGGTTGCTGTTGGGTTTGATAAGGCATATATACTTCCTACTATAATTCCGGAAACTGATAAAGATAATGTGCGCAATCTCGCGGCTTCAATCCAATGTTTCATTATGTTTTTTATTTTAGATTTTAGTCCCGATAGCTATCGGGATAGATTTTAGATTGTTAGATTCTAAATTTAGATTGCAGATTTCAAAAATCTAAAATCTGCAATCTAAAATCTAAAATATTTTATGGCAGCCATTTATTGTCACCAAAATTTGGTTTTCTTTTTTCTAAGAAAGCATTTCTTCCTTCTTTAGCTTCTTCGGTCATATAGGCCAAACGTGTAGCTTCTCCGGCAAAAACTTGCTGTCCAACCATTCCGTCGTCTGTTAAATTCATAGCGAATTTCAGCATTTTGATAGAAGTTGGCGATTTTTGTAAAATTTCCTGTGCCCATTCATATGCGGTATCTTCTAGTTCGTCATGAGGTATTACGGCATTTACCATTCCCATGTCCATCGCTTCCTGAGCTGAATAATTTCTTCCCAAAAAGAAGATTTCACGTGCTTTTTTCTGCCCTACCATTTTCGCCAGATAGGCAGATCCGTAACCACCATCAAAACTCGTTACATCAGCATCTGTTTGCTTAAAAATTGCATGTTCTTTACTTGCCAGTGTCAAGTCGCAAACTACGTGCAGACTATGCCCACCGCCAACTGCCCAACCCGGAACAACCGCAATAACAACTTTTGGCATAAAACGAATTAAACGCTGAACTTCAAGAATATTCAAGCGATGCTGACCATCTTCGCCAACATAGCCTTGGTGTCCGCGAGCGTTTTGATCTCCTCCACTGCAAAAAGAATATACGCCATCTTTAGTCGACGGTCCTTCGGCTGAAAGTAAAACAACACCTATTGAAGTATCTTCTTGAGCATCATAAAAAGCCTGGTATAATTCTGAAGTTGTTTTAGGACGGAATGCATTTCTAACATTTGGTCTGTTAAAGGCGATTCTCGCAACTCCATTACATTTTTTATAGGTTATATCTTCAAATTCTCTGGCAGTAATCCAATCCATTTCTATTTGTTTTATTTTGAATAATTATAGTGTAAAAATAAAGCATTTTTATATTTTTACCTACTCAAATTAGCTTTAGTCTGTTCTAAAATTACTTGGAATGTTAACAATTAGTATTTACTTACAAAAAATAACATTTTTTAACATTAGTTTTGAAAAATAATAATTAATTTTACACCCTAGAAATCAATGAGATACATTTTATTTCATTGGTATAAGATTGATTTTCTTTCACTGATTTATTAACCTAAAAAATGATTTTTTTGAGAAAATTTAAAAAATTTGTCGCTCATTTTTTTATGGTTTTTATTTATAAACCTTTGATTAATGGGCAAATGATTTATTCGTTTGTTGAAACTTCGAAAAGGAAATAGTAACACCTAAGGTTAAATGCTGGAATTGTTTAGTAATTAGTATAAAATTGATTACGAAAAGGAAAAAAATACTAACTAAAACTTTCTATAAGTTATTTTATTAAACCAAATGGATTAGCCGTGAAATTAAATTTTTGCTTTTAATATGAATGTATATATTGTTTAAAGACATACCGTTTCAGGAAGTAATTTCTAAAATTTTTAAAGCTATTATTTTTTGAAAGGATTCGAATTTATTTTATTTCTGTTTTTTTTTAATTACAATTTTTTTTAAAACTAGAATAAAAAGGGAAAGGCTGCTTGTAATGAGCAGCCTTTCTTGTTTTAGTTTTTTATACGTATTAATTTAACTGGAATTTTTTTTGAATAAATAGTTCCGTCAAATACAATATACCCATTTTCTTGGATCTCCTTTTTTCTATCTTGACTTAATCTTTTATTTATAAAACTGGAATCACTTTTTAAAGAAAGAGAAGCTAGATTTGGTTTTTTCTTATCGATATTCGAAAACCACTTTTGATTATTTCTATAAGGCAAATTAATTATTGAAGTAAAATATTTTGTTTCACCAGGGTTAAGAAAATAACCTTGCAATGAATCATCAACAAGGTTTAAAAATTGAACTTTGTACCTTTTTTCAATTCTGTTCTTTATTAAAAAGTTATTAATTATAGTATCTAACTCTTCTATTTTCTGAAATTCAAGATCATTTCCGCACACGTTTTCCGCCGCTGTTGAACTATAATCTAAAATAGAATCATTTTTATACATACTAAAACCAATTGAATTTGAAGAATAGTTTTTTCGTCCCAAAGCTTCTTTATAGAGATCGCGTTCCAGAGTTCCTAAATTATTTGGGTCTAACATTATAAAATACTTTTTGTCTGAAACATTTGTTATTTTATATCTTAGAATATTTTTTGAAAGGCTATTATATTCTTTATTTGGTTTATAAAAAGCCTCAAAAAAATCGTATATATCAATATTTTCTACGCAAACGACCTCGTTGGTTAGTAATTCAAGTTCTAAATCTTTTTTATTTTTTTGACATGAAAAGAGAATTAAAAACAAGAAACTTAAAAAAAGTATTTTTTTCATAAAGCTCAATCGATAATATTTAATTTGAGAACATAAAAAAACTTGCCAATTTCAGCAAGTTTTTTATTTTTTAATTATCCTGAATCAGATAAATTCCGTCTTCTTTGATTTCGATGAGTTTGTCTTTATATAAAGCTCCAACGGCTTTTTTAAAGGTCTTTTTACTCATTTTTAGTACCGTCTTAATATCTTCCGGATGCGAATTATCATTTAAACGTAAGAAACCGCGATTGGCTCTTAATTCGTCTAAAATTTTCTCTGCATTTGGCTCAATACTTTGATATCCTTGCACTTGTAATGCAACATCTATTTTATTGTCAGGACGAATGGTTTTAATAAAACCATGCATTCTGTCTCCGGTTCTTATGGCGTCGTCATAAACTTCATCTTTGTACAGTAATCCTTTATGCTGTTCATTGATGATTACATTGATTCCTAATTCCGTAATATGCGAAACTATCAAATCAACTTCTTCTCCTTTTTCAACGGTTAGGTTTTCATTGCTTAAAAATTGGTTCAATTTACTTGAAGCTACTAAACGATTGGTTTTTTCATCCATATAAAGGTAAACTAAGTAACGTTTTCCTTTTTCCATTGGACGAGCTTGTTCCTTAAACGGAACTAGAATATCTTTTTCCATTCCCCAATCCATAAATGCACCAACCTGATTGGTATAATTTACTCTTAAAAGCGAAAATTCATTCAATAAAATATAAGGTTCCAGTGTCGTAGCAACCGGGCGTTGTTCATGATCCAGATAAACAAAAACAATTAGTTCTTCGCCTATTTCAAATTCATTTGGAACGTATTTGTTTGGTAATAAAATGTCGTGAATCCCTTCAGGATCTTCTTCAGGATTTCCTAAAAATAAACCAACTTTGGTATCACGTAATATAGTAAGGGTATTGTATTTTCCTATTTCAATCATATTCTTGAGGTTCTAAGTCGAAAAGCGACTAAGTTTCTAAGCTGCAAATGTACGAAGTTTGAAAATGGTACCAAGAAAAATATTTCAGATATAAGAAAACAAAAGCACCTATTAAGATGCTTTTGCTGTTTTTTTTGAATAATTAAGTCTATTTATTATAAACACTTTCTTTTTTAAAGTGCACAGTTAATAAATAATAAACAACTGCTCTGTATTTATGTTTGTTCGAATGTCCGTATTTTTCCAGAACAGCATGAATTGCTGCTTCTAATTCCGGACCATTTGGTAATCCTAATTTTTTAATCAGGAAATTATTCTTAACTGTGTCAATTTCAGTATGCTGTGTTGCTGCAACTGTTGATGAATCTGCGTTATATATTGAAGGCCCGCAGCCAATCGTTACCTTTGTAAGTAAATCCATATTTGGTGTTACTCCACATTTTTCTTTTAAGTCTGATGCGTATTTTGCAATTAACTCTTCTCTTTTAGTCATAATATTTATTTTAATGATTTTTCTTACTTTTTAAAGTGCCAAATCTAAAACAAATATTTAGTAAAAAATAAAAATTAACATTATTTTATTTACAAATTAAATTAGTTCTTTAAAAAACCTTTTTAAGATAACATCATTTTCAAAAGTTGGAGTAAAAACCTCCAGAATAGCCGGTGCATCATTATTAGAATAAAGCAATTTTATGTTTTCGTCCAAAGAATTTGCATCTGATGCCGTATAATAATTCAACTTATACATCATAGCTAGATTTTCGGCTGTTAAATGATGTGAAGTTTCAAAAAAGGTATTAAAAACAGGCTTTTCTTCGTGTCCCGGCAAAATTCTGAAAATACCGCCTCCTCCATTATTAATCAAAATAATTTTGAAATTTTTGGGAATATAGGCATTCCACAAAGCATTACTATCATACAGGAAACTGATGTCTCCAGTAATAAAAATATTTTGTTTTCCGTTGGCAACAGCAGCACCAATTGCAGTTGACGTACTACCATCGATTCCGCTTGTTCCCCGATTGCAAAAAACTTCAATCGAAGGATCAATGTCGATTAATTGCGCGTATCGAATGGCCGAACTATTACTAATTTGAAGCTGACTATTTTTAGGCAAAGACTCAATTACTTTCTCAAATACTTTAAAATCTGAAAATATAGTTTTTTCAAGATATTCTTGTCTTCTGATTTTTCTTAAATCGTAAATTTTATCAATTTTCGAAAAATAATCGCTTTCTACAAAAGTAGTTTTAGGCAATAAGTCATTGAAAAAATCATTTGGCTGCATTACAAAATGCTTTGTTAGCGCACTAAAAGTATCATAAGCACGTAACGTATCAATGTGCCAATGTTCTTGTGGTTTGTATTTTCGTAAAAAAGCTTTGATTCGTTTTGAAACAATCATTCCTCCAAAAGTGAGTAAAACTTCTGGCTGAAATTCCAGAAAATCAACCTCTTCAAAAGGTGTAATTAAGGTATCAATACTGGCAATAAAACCTGGATGATGCAAATTTGAAGTAGTTTCTGTCAGCACAACTACAGATGGATCGCTTGCTAAATTTTCTATTGTTTTTTCGTCAATAGCATTAGCTTCGTTTACACCAATTAAAACTAACTTTCTCTTGGCTGAATTCCAGATTGAAGCAACTTCTTCGCTATTATCAATGATTTTTGTTCCAAGAATTTCTTCTGAATGTGTAATTGTTGGCTGAACCGAAAGTGTTTCTACCGTTTCATATAAAGGTTCTTCAAAAGGCGCATTGATATGAACCGGTCCTTTTTGAAGAATGGCAGTTTCAATCGCTTTATTTATTTTTAAATCATTATCTACAGAAGCCTCTTCGGTTAAATTGGCATTGAAAACAGAATGATTTTGAAAAACATTTTCCTGACGAATCGTTTGTCCGTCACCAATGTCTATTTTGCTTTGCGGACGATCTGCTGAAACCACGATTAACGGAATCTGACTGTAAAATGCTTCGGCTACAGCCGGATAATAGTTTAACAAGGCAGATCCTGATGTACAAACAATTGCTGTTGGCTGTTTGGTTTGCTGCGCAATTCCCAACGCAAAAAATGCAGCACAGCGTTCATCAGCAATGCTGTAACATTTGAAGTTTGAATTTTGAGCAAATCCTATTGTTAATGGTGCGTTTCTAGAACCCGGAGAAATTATAATATTTGTGATTCCTTTTGCAGAAAAAATTTCGATAATGCTTTGTGCAAGCGGTATTTTGGGGTAAATCATTCGTATGTATATTACTTTTTTAGAGAAACACTTAAAAGTTTAGCTTCTCTTTTTTGATATCACAAAGTTACAAACTTCGCATTGGATTTAACTTATAAATAGGAAGATATTAAGGTTGTTTATCGAAAAAGAGGATATATTTGTAAAAGCGAATTTTTGATAAAATAAACTTCATATGCGTTTCCTCTCTATCTTCATTCTTTTTTTATCGTTGCAAACTGTAAAGTCTCAAAATCAGTTTGTTCCGGACGATACACCTTATAAAACAGCCTTAGAAACTGCAAAACTGCAAAACAAACCGCTTTTTGTAATGCTTTATGCGGATTGGTGTCCGCATTGTAATCAAATGAAAAAAGAAGTTTTTACTGATCCAAATGTTATGGCTTTCCTGAAGGAAAATTACGTTTGCGCCTGGAAAAATATTGAAAAAGAAGAAGGAATTGCTTTAAAAGACAAGTACAATACCAAATCGCTGCCTACTTTCTTGTTTATTGATCCAAATACGGAAACACTTTTGTACGCTTTAAAAGGTGAAATGAAAACTCCCGAATTTATGACGGAAGTTAAGTATGCTTTGAATTCAAAGATGCAATTGCCTTATTTAGAAAAAGAGTTTCTTGCAGATCCCAGTAATTCGACTAAGTTTTTCACCTATTTGAATACCTTAAAAAAAGGAAAAGACAGAACTGATTTATCAATTCCGACACATATTTATCTTAACACACAATCTGACGAACAATTAGTGAGCGAAACCAATTGGCGTATTATCGCAAATGGTGTTACGGATATAAAATCTAGGGAATTTCAATATGTTTTAAAACACCAAAAAGAGTTTGCTGCCGTGGCTTCTCAAAATCGTGTAGATCGTAAAATAGAAAGTATTGTATCAGAATTACTTCGTCCTTATGTTGACAATCTGGACACGATCAACTACTACAAACAAAGGGAAGTTGCAAAATCTATTAAATTGCAAAAAACAGATTCTCTAGTTTTTAAGTTTGATTTGACTTTGGCAGAAAGAACGGAGAAATGGCAGTTTTATAAAAAAGTAACCCTTGAAGATACACAGAAACTGGTTTGGAATGACGCGAGTTTTCTAAAAGAAATTGGGCAAACTTATTTGAAACATATTTCTGATGCCGAAAGTTTGAAAAAATCTATTTTCTGGGTTAAACATTCTTTAGAATTAAATGATTCTTATGATGGAAACTTGCTTCTGGCAAGGCTTTACAATAAAATTAAAGATAAAAAACTAGCTTTGCAATACGCCAAAGACGCCAAGGAAATTTGTGCCGAAATGACCTGGAGTACCAAAGAAGTTGATATTTTACTAGCGGAACTCAACACTAAATAACACTAACAAAAAATAGCCACGAATTCACGAATTATTTTCTATTCTTTAAATTAATTTTTGAATTCGTGGCAAAAAAACAATTAATACCATGAGCCTTATACTTAGACCTGCAACTACAAACGACTTAGGGAAAATTCTGGAGATTGTAAATCATTCTATTTTGCATACAACAGCAAACTATAGTTATGAAGTTCAAACTCTTGAAGTTCAAACAAAATGGTTTGAAGATAAAAAAGCCAAGAATCTACCTATTGTTGTAGCTGATTTAGATGGCGAAGTGGTTGGTTTTGGTAGTTATGGACAATTTCGCGAGAAAATTGGTTATCAATATACGGTTGAGCATTCTGTTTATGTGGTCGATAATGTGATAGGAAAAGGTATTGGATCAAAATTATTAACGGAGTTAATTCGATTGGCAAAAGAACAAGGTTTACATGTTATGATTGGTGCTATTGATGCCGATAATACAGGAAGTATTGCCTTTCATGAAAAATTTGGATTTGTTGCTACCGGAACAATTCGCGAAGTAGGTTATAAATTTGATCACTGGCTTGATCTTGTGTTTATGCAATTGATATTGAAGTAGATTACGAGATTATTTTACCGCAAAGTTTGCAAAGATTTAATTTTACTTAACGCATAGAAAGCACAAAGTTCGCAAAGCTATATCTACACAAAGCTTTGCGAACTTTGCGATTAAATATTTATATTGCATAAAATCTATTTTAAAATCTGAACATTAATTCAATTGAAACAAAATTACAACTTAGAAAAAGGATATTTAAAAGTTAATGAAATCCATGAGATTTATTATGAAGTTTGTGGAGTTGGCGAACCTTATTTATTTGTACACGGTGGTCCTGGCGCAGGATTTTCAGAGAAAGACAAACGCTTTTTTGATTTTGAAAAGCATAAAGTTGTTTTTTTTGACCAAAGAGGAGCATCAAAAAGCAAACCTTTTACATCCATCGAGCAAAATACAACTCAAGATCTTGTTGATGATATTAACTTGCTTCTCTCCTATTTGAAAATAGAACGCATAAATATTTTTGGAGGTTCTTGGGGAACGGCTTTAAGTCTTGTGTTTGCAATTCAGAATCCGGAAAAAGTGAAGAGCCTTTTGTTAAGAGGGCTTTTCTTAGCTAATAAAACAACAATCGATCACTTTGTTGGCGGAGGACTTAAAAAAGAATATCCAAAAGAATGGAATCGCTTTATAAATAATGTTCCGGCAAATAGCACTCTTACTATTTCGGCTTATTATCTTGATCAAATGTTAAACGGAACTCTTGAAAATAAGGAGTTTTATTGTTATGAATGGGCATATTATGAAATATCGATTTTCAAGAAAGGGATTCAGGAAAATGAAATTGACACGATTTTAAAAGAATTTCCGTACTATTCTTTATCGATAATGGAAGCACATTATTTAAGTAATAATTGTTTTCTTGAAGACAATTATATTCTGAATAATTGCAAAGTATTAGAAACTATTCCAACAATTATAATTCATGGTAAAAATGATGCTATTTGTCCTGTTGAATATACGGAGGAATTTCATCGTCATTTAGAAAATTCTACCTTATATATTGAAGACGCCGGACATTCAGATTCTGAACCTGAAATTGAAAAACGAATAATTACCGTTTTAAATGATTAAGTATCATATTATTTATCTATCTACAAGAAAAGATAAGCTAAAAAAAAATCCACAAACCTGAATTACTCAGATTTGTGGATTTTTTTTAGATACTTATAAATTAGCTTTTAATCCAGTTTATTACTTCTGGTTCTGTTACTAAAGTTTTTGGTTTAATCACTTTTACTAATTCTCCTTTTTCGTTAATTAAGTATTTTTGAAAATTCCATTCAACTTCAGAATCTTGTAAACCGTTTTTAGATTTTTGAGTAAGGAATTTGTAAACGTCGCACATATCATCGCCTTTTACAGAAACTTTATCCATCATAGGAAAAGTCACGCCGTAATTTTGTTGGCAAAACGTTTCAATTTCTTTGTTTGTTCCCGGTTCCTGAGATGCAAAATTATTCGCAGGAAAACCTACAATTACAAAACCTTTGTCTTTGTACTCTTTGTAAACAGCTTCAAGATCTTTGTACTGAGGTGTTAATCCGCATTTTGAAGCGGTATTAACAATCAAAATTTTCTTTCCTTTTAAAGATGCAAAATCAAATGGATCTCCTGATAAATCTTGTACTTTAAATTGATAGATTGTTTCTTTTGTCATGACTTTATCTGTTTTAGATACTTTAGTTTTACTTGTTTGCGCCTGAAGTTGAGAACTCAGGAAAAATACCACACTACAAGCTATAAATACTGCTTTTTTCATTGTTTAATTTTTTATAAATTTAGTTAAAATCTCTCTCACAGAAAGTTTTTGCTTCTATTATTTTTATTAAAGAATAGTTAAAAAAAATGAAGCCTAACGTTAATCAGACGTTAGGCTTCCCCCCATACAAACAAATCAAACCATGAATTAATTATTATGCTTTTATGCAATTTCTTTAAATTATAGTTGATGCCTCGGTTATAGTGAATTTCTTTTAATGAATTCCATTGTTCTCAATTACTGAATTATTCTTCTATGGCGTTGATTGTGACTAGTTTTCTTTATTGGTATAAGAGTGTAATTTTGAACATTGTAATCCTTCTATTAAAAAATTTTCGGTTGGAAGTCCGAGGACATCAACTATTATATATCTTTAATTTTTTAAGTTTTATTTTTTAGGTCCGAAGAAATATTCTCAGACAAATGATAACAGTTTAAAATTTCTTTTCTAAATTCTTCTTTTCCGAAATTGGTAAGCGCAAGAACGGTCGTTAAAGCAACAATCAGTATTTTTAAATTATTTATGTTATTCATGCCTTTCCGTTTTTTTTATTGAAATTTCACCTTACTATTTCTTTAAACAAATGTTAAAATTTACAAACTCAACAATCCTTAATAAGCTTCTAATAATCAAACAAAAAGCTTCTTTTTTTGTTTTCTGCTATTTTACTAAATAATCATTTCATGTTATAATAGCATTTACGTAATTGGATTGCTTTTGGTTTTAAAAAAATGAAAAAAAATTAAACTTTTTTTTTAATCCCTTGTTTTACTAGGGTTAGGACTATTAAAAAAAATCTAATTTTACCGAAAAAATAATTTATCTTTATCTCAAGTAATGAAATAATGTTTAATATTTTTTGTTTAAACTTTAAAATCCAAATCTATGAGTCAAGAAGAATTGTTAGTTTTAATTTACAAGAAAGACGAAAGAGCTTTTACGCATTTGTACGATATGTACTCTAAAAGCTTGTTTTCGGTGATCAATGTTCTTATAAAAAATCGAGAAGAAGCTGAAGATGTTTTACAGGATGTTTTTGTTAAAATCTGGAAAAACATCGATTCTTATAATGAAAGTAAGGGCCGGTTTTATACCTGGATCCTTAATATTGCTAGGAATACTTCGATCGACAAGCTGAGATCTAAAAATTATAATAACAGCCAAAAAAACCTTTCATCAGATAATTTCGTAAATCTGTTAGACGACAGTAACAAACTCGTTAATAAAATTGATACCATTGGTATACAAGAATTTGTAAAAAAATTAAAACCAAAATGTATCGAAATTATCGATTTGTTATTTTTTAAAGGATATACCCAACAAGAAGCTTCAGAAGAATTGGCAATGCCTTTGGGAACTATCAAAACGCAAAACAGAAACTGTATTAACGATTTAAGAAATTATTTAAAAATCTAATGGAAGCACAAGAATATATTGAATCAGGAACTCTAGAACTATATGTTTTTGGTCTGTTGACCGAAGCTGAAAATTTAGAAATAGCCGAAATGGCGAAAAAGCATCCAGAAATGGATCAGGAAATTATTGCGATCGAAAAAGCTATTGTAGCTTTATCATCGAGCTTCTCACCTTTTCACTCAGTAGCAAATTTCGAGAAGATAAAAGCTCGTTTAGATTTGAAGCATGGCAAAGTTGTCGACATGAAACCAGCTTCGAGCTGGGCACAATATGTGGGCTGGGCAGCTGCCGTACTATTACTTTTAGGTCTGGGTTACCAAACATTGGAACTGACAAAAACAAAAGACGCAATCGCTACTGTTGGAACTGAAAAAAGTAAAATCGAAAAAGATTATGCTTTCTTAGATCAACAAAATAAGCAAACTGAGAAGAGTTTAACCATTGTGAGGGACATCAAAAATACGGGTGTAACGCTGGGCGGACAAGCGGTTTCTCCAAATTCATTTGCAAAAGTGTATTGGAATAAAGATACCAAAACGACATATATCGATGCTGCGGGTTTACCAAAACCTCCAAAAGGAATGGTTTATCAGGTTTGGGCTTTAAAATTAAGTCCTGTATTGACGCCAACAAGCATTGGTTTACTGGCTGACTTTGAAGGAAATTCGCAAAAAATATTTGCTGTAGATCAAACACAATCTGCTGAGGCATTTGGAATTACATTAGAGCCTGCCGGTGGAAGTTTAACACCTACAATGACACAATTATATACTTTAGGGAAAGTTTAAAACTAAGCTGTTCATAAAACTTAAAACGCATATTATATTTTAATATGCGTTTTTTTGTTATTTTTAGTTCAACTAACACCAAAACAAACTATGAACGGAACTTTACTTTTGAGAATTGCAGTGGCAATTATTCTTTTGACTCATTCTCTTTTCGGGATTTTTGATAATGGAATTAATGATTTTGGAAATTTATATCTCAACCAAATTGGCTTTGCTCCTTTTGGCGTTTTTCTTGCCTGGAGTATTAAATTATCGCATGTCATTGCCGCTGTGCTTTTAATCTGGAATAAATATATTAAGTTGGCTGGATTTGTAACGATTTTCGTTCTGATTATGGGTATTATTTTAGTTCACTTTAAGGAAGGTTGGTTTGTTGTTGGCGGCGGACGAAATGGTGTTGAATATAACTTTTTGCTTATTATTGTTTTGTTGGCGATTATGTATCCTAATGGAATTAAAAAAGATACTGTTTAGATTTTCTCATTGTAATAATTAATATTGAAATACCACAAAAATGGAAATAATTTGCAAAAACTGTAAACATGTTTTTCATGGACAATTCTGCAACAATTGTGGACAAACGGCTGATACTCACAAAATAAATACCCACTTTTTGTGGCATGATATTCAACACGGATTATTGCACTTTGATGCCGGAATTCCGTATTCTATAAAACAGTTATTTACCAGACCCGGACATTCGATAAGAGAATTTATTGAAGGAAAACGTGTTAAACATTTTAAACCTCTGTCTTTAGTTGTGGTTCTGGCAACATTATATGGTTTGTTATACCACTATTTTCACATTAATATATTTGCAGATTCTGACAAAACAGATTTTGATTACGATAAATTTAATGAATGGATGGCGACACATTTTTCGTGGACAACAATAGCGACCATACCTCTTTATACCATTGGAACTTATATTGCTTTTAGAAAACAAGGTTATAATTTTATTGAATATTTTGTGCTGAATACTTTTAAGGCTTCGCAAAGAATCTTTGCACAAATCGTGATGTTTCCTATTTTATTTTATTCAAATAGTGCATCGCATCTTCAGATGTATTCAAATCTAACTTATGCAATTGGCATGATATTGATATTTTGGACCAATATGCAGTTCTTTAATAAAATCTCAAAAACCAAGGTGTTCTTTTTAACGCTGTTAAGTCACGTCTTGTTTTTAATTTGTTTGAGTCTGGTTTTCATTCTGGTTTTTGGAATAAAATTATTACTGTAATATTTTAAAGGATTTTAAGTTTTCTTTGTTTCAGGTTTCAGGTTTTTTTTTATTCTACAACTTCTTTTAGAAACGAGTGTCCTAACCCTGATGAAAACGGGCATCCTTTTATGGCGTCCCGTCCCGAAGTTTCGGGATCGGGCAAGTCGTTAAGTTAAGCCTTTAAAAAATAAAATTATTACAGATCAAATCCGTTTTTATCCGCGTTTTTACAAAGTATATCTATTTTATCCGCGTCAAAATTAGACGCTGATGTTACTGATTCGCTAAAGCGAAAACGCTGATAAAAACGGATTTTTCTAATTACTTTCTGATTAAACTGTTAAGTAATTTTATGGTTTTCTCCCTTAACTTAATGACATTGGGTTTCGCGAGCCATAAAAGATATAGTGAACAGCAGGAAATAGCTCCTGATATTTATTGTTATCGAAATTTATATAAATAAAAAAGGTTCAACATGACGTTGAACCTTTTTTGTGAATTAATAATTACTTGTAACTATCTATTTTTTAACCTTTTTAGTTTTATAATATTTGCGGTATTTTGGATATGTTACTATTCCAATTAACGAAATTGTTCCTAATGAATAATAAACCCAGCTTAATGAATGTGCTTCTCCGCTTGCGTAAGAATGCAGTCCAACTAAGTGGAAGTTTACTCCGTAATACGTAAACAAAATCGATACAAAAGCATACATAGTCATCAAGTTGAAGAACCATTTTCCTCTTAATGAAGGAACAAAACGAGCGTGAATTACAAACGCATAAATCATAATAGAGATTAAAGCCCAAGTTTCCTTTGGATCCCATCCCCAGTAACGTCCCCAGCTTTCGTTTGCCCATTGTCCTCCAAGGAAGTTACCAATAGTTAACATGATCAAACCAATCGTAATTGACATTTCGTTGATATAAGTAATCTCTTTAATGTTTAGTTCCATTTTGGCTTTGTTTTTCTCATTGGTAAAGAAAATCAATATCAGGGACACAAAACCTAAAATCATTCCAAGTGCGGTAGGCCCGTAACTTGCCACAATAACGGCAACGTGAATCATTAACCAATATGAGTTAAGAACTGGCTGCAAGTTTGCAATTTCGGGATCAATCCAGTTGGCGTTTGCTGCCATGAAAATCATCGCCGTCACAAATGCCGCAGATGCCACTGTAAGTTTTGATTTTCTATCAAAAGCCAATCCAAAGAACATCGTTGACCAAGCCACATATACAATTGCTTCATAAGCGTTACTCCAAGGTGCGTGACCTGAAATGTACCAACGTGCGATTAATGTTACTGTATGAAGTGCGAATATTAAACCTATCAATATATGGAAACCATTTACCGTGATCCGTAGCCATTTTTTATCGAAAAAGATACTGAAAAGTGTAAAAATCAACATAAAGATTCCTGAAAGAGAATACCAGTAAAACATTTTTGGTAAAATATTATAGGTATTATAAGCAATTTCAAGGTCAATTTTTTGCTCACTTGGACGTACTTTACTTCCAAATTTCTTTTGGAAACCGTTGATACTTTCTACTAATTGATCTGCGGTTTTAAAATCTTTAGAAATAGAACCATTGTTTAATGCGCTGAAATATAAAGGCAGAATTTGCTTTACATAAGTAGAATCCATTCCTTTTAATCCCGCGTGATCTAACTCTAAATAAGAAATCCATTTGTTGTTTGGATCGTTTGGAATTGGGAAAATTCTCAAAATACTTCCGCTCAATGCCGATTCCATTAAGTTTACTTTTTTATCTGCTTCAATAAAATCTTTCTCAAAACTATTTGGATTTCCTGCTTTGTAAGCAGCATCTAAATAAGGTGCAAGTTTGTAATTTCCGTTTTCATCAAAGAACTTTACAAAAGGTGCTAATTTCATCCCCTTTTCAATACCAATAATTTTACGAATACTATCATCTTTTGTATTAAGATAAATAAGCGGAACCTGTATCCAAACCTGAGCATATTGCGTCATAGACAAAAATACCTGATCAGAATTCATTCCGTTGTATGTATCGCTTTGACTTACTTTACGAAGCAATTCAGATGAGAACGTATTAATAGGCTTCATTCTACCTCCGGCATCCTGAATAATCAAACGTCCAAATTTGGCAGCGTGCGCTTCCGGGGCTTTATAAATAGTCAATAAAGAGTCTAATTGTTTCTGGCTTGGCGCGGCAGTTACGTGATTAGCGTGATCGTTAGGATCTGCTGTATGATCGTGACCCGGCGTATGAACGTGTGGCGCCTGAGCAAAACCGCTCAAACCGATCATTAACACCAAAATGGTAATTAATTTTTCTTTTTTCTTTTTTACAACTTCTAACTTGCGTTTCAAATCTGCAAAGCGAGAATGTTTTGTGAACATAATTGCCATTAATCCAAAAAACAACATGAAATAACCTAAATAAGTGATTGATGTTCCCCAGAAATCATGGTTCACAGACAATACAGTTCCTTTTTCGTCCGGATCAAATGAAGATTGAAAAAATCTGTATCCTTTATAGTCTAATACGTGGTTCATGTAAATACGGGCATCAAATGTTTCTGTAGAATCCTGAACGGTTACTTTGCTTTCAAAAGAAGAATAACTTTTTTCTGTTCCGGGATATTTTGTTGCGATAAAATCGTTCAATTTTACTTTAAATGGTAAAATATAAGCCTTACTTCCGTAGAATAAACTATATTCTATATTACCAATTTTTACGGTTTGAGGCTCGCCTACGCTTCCTTTAGAACCTAAAAGTCTTACCTCTTTTTCCTGTCCGTCAGCTTTAACTTTTACAATTAAGGCATCGTGATGAGATTTGGCTTTATAATCGTTATTCGATTCATAATCAACAATTCCTTTTACGGCAGGATCTGGAAATACAATTCTAATATCGCCAATACTGTATAACGAACGCATCATAAGCGGCTGCACATTATCTTTGGTTACAACTCCTTTTAATTTATCTGCCATTCGCATAAATTCCCCTTCAAAAGGAGTTTGAATGGTATATTTATCACCTGTTGTATTGATATTTATCGCTCCGGCTGTTTCTTTATTTAAGGCAAATAAAACATTATGGATATTTTGAACTTCACCCTCTTTCAGGAAATGTTCTTCACGCCCGCCAGCGCCGGCTTCCACTAATTTTAAGTATAAAGTTCCGTTTGCAGCTGGTTTTATTGTTTCTTTTGCTCCCATGATATAGTTAACGTAAGTCACTTCAAAAGGAGTTTCATCAAATTTGCCTGAAAGCGTAAAATCGTTATTGGTAACTGGCGAAAACAATAGGTTTTTCTCAAAAACTCTACGTTTCATTTCGCCTTTGTATTCTCCGTCTGCAAAAACAGTTAAGAATGTTTTATCTGAAAAAATTTGATTTTCGGCAGCACCCTCACGAATTGGCATCATGCCTTCGTAGCTGATATAACGTGTAATAAATGCTCCTAAAAGAATAAAAATAAAAGCAATATGAAGTATTAACGTTGCCCATTTTTCTTTTTTATGTAGCTGATAACGTTTGATGTTTCCGAAGAAATTGATCATAAAAAAGACCATTATCGCTTCAAACCACCAAGTATTGTAAATTAAAATTCTGGCTGTATCAGTATTGTACTTACTTTCGATAAAAGTTCCAACACCCATTGCGATTGCAAATGTTAAAAAAAGAACAGACATTAAACGTGTAGAAAACAAAAAAGAGAATATTTTTTTATCCATTTTTAGGGAATTACATTGTATAAAAGTGCCACAAAAGTACTTAAAAATGTTGAGTTCCAATATTTGTAATTTGTTAATAAAAACTAAAAACGGAATGGTTTTTTGCTAGAAGTTCCAGTAATGACAGGAATATATTTACAAATAAAATTCAATTGGTTGATCTTTTTGTTTTTCAATATATTTTTATATGTTTGTGTAATCGATTACAATATCAATTTATCGTTTTTACAGCTTTGTTATTGAAATGTTAATAGAAATCAAAGCTAGAATTTAAGTAAAAGACATAATTAACAATATTATAGAACCTAAATAATGAATCTAAAAACTAAGTCGGCAAACCTATTATATCTTATTCTGACAGCTTTATTATTAAACTGTTCAGATGTTTTGATTGCTCAAAATTCTGCAGCTAATTATCAGGGCATTGAGTTTAAGATGAACAAAGTAAAAGAACCAATTATCCCGAAAAACACCGTAAATATTAAAGATTTTGGTGCTGTAAATGGTGGTTATGTTTTAAATACAAAGGCTTTCGCCGATGCCATAGATGCACTTACAAAAAAAGGCGGCGGAAAAGTAATTATTCCACCGGGAATCTGGCTTACGGGTCCAATTATCTTAAAAAGTAATATCGAATTGCATGCTGAAACGGGTTCTTTAATAAAATTCTCGACAGATAAAACCTTATATCCTATTATAGAAACTAGTTTTGAAGGCTTGAATACCTGGCGCTGCATCTCTCCTATTTATGGCAAAAATCTGGAGAACATTGCTTTTACAGGAAAAGGTGTTTGGGACGGTTCGGGCGAAGCCTGGAGACAAGTTAAAAAAAGCAAACTAACAGACGAACAATGGAAAAATTTTGTGGCTTCCGGTGGCATTCTTAATGAAAAAAAAGATTCTTGGTATCCATCTGAACAATATTTAAAAGGTTCTAAAGGCGCAGATCAAAATATTCGTTTAGATCTGAAAACCAAAGAAGATTTTGAAGCCATTCATGATTTTCTGCGTCCGGTATTGGTGAGTATTCAAAATAGTAAAAGGGTACTATTTGACGGACCAGTATTCCAGAATTCACCTGCGTGGAATATTCATCCTTTGATGGTTGAGGATTTAATTGTTCGAAATATAACCGTCAGAAATCCTTGGTATTCTCAAAACGGCGATGGTCTTGACGTAGAATCCTGCAAAAATGTGATTATAGAAAATTCCAGTTTTGATGTTGGTGACGATGCGATTTGTATTAAATCAGGAAAAGATAAAGACGGTCGCGATCGTGCTGTTCCGTGTGAAAATATTATCGTGAGAAATAATATTGTTTATCACGGACATGGCGGCGTAACCGTTGGCAGTGAAATGTCTGGAGGTGTAAAAAACCTTCATGTTTCCAATTGCACTTTTATGGGAACTGATGTTGGTTTACGCTTTAAAAGCACACGCGGACGCGGAGGAATTGTGGAAAACATCTATATCTCGGATATTTTTATGACTGATATTCCGTCGCAGGCAATTTCTTTTGATCTTTATTATGGAGGAAAATCTATTGCAGAAACCCTGGCAGAAGGCGGAAATAAAATTAATACCAAAATGGTTCCTGTAAATGAAGAAACACCACAATTCAAGAATATTTCGATAAAAAATATTACGATAAGAGGCGCGTATCAGGCTGTTTTTCTACAAGGTTTGCCTGAAATGAATCTTCAAAACATTGAAATTTCCAATTTGATTGCAAAAGCAGAAAATGGCTTTTCTATTATTGACGCTGACGGAATTAAAATTAGCAATATCAAACTAGACATCGAAAAACCAATGGTATTTGATATTTATAACGGAAAAAATATGTCGTTTAAAAACATCCAATTTAATTCGACTTCAGATAAAGCGATTTCTATTAATGGAGAGTATTCTAGAAATATTGAATTTATTTCGTCTCCAAAATTAGATTTTCCGAAAATTACTGTGATTAATCAAGTTGTGCCAAAAGATGCTGTGAAATTCTAAAGAAATAAGAATCAATACTCTAAACCCGTTGTTTGCAATTAATCGGAATTAATTAACTGCAATGGGTTTTGAATTTCTATTAAATTTAAAATAAATTTCCTGTCAAAAACAGATTTTAAGCCAAAGACAAACGAATCAAAAGCAATCTACATTAAAAAAAATAATGCTAATTTTGCGCTATGACTCGAATAACGATAATTGGTTCCGGAAATGTTGCACAGCATTTGATAAAAGCTTTCACTAAAAGTGATGCTATTGAAATTGTTCAGGTTTTCTCGAGAAAAAAAGAAGCGCTGGCTTCCGTAATTAATTTCGAAAAAATTGTAAGCGATTTTGAGGAAATAATCGAAGCCGATTTATACATTATCGCGGTTTCTGACAAAGCTATTTCGGAAGTTTCCAAGCAATTACCTTTTCAAAACCGAATTGTGGTGCATACTTCGGGAGCAGCTTCAATTGAAACTTTAGATCCAAAAAACAGAAAGGGAGTTTTTTATCCCCTGCAAACATTTTCTAAAAGTAAAGCGATCGATTTTTCAACGGTTCCAATGTGTTTGGAGGCTGAAAACACCTTTGATTTTCGTGTTTTAGAAACTGTGGCTAAAAGTATTTCAAATGCTGTTTTTCCAATTAATTCAGATCAAAGAAAAGCTTTGCACGTTTCGGCTGTTTTTGTGAATAATTTTACGAATCATTTATACCAAATTGGACAGGAAATTTGCACGGAACATCAGGTTCCATTTGAAGTTTTAAGACCTTTGATTCAGGAAACGGCTGAAAAAATAAAAACTCTCGATCCAATTGATGCCCAAACCGGACCTGCAAAACGCAATGATTCAACTACAATTGAAGCGCATTTGGAGTATTTAACAAATGAAAATCAAAAGAATATATACAAACTACTAACGCAATCTATACAAGATAATGGCAAAAAGTTATAAAGAAATAATGAATGATATTACAACATTTGTTTTTGATGTTGATGGCGTACTAACAGACAGTTCGGTTTTTGTAACCAATGAAGGAGAAATTCTTCGCACGATGAATATTCGTGATGGTTATGCAATGAAAGCAGCTGTAGAAAGTGGCTATAATGTTTGCATTATTTCTGGTGGAAGCAATGAAGGCGTTCGCATAAGACTGCGCAATCTGGGAATAAAAGACATTCATTTGGGAACTCCGGACAAAGTTGCGACCTTTAAAGAATATACCGATACTTACAATATAAATCCTGAGCAAGTATTATATATGGGAGACGATATTCCTGATTTTCATGTAATGAAATTAGTAGGTTTACCAACTTGCCCACAAGATTCAAGTCCTGAAATCAAGAATATTTGCCGTTATATTTCGCATGTAAAAGGTGGAAAAGGTGCTGCACGTGATGTAATCGAGCAAGTAATGAAAGTGCAAGGGAAATGGATGGAACATTTTAGTGGGAAACACGATTAGTTTTCAGTTTTCAGTCGCAGTTTTCAGTCGTAAAACGAGACTGCATATCGCGACTGAAAACGGAATACTGAATACTGAATACTGAATACTGAATACTGCGACTGTGACTGAAAACTAAAAAAAGCCTCAAAAAAAATGAACTTTCTCAAACTTATTCGTTATAAAAACTTACTGATGCTTGCTTTTATGCAGGTTTTGTTTCGTTACGCCTTTTTAAAACAGCAAAATATTCCGTTGGCACTATCAGATCTTCAATATGGATTATTGGTTCTAAGCACTGTTTTATTGGCTGCCGCGGGTTATGTAATCAACAATATTTATGATGTTGCAAGTGATACAATCAACAAACCGCAAGATGTTGTAATTGGTAAAGGGATTTCTGAAACCGTTGGGTATAATATCTATATTGGGCTGAATATTACGGGTGTTGCTATTGGTTTTTATTTATCAAATGTGATTTTAAGGCCCGGTTTTGCAACTATTTTTATTCTGATTGCTTCCATGCTTTATTTTTATTCTACAACTTTAAAGCAAATTATGATATTGGGTAATTTTGTGGTGGCTTTAACTTTAGCATTAAGCGTTATTATTATTGGTGTTTTTGATATTTTTCCGGCAACCAATTCTGAAAATCAGGCACAAATGGCTAGCTTATTTTCGATTCTGACTGATTATGCTTTGTTTGCTTTTATGATAAATTTTATTCGGGAAATAGTTAAAGATATCGAAGATGTAAACGGCGATTATAACCAAGGGATGAACACATTACCAATTGCAATTGGAATTAGCAGAGCCGCAAAAATAGCTTTAGGATTTGCTATTATTCCGTTTATTTTATGTTTGCTTTACATCAATACTTATTTTCTACAGAACAATCTTATTTTCGTTACACTATATGCTTTTGCTTTTGTTCTAGCTCCGTTATTGTACTTTATCGTTAAGATATTTGGAGCAAAAACGCCAAAAGAATTTCATCATTTGAGTACCGTTTTAAAACTAATTTTGTTTTTCGGAATTTTATCAATTCTGGTTATCACCTTAAATATTCGTTACAATGCTTAAAGAAAAACTAAAAAAATACACGATAATTCTAGCTTCCGGATCTCCAAGAAGACAACAGTTTTTTAAAGACTTAAATCTTGATTTTAAAATTAGATTAAAAGACATCGAAGAAATATATCCTCCTGAATTAAAAGGTGTAGAAATCACCGATTATCTGGCCGAATTGAAAGCAAATGCATTTGAAGGAGAACTAAAAGAAAACGAAATTTTAGTGACTAGCGACACGATTGTCTGGCACCAAAATAAAGCGTTAGGAAAACCAAAAAATGCTGAAGAAGCTTTTGAGATGATTAAATCAATGTCGAATGCAACACACGATGTAATTACATCGGTTTGTTTTAAAACAAGCACTGCTTCTACCCTTTTGCATGATATTACAAAAGTTACTTTTAATGATTTATCAGATGAAGCTATTTTATATTATATAGAAAACTACAAACCTTATGATAAAGCCGGTGCTTACGGAATTCAGGAATGGTTTGGTTTCATGGCAGTTGCAAAAGTTGAAGGTTCTTATACCAATGTTATGGGATTGCCAACAGCTAAAGTTTACGAATATTTGAGTACTTTAGTGTAAAAATTTATTTATGTTTTCTTTCAAAGAATATAGCCAGGAAATACTTAGCACCGTAATTATTCTATTTGCTTTAGTCGCATTAAGAGTTATCATTGCTAAATTAATCCGCCGCTATGCCAGCTCAAGTCAATTATTAGAACATCGAACTAATTTGGTAATAAAGTACATTCATGTCTTAATGAATATATTGGTTACGATTAGTCTGATCGTGATTTGGGGCGTTGAAACGAAGGATATTTTTATAACTGTTTCATCGATTGCAACCGTTATTGGCGTTGCAATGTTTGCACAATGGTCTATTCTGAGCAATATTACTTCGGGAATGATTTTGTTTTTTTCGTTTCCATTTAGAATTGGAGATACTATAAAAATTCATGACAAAGACTTCCCTATTGAAGCAGAAATTGAAGACATTAGCGCTTTTCATGTGAACTTAAAAACTAAGGAAGGCGAAAAAATTATTTTTCCAAACAATTTATTATTACAGAAAGGCATTTCAATTATGCCGGCACATTACGAAGACAAGGAGTTTTTTGACTAATTTCTGAATGGGAATTTTATAAGCTAAAAGAAAAAAGCTAAAACGTTATTACTGAAATAAAGTATAATATTTGTTTAGACAATTTTAGTTTACCAAAAACTCTTTAAAAAATGATTCAGCCAATTAAGTTGCCTTTCTATGCAAAAATTTCCTGCATACTCATAAGTTTGATTTCTTTTGCCTATATCTTTTGCATTGCAAAAGATATTATTACACCAGTATTAATGGCTTTTCTATTTGCTGTTTTATTGCTTCCGGTATTTACATTTCTGAAAACAAAATTCAAGTTTCCAAGACATCTCGCTGCAATAAGCTGTGTTCTGATATTTGCTGCTTGTATTGTTGGGATATTGGTTTTTATATCTTATGAAGTAACGGATATGGCGAATGATTTTGATACCATAAAGAAAAATGCAAATACTTTTATCACTGATATTCATAAATTTATTAAAGATAATTTTCATGTAAGCATTGGTGAGCAAAAAAAATATCTGGATAATGTGACGAAAGATTCTGTCCAAAACGGAAAAGCTACAATAGGTTCTGCAATTGTTTCGATTAGCGACTTGCTTTTGGATTGTACCATTATACCAATTTATACTTTTTTGTTTTTATTATATAAAGATCACTTTATACTGTTTCTTGCAAAATTAATTGATAAGGAAAACCACGGCATTCTTAAAGACATTTTATCTCAAATAAAAGTATCTATAAACAATTACATCGTCAGTTTAATTATTGAAATGATAGTTGTCTCCGTATTAACGAGTTTAGGGCTTTGGATTATTGGTGTAAAATACTTTATTCTGTTAGGATTAATAACAGGAATTCTAAATGTTATTCCTTATATCGGGATATTGATTGCTGGTATTATTACTGTTTTGGCTTCTTTAACAGGTTCTGCAGAAACCTCTATTATTCTTGGAATTCTTATTGTAAATATCATTGTACAATTAATTGATAATAATCTGATTGTACCATTAATTATCAATTCTAAAGTCGAAATTAATGCTTTTGTATCGATCATCGGAATTATAATTGGTGGCGCTTCTGCGGGAATTTCAGGGATGTTTTTAGCAATTCCGCTTTTAGCCATTTCAAAAATTATTTTTGACAGAATAGAATCCTTAGAAGCCTGGGGTTATGTGATGGGCAATCATATGCCCAAAAGATTTACTTGGAGAATAAGGAAAGTTAAAGCCGAAAATTAAAAATAGAATCATTTATTAAATTTAAGCATATAATTTTCTTACCTTGATCTTAGAATCATTTGTAAGCCTGTCAAAAAACTCCTAAATGTTTATAAACCGAAAAATAGTTGTCTTCATTATATTATGCTTTTGCTTACAAAGCACGTATGCTCAGGTTAAAGAGGAGAAAAAAGACAGTACCGAAATTTACAAGAGAATTAGAAATTATTCTAAAAAAAATAAATTTACCCAAACCCTTCATAAACTTTTTTTCAAAGCAAATAAACCTCGAAAAAAAGAGGAATTACTGGTTACTGATACGACAAATTATAACGGAAAGATTATCCGAAAAATAACGATCATAACCTTAGATCCTTTTGGTCATTCTATTACAGATACGACTCAGGTACCTAAAAACTGGGGAGAAAGAACGGGAAACCGATTGCACTTAAAAACAAAAAAAATAGCTATTTATAATCTTCTGCTATTTAAAAGAAATACGACTTATAATAGTTATAAAGTACAGGAATCTGAACGTTTAATTCGTGCTCAAAAATACGTTACAGCGGTTCGAATTTCGAATCAGCTTGTCAGTACAGCATCAGATTCTGTAGATGTTACGATTCGGGTTTTAGATTCCTGGAGTACGATTCCTAAATTTTCTATATCGAGTAATCAGGTTTCGGTTGGTTTTAAAGAAAAAGACTTTTTTGGCAGCGGTCAACAACTGGAATATCGATTTACAAATAGATTTGATGATGGTCGAAATGCCAATGAAGCAACTTATACAGTCCCAAATATCAAAAATACGTACATCAAGACCATATTAAATTATAAAATAGATCTTGATAATAATTATACCAAAAGTGTCAATATAGAAAGAGATTTTTATTCTCCTTTAACAAAATGGGGCGGCGGTATTTATGTGGGGCAAAATTTCAGACAGGATACTTTGCAAGCTCCCGATTTGACTTATGCTTATCAACCGTTTAAATATAATTTCCAGGATTTTTGGGCAGGAAAAGCGTCAAAGGTTTTTCAGGACGAAACAAACGGAATTACAAACCTGATTGTTTCTGCGCGATTTATGAATGTGAATTATAGTGAAGCTCCTTCTGAGGTCTACGATCCTACTCATTATTATTCGGATGAAAAACTAATTCTAAGCGGAATTGGAATCAATACCCGTAAATTTATAAAAGACAGCTATATTTTTAGAAATGGTCAGACTGAAGACGTTCCAATAGGAAGGATTTACGGAATTACGCTTGGTTATCAATATAAGAATACGATGTGGAGGCCTTATGTAGGTGCTCAGTTTTCATTTGGAAATTATTATAAATGGGGATTTTTAAGTACCAATTTTGAAGCGGGAACTTTCTTTCATGATTCAAAAACGTATCAAACGGCCTTTTTATTTGAGTCAAATTATTTTACAAAACTCTTTACTATAGGAAAATGGAGATTAAGACAATTTGTTAATCCTGAAATAGTTATAGGCGCAAATCGTGAAAATGTAATTTCGGACCAGCTTAATATCAATGAACAAAATGGTTTAGCAGGTTTTAATAGTCCTGTTTATGGAACTAACAAAATGGTTTTGTCCTTGCAAACGCAGACCTATTCGCCCCATGCGCTTTGGGGATTTCGTATGAATCCATTTTTCAACTATTCTATTGCTGTATTGGGAAGTCCAAACAATGCTATGGGACGAAACAAAGGATACTCAAAAGTGACTTTAGGTTTATTGATCAGTAATGATTACTTGGTATTTAGTTCGTTTCAGCTTTCCTTGTCATATTATCCGACAATTCCTTATCAGGGAGATAATGTATTTAAAACCAATACGTTTGAAACTACTGATTTTGGTTTGCAAAGTTTTGAGCTGGCAAAACCAAGAATTGTCGAATATAAATAATTAGAAAAAACTTTAATTATTTTATAAATTCTATAGTTTTTAAAACTAATTAAAAATCAATAAATTACAAATACAGTAACACAACAACACTCGTTAAAGCGCAACATTTATCCGACGAAATACATTTCATTTTCATTTTTGGCACAGTATATGAATATCACTATACAGAAGAATATTAAAACTAACAAAAATGAAAACAATAAGATTAGCAATCGCCGGATTATTCCTTTTGGTTGCAAGTGCCACACAAGCCCAAGTATCAATAAATGTAAATATAGGAACTCCTCCATCATGGGGACCTGCAGGATATGCAGAAATGGAATATTACTATTTACCGGATATCGAAGCGTATTATGATGTAAGAGCTTCTCAGTTTATTTATTTTGGAGATGGAAGATGGGTTAGAACAACTTATTTGCCAAGACAATATAGAAACTATGATTTGTACGGAGGTTATAAAGTAGTTTTGAACGATTACCACGGTAGAACTCCTTACGCTTATTTTGATCGTCACAGAGCAAGATATTATAAAGGATATCATGGAACACCACAAAGATGTTACCAACCAAGACCAGTAGCATATGGTTATAACGATCGTCATGATAATCGTAGAGATTACAAACATTATGACAAAAAACGTTATGATAAACACGATAGAGACGACAGACACGATGATGACCATGATCATGATGATCACCGTGGCCACGGAAGAAGATAATAGAATTGCTAAATAGCTAGCTTTCAGCATAAAAGAGTATCAATAATTTGATACTCTTTTTTTATGCACGCATAATACTTTGATTATATGTTAACTTATTAGTAATTCATTAAATATACAGCAATAAATTAACAATTAGTTAAACTATTCACAACTATTACCCTATTATAATATAAATATGTCTTATCTTTGCACAAAATTAGACAAAAGATAGAATTATGAAAAAGAGAGTTTATTTATTTTCGTTAGTTGCAATGTCACTTTTTACATTTTGCACCAATAATGACGAATCAAATACAGATAGTCAGGCAAAAGACAACAACATTCAAATTAACAATGATGTTACATCTTTAAGCAAAAGACTTGATTTTACCAATTCAGGAGTACTTTCTATTTCGAATTCATCATCTTCAACAGCAAGATTATCAAATATTCAATCTGCGGCTAATACTTTACCATTAGTGCAAATTGCCGAAGTAAATCCGCCAAAAGATAGTAACGGAAGAACTTTGCAAGCAAATCATGTGGCCGTAAATGGTAATTTCGCTTATGTTGCTTATACAATGCAAGGTGAAGCTTACTCAGGTGCAATAGATGTTATTGACGTTTCGGATCCATATAAGCCAAAATTAATTACATCAGCATTGATTGCAAATACTGATATTACATCACTTACGTACTCAAACGGAAGTTTGATTATTGGAGCTGCAACAGATATTGACAAAAAACCGGAGTTAACAAATCCTTCAATTGTGATTAACATGCAATTAAGTTCAGGTTTACTTACCGATAAATATACGATCACCAATCTTGAAGGAAAAGTAACTACAGATGTTGCTGCAAATTCAAGCTCTTATTTTGCCGTAACAGGTGATGCAGGAAGTCTATTCAAAATTAATAGTTCATCTAAAGCAATTTCAGCAAAAATAACTGTAGACGATTTACGTTCAGTTGCTATCAGCGGGGATAAAATTGTTACTTTAAGCGGAACAAAAGGCGTAAATATTTATAACGAAGCTACACTTTCTTTACAAAAAAACTTTACAACATCTACAGATGTTAGCGGAGCAAAAAGAACAATGGATTTTGATGGTACAAAATTATTAGTATCAGAAGGATATAATGGTTTAGGAGTTTATGACATTAATAGTGGTTCTAAACTTCAAAATATTCCATTGGCTGCTGCGGGTGAAGATAATGTTACCAATGCCGTTTCTGTAAATGACGGATATGCATTTGTAGCCAATGGAGCTGCAGGTTTAAATGTTTACAAAACAGGTTCTCAACTTAATTTATTAGGAACAGTTGGTATCGAAGGTTCATCAAACTATGTAAAATCAAGCGGTGACTTTATTTATGTTGCCAGTGGAAAAGGTGGTTTGAAAATCATTAAAATGGAGAAACCAAATACCACCACTTTTGCAAGCTGTACAGAATACGGAACTTACAATCAGGGACAAAACCTGATTTTAAATTCAAATGAAGTTAAATCTTATAATGGTTCTACAGCAATTAGTTCGGCTATGATAAACTCTGGCGCGATATTGACACATTGTGGTTCAATTACGATTCAAAACGGTTTAACCTTAAATAGCGGCGGAACTTTCAACATGAGAGGAACTATGGCTCAGGGGAAATACCAACAACAAAATCCAACAGAATTAATCATAAATAGTAATGCCGTATTGCAAATTGAAGGTACGGTAGTAATTTGGGGAGATTTGAGATTAAATAGTGGCGCGAAAATCAATTTTATTGGTAACGATTCGTCTATTACTATTTATGGAAAAGTAACCAAAAACAGCAATGTAACAATTACAGGAAACTATAAAGACACAGAGAACAAATTGAAATAATTTTCTGTAATCCTAAGAAATACCACTTGATTTAAATCATTAAATCAAAACTCTTGAAAGCTGTCAGATTCTATCTGGCAGCTTTTTTATTTATCCTTTTTCTTAAAAAAGAAAATCAATAACCAAACATTAACATTTCATTTAAATAGTGTTCAAAGATATAATTAGTATTTTTGAGCCTCTATCAAAAAACACTTAACTACGCTATGCGAAAAATTCAGGTACAAATTCTTCTTATTTTTCTAACAGGAATTTCAATTTCTTTTGCACAACAACCACAAAAACCAAGTTCTGTCGAAATTTACAATCAAATCAAAAAACTGAACTTCTTAGGTTCTGTTCTGTATTTAGCAGCTCATCCGGATGATGAAAACACCCGTTTGATCTCTTATATGGCAAACGAAATGAATGCAAGAACTGGTTATTTATCCCTAACCCGTGGTGATGGAGGTCAAAATTTAATTGGTCCACAGTTGCGTGAATTATTAGGCGTTATAAGAACTCAGGAATTAATTGAAGCCAGAAAAATTGATGGAGGAGAACAGTTTTTTTCGCGTGCCAATGATTTTGGTTACTCAAAAAATCCGGACGAAACCTTAGTAATTTGGGATAAAGATAAAGTCCTTGCAGATGTTGTCTGGACCATTAGAAAATTTCAGCCGGACGTAATTATAAATCGATTTGATCATCGCTCACCAGGCACAACGCACGGACACCATACATCGTCGGCAATATTGAGCGTTGAAAGTTTTAACCTTACAAACGATTCTAAAATATATCCTGAACAATTGAAATATGTAAAACCATGGCAGGTAAAACGCTTGTTTTTCAATCCGTCGTGGTGGTTTTATGGAAGTCAGGAAAGATTTGATGCCGCTGATAAATCAAAATTCACCAAACTAGAAACCGGAGTTTATTATACCGGAATCGGAAAATCAAATCAGGAAATTGCTGCCTTAAGCCGAAGCCGTCATCAGTCACAAGGATTTGGAAGCACCGGAGCTCGTGGCGCAGAAACCGAATATCTTGAATTAATTAAAGGGGATAGTCCTGTAGAACGTGATAATTTATTTGATGGAATTGACACTTCATGGAACCGCGTTAAAAACGGAAAACCTATTGGAGATTTAATTACGAAAATTATCGCAAAATATGATTTTAGCAATCCATCAGCAAGTATTCCGGATTTGGTAAAAGCTTATACTATGATTGAAGCTTTAGACGAGGATCATTATAAACCTTTAAAATCTGCTGCTATAAAAAATATAATCGCATCTTGTTCAGGTTTATATCTTGAAGCTGTTGCGTCTGAGCAGGAAGCTACTCCGGGAAGTACAATAAAACTGAGCCTTGAAGCGATTAACAGATCTTCTGCCGAAATGCAATTGACCAGCGTAACTTCATTACCGGATAATAAAAATACAGCTCAAAATGTTCTATTAAAGAATAATAACGATCAGAAAATAAACCTGCAGATTCAACTTCCAAATGATATTGAATATACACAACCGTATTGGTTAAAAGAAAAAGCAAGTGTAGGAATGTATACGGTTTCTAATCAGGAAAATATTGGAATTCCGGATATTATCAGACAAGTAAAAGTTATTTTTAATATTAAAATTAGTGGGGTTGAAATTCCGTTTGAGCGTACTGTAGTTTACAAATACAACGATGGTGTAAAAGGCGAAATGTATAATTTCCTGGATATAGTTCCGGAAGTTACAACTTCTGTTCTCGAAAAAGTTTTAATTTTTGGAAGTACAAAAAGTAAAATGGTTCCTGTAAAAGTTCGCGCAGGAAAAGACGGCATTAAAGGAAATTTACAACTGGAATTGCCTAAAAGTTGGAATGTTTCTCCAAAAGAAATCCCGTTTACGCTGGAGAAAAAAGGAAACGAGCAAATCTTTTATTTTGAAGTTACATCGCCCGTAAATCCCGAAGAAGTTGTAGCAAAAAGCATTGCTATTGTAGACAACAAACGTTTTGATAAAGACGAAATTATTATTGATTATCCGCATATTACCAAACAAATGGTTTTGAAACCGGCAGAATCAAAATGCATAAGAATTGATTTAAAAACAAATGGAGATGCTATTGCTTACATCATGGGTGCGGGCGACGAAGTTCCGGAAAGCCTGACGCAAATGGGATATAAAGTTTCGATTATAAAACCGGAGGAAATCACGCCAGAAAAACTCGATTCTTTTAATGTTGTCATTACCGGAATCCGTGCTTATAATACCGTTAACGCGTTGGCAAACAAACAAAATATCCTTTTTAATTTTGTAAAAAGCGGTAAAAATATGATTGTACAATACAATACGTATGGTAAAACCGTAACAGATCAAATTGCACCATATCCATTAAGAATCTCCAACGATCGTGTCACCGAAGAAAACGCTAAAGTTACTTTTCTGGCACCAACACATCCTATTTTGAACACGCCCAATAAAATTAGTACGAAAGATTTTGAAGGCTGGACACAAGAACAAGGTTTATATTATCCGGATCAATACGATCCTGCCTTCACTCCTATCCTATCTTCGCATGACAAAGGTGAATCTCCTAAAAACGGAGCATTATTGGTAGCGCCATACGGAAAAGGATACTATATTTACACAGGTTTAAGCTTTTTTAGAGAATTACCCGAAGGAGTTGCAGGCGCATATCGACTATTGTCTAATATGATTTCCTTAAAACAGCCAATAGAAGCTCCAAAACCAGAATTAAAGAAATAAAAACATTCACGAAAATGGAAGCTAAAAAAGTAAAGAAATGGAAAAAAAGCTACACCTATGTTTTGGTAGCGAATGCAATTTACATTTTGATTTTTTTCTTAATCATGCAATTATACTCATAACCTATGCAACTATTTGATTGGATCGTACTAATTGTTACACTTTTATTCATTGTTGGGTACGGCTCCTGGAAAACCAAAGGAAGTAAAAATGTCGAAGACTTTATCTTAGGAAACAACGAAACACCTTGGTATACCGTTGGGCTTTCGGTTATGGCAACACAAGCCAGTGCTATTACTTTTCTATCAACACCGGGACAAGCGTATCATGACGGAATGGGTTTTGTGCAATTCTATTTTGGATTGCCAATAGCCATGATTGTGATCTGCGTGACATTTATCCCATTATATCATAAAAATAAAGTATTTACCGCTTACGAATTTCTCGAAAAGCGATTCGATCTAAAAACACGTTCATTGGCAGCGATTCTGTTTCTAGTTCAGAGAGGTTTAGGAACCGGATTGACTATTTATGCTCCTGCTATTATTTTATCCGCACTTTTGGGTTGGAATTTAACTTTAATGAACATTATAATTGGTCTTCTTGTAATTATTTACACCTTTTCAGGAGGAACAAAAGCAGTAAACGTTACGCAAAAACAACAAATGTTTGTAATCATGTCTGGAATGTTTATTACATTTTTTCTGATATTGCATTATCTGCCAAACGATATGACTTTTACAAGTGCCTTGCATATTGCCGGTGCAAATGATAAAATGAATATTGTAGATTTCTCTTTTAATCCCGAAGAAAAATATACTTTCTGGAGCGGAATTACGGGAGGTTTTTTCCTTGCCCTCGCCTATTTTGGGACAGATCAATCTCAGGTTGGTCGTTATTTATCCGGAAAATCAGTTCGCGAAAGCCAAATGGGTTTGATTATGAACGGACTTTTAAAAGTGCCAATGCAGTTTTTTATTCTATTAACCGGAGTTATGGTTTTTGTATTTTTCCAATTCAATCCAGTTCCGTTAAATTTTAATCCGAATAATAAAATTGTCATTGAAAAATCAGCATTTAAAGAAGAATATCATGTTTTAGAAAAGAAATTAACTGCCCTTTCAGAAGATAAAAAAGTAATCAATTTATTGTACATCGATCAGCTGAATCAGGATTTTGACAATCCTATTCTACGAAAAGAACTGGTTACATTATCAAACAAAGAAAAAGACTTAAGAGATCGCGCCAAAGAAATTATTCTAAAAGCCGATCCAACCAGTGAAACAAACGATAAAGATTATGTCTTTTTTCACTTCATCTTACATTATTTACCAAAAGGATTGATTGGTTTATTATTAGCCGTGATTCTTTCTGCAGCAATGTCATCGACAGCTTCAGGCTTAAATGCTTTGGCTTCTACAACTGCAATAGATATTTATAAACGAAACTTAAAAACCGTAAAATCAGAGAAACATTATCTAAATGCTACGAAATTTTTCACCTTATTCTGGGGAATTGTAGCGATACTTTTTGCCTGCGTTGGAACTTTGTTTGAAAATTTAATTCAGTTGGTAAATATCATTGGATCTATTTTCTACGGAACCGTTTTAGGAATCTTCTTAGTGGGATTTTATTTACGTAGAGTAAAAGCAAAAGCGATGTTTTATAGCGCTATTATTAGCCAGACAACCATTTTTATTATCTACTATTTTATGATTTACAAAGAGGAAAAACTGGGTTATTTATGGCTGAATTTTATTGGAGCGATGTTAACTATTATACTTGCGTTGCTTATGCAGGTTGCGTTTTTTAGAAATGAACAGGATTCTGAAGAAGTTGTTTTGGAGTAAATTAAAGTTTTTATGAAAAACGTCTTGTGTATTCTACTTTTACTAAATCTGAGCTTTTGCTATTCGCAATTTGCAATTATTAATGATTCTGATGGTTATGTGAATGTTCGAAATTCAGGAGAAATAGCCAACAATATTTCTGACAAACTCGACAATGGATTTATAGTTTATTATTTTGAACCAAAAGGAAATTGGGCAAATATTGATTATAAAAAAAATGGAAAAGAATTAAACGGATATATTTATAAAAGCAAAATTAAATTCATAAGCGATTTTACAAATATCCCTTTAAAATTAAATCAAGTCAAAGAAGTTTTATTTGATAGTGCAAATGTAAAAGTTAAAATAACCGAAAGTGCTTTTGTTAAAGAAAAACATAAATTACAATTTCAAAAAGGAAATTCAGGTCTGCTTAAAAAAATTGATGATTTAGATTTTTTAGGAACAGATGGAGAAATCCCTAAAAGACAATATAAAAGTATAGAAGTTCAAATAAATAATATAAAAGTCCAATTACCAAACGAGGCTTTAAGAAATCTATACGAACCCAGTTTATACAACTCTAAAATAAATTATGATAAAATAAATGATATTTTATACATCCAATCTTCAAATAGTGATGGTGCTGGCGGATATGAGATCATTTGGGTTGTTGAAAAAAAGAAATATAAAACCAGAATTGAAGCTTACGGCTTTTAAAATATTTTATGGCAGACTTAAAAAATGTAATATTTATGTATTCGTCTTTTTCGGGGAAATCCGGAAGAATCGAATATGGAATTTATTTTTTGTTTAATATTTTGATGTGTTATCTCGCTCTTAATTTATATAAAAATGTTAATTTAAACAATGAAAAAATTCTTAATATATTTTATAGTTGCCTGATTCTCTTATTGACTTTTGTTCCTATGCAAGCTGTCACTACAAGAAGATTACGAGCTTTGAATGCAAATGGTACTTTTGTTGTTTTCAATTTTGTTCCTCTATTGAATATAGTCTTTGTAATATTCTTATTGCTGGCAAAAAAGCCGATAATAGCTGAATAAACTATAATATGACAAAACAAGAATTTTCATTCCGTCTAAAAAATTCCAGTATAGAAGCAGTTAAGTTTGCAGAACGTTATATTACGGATAAACTCACGAATGATTTCAAATACAATGTAATTTTCACTCCCGGAAACGACGAGGAAGATTTTAATAAATTTGACGTTTACCCTGAAGATGATGGAATCATAAAATTAAACTTAACCGAAATAGAAGTAATTGATTTGCTTTGTCGAAAAAATAAAATTCCGGTTTGGATAGATATATGTGTTCTAAAATCAAGCAGAAAAATTACAACTTTTGATCTTTTATGTGCGGGAAGATATAGCAATAATGAAGAAGAGTTTTATTATAATGATAGTAAGTCAGGACCATTTGGCATTAAAAGCCCAACATTTCCAATAGGTTATAAAGAAGGTGAAAAATTCAACTTAAACAAGAGCATCTATCTACGAAAATGGCATCTGATGTATTTTAAAATAAAACGATTATGCTTCAAAAATCCTTAGTAATTGCATTTCTTTGCTTTTGTCTTCAGGCTCAAAGCCAAAGTTCTATTGAGGATGAAGAAACGGTAGACAATTCAATTTCTACACAACTTTATACGAAGTGTTTTGAGAACTTAAATCATGGAGCAGAAATTTTAGAAAAATATCCACAATGGAAAGATACTAAACTTTGTTCTCTAATGTATTGTATGATGCTTTTAGGGTTTCAGGAGAAAGAAGCGCAGCTAATTGGCGAAGATCGATTGATAGGAATTGCGACGCAACTATATCGCGAAGGAAACCCTGTTATTCTAATTATGGGAATGGAAAGTTCTCTGGAAGCAAAAAAGAGAAATCAAAATCTCGAGGACGATGATCATATTGTTTATATTAGTTACGGCGAGTGTACAAATCCGTTGTTTCTAAATAAAGCTGCCGAAATCGTAAACAAACAAACGATGTCTTTGATCAATCAGAATAAATCCAACTAGTTATAAATGAAAAAATATCTTTAGTACTGTTTACGGTATTGCGAAGGAAATTCTGTTATATTTTAAGGTAATGTAAATTTAAGTTTAAATAATAAGAAGCTTCCTAATTATATTTTATACTTGTCTTATTATCTTGTTACATTTGTTTCTGTGCAAGTAATTACTACAAGAACATGAAGAGATTTGAAAGCAAATACTGTTTTTTCAATTTTTAGTTTTATTCCAATCTTGAATATTGCTTTCATAAGATCTTTAGCAAAAAAACTACTAATTAAACTATATGTCAAAACATCTACTCTTAATAATTATACTTTTTAGTTTAAAAATTTATTCTCAGGAAATAGTATCCAGAAATGATATTTATGCAAAAGATAGTATCGCATATAAGGTACAAGACAATAAACTTTTTACTGGTAAAGTTCAAAACTTTAAGCACAAAACCCATTTAGTTTCTGAAATTGAATTTGTTGACGGAATTTTAAACAAAACCTCTGTTTATGCTAATGGAAAAGAAGTAATAATTTTGGATGAAGATTACTACTATGAGAAAAGCCCTCAAATAAAAAAGAAAGTTAGGTATTCATTTGACCATAAAATAATGTCTACAACTTATTACGAAAAAAACGGAAATAAAAAACTAGAGGAAGAGTTGAAAGATGGGATTTTAGTTTACAGTTGTCCTTATACCAATAATAAAAAAAATGGAAAGCTTTTTTCAATAGATAAAAAAGGAGAAAAGAAAGAATGCGTTTTTGAAAATGGTAAACTTATTAAAAACATATAGCTTCCTTTATTGAATATTTGTAATAAAAAGTACTATTTTAGTATTCGCCAAAACAAACCATTTAATGAAATATTCAGAGGAAATACAAAAACTACTTCCCCTAGGTTACCTTTACCTTGTCATATTAGGGATACTTAAAGAGAGTATTTTTTATTATCAATTAGGAATTAATATCCTAAAATACTCTACCATTATGGACATCTTAATTAGTCCAATTGCAGAGTTTACTTCAAATCCGATAACACTGGGCTTTGTAGTATCACTTTTTGTACTTCATTATTATTTGCCGAAATTATACCTAAAGCACAAAGAGAATAAAACACTTCAGAAAATCTTTGAATTGAAAACTACAGAAGAATTATCAGAAGAGGAAATTAATAAATATTACATTTTTGCTTCTTTTAAAATGTTTGCTTTGATATTATTATCCTTTTTTATTGGAACCGGAGTTGCAGGCGGTTACATAACTATGCAGCGTATCAAGGATAATAAAGTAAAATATAATAACACATTAAACTACAATAGTGGCGAATCAGAACAAATTTTTCTCATTAACTCCAATAGTATTTATTATTTCTATGTTCAAAAAGGAAATAAATCTATAAAAATTGCGCCAATTGGTGCCATAAAAAATATAGAGAAAAGCTTAGATGTTGGAATGCTTTCAAAATAAAAGTCAAGTCTTTTTAAAGATTATATTTCTTCAAAAAAACTGATAATCTGGTTTACAAATCAATTTAAAACGCATCACTATGAAAGATTTAAAAAAATACAGCAATAAAACTAAAGCTGCTTATATTTTGCTTGTTGTGATGTTAATCATTTTATTAGGTAATTTTAATACGCTTCAAAATTCGAAAAATGTAAACGAAAATATCAATGCAATTTTCAATGATCGTTTGGTTGTAGCACATTATATTTTTCAATATTCGAAAGAACTTCATTTCATAAAATCCGAAGCTGAAAAACTTGATTTAAGTGATAATACCAAAAAAAATGAGATCATTCATACTTTAAATATCATTCATAATATTGATGATTTGTATGCAAAAACAGTTTTAACCAATAAAGAGAAACAATATTTTGATATTTTTTTAATCTCCTGCAAAGAAATAAACAATCACGTCGCCAGTAAAAATTGGGGCAAAATTGTGGCTTTGAGCCAACAAGCCTTGACAACATTAGAATCATTATCTCAAATTCAGATTCAGGAAGGAAAAGCAAAATTGGCAAGCGCAAATGCAATGTATAACAAAAATAATAGTCTTGGGCAATTGCAAATTGCGCTTCTTATCATTTTAGGCGGAATCACGTTTTATCTCTTAATCGTAAAGAAAATCAAAAGAAGTATCAGAATTCCGGAACCGCCAAGTCTGAACTAATTATTTAAACTTTCTATCCTCTTCTTTTATTGGAAGATCGTTTATACTGGCAAATCTTTTTTGCATTAATCCGTTTGAATCAAATTCCCAATTTTCATTTCCGTACGCTCTAAACCAGTTCCCTTCAAGATTTTGATATTCATATTCAAATCTTACAGCAATTCTGTTTTCAGTATGCGCCCAATATTCTTTTTTTAATTTATAGTTCTTTTCTTTCTCCCATTTTTGGGATAAAAAACGAATGATTTCTTCTCTTCCATTTACAAATTGATCTCTATTTCGCCATTCACTGTCTACTGTATAAGCTTTTGAGACTTTTTCCGGATCTTGGCTGTTCCAGGCGTTTTCTGCTAACTGAATTTTTTCTAATGCCGTTTCATAGGTGAAAGGCGGCAATGGTAATTTCTGTTCCATTTTTATAAAATTAAAGTTTGAATGATTTTTTTAGATTGTTCGATAAGATCGTTTGACTTAAACAACTGACTTTCTACAATGCAGCTTTCAAAAAGTAAATAAACATGATCTGCGAGAATCTCGTCTTTGAGAATATTTTTAAAATATTTTCGGAGATCCAATTTATGACTTTGAATTACCTTAAGCACTTTTATATTATCAGAAGGAATTTCAGAAAGAAGGTTTAAAAAACTACAACCTCTAAAATCCTCCTTCTGGTTCATAGCGATCAGAAAGTCAAAAGAAGTTAGAATCTTCAATTTCGAATCTTTTTCATCTAAAGTAAATTTTTCCAATTCATTGAACCAAAAATCATGACGCTGATTTAGAAACGCCACACATAAATCTTCTTTTGATTTAAAATGCTGATAAAAACTCGCCTTTGCTACTTTTGCCTCTTCAATAATTTGATTGATGCCCGTAGCATTATATCCCTGCTTGTGGAATAATAGGGAAACTGTGTCTAGGATTCTTTCTTTAGGTGACATTTGCATGATGAATTAGAAATACAAATGTATACAATTTTAAATATAAACAGACAAGTCTGTATGTTTAATTATAAACGCGATATTATCATTTTGACGCAAGGAGAAATCACACGAGTAATTCCGTGCCTAAAAGCACCAATCTTTGTCGAGTTTCTCGTGTGATTTCTCCCTCCGGTCGAAATGACAAAACTTAACTTAAACCCATAAAAAAAATCCAAATTCCAAAACTTCTAAAGCTTTGGAATTTGGATTTTTATATCGAAAACCATTGAGATTGGAATTTAATAATTCAAAGAATTATTATCTGCTCCATTCCGCAATACTATCTTTATTTAATTTTACGTAATCTTGATTATTAGCAGCTTCTGCAGCGGCAAGTGATGCTTTTGCAGTTTCAACAGCTCCTTTTTTATCACCTTGTTTTGCCTGAATCTGTGATTTCAATCTTAAGATAAAATATGGTTTTTCAGTACTCATATCTAATGATTTGTCTACGTAACTTTTAGCTGTTTCTATATTTCCATTTGATTGAAACAAATATTGAGCTGCAGCAAAATAATCATTTGAAGTAGGTCCGGCTAAAACTTTTTCGATACTTGACGTAGCTACTTTTGCAGTTGGAACTTCAAATTTTAAAGCAACATGAGAGTTTTCCCAAGCCATTTCTAAGTATCCAAAATTTGGGTCTAAGCCATTAATTCCAATCGTAAAAGTCTCAACTGGTGTTGGTAAAGCATCTTCTTTTACAGTAGTTCTTAAAGCAACATAAGAGTCGCTCCAGTTTTCCGGTAATCCCCAGTTGTCTGTAGAAAGATAAAAAATCACTTCCCAACTTTCGATTTTAGGAATCGTATAAATTGCATATTTTCCTTTTTTCAAAGTCTTGCCATCAATAACAACATCATCACTAAAATTAATGATTGTGTTTTCATTGGCTCCGGTTCTCCATAATTTACCAAACGGAACTAAATTTCCAAAAACAGCTCTACCTCTAGCGCCTGGTCTTGAGTAAGTAACTTCAACGTCAGTTAAACCAACTGTTTGCTTAATATAGCCTTTCGGACTCGCTTGTGGTGTTTTTATTTGTGCTTCTGTAGCAAAAGGAGCCAAAATAATGGCTAATGCAATAAGTAGTTTTTTCATTTGTGAGTTTATTTTGTTCCTTCAAATTTACAAATTCAATTAGGGAACAAATGTTAAATTTAATATAATTCAAGCGCCTAATTGTGATATTTTTTGGGCGTCTAATTCCTTAAAATTATTGATTATCAAATTAGCATCAGACAGATCTTGCAATTTAGAATGATGGCTATTATAACCTACACAATAAATTCCTGCTGCTTTTGCCGCTTTTACACCATTTGTGCTGTCTTCTATGATGATGCAATTTTCTTTTGGTGCTTTTGACAATGAAGCTGCATATACAAAAATCGCCGGATTTGGTTTTGATTGCGGAAAATCTTCACCACTTACAATATCCGTAAAATATTGGTGCAAATTGAATCTTGTAAAAACACGTTCAATGGTTACTTTGGACGCCGAAGAAGCCAAAATCAATTGTATTCCGTTGGTGTACAAATCTTTAATTAAATCCTCTACACCTTCTAGTAAATACAAATCTTCTTTAGTATCAAAAGCATCATTAAAAATGGTTCTTTTTCGCTGAATTAAATCTTCTACTTCATGCTCTATCGTTGGAAAAAATCCTTTCAATGCCTGAAACGTATTTCGAGTCGAAAACCCCGTAAACGAAGTGTACATTTCCTCGCCCACTGCAATATTTAATTCTGAGAATTGTTTGTAATAAGCATAACGGTGAACTGGTTCAGTATCAACAATTACACCATCCATGTCAAAAATTACTGTTTTAATCATTTTTTTTAGGGTCAAAGGTTCTAAGTTACAAAGGGTCAAAGGTTTTTCTGTAGAGGCGCAGTGCATCTTTTTTTAGGGATTTCTGGTTTCAAATTCCTCTTACTTGGGGTAACTTTGTCAAAATTTTAAACTTTGACAAAGTTCGCATCGGTGATAACTTGAAACAAAGAAAACCTGAAACCTGAAACAAAATTTTTTACTCTTTTTTAAGCAAATAGCGGATTACTGTTTCAGCTAAATAAAGACCAAATAAACCTGGCATATAACTATTAGTTCCGTAAAATGATTTTTTGAAGTTTTTTCCGTCAGTTAATTTTAAGCTTTTTTCATCTTGAATTTCAGAAGAGAAAACTACTTTTAATTTGTTTATTTTTTCAACTTTTAAACGTTTCCTAATTGCTTTAGAAAAATAGCAGTTTACTGTATTAGAGATATCTGCCACTTTTACTTTTGAAGCCAGCATTTTTCCGCCAGCGCCCATGCTACTGATTATTTTTACTCTTTTGCGTTTTGCGCCAATGATTAGATTTAATTTTGGAGTAATACTATCAATACAATCCAAAACATAATCAAACTCAGGCGAAATAATCTCAAAAGCTCTTTCCGGAGACAAAAATTCCTTAACACGAGTCAGCTTTAATTCCGGATTAATATCCATTAAACGATCTCCTACAATTGTAATTTTTGGCTGACCAACTGTTGAATGCAAAGCGGGCAATTGCCTGTTAATATTAGTGATATCTACCACATCTCCATCAACAATTGTCATACTTCCTACTCCTGCCCTTGCCAAAAATTCAGCTGCAAATGATCCAACTCCTCCTAAACCTACCACCAAAACATTTGAGTTTTGCAAGTTTTGTAATCCTTCTTTAGTAAATAAAAGTTCGGCTCTTTCTGTCCACTCTGCCATATATTCTATTGTTATTTTTGTTTAATTGTCTTTTTTAAATTTGTTTCAAGTTTCAGGTTTGCGAACTAACTTCTTACTTCTCGAATACAGTTGCAAAATTACTTGAAATAATCTCTTGCAATTCTTTAATTTCTATATTTTTATATTCAGATGCTAGATTATAAACTTCCCTTATTCCTTCTTCGATTGTATCTGTTTCCAGAAAAAAGCGCTCATTTGGTATGTTCTGAAAAACGGTTTTTAATTCGGGATTTCTGAGTAAATATTTTCCAAACGAAATATAAAATCCGGCTTTGATAAGTTGTTCGGCAATTTGACTGTTTTTTGAAAATCCATGAATAATCATGGGAACCGAAATTTTCATCTTTTTTCTAATCGCAATTACTTCCTGAAAAGCCGCAACGCAGTGAATCACTACAGGTTTTTGATATTTTTCGGCCAAAGCCAATTGTTTTTCAAAAACTATAATTTGCTGTTCAAGCGGAATTTCAATTCGTTTGTCTAAACCACATTCGCCAAGAGCAAGACAATTATTGGTTTGCAATTTTTCTTCAATAATTTTCAAATCGGCATCAATTTGTTCTTCCTTAATATACCAAGGATGAATTCCTATCGAATAATAGGGAATTGAAGCATCAAATTCTTGCGGATATTGATTGACCAACTCCAAAATATTGGATTGATTTGTAAATTGATGTGTATGAAAATTAAAGAATTCCATTAATGAAAAGTTTTCACTCCCGCTTTGATTTCTACTTTCAAATCATTTTCTAAAGGAACAAGCGGACATGAATATTTATGATTATAAGCGCAATAAGGGTTATAAGCCTGATTAAAATCTACTGCGATCGTATTTCCTTTTGGAATTTTTAAGTCAATATATCTTCCTCCTATATAACTTTCTTTTCCGCTAGTCAAATCCGAGAATGGCAAAAATAAATGATCTTTATATTCCTTTGTTTTCGAAAGTTCAATATTTCTGTAAACATTCAACTTCAAATCAACACCATCTAAAGTAAAATATAAGGTTCCGTATTTAATATATTTTGGAGTTCTCGCGCCTGTTGTTTTCATCTCAAAAACTTTCTCATTTTGCGCTTTTTCGAATTTTGCTACAACAAAGTATTTGCTGTTTATAGGATAAAAATCTAAAGTTTTAAAACTCTTCAAATCTTCTTCCATCAACGGACTCGTCTTAGCATCAGCATATTCTGAATTTATTTTCTTTTGAAACTTTTCTGTTTCCTTCTGATCAAATTTATTTTGTCCGAAACAGAAATTAACGAGCAGCAATACTAAAAAAGCAATAACATTTTTCATCCTTGAAATTTTCAGCAAAAATAGTTTAAAAGTAACAAAGCAGCAACCGTTGATCCGTACAAAGTTTCTTAACTTTGTTGCAAATAACTTATTTATAATGCTCAAAACTGCTTTTAACCATTACATTAACAATTTTAAAGGTTTTTCAAGAGAAATTTGGATTCTTACAATTGTCACTTTTATCAATCGTGCCGGAACGATGGTACTTCCTTTTTTATCAAAATATTTAAAAGAAGATCTTCATTTTACTTATAATCAGGTCGGTTGGATCATGGTTGCATTTGGTCTTGGATCAATGTTAGGTTCCTGGTTGGGCGGAAAATTATCAGACAAAATTGGGTTTTACAAAATCATGATTTTTAGCTTATTTACAAGCGGAGTTTCCCTTTTCTTCGTACAGTATATCACAACATTTTGGTCACTTTGTATTGCCATGTTTATATTAATGACGATTGCAGATATGTTCAGACCAGCGATGTTTGTTTCGTTGGGTGCTTATGCAAAACCCGAAAACAGAACACGAGCACTAACTTTGGTGCGTTTGGCGGTAAATCTTGGTTTTGCTGCTGGACCTGCTTTGGGAGGTTTGATTATTATGGGAATTGGTTATTCAGGCTTATTCTGGGTTGACGGAGCGTCTTGTATTATCTCTATTTCGATATTTGCACTATTAGTTAAGGAAAAGAAAAAAGTTGTCCATGAAGATAAAATGGAGAGCGCAGCAGAAATCAAATCTGTTTTTCACGATAAAATCTTTTGGGTATTTTTGTTTGTGAGTTTTGTTACGGCAATGATTTTCTTTCAACTTTTTACAACGCTGCCTTTATATCATAATGAGAAATTTGGTTTGAGTGAGTTTCAAACGGGATTATTGATGACTTTAAACGGGCTTTTAATCTTTGCTTTAGAAATGCCAACGGTTGGTTTTATGGAAAGAAAAGGTTTCCCCAAAATAAGAATTATTATTCTGGGATCATTTGTAATGGCGTTGAGTTTCTTCTTATTGCTAATTAATGTTTGGGCTGGAATTTTGGTAGTCAGCATGATTTGCATTTCAATTGGAGAAATTCTGACCTTTCCTTTTTCGAATGCTTTTGCGCTTAGTCGTGCCCCACGTGGACAAGAAGGTCGTTACATGGCACTTTATACTATGAGTTTTAGTCTGGCTCATATTATTAGTTCGAAGGTTGGTTTCGAGATTATTTCCCGTTTAGGTTATCAAATCAACTGGTTGTTTATGGCTTGTATTGGAGTTTTTGCTACACTTTGCTGCTTTTGGATTAAGCAGGCATTACTAAGAGAGAAGGTTTCTTAAAATCTTTTCTTACCAATTGTTTAGCTAATTTACCACAGAGTGCGCAAAGTTTTTATACTTATATGGTTAAACAAACACAGAGATCACAAAGCTTTGCGATCTCTGTGTTTGTTTAAAGTCTTACACATAAAAAAACTTTGCGCACTCGGATAAAGGATAAAAAGAGGAAAAATCTGCTCGATCTGCAACCCGAGCGATAGCAACAGGCGAAGTAAATCTGTGTGAAAAAATATTTTACGCAGAAAAAATGCATACCTACAAGGTTTACCAAACCTTGCAGGATTACGGTTAAATAAAAAAAGATCTGCTCAATCTGCTTAAATCCATTTAAAATCTGCGTGAAATAATTTTAGTCACTCACGATAGCTCTTTGGTAAAATTTTTTTCTCATTTCAACGTAAGATGGGTTTTCTACACTTTAAAATCGATTCAAACGTATTTTTTAGTTAAATAACTAGTTTTATAGTTGTGTAACTAGAAAAATAGTTGTAGGTTTGAATTAAAATTAGAAAACATGCAAAAGTTAACCAATAAAGAAGAAGAAATCATGCACATTTTATGGAAGCTTAAAAAAGCTTTTGTAAAAGAAATTCAGGCAGAAATAACTGAAGATCAACCGCATTACAATACACTTTCGACTATTGTGCGTAATCTTGAGGAAAAGGGTTTTGTGGGACATAATGCTTTTGGAAACACACATCAGTACTATCCAGCTGTTACTCTGGAAACTTACAGTAAAAAGTTTATGAATACGGCTATTGATAATTTCTTTAATAGTTCTTATAAAAATATGGTTTCATTTTTTGCTAAAGAAGAAAAAATTTCGGCAGCAGAATTACGTGAAATCCTGGCAATGATTGAATCTCCTAAAGAAGAAAAATAATCATTATGGAAGCACTTTTTATATTTATAGCAAAGTCAAGCGGACTGATCATTTTATTTTTTATTGCTTATCATTTTTTGTTGCGCAAGGAAACATTCTTCAACAGTAACAGATGGTTTTTATTGGCGGGTTTAATAACTTCTGTTGTATTGCCTTTTTTGGTTTACACCAAAGTGGTCTGGATTAACCCTGCTCCTGCTTTAAATATAAATTATACACAACTTAATTCTCAAAATATAGGAAGTGAGTTTTTAGAAATCAATTGGAACCTTGTCATTATTGCTGTTTATAGTATTGGTTTCATTGGCTTTTTAATCAAATTTGGAATAGATTTTTACAGCTTAAACTCCATTATAAAAGGAAAAAAAATACAACAACAAGCTGATTTTAAGTTTATAGATGTAAAAGAAAACATTGCGCCTTTCTCTTATTTTGATTATATCGTGTACAACTCATCAATGTACACAGCATCAGAATTAGAGAGTATTCTCGAACATGAAAAAGTTCACAGTGATCAAAATCATACCGTAGATGTTCTTGTTTCAAGAGTGTTTTGTATGTTGTTTTGGTTCAATCCAATTATGTGGTTTTATAAAAAAGCAATCGTTCAAAATCTCGAATTTATTGCTGACAAAGAAGCTGCCCAAAAAATATCAGATAAAAAAGCCTATCAATACACGCTTTTAAAAATAACAACACACGAATCATGTGTTGCAATCACCAATCATTTTTATCAATCATTAATCAAAAAACGAATCATTATGTTAAACAAAAATCAATCAAAAAAGAGCAGCTCCTGGAAGTACTGCACGGTACTTCCTGCTCTTGTTGTGTTTGTGCTTTTATTTCAAGTTGAAGTAATTGCAAAGGAGAAAAAGGGTACTACTATTGAAGTTTCTAAAAAAGAAAGTAAATCTGTTGAAGTTTTCAAAATCAATAAAACAACTACAGATCATGACTTAAAAATCATTGCAGAAAAATTAAAGCTAAATCACAATGTTGATTTTACAATTTCGGAATTAAAACGAAATTCTCAAAACGAAATAATTGCAATAAAAGTACACGCAAAAAGAGGTTCAGAGCAAGTTCAGGAATATGAGGTTCTTGGTGACAAAGGAATTAAAGATTGCGGAATTATGATCACAACGGCTGATGATGGTTCTAAGAAAATCAGTCTGGTTGCAAACAATCAAGTTGGCGATTCTAGTGATAAAGCGCATAAAGTTGAAATAATAAAAGTTCAAAACTCTAAAACTAATACTGATGTTAACATTAATTCTAATACTAGCACAAAAACTAATTGCACTGTTAGCACCGCTACTAACACTGTTATAAACACTAATGTAGACGAAAAAACAAATACAAAAGTTGTTATTAAAGGTAAGGCAAATTCCACTTTAAAAATATATGGCGATCCGCTATATATCGTTGATGGAGTCGTAATCGGTAATGTTAGCAAAGATGATTCCAAGCTGATTGATCCGAATAACATCAAATCAGTAACGGTTTTAAAAAGCAATGCTGAAACTCTTGTTAAATACGGAGAAGAAGGTGCTAATGGAGTAATTATTATTGAAACAAAAGACTAATTTGAATTGCATTTAAAAACTAAAATTATGCAAAAGCTAACCAACAAGGAAGAAGAGATCATGCATATTTTATGGAAGCTTAAAAAAGCTTTTGTAAAAGAGATTCAAACGGAAATCAAAGAAGATCAACCTCACTACAATACGCTTTCAACTATTGTTCGTAATCTTGAGGAAAAAGAATATGTAGCACATAATGCTTTTGGAAATACACATCAATATTACCCAATTGTAACTATCGAAGACTATAGTAAAGGATTTATGAGTACTGCAATTGATAATTATTTCGATAGTTCTTATAAAAGTATGGTTTCCTTTTTTGCTAAAGAAGAAAAAATTTCGGCAGCAGAATTACGCGAAATCCTGGCAATGATAGAAACTCCTCAAGAAGTAAAATAAGTATTATGGAAGCACTTTTCATTTTTATCGTAAAATCAAGCGGATTGCTGCTGCTGTTTTACTGTGCATATTATTTTTTGCTGCGCAAAGAAACATTCTTTAATAGTAATAGATGGTTTTTACTTGCCGGATTAATAACTTCAATTGTATTGCCGTTTTTAGTTTATACCAAAATCGTTTGGATCGATCCTACACCAATGCCAATATCTACTATGGATTATTCCAGAGCTTATATTCCGCATATAATCGAGCAAAAATCTTTTGAGATCAACTGGAATTATGTAGTACTTGCTATTTATAGTATCGGGTTTCTTGCCTTGATAATAAAATTTGCACTTGATTTTTATAGTTTAAACTCCGTCTTAAAAGGGAAAAAAGTACACCAGCAAGCTGATTTTAAGTTTATAGATGTAAGCGAGAATATTGCCCCTTTTTCTTATTTTGATTATATCGTGTACAACTCATCAATGTATACGGCTTTGGAATTAGAAAATATTATTGAGCATGAAAAAGTGCATAGCGATCAAAATCATACCATGGATGTTCTGATTTCAAGGGTATTCTGCGTGCTGTTTTGGTTCAATCCAATTATTTGGCTGTATAAAAAAGCTATTCTTCAGAACCTTGAATTTATTGCTGATTATGAAGCTGCCAAAAAAATATCAGACAAAAAAGCGTATCAATACACGCTTTTAAAAATAACAACACACGAATCATGTGTTGCAATCACCAATCATTTTTATCAATCATTAATCAAAAAACGAATTGTCATGTTAAACAAAAATCAATCAAAAAAATGGAACTATTGGAAGTATTATGCAATAATTCCCGCACTTGTCGCTTTTGTACTGTTGTTTCAAATTAAAACCATCGCACAAGAGAAAAATCAACCTCAGGAAATTTCTAAAACGAATGATTCAGATGATATTTATAACATTAATAAAAACACAACTGATCAGGAAATAAAAGTAATAGCCGAAAAACTAAAAAAGAATCATGGTGCAGATGTTGCCGTTTCTAACATAAAGAGAAACGCTAAAAACGAATTAATAGGGATTAAAATCAATATTAAAAAAGGAACTGAAGAGGTTCAAACCATTCAAATTGATGGTGATGAAGCGATAGACAGCTTTGCAATTTCTGTTTCAACTGAAAAGAACGGTGTTAAAAAAATTGGTATTGTTACAGATACAGAAAGTGATAAGTCAACTGATTATCAAAGTCGTGTAGCAGAAATCGAAAATTATAATGACTCGGACAGAATGGCTCCGCCGGTTCCTCCTACGCCTCCTGCAACACCAGAATTACAGCCAGCACCAATTGCTCCGGTAATGCCTGTATTACCAAAAGATTTAGAGCTGCCGGCTCCGCCTAATATGTCAAATATGCCAAAACCTCCTGTTCTGCCAAGAAATACAAAGGATAAAGTGGCTATGGAAAATTTTGACAAAAAGATGGCAGAATTTCAGAAAAAAATGGACGCATTTCAACCAAAATTGGACGTTTATCAAAATCAAGTAGAAGATATTATGTCAAAACGTGAACTTGTTTATGATAAAGAAATGGAAAAGTATGAAATCGCTATGGAAAAATTTGGAGCAGAAATGGATAAATATGGCGCATATGTAGACCAGCAATTTGGAGGAGATTTCGAAAAGAAAATGGAGCAATTTGAAAAAGATATGAAAGTGTATGAGCAAAATATGAAAGCTCATGAGAAAAACATGAAAAAAGTGGAGAGAGATATTAAAAGGATATAATTCAATATCAAAACAATATAAAAGTAAAGCGAATTAACTAGATAATAACTCCGTTTTAAATGTGCAATAGACATTTAAAACCTCAATCAAAAGACTTTGCCTAACCGCAAGGTCTTTTTTTATATCTTTGCCAAAAATTAACCTACTATGTATAAAATTTTAGCCAAAATAAACAAACTCCTTTTACCGAGTTTTACCAAGCAAGGTTTGGATATTTCGAAAGCAAAAAAATGGCAAATGTCAATTATAGGTTACCGGGCTTTTGTTACAAAACGAGCTTTGCAATAATATAAAAATATCTTTTAAATAGTTGAACTTCGCTTCAACAACGCTTTCTTCTTAAGAGATAAAAGATGTTTCTTTCCTGATACATTTCTCATTTATCTCACTTTACTGTTCTCATGAAAAATAAAGAATTCAATATCCCTCCGGTTTACGCAGTCCTTCTGGCTATTATAAGTGTACAATGTGGTGCCGCAATTGCAAAAACCTTATTTCCTGCAATTGGAGCAGCAGGAACCGCGTCAATACGAATTGGAGTTTCGGCTATAATTTTACTAATTGCTTACAGACCAAATTTAAAAAAAATCACTCCCGATCAATGGAAAATTGTTGTTCCATATGGCTTGGCTTTAGGGGCAATGAATTTGATTTTTTATATGGCAATAGAAAGAATCCCAATAGGACTTGCCGTTACTCTGGAATTTATTGGTCCTCTATTGGTTGCAATAATCGGTTCAACACGTTTAATAGATTATTGCTGGGTTATACTCGCCGCAATTGGGATTGTACTCATTGCTCCGTGGTCAAATAATAGTATCGATTCATTAGGAGTTTTATTTGCACTTTTGGCGGGAGCACTTTGGGCGGCTTATATTGTTCTAGGTGGAAAAGTTTCTAAAATCATGCACGGCGGACAAGCAGTTGCTACCGGAATGTTATTTGGTGCTATTTTAATACTTCCGTTTGGTTTTTACGAAAACGGATTAGTAAATCTAACTCCAAAACTTCTTGGAATGGGGGTTGCATTGGCGCTTTTGTCCAGTGCCATTCCGTTTACATTAGAAATGAAAGCTTTAGGACAGCTTCCTCCCCGTACTTTTAGCATTTTAATGAGCTTAGAGCCTGCTGCAGCTTCTGTTTGTGCTTTTATATTTTTGCAGGAAAAACTTAACTTTTATGAAATCCTGGCTGTAGGCTGTGTTATTATTGCGTCAGTAGGATCGACATTAACAACTAAACGATAAGTTTTAAATGAAAAAAAATTTAATTGAATTTATTAAAATTATTAACGGTATATATTTAATTTCGATTTTAATTTGGGGCTTATTCTGGTTTACATCTATTAAAGAAACTGATAATAGAACATTAATAATTGTATCAATTTTTTTATTCGGTACTCAAATTATAATTTTACTTTGTTCCATTGCCTTCTACTTTCTTACGAAAAATATACTTTTAATTAAAGAACAAATTAAATATAGTTTGATCATTCTAATCTCAGTAATTGATTTACTTTTTTTAATTAGTGGTAGAGAAAGTGACAGTACTACGTTGATTTTTATATTCTTTATTAACACATTATCAATTTTATATATTTATAAAAATAGATACTTATAAAAAGTCCTGTAATTTACAGGACTTTTTTGCATTGTAGACTTTTGTTTATTGGAGATTCTAATTACATTTTTGGTAGTAATACAGTATCAATTACATGAATTACACCATTTGATTGATTCACATCTGCAATTGTAACTTTAGCTTTGTTTCCGCTTTCGTCGCTGATATATAAATCTTTCCCGTCCATCCAGGCAGTTATAGTTCCACCACTTACAGTTTTAATACTAGCTTTTCCTTTACCCGCTTTAATTGCTTTTGCGATATCAGATGCATTCCATTTTCCGGCAACAACATGATAGGTCAAAATAGTTTGTAACGTTTTGATGTTTTCAGGTTTCAATAATGTTTCAACAGTTCCTGCAGGTAATTTATCAAATGCAGCATTTGTTGGAGCAAAAACAGTAAATGGTCCTTTACCTTGTAATGTTTCTACTAATCCTGCAGCTTTTACAGCAGCAACCAATGTTGTATGATCTTTTGAGTTTACGGCATTTTCAATAATATTTTTGTTTGGGTACATTGCAGCTCCACCAACCATTACAGTTTTTTGTGCAAATGATGTAAATCCAAATCCTAGTGCTAAAATTGCTACGGCTAAAAATTTTGTAGTTTTCATAATGAATGTTTTAAGTTATAAGCTCATTTACGGGATAGTTTTCGATTTGGTTTTATTAAAAATTCAAAAAAGATTCAAATTCATTATAAAATCCGTAAAAACCACTGTAAAACAAGACTTTAAAAATTAAATTTATTTTTAATTATTTTTAAAATCAGAATGACTTTCGTCTTTTTATTATTACTAATTTTAAGAATAAAATTCATTTTAATGGAAAATCAAAACCAATCCGAATCCGGAACAAAACATATTATTCAAAGTTTACTGGTAAATATTGCTATTGCTGTAGCAAAAGGATTTGCGGCGTTTATGACCGGATCCGGCGCAATGTTGGCCGAAACTATTCACTCTACAGCCGATTGCGCAAACCAGCTTCTGCTTTTACTTGGCGTAAAGCAGGCTAAAAAAGATGCCGATGATGAACATCCATTTGGATATGGAAAATCGGTTTATTTCTGGTCTTTTATGGTGGCAATGCTTTTGTTTTCTATTGGCGGAATGTTTTCAATTTATGAAGGCGTACATAAATACAATAATCCAGAGCCTGTGCATAATATTGGCTGGGCAATTGGAATCATTCTTTTTTCGATTGTAATGGAAGGTTACGCCATGATTTCTAACATTGTAGAAATTAGAAAACGTAAAAAATTAATCTCCTTTTTTCGCTATTTACACGTTACAAAGGACAGTGATTTGATTATTATTTTTGGAGAAAACGCAGCTGCAGTTTTAGGGTTGTTCCTAGCTTTAATTGCATTATTAGTTTCACATTACACCGGTGATAGCCGTTATGATGCAATTGGTTCGCTTTGTATCGGAATCGTCTTAATTGCGGTTGCCATCTTTTTGGCAAGTGAGGTAAAATCATTATTGATTGGCGAAAGTGCCGATCCTGAAATTTTAGAAATCATACACGAAATTGCTAAAGCTGAAAATAATATCACCGAAGTATTAAATTGCAGAACTGTCCAGCAAGGTCTGGGAGAAGTTTTGGTTTGCATAAAAATTAAAATTGTTCCCGATCTCACGACTCAAGATATTAGCTTATTAATTAATGCTTTTGAAAATGAACTACGCACAAAACGTCCCGAAGTAAAATGGCTTTATATCGAACCAGATTTCCAGGAATGGAAAACAATTTAAAATTAAATCTTGTCATTCTGTTTTATTTATTATATTTATTTAACATTTTTTCAATAGATAACACACTAATTAACTTAAAACTTATTTATCATGATGCAAAATATAGATCGAAAAGTAAGAAGCAAAAAGTTAAGTACAAGAGTTGATCTGACCGCAATGGTTAGTGTTTCTTTCTTGCTGATTATATTTTTTATGGTTACAATTGAGTTAGCAAAACCTAAAAGTATAAGTCTTGATTTTCCAAATCATGATTGCTGTGACTGTTATCCAAGATATGAAGGCGAAAATCGATCAATAACTGTAATGTTGGGCGAAAATAATAAGCTAATATATTATATGGGTATTTTAGAATCTCCAATAATTGCTCCAAAAGAAATAAAATACGGTAAAGATGGTATTCGAAAAGAATTACTGAAAAGAAAAAATGTCTTGCTTCAATATGCTTCTAAAGGTGTGAAACCAGGAAGTATGATTGTAATTATTAAACCAAGTAAAAACTCCAATTATGGTAATTTGGTTGAGATTCTTGATGAAATGAAAATAACAGGAATAAAATCCTATTCTATTTTAGATGATTTTACTCCCGAAGAAACAAAATTATTGGCTTTAAAATAACCAAAGCTTCTTTTGAAGATAACTGCCCTAGCCCAGATAGAAGGGAAAATCCTTTTGTGCCGGTGTTCGGCATAAAAGATTACTTCACATTATATTTATTTTAATCGGAGTTCAGTGAACTTCGTTTGGAATGATAGCTGGAAATAGCTCCTGAAAAATAACTTTCAATTTTTAAATTCCAATTAGAAAAAGCTCTCTTCCGGAACTTCGGGGCACTCAAACTTACAAACTTGAAACAAAAAAATCATAAAAAAAGTCCCACATTGCTGTGGGACTTTCTATTTATATATTTCTAATTTTTAATAAACTTCATACTCGAACTTCCTTTATCTGATTTTACTTTTATAAAATAGTTTCCAGTTCTTAACTTTGATATATCAATATTAGAAACCGATTTTGCATTTGGAATAGCGATAACCAATTGTCCTAAAATATCATAAATAGATAATGACTGTATTTCTATATCATGTTTAGCATTAATATTCAAAACCTCACTTGTAGGATTAGGAAACAAAGTGACATAATTTGAAAACTCAAAGTCCTGTGTTCCTAATGTTTTAAACGTTGATATTGCTTTATTGGTTAAAATTGGAAAATTATAGTCAAAATAAATATTTGCATCATTTGTAAAAGAATCTCCTGTGACCAATGTTGGTTTCGTTTTTATTTTGAAAGCAATATAACCGTCATTTGTAGCATCATCAAAAGGCAAATTAATATTCTCAAAAATAAACTCTACTTTATTTTCTTCTGAAATTTTGGTTACAAAAGAATGACTTGAACTTGTTGGAATCAAACTTGTAATATCGAATTTTGATAAATCAATCATATCTTTTACTACAATATTTTGTGCAGGATATGTTCCTGTATTTTCAAAACGAATTAAGTAATGCACGTACTCTCCTATTAATCTTGGCGTAATAACTGATCCTTCTAAGCAAGTTTTATCATTTGGATCGTAAGAACCAACAACAGTTTGATTTAATTCAAATGTATTATCCTGAGGCGTTTTTTCTGTATCTTGCGAGGTAATAGTTGTTTTATATTTTAATATGTCATCGTTCTTAACTGCAGGAATATCTGTTGGTCTGTTTAATTTAAAAGTTAACATTATTTCTTTAGTTTCAAATGGCGCTAAATTTGAAAAACTCCACGATAAAGTATTACTTGTTTGATTTTCTGATGAAGGATCCGAAGTTTTTAAATGTAAAACAGCATCATTGAAAGTTAAATTAACAGTACCTGACTGTGTAATATTTCCCTTATTTCTATACACTAATTTATATTTTGCATCAAAACCCGGACGTGCGGCTTCTGTAGGAATTAAAACAACTTCTAAATCCGGTTGATTTCCATTTGATGAAATACAGAAATCTTGTGTATAAGGACTTTCTTCGGTTGGAAAATTCACAGTTACTGATTCTGGCGAGACTGTAAAGTAATTAGGATTTTCTACAAATGGTCTAATAGAAATCACGCCTGCCTGAACCGGAATTGCATACGAAGAATTATTTGCAGAATAAAAAATGCCCGTATTTGTTCCATTAGTAATTGTATATTTTAAATTTGGAAATATTGAATTGTTTGCTATACATCCCTTATTATCAAAATTATATTTATGTACTCCACTAATAACATAATACGAATTACCCGGAACAAAATTACAATAGGTATTTATTTCACAATTATCAATCCCGCTCTGGGTTAATATCTCTTTATAATAATTAATATTCTCCTCATCTACACATAAATACTTTAGTTTTGGTGCACTTAAGAAATAAGTTTTATATGTTTTTCCGTTTTTTAACAACAAATAAAGCAATGAATTATTACCTGTTAGGCTTACATCAAGTAATTCTTTCAATGGCGACAAATCTAAAAACTCAACTTTAGTCGTAGAAGCTATTAGAATCTGTAAATGCAAGTTCTTTTTTAAGTCTAAAGCTGATAATGACGTGTTTGAGCAATTTAATGTCTCTAAACTTTCTGACCCTGAAATATCTAGAGAAGTTAATAAAGAATTAAAATTACAACTTACATTTTTTAAACCTGAGCATTTTTTTAAATCTAAATTTAATAATTTATTATCACTGCAATTTAAGGATTCTAATGCACTAAGACCTGAAAGATTTAACACATTTAGAATACAATTATTTATGGTCAGTTTTTTTAAATAAGGAAGATTTTCCAGATTTGCTTCTTTAAGAAGCTTGTTTTCATCCATAACAATATCTTCTAATTTTGGCATATCTTTTATTGCTAAAGTAGAGATTTTGTTTTGTGAAGCATTTACACTAATTAGGTTTTTACAAGCTGAAAAGTCTAATTCAGACAATAAATTATGAACACAATCTAATTTTTCTAAACTAACTAAATCAGTTAGATTTATATTTTGCAGCATATTTTGGCTTATGTCTAAAGTTTTAAGTTTTTTTAAGCCTGAGAAATTCATCGCTGTTATGGTAGTACTATTACAAATTAAAATTTCCAAATTAGGAAACTGCGAAAGTCCAACATTTCCTTCTCCTGTTAAATAAGGCTTCATTAAACCTGTACCAGATGCATCAAGCCGTTTTAGATTAAGTCCTTCAAGATTAATGCCGGTCGGAAAATCAGTATTATAACTGCAGTCTAAATCTTCTAAATATACCAAAGGTCTTAAATCTGCTCCGGAAACTCTATTTGATCGATAATTTAAAGATCTAAGATTTTTAAAATATTCAATACCTATAATATTAAACATTTGTGTATCATTATTGTTTTTAGTGCTAACGTCCAGATAATAAACTTGTAGTGCTTCTGAAGCATCAATTTCCTTATCTCCATTAGTGTCAATTATAATATTAACACCATTTTTATCTTTTGCAAAACCATTTTCTGCATTAGCAGTAATCAGTCGGCTCTTAAAAGTCGAATTTGCAAAAACTATATTCTGGCCTCTTAAAGAACTACATAAACATAATACCAGAACTAAAAAGTAGAATTTCTTCATATATATAAATTTTCAACAAAAATAAGTTTTTAAGACTATAACACAACTTTATTTGTTAAATTTTCTTAAAATTAAAAATATAGCGCAAAAAAAAGTCCCACATTGCTGTGGGACTTTCTATTTAGAGGAAACTAAGAATTATTTTTTCTCAGTTTTTTCCATTTTAGCTTTCAATGCAGCTAATACGTCATTGTTATCTCCTAAAGTTGCAGCTGGTGCATTTGTAGATGAGTTAGATGAAGTATTTTCAGTTGCAGTTTTCACGTTTTTCTCTTCTTCTTCACGGAAGATAGCAGTGTGAGAAGCAACTACTCTTTTGAATTCTTTGTTAAATTCGATTACTTTGAAATCAGCAGTATCACCTTTTTTCAATTTCTTTCCGTCTTCTTTTTCAAGGTGACGAGTAGGAATGAAAGCAACGATATCATCTCCGAATTCTACAGTAGCTCCTTTGTCAACGATTTCAGAAATTTCACCATTGTGGATAGTTCCTACAGCGAAAGAATCTTCGTATTGATCCCAAGGATTAGCAGTAGTTTGTTTGTGACCTAAAGATAATTTACGTCCTTCAACATCTAATTCTAATACAACTACATCAAGTTTCTCACCAACATTTACAAATTCAGATGGGTGTTTGATTTTCTTAGTCCAAGATAAGTCAGAGATGTAAATTAATCCATCAATTCCTTCTTCTAATTCTACGAAAATACCAAAGTTTGTAAAGTTTCTAACGATACCTGTATGTTTAGAACCTACTGGGTATTTAGAAGTAATGTCAGTCCATGGATCTTGAGTCAATTGTTTGATACCTAATGACATTTTACGGTCATCTCTATCTAAAGTTAAGATAACAGCTTCAACAACATCTCCAACTTTTACGAAATCCTGAGCAGAACGTAAATGAGTAGACCATGACATTTCAGAAACGTGGATTAAACCTTCAACACCTTCAGCAACTTCGATAAATGCACCGTAATCAGCGATTACAACTACTTTACCTTTTACTTTATCACCAATAGTTAAATTAGCATCTAAAGCATCCCATGGGTGAGCGTTTAATTGTTTCAATCCTAATTGAATTCTTGTTTTCTCATCATCGAAATCAAGGATTACAACGTTTAATTTTTGGTCTAATTCAAGAACTTCACTTGGGTGGTTGATTCTACTCCAAGAAAGGTCAGTAATGTGAATTAATCCATCAACACCACCTAAGTCAATGAACACACCATAAGAAGTAATGTTTTTAACAACACCTTCTAATACTTGTCCTTTTTGTAATTGACCGATGATTTCTTTTTTCTGTACTTCGATATCAGCTTCGATAAGCGCTTTATGAGATACAACAACGTTTTTGAATTCGTGGTTAATTTTTACCACTTTGAATTCCATCATTTTGTTTACATATACATCGTAGTCTCTAATTGGCTTAACATCAATTTGAGAACCAGGTAAGAAAGCTTCAATTCCGAAAACGTCAACGATCATACCACCTTTAGTTCTGCATTTTACAAAACCATTAACGATTTCTCCTGTTTCGTTTGCAGAAATAACTCTATCCCATGATTTAATAGTACGTGCTTTTCTGTGAGATAATACTAATTGACCTGTTTTGTCCTCACGGATGTCAATTAATACTTCTACTTTGTCACCAACTTTTAAGTTTGGGTTGTAACGGAATTCGTTTAAAGAAATAACACCTTCCGATTTTGCATTGATATCAACGATAACGTCTCTATCTGTAATTCTAACAACTACACCTTCAACTACTTCTTCTTGATCTGTAGCGATGAAAGTTTTTGATACTAAGTCTTCGAATTCTTGTAAGTTTTTCTCATCTACTGCATCGATACCTTCTTCGAAGTTATGCCAGTTAAAATTTGCTAAAAACTCTTCTTGTGATTTTAATTGTTCAGACATGCTGATAAAAAATTTGTATTCTGTTTTTCTTGAGTTTCTTAAAGCGATAGAAAAAACAGAAGTTGTTTTACATAAATAGTTGATACCTAATGGAAACTCTTCTCTGCCAAAAGGTTTGCAAAATTAATACATTTTTCTGTAATAGCAAAATAAATCAAAATGATTATCATTCAATTGTTCAGGAGCAGATCTTGTAAGATTTTTCAAGACCTTCAGTCCCGCTTTCACCTTTATCTTTTTCTGTCTGAAAAAGCCAGAAAAAGGATACCGGCTCTATCGGGGCTATATTAGAGATTTAGTAGTCATTAAACACTTTTAGAGCCAAACGCGACAGATTGACTACGCGCAATTACCTTTGTCAAAGTTTTGAAACCAAGAATGTGAGGAGCTTTAATTATTAAACTTTGGCAAAGATTTTAAAGTAATATTTTACACAAAACAGCCCAAATATTGTCATTTCGACGGAGGAGAAATCTTCGCGAGAAGCTCCGTAATCAAAATTGCTAATCTTTGTCGAGTTACTTGCGAAGATTTCTCCTCCGTCGAAATGACAAAAATACGCAGAACCGCTTTAAATATAAGCTTTTCCAAAGTTCCTTACACCCTTGTTTTCAAAACTTTGACAAAGGTTTATTTTAAAATCAATTCAAATAACTTCGGATTTTCAAATCTACTTTCATCTAATTGAAAATTTTTATCATAAAATTTCCACGGAGAATTTGCAAAAAAGTACATTTTATTTTTAATTAACGTAGCTAAAGCCGGCTCATTAAAAACGTTTCTATTATTATCTAAAACCGTAAAATCAATCATTTTATTTTCAGTTTCGTCAAGTTTGTAACGCACAATCCTGATTGGCACTACTCCATTCTGAATCACGATTAATGAATTCTTATAAAAAACCAATCCATCAATTCCTTTTCTAGAGACATTATCAGGAAATTCTAACCAGGTTTCTTTTTTACTCTTTATATCTATTGCTAAAATTCCTTTAAGATAATCAGCGATAAATATTTTTGATTCCTTTTTATTTAATGTAATTCCCTGCAGATTAAAAGCTTCTTTTCGAAGATCCTTCCATAAAACCAAATTCTCTTTTTCTATTTTATAGATTATCGGTTCAGCACTATCCGAAATATAAATATCATTATTTTTACTTACTACAAGATCTCCAAAAACATGATTTCCCTCGATCGTATAACGTTTGATTAATTTTCTGGTTGTTATGTCAATTTTCAAAACTTCACTTTTGCCTTCCATCTCTTTCGAAAAACCTTTCATTTCAGGAATTGCCGAGCAAGTAATCCATAAATATTTCTGATCATAATCTGTCTTTAAAGCAAATACTGAATACGAACAATCCGTAAACCAATCCGTGCATTTACCCTTTTCATCAAAAGAAACAACCTTTTTATTTCGAATACTTGATGACAACCAAAGTTTGTGCTTATCTAAATAAATTAAACCTTCAGGATGCAAATCTTTTTCAGAAAGGCTTAATTTTTCAACAGAGCTTTCAATTGTTTTAGATTGGAAAACCTTAAGTTCTAATAAATCTTTAAAACCTTTGTCTTTTTTAATTGGATCAAAATCAGAGTCATCTTCAAAAGCTATCGTATTATTAGCCAGAACAAGAGTCTTCAAAACGCTTAAAGATTCCTCCTTTTTACCATTTAAGGAATAAGCCGAAGCTAAATTGTAAGTAAAAGTGGGATGCATCGGACGAATACTATCTAATTCTTTCGCCAATTTCAAAAACTGAATATAATCTTTGCTCTTATAGGCTTCTACACTTTTATCATACAAGGCTTTAGTTTGAGAAAACCCTGAAATTGCAAATAAAAGCAATACAAATATTTTAATCTTCAGCATCATTAATACCTTAAAAATGAATTATTAAAGTTATTCTTTTTTATTCAAACAAAAAAGCCTTAAAACAATAAGCCCGACAGATTCTATCAGAGAATTTAAGACTATCGGAGTTACTGCACATGATTACCTTTATCAAAGTTTTTAAACTTTTACAAAGATTTATGAAACTAGCAAATTCTTATTTTCAATTTTTACTTTAAAACTTATTTCAGCTTTTAATGCTTTAAAAACTTTAATTATTGTATCAATAGTAGCGCTATTTGCACTACTTTCCAATTTGGAAATCTGAGCTTTTTTAACACCAATCAATTCTCCAAGTTGTTCTTGAGTTAAGTTTCTTTCTTTTCTTGCTGTTTTAATCATTCTTCCTAAAACATCCATACTAAGCTCATATTCATACTTATCTCTTTCCAATGTTCCTATTTCACCTATATATTCGTCTTTCATTTCAGAAAGAGAATATGACTTAATTACTGTTTTTGCCATAATTTTAGTTTTACTTATTTTCGAAATAACGAATTCTTATTTTATTAGCTCTATCAATTTCGTCAATTGGAACCTTATCTACCTTTTTTAAAAAACCATGAGTTGCAAAAATAAAAGTTTGTTTACTATCGGTTTTATCCCAAAATGCTAAAAGTCTTATTTGAACTCCGCCAAATCTCAATCTAAACTCCCAAATGTCATTTTTCAATTTTTTAAATAATCTGGAATCGTGATTTCTTTCTGTTAAATCAATATTATACAAAAGTTTAGCAATGGTTTTCTTATCCAGTTTTGACACAAATTCTTTTGCTTCTTCTAAAAACCTTGTTTCAAAATATTTCATTCAAATTTTGATATAACAAAAATACCACAAAGTTTCCAAATTTAGAAACTTTGTGGTATTTTTATGTTTATTGTTATAGCAGGTTTTAAAAACCTCTGTAAATTATTTTTTCTTAATGACTCAAATTCTCAATTTCCTTTGGATCATGTTTGTATTTAAATAAAAATATAAATAAAATTAAAATTACAAAAGCATATCCAGCAAATGAAAACCAAACCTCTGGCCACTGAACTCTTTTTCCAATAGTAAAATAACTCACTGTTCTTCCTGCAAATTCACCACCTAAAATAGCGCCAATTCCATTGGTCATCAACATAAATAGTCCTTGCGCACTTGATCTTATTTTACTATCAGTTTCTCTCTCAACAAATAAAGAACCAGAAATATTAAAGAAATCAAAAGCCATTCCGTACACTATCATTGATAAAATAAGAAAAATTACTCCCGAGCCAGGATTTCCAATTCCAAATAAAGCAAAACGTAACACCCATGCAATCATACTAAATACCATCACTTGTTTGATTCCGAATCTCTTTAAGAAAAATGGTATAGTTAAAATAAATAATGTTTCAGAAATTTGAGACAATGAAATTATAAAAACAGAATGCTCAACTCCAAAAGTACCATGGTATTCTGGATTAGAACCAAAATCTCTAATAAACGTATCACCAAACATATTTGTAACTTGTAGTGCCGCGCCTAATAACATTGCAAAAACAAAAAATACCGCCATTTTTTTTTGTTTAAACAATACAAAAGCATCTAATCCAAATTTACTTGACAAAGATTGATTTGAATTTTTATTTTCTGCAGGAACATCAGGCATTGTAAAAGAAAAGAAACCAGTAATAATCATTGCTACTGAAGCAAAAACAAATTGATTTGTATTTGATTTCCAATCTGTTAAATCAGTAACCCACATTGCTATTATAAAACCTACTGTACCCCAAACACGAATTGGAGTAAATGCTTCTTGTACATTAAATTTGAATTTATTTAAAACCGCATAACTAACAGAATTATTTAAAGCTATAGTTGGCATATAGAAACAACTAGTTGCAAAAATAACCCAATACATTTCGGTTGAGTTAGTTGCTTTTGTAGCGAAGAAAATTGCTATTCCAGCAATTATATGAGCAATACCTAAAACTTTTTGAGCACTAAAGTACTTATCAGCAATTATACCTAGCAATGCCGGCATAAATAAACTTGCCCAGCCCATTGAACCATATGTTCTTCCAATCGACAAACCAACACTACCTCCTTCTAATGGGCCAAAAACCTGTCCCATGTAACCTCCCAATGAAATCAACCATACTCCCCAAACAAAAAATTGGAGAAAATTCATAATTGTCAGCCTTAATTTAATTCCCATATGATGAAATTGTCTTTTAGTAAAAATGAAGCGGTAAAACTACCATTAAAAATGATATCTACAAAAAATTAAACAGTTTTAACAACGTCATTTACTAATTCTAAAACAGCTGAAAATTGTTCCTCTTTATTTAAGTAAGAATTATCTATTTCTATTGCATCATCAGCAATTACCAAAGGAGAATCTTCACGGTGCGTATCTATATAATCTCTTTCTACAACGTTTTTCAAAACATCTTCATAAGATACATTGTCACCTTTTTGCTGTAACTCATCAAAACGTCTTTGTGCACGGGTTTCGGCGCTGGCAGTCATAAAGATTTTAAGTTCTGCATCAGGAAAAACTACAGTTCCTATATCTCTTCCGTCCATGACAATAGCTTTGTTTTTTCCCATTTCCTGTTGTTGTTGTACAAGTTTGGAACGCACTTCTGAAACTTCGGCTACTTTACTTACAAAATTAGAAACTTCAATAGTTCTGATTGGTTTTTCGACATTTTCACCATTCAAATACATCTCAGCAAAACCCAAATCTGCATTAAATTTAAATTCTAATTGAATTTGTGGAATTGAATCAATCAAACTTTTTTTATCAAAAAAATCAGGTCCAATAAATTGATTCTGCATTGCAAAATATGCAACGGCGCGGTACATTGCACCAGTGTCTACATAAACATATTCTAACTCTTTTGCTAATTGTTTGGCCAAAGTGCTCTTTCCTGTTGATGAGAATCCATCAATTGCAATGGTAATTTTTTTCAATTTTTTATTTTTTAAATTTTAATTTATTTTATGCTTTAGCCCGATTTTAATAATAAATACTCATCACAATATCTGACTCAGAGTTATCAATTATTTCTGCCATCCTATCGAAGTATTTTTTATTGACCATAGGGCAACCGTAGCTGTTGCAAATATAACCATCTTTCTCTTTATACGGAACATCAAAATAGTGATGAAAAACAATATCTCGCTTAAATGCATTACTATTAGTTTTGTCTAATCCGTATAGTTTATACGCTTTTCCAAACTTTCCAATATAATGATTTCCTATAGCATATTTCCCTAATGAAGTACTAAGCGAATTGGGAACATTACTAAATTTTAATTTTCCTTTAATTCCGGTTTCAGATCCCGAACCATGAGCAACTAAACCTTTATCAATAATTTTATTCTGTTTTAAATCATAAACGAAAAAGCGATTCTTACCCGAAGGAATTTTCATATCTATAAAAAAGGCTATTCTTTTATTGTACTTTGAATTACCTTTTATTACTTTCTTAACTTCATTGATTCTTGCCAGATCAATTTTCTCTTCAACTAAAGAAATGTTTTCTTTCTCTTCCCACAGCGTTTTATAACCAATAAAAAACAGCAGCAATACAAGAAAAACAAAAAAGATCTTCTTCATATGGCATTATTTATTTTGATGAGATAAAATTTAAGGTTAAAAAAGCTGAATAATTTCAAAAAAAAAAGCTGTTGAAAAAATTTAACAACAGCTGAATATTTTAATTCAATTGAAATTGTATGTTATAAACTTTCTAGTAATAAATATCAAGGATGATATTCGACTTAGAACTATCAATTATTTTTTCGATTCGTTTAAAGAATTGCTCATTAACCATTGGACAACCGTGACTATTACTGATATAATAATCTTGTTCTTCATAAGGAACCGCTGAATAATAATGTAAAACTATAGCTCTCTTTAAGGCATTATTATTTGTTTCGTCTAAACCGCTTAACTTATACGATTTTCCAAAACATCCTTTATAGCATTTTTCTACAGAATATCTGCCCAAAGCTGTGCAGTTTGAGTTTGGTGTATTGCTAAATCTTAAACTTCCTTTTATTCCGGTTTCAGATCCTGAACCGTGAGCCACAAGTCCTTGGTCAATTATTTTATTGTTTACCAGATCGTAAACAAAAAAACGATTTTTACCAGAAGGTATTCTCATGTCTACAAAAAAAGCGATTTTAGTATTGTATTTGGGATCAATACTCATCATGTTTCTTATTTCGCTAACTCTTGTATTAATCCTTTCTATTTCCATAGTGGTAATAGAAGTTTCTTCTTTGTAGTAGTGTTTTGAACCCGTTAAAAACCCTACTGTCATAAACAAAAACATACTAAATATTTTCATATAACTATTGAAAATTTAAAATTAGACCAAAAAGACTCGTATTTGCTGCCAATGTATATCTAGAATATGAATAGTTAAATTTTAACTTATTCATTTTTAATCCAAATCCTAATGAAACTCCTGAAAAATTGCGTTGATCTGCCACTCTTAATTCTTCTCCTCTTCTAAAATTATATCCTAAACGCAAATTAAATGCTCTTTTGGGGAAAAGCTCCACACCGAAAACAACATGTCGCAAAGCATTATTCACAAACGAAACCTTCTCGTTGTTTGTTGACCCATCAATATTTGTTTCTCCGCGAACGGGGTTTGAAAAAGAAATATTCCATTGTTGCAAATTTTCTAACGAAAGATGCCAACGAATTGGAACGTGTTCTAATTCCTGAGAAACTCCTGCAATGATTTCAAACGGTAAATTTTCCTGTATTCCTGAATATGTTGTAAACTGTGTTCCTATATTACGAAATACCAGTGCCAAATTTACATCATTTTTTTCAATTTGATACATAATTCCCACATCAATTGCACCACCAATTGAATTATAACTTTCTAAAGTTGAAGTTATTAGCTTGGCAGTAGCACCAATATGCAAATCTGTAAAAGGAATATTATAAGCGTATCCCAATGATAGCGCGCCTTCGCTTCCTGTAAAACTGGATGTTGCCTGACCATTTTCATCATATCCTTCAAATGAACCATAATTTACATAACTCATTCCGGCATAAAATGTTTGAACGTGTCTATCGTAAGTATACGCGTACGAAGCGGTTCCATAAGAAGCCTCTCCGTAGTAACTGCCATAATTCATTGCCAAATGATTATCCATATCTTCATTTAAAGCTGCGGGATTAGACATTACCTGATTCACGTCTTCATCATATATTGTAATCGTTTCACCTCCCAAAGCAGCTTGTCGCGGTGAAGTCGTTAAATTTAAAAACTGATAAGTATATCGACCTCCAATTTGCCCGAAAGAAACTGAACAAACTAAACTAAAAAAAAGTAAAACAAATCGTTTTAACATGCTTTTGGGGCGATTCCTATATGGGAATAACGCAAATGCGAAGATAAAATTATATAACGGATAAAATAAAATTAAAATTAAATTCCAATAAAAAAATTCCAAATTCCAATAGAATAGAAATTCTAATACAAAAATTCCAAATTCCAATCTGAAAAAAAATCAGTTTTTTGGAATTTGGAATTTTATCCCGAAGCTTCGGGATTGGAATTTAACTTTGAAATTTTATTTCAAAGTCTTTGCGTTTTTAACATTTTGATCTGTCAATGCTAAAGCTAAAACTTCACTCATTTCTTTTACATAATGAAAAGTTAAGCCTTCCAGATATTCTGCTTTTATTTCATCAATGTCACTTTTATTTTCATGACATAAAATAATTTCCTTAATACCGGCTCTTTTTGCAGCTAAGATTTTCTCTTTGATACCACCAACTGGCAACACTTTTCCACGAAGCGTGATTTCTCCTGTCATTGCTAAGCTTTTCTTTACTTTCTTTTGAGTTAACAAAGACACTAAAGAAGTCAACATTGCAATACCTGCACTTGGTCCGTCTTTTGGCGTTGCTCCTTCCGGAACGTGTAAATGAATATTATACTTTTGGAAAAGTTCAACATTTAAACCTAATTTTTTAGCATTAGCCTTAATGTATTCTAAAGCAATTGTTGCTGATTCTTTCATGACATTCCCAAGGTTTCCAGTGATTGTCAAAGAACCTTTTCCTTCGGAAATTAAAGATTCAATAAACAAAATATCACCACCAACACTTGTCCACGCAAGACCTGTTACAACTCCTGCAATATCATTATTCTCATATTTATCACGTTCTAATCTTGGCACACCCAAAACGGTTACAATATCTTCGTCTGTTACTTTTTTATTGTACTCCTCCTCCATTGCAACTGCTTTTGCAGCATTACGAATCACCTGTGCGATTTTAGTTTCTAAGTTACGTACACCGGATTCACGTGTATAACCTTCTACAATTTTCTCCAATTGTTTTTTACCAATTGTCAAATCTTTATTAGTTAATCCGTGAGCTTCTAATTGTTTTGGAAAAAGGTGTCTTTTTGCAATTTCAACTTTCTCTTCAATTGTATAACCTGACATTTTTATTACTTCCATTCTGTCGCGCAATGCAGGCTGAATAGCTGACATATTGTTTGACGTTGCAATAAACATCACTTTTGATAAATCATAACCCATTTCAAGGAAATTATCATAAAAAGAACTGTTTTGCTCCGGATCTAAAACTTCTAATAAAGCTGATGACGGATCACCGCTATTTCCGTTTGATAATTTATCGATTTCATCCAGAATAAAAACAGGATTTGAAGTTCCGGCTTTTTTCAAACTTTGAATGATTCGCCCTGGCATTGCTCCGATATACGTTTTTCTATGTCCGCGAATCTCCGCTTCGTCACGTAAACCACCTAAAGAAATACGTACATATTCACGTCCTAGAGCTTCAGCAACTGAACGTCCGATAGATGTTTTACCAACTCCCGGAGGTCCTGTCAAACATATAATTGGCGATTTCATATCGTTACGAAGTTTCAATACTGCCAAATGTTCAATCATTCTTTTCTTAACTTCTTCAAGTCCAAAATGATCTTTATCTAAAATTTTCTGAGCATGTTTTAAATCAAATTTATCTTTAGAATATTCACCCCAAGGCAATTCTAAAAACAACTCTAAATAGTTACGTTGAATTCCAAAATCAGGCGATTGCGGATTCATACGACGCATTTTAGACAATTCTTTTTCGAAATGTTTCTGCGTTTTTTCGTCCCACTTTTTGGTCTTCGCTTTCAGTCCCATTTCGTCCATTTCTTCCTCTTGCGAAACGCCTCCCAATTCTTCCTGAATGGTTTTCATTTGCTGATGTAAGAAATATTCACGTTGTTGCTGATCTAAATCAAAACGAACTTTTGACTGAATGTCATTTTTCAATTCTAATTTTTGCAACTCCACGTTCATATAACGTAAGGTTTCAAGCGCTCTGTCTTTTAATCCGTTTATTGATAACAAACCTTGCTTCTCTTTTACGGATAAATTCATATTAGAAGAAACAAAATTGATTAAAAACGATTGACTTTCAATGTTTTTAATCGCAAAAGTAGCTTCTGATGGAATATTTGGACTTTCCTTTATAATTTGAATTGCCAACTCTTTAACAGAATCTAAAATAGCGGTAAACTCCGTATCATCTTCTTCCGGACGCTCTTCTGCAACTTCTTTGATTGTTGCCGTTATATAAGGTTCTTCTGAAACTACGGTATCAATTTCAAAACGTTTTTTTCCTTGTAAAATAACCGTAACGTTTCCGTCAGGCATTTTCAAAACGCGCAAAATTCGGGCTACAGTTCCTATTTTATGAATATCATCTTTTGATGGATCTTCGTCTTCTTCATTAATTTGCGAAACTACTCCAATGATTTTTCCACCGGCATTAGCATCATTAATTAGTTTGATTGACTTGTCTCTTCCTGCTGAAATTGGAATTACAACTCCCGGAAAAAGAACCGTATTACGTAAAGGTAAAATTGGCAACGAAAGCGGAAGCTCTTCGTTGTTCATTTCTTCTTCGTCTTCTGGAGTTAATAATGGAATTAATTCGGCTTCTGAATCAAATTCTTGAAGTGACAGATTGTCAATGGTAAGTATTTTATGGTCTGACATAATAATATATAAGTCGTTTTGTCATTAAATTTTTAATCCTATCCTTAAATTTAGCCATACACTTTGCAGCTTTTGGAACAACTTCATTAAGTGTTTGATTTACATCATAGGCTGTAAAAATAGACAATGATTATGCCAAAAGCAAAAAAGAAAGTTTTGAAATGTAAGTTTTGATATTTTAACTTCTTAGACAAGGATAATTATAAAGCTGAAAAGAATAATTAAAATCAATTTACGAATTAGTATCTATAAAAAAAATCCGCTAAAGGCGGATTTTAGTAAAATCAAAGATTTTTATTTATATGTAACATTAAAAGCTCCTTCGCTTACTTGAGGTATATCAGTTGATAAATAACACCATAGTGAGGCACTAAATGTCCCGCTAATTGTTTTTTTTGCAATATCATGACTTAGCACCGTAATAGATCCGGATTTACCACTAAACATGTCCTCTGCTTTAAAACTTTTGTTGTAAATTACAACATAATCTGATCCTAAGGTTTCAACAGTGTATGTGCCCGGTTTAACATTCTTTGGTACTACAATTCCAACACTTTCAAGACCTCCTCTGGCACCACTAATACTTATTTGCTGTAGTTTTCCATAAGATACAGACAAAGCAGTTACAGAAGTAGGAATATAATCTGTTCCATCTAATTTTAAAGAAAAAGTATTATTACTATCTGTAGGTATATCTACCGCAAAACTAATATCTGTAAAGGAACCTTTTGTGAAAACTTTTGTTTCATTTTTGTTATTGCTGGGATTATATCTTCCTCCTGTAAATTGGAAAGTTCCTGATATTTTTTTTGTTGTAGTGTTAATAGATACAATAGTTATAGTCGCCGTATCTTTATAATCCGGATACAAAAAATCTGGATCATCATCTGAACCAGATATAAAAGCACCATTTTTATCAGATGAAACATTATAAGCTAATCCTAATACACCCATTTGGGTTACACTTATATTTTTCCAAGTATATGTTCCTGTTTTATTCGAAGGTATAGTAAGCGTAATAACATCTCCTTTTGACGATCTTAAGCCAATAATAGAAATGTAATCATCCGTTACTATTGACTGCACAGAAGTAGAAACAAAAGTTTCACCATCAAAATCGACCTGCAATTTACCGGATCCGGCACTAGGTTTAACTTCTGGAATGGGATCAACTCCAGGAGTAGGGTCAACATCGACAATCGGCTTATCCATAACAGGATTAAAACCAACAGGCTCATCAGTACACGAACTAAAACATAATGCTAAAGTTAAAATTGAAATAAAAAAAATACTAAATTTTTTCATAATTTGGTTTAAATTAATTGCAAACATAAGGTCTTTTATTCATTTTTGAATTACAATTCTTACATTTTATGTAATTTTAACAAACTGACCCGTATATTAAAATTAAAAAAAATAATTTTTCTAAAAAGTGTAACAAACCAAAAAAAGCAAAGTCATTATAAAAAACTAGCAATCAAAACTTGAACATAACCAATCAAAATATCGAAGAATTAATCGCTCTTTGTAAAGAAAACAATCAAAAGGCTCAATTCGAAGTTTACAATCGTTACTGTAAAGCTATGTATAACGTAGCGTACCGTATTGTGAAGGACGAACATTTTGCACAAGACGTCATGCAGGAAGGCTTTTTGAAGGCATTTACAAAAATTAACGACTATAAACAAGAAGTTGCATTTGGAGCGTGGCTAAAAAAAATAATTATCAATTACAGTATTGATTTTTATAAAAGAAACAACGCTTTTCAAGTCGAGGATTTGAGTAAAACACTTTACAAAATAGAAGAAAATGACAGCTTTTTTTCTGAGAATATAGATTTGAATTCCCTTAAAGTGAAACAGGTTTTGGACGCCATTTTATCATTAAAGGATAATTATCGTATGGTTTTGACGCTCTTTTATATTGAAGGTTATGATCAGGAAGAGATTTGCGAAATTTTGAATATTAGTTATGCCAATTGCCGAACAACTTTAAGCAGAGCTAAAGAGAATTTAAGAAAAAAACTAGAGGAAATATGAAATCGCCACTAAAAAAAAGTTTGTGTAAACAAACCCCAATAAATAAAAAGACGATACTATATATCACCTCTAAAAAACAAAATTTGGATATATGAAAAAGGAAAATGACAATTTAGACGAATTATTTAACAAGTTTGAAAATCAATGGGACGTTCAGGAAATGAATTCGGACCATCAGGTTGATTTCTTAAACAAATTAAATAAAAAGCAATCCAGAAAGAAATATTGGTTTGTAACAGCTGTTGCGGCTTCAATTGTATTGATGTTAGGAATATCTGTTTTTTATAAAAACGACAAACCAAAAGAATTCAAATTTGCCTCTAAAGAAACGCAACGAACTGATTCTATTTTCAGCATTTTGATAGATAATGAACTCGTTAAACTAAAAGAGAAAAGTTCGCCTGAAAATGAGCAAATCATTAATGATGCACTAAAACAAATGAAAGTTTTTGATGCCGATTATACAAAAATCCTCAAAGAACTTCAGAAAAATGGCGAAAACAAACAAATTATTTACGCCATGATCAGCAACCTGCAAACGCGAATCTCTTTTTTACAAACGGTTTTACAACGAATTGAAGAAAACGAAAATTTAAAAAACACATCTGATGAAAAAACATTATAACTTACTTATTCTATTCCTTTTAATTCCGTTTTTAGGATTTTCGAATGATGATAATTACATTTCAAAACAAAAAACCATCAAAAAAACCTACATCGTAAATTCGAATGCAGGAATTGATATCACTAACAAATATGGTAATATAACGGTATCAACCTGGGACGAGGATAAAATAGATCTTGAGATTACGATTAAAGTAACCGGAGGAAATGAAAACTGGGTCAACGAAAGACTAAACAGTATAGATGTCGATATTACTGCTCTAAAATCATTGGTTTCTGCTGTGACGAACTTAGGAAGCTCTTCTCTTAAAAGTAAAGGAAGTAGCAACAGTTTCGAAATTAATTATGTGATAAAAATTCCGAAAAACGGCTCTGTAAAAATCGACAACAAATACGGAAATATCACTACTCTAAATTTAGAATCTACTACCGACATTTCTTGTAAGTACGGCAAAGTAAATCTGGGAAAATTAAACGGATCAAGCAATACGATTCAAATTGCATATTGTCAAAATTCAAATATTGACTATATCAAAAATTCAAATATTGAAGCGCGTTATTCAGGTTTAAAAATTAACGAATCAGGAAATATAAATCTTGATGCCAGTTATAGTGATTTGACTGTTGGAGATAGTCAGAATATTAAATATGATTGCAATTACGGAACTTTTAAATTTCAAAAAGTCAACTCTTTTTCAGGTTCGGGAAATTATCTGACTATCCAGATTTCTGAACTTTCAAGCAATCTGACTTCTGATATTACTTATAGTAAACTAAGTGTTGGCGTAATAAATGAAAAAGCCGGTAATGTTAATATCAACTCCAGTTATTCTGATGTTTCATTGGGATATAGCTCAAACTATGCTTTTGACTTTGATATCGCGACAAGATATGGAAGCATTAAAGCCGGTGAAGATCTAGAAACTTCTGTAAGTGAAAGCAAAAGCAGCAGTAAAAACATCAGTGGTTATCATAAGAAAAAAGGGCAAAATAAAATTCAAGTTACATCGAGTTACGGAAACGTATCATTAATCAAAAAATAACAAACTTAAAATTTAAAGCAATGAAAAAAATAGTACAATTGGCAGTTTTTAGTGCATTTTTAATAGGTTTTACGGCAAATGCACAATCTGAGAAAATATCTGGAAATGGTAAAGTAGTTACAGAAACCAGAACTACATCTGATTATGATGCGATAAAAGTATCCGGCTCTTATGATGTTGATTTAGTAGCGGGAAAAGAAGGTAAAATCATCCTTAAAGGGGAAGAAAATATTCTTGCAAATCTTATTGTTGAAGTCGAAGATAATACGCTGAAAATTTACAATAAAAAGAATACCAACTTACGACCAAGTATGGGTAAAAAGATACATGTTACAATTCCGTTTGAGAAAATATCTGAGGTAAATTTATCCGGTTCAGGAAATGTTCAGTCTAAAGATCCGATTAAAAATGATAAATTCTTAGCAAAATTGTCCGGTTCAGGGAACTTTAATTTAGCTGTAGATTCAAATAATTTAGAACTTAATTTAAGCGGTTCCGGAAATGTGCGTTTAAAAGGAACTGCTAACAACTTTAGTACAAAACTTTCGGGTTCAGGAGATATTGATGCTGCCGATTTAAAATCTAAAAATGTTGATGTAAATGTATCGGGATCTGGAAATAGCCGTGTTAATTGCAACGAAAGTTTAACGGCAAGAGTTTCTGGTTCAGGAGATATTAAATACAGCGGAAATCCTGAAAAACGTGACGTTAAAGTTTCGGGATCAGGAAATATTTCAAAAGCGTAATAATAAAAAAGATCTTGCAATCATCAATCAAAAAATGAACAAACAATCTGATTTTTATTATTGATTACATTTATTAAAGGCTAATTATAAAGAGAATTTCATGTGATTCAAAACGATCATGAAATTCTCTTTTTTATATATTATTTTGAAAGTTCTTTTTTGTGTACTCTTCTCAATAAGAAAATTGATGTAACAAAGAAAACTGCTAAAATTACAATTGCTGCACGCGGGCTTCCGGTAATCTGATCGATAATACCATAAACACACATTCCGATTACGATTCCGATTTTTTCTGCCACATCATAAAAGCTGAAGAATGACGCTGTATCTTCTGTCTCCGGTAATAATTTTGAATAGGTAGAACGAGATAAAGCCTGAATTCCTCCCATTACAAATCCTGCAACAGTTGCCATAACGTAAAAATGCATTGGTAAAGTAATAAAGTATGCAAGAGCACAAAATACTGCCCAAACAGCATTAATTACAATTAAAGTTGGAACATTTCCAAATTTTGCAGAAGCTCTCGAGGTCAAAACCGCTCCAATAACTGCTACTAATTGTATAATCAGAATACATATAATTAATCCAATTGTTCCTTCTTCTTTAGACGACCACTGAATTTCTTGTGCGCCAAAATAGGTTGCAACAAGCATAACGGTTTGTACTGCCATACTCGAAACAAAGAATCCTCCTAAATATCTTTTTAATGGAATATTTTCTTTCAATAATGCCCAAACTTTCTTAAGTTCTTTGAAGCCATTAAATACAACAGATTTTGTTAGTTTTTCGCCCGTTTCTTTACTTCCTTTAGGTAAATAATAATAGGTATATTGACTGAATAATACCCACCAGACTCCCACCATTATAAACGAATAACGCATCGCTTTCATTGCTGGTTCCGGACCTGTAATTCGAAACCAATCCGGTTTCATTATCATCGCCAAATTAATAACTAGCAAAATAACGCTTCCGATATATCCTAAAGAATATCCCTTTGCACTAATTCTGTCTTGTTGTTCTTCAAATGCGATATCCGGAAGATAGGAATTGTAAAAAACCAAACTTCCCCAATATCCAATTAAGCCTAAGAAATAAAATGCAAGCCCAATGTAAATATTGCCAAGATCAAACCAATATAATCCCATACAGGATAAAGCTCCTAAATAACAGAAAAATTTCATAAATGCCTTTTTATTTCCAACATAATCGGCAATTCCTGATAATAAAGGGGAAATAAAAGAAACGACTAAAAAGGCAAAAGCAGTTGTAAAACTGATTAAAGCTGAGTTTTTAAGATGCATCCCAAAAACATCAATATAATGATCACGTTTAGCGAATAAAGCTTCGTAAAAAATTGGAAATACTGCCGAAGCAATCGTAAGGGTATAAACGGAATTTGCCCAATCATAAAATGCCCAGGCATTTAATAATTTTTTATCTCCTTTTTGTAGGTTTTTCATAGAAATGGTGTTGTTAATGCGCTACGAATTTATCTAATTTTTATCATAATCAGGTAGATTTTGAAAAATTCCTGTATTAATAAATTATAAACAATCCAGAAATTAGGTTCTGTCATATTGAAATAAAAAAAGCTATTCTAAAAGAATAGCTTTCCTATTTTATCTATAGTATATCTTTATTTTATAATACCAACTTTAAGTGCTGTGGCTTTTGCTTCTGGAATCAATGATTTTAAATTTGCAATCCTTGTAGCGTCAGAAGGGTGTGTACTCATAAACTCCGGTGTGCCCGCCGCTCCTGAATTGGAAGACATTCTAGTCCAAAAAGCGAGTGCATCATCTGGATTATAACCTGCAATTGCCATTAATGTCAATCCTATTTTATCTGCTTCACTTTCATTACTTCTGCTAAACGGAAGCATTACTCCTACCTCTGTTCCCATTCCGTATGCCTGCGAGAATATTTCTTTAGTTTGTGCCGATTTACTGCTTGTAGCAGCATCCAAAACTGCTCCTCCTATGGATTGCAATTGTGCCGCACTCATTCTTTGTGCCCCGTGATTGGCTAATGCGTGCGAAACTTCATGTCCCATAACAGTTGCTAATCCTGATTCGTTTTGAGTTACTGGTAAAATTCCTGAATAAACCACGATTTTTCCACCAGGAAGACACCATGCATTTACTTCTTTATTATCTACCAATTTATATTCCCAGCGGTAATCTTTTAAGTACTGGGACTGACCTAAGTAAGCAAGATATTTTTCGGCAGCAGCTTTGATTTTTGATCCTACCAAGTCAACTCTTTTCGCATCGGCTGTTCCGGTAATAACTTTATTCTCCGTTAAAAAAGTACTGTATTGTTGAAACGAGGTTGGAAATAATTCACTATTCGAAACAAAGTTTAAATTTTGTTTTCCTGTAATTGGATTGGTTGCGCAACCTGCTAAGGTGGCTATAAATAGACCTAATATTAGATGTTTTTTCATGATTTTGATATTTTACAACACACAAAAATACAACTATTATTAATTCTTGTTTTATATAATTTTCTTAAAATTTATCAGAATTTACTTATTCTCCGGTAATATGCAATTCCGTAAACTCTTTATCAACAATTAAGAAATGATTTTCATTAAAAGCAATTTTGTCAAAGGCTATGTTTTCATTGTCGATTTCGATTTCTGTTACTTTAAAAGGTAACCCAATCAGGTTAATTTTGTATTTGGTATAAGGTGTGTCGTATTTTCCTTCTTTATGCAACTGAACTATTAATTCCTTTTCTTTTCCCACTGTTGTGAAAGATAAAAAACTGTAACGTCCTTTTTTATAATCATAACCATCCTGAGCATCTTCATAAACAACTGACTTTTCTTTTCCGTTTTTAAAGTACAAATCGAGAACTAATTCATCAAACTCCAATTCGCCTACATATTGTTGTACAGGATATTTTGGAATTATTGCTCCAGCTTTTACAAAAACAGGAATTTCATCAAATTTGGTATCTACCCAAACTTCTCTTCCTCCGTTTGAAAACTCATTTGTCCAGTAGTTATACCATTCTCCTCGTGGAATATACATACGTCTACCTACAGCATTAGGTTCAAGAATTGGACAGACCAAAATTTGATTTCCAAAGATGAATTCATCATTACGATAATGCGTTTGTGTATCATCCTGATCGTAATAAACTAACGGTTTCAACATCGGGATTCCTTCTTCAATATACTGCCAGAACATGGTGTACAAATAAGGCAATAACTGATAACGCAAGCTCACAAATTTGCGCGTAATATTAATCACTTCTTCATCAAAAGCCCAAGGCTCCTGATTACCGTGATCTCCCGAAGAATGCGTTCTGCAAAACGGGTGAAAAACACCTAACTGAATCCAACGTGCATACAATTCTCCGGTTGGCTGTTCCGCAAAACCTCCAATATCAGAACCGGTAAAACCCATTCCGGAAATACACATTCTTTGTACCTGAATATTAGCCAGCCATAAATGTTCCCAGGTTGCAACGTTATCGCCCGTCCAGGACGAAGTATAACGCTGTGCTCCTGAATAAGCAGATCTTGTTATTACAAATGGACGCTTAGGATATGCAAATCGCTTTACACCATGATAGGTTGCTCTCGCCATTTGCGTACCGTAAATATTGTGCGCCTTTCTATGGCTGCAAGGATTTCCATCATAAGAGTGACGAACATCCATTGGAAAAGTTTTGTTTGGAACCTCCATAACTGCTGGTTCGTTCATATCATTCCAAACTCCTTTTACTCCAATGTCTGAAATTAATTCTTTAAATAATCCCGCCCACCATTCTCTAACTACGGGATTTGTATAATCAGGAAAATTACATTCTCCTGGCCAAACTTTACCTTTCATGTAAGGTCCATCGGCTCTTTTACAGAAATAATCTTTCTCTAAAGCTTCTTTATAAACCCAGTAATCTTTGTCAATTTTAATTCCGGGATCGATGATTACAACCGTTTTAAAACCGTCTTCTGCCAATTCTGCAACCATTCGCTTTGGATCCGGAAAATATTCTTTATTCCAGGTAAAACATCGAAAGCCTTCCATATAATCAATGTCCAGATAAATGGCATCGCAAGGAATTTTTAGTTCTCTGAATTTTGAAGTAATTTCTTTTACTTTACTCTCCGGATAATAACTCCATTTACATTGATGATACCCCAGAACCCAAAGTGGCGGTAACTCAGGTTTACCCGTCAAATCGGTATAGGTTGTCACTACATCCTGCATTTGCGGCCCGTAAATAAAGTAGTAATTCATCTCGCCCCCTTCTGCCCAAAAGCTGGCAACATTTCTTCTTTCCTGACAAAAATCAAAGAAAGTTCTAAAAGTATTATCGAAGAAAATTCCGTAAGATTGTTTGTTTTGTAAACCAATATAAAACGGAACTACTTTGTATAATGGATCTTGTTCTTTTTGATAAGCATATTGATCTGTAGCAAAATTTTCTAATCGTTTGCCTTTTAAATTCATTTGAGTGGCTTTGTCTCCAAGACCATAAAAACATTCTCCATCTTTAGAAGATTTACTCATTTTTACGATATTTCCGCCATATTCATAGCTTTCTTCCCAATGAAAACCAAGTTCGTCTTCAAGAATCAAAAGATCGTTTAAATCATAAATCGACAAACGTAGATCTACTTTTTGAATTTTGCATTTTACCTTACTGGTTCTAATCTGAAAATAAGTTGCCTCTTCTGTAAGTTCTAAAAAATTGTAACCATGCAACTGTGTTTTATCAATTGCATACGAAAAGTCATTGCTAAAATAGCCTTTTGTAGTAAAACGAAAACGAATTAAACTGTCCCTAAGTATAGTGACTTTTAAGATTACTTTATTGTCGGTATGAAAAAAGACAGAATCGCCTTCATGTTCAAATGAAACAATTTTTGATGGATATAAATCGCCTTTGTATTCTAATGATGTATTTGTAATCATATCGCTAATGAGTTAATTGGATATCGGTAATCTCTATTCCAAACATACAAAAAAACTTGGTAAACCTCTATGAATAAAAGGATTATTCACGAAAACGTTTTTTCTGAATGAGTCCTAAATTACATCTCAAAAAATCGCCAATTCGATAATTTAAAAACGCTAAACTGATAAAATGACATTCTAAAAAGCCATTGTTTTTTTATCCAAACGAATAAACCGTAACGCTTAAAGGCGGCAAAATTAATTCAACAGAAAAATCCCTGCCGTCATAAGGTGTATTTTCTATTTTTATTGACTTGGAGTTTCCAACACTGCTTCCGCCGTAAATTGTTGCGTCACTATTAAAAACTTGTTCCAGCTTTCCTTTCTGTGAAATTCCTATTCTATAATTCTCTCTAACCACTTGCGTGAAATTACAAACTACAACTAGATTTTCATTGTGATGATTTCCTTTTCGGATATAAGATAAAACAGCGTTTTGATGATCTGAATAATTAATCCATTCAAAACCTTCGCCAGTAAATTGTTTTTCATATAATGCAGGACTGGATTTATACAACTGATTCAAATCTGTAATTACTTTTTTAATTCCGGAATGATAGTCATATTGCAGTAAATGCCAGTCTAAGCTTTTTTCAAAATTCCATTCGTCACTTTGTCCAAATTCAGATCCCATAAATAAGAGTTTAGTTCCGGGATGTGTGAACATATAACCGTAAAGCAATCTTAAATTGGCAAATTTCTGCCATTCGTCACCCGGCATTTTATTGGCAATAGATTTCTTTCCGTAAACCACTTCATCATGAGAAAACGGTAACATAAAATTTTCCGTAAAAGCATAAGTCATCGAAAATGTCAAATCATTCTGATGGTATTTTCTATAAACGGTGTCCTTTTGAAAGTATTTTAAAGTATCGTGCATCCAACCCATCATCCATTTCATTCCAAAACCTAAACCGCCCGTAAACGTAGGTCTGGAAACCATAGGAAAAGAAGTGCTTTCTTCAGCAATAGTTTGAACTCCATCAAAATTAGCATAGATTACTTCGTTAAATTCTTTAAGAAAACTAATGGTATCAAGGTTTTCCCTTCCACCATAAATATTAGGTTCCCATTCGCCTTCATTTCGAGAATAATCAAGATACAACATAGAAGCAACGGCATCAACTCTCAAGCCATCGACATGATAATGCTGTAGCCAAAAAACAGCATTACTTATTAAAAAAGCCCTGACTTCATTACGCCCATAATTAAAAACTAGGCTTTTCCAATCCGGATGATATCCTTTACGGCGATCCGGATGCTCATATAAATTAGATCCGTCAAAGAAACCTAAACCATGTGCATCGTCCGGAAAATGTGACGGAACCCAGTCCAGAATCACACCAATACCCGCCTGATGTAATTTATCAACCAAGACCATAAAATCCTGCGGTTTCCCAAAACGAGAAGTCGGAGCAAAATATCCGGTTAATTGATAACCCCATGAAGGATCATAGGGATATTCCATAATTGGCATAAATTCGATATGAGTAAAACCCGTTTCTTTTACATATTTTACTAAATCGTCCGCCAGTTCTAAATAAGTCAAAAAACGATTGTTATCCCCACGTTTCCAAGAACCTAAATGCACTTCATAAACCGAATAAGGTTTATCGAGAGCATTATTCTCCTGACGAGTCTGCATCCATTTTTCGTCTTTCCAGTTATAATCCAAATCCCAAACTACAGAAGCAGTATGAGGTGGTTTTTCACAATACAAAGCAAATGGATCTGCTTTTTCGGTTACAATTCCATTAATACTCGATTGAATTTTATACTTATAAAGTGCTCCTTTTGTAATTTCCGGAATAAATCCTTCCCATATACCTGAAGAATCCCAGCGTACCTGCAATAAATGCTCGCCTCCTGTCCAATAATTAAAATCGCCAACTACTGAAACAGATTCAGATGTTGGAGCCCAAACCGCAAAATAAACGCCTTTTACTCCGTTAACTTCAATTAAATGCGCTCCTAATTTTTCGTATAATTTGAAGTGTTTTCCGGCTTTGAATAAATCAATATCAAAATCAGTAAAGAGAGAATGCGTGATAACTTTATTCATACTTGGTTTTTATAATTGGAATTTGGGATTATTCCATTGATTTTTTTTTAATCTTATTCAATTCTAAAATTGTCCGATAAAATTGCTCCTTTTTTAACAACAACAATTCCGTCTTTTATACTGTATAATTCATTTGTAAAATTATCCAAATGCTTACCACCGTTAATATGAACGTTGTTTCCTATTCGAACATTTTTATCAACCAAAGCGTTATTTATAAAACAGTTTTCGCCAATTCCAACATGAATTTTATTGATACTTGCCTCATGATTCAATTCGTCAAGATCCTGATAAAAATCATTACCCATTACATAACAATTTTCAAGAACAGTCCCTGCGCCTATTCTGGAACGAATACCTATCACAGAACTTTTTATTTCCTTAGCATTGATAATACAGCCTTCAGAAATTAAGGATTGATTGATAATTGAATTTCTAAATTTAGATGGTGGTAATAATCTTGGCCTTGTGAAAATTTTATTGTCGTTATCAAATAAATTGAATTCAGGAATATCTGCCGTTAAACCAATATTTGCTTCAAAGAAAGATTCAATATTTCCAATATCTGTCCAATATCCTTCATACTGATAACTCAAAATTTTATGTTTTCCGACAGCCTGCGGAATGATCTCTTTTCCAAAATCTTTCGTTTCCGGATCAGCCATTAAATCCTCTAATAATTGACGGTTAAAAATATAGATTCCCATTGAGGCTAAATATTTTTTACCTTTTTCCTGCATTTGCTCGCTAACTTCAGATTCCCATTGCGGCAAAAGTGATGCGTCAGGTTTCTCAATAAAAGCTTCTACACAACTTTCATGGTTAGTTTTCAGGATTCCAAATTCAGGTGCGTCTTTAGCATTTACTGGCAGAGTGGCTATCGAAATAGCAGCATCGGCAGCAATATGAGCTTCCAGCATTTCATTAAAATCCATCTGATACAACTGATCACCAGACAAAATTAATGCGTGATCAAATTCATGTTTCAAAAAATGTGACATACATTGTCGAACAGCATCGGCAGTTCCCTGAAACCACGTTGGATTATCCGGAGTTTGTTCTGCTGCTAAAATATCAACAAATGACTGGCTGAAAATGCTAAAATTAAAGGTGTTTTTAATATGCGCATTCAAAGATGCTGAGTTGAATTGCGTCAAAACAAATATTTTAAAAATATCAGAATTGATACAATTTGAAATCGGAATATCAACCAATCGGTATTTTCCACCAATTGGAACTGCAGGTTTTGACCTTGTTTCTGTTAACGGAAACAAACGTGATCCTTGTCCTCCTCCTAAAATAATAGCAACTACATTTTTCTTTTTAAATTTCATTTTTCTCAATTATTAGGTTGTATATCTCGATATATTCTTGGCAAACTCTTTCCCAGGAATGATCTGTTGCCATTCCCTTTTTTACTATTTTATTAAAATTTATTTTATCGTCATACAACTTGACAGCACGATTTATAGAATAACAAATATCACCAACGGAAGCCTGATCATGACATATTCCGTTTCCATTATCACCAAAGTCAATTACAGTATCTCGCAATCCACCTGTTCTTCTCACAATAGGAACGGTTCCATAACGCAAAGCATACATTTGATTTAATCCACAAGGCTCCACTCTAGAAGGCATCAAAATATAATCTGAGCCAGCATAAATCAAATGAGCCAATTCTTCGTTATAACCAATAAAAACATTGTAATTGCCAATATAATCATTCCGCAATTGCAATAATTGTTCTTCTATAACAGAATTTCCTGATCCTAAAATTAAAACATTAATATTTTCGAAATTCTCAGATAAGGCTAGTGCAGAAGCCTGAGGCAGTAAATCCCCTCCTTTTTCTTCAAACAATCGACCAATAAAACTAAACAAAGGCTTAGTAGGATCTAATTCAAATTGTTCGCATAGCATTTCTTTATTCTTTTGTTTTCCTTTTTCGAAAGTATCGATCGAGTAATTTTCAGTAATCATTGAATCTTTCAAAGGATCCCATACTTCAATATCGATTCCGTTTAAAATTCCTTTTGATTTATAACGTACAGAATTAAATAAATCTTCTAATCCATTAGCTGAGATATTTATCTCGTTCAGATAACTTGGAGAAACAGTTGTAACAGCATGAGCGCATTTAATGGCAACAGCCAAAGAATTTAAAGAATTATTCCATTCTAAGAATCCAATATGAATCAAATCGAATTCCGGTAAATAATGTAACTTATCAAAGCCAAACCATCCTTGATACAAACCATTATGAATCGTGATCACCGTTTTTACAGTATTTATACTTTCATATTTAAAAGCATATTTTATCAAAAACGGAATTACACCCGTGTGATGATCGTGACAATTAATAACATCAGGAACTGTTTCACGTGCTAAAATCCAATCCAAAGTTGCTATTTGAAAAGATAAAAAACGCTCTATATCATCTTCATATCCATATACATTGGGGCGATTGAATAATTCATCGATTTCTATTAGATATAACTCATAACCCAATTTATTTGTTGTTTCTTTTAAAACACTGAACGGAAAATTAAAATTTCCCAACTTAACACTTCCCCAATGAACACAATCAAAATCATTTTCCCTTCTAAATTTTGTATCATAACAAGGTACAACAACTCTAACGTCATGCCCCGCATTAGTCTGATATTTAGGCAAAGCACCTACTACATCTGCCAAGCCGCCAACCTTTGCCATTGGATAACATTCTGCACTGATATGAAATATTTCCATGCTAAAAATTTATAAACGTATTAAATAGTAATTTGTGAATTATTTTTTTCAGTAAACATTTATTAATGTGCTACTTTTATGTTTTTTAAATTTAGGAAAAAATAAGCATAATCCAGCCCTGAAATAAAATTTATTGATATGACAAAAAAGGCAACTAATCCTACTAAATCATTAGAAATTCCGCAGTTTATAATTGTATCTTGTAAAATATGCGCTTTTATTTCAACCAAATTAGTTACGTCGTATGCAGCAAAACTTTTTACCACACCAATAAAACATAAGGTTCCCAAACGTGAGTTTGAGATGGATCAGAAAAGCATTCAAAAAACAATTTATGTTCCTGTAATTAACCGAAGCATTGTAACCTATCACTATGGAGAAAGTGATCGAAAAATTCTATTAGTTCATGGTTGGTCAGGACGAGGCACACAATTATTTAAAATAGCCGATGAACTTATAAAACTTGGATATTCTACTATTAGTTTTGATGCTCCGGCACATGGAAAATCTGAAGGAAAAACCACAATAATGTCCGAATTTATAGCTTCTATCTTAGAAATAGAAAAGCAATATGGTCCTTTTGAAATCGCAATTGGGCATTCATTAGGCGGAATGTCGGTTCTAAATGCAATAAAAGACGGACTTAAGGTAAATCAAGCTATAGTAATTGGAAGTGGAGATATTGTTCAGGATATATTGGATGATTTCGTCATAAAACTTGGCTTAAAACAGGAAATAAGTGATCGTCTCCGTGACCTTTTTGAAAATAAATATCAGGTAAAAATGGATGATTTCTCAGCCTATAAAGCAGCTCAGAAAGTAAAAATTCCTGTTTTGGTAATACACGACAATGATGATCCTGAAGTTCCTGTGAAAGCTGGGATTCATATTTATCAACAACTTGAGAGCGGGACTTTATATTTGACTGATGGATTAGGGCATAGAAAAATATTAGGAAATCAAAATGTAATTAAAAAAGTACTAGAATTCATCAAAACTAATTAATTTTGTGATAGTTACAATTTTAATTATTTAATTCTAAAGAAAACAAAAATGGATTTATTTGGAGAAACATCTAATTGGGAAACGAAACTTGCACCAATATTGGAGAAATACAAAGGTAAAAAACATCCTTTAGACTATCAAAATACATATCAGTTATTAGTTATGGTCGTTTTATCTGCTCAGGATTCTGATGCCAATATTAATAAAATTGCACCTGCTTTATTTGAAAAATATCCAACACTAAATAGTCTATCAAAAACAGATTCCGAAACATTTATACCGTACATTAGTAAGGTTCGAAATTATCCAACAAAAGCGCAATGGCTTCTGGAAATTGCGAAAACCATTAAAAATGACAAAGATATTCCTTTAAATATGAAGGAATTGACGGCTTTAAAAGGTATTGGAAGAAAATCTGCAAACGTTATTCTTAGAGAAACAAATAAACCTGCAGAAGGTATTATTGCCGATTTACACGTAATTCGTGTAGCGCCAAGAATTGGAATAATAAAAGAAGCTAAAGATGGAATTAAAGTAGAAAAAGACTTGATGCAAGTTTTACCGAAAAATATTTGGTCAGAAATCGGGATGGCAATTTCTTTCTTAGGACGAGAAACCTGCAGGCCAAAACCTAAATGTGAAGAATGTCTTATCGCAGATAATTGTCAATATTATCTAACAGAAGTAATTTAGGAAAGAATCTATTTTCTTCTCGGATCAATCAGATAAATAATTTTCCATATATCTTTTTCTTTGAATAAAGTAGGTATTTACTCCAGTATGACTCAGCTTGTTATTCAAATAAAATTCGTACGGAGCCCAAACATGTGCCATAGTCCCATCAATTTGAATATTATAACTTAGTATTTTCTCGTTGAATTTAACATTTGTGGGAATCGTTGTAATAGATTTATAAAATTCACTTACACTTTCTCATTAGATAATTTATTTCCTTTTGTTTTGCTTTTCACCAATAGATGGCAAAATTATCTTTTCAGAACAAACTGATTTTAATTTGTTTGTGTCTTTTGATGGAAACCCTCGAAAAAAAACTCAATAGTTTTCTTCACATCCTGTTGCTGAGCATTTGAAGATAATCCCAGCAATAACAAAATAAATATAATATATACTCTCATAAAATCAGATTAAGGATATATGATTAAACATCAAATTGACTTAAATGATGTTCTACGTGTTTCCTAAACATATTATTCCATTCCTTTGAGCTTAATTTACCAAAAGAATGAGATTCTTTTCCTTCAAATTCTCTTTCCCCTAATTCTTGCGTTTTTCTAATGTAGACAATTAATCGATCTTTCTCAAAACGAAAATTACGATCACCTTTAATTATAAACTGTGGTGCGGTTCTATTATTTCGAGGATATGGCTTGTCATCTACTACTTTGTTTTTTACAAGCGTTTTTAATATTAATTTCATCAATGCATTTGGCTTAGGATGAATGTTGTCATAAACCATTTCATAAGATACATTGCAATGTGCCAGCATTTGAGAAACGTTCATTTTTCCCCAAAGGCCTACCGAATTTGGATTAAGTTTATTGATTCGATTTATAAATTCATCACAAACCTCTTTATTGAAAATATTATTCATAATGCGTATTCGTTTAATTTTAGCAAGAGCAACAAAAGTATAAAATCTAAGAAAACAAATATTATATATGTCCTACAATTACTTCACGGAGAATCGCTTTATCACCATAAGTATAAAGTATTTTTCAAATAACCAATTCTCAGGGCTCTGCATTTCTGGATCAATACATATTGTTGTAGAGAAATATTAAAATTAGAGTTAGGAATGTGGAATATGGATCAATCTCAAAACCTGGGGAGGAAATGTCAAAATAAAATAAGAACTTTGTAATCTAAGAATTTTATATGACCCCTATAGAACTTTTGAAGTTTATGCTTCCTGATTTTTTAGTAGAACATTTTGAAGTAGTTTCATCTACTAATAGCGAAGAAATATTACACCTCTATTTTGAAGAGAATTCTAAACCTCCAGAAGAGTTTAATAATCTTCAATTAGTATCAAAGGGTTTTCAAGATGAGATTACAATTCAGGACTTTCCTCTGAGAGGCAAGTTGGTGTATTTACATATCAA